>NZ_JBHTRZ010000002.1:850015-1036424 GCF_042795335.1 Streptomyces sp. NPDC056479 | reverse complement strand
GCGGGAGGACCGCCAGCCAACCAACCCCCACCCCGGTCCCGGGTGCCCCCCCCCCTCCACCCCCCCCCCCCCCCCCCGGGCCGCGTCGTGGCAAGGGCAGGGAACTACTGCTGTTCGGGAACCGCCATCTCCCCAAGCAAGGACCAGTCGTCCTGCGGAACGGTCATGTTCACGATGCGCGGCGTCTCGGCCAGATGAGGCGGCAGCGTCTGCTGCGCAGCCTTGAAGTGCGCGGACTGCACATGCGCGGCCCCAGCCTCTTCGTC
Source organism: Streptomyces sp. NPDC056479 (assembly GCF_042795335.1). Classification (NCBI taxonomy): domain Bacteria; kingdom Bacillati; phylum Actinomycetota; class Actinomycetes; order Kitasatosporales; family Streptomycetaceae; genus Streptomyces; species Streptomyces sp. NPDC056479. Next base: position 1,036,158 of record NZ_JBHTRZ010000002.1, on the reverse strand, counting down.
GCGGAAGGCCTCGACCAAGACGTACTCCGTGGGCTCCTCCATGCTGCGTGACCAGTCGAACCACAGGCAGCCGGGCTCGGCGCGCGTGGCCCGGGTGAAGTCGGCGCTGATCTCGGGCCAGCGATCGGCGTGCTCCGGGCGGACGCGGAACTTGGCGGTGATGAAGATCATGGGATTCCTTCGCTGATGTGTGCTGCATCGTCTCCGCCGTGTGTGGCGGGCCGGAGGGGAAACGGTCGCGCTGCTCACGGCGTGGGCAAGGGTGGGTCCCCTCCGCGGGCGGGTGGGGTTTCGCCGGCGTTCCGGCCGCGCCGCGTACCATGTGGTCGCTACGACTGGAATACCAACTGACCGTCCGCGTAGGGAAGGACCTTGGCGCGCGGCAGGTGCACGAGGACCTCCTCGCCCGCCGGAACTCCCTCCTCCCGCGGCGCCTTTGCCCTGACGAGCTGCCCGGCGACCTCGACTTCGAGCACGCGTTGCGCGCCGTGGTCGCTGATGCCCCGCAGTCGGCCGGGGAAGGTGTTGGGGCCGGGGTCCGTGACGACCTTGACGTATTCGGGCCGGACGCCGACCTGGACGCCGGTCCTGTCGCCGGGGACGTCCCAGGCGACGGACAGGGTCCGGCCGCCCAGTGCGAAAGGACCGTCATTCCGGTCCACGGTCAGGAAGTTCATGGCCGGTGAGCCGATGAAGTAGCCGACGTAGATGGAGGAGGGTGCCTGGAAGAGCTGCTCGGGGGTGCCTTGCTGCACGGCGCGGCCGTCCTTCATGACGAGCAGTTCCTGCGCGAAGCTCATCGCCTCGTACTGGTCATGGGTCACATAGATCACCGTGGGCCGGAACTGCTCGGTGATCTCCCGGATCTTGCGCCGCAGCGAGTGTTTCAGCTGCGGATCGATCACGGTGAGCGGCTCGTCCATCAGGACGGCCGCCACGTCGTCACGGACCAGGCCGCGGCCGAGTGAGATCAGCTGCTTGTCGTCGGCGGTGAGCCCGCGAGCGGGCTGCTTAAGCCGGTCCTGCAATTCCAGCGCCTCGGCGACCTGCCGGACTTTGGCGTCGGTCCTCGCCTTGTCCCAGCGCCGGCACTGTAGTGGGAAGGCGAGGTTGTCGTAGACCGTCATCGACTTGTAGATGACGGGGAACTGGAAGACCTGGGCGATGTTGCGCGCCTTGGTGGGCAGCGCGGTGACGTCGACGCCGTCGAACAGCACCCGCCCCCGGGATGGTCTGACCAGGCCGGACAGGATGTTCAGCAGTGTCGTCTTGCCGCAGCCCGACGGCCCGACCAGCGCGTAGGTCTTGCCGGACTCGAAGGTCAGATTCAGCGGTTTGAGAGCCCACCGCTCTTGCTCGGTACCCGGCGCGTAGGCGTGCCCGACGTCGACGATGTCCAACTGCGCCATATCAACGGCCTTCCACTGAAGCGAGATCGTACGAAGGTGTTTGCACGAGCGTCCCCTGCTCGTCGAAGGCGAACAGCCGGTCGGGACGGAGCCGAAGTCTGACCAGATCGCCGAGAGCGACGTCGTGGATGCCCTCGATCTGTACGACGAAGGGGGTCTCGCCCACGACCACATGGACGAAGGTCTCGGAGCCGGAGATCTCGACGAACGTGACCTTGCCCTCGACACCGCTGGAAGCCAGGCCGACGTCGGTGGCCCGCAGGCCGAACTGGTAGGCGCCGTCGGGTAGTTCGGCCAGGTGCGCGGAGATGTGCGTGGCCTGGAAGCCGGCCACCGTGACCTGGCCGCCCTCGAGCCGGCCCGGGAAGATGTTCATGGGTGGGTCGTTGATGATGGACGCCACCGTGGTGGTCGCCGGGCGTTCGAAGACCTCCTGCGGGGTGCCGGTCTGGAGGATCCGTCCCTCGTGCATGACGAGGACCACGTCCCCGAGCATCATCGCCTCAGCGGGTTCGGTGGTCGTGTAGATGACGATCGTGTCGCCCTGGTCCGAGAAGAGGGTCTTGAACTCGTCGCGCAGCTGTTCGCGCAACTTGTAGTCCAGGTTCGCCAGTGGCTCGTCGAGCAGGAGGATGCCAGTCCCGCGGGCCAGGGCGCGCGCCATCGCCACGCGCTGCTGCTGGCCGCCGGAGAGCTGGGAGGGCTTGCGCTTCTCGAAGTCCGCGAGCCCCACGCTGGCCAGGCTCTGGTGGACCCGGCGGCGGATCTCGTCCCGTGACAGCCCGGCCCGCTTCAGCGGGAAGGCCACGTTGTCGAACACATTGAGATGCGGATAGTTGATGAACTGCTGGTAGACCATGGCGGTGTCACGCCGCCACACCGGCGTCCTCAGGAAGTCGGCTCCCGCCCGGGTCAGCGAGCCGGAATCCACTTTCTGCAAGCCGGCCAGGGCCCGCAGGAGCGTCGTCTTCCCGGCCATCGTCCGGCCGATGACCGTGTGGAGCCGTCCCGGCTGGAAGGTGGCGGTCACGTTCTTGAGGTGGTCGACGCCGTCGACGGTCAGGCACAGATCGGTGGTGCTGAGGTTCATCGGACCGCTCCCGACAGGTTCCCCTTGGACAGTAGGCGCTCCACCCAGAGGGCGAGCAGGATCAGCGGTGCCACGCCGAAAAGCGCGGCGGCGGACAGCGTCCACCACGGTGGAATGGAGGAGTTGAGAGCGACGACTGCCTGAGGCAGGGTCTGGACCTCGGTGAAGGTCAACCGGAAGGCGAAGAAGAAGTCGTTCCAGCCGAACACGGCGCAGAACATCGCCGCGACGGTCAGCCCGGGCAGGGAGTTCGGCAGGATCGCTCGTACGAAGGTCTGGAACGGGGGGCAGCCGTCCAGCATCGCCATCTCGTCGATCTCCCGGGGGATGCCGTTGAAGAAGTCCACCATCACCCAGACCGCGATGGGCAGCAGGAGCGCGACCGTCACGATGACCAGGCCCGGGATGGTGTCCAGCAGGCCGCCCCATTGCAGGAGGTAGAAGAAGGGGATCACCAGGACGACGGGCGGCATGATCCGTTGGGAGACGAAGAAGAAGACGATGTCGCTGTTCTTGATGAAGCCCAGCTTGAACCGGTACCGGGACAGTGCGTAGGCGGCCAGCGACCCGAGGGCCAGGCTGATGGCGGACGCGGCGACGGTGACGACGGCACTGTTGATGAAGGGATCGATCACATCGATGCCGCCGGCTCCGCCGAAGATGTTGCGCCAGCCGGTGAGCGTGGGCTCGTACTGGGCCCAGGGGACATAAGTCGGGCCGCTCTGGACCGCGTTGGCGGTCTTGAAGCTGGTCGTCATCGCCCAGAAGAACGGTCCCGCGACGAAGCAGGCCCACAGCGCGATCACGGTGTACTTGAACACGGGATAGAGGCGCGACCTCATGAATCCCCCTTCACCTTGAGGGCCCTGGTGAGCAGGGCGGCGACGACCGTGAGCGTGACGATCATCAGAACGAGGTAGGTCAGGGACATCGCCCCGCTGTAGCCGGTCTGCTGATCGCGCAGGCCCTGGATGTAGAGGTAGTAGCCCGGGGTTTCCGTGGCGGAGCCCGGCCCGCCGGACGTCAGGACGTAGACGCTGTCGGAGAGCTTGGACGCCTCGATCAGCCGGATGATGACCGCCGCGACCGAGACCGGTGCCATCAGCGGGAAGGTCACTTTCCAGAAGGTGCGCCAGGTGCCGGCGCCGTCGATGGCCGCGGCCATGAACGGTTCCTTGGGAAGGCTGAGCAGGCCGGCCAGCAGCAACAGGAACATGAAGGGGGTCCACTGCCAGACCTCGACGGTCATCAGCGCGAACAGGGCCGGTCCGGACTCGGTGAGCCAGGGAATCCTCGTCAGGCCCAGCATCCCCAGGAGGTCGTTCACCGGCCCCAGCGACTCATGGAAGATCGTCTGCCAGATGGCGGCCATCACCACGGGCGTGGTCATCATGGGGACGAGAAAGAGCACCCGCCACAATCGGCGGCCGCGTGCCTCGCGCCAGACCAGCAGGGCCATGCCGAACCCGATGAGGTACTGGATGAGAACCGTGCCACCCGCCAGCAGGATCAGCCGCGTGATGGAGGCCCAGAAGCGGCTGTCGTCCAGCATCGCGGTGTAGTTGGCCGCTCCGATGAAGTCCATCTGAGGGTTGCTGACGTTCCAGCCGGAGAAGCTGACGCGGATGGTGAACAGCAGCGGGAAAATGATGATCAGGAAGAGCGTGAGCAGTCCCGGCAGCAGGAACATGCTCTTGTGCCGGCGCAGGCCGTCCATGGTTCTCCTTGCGGAAGGGGCGGGAGTCCCCGGGTGGCCGGCCGGTGCGGTCCGGCCGCCCCGGGGCGCCCTGCGTTCGGATCAGGATTCGTCCTCGAGCACGACTACGTTGTGATAGGCGCTTTGGACCTTCTCTTTGCCGATCTGGTCGGTGATCTTGGCCCATTCCCCGGCCACGCCGTCCAGTGCCCGCTGCGGGGACTCCTGGCCCGCCAGCGCCGCCGCGACGCCGTTGGCCAGCGCGGACATGTACTGGTTGACACCGGGGACACGCAGGTCGAAGACGCGGTTGGGGTTCTCTTCCATGCCGGCGAGCGTCTTCACGTACGCCTTGGCGACGTCCTTGTCCCAGCCCTGCTTCTCCCAGAACTCCGGGTCGAGGTGGGAGATGCGGTAGGGGTTGACGCCGAAACGTCCGATGGTGAGGTCGAGCGCGGTGTTGGCCTCGTTGCTGAAGAAGCACAGGTAGTCGAAGGCCATCTCCTGGTGGCTGGACGCCTTGGTCACCGCGGAGGTCCATCCCCAGGTGAAGTAGGCCGCCTGGTTCGCCTTCCTGTCCCACGACTTCGTGGTGCGGTTGTAGACCTCCGTGGAGCCCGGCAAGGGCGCCGCCTCAACCGTGTTGCGGATCTTGCTGTCCGGCTGCTGGGCCTGGATGAAGGCGTCGTCCCAGGAGTAGGACATCAGCGTCTGGCCGCCTCCGAAGGAGAAGATCTCGTCTCCCAGGCCGAAGTTGGCGCCGCCGGGTGCCCAGGTGGACTTGGCCTTGACCATGTCCTCCAGGGCACGGACGAAGCCGGGCGTGTTGATCAGAGGCTTCATGGTCTCAAGGTCGAAGAAGACACCGCCCTCGACGTCCGGGTTCTTCACGTACGGCGCCGCCCGGCTGATGAACGCGGAGAACGTCAGGTCGTCGCGCTTGGTCACCTCGGCGCTGCCGTAGTTCTTCTTGCCGTCGCCGTCGAAGTCCTTGCCGCTGAAGACCTCGGCTATTTCCTGGTACTCGGCCCAAGTCGCGGGGACCTTCAGGTCCTTGCCCGTGGATCTTTTGTACTCCGCCTGCCACTTGGGGTCCTTCAGCACATCGGCGCGGACCTTGAGGTAGTGCCGGTCACCGTCCACCGGGTACTGGACGACCTCTCCGTCCCAGGTCGCCACGTCCATGTAGGCCGCGGTGACGTCCTGCATGCCGGTGGTGTTCAGGTACTTCTCCGGCACCGGTGCCAGATACGGAGCCATGTCGCCGATCCACAGGGACGGGTAGAACATGACGTCGTACGCCGGCTGGCCGGCCTGGAGGGGCGTGAGGATCTTCTGGTGCAGCTCGCCGAAGGGGACGTTGACCACCTCGACCTTCCCGCCGGTGATCTCCTCGAACTGCTTGGCATGCAGTTGCGTCGGCTCACCGATGACCGGGACGGCATGGCTGATGATCTTCAGCGTCTGCCCGGAGTAGTCCTTGCGGCTGATCGCCTCGTAGCTGCAGGAGCCGGGGACGTCCTTGACCTTCGTCGCAGGGTAGGTCTTGCCGTACTTCTGGTAGCTGATCTCCGAGCCGGGCTTGAAGAGCGCGGTCTTTTCCTTGGGCTTTTGCTGTGCTTCGTTCTGGGCGGTGCACGCGGTGGCGGTCAGGGCCGCCACGGCCGCTACGGCGACCAGGCCCGGGGACGGTCTGTTGCGCATGGGGCTTCTCCTGCGGTGTCAGGGGATCAAGATCGCTCGGCCGCGTACGGCGCCTGCATCCAGGTCGTCGAGGGCCTGCCGGAAGGAGGCGAGGGGGTAGCGCTGGGTGTGCAGGGTGACCTTGCCGCGGGCCGCCAGCACCATCAGCTCGGACAGATCGTTGTGGGACCCCACGAGATTGCCGATGAAATTGATCTCCGTGGAGATGACGTCGATCGTCGGCACGTGGAGGTGGCCGCCGTAGCCGATGACGTAGTAGTTGCCGTTGCGGCGCAGGCAGGCCACGCCCGTCTCGACGGCGCCGCCCTCACCGACGAAGTCAAGAACGGCCTCCGCCCCGTGTCCCGACGTGAGGTCCCGTACGCGGTCCGCTTCGCCGCCGTCCGCGAGGAGCGTGTGGTCGGCGCCGAGTTCCTTGGCCAGCGCGAGAGCCTCGGGGCTGCGGTCGATCACGATCATCTCGACCGGCGACAGGGCCCGCAGCACCTGGATGCCGATGTGTCCGAGTCCGCCGGCGCCGATGACGACGGCCTTGTCACCGGGCCACAGTGCCCGGGCCGCCTTGGCGGCGGCGTGGTACGCCGTGAGCCCGGCGTCGGCCAGGGCCGCCACCGAGGCCGGCTCCAGGGACGGGGCGAGGGGCACGACCGAGCGGGCGCTGGTCTTCAGGTACTCGGCGTAGCCCCCGTCCGCGTCGATGCCGGGGAAGGCCGAGTTCATGCAGTGCACGTCGTCGCCTGCCCGGCAGGCACGGCACAGACCGCAGGTCACCAGCGGGTGCAGAATGACCGGGTCACCCACCTCGACGTTGCTGACGGCCTCTCCGACCTCCGCGACCCAGCCGGCGTTCTCGTGACCGATCGTGTACGGAAGGACGACCCCGCTCTTCTCCTTCCACTGTCCTTCGAGGATGTGCAGATCGGTCCGGCAGACTCCAGCGCCCCCGATCTTCACGATCACCTCGAGCGGACCGGTGATCTGCGGGTCCGGCACGTCCACGAGCACGGGCGGCTCGTCGTACTCGATGACCTGCACGGCTTTCATGGCGGCTCCCTGCGAGTCGGCGGTTGGGGGGTGCGCCGATTACACAGGCCGCCGTTCGCAGGTCGATGTCTCAGAATCCGTCCGCGAATGTCTCAATGTGATACACGCCGTAGGCGCGACGCCGCCGGGCTGTTCCAATCACTGCACCGAGGACTGTGACGCGCGCCGCACGGGAGTGTTAAATGCCCCGACACCAACCCGGAAGCTCACTGAGAGTGGCCAGGGAGCTCTATCTGGAGGCCACCAACGATCCGAGCGCCCGGCCGCTCGTGGTCGCCTCATGGCAACGTTCGATCGAGTACAAGGTGAAGTCCGGCAGCCTTGACGCTCCCTACCTGGACAACCCCAATCTGGACAGTCCCCTGGCCAGGGCGGCGCTGCCCATCCTGGACGCGCTGCACGAGCAGCTCGCCGACGACCCGGTCTCCACGATGATCACGGACCGGAACGGCGTCGTGCTGTCCCGGAAGGTGTCCCACGACGGTCTGACGACGCACCTCAACCGCGTGCGTCTGGCCCCGGGGCATGTGTTCGCCGAGCGCTACGTGGGCACGAACGGCATCGGGACCGCGCTGGCCAGCGGCCGCCCGGTCGTGATCGCCGGAAGGCAGCACTACGTCGAAGAGCTGCGGGAGTTCCACTGCGCGGCTGTGCCGATCCTGCATCCCACCCGCAGCACCCTGTTGGGAGCGTTCAACCTCACCACCATCCGTCAGGGCTCCGACGGCATGCTGATGGCTTTCGCCCGCTCGGTCGCGGCCCAGATCGAGGCCGAGATCGCGGCGATCACCTCGCGGCGCGAGCGGGCCCTCTTCCAGGACTACATGGAGGCGTGCTCCTCGGCGCGCCCAGGACCCGTGCTGGCGCTCAACCGTGATGTCGTCATGATGAACGAGCAGCTCAGGGCGGCGGTGACCGGACCGGATCACTATGCACTGCTCGACCATGCCCGTGAGATCGCCGACGATCCCCGATGGGAGGGGACGCGCAGCATCGCCCTGCCCTCGGGACGGGTCGCCGAACTCAGGGTCAGTCGCTGTCGGCGCGAGGACAGCGACGCGGGCGTCATCCTCCGAGTCCGACTGATCGGACGCTCCCAGCCCGGCCCTGCGGTTTCCGCCGCATCCGCCCGGCCGGTCCTGGGACTGGCGGGATCGTCTCCGCAGTGGCTGCGTGCGGTCGCCGACAGCGAAGCGGCGTTCTCGATCGGGACGTGGCTCTATCTCCTGGGCGAGGTCGGCGTCGGCAAGAGGACGCTGGTCGAGGCCCTGCACCGGGCTCATGGTGCCGGACGCCGGCTGCACATGGCGGAAGTGCCGCTGTCGGACGCACCGGCTGTCACCGAGCGCTGGCTGCACGACATCGGAGAGCTGCTGGCCATACCGTCCACGGTGCTCGTCCTGCGCGACGTCCATGTGTTGGGTGACCAGCTGCGGCAGCGACTGAGGAGCCTGTTGACGCATCTGGACGGAACCGCCACAGGGCAATTGGTGATGACCAGCCAGCCGTCGATGGTCAGCACCGAGGATCAGCTGGACCAGTTCTGCGGTGCCACCGTGGAGGTGCCTCCCCTGCGCCATCGCTATGGGGACATCGAGCACCTGGCCCGGTTCTTCCTGCGCAAGTACCGGCCGAGCGGCGAGAGCACGTTCTCCCCGGATGCGCTGGCCCTGCTTCAGCAATGCCCCTGGCCGGAGAACGTCCGGCAGTTCGAGTCCGTGATCCGCGGCCTGGCACGGCGGCCGTCCGGCCGGATGATCCAGGTCGAGGACCTGCCGCCGGAGTGCCGGGTGTCCTCGCACAAGGTCCTGACCACCATCGAGGCGCTGGAACGCGACGCCATTCTGCGTGGATTGATGGCCCGCAACTCCAACGTCCAGCGCACTGCCCAGGACCTGGGGATCTCCCGCGCCACGATGTACCGCAAGATGCGCCGTTACGGGATCGTCCCGTCGAGCCTGGCCTGAGGAGCCGGCCCTTCGCGAGGCCCGGGATGAGCCTTCCGGGTTCAATGGGCTTACATGGCGAACAGCAGGTCAGCGTTCATCGGGGAATGCCGAGCCACTGTCCCCCGCACAACGGTGGAGAAGCGGATGACGGAGTTCAGCGAAAGCCACGACGATCCGTTCGCCCTGCACCTCGTCGCCCTGGCGGTGCTCGACGACCAGGGGGTCGTGGTCGGATGGAACCGGCGGGCGCAGGAACTGCTCGGCTTTCCGGACACAGCCGTGATCGGGCGTCGGGTATTCGAGACCCTTGTCGGCCCCGGCGAACTGCCGGCTGCCAGGGAGGCCGCAACGAAGTGCAGGAGAGCCGACGGCTGGTTCGGGGTGCTGAAGGTGCGCCACCGTGACGGGCGGCTCGTGGAGATGGGGCTCAGGGCCCATGCGCTCTCGGGCGACGGCCAGGCCCGTCAGTGGCTTCTGGCCGGCGCTCTGGCGGTTGACGTCATGGAGTGGCAGAGGGACCGCGCCGTTCTTGACGGGCTGTACCGCCAGTGCCCGATCGGCTTGGTCGTGCACGGCCCCGACCTGCGACTTCTCCGGGTCAACCGGGCCATCGAACGCTTCAGCGGCGTGCCGGCAGCCGGCTTCGCGGGGCTGCCCACCGGGCAGATGCTCATCCCCGATGACGCACGCAAGGCCGTGGACCGCGTGCGCCAGGTGATGGAGACCGGTAGACCGCTCGTCTACTCCGAGCAGTTCGTCCGCCTGGAGCAGGATCCGGGACGAGAACGGGTCGCCTTGGTCTCCTCCTTCCGGATGGAGGATCCCGCCGGCCGCATCCTGGGCGTGGCCGAGATGATCGAGGACATCACCGAACGCCATCGGGCCCAGCACAGGCTCGCGCTCCTCGACCAGGCCGGCACCCGCATCGGAACCACCCTCGACGTGGCGGAGACCGCCCGGGAACTCGCCGAGGTCATGGTGCCTCACCTCGCCGACCATGCGTCGGTGGACCTGCTCCAGCCGGTGACGCGCGGTGAGGAGCTGGGACAGGCCCTGCCAGGGCCTGTGGTACGGCTGGGGGCCAGCAGCGTCGGTGCTCAGCAAGCCGGCCCGCCCCACCCTCACGGCGAGCCCGTGGAGTTCGCGCCCGAATCACCCCAGGCCAGATGCCTGGCCGCAGGACGGCCCGTCCTGGAAGCGGTGCTTCCGCCGGACTGGCTCTCGACCGAAGGTCACCAAGGCGCCCATGCTCCGCACCTGGGCGTCCACTCGCTGATCGTGGCACCTCTTGCCGCACGTGGCATGGTGCTGGGCGTGATGAGCCTGTGGCGTTCGCGCCGCCCCGACCCCTTCGAGGCGGACGATCTCACCCTTGCCCAGGAACTCGCCTCGCGCGCCGCCGTCGCCATCGACAACGCCCGGCGCTTCACTCAGCAGCAGCAGACCGCATTCACCTTGCAAAGCAGCCTCCTGCCCCGGGCGGTTCCGGATCAGCCGGCCGTCGAGGTGGCGCTGCGGTACCTGCCTGCCAGCGGGGCCCCAGGTCTGGGCGGCGACTGGTTCGACGTCATCCCGTTGTCGGGTGCCCGGGTCGCCCTCGTCGTCGGCGACGTGGTGGGACGCGGCATCTATGCTGCCGCCACCATGGGCCGGCTGCGTACCGCCGTACATACCCTCGCCAGCCTCGACCTGGAACCGGACGAGGTCCTCTCCCGGCTGGACGACATGGTCAACCTGCTGGCAGTCGAACAGGAAGGAGTCGGCGAACGGCCCGTGGGCGAGCAGGTGGTCGGCGCCACCTGCCTGTACGCCGTGTACGACCCGGTCTCCCAGCGGTGTTCCGTGGCCCGCGCCGGCCACCTGCCGCCGGTGGTGACCACTCCGGACGGACACGCGGCACCCCTCGATCTGCCCGCCGGCCCACCGCTCGGTCTGGGCGGCCTGCCGTTCGAGGCGCGGGAGATCGAACTGGCCGAGGGAAGCCTGCTGTGCTTCTACACCAACGGAGTCATCGGTGAACGCCACATCGATGCGGACGTCGGCCTGACCAAGCTGTGCGCAGCGCTCGCCCGCCCCGCGGATGCTCTGGAACGAACGTCCCAGGCCGTGGTCGACGCGCTTGTGCCGTCGCGCCCCAGCGACGATGTCGCTCTGCTGATCGCGCGCACGCGCATGCTGCCACCGGACGATGTGGCCTCCTGGCAGCTGCCGCTGGAGCCCGCCAGTGCTGCTCGCGCCCGGGCATTGACCTCGGCCAAGCTGACCGAATGGGGACTGGAGCACTTGGCGTTCACCACCGAGCTGATCGCCAGCGAACTGGTCACCAATGTCTACCGGTACGCCAGCGGTCCCGCGACCCTGCGGCTGATCCGAGAACGGACTCTGGTGTGCGAGGTCAGCGACACCAGCCACACCTCCCCGCACCTGCGCCGCGCCCGCACCACCGACGAGGGCGGGCGCGGCATGTTCCTGGTGGCACAAATGGCCGAACGCTGGGGTACCCGCTACAGCCGCGAGGGCAAGACCGTGTGGACCGAACAACCACTGACCGGCATGCTCACCTGACCGTCTCAGGCCGTGGTCATTCGGCTGCGGCGAGCAGCCGGGCCTCGCTCTCCTCGTACAGCCGCCGGTTCTCGCCGCTGTCGGCGGGGCGGCGCCGGCGGTCCCAACGGCTGCCCAGCCACCCGGCCAGGTAGCCGAACGGGATGGAGACCAGTCCGGTGGACTGCATGGGGAACAGATCGAAGTCGGCGCCCGGGAAGACCGCGGACGGCGTGCCCGAAACGGCCTTGGAGAAGACCATGAGCAACAGCGCGCAGGCCGCTCCGCCGTAGAGGGTGGCGAGCAGGCCGCTACGCGTGAATCCTCGCCAGAACAGGGAGTAGGTGAGCGCAGGTGCCACCGCCGACGCCCCGATGCAGATGGCCAGAGTGGTCAGCACGCCGACGTCCCAGTTCTGCACGAGGGTGGCGAGCCCGATGGCGACGCAGCCCACAGCCACGCTCGTCCACGCCGCCACCGTCATCTCCGTACGCGGCTCGGCCTGTCCCCGCCGGGCGGCATGGGCGAACAGGTCGTGCGCGAGCGACGACGCCGCGGCCAGGGTCATTCCCGCGACCGACGACAACAGGGTGATGAACACCATGCCCGCCACGGCCGAGTAGAGAATCGTCGCGCCTGCGGAGGCGGAGGCCCCGCCCAGCACCTGCGACAGCATGAGCACCGACGTCCTGCCGTGCGGGTCGGCCGCGGTGATGTACTGCGAGCCCACCAGCGCCGCCGCGCCCGTACCCATGATGATCACGAGCAGGCAGAACGTGGTGACCGTGCCGACCGCCCACGACATGGAGCGACGCACGGCCGGCACGTCCTGCGCGGAGTACAGACGCATCGTGATGTGGGGCAGGCAGGCCACGCCGAGGACCACGGTGATCTGGAGACCGACGAAGTCCAGCCGGTCCACGGCCGAGGTGCCCAGCTGAAGGCCCTGCTGCAGGAAGGCGGGACCCGCGCCGCTGCCGTGCTGGGCCGCCCTGAGCACGTCGCCGGGACTCCAGTCGAAGCGGTTCAGTACGAGGACGGCGACGACGGCGCTGGTGCCGAGCAGGATCACGATCTTGATCATCTGAATGAGCGCGGTGCCCCTCATACCGCCGAGCGCGGCATAAATGATCATCAGACTGCCGACGATGACGATGCACGCCGTCCTGGCGCCCGCCATGTGCGGGATGTCCAGGATGAAGGTGAGCAACGACCCGGCACCGGAGAGCTGGACGACCAGAAAGGGAAGGGTCGCCGAGAGCGTCACCACGCAGGCGGCGACACGCACCGCCCGCCCGGGCATGTTGCGGGCCAGCACGTCGCCCATGGTGAACCGGCCGGCGTTGCGCAGGGGTTCGGCCAGCAGGAACATCAGCAGCACCAAGGACAGGGCCGTGCTGACGGCGAGGACATAGCCGTCGTATCCGGCGAGCGCGATGATGCCCGTGGTACTCAGCACCGTGGCCGCCGAGATGTAGTCGCCCGCGATGGCCAGGCCGTTCTTGAACGGGGTGAGTGAGCGGTAGCCGGTGTAGAAGTTCGTCAGGTCGTCGCGCTCGGGTCCCGCCATCACGCACATCATGAGCGTGACGGTGACCAGTGTGGTGAACAGGATCAGGACGGTGGCCTGTGTCCCGGAGCCGAAGTCGTTCATCTCGCCGTCCCCGCGTTCCGGCCGGTGGGGACCGCCCGCTCTCTGAGGGTCCGGGCCAGCGGATCCACCGAGCGTTGTGCGCTGCGTCCGTACCAGAAGACCGCCGCGAAGGTGACGACGAGTTGGAGGACCCCCAGGGCCATTCCCAGGCTCAGCTCTCCGGCGATCTCGGCCCCCATCAGGCCGGGCGCATAGCAGGACAGCAGGACATACACCACGAAGGAGCCGAGCGCGGTGAGTGTGGAGATCCGGCGGAGCAGTCGGTAGGCCGAGCGCAGGGCGGCGAGGTCCGCGCTGCGTCGATGAGCCTCGTGCGCGTACGGCTCGTTCCAGGAGGCCTGGCCGTACGACTCGTACCGAGGGGCGTAGTACCCGTACCTCTGGGGCTCGGTGTGGGGCGGCGGCCACCCTGTCTCTGACGGCGGGTACCGGTTCTCGTCGGCGTATGTCATCGCGTGGCCTTCCGCTACGGCTCGGATCCGTGGAGAGGACGGGGGAGGGGTGGCTATGGCGGCGCACGATACCGACTGGTTGGAATGTCCATAAGGCCGTCGTGGGTCACGTTTCGGGGTCGGAACGGATCTCTGGGTGAAGGCCCGTCGATGAGACGGGCCCGGGCCGATTCGCGGGTCGGACGCGCGTCATCTCCCCGGACCGGGCGATGCGGGGCCGGCTGGAGGACCGCCCCTCCGGGTCGGTCAACGAGGTCGCCGTTTCCAACCGACGACACACTCGGGGCGCCGCTCAGGTCCGGCTGAGCCTTCTGTACATGGACCGGGGGCCGCTGTTCGGGTCGGCGTTCTCACCTGTGCGGCGCGTTCTTGCCTGGCCCGGTTGGGGGTGGCACAGGATGCGGGGTATGTTTCCCGGTTTCCTGGCCCGGGTGGTCGAGCTGCTGTTGGGCCGTCAGGGGCGTTCGCTGCACTTGAAGGCGGCAGGAGCCGCGACGGTCGTCCTTGCGGTCGTGATCCTGGTGGGTTCGAGCCTGGTCGTGTCCGCCGAGCGGGGCGCGCCCGGGGCGCGTCTGACCTCGTATCCGCGGGCGTTGTGGTGGTCGGTGGAGACCGCGACGACGGTCGGGTACGGCGACTTCTATCCGGTGACGTTGTGGGGGCGGCTGATCGCGGTGGTGGTGATGGTCGTCGGGATCACGGCCTACGGGATGGTCACCGCGGCACTGGCCACTTGGTTCGTGGGACGGGACGAGGAACGTCGACACGGCCGCCTGCATCATGCGGAGCGGGCGGTGGAGCAGACGTACGAGGAGGTGACCCACGCGGTGCACGAGCGTTTCGATCGCATCGAGCAAATGCTGGAGGGCGGCAGGAAGCCGTGACGGCACTCGCCGGCACCGAGTCAGCACAGCACCATCCCCGTGGAGGTTCCGTACTGACTCGCGTGCCGGCCTGTGGGGACGGGCGACGTCACATTCGCCCTGTCCTGACGGGAATCCGGTGGACCCGGGGCCCGGTCACCGCCTCGGTCCCGCGACCGCGTAGGCCGCAGTGCCGGTGACCGTGAGGGCCAGGGCCGTCCAGGTGGCCGATGCCGTGCCGGGTGGCAGCAGCAGCCAGGTCGCGACCTCCATCGACGTACTGGTCGGGGGCGGGGCGAAGAACGAGAACGAGAGCCAGGCGAACGGCAGCGTCCATGCGTACTGGCCGCCCGAGACCGCCGCGCCCAGGGCGACCAGTCCCATCAGACCCGCGCTGTCCCGGACGACGAACGCGGTGGTGGCAAGATCCGTGCCCATGCTCTGCACTGTCAGCAGCGCCGCGGCGACGACCGCGCCGGCGAGCAGAACGTGCGTCGCTCTGCGCGGCACCCAGCGGATCGCGGCCGTCCGGTCCAGCGCGAGGTCCTGCCCGCCGAGTCCGATCGAGGCCGCCATCGCCCCCGTGGCGAGGACGAGTACGGGCAGCCGCGGATCACCGGGCCCCTCGCCCCCGTCGCCGGCGAGTGCCCCGACCGCCACCGCGCTGATCAACACCGCGGCGAGCGACGCGGGTACCTGACGCGAGCGCGCGTACAGCGTCAGCCATCTCACCGGGACGCACCGCCGGACAGCGCGTCGAACGCGTCGCCCTCGCAGGAGAGCGCGGCGGCGTGCATGGCGCTGATCCGCGAAAGCTGTTCGGCGCGCGGCAGCGCCATCAGTTTCTTCCACACCGGGCGGGCCAGGGCGATCTGCTCGGTCGAAGCGTGGGGGGAGCCGCTGAGCGGCTTGAGGTCCCCGAGGACCCAGCTCGCCGCGATGCTCTGCGCGGCGGCGTCACTGAGCGTGCCGGTCCAGCCGAGGGGGGAGCACCCGGGCACCATGCCGTTGGCGATCAGCGCCCGGGTCAGTTCCTCGCCCTTCGCGTCGGCGATGATGGCGTCGTCGAAGTCGAGGAGCATGGTCTCGCGGGACCACCGCGGTGCGGAGCCGTCCGGCCGTACGGTGACGTTCTCCCGGATCGAGACCGGCGCCTTGCCGCCCAGGGCATCGTGCAGCAGACGTAGCGCCTTCTTGCCGTGAGGCCCGAGGTCGGCGAGCCGTGCCTCATGTGACTTCGTCACACACACAGGGCCGTCGCACACCAACTCCGCGGCGGCCTTGTCGACGACATGGATCCGGTGCGGGTCGGAGGGGAGGACGAGCAGGGCGATCATCGCGCCCGCCAGGACGGGCGTCAGGGCGATCAGCCGGGTGCGCAGGGTCGTGGCGACCAGCAGCGCGAAGCCGGTCGCGGCCATGCCGAGCAGCCAGATCGTCTGTCCGAGGTGCACGGAGGCGGAGAGCGTGACGAACACATCGCGCACCTCCTCCACCGTCGGTGACAGCAGGGTGATCCGGGTCGGCTCCGTGCTCTCGATCCCCGTTGCCGCGTCTGTCTCCGTCCGTCCCAGCCACATGGGCATGACGGCCGTGAACACGAAGGCGGTGATGGCCAGCACGGGCGGGGTGAGTGCGGACGGCAGGGCTCGCCCGGCCCCCATGCCCAGCACGGCCCCGGCGACGAGAAAGAGTGCCCCCACCAGCGAGATAGGCAGCCATCCGAGGTGCGTGTACTCGGTGTTGGCGAGCACCTGGACCCCGCCCACGAGGACGAGGAGCGCAAAGGCCGAGGCCAGGGTGATCGCCGTCGTGCCCGCCAGCGTGGCCGCGCGGTGCCAGGCGGGCCGGGACGTGCTCGTCAGCAGTTCGGACATCTTCGAGCGGTGGTCGCGCAGGCCCTGCAACGCCCCGAGCCCCACGGCGAGCGGCCACAGGTAGAACAGCATGGCGCGGGTCCACAGGGCCATGGTCGTCCACTGGGCCGTCCAGGCCGTGGTGCCGTGCCACCACGCGGCGTTCACCAGATACAGGAACCCCAGCGCCGTCGTCAGGACCACGGCGCCGGCCCAGGGGGCGACGGAGCGCCTCAACTCGATGCGCAGGACGCGGACGTTCACCAGGCGCCCCTTCCCTGCTTGGGGTTGAGCAGCATGGCCGAGTAGCCGCGCTCCAGCGGGCTGTCACCCTCGTGCTCCGGGCCGCCCACCGAGGCCAGTTCGTCCGGCGCGCCCTGGAACACCAGCCGTCCCTCGGCGAAGAGCACCACGTCGGTGCAGGCGGCGGCGACGTCCTCCACCAGATGGGTCGAGACGACCACGCAGGTGTCCATGCCCAACTCCTGCAACAGCTCGCGAAAGCGCAGCCGTTGTGCCGGGTCGAGGCCGACCGTCGGCTCGTCCAGCAGCAGGATCGTCGGGTCGTTGACGATGGCCTGGGCGATGCCGACCCGTCGGACCATGCCGCCCGAGAGGGCCTTCATCCTCTCGTCGGCGCGGTCCGCCAGTCCCACCCTTTCCACGGCGCGCTGCACCGCGGCGGGGATGTCCGCCTTCGGCACCTCCTTGAGCCACGCCATGTACTCGACGAACTCGCGCACGGTGAAGCGCTTGTAGTAGCCGAACTCCTGCGGCAGGTAGCCGATCCGACGGCGCAGCGCACGGTGCTCACCCCTGCCGCCCGTGGACTCGCCGAGCAGCTCCAGGGTGCCCTCGGTGGGGCGCAGCACGGTCGCCAGCGCCCGGATGAGGGTGGTCTTGCCCGCCCCGTTGGGGCCGAGGAGACCGTGTACACCGGTGCCCAGCGACAGGTCGAGTCCGTCGACGGCCATCCGTTTCCTGCCGACCCTGACCTTCAGCCCGGTGGCCTGGATCTCCCAGGCGTAGGCCGTCGGTGCGATGTCGGCCGCGCTCACCGCGGACGTCATGTGGTGTTCCTTTCCTTTGGTCATCGATGGGCTCCCAGCTCGGAGTACGCGCCTCTGCGGGCGATAACGACACCGATACCGAGCGCGAGGATCAGCCCCCACAGAGGCAGACCGTCCGTCTGCAGGGCGAAGGTCGTACGGCGGGTGGCCAGGGTCGGCGCCACGACCACGGCGGCCCATACGGCGGCCAGGCCGACGGCGGCACGGGTCACACCGACGACACCGCCGAGCGCCAGGGTCGCCGCGGTGAAGGCCAGGCAGGGCAGCAGCCACTGAGCCACCATCACCCCCGTCGCCCAGCCGCCCACCAGCAGCGCGGGGACGACCACGCCGAGGACGGACGCGGTGCGCCGCAGCACCAGATAGAGCCCGGCCCTGGGCACCGCCGCGGTCAGTTCGTACGCCGGGTCCAGACCGCGCGACCAGGACGCCGCGACACCGAGCACGGGCAGGACCGGCGCGAACAGCAGTACCAGCGACACGTCGCCGGTGCCGGTGCCGACCACGTCGAGCAGCAGGGCCAGCAGCGTCACGCCCAGGACCATGGCCAGCCACGGCACCATCGTGGGCGTCATCCACCTCGACAGCCGCGCCGAGAAGCGCCGTTCACGCGGCATCGTGGCGGTGACCGCCAACTGGGGTTCGAGGCCGGACCACACGGTCTCGACCAGCGACGCCACCGCGGGCACCCCGGCGTCGACGGCGGCGGACAACCGGTCACGGCACACCCGGCACATCTCCAGATGGGCCTCCACGGCCCACACCTCGTCGGCGGCGAGGTCCGCGCCGCCACGCGCGTAACCCTCGATGATCCGCGTCGACGCGTGTTCCACACTCATGCCAGCCCCCTCCGCACTCATGTCAGCGCCCTCCGCATCGCGATCCGGGCCCGGCGGGCACGGGTCTTGACCGTGCCTTCGGGCAGCCCGAGCAGGACCGCGGTCTCCCGGACGGACAGCCCGTCGAGCACCATGGCCTGAAGCACCTGTCTCAACTCCGGCGCGAGGCACCGCAGCGCGTCCCCGACGTCACCGCCGACGGTCGCCGCGAACGCCTCTTCCTCGGCGGCGGGCGACGCGTCGGGCACAGCGGCGGCCGGCGGCGGCTCCGCGTGGTGAGCCCTGCGCCGGAACGCGTCGACCAGACGGCGTGCCGCGATCGTCCACAGCCAGCCGACGGCCGTCCCGCCGGCCGCGGCCCCGGCGAATGCTCCTGCCGCGCGCCACACCGCCAAGTAGGTCTCCTGCATCACCTCTGCGACGATCTGCTCGTCCCCGCACCGGCGACGCAACCGCACCGCCATCGACGGCGACGTACGCCGGTACAACTCCTCGAACGCGGCACGGTCGCCCTTCGCCACGAGCCGGACGAGACGCTCCTCGTCCAGCTCATGCAGCGCTACCCTCACTGATCTCACACCCCCTAGACGCCCGAGCCGGGCCGCAGGTTTTCCCCTCAACGTGATCCCCGCCACATGCGAACAACCCCGCCCCTGCTGCGATTTGCGAGCGCCGCCGAGAACCGGACGCGTCCCACTCGCGTGGTAGCGGAGAACGCATTGGCATGCACACGAGGGCGGGGGAACGCGAGTGGGATCCACAGCACGCGCGAGAACGGCGGCACTGGCTGCCGTGGTGGCCGGGGCGCTGGTCACAGGAGCGGTGTCGGCCGGCGGCCAGCCGGCGCAAGCCGCCGGCTCGGCCGCACATGACGGGACGAGGGCCCCGGCGAAGGCGAAGCCCCCGGCGACCGTCACGCTGATCACGGGCGACCGAGTGGACGTCGGCTCCGACGGCCGGGTGGTTCGGCTCGTACGCGGCAAGAACCGCGAGGGGATCGGCTTCTCGGTGCGGCGCGAGGCCGGCCACACGTACGTCGTCCCGCAGGACGCCTTACGCCTGGTCACCGACGGGGTGCTCGACCGGCGTCTGTTCGACGTCGCGCAGTTGGTCAAGGACGGGTACGGCGACGCACGCCGCACCACGCTGCCGCTGATCGTCGGCTACCGGCAGGACGGCTCCGGGACAAGGGACTTGGCCCCCACCGGCGATCCGTTCGCGGGCGTGGCCGTCCGGGAGCGCCGTGCGCTGCCCGCGGTCGGCGGCGAGGCCTTCGAGGCACCCAAGTCCGGTGCCCCGACGCTGTGGGCGGCCGTCAAGGGCCGCTCGTCGGCCCGTACATCCGACGGTACGGCCGCCCCCGCGCGGCCCGTCGCCCACGTCTGGCTGGACGCCAAGGTCCGGGTCTCCCTGGCCGAGAGCGTGCCGCAGATCGGTGCGCCCGCCATGTGGCAGTCGGGCTACACCGGCAAGGGCGTCAAGGTGGCGGTCCTGGACTCGGGCGTGGACGAGACCCACCCGGACCTCAAGGGCGTCGAGACGGCGCAGAAGAACTTCAGCGAGTCCCCCGTCGTCGAGGACCGCTACGGCCACGGTACGCACGTGTCCTCCATCCTCGCCGGGAGCGGTGCGAAGTCCGGGGGCCGCTACAAGGGCGTGGCGCCCGACGTGAAGCTGCTGGACGGCAAGGTCCTGGGCGACGACGGCTTCGGGGAGATCTCGAACATCGTCGCCGGCATGCAGTGGGCCGTAGACCAGGGCGCACAGGTCGTCAACATGAGTCTGGGCGCCCGCGACACCCCGGGTGTAGACCCGATGGAGGCGGCCGTCGCCCGGCTCTCCGGCAAGGCCCTGTTCGTGGTGGCCGCGGGCAACCAGGGCGACGGGCCCCGCACGATCGACACGCCCGGCAGCGCCCCCGCGGCCCTCACCGTCGGTGCCGTGGACAAGCAGGACCAGATCGCCGACTTCTCCAGCCGCGGCCCGAACCTCGACGGCACGCCCAAGCCGGACATCACCGGCCCCGGCGTGGACATCACCGCCGCCCTGACCACGCAGAGCGAGGAGCCTTCGGGCGAGGACTACATTGCGCAGTCCGGCACGTCGATGGCCTCCCCGCACGTCGCGGGCGCCGCCGCCCTGGTGCTCCAGCAGCACCCGGACTGGAGCGGAGCCCGGCTGAAGGCGCTCCTGACCGGTTCGGCCAAGCCCAACCCGCAGCTGAACGCCCATCAGCAGGGCGCGGGCCGGGTGGACCTGGCGCGCGCCGCCACCGCCTCGGTCGTCTCCGAGCCCGGCTCCCTCGGCTTCGGCCTGCACGCCTGGCCGCATGCCGACGACAGGCCGGCCGCCAAGACCCTCACCTACCGCAACCACGGCACCCAGGCCGTCACCCTGCGGCTGAGTGCCTCCGGGACCGGCCCGTCGGGCGGCCCCGCGCCGGAGGGCATGTTCACCGTCAAGGACGACCGGCTCACCGTTCCGGCCGGCGGCACCGCGAAGACCACCGTCACCGCCGACACCCGTAAGGGCACGGTCGACGGCGTCTTCGGCGGCACCGTGCTGGCGTCGGGAGACGGCCAGCAGGTGCGCACCGGCCTGGTGGTCGAGCGGGAGGTGGAGTCGTACGACGTCACGGTGCGGCACATCGACGCCGACGGGGCGAACCCGGCCACCTACGCGACGACGATCACTCACGTCGACGGGCCCGGGTACGTGGAACTCGCGTACAGCGCGAACGGCACCGTGGTCCAGCGGCTGCCCAAGGGCTCCTACCAGCTGGAGAGCCTGGTCTTCGCCGAGGACAACGAGGTGGGCTTCTTCGTCCAGCCGGTTCTGGACGTGACCCGGAACGTCACGGTCACCCTCGACTCCCGCAAGGCCAAGCCGTTCGTCGTGAAGGCCCCGGATCCGGCCGCGAAGCTCGTCACCTCCACCGTCGGTTACTACAACGAGGCCCTGGGCGTGGGCAACACCTGGTCCAGCAACGGAGTGCCGCCGATGCGCACCGCCGCCCTCGGCCCGGCGTCCGACACGATGCGGGCTCAGTTCAGCGGGGTGTGGAAGACGCCCGGCGCGGCCGGCAAGAACGTCGACTACCGGCTCGCCTTCAACCGCAAGGGAAGCTTCTTCACCGGCCTGACCCGCACTCTCACCCGGGCCGACGTCGCCGAGGTGAAGCTCGGCTTCGGCGCGTCCGTCACCGGGGCGAAGGGCAGGGTCGACATCACGCCGATGGACGAACGCGGGATGACCATCGACACAAGGGAACCGCAGGAGCAGACCCTGCCGTTGGCCACCACGCACTACCTCAGCACCGCCGGTGTGCGCTGGTCCTGGAGGGCCGCACAGCTCGACGCCGGCAGCGAGGTCCGCATGCTCTACACGAAGGACCTGGTGACCTACAAGCCGGGCTCCACCCACACACTGCGGTTCAACACCGGTGTCGTCGGCCCCGATCTCGCGGCAGGGAGCCCGGAGGACCAGGGCGCCGAGCGGACGGGTGACTACATCAGCGCCAGGATCCCGCTGTTCAACGACGGCAGCGGCAACCCGGGTTCCTCGATCGTCACCGGCGGCTTCGCCCGGCTGGAATCCGGCGGCCGTGTCCTCGCCGAGGTCCCGCCCACGGACTGGGTGGGCGCCGAGGTTCCCGCCGCCTCCGCCGCGTACCGTCTGACGGTCGAGGCGAGCCGCTCCGCCGAGGACACCTCCACCAGCACGAAGGTGACAGGCGTGTGGACGTTCACCTCCGCCCGGCCGGCGTCGGACGCCACGGCCAGGCTGCCGCTGTCGACGGTGCGGCTCGCCCCGAAGCTGAGCCTGAAGGGGACGGCTCCGGCGGGCGGCACGCTCACGGTGCCGCTGAGGCTCAGCGGTGCGGCCGCCGCGGCCGGACAGGTCGCCACGCTGACCGTGAACGTCTCCTACGACGGCGGCCGGACCTGGAAGCCGCTCACCGTGACGACCGACGCGAACGGAGCGCGCTCGGTGAGCGTGAAACACCCGGCGACCGCCAAGGCCGTGTCCTTCCGGGTGGACCTCAAGGACAAGGGCGGCAACACCATGCGCGAGACCATCATGAACGCCTACCGGCTCGCTCCGTGAGGTGCCCCTAGGACGGTGCCCGTCGCCGGGCGCCGGTGAACCCTCGGCCTGGTCCTCGCGTCTGCGGGGGCCAGGCCGGATTCGTATCCGGTCGACCGGCGGGTGGTACTGGGCGCTGGCTCATTCAGTCGACCTCAACCGGTATGCCCGCAGAAAGGTCCGCACTCCCTCCACGATGAGTGGCCGCACGCGGTCGTCCTCCGTGGCATTCGCGGAACCGAGCCTGTCCAGCGCGACGCCGAAGGTCAGGGCGATGAACTGGTCGGCCGCGAGCCGGGGGTCGGGGACGTCGAGCAGTCCCGCCGCGGCGAAGGCGGCGAAACGCTCGGCAATTGCCTCGTCGGGGGTGTCGGCCATGGAGTTGTAGCCACGGTGCGGCAGGTGGCGGGATTCCGCCCGGACCAGTCGTTGCAGCGTTGCGTACTCCGCCGAGCCGAGCATGTCGGTCGCGATGCTCATCGAGAACGTGATCAGGGCGTCCTCGAGGTCGGCGGCCTCGGTGAGGTCGGTCAGGCTCTCGTCGAGGGTGCGCCGGATCGTGGTGATCATCGACTGGCCGATGGCGTCGACGACTGCTTGCAGCAGTGTCTGCTTGTCGCCGAAGTAGTCGTAGACCGTCCGCTTGGACACCTCGGCCCTGGCGGCGACCGCGTCGACGCTTGATCGGTCGAACCCGTCGGCGAGGAACAGTTCGCGGGCCGCGGAGAGGATGGCGGCCCGCTTCCGCGTGGACCCCTCGCGCAGTGTCTTCGTGGTCGGCATGGGCACATCTTAACGGTTCTACACTGCACGGTGTAGTGTAGAACCGTCTCATGGCGTTACCGATTGCCCGGGTTCACCCCGCGGGGCGACCTCGGACCTGTCCACACAGCACCAAGCGCCGCGCGTACGACCGGCCACTCTCCACCCACTCGCCGTGCAATGACGGAAAGGACGTCCATGACCGCAACTCTGGCTCCACCACTCCGCATCAGGAAGGCCGCTGTCGGGGCCCTCGGGATGCTCGCAGTCGCCACCGGTGCCTTGGAGTCGGTGGTGACGCCGACGCTCCCGCTTCTGCAACGCGAGCTGGACATGAGTCCCGCCGAAGGGGCGTTGCTCAGCATCGTGCTTCTCATCACCGGCGCGCTCGTCACTCCGGTCGCAGGCAAGTTAGGCGACCGCTACGGCGGAAAACGGATCCTGATCCGGCTGATGGCGGTGGTCTGTGCAGGCGGTCTGGTGTCCGCACTGGCGCCCAACCTGCCGGTGCTGCTGCTCGGTCAGGTACTTCAGGGAGCGATGGTGGGCGCGCTGCCCCTGTCGTTCATCCTGGTGCGCAGCCACCTCCCCGCGGGAGAGTCGAAGGTGGCCATCGGGGTGGTCAGCGGGTTGTTCGTCGGAGGCGGGATGGCGGGGACGCTGTCGGCCGGGCCCGTGGCGGAAGGGCTGTCCCGGCACTGGATGTTCGCGCTGCCGACGATGGCGGTGATCGGTTCCACCCTGCTGGTGAACAGGCTGATGCCGCATGATCCGCCGGGCCGGTCCGACGACGCCGGGGTCGACTGGCCCGGACTGGTGCTCTTGAGCGGGACGCTGGTCACTCTCATGCTCGTGCTCGCGCTGGCGCCCGACCTCGGCTCGCAGCCACTCGTACTCGGCGCACTCATCGTGGTTCTGGCCGCCTTCGTGACCGGATGGACGGCCGTTGAGCGTCGTGCGGCCTCGCCGATGGTCGACCTGCGCATGCTGGCACGGCCCGCGGTGTGGAAGTCGTGTGTGCTGACGTTCGTGATCTGCGTCGGTACGTCGGTGGCGGTCTATCTCGTCCCGCAGCTGTTCGCGGTGCCCGCAGACGCGTACGGATTCGGGGCCGGCGCCACCGAGATCGGCTTCTACCTGCTGCCCGGCGCCGTGGCCGCGTCGCTGGCCGGGCCGATCAGTGGGATCTGGGCGCGGCGCTACGGCTCGCGTGCCGTGGTCACCGCCGGGATCTTCATCATGGCCGCCGCCCTCATCGCCCTGGCCGCCGCGCACACCGAGATCTGGCACCTCGTCATCGGCAAGGTGATGATCTCGCTTGCCAACGGCCTGTGCGTCACGGCGATGGTGACCAGCACCGCCACATCCGTCGATCAAGGTGACACCGGCATCGCCACCAGCCTGGTCCTGGTGACCCGTGTGGTCGGCTTCGCCGTGGGTGTGCAGGTCAGTGGTGCGATCCTCACCGCCGGGACCCCTTCCGGGTCGGATGTCCCGGCCGAATCGGCCTTCGTCACCGGCTTCGTCATAGCCGGCGCCGTCACGGCGCTGTCCCTGCTTGTCGCCCGCACCATGAGCAAAGGAGTCAAGGAATGACGTCCACCGGTCTGTTGAGGGATGTCCGTTCCACGCCCAGGCGCAAGGTCCTGATATCCGGGGCCAGCGTCGCGGGGCCAACGCTCGCGTTCTGGCTGAACCGCCACGGGTTCGCGGTCACGGTGGTCGAGAAGGCGGGGGCAATTCGCAGCGGTGGTTACCCCATCGACGTGCGCGGCACCGCGCTCGAGGTCGTCCGGAGGATGGGAATCCTGCCGCAACTGCGGGACGCGCACATCGACCTGCGCCGGCTGACCTTCCTCGACGGGGACGGCAGCGAGGTGACCTCGGTCAACCCGCACACCCTCACCGGCGGTGTCGAGGGACGGGACCTCGAGGTGCGGCGCGGGGATCTGACCGACGCTCTGCACACGGCGGTCCGTGACGACGTGGAGTTCTTGTTCAACGACTCCATCGACACCCTCGACCAGTCCTGCGGCCACGGGGTCGACGTCACCTTCCGCGGGGGCAGCAGGCGTACGTTCGACATGGTGTTCGGTGCGGACGGTCTGCACTCACGTACCCGCGAGTTCCTGTTCGGCCCCGAGAAGCAGTTCCACCGATACCTCGGCTACTGCTTCGCCGGATTCACCATGCCCAACACCTTCGGGCTCTCCCACGAGCTCATGATGTGGAACACCCCGGGCAGGGCCGCGGCACTCTACGCCGTGGGCGACAACGACGATGTGCATGCCTTCCTGAACTTCGCCCACCCGGAACCACCGTTCGACGCGTTCCGGAACCCGGAGGCCCAACGGGACCTGGTCGCCGCGGTCTTCGCCGACGGGGGATGGGAGGTCCCGGGCATGGTTGCCGCGATGCGCGACGCGGATGACCTGTTCTTCGACGGGGTCAGCCAGATCCGCATGCCCCGCTGGTCCAGCGGCCGGGTCGCGCTGGTGGGCGACGCAGCGTACGCACCCTCGTTCCTCACGGGACAAGGCTCCAGCCTCGCGCTCGTCGGCGCGTACATGCTCGCCGGTTCCCTGGCCGACCGTGACCACGCCGCGGGCTTCGCCGCCTACGAACACAACACCCGCGAGTTTGTGACCGTGAACCAGGAGCAGGTCGGCGAGGGCGATGCCACACTCTTCCCGACCACCGCCCGGGCCCTGGAGCAGCGGAACACCATGCTGCGCAATCTCAGCGCCATGCCCTCCGCGGAGGGCCGACCGGCCCATTCGGCCCTCACCCTGCCCGAATTCATGCCCATGACGTGAGCACGGGCACGCGCACCGATGACGGGCGTCACCGGTGGTATCGCGCGAATACGGCATCGACCATCCCGGCCTCCTCGCCGCTCTCCCGCCGGCCACCGCGGCGCGTGCAGGGTTTCCTGCTCCTGTTCGTCGAGCCTGTCCAGGCCTCGCCGTAGTAGGCAGCCAGCGAAATGTCCGTCGCCCTACGCCCCGGAAACTTGACCATCTCAAATATCGGTGGCTACGGTCCTATTGCTTGAAGTTCACAAGCTTCGACGTTCTCAAGTAGTTCGTCGAGGACTCACTCCAGGGAAGAGATTCGGTGTCCCCAGCACAGCACTCGGCGGACCGACGGCACTCGGCGGACACTGCGGTCGTCCTGCTGCTCGGCCTTGTGACCCCCGCAGCCTCTTCGAAAGGCCTGTCACGTTGAACACGTCCGACCACACCGACCACGCCTCCGTTGTCACACCGGTCGATCACCGCACGGCGGTTGCGGCGGAGACCGCCCGGTTCGTCGCGGCGGTCAAGGACGCCGACCTGGCCACCGCGGTGCCCGGCTGTCCCGGCTGGACGCTCGCCGACCTGGTCAAGCACACAGGCAGTGTCCAACGCTGGTTCTCGACCCTGCTGCTGGCGCGTATCCAGGAACCCCCGCGCAAGCGGGAGGTGGACCTGCGGCTTCCCGAGCAGGAGGACGGATACGCCGACTGGCTGGCCGAGAGCGCGACCGTGGCCGCGGACGCGTTCGCAGCCACCGACCCGAACCTGCCGATGTGGGCGTGGGGCGTCGACCAGCATGCCCGCTTCTGGGCGCGCCGCATGCTCTTCGAGACCCTGCTGCACCGGACCGACGCCGAGTTCGCACTCGGCCTCCGGCCCGCCATCGATCGCCCGCTCGCCGTCGACGGGATCGACGAGTTCCTCGTCAACCTGCCCTACGCGACCTCCTTCGCCCCCAAGGTGGCCAACCTGCGCGGCCCCGACAGGACCATCCGTTTCCAGACGACCGACGCAGACGCTGCCTGGCTCGTCCGCCTGCGGCCGGACGGCTTCGGACTGGACACCGCCCACCCGACCACGGACACCGCTGATGCGACCGTCCGGGGAACCGCGGCCGACCTGCTCCTGCTGGTCTACGGCCGCCTGCCCTACCAGGCGGACGCGCTCGCTCACGACGGGGACGAGCACCTGCTGGCCGACTGGTTCGCCAACTCCGCCTTCTGAGCCGACGAGTGTTGCCGACGAGTGTTCCCCGAAATCCGCCGCACTGCCGGCCTGTGCCTCCTTTAGAGTCGGCCCTATGACGGAGGCACCGCCCCTGGACCGCGGCGCGCGGTCCCGTGACGCGATACTCGACACCGCCGGTGACCTGATGTCGCGTCACGGCTACGCCGCCACGTCCATCTCGATGATCTCCGCCGCGTGCGGTTTGCCGGTCAGTTCCATCTACTGGCACTTCCGCAGCAAGGACGGGATCTACGTCGCGGTGCTGGAGCGTGCCAGGACCGCGCTCCTGACGGCCCTGCCGCCGGCCGAGGTGCCGGGCGCCGATGTCGCGCGGCGTCTGGACGCCCTTCTCACGGACGTCGAGGACGCGTTCCAGCGCCACCCGCGCGGTGTGAAGCTGCTGTTGGGGCTGGGCATGGTGGAGCAGGACGCCAGCGCGGCCGCCGCGGCCGAGGTGCGTCACTACCGGGACGCGCTGCTGGCCTGGGCGCGGGAATCGGTGAGCTCCGTCTTCGCACTGCGTGACCGGCCAGAGGTGGCGGACGAGTTGGCGCGCTTCACACTGAGGATGGCGAGCGGAACCGCGGTGGCCCGTTGGTTCGAGCCGGATACGGTCCTGGAGACCGGACCGCTGCGTGTGGCGCTGCTGGCGCTGGCGACCCACCACGGCGTTCCGGTGC
Organism: Streptomyces sp. NPDC056479; assembly: GCF_042795335.1. NCBI lineage: Bacteria > Bacillati > Actinomycetota > Actinomycetes > Kitasatosporales > Streptomycetaceae > Streptomyces > Streptomyces sp. NPDC056479. The sequence continues at coordinate 1,008,435 of NZ_JBHTRZ010000002.1, read as the reverse complement.
GGGGCGCCCCCGGCGAGGACGCCCCCTCCCGCCGCGTCATCACCGGGGATTGACGACCCGGTGGTCGCGGGATCCAGGTGTGGATGTCATCGCATGGCTCCTCGGGAAACCGGGGCGGACTGCCAGAACGGGCAGTGGTGGTCGGCTGCGAACCAGGTGGTGGGACCGACCCGGTCCGGTGCCAGCACCTGGATGCGGTCCCGGGCGGCCGCGTAGCGCGGCCAGGGCGTGGTTCCCGGCGCGTTGGGGTCGCCGGTGGCCACGAAGTGGGCCCAGTAGGCGGTCATCGTGGCGGACAGGCGCCGCTGGGCGGGCGTCAGGGGCGCCAGCGCGTCCGTGGGGAAGAGATAGGCCAGCTCGGAGGCGTGGAAGGCGCCCTGCGGCGTGTGCGGCGCCGGGATGAACGGCGGTGCCTGGGCGTCGTGGAACTCATATGCGTAGACGGGCGCCCGGTTGGCGTACAGACGGCTGTCCGCCCGTGCCGGGCAGGCGAACCGCTGGTCGGTGCCGACGGCGGAGTAGGCGAGGTTGGGGGACGGATACGCCGAGGCAGGGTACGTGTCCAGGACCGCGGCCGCTCGGTTGCCGTGCTGGAGCCTGATGAGGGCGGCGTACGAGTCGGGTGTCAGGGGGCCGCCGCCGAGCAGATCCACGTACAGCGCCGTGAAGTAGCGGTATTCGTCATGGGTGTTGCCGCTCAGCGTCGGGACCGCGTTCACCCGTCCCTCGGCCCACGCCGTGCGCGGAGGGCGGGGGAGGACACGGGGACCGGTGTTCGGCGCCCACAGGGAGGCGGTCCCTGTCCCGGTGGCGCGGATGAGCTCGGTGGTGGGCACGGCACGCAGGCAGCGCGCCGCGGTCGTCGGGTCGGTGCAGCCGACCGAGGCCGCGAAGACGCTTCCCTTGCGCTCGGCCGCGTCGAGCGTGAGGGGTGTCAGACCGCCGTCCGCGGCGCAGGCTCCGCTCTGCTGGATCGCCCGGTGGAACAGGCCTTTCGCGGTCGGCGAGGCGATGTGGAGGCACGTGTCCGCAGATCCCGCGGACTGGCCGCCGAGCGTCACCCGGTCCCGGTCGCCGCCGAAGGCGCCTATGTTGCGACGTACCCAGTGCAACGCGGCCTGCTGGTCCATCAGGCCGTAGTCGCCGGAGGCGCGGTCCGCGCTCTGGGCCGACAGAGCGGGGTGGGCCAGGAACCCCAGTGCTCCGAGGCGGTAGTTGACGGTCACCACGACCACGCCCCGCGCGGCCAGCGAGGTGCCGTCGTAGTCGCTGCCGGCGCCGTACGTGTTGGCGCCGCCGTGCAGCCACACCAGCACCGGGAGCGGCCGGCCGCTGATGCGGGCGGGTGTCCGGACATTGAGGTGGAGGCAGTCCTCCACAGTGCTGCCGGTGCGGTTGGACTCGCCGGGCAGGACAGGGCCGCCGTCGGGGAGCAGAGTCAGCGGCAACTGGGGGCAGGGGTGGGCCGGTTCGGTGGCGTCCCGTATGCCGGACCACCGTGCCGTGGGGCGCGGCGGACGCCAGCGAAGTTCACCCGTCGGCGGGGCGGCGAACGGGATCCCGTGGAAGACCCGCCCGCCGTCGCGGACGGCCGCGCCCCGTACCCAGCCCCGGTCGGTGCGCACGACCAGGGAGTCGGGGCCGGAATCGGCGCGGGCGGTGGGCGGGGGAACGGTCGGTGACAGGAGCAGGGCCGCGAAGGCGGCTATGGCGCGGGCCAGGGTGGGACGTAGGCGCGGGGCCCTCATCCGTCGCTCCGGGTACCAGTGCGGGGTGGGGTGGCTGGGGGTCATGACGATTGCTCGTAGGCGCCTATGTCGCAGGTGGTGCCCTGCGGGCGCGCGACGCCGCGCTGATCGGTGGCCGGGCAGCCGTCGGCCGCGTCGAGGGCGGGGCTGCCGGGCAGCAGCGCGACGGTGTCGGTGGGGCCGCCGTTGTTCGCGAGCGGTCCGATCAGAGGGGCACGGCTGGGCAGATCGCCGCCTGCGGTGAGTCGGCAACTCCCGTCGGCGTCAATGTTGTTGCCCTGCGACGCGATGGTGGCGAAGGCCTTCTTGCAGTCGGCGGGTGCGCCGGCGACGGTGTTGCCCGCGATGATGGAGTTGCGCAGCGTCAAGCGCCCCAGGGGCAGATCGACGATGTCGGGGATCGGTGCGGGCAGACTGTCGAGATAGGCGGGGGCGATGTTGATCCCGCCCCCGCCATCGCTGGAACGGTTGCCGGTGATGGTCGAGTTGAGGATCTCCACGGGCCCCCTTCCCCGGATGTCGATGCCTCCGCCGTAACCGGCGAGGCTGCCGGGGCGGTCGCCGGGGTTCGTCACCCGGTTGTCCGCGATCGTCGAGTTGGTCACGGTGCCGGTGTCGTCGAACCGGATGCCGCCGGCCTCTCCCGCGACGTTCCCGCTGACGGTGCTGTCGATCAGATCGAGGTGGGAGTCAGGGACGTTGAAGATGCCGCCGCCGTAACCGGCGGAGTTCCCGGCGACGGTGACCCGTCGCAGCGTCATGTGATGTCCGTTGGCGATCGCGCCCCCACCGGTGTCGGTGATGGGCAGTTCGCGTTGCCTGGTCACTCCTGCGGTGATCGTCAGATCGGACAGCCGGCTGTCCGCCTGCATGCGGAAGGCCCGGTCCAGGTGGTTGGCGTCGATGACGGTGGTCCGTGCGCCGGCGCCCTTGATCGTGGTCTGGGCGGTGACGTTCAGGTCGCCCGTGGTGGGGTCGGGGTGGTCGCCGATGATCAGCCGCGGGTCGGGCGGGATCGTGAGCCGGTAGCGGCCGGGAGGCAGCGTGATCGTACTGCCCGGCCGGGCGTTGGCGGCCATCACCGCGGCTCGCAGGCTGCACGCGCCCGAGGCGGTGAGACACCGGCCGTCCGACCCGACGGCGTCGACCGCGTCGGAGGTGGTGTCCACGGTGAACTCGCCAGGTCCGGCAGCCGGGGCAGCGGCGGCAGGGGCGACGGGATGTGCAGCAGTGGCAAGGAGAACGGCGGCGGTTGCGGCCGTGACGGCTAAGGACTTCACGCTGTGAACCCCTCTCGGTGAGGAATAGGGGCGTACCCGGATTCGGCTGCTGCGAGGGCTTCGTGCCGGTGAGCGATGCGCGGCTCGTACGGGGGCGGCGTCGGCGCGGCCGGGGCGTGCCTCCTGGGTATCGCCCGTGGTCTGTAGCGAGCGTTCCATTCAGACAGGCCCGTGTCCACGGACGGACGCGGGAATGGCCGAATGGGGATGTCGTGGCGCCAGGGAGCGGAAGCCGCTTGAGTGCCATGGGACCTGGCCACGACGACAGGCTGAGGCGATCGTTGGCCTGCGGAGGTGACGGCGCGTCACGCCGGGGCGGCCGTCACGGGCCGGGGAGGAGCGCCGTCCACGACGGGAGGGCTGCCTCGGGCTGACGGCTTCGTGCTGCGGGACAAGGCCGCGGGCCGCCCGGACGTGGCGGAACGGCCCGCAGCCCTGCCCATCGGCCCGCGCCATCCCCGGCCGGGCAGCGGATCCGATGAGACAGGGCGTTGAGGAGCGTCAGCGCGTGGGGTCGAGAAGGATCTTGCGGACGCCGTCGGAGCGGCCTGCGAACAATTCGTACGCCGCCGGGCCTTCGGAGAGGGCGAAGTGGTGGGAGACCACGACCTCGGGCTTGATCCGGCCGGCCCGGGTGAGGGCGATCAGCGGAGGGAGTTCGTAGTGCACCGAGCACAGCCCGATGGCGAACTCCAGTTCCTTGATCTGCGCCAGTCCCATGTGGAAGGGGAATGCCTTGTTCTGACTCACCCCGATGACACTGACCCGGCCGGCCTGTCGGACGGCCTTGAGGGCGAGCTCGATGGTGGCGTCGGAGCCCACGGCCTCCACCACGGCGTCCGGCCCGCGTCCGTCGGTCATCTCCCGTATGGCCGCCCGCACGTCCTCGCCCTCGACCGGCTCGACACCCAGGGTGGCGGCGAAGGCACGGCGCTCCGCGACCAGGTCCGTGCCCAGTACCCGCGCGGCACCCATCGCGAAGGCCGACTGGGCGGCCATGAGGCCGACCGGGCCGAGGCCGATGACCAGGACGGTCTCGCCTGGCTGGATCCGGGCGCGGCGGCAGCCGTACCAGGCCGTGGGGGCGTTGTCCGTCAGGACGATGGCGGCCTCGTCGGAGATGTCCTCGGGCAGGCGCACCAGATTGACGTCGGCGCATGGCACCGCCAGGGCCTGGGCCTGGCTGCCCTGGAGCTGCGGGCTCACTCCGTAGCAGAGCTCCATGCTCGACTTGGCGCGCTCGCACCGGGCGGTGAACCCGGCCGCGCACGACCCGCACTGCGCGCAGCCGACAGAGGCGGGCACCAGAACCCGGTCGCCGGGCTTGAAGCGGGTCACCTGGCCGCCGGTCTCGACGACCACGCCGACGCATTCGTGTCCGGGTGTGTAGCCCAGTTCCGGGCTGAACGGGTGACCGCCGTAGATGTGCAGGTCGCTGCCGCAGATGCCGGCCGAGGTCACCTGCACCACCGCGTCGGTGGGGCTGGTGACGGCCGGGTCGGGGACGTCCCCGTGGCGGATGTCGTGACGGCCGTGGTAGGTCAGTGCCTTCATCGGGTCTCTTCCTCTTTCCCTTCCTCCCTTCGGTCCGGTCAGTCCGCGATCTTCAGCACGAGCTTGCCGTGGTTGTCGCCACGGAACAGCCGCATCAGGGTTTCGGGGAACTCCGCGACCGAGCCGGACACCACGTGCTCCAGGGACTTCAGCCGGCCCTCCGCCCGCCACGTGGCCATCTGTGCGATGCCCTCGGCGTACCGATCGGCGTAGTCGAACACCACGATGCCCGTCATGGAGGCGCGGTTCACCAGCAGCGACAGGTAGTTGGCGGGGCCCTGCGGCTTGGTGCTGTTGTACTGGGAGATCGCACCGCACACGATGACGCGGGCACCGCGCGCCAGCCGTAGCAGCACGGCGTCCAGAACGTCGCCGCCGACGTTGTCGAAGTACACGTCGACGCCGTCGGGGGCGTGCTCGCGCAGCGCCTTGCGGATGTCCTCGTTCTGATAGTCGATCGCGGCGTCGAAGCCGAACTCGTCCACCACCAGCCGGCACTTGGCCTCGCCGCCGGCGATGCCGATGACCCGGCAGCCCAGGATCTTGGCGATCTGCCCGACGACGCTGCCGACGGCCCCGGCCGCTCCGGACACCACGACGGTCTGCCCGGGCTCGGGAAGCCCCACCTCGATCAGGCCGAAGTAGGCCGTCAGGCCCGACATGCCGAGCGTGCCGAGATACGTCGGCAAGGGGGCCGCCGCCGGATCGACCTTGGTCACGTCGCGTCCGTCGGACACGCAGTACTCCTGCACGCCGAACGAGCCCGACACATGGTCGCCGACCGCGAATCCGGAGTGCCGGGAGGCGATCACCCTTCCCACCGCACCGGCCCGCATCACCTCGCCGAGCTCCACCGGGCGGATGTAGGACCTGCCCGCGTTCATCCAGCCGCGCATCGCCGGGTCGATCGACAGACAGAGCACCTGCACCAGGAACTCCCCGTCGCCCGGCTGCCCGGCCGGCTCCTCGACGTGCTCCCAGTCGGTGGGCCGCGGCTCTGCCACGGGACGTGCGGCCAGTCGTACCTGGCGGTTGATCGTGCTCATCTCCGGCGGCTCCTTCGACGGGACATACCAGCTGGTCGGTATGGAGAGTGAGCGTACGGGGGGTGTGTCGTTCGAGACAAGAGGGAGCCCGGTCCGAGGTGTGGCCCATGGGTGGGGTTCAGGACAGGTCGGCGAGGCCGACGGCGGCGCTGCGGATGATCGTGACGGCACCGGCGGCTCGTACCCTGGTCCCGTGCCGCCCTCCCGCCTGCACCGTGTCGCCGTCCTTGTGCTCGAAGGTGCCAAACCGCTCGATGTCGGCATCCCGGCACAGGTGTTCACGACGCGCGCGAGCATGCCGTACGAGGTGCGGGTGTGCGGCGCGGCGCCCGGGCCGGTGACCGGCGGGGACGGTCTGGCGTACCACGTCGCCGACGGCCTCGACGCGCTCGCCTGGGCCGACATCGTCTTCGTGCCCGGCTATCGGTTCCCGGACCGCGAGGACCCACCGCGGACCGTCGTCGACGCGCTGATCGCCGCCCACGACCGGGGCGCACGCCTGGCCGCCATCTCGACGGGCGCCTTCGCGCTCGCCGCCACGGGCCTGCTCGACGGCAAGCGCGCCACCACGCACTGGCACTACACGCGGGCGCTCGCCGAGAAGCACCCCCTCGTGCGGGTCGACGAGAACGTCCTGTTCGTCGACGAGGGCAGCGTGCTGACGTCGGCAGGCGCCGCCTCGGGCATCGACCTGTGCCTGCACATCCTGCGCGGAGACCTCGGCGTGGCCGCCTCCAACCACGCGGCCAGGCGTCTGGTCGCTGCCCCCTACCGCAGCGGTGGCCAGGCGCAGTACGTGCCACGCAGCGTGCCCGAGCCGCTCGGCGAACGGTTCGCCGCCACCCGGGAGTGGGCCCTGCACCGGCTCGACGAGCCGCTCGGCCTGGAAGCCCTTGCCGAGCACGCGGCCGTCTCGCCGCGCACCTTCTCGCGACGCTTCGTCGAGGACACCGGATACACGCCGATGCAGTGGGTCATGCGAGCGCGTATCGACCTGGCCCGCGAGCTGCTCGAGCGATCGCAGCGGAGCGTCGAGCAGATCGCGGGCGACGTGGGTCTGGGCACCGGCGCGAATCTGCGCATGCACTTCCAGCGCATCCTCGGCACCACCCCGAGCGAGTACCGCCGCACCTTCACCCGCGGCGAGTAGCCGGCCCTCCACGCCGTGGCGCGATCCTTGCGAACCATGGCGCTCTCGCCACGGCCACGGCCGGATCCCGCACGGAAGTCTGGTGGTGACGAACCGTAGGGACACCGACAGACACCAAGAGGCATCCATGACTCGCATCGCCATCAACGGATTCGGCCGCATCGGGCGCAACGTGCTGCGCGTCCTGCTCGAACGCGACAGCGACCTCGAGATCGTCGCCGTCAACGATCTCACCGAACCCACCGCCCTCGCCCGGCTCCTCGCCTTCGACTCCACGGCCGGCCGGCTCGGCCGTCCGGTGACCGTGGACGGCGACACCCTCGTCGTCGACGGCCGCCGCATCGCGGTGCTCGCCGAGCGCGAGCCGGCGCAGCTGCCGTGGGCCGAACTCGGCGTCGACGTCGTGCTGGAGTCGACCGGCCGCTTCACCTCCGCCAAGGCCGCCCGCGCCCACCTCGACGCGGGCGCCAGGAAGGTCCTGGTCAGCGCGCCGTCCGACGGTGCGGACGTCACGCTCGCATACGGGGTCAACACCGACGCCTACGACCCGGCCCTCCACACGATCGTCTCGAACGCCTCCTGCACGACCAACGCGCTCGCACCGCTGGCCGCCGTCCTCGACGAACTCGCCGGCATCGAGCACGGATTCATGACCACGGTGCACGCCTACACGCAGGAGCAGAACCTCCAGGACAGCCCGCACCGCGACGCCCGCCGGGCCCGTGCCGCCGCGCTCAACATCGTGCCCACCACCACGGGTGCCGCCAAGGCGATCGGCCTCGTACTGCCGGGCCTCGACGGCAAGCTGTCGGGCGACTCCCTCCGTGTACCGGTTCCGGTGGGCTCGATCGTGGAGCTCAACACCACCGTCGCGCGGGAGGTCACCCGCGAGGACGTACTGGCGGCCTACCGCACCGCGGCTGAGGGTCCGCTGGCCGGCGTCCTCGAGTACTCCGACGACCCCCTCGTCTCGACCGACATCACCGGCAACCCCGCCTCGTCGATCTTCGACTCGGCCCTCACCCGTGTCGACGGCCGCCACATCAAGGTGGTTGCCTGGTACGACAACGAGTGGGGCTTCTCCCACCGCGTGATCGATACGCTGGAGCTGCTCGCGAACGGCTGACCGGCGGCGGACTCAAGGGGAGCGCGATGGGAATGTACGAGGACGTCTTCCGGGCCAGCCTCGAAGACCCGGAGGGCTTCTGGCTGCGGGCGGCGGAAGGCGTCGACTGGGAGGTGGCGCCGTCCCGTGCCCTGGACTCCTCGGGCGCACCCTTCCACCGCTGGTTCCCCGACGGCCGGCTCAACGTCTGCTTCAACGCCGTGGACCGGCATGTCGAAGCCGGTCGGGGCGAACAGCTCGCGCTCGTCTACGACTCCCCGGTGACCGACACCCGGCGCAGCTACACCTACGCCCGGCTGAGGGACGAGGTGGCCGCCTTCGCCGGGGCACTCGCCGGGCTCGGTGTGGGGCACGGCGACCGGGTGGTCATCTACATGCCGATGGTGCCCGAGGCCGCCATCGCGATGCTGGCCTGCGCACGCATCGGCGCCGTCCACTCGGTCGTCTTCGGCGGGTTCGCGCCGCCCGAACTCGCGGTGCGTATCGACGATGCCGCCCCCAAGGTGGTCGTCTCCGCCTCCTGCGGCATCGAGGGCAAGCGCGTCATCCCGTACAAGCCGCTGCTGGACCGTGCGATCGAACTCGCCGGGCACAAGCCGCAGAAGCGGATCATCCTGCAACGGCCGCAGGAGCCGGCCGAGTTGGGGCCGGACGACCTCGACTGGGCAGGCCTGGTCGCCGACGCACCGCAGGCGGCCTGTGTTCCCGTGGCCGCGACCGACCCCCTCTACATCCTCTACACGTCCGGAACGACCGGAAAGCCCAAGGGAGTTGTCCGCGACTGCGGCGGTTGTGCCGTGGCGCTCCACTGGTCGATGGGCGCCGTGTACGACATCGGCCCGGGCGAGACGATGTTCACCGGGTCCGACGTCGGCTGGGTCGTCGGGCACTCGTACATCGTCTACGGGCCGCTGCTCGCCGGTGCCACGACCGTGCTGTACGAGGGCAAGCCGGTCGGCACCCCGGATGCGGGCCAGTTCTGGCGGGTCGCCGCCGAGCACGGCGTGAAGACCATGTTCACGGCGCCCACCGCCTTCCGCGCCATCCGGAAGGAGGACCCGAAGGGCGCCCTCACCGCGGACTACGACCTCTCCCGCCTGCGCTACCTCTTCCTCGCCGGCGAGCGCCTCGACCCCGAGACCTACCACTGGGCGGGCGCCCTCCTGGACATCCCGGTGATCGACCACTGGTGGCAGACGGAGACCGGCTGGCCCATCGTCGCCAACCCGGTTGGCATCGAGGCCGCCCCCGTCAAACCCGGCTCGCCCACCCTTCCGCTGCCGGGCTGGGACGTCCGCGTCCTCGACCCCTCGGGGCAGCCCGTGCCGGCGGGCGTCGACGGCGCGATCGTGGTGAAGCTCCCTCTGCCGCCCGGTTCGCTGCCCACCCTCTGGAACGACGACGCCCGGTTCGTCGCCTCCTACCTCTCCGCCTACGACGGCTACTACCTCACCGGCGACAGCGGGCACCTCGACGAGGACGGCTACGTGTACGTCATGGGCCGCACCGACGATGTCATCAACGTCGCCGGACACCGGCTGTCCACCGGCAGCATGGAAGAGGCCCTGGCCGCTCACCCCGATGTCGCCGAGTGCGCCGTGATCGGGGTCGCGGACGCCCTCAAGGGGCAGGTCCCACGCGGCTTCGTCGTCCTGAAGGCGGGCGCCGCCCGCGACCCGGGAGAGGTCGAGACCGAACTGGTCCGGCTCGTACGCGAGCGCATCGGCGCCGTCGCCTCGCTCAAGGAGGTCGCCGTCGTGGCCGCCCTGCCCAAGACGCGCTCGGGGAAGATCCTGCGCAAGACGATGCGTGGTATCGCCGACGGCCTCGACGAACCCATCCCGTCCACGGTGGACGACCCGGGCGTCATCGAGTCCCTGCGCCCGCTTCTGCACCGCCCCGATCACCCCGTCTGAGCCGGCTGATCGCCGCCGCTTCCCGTCTCGGGCAGGGCCTGTTCGGCCCAGATGACCTTGCCCTGTGGGGTGTACCGGGTGCCCCAGCGCTCGGCCATCTGGGACACCAGGAACAGGCCCCGGCCTCCCTCGTCCGTCGTCGCGGCGTAGCGCAGATGCGGTGAGGTGCTGCTGCCGTCGGCCACTTCGCAGATCAGCGTGCGGTCGCGGATCAGCCGTACGTGGATCGGCCCGCTGCCGTAGCGGATGGCGTTGGTGATGAGCTCGCTCAGGATGAGCTCCATGGTGAAGCCGAACTCGGACAGGTCCCACGCCTCGAGCCTTTCGGACACCGCTTCGCGCATCCCCGCGACTGCCGCCGGATCCGGTGGTACGTCCCAGTCGGCGATCCGGTCGGGCGGCAGTTCCCGGGTGCGGGCGACGAGCAGGGCGACGTCGTCCTTGGGACGCTCGGGGAGCAGGCTGTCCAGTACGTCCTGGCAGGTCTCCTCCGGCGGCCGGCCGGGGTGGCCCGTCAGCGCGTCGCGCAGCAGTTCCATTCCGACGTCCAGGTCGCGCTTGCGGTCCTCGATGAGGCCGTCGGTGTACAGGACGAGCTGGGTCCCCTCCGCGAGGCACAGCTCCGCGGTCTGGAACGGCATGCCGCCGAGGCCCAGGGGCGGACCGGCCGGCACGTCCGGGAAAGTGACGGTTCCGTCGGGGTGGACCAGCGCGGGCGCCAGATGCCCCGCACGCGCCATGACGTAGCGGCGCGTCACCGGGTCGTAGATCCCGTACAGGCAGGTGGCGCCCACGACGCCCGCGGCACTCTCCGCCGCCTCGTTCTGATCGATGCTTCCGACCAGATCGTCCAGATGGCTCAGCAGCTCGTCGGGTGGCAGATCGAGGGTGGAGAAGTTGTGCACCGCGGTCCGCAGCCGTCCCATCGTGGCGGCGGCGTGCAGGCCGTGGCCGACCACATCGCCGACCGCCAGTGCCACCCGGCTCCCCGGCATGGGAATCACGTCGAACCAGTCTCCGCCCACGCCCGACTGGGCGGGGAGATAGCGGTAGGCGATGTCGAGGGCGTTCTGCTCGGGCATGGCCTGGGGCAGCAGGCTGCGCTGGAGGGTGACTGCCAGGGCGTGCTCGCGGGTGTAGCGGCGGGCGTTGTCGATGCTCGTCGCGGCGCGGGCCACCAGCTCCTCCGCCAGTGACAGGTCCTCCTCGTTGAAGCGCTCATGCTGTTGTGCCCGCCAGAAGGTGGCCATGCCCAGTACGACGCCACGGGCCTGGATGGGGGCGGTGATCAGGGAATGGATGCCGTAGTCGATGATCGCCTTGGCGCGATCCGGGTCCTGCACGCGCCAGCCCGTGGCGGTCGGCAGGTCGCTCACCAGCTGCGAGCGGCCGCTGCCGTAGCCGCGCGCCTGCGGCGTGGAGGGCAGGTAGTCGAAGAGCCGGCCCCGTTCGGAGAGCGGATGGTTTTCCTGGATGCCGCACACGGCCGCGCGTCGCATGTCCGTCCCCGTGGGGGCCGGCTCCTCGCCGTGCAGGACGGCGTCGGCCAGGTCCACGGTGACGAAGTCCGCGAAGCGGGGAATGGGGACCCGCGCCAACTCGTCGGCGGTGCGCAGCACGTCCAGGGTGGTGCCGATGAGGAGTCCGGCGTCGTACAGCAGCCTGAGCCGCTCCCGTGCGACCTCCGCCCTGCCCGTCACCGCCTGCAGCTCGGTGGAGTCGCGTAGCGTCACCACCGTTCCCTTGGGGCCTCCCTTGCGATCCGTGGGTCGTTGGTTGACCGCGAGCAGCCGCTCGCCCGCGAGGTGCACCTCGTCCGTGGTCTCGCGCCCGGAGGTGAGCAACTCCTTCGTCTCGGGATCGAGTCCCGGGAGTTCCGAGACGAGCCGGCCCTCGACGTCCGGGGGCAGCTCCAGCAGTCGTCTGGCCTCGTCGTTCGCCAGCATCAGCCGCCCGTCGGCGGCGACGATCAGCACGCCTTCCCGAACGGAGTGGAGCACCGTGTCGTGGTGCTCGTACATCAGGGTCATCTCGCCCGGGGCAAGGCTGTGCGTCTGCCGTCGCAGCCGCCTGCCCACCAGTGCCGTCACACCGGTCGACAGCACGAGCGCCCCGGCCCCGGCGCCGATGATGATCGGTAGTTGCCGGGTCAACTGACTCTGGACGTTCTTGACCTTCATCCCGGCCGAGACGAGGGCCACCACCTTGCTGTCGGCGTTCTTGACCGGGACCGTGGCCTGCACCTCGCGACCGAGCGGGCCGTTGACGCTCTCCACGTAGACCTTCCCCGCCAGCGACGGCCCGATCTCGCCCACGAAGCGCTTGCCGATGCGATCCGGCAAGGGGTGCGTGTACCGGATGCCCTCGGTGTTCATGACCACGATGAAGTCGACGCCGGCGGCGCGGCGTGCCGCCTCGGTGAGCGGCTGGAGAATCTTGCTCGGATCCGGGGTCTGCAAAGCCGCCAGGACGCCTGGTGAGTGCGCGAAGGTCTGTGCCACGGCAGTGGAGCGACGCTTGGCCTCGGCGCTGGTGTCCCGCTCCGACTGCAGGATGAGAGCGAACACGCCGCAGGCCACGAGGAGCACCACCAGGGCCACCTGGAAGATCAACACCTGCCCGGCTACGCTCCGCGTGCTCTTGCCGATCACGCGTTTGACCGGGAGGTGTGGAAAACGGGCGAAGCGACTCGCCATGCGACCTTTTTAACACCGGTGATCCCGAGTGGCCAGGGCTCATCCGTTCCTCGCTCGGCCGACCCCGGGCGTCTTCGCAGCCATGCGTTGCATGGTCTCGGCCCCGCCGGACATGGCTGCCACCGCAGATTCTCGTGCGCGGCGCTTGATCCTTCCGTGCTTGATGCCCGTTTAGGCCGATATGATGCTTTTTGTGATCATGTCTGCACGGCTGTGGCGCCGTCGCCCCGCCTACAGCGGCCGATGGGAAGCTGCCCGGCTGTCACCCGTGGTCCTGACCGTCCTCATCGCCGCTCTGGCGTTCTCCACACCCAGGGAGATCGCCGTCAGCCGCCTGCTGCCCGCCGCACCCGCCCTGGCCGCCGCGATGTGGCCCGTGCTCCCCACGATGCTCCTGGGGTCGTTCTGCCTGCTGCTCATGATCGTTCTCAGCTTCTTCTACACCGATCTGGGGACGCAGTACACGGGGGCGGCGATCGTCGCGGTCACCTTGGCGGCCGCATACGGGAGCCATGTCCGACTTCAGCGAGAGGAAATACTCTTCCAGGTCCGGCTCGTCGCCGACGCGGCCCAGAAGGTGCTGCTGCGCCCGCTGCCGCGCCGCATCCAGGACGTCGAGATCGAGTCGCTGTATCTGGCGGCCCAGGAGCAGGCCCGGATCGGCGGTGACTTCTTCGAGGCGATCGGAACACCGCACGGGGTCCGGCTGCTCATAGGCGATGTACGGGGCAAAGGTCTGTCCGCGGTGGGAGCGGCCTCGGCGGTGATCAGTTGCTTCAGGGAGGCCGCGTACGACGAGCCGGACCTGCAGGGCATCGTCCGCCGCCTGGAGACCACCGTCACGCGCCACAGCGCCGCGTTTCCCGCCCACGACCAGCCCGAGCACTTCGCCACCGCTCTCCTCGCCGAGATCCCGCTCGGCGGCGGCAACCTGCGACTGCTCAACTGCGGGCATCCCCCGCCGCTGATCGCGCGTTGCGGGAAGGTCCGGGTCCTGGAGCCCACCGTCGCTTCTCCGCCCCTCAACCTCGCGGCGCTCATCGGCGACCGCTACTGGGTCGACATGGTCCCCTTCGCCCCGGGCGACCAGTTGCTGCTCTACACGGACGGCGTGTCGGAGGCCCGGGACCACAGCGGCCGGTTCTTCCCGCTGTCGGACTGGATGGGTCGGCAGGACCAGGAGCAGCCGCGCGAGCTGCTCGACCAACTCCACCGGGATCTGCTCCAGCACTGCGGCGGAAGACTCGACGACGACATCGCGGCGCTCGCGCTGAGATGCTCCGGCGCGCAGGATCGCAGAGCCGCCGGCGCAGAGGGCTGAGTCCTCGGGAAAGACGGAGGACGGGCCCGGAACCGGCCCGTGAAGTGCTCGTGAAAACCCTGTGGAAGCGGTGTCGGTGCAGCCGTTTATGCTGCACCGAAGATCACGCGGGACCTGGGGAGGGCGCGGCATGTTCGGCAAGCTGTTCGGTAGGGGCGAAGAGAGACCGGCGGCGGATCCGCATGCCCTTCCCGTCCCGCGCAGGCAGCGGAACGGGATGTACACGCTGCGCGCGCTCGGGGACGCGCGGGTGCTCGCGCTGGTGGAGGCCGCCGAGGCGGGTGACTGGGAGGCGGTCAAGACGGCGCTGGGTCCCTTCGATCTCGGCCGCGACCACCTGGTCCTGGCCGAGCTGGCCGACCTGGACGGGGTGCAGGACTGGATCGGCCGGGCCGTCGAGGAGGACAAGGAGCACCGGGCGACCGCCCTGTTGATCTCCGGGACGCGCCACATCAGCTGGGGCTGGGAGGCCCGCACCGCCGCGCGTGCCGTGGACGTCACGCAGGAGCAGTGGCGGGTCTTCCACGAGCGGCTCGGCATCGCCGAGGAGCAGCTGCTCGAGGCCGCCGAGTTGCGTCCGGACTGGATCACGCCATGGCGCCGCCTCCTCACCTCCGGTCGCGGCATGTCGCTGGGGTCCGCCGTCAACGAGACCCGGCTCGCCGCGGCCCTGCGCCGCGACCCCCTGGACCTGGAGTCACGTATCGAGTGGGTGTCACAACTGCAGCCCCGCTGGGGCGGCGAGCCCGGCCAGGCCCTGACGTTCGCCCGTGAGGCGTTCGCCGGTGCGCCGGAGGGCCACCGTCTCGGCTGTGTGATCGCCATGGCCCACATCGAGGAGTGGGTCGAGTCCGACCGGAAGGACCATCTCGACACACCCCGCACCCAGGAGGAGCTGCGGGATGCGGCCAGGCGCAGCATCCTCCACCCCGCCTACGACCGACGTCCCGGCTGGCAGGCGGACTTCAACATGTTCGCCATGGCCCTGGCGCTGTCCTCCGAGAGCATCGTGGCACCGCGCGTCTTCCACGAGCTCGACGGCGCCTACACCTCGTGGCCCTGGGAGTACATGGCGCGGCCGGAGAAGATGTACGCCCACTTCCGGCGTCGCGCCTGAGTCCGCCACCTCACCTGCCTCTCGTCGAACTCCTCACCCCGGACTGCCAGATGACTCTGCCCGACACCCCCTTGAGCCCGGCCGGCGCCGACCGCACCTTCCAGGTGGACCTGCGCGGCCTCGTCGATCTCCTCTCCCACCACCTCTACTCCAGCCCGCGCGTCTATCTGCGCGAACTGCTGCAGAACGCCGTGGACGCGCTGACCGCCCGCCACGGCCTCGAACCGGCCGCGCCCGCCGACGCCTTCGGTATCCGCCTGTACGCCGACGGCAAGCTGGTACGCGTCGAGGACGACGGCGTGGGTCTCACCGAGGACGACGTGCACACCTTCCTCGCCACGATCGGCCGGAGCAGCAAGCGGGCCGAGAGGATCGCCGAGCAACGCGGCGACTTCATCGGCCAGTTCGGCATCGGTCTGCTCTCCTGCTTCCTGGTCGCGGACGAGATCCACGTCCTGAGCCGCTCCGCCCGCACCCCCGACGCGCCAGCCGTGGAGTGGCGGGGACGCGGCGACGGCAGCTACACCGTCCGTACCCTGCCGGTCTCCGCCCGCCCCCGGCCCGGTACCACCGTCACCCTGACGCCACGCGCCGACGCGGTCGAGTGGACCCGCCCGGCGCAGGTGCACGCGCTGGCCCGCCACTTCGGCTCGCTGCTCCGGCACCCGGTGACCTTCGACGACGGCACAGGCGGCACGGGCAACCCGGGCGCGGCCGTCAACCCCGAGCCCGCACCCTGGGCGTGTACGTACCCCACGCCGGGAGCCCGTTCCCGGGCGCTGGCCGCGTACGGCGAGGAGGTCTTCGGGTTCACACCGCTGGACACCATCGAGCTGGACCTGCCGGCCGTGGGCCTGAAGGGCATCGCGTGCGTGCTGCCCGAGACGGTGCCGGCCGGGCGCCGCCACGGCCACCGCGTGCACGTCAAGGGCATGCTGCTGTCCGAGCAGGCCGAGGAGATCCTGCCCGACTGGGCGTTCTTCGTCCGCTGTGTCGTCGACGCCGAGAGCCTGCGCCCGACGGCGTCCCGCGAGTCCCTCTACGAGGACGACACCCTCGCCGCCGTCCGCGACGCCCTCGCCGAGCGGCTGCGCGCGTGGATCGCCCGGGCCGCCGCCAGCGACCCGGACCTGCTCGGCCGCTTCCTCCAGGCCCACCACCTGGCCGTGAAGTCGCTTGCGGTGCACGACGACGAGATCCTGCGGATGCTGCTGCCCTGGCTGCCGTTCGAGACCACCGACGGGCACACCACCCTCGACGAGTTCGCGCGCACCCACCGCACCGTGCTCGTGACGTCGAGCGTGGAGGAGTTCCGGCAGGTCGCCGCCATCGCCTCGGCCGCGGGGCTCGGCGTCGTCAACGGCGGCTACACCTACGACCGTGAACTCGTGCACCGGCTGCCCGAGATCAGGCCCGAGGCCACCGTCGCCGACCTCGACCCGGCGACCCTCACCGCCCACCTCGACCCGGTCGACCGCGAGACGGAACTGGCCGCCGCGGCCTACCTCGCCCAGGCCCGCGACGCCCTCGCCGTCTTCGACTGCGATGTCGCGCTGCGCACCTTCCAGCCGGCGTCCGCCCCCGCCCTGCTCGTCGACAGCCGCGAGGCCCGGCACGAGCGCACCCGCTCCCAGCTCGCCCGGGAGCAGGACGGCGGCCTGTGGGGCGACATCCTCGGCGCCCTGCGCCAGGAGGCACCGCGGGCCCAGCTGATCCTCAACCAGCTCAACCCGCTGGTCCGCACCGCCGTCACCATCGACGAACCTGAGCTGGCCCGCACCAGCGCCGAAGCCCTCTACGGGCAGGCCGCGATGCTGTCCCGGCGCCCGCTCAGGCCCGCCGAATCCAGCCTGATCAACCGCTCGTTCCTCGACCTTCTCGCCCACGCCCTGCGCAAGGACAGCTGACGATGCCGATCACACCCCAGACCACCGACGAGCTGTACCAGGCGCTCCAGGAGAACGACCGGCGACCCTACGGCCGCACCCGCACCGTCACCGCCGAGGAACTCGCCGACGCCGCCGAACAGTTCGCCGAGCCCGTCCCGCTCGTCCACGCGCTCCTCGAACTGCAGGAGGCGTACACCTACGGCTCCGAACCCCGGAAGTCACCCGTCGTCTTCGCCCGCCTGCTCACCCTCTTCGACGAGCAGCCCGACGTCTTCGACGACCGCCTGCGCCACCTGCTGTTCTGGCGTTTCAAGTGGGTGGGCCACGCCCTGCGCCAGCTGCCCGAGATACCGCTGGCCAGCCTGCGCCAATGGCTGACGGAGATGCGCGACCGCTACGAGAAGGCAGACCTCGGTCTCCAGCCCTACTACGGACAGGCGTACCAACTTGCCGCCCACGTGGGGGAGGACACCACCCTCGCCTACGAACTGTGGGCGAGCCGCACCCGCACCCGGCTCAGCGACTGCGAGGCCTGCGAGATCTGCGAACGCGCCCTGTACCACCTCGCGGCGGGCGACGACGAGCGGGCGCTGCACACCTGGGAACCCGTCCTGGCCGGGAAGGAATCCTGCCAGGAGGAGCCGGCCCGCTCCGTCTCGTACGCCCTGTTGCCTCTGCTGCGCACCGGCCGCACCGACCAGGCCCGCGAACTGCACCTCACGGGCTACCGCGGCTGCCGCCGCAACCCCTCGATGTCCCAGGAGGTCGGCCGGCACCTGGAGTTCTGCGCGCTGACCGGCAACGAGGCACGCGGCCTGGAACTGCTCGCCGAGAACCGAACCCTCTTCGACGAGGTCGACTCGCCGCTGGACCAGCTCGGCTTCCTCACCGGCGTCGAGGTCCTCCTCCAGCGCGTCGAGCTCCTCGGCCACGGCGAACTGCCCGCAGCCGGGTACGCGGGCCGCACCTGGACGGCGACCGAACTGCGCGCCGAGGTGCGCGGTCGCGCCGACGACCTCGCCGCCCGCTTCGACGCCCGCAACGGCACCACGGCCCACACCGACCGCCGGGGGCCCCGCCTCGGGCGGCCCCCGCTCCTCGACGCGCTGGAACTGACCCTGCGTGCCCGCAGCCTCGACGACGTGGCCCCGCCCGCCCCGGTTCCCGCGCCCGCCGCCCCCACGGTCGCCGCCGTCCCCGACTCCTTGCCCGAACTCATCGTCCACGCAAGGACCTTGGAGGAGCAGGGACACCCGGACGCACAGGCCGGCTGGGCCCGCCTGCGCACGCTCGTTGCCGCCCGCGACTACACCCACCCCGACGGCGCGGCCGTGGGCCCGCTCGTACAACTGCGCGCGGACCTGCTGAACGACGAGGCGAGCCGGGCCGGTGAGAAGGACGACTACGCCGTCTCGGCCGACCTCCACGAGGAGGCCGCGGCCCTGTACGACGACGCCGGACTGCCGGGCCACGCGGCGCTCGCCCGCGCCTGCGCCCTGCTCGCCACCGCCGAGATCCCCGCAGAGGGCACGGCCGGAGCCGAGGCGAAGGCCGCCGAGCTGACCGCCGTCCACGCGTCGATCGTCCGCCTGCACGAGGAGACGCCCGGCCTGGCTCCCTACCTGGAAGCCCGCCTGCTGCGGCTGCGGGCGACCGCACTCGCGCTGCGCCTGCAGACCTCACCCGGCGAGGAGCACGTCGCGCCGGTCCTCGCTGAGGTGGACCAGCTGCATGCCTTCGCCTCTCGGCACGACATCGCCGGGCAGATCTCCGGCGCCCAGCTGCTGCGGACCAGCACCTACGCCATCTCCGGCGACCTGCCCGCCGCGGTCACCGAGATCGACGCCCTCCTCGACCGGCTGAAGACGCACGGCCCCGCCTGGCACCTGCCCCGCACCCTCGGGCTGCGCGGCCGGCTCCAGCTCGGCCTCCGGGACGCGCAGGCCGCCCACGCGGACCTGTCCGAGGGCCTGCGACTGGCCGCCGACTGGCCGGCCGACGCGATCGACACCAGCCGCCTCCACGGTGATCTGGCCGAGGCCTGTATGCGCCTCGGCCGCCCCGACGAGGCACTGCGGCACCTGACACGCGCGGCGGAAGTGGACCTTCGCCGGGGCAACCGGACGGACGCGTTCTGCGCGTACGGCAACGCGGCCCAGCTCAGCCTCGACCTGGGCCGCGTCGAGGACTGCATCGCCCTGCTCGACTCCCTGCTGGCGGAACCGGACGTCGCCGCCGGAGAGCTGGACGACCGAGTCGCGGCCCAGCTGCGCCTGACCCGCGCCCGTGCGCTGCACGAGGGGGAGGACCTCAAGGCCGCCACGGCGGAGTTCGTCGCCCTGGCCGCCGAGTCGGCCGGCTGGGACGACGACCCCGGAAGCCACGCCATGATCGCCGCGGAGACGGCCGTACTCCTCGGCGAGTCCGGCGAGTTCGGCCCCGCCCGCGAGGCCGCGGACCAGGCACTCGCCGCGCACGCCCGGGCCCCGCGTTACGAGCAGCTCAGCAACTGCCTGCGTGAACTCGCCCGCCTCCAGGCCCAACAGCAGGGCCCCGACGGCCTGGCCGAGGCCCTCGCCTTCCTCACCGACGCCGGCCGGATCGCCGAGGAGGCCCGGACCGCCGAGTACGAGGCACACGGCCGCTCCCTGGACACCGCCCTGGCCTACGAACGCGGAAGGGTCAACGCCTACGTCGGCGAGTACGAGGAGGCCCTGGCCGCCCTGGAGAAGGCTCTCTCCCTGCTCGGCGAGCCGGGACCGGAGGACGACCACGCCGGTGAGTGGGCCGAATGCGTGCGCCTCGCGGGTGCCGTGGAGGGCATCTACCTGGAACGCCCCGCCCCCGCCCTCACCCGCCTCGACACGGCCGTCTCCCGCCTGACCGCCTCGGGCCACACCGAGGAGAGCGAGTCGTTGAGCGCCCTGGCGGCCCAGCTGCGCGACGAGTAGTGACGTGACGGTGCCGGGGCGACGATCCGCCCCGGCACCGGGCCCTCTTGCCGGGGCACCGTGCCCCGCCGAAGAGTGTCAGGTCGACCAGACCACCCCGCCGTTGTGCACGATGACCACCTTGGCGTCGGACCGCAGGACGAGCTGGGCGCCCTCGTGGCCCCAGGTCTGGGAGGCCCAGATCGGGCGATCGTCGCCGTCGTGGATGACGAGGTTGCCGTCCTGCTGGAAGATCGCCCGGTGGTTCGCGCCGAATGTCATGGACGCCCAGATGGGGTTGCCCTGCTCGTTGTAGACGACGAGGTTGCCGTCGGTCTGCATCACCATCCGGATGCGGTTGGTGGTCCAGGCCTGGTTGACCTCCAGGACGCTGGTCGCGAAGACGGTCTCGGTGCTCCAGTCGGGCTTCGGGCTTGCCTTGGGCTTGGGCTTCGGCTTGGGCTTCGTCTCCGGTGTGTCGCTCGGGCTGGGCTCCGGCGCGGGCGGGGCGGGCTCGGGTGCGCTGATCTTGGGCGGCTCGCTCTTCTTCGGCTTCGCCTTCTTCGGCGACGGGCTGGGCTTCTCGGCCACGTAGTCGTCGAGGGCGGCCGGGGCGGAGGTCGGGTTCAGGACGGTGTCGGAGCCCTCAGCGGCCAGCCCCTTGGCGGAGTTGCCGGGCCCGTCGTCCTTCTCGCTCCCGGCCAGGAACAGCGGGATGGCGATCAGCGCGGCGCCGGCGATCGCGGCCCCCGCCAGGATCGGCTTGCGGGGGCGTCCGCTGCCGACGCCGGTTCTGGTCCTGGCAGTGGGCGGCGTAGTTCCGACGGCCGCCGCCACGGCGGCGCGCTGCTCGGGTACATCAGTGGTCCCGGCGGCTGGTGCTGATTCCGGGGGTGAGGGCGGGGTGGCGGTGCTCTCCCCGGCCCTGGTCGCGTTGGACTCTGTCCCGGAGGTGCTGGATTCCGCGCCGGTGGTGCCGGATTCCGCGCCGGTGGTATCGGGTTCCGTCCCAGTGGTGCCGGACTCCGTCCCGCCGGTCCGAGATCCGGTCCCTGAGGTGTCGGACTCCGCCTCGGGGGCCGGGACTTGGCTCGGCGCTGCCACGTCCGGTGTGGAGGACGCGGGCGGTAACGCGGCCTCCCCTGCGCGGGCGGCGGCCGCCTCCGCGTTCGCGCCGGGGGTGTGGTGCTCGGGGGGCATGCGGTACTCCTCCTCGGTGGCGGAGCTGTCGGTGGTGGGCTGGGCCCGCCCAGTGGCGGCTGGACGAACGCCGGGCAGCCCGGCGGGGCGTGGGCGAGTGCCGTGCCCAGGCGGGCCGGTCCGCCCGGTCCCGGTCGTCGAGGCGCACTTGACCCGCCGCGGTCGAGGCCGCAGGCCGATCCGACGCCTGTCCGAGCTGCGAGGTCTTGCCGTGGCGCCCAACTTAGCCCGTACCGCGGACGATCAGCCGTACTACCCCCTCAACTCTCCCGTCGCTTTGTCCACTCCCGCCTCCCTGCTCCCGGAAAGTCCCTCACTCGGGCAGCAAACGGGCACGTGGGCGCCCGATTCGGACCCTGCCTGCTCCGCAACGGGCGGGGCTCGTGTGGCATCCTGGGGCTCCCCGATCTGATCATCGTCGGCGCGCGCACTCCGTCGGCACCCAAGTGTTCGTACCGACCCAAGAGTTCAGGTGGAGATGAGGCCCGGACAACGGCAAGAGGGCGGGCATGACGGCCTGTCCGCGATGCCCGACGGCACCGGTCCGGCCGCCGCCGAGTCACCCGGCACCGAAGACGCCGGGGCCACCGACACACCCGAGATACCCGAGGCCGTACGGGCCGCCGCCCGCAGGGCGCCCGGCCACTGGATCGGCGTGGTGGACGCGGAGTGGACGCAGAACCGGACGCCGCCCCAATGGGCGGTGCTGGGGGAGTGGCAGTCGGACGAGAGCGGGGATGTGGGGGAGTATCGCCCCAACCCGGCATATCGGCCCTCGGCTCGGGTGCTCGGCTGGCCGGAGCCCACCGACCCGGTCGACGCCGCCGCGCAGCGGGCCGCCACCGGCTACGGCTCGGTGGACGAGGCGCTCGCGGCGCTCGCGGAAGCGGAGATCACCGTGGTGCGCGGACCGGACGGCGGTCCGCTCACGGCCGCCGGGCTGGACGGGGCGCCCGTGGTGCTGTCGTTCACCTCACCGGCACATGAATTCATGTCCGAGGCACTTCGGCATGACACGGTTCCGGCACGGGAGCTGGCCCGTTCACTGCAGGGTTCGGACACCCTGCTGATGGTCAACGCCGGTGGCGCGGCCCCTTTGCTCGTCCCGGCGGACACGCTCCTCGATCCCTTACTCGAGCCGGGAGCCGAGCGGGCAGTCGCGGCACCCTCCGAGTACCGGACCCACAGCTCTTCTGAACCCCGGCCCCCCACCACACGGAGGACCCCGTGACGCGTCCGGTCCAGCACACTCCCACCTCCCCGAGGGCGGAGTCCGGTTCCGCCGCCGAGGAGACGGCCGCGACCGCCGCCGTCGCCGAGCCACAGGCGGAGGTCGAGCCCGCCGAGGCGAAGACCGCGGCCGAGGTGGAAGCGACCACCGCTGAGGTCGAGGCCTCTGAGGTCGAAGAACGGGCCGCGGAGGCAGGCCGGACCACCGAGCCCGTCGCCGAAGCCGGACCCGAAAGCGTCGCGGCCCCCGGCGGTCGGCCCGACTCCGAAGCGGAGTCCGAGTCCGACCCCGGTGCCGCCGCGGCGGCGAAGAGCCGGCTGCCCGCCCTCGTGCGGACCATGACCGCGACCGCCATCGACCGGCCCCAGCAGCAGTCCGCTCACGTGGGGCGGCCGGGCAAGGCGGTGCTGGCCGGGGCGGCCATCGCCGGCGCGTTGCTCGTGTCGGTGCCGTTCCTGGTGCTCACCGGGGGCGACGACAAGGACCCCAAAGCCGCGCCGGCGGGAGGAACCGTGCTCGGCGGCGGTTCGCAGGAGGCGCCGGGCGACTTCGTGGTGACCCAACCGGACAGCGGTGCCTCGGGCGACGGCGAGAAGAGCTCCGCCAAGCCCGCCAAGCCGGTGCGGGAAACCCCCGCGGGTGCGGCGACCCAGGGCGCGGGCAAGGGCACGCCGAAGCAGGACGCCGGTCAGAAGGACCAGCCCAAGGGGGACACGGGCCAGCGGGACCAGCCGGCGAAGTCGAGCGGTGACAAGGCGTCCGGCGGCGGCAACGACCAGCCCGCGAACCCCGGTTCGGGCGTGACGTTCAGTGCTCCGGTCTCCGTGCGCAGCCATCTCTCCGGCCGCTGTATCGACGTACCGAACGCCGACTTCGGCGACGGCAAGAAGCTGTTCGTGTGGGACTGCAACAACGGCGTGGCGCAGAAGTGGCAGTTCGCCTCCGACGGCACCATGCGGATCAACGGCCTGTGCCTGGACGTCGCCAACGCGAATTACAGCGACGGCACTCCCATCCAGATCGCCCGGTGCAGTGGCAACGCCGCCCAGAAGTTCGTCCTCAACGAGCGTCACGACCTGGTCAACACCGTCGTCGGCAAGTGCGTCGACATCAAGGACAACAACACGGGCAACGGGGCCTGGCTGCAACTGTGGACCTGCGCCGGCACCGACAACCAGAAGTGGAGCGTCTGACCGTCCGGCAGACGCCTTCAGGCCGAGAGCATCGCTCCCGGCATCCGCCCGCCCCGACGGGCGGGCATGATGGCACCGTCGGCTCGCCGACACGCGTCCCCGCTGACCGGGGGCGCTCGCTGAAGACGCCGCCCTAGCAAGGAGGTTGGTGCGTGTCGCGCCAGGTACTGACGGTCGGTCCCGGGGACCGGGATCGCTACCGGACGATCGGTGAGGCACTCTCGGCTGCCCGTACCGGCGCGCTGATCAGCGTCCGGCCCGGGACGTACGCGGAGAACCTGGTGATCCACACCCGGGTCACCCTCACCGCCGCCGAGGGGCGGGGCACGGTCGAGATCCGGCCGCGTTCGGGCAGCGTGCTCGCGCTGCGCGCCGACGCCGTGATGCTCTCCGAGCTGACCCTGCGCGGCGGCGACGCCGAGCTGCCCGCCGTGGACGTCCGGCGCGGTCAGGCCGCCCTCGACGGCTGCGAGATCGTCGGCGCCGCCTGGACCGCGATACTGGCCGGCGGCACCGGCTCCCTCGCGCTGCGGGACTGCCGGGTCAGCAACCCGCAGGGCGCGGGCATCGTGGTCACCTCGACCACGCCCACCACCGTGGAGTCCTGCACGCTGGAACACCTGGGCACCAGCGGCCTGGTCCTCGCCGAACAGGGCGAGGCCCGCCTCCGCGGCTGCACGGTGCGCGCCGCCCGCGGCAACGGCCTGCTCGCCAACGGGGAGGCCACCGGCAGCGTCGAGGACTGCGACATCTCCTCCACCGACAAGCCCTCCATCGCCCTGGAGCAGAACTGCTCCGTCACCGTGATCCGCACCGTGGTGCACGACACCAGTACCGGTGTGCACCTGAGCAGCGCGGGCCGTACGACACTGGAGGACGTCCGCGTCACCGGGGCCTCCGGGAACGGGATCGCGCTGGCCGGGGGCACCGATCCGGTGCTGCGCCGGTGCCGCGTCTCGCGCACCCGAGGCCATGGCGTGCTGGTCACCGACCGGGCGCGCGGCACGTTCGAGGACTGCTGGGTGGACGGCGCGCAGGGCGCGGCACTGCGGGTCGCGGGGGCGGCCTCGCCGGCGCTGACCGGCCTGACGGTCCGTGACTGCGATCAGACCGGACTGCTCCTGGAGGAGGACTCCGCGCCGGAGCTGGACCGCCTGGAGGTGATCGGGGGTTCCCCCGCGGTCTCGGTGCGAGGCGGCGCCAACCCCCTGCTGCGCCGGGCCCGGCTGGTGGAGCCCTCCGGAGACGGCATCGTGGCCGGCAAGGACGCCCGCGGCCGTGCAGAGGACTGCGAGATCGTCCGGCCGAAGGGCGCCGGTGTGCGCGTGGCGTCCGGCAGCACCCTCTACCTGGCCGGTGGCGGGGTCTCCGACACCGCCACCAGCGGCCTGGTCGTGGAGGACGGCGGCAACGTCACCGTCCGCGACTTCCGTGTGGAGATATCCGGCGAGGAAGGCGTGGTGGTCGCGGCGGGCGGCGAGCTGACCGCCAACCGCACCACGGTGCACGCTCCCCAGGGGCACGGCTTCCTCCTCCGTGAGGGTGCGCTCGCCTCGCTCAGCGGCTGCGAGGTCAGCGGCGGTGCCCAGGACGGCTTCCGGGTGGAGTCCACCGCCCCCGTCTCGCTGGTGAACTGCCTGGCCCGGGAGAACGAGGGCGGCGGCCTCGTGCAGACCACGCCCGGCGAACGACTCGCCGTGGACGGCCTCAAGAGCAACGGCAACGGCAAGCGGGACGCCTGGGGCACCGGGAGCGCCGAGAACACCGACCCGGCCGGCTCCGGCGCCGCGGACGCGCCCCCGCCGGACCGCGTGGACGGCCCGCTCGGCGCCCTCAACGCGCTGATCGGCCTGGAGAACGTCAAGCAGCAGGTGGGCACCCTGGTCAACCTGACCCAGCTCGCGCAGCGCCGTGAGCAACTGGGCATGTCCGCACCGCCGATGAGCAGACATCTGATCTTCGCCGGCCCGCCGGGCACCGGTAAGACCACCGTCGCCCGCCTCTACGGGGCGATCCTGGCCGAACTGGGTTCCCTGCGCAGCGGGCATCTCGTGGAGGTCTCCCGCGCCGACCTGGTCGCACAGGTCGTCGGCGGCACCGCGATCAAGACCACCGAGACCTTCCAACGGGCCCTCGGCGGCGTGCTGTTCATCGACGAGGCGTACACGCTCACCGCGGACAGCGGCAACGGCGGCGCCGACTTCGGCCGCGAGGCGGTGGACACCCTGCTGAAGCTGATGGAGGACCACCGCGACGACGTCGTGGTGGTCGCGGCCGGTTACTCCCGCGAGATGGAGTCCTTCCTCGGCTCCAACCCCGGCCTCGCCTCCCGCTTCTCCCGGACCGTCGAGTTCGAGAACTACTCCGTGCCCGAACTGGTCGCGATCATGGAGAACATGTGCGCCCAGCATCAGTACGAACTGGGCGAGGGCACCGCGGACGCGCTGGCGGCGCACTTCGAGGCGATGCCCAGGGACGCCGGATTCGGCAATGGCCGTGCCGCGCGTGGGGTGTTCGAGGAGATGGTGGACCGGCAGGCGGTCCGTCTCGCCTCCCAGGCACAGGTCGGCGAGCACGACCTGCGGCTGCTGCTGCCGGAGGACGTGTCCGCCACGGCCGCCGCGAAGGCCGCCGAGTCCGGTGTCCCGGACGACGACCCGCTGACCCGTCTCGGCGACATGATCGGCCTGGCCGAGGTGAAGCGCGATGTGGCGGACCTGGTCAACCTCATCACCACCGCCCGCCACCGGGCCGCCGCCGGGCTGCCGGTGCCCTCGCTCAGCCACCACCTGGTCTTCACCGGCCCGCCGGGCACCGGCAAGACCACCGTCGCCCGTCTCTACGGCGAGATCCTCACCCAGCTCGGCATCCTGGCACGGGGCCAGTTGGTGGAGGCGGCCCGTGCCGACCTGGTCGGCCGCTACATCGGCCACACCGCCCAGCTCACCCGCGAGGTCTTCGAACGGGCCCGTGGCGGCGTGCTGTTCATCGACGAGGCCTACACCCTCACCCCGCAGGGCGGCGGCGCCGACTTCGGCCAGGAGGCGGTGGACACCCTGCTGAAGCTGATGGAGGACCACCGCGACGAGGTGGTCGTCATCGTCGCCGGCTACACCGACGAGATGACGCGCTTCCTCGCCTCCAACCCCGGGCTGTCCTCCCGCTTCCCGCGCCGGATCGGCTTCGCCGACTACTCCTCCGAGGAACTGGTCACGATCGTGCGCGCACAGGCCGCGAGCATGGGCTACGAGTGCGGGCCGGGCACCGGTCCGGTGCTCAAGGCGTACTTCGACGCGGTGCCCCGGGACCGGTCGTTCGGCAATGCCCGGCTGGCCCGGCAGGTGGTCGAGTCGATGGTCACCCGCCAGGCGGGGCGGCTCAGTTCGCTGGCCGCGCCCACCCTGGACGACCTGCGCATCCTCATTCCCGAGGACGTCGCGGTCGCGTCCCCGAAGGGGGCCGGACTGTGAAGCCGCCCGCCCGCGGGGCGGCCCGCCTGCTGTCCGGCGCCGGCCTCGCCGCCGCCCTGCTGCTGCCCGCGGCCGTTCCGGCACATACGGCACCCCACACGGGGATGCCGACGGCCGACGGGAAGAAGGGCCAGGAACTTCCCGCGATGCCCTCCTCGCTCGATCCGGAGGCGGAGGAGGCGAACTGCACCGCCGCCTCCCGGGAGAAGGCGCAGAAGCAGGACTGGTCACGTCAGCGCCTCGACCTGGACCGGCTGCACGGGCACGGCACCGGTGCGGGCGTCACCGTCGCCCTGATCGACACCGGCGTCGCCCCTGACGCCGCCGGCCTCGACGGCCGGGTGACCGCCGCCGGCGCGGCCGCCGACGACTGTGTCGGACACGGCACCTTCCTGGCCGGGCTGATCGCCGGAACCGGCTCGAGCCTCGCCGGAGTCGCCCCGGGCGCGAGGATCCTCGCCCTGCGCGGCACCGACACGCGCGGTGAGCCGAGCCCCGCACTGGTCGCGGAGGCGGTACGCGAAGCCACCGAAGCCGGGGCCGAGGTGATCGCGGTCACGGTGGCCCTGCCGCGCCGGGACACGGACCTGACCCGCGCGGTCGCCGACGCCCGCCGCGCGGGCGCGGTCGTGGTCGCCGCGGCCACGCTGGACCCGCCGTCCCGGGGCGGCACCGACGAGATCCCGTCCCGCGTGTACTGGCCTGCCGGGGAACCCGGCGTCCTCTCTGTCGCCGACATGCTCCCCGGCGGCGTACGCCCGGACAACTCCCTGCCCACCACGGGCATCGACCTGGCCGCCCCCGGGGCCGGAGTGGTCTCCGGGGGCCCACGCGGTGACGGGCACTACCTCGGAGCCGGTGCCTCGGTCGCCGCCGCATACGCCGCCGGATCCGCCGCGGTGGTCCGCGCCGCCTACCCGGACGACTCGCCCGACGCCGTCACCCGCCGCCTGACCGCGACCGCCTATCCGGCCGACATCCCGCAACTGGATGCCTATGCCGCCGTGACCACCGTCCTCGGCGGCTCGGGTGGGGCGGCCGGCGCCGAGCGCGCCGCGGATCGCGTGACCGTCCGCGATACGGCCGCCGCCGACCGCGCCGTGGACCGTGCCACCCTCTTCCTCCTCCTCGGCTCCGCCGCCGTACTCACCGTCCTGTGGGCCGCCTTCACCCTTCCCCGGGCGCGTGCTCGGGGCTGGCGCCCGGCGAGGGCGGGCGGATCGAGCGAGGACTGAGCCGGAGCGCCGGGAGGCGACCGCAATCCGTGATGCCGACGGCGGGGGCCACCACAGGTGGCCCCCGCCGTGTGTCTCACCGTCCCGTTCCCTCAGCCCTCCTGCCCGCGGCCCGTCTCCACCAGCGCCGTCTGCATCAGCCGTGACTTGCGGCGGGCGATGTGCTGGGCCCGGCCGGGCGGAAGGTTGACGGGCTTCGCGTTGCCGAAGAGGCGGCCTTCGGTGGGCGGGCACGACAGGAGTACGGCGGGGTTGTTCGCCTCGTCGAGGCGGCGGATGAGGGAGTCGCTCAGGCCCCGTCCCGCACCCATCGCGCTGCGGGCGACGATCAGGTGCAGGCCCATCTCGAAGCCGAGGGTCAGATGCTCGAAGAGCGGCTCGAAGGGGCTCTGGAAGGAGTTGCTGGAGACCATGTCGTAGTCGTCGACCAGGATGAACAGGCGAGGGCCGGTCCACCAGTCGCACTTGCGCATCCGGGCGGGGGCGATGTCCGCGCCGGGGACGCGGGTCTTCAACCCGCGGGCCGCGCCGTCGATGGTCTCGGTGAGGTTGTCCAGGGAGATCACGTGCCCGATGCGGTACTCCTCCGGGATGGCGTCCACCAGCGTGCGCCGGTAGTCCACCGCGATGATCTTCGCCTCGTGCGGGGCGTAGCGGGCGGTGATGCCCTGCGTGACACCGCGCAGCAGGTTGGTCTTGCCGCTCTCCGTGTCGCCGACCACGATCAGATGCGGGGTGCGGCTGAAGTCGTGCCACACCGGCTCCAGGGCGTCCTGGTCGATGCCGAGCGGTAGACGCATGCCGCCGCCCTCGGTGGGCTCGGGCGCGGGGAGTTCGGCGAGCGGCAGCCGGTGCGGCAGCATCCGGACCTGCGGGGCGGCCGGGCCGGACCAGTGCCTGGCGACCTCGCCGACGAGGTGGGTGACCCCGTCGCCGAGGTCCTCGAGGGAGCCGCTGCCGTCCAGGCGGGGCAGGCCGGCGAGGAAGTGCATCTTGCTGTCGGCGGTGATGCCCCGTCCTCCGCTGCGCGGCACCGAGCGGGCCTTGCGGGTGTCGATCTCGGAGTCCATCGGGTCGCCCATCCGCAACTCCAGGCGGGTCGCCGCCTGATCACGGACCTGTGCGGACAACTCCACCCAGCGGGTGGTGGTGATGAGCAGATGGATGCCGTAGTTGAGGCCACGGGCGGCGAGTTCGTTGAACTTCGGGACCAGTTCGTCGTAGTCCTGACGGACCGTGGACCAGCCGTCGACCACCATGAACACGTCGCCGAAGGGCTCTTCGGGGAACTCCCCGGCGGCCCGGCGACGGCGGTAGGACTGCATGGAGTCGAGGGTGTGGTCGACGAAGAACTGCTCGCGCCGGGCGAGCAGCGTCATCACCTCGGCGACGGCCCGGTGCACCCGCTCCGGGTTGAGCCGCGCAGCGACACCGCCGACATGGGGGAGCCCGGCGAGCTGGGAGAGGCCGCCACCGCCGAAGTCGAGGCAGTAGAACTGGATCTCGGCGGGGGTGTGGGTGAGGGCGAGGCCGGCTATCAGGGTGCGGGCGAGGGTCGACTTGCCGCTCTGCGAACCGCCCGCGATGGCGACATGGCCGCCGGCCCCCGAGAGGTCCACGACCAGCGGATCGCGGCGCTGGTCGAAGGGCTTGTCCACCAGACCCACCGGCACCCGCAGTCTGCCGGTCCCGGACCAGCCGGCCGCGCTGAGGCCGCGCTCCGGGTCGGGCGCGATGCCGGGGAGCAGCGCGTCCAGCGGGGACGGCTCGTCCAGCGGCGGCAGCCACACCTGGTGGGCGTCGGGGCCCGAGTCACGCAGCCGGTCCAGAGCCACGTCGAGCAGGGTCTCCTCGTCGCCGGTCTCCTCGACCTCCGGCTCCGGGTCGGGCGTGGGGTCGAGCGTGCGGGGCACCACCCAGCCGCTGGTCCACGGCACCACCTGACTGGCCACCCGGGCCTGCACCACCGCGCCGGTGCGGCGCCGGTACGTACCGGAGGAGTAGGCGGCCCGGAAGCGGGTCAGGGCTTCCACACCGGACTTCAGATAGCCGCTGCCGGGCTGGGCAGGCAGTTCGTAGGCGTCCGGCACGCCGAGCACGCCGCGGCTCTCCATGGCGGAGAAGGTGCGCAGGCCGACCCGGTACGACAGATGGCTCTCCAACTGGTGCATGCGGCCCTCGTCCAGACGCTGCGACGCCAGCAGCAGGTGCACGCCGAGGGAGCGGCCGAGGCGGCCGATCATCACGAACAGGTCCATGAACTCGCGGTGCGTGGAGAGGAGTTCGCTGAACTCGTCGACGACCACGAAGAGGCTGGGCAGCGGGGTGAGGTCCGCCCCGGCGGCGCGGGCCCGCTCGTACTCCAGGGCGGAGGTGTAGTTGCCGGCCGCGCGCAACAGCTCCTGGCGGCGGATGAGTTCGCCGTGCAGGGCGTCCTGCATGCGCTCCACCAGGGCGACCTCGTCGGCGAGGTTGGTGATGACGGCGGAGGTGTGCGGCAGTTCCTCCAGGCCGAGGAAGGTGGCACCGCCCTTGAAGTCGACCAGGACGAAGTTGAGCGTCTCGGAGGAATTGGTCAGGGCCAGGCCGAGGACGAGGGTGCGCAGCAGTTCGCTCTTGCCGGAGCCGGTGGCGCCGATGAGCATGCCGTGCGGGCCCATGCCGCCCTGCGCGGACTCCTTGATGTCCAGCTCCACCGGACGGCCGTCCACGCCCACCGCGATCGGCACCCGTAGCCGGGCGGAGCCGGTGTGCCTGGCGAAGAGGGCCTTCGGGTCGTGCCGGTGCAGGTCGGGGATGCCGAGCAGGGTGGTCAACTCCACGTCGGAGTCCAGGGGCTGCGCGATGTCGCTGCCCAGGCTGATCCGGCGGGAGGCGAGCAGCCGGGCCAGCGACTCCGCGCCGAGCGGGCCGAGCCGGTCCGGCCGGCCGAGCGGCACCGAGCGCTCCTTGCGACTGCGGTCGGTACGCACCAGGCTCACCTGGTCCGGTCCGACGGTCAGCCGCAGCGTGTTGCGGCCGGGCCGCCAGCGCAGCGCACCGGAGACGTCCAGCACCACGGCGTTGCGATATCCGTGCCCCTCCCAGCGATGGCCTTCGGGGACGGTGATGCCGTCCAGGACGACCACCGTGTAGGGCTCGTCACGGCCCGGACGGGCGTCCGGGTCGAAGCCCGGGCGTTCGGCGAACTCGGCGCCGAGCAGGTCGTCCAGCTCGGTGAGGTCGGCGGTGATCCGGCGGATCTGGCCGGCGCCGTCCTCCTCGTGCGGGTGCAGGGCGTGCGGCAGCCACTTGACCCACTCCCAGTCGGGCCGCTGCTCGTCGCTGACGCAGAGGGCGATCCACAGCTCCTCGGGCGCGTGGAACACGGCGAGCTGGCCCAGCGCGGCGCGCACCAGGGCGCGTACCGCGTCGGTGCCGGGGTCGCCGGCCGGGTTCCCGCCGCTGCGCTCGGCCGGCTCCTCGGCCGGTGTCTCCTCGGGGCGCACCATGACGCGCGCCGAGGAGCGCAGATACAGACCGAGGGGCTGCTCGGGGATGGTGGAGTAGGCGCGGATGAAGCGGCGCAGGGCGTGCGCGCAGAGCGGTTCGAGGTCCTCGACCGGGCGGGTGGAGACCGGGTTCAGGGTGAGGGCGAGCTGCTGCTCGCCGACCGCGAGCCGGACCTCGCCGAAGTCCTCGTCGGCCGGGCGGCGTTCCCACAGCCGTGTGGTGCGGGCCAGCGAACGCAGTGACGCGGGCTCCGGGTGGCGCCAGGCGAGCGCCCGCTGCTGCTCCACGATGGTGGCCCGGACCCGCTTGCGGGTCTGCGCCAGATAGCGGAGGTAGTCGCGGCGTTCGCCCTTCAGACGCTGCTTGCGCTCGCTGGAGCGGCGCATCAGCTGACCCAGCAGCATGGCGCCGGCGGACAGCGCCATGACGCCCATCGCCAGATACATGAAGACGCCGTTGCCACCGCCCGGACGCAGGAACATCAGCATCATCGACACCGACATCAGCGCCATCGGCAGATACGTCCATATCGCCGAGGTGTCGGGCACCGTCTCGGCGAGGACGGGCGGCTCCTGGAGGGTCAATTGCCCTTCGGGCATCTCGGGTCCGCGCCTACGGGCCGGCCGGCGAAACAGCACCACACTCAAGGAACAGAACCTCCGGTTTCACTGGCTTTCCGGCCCGCGCCGAATACCGGTACTCCGGTAGCCGGAAAGACCGCACCGCGCTCATTTTCCGGGGACCCGGGTACGCGGTGAACGCCGGATGAATGTTGAGGGCGGAAAGCAGGGAGCGGTCAACTCCCCCACCATGCAACTGCATACCGGACACGGCGTCCGGTCCCCAGCGCGATCCGGCGGGCGTAGGCAGTAGTCTGCATTCACGAAACGCGACCTGTCCACGCGGGAGAGGTGGTTACCGGGCACACGGACGCAATTCCCCCGCCCGACCCCCGTGTTCTGGCCCGTGCGGACCTTCCGTACTCTTCGCACTGCCCCCGTCCTGGGGAAGTCCTCCTGCCAAACCCCCCACGGAAGACGAGAGTTCAGCTGATGACCGACAGCGCGGTGGCCGAACTGTGCCGCCTGACCGTACGTGCGCCGAGCGTCTCCGTCGATCTGGCCGTACCCGCCGACGTGCCGGTCGCCGATCTGCTGCCCACGCTGCTGCGTTATGTCGGCGAGGAAGCCGAAGAATCCGGGCTCGACCACGCCGGCTGGGTGCTTCAGCGGCTCGGTGACGCCCCGCTCGACGAGGAGACCACCCTCGCGCGAGCCGGACTCGCCGACGGGGACGTGCTCTATCTGCGCCCGCACACGGAGGCGCTGCCCGAGGCACGGCTCGACGACCTGGTGGACGGGATCGCGGACACCGCGGGCCGGAGGCTGCACACCTGGCACCCCGAGGCGGCCCGTGGGCTGCTGGTCGGTGCCACCGTGGCGACCGTGGCGGCCGCCCTGGTGCTGGTCTTCTGGCCGGGGGTGACCGGCTCCGGTTCCACGAAGGCGGCCTGCGCGGCCGTGGCGGGAGTGCTGCTGCTCGCGGGCGCGGGCACCGCGAGCCGCGCGGTCGGCGACCGCCTCTCCGCGACCGCGCTCGGCCTGCTGGTCGCGCCCTGCCTGGCACTGGCCGGCTGGGTGCTGCCCGGCGGCGATCTGACCGGCCCGGACGCGGCGCGCGTCGCGGGCGCGCGGCTGCTCGCGGCGGGCGCTGCGGGTGCCGGCGGCGCGGTCCTGGCGCTGGCCGCCACCGCGGTCGGCGCCCCGGCCCTGCTGGGCACCGCGGTCGTGTCGGTGGCCATCGCGATCGCCGGGGCGCTGATCGGCTACACCGATCTGGACGTGCCGGCGGCGGTTGCGCTGGTCGCCACGGTGTTCGTGCTCGCGGCCGGGACCGTGGCACCGTTCGCCTTCAAGCTGGCCGGGATGCGGATGCCCGCCCTGCCCTCGTCCGCCGGCCAGCTCCAGGAAGGCATCGAGCCCTACGCGGGCAGCGAGGTCGCCGAGCGCACCGAACTGGCCGGACGCTGGGTCACCGCGCTCTTCGCCGTCACCGGCGTCATCGCCGCGGCCGCCCTGGTCGTCCTCGCCGAACGGCCGGACCTGCCCGAGGTGTTGACCGCGCTTGCCCTGAGCCTGCTGCTGCTTCTGCACTCCCGAGGGCTGGTGCACATCGGGCAGCGGCTGACCCTGGCGGTACCCGGGATCTGGGGGCTGCTGCTGCTCGCCCGCACCTGGGCGTCGGACAGCGACGGCGACGGGCGACTGGTCGTCTTCGCGGTGCTGCTCGGCGCCGCGGCCGCACTGGTCATCGCCGCCTGGACGGTGCCCGGCCGCCGGATGCTGCCGTACTGGGGCCGTGCGGCGGAAATGGCGCACACCGGCATCGCCGTCGCCCTGCTGCCGCTCAGCCTGTGGGTGGCGGGACTCTTCGGCTGGCTGCGCGGCCTGTTCGGCTGAGCACACCCGCACTGCGGCAAGAGAACGAGTAGGAGAGGCCGTGCAGTCCAAACGCGATCAGGTCCACGCCCACAGTTTCATGATGGGCAGGCTCAGTTCGGGCCTGCTGATGGCCGACCCGGACGCCCCGGAGAGCCCGCTCGGACGCACCACCCGCGGCGTGGTCTTCGGTGTGCTGGCCACCGTCCTGATCGGCGCGGGCGCCACCGTCTACGGCCTGCTGCGTCCCGGCGGCAACGACGCCTGGCGCGACGGCGCGAACCTCGTGGTCAACCGCGACACCGGCGCCCGCTACCTGTGGACCGGTACCGACGGCGTGCTGCACCCGGTACGCAACTACGCCTCGGCGCGACTGATCGGCGGCTCCGACCTGAAGACCGTGGACGTCGGCACCGCTTCCCTCAGGGACGTCCCGGTGGGCGCCCCGGCCGGCATCCCCGGCGTCCCCGACGCCGTGCCCGAGCCCGGCCAACTCGACGACGGCGCCTGGCACATGTGCGTCACCGGACCGGACGGCGCGCTGCCGGACACCTCCGGTGCCGTGGCGAGCACCGGCGTGGAGAAGCCGGGTGCCACCACCCTGGTGGCCGGGGCGCCGCTGGACTCCCGCGGCATCGACGGCGACCGCGCGATGCTGGTGCGCGGGCCGGACGACGCCGAGTACCTGGTGTGGCGGGGCAGCAGGCTGCCGCTGGACCGCACGTCCGACGCCCGTAACGCTCTCGGCTACGGCTCCGAGCAGCCGATGCCGGTCACGGCGGCCTTCCTCGACGCGCTCGCGCCCGGACCCGTCCTGAAGCCGCCCACGGTGCCGGGGCGCGGCGAGGAAGGTCCCGTGCTCGGTGGCGAGCCCAGCCGGATCGGCCAGCTGTTCAAGGTCAGCGTCCCCGGTGGCGACAGTACCTACCACCTGCTGCGCAAGGACGGTCTGGTGCCGCTGACCCGGCTCGGCGCCGCCCTGGTGCTGGGCGACCCGGCCACCCAGAAGGACGCCTACGAGGGACGCTCGCCCGAGGTGCGCACGGTCGGTGCCGACGCGCTGCGCGAGCACCGGGCCACGGACCAGGGCGCCGGCGCCTCCGAGGAGTTGCCGGACGCGCCCCCCGTCCCGCAGTCCGCGCCACGCGGCACCGCGCTCTGCGCGCAGGTGGACGGCGATGACGGCGGCGTTCGGATCAGGTCGGTGCTGGTGCCGCTGACCCGGCTCGCCCCGGTCGCGGTGTCCGCGGGCACCGCTCAGCCGCTGCGGCCGGCCTGTGTCCCGGCCGACGCCACAGTGGTCCGGCCCGGCCGGGGCGCCCTGGTCCGGGCCCTGCACGCCAGCGGCGCCGCGCACGCGGGAACGACCTATCTGGTGGCGGAGAACGGCGTGAAGTACCGCGTCGCCACCAAGAATGCGCTGGCCGCGCTCGGTTACGAGACCGCGGACATCGGCTCGGTCCCGGCGCCGCTGCTCGCGGCCCTCCCGACCGGTGCGGACCTCGACCCGGCCGCCGCCTCGGGAGAGGCGGACCCCAAGGTGACGGCGCCGCAGTGCACTGCCGCCGCGGGGCGGGGCGAGGGGCGCACCGAGGAGGACAAGGCGGACACCTCACGCTGATCACGGCAACGGGTGCATTCGGCGCCGATGAAAAGGAAAAGGGCGCGGCAGCATAAGTATTGAGCCAAAGTCGGTGCCGATGTGTGAAGTCCCCGATGCGTGAAGTCCGCAGAGCAATCAGCGGATCGGGCGCGGCGGCAACCTCAAACAAAGCTCAGATATTTCGGCCGGTCATGCCCGCGAAATCCCGAGGAAGCGCTTTCAATGCCGGATGCGGCTCTCCACGATGCCCGTTCGCCTTCTACGCGTGCCCGTTTCCCGCCCGCCTCGCGTCGCCCGCCGAGGCGGCGCACGTCCCTGCGCCCGGCCGGCGGGCAGGCTTGTTCATTTCGCTGAAACCTCGGCACAACTCCCTTGCCACGCAAGAATTCTGGGGCGAGCTGACTTAAGCTCAAATCTTCCCTGCGCGCGTTGCGCGGAACGCTGGCTTCTCTTTAGCCTCAGCGGGCAACGACGAGACAGGGCTGAACGAAGGGAGCGCGACATGGCGGACAGTGCCGCGAGGAAAGCGGACTATGCCAAGGGCTTGGGGGGTGTCTCCTCCCTGGAGTCGGCCCGGAGCCAGGTCGAGAAGATCCAGAACAACGTCAGCGAGATCGCCGCGCGTTCGGGCGTCGGCGGCGACGAGGGTCAGGCCCTGCTGAAGCTCTTCCGCAGCTGGACCGCCGAGTCGCAGAAGGTCGTCGTCCAGATCAGCAAGATGGTCGACGCGCTCCAGGAGAACGTGACCTCCGCCAATCGTCTGGCGCAGGAGAACCAGGACCTGACCGAGGTCCTCAACAGCAAGACCAGCCAGGGCGTCTTCGAAGCGCTGCGCTGACCGACCCGCAGCACCGGTCCCGCCACGGCGAGGGCCGGACCCCTTGAGCTTCCCGGGCCCCGCGCCCGGCCGTTCCGAGAGGAGACGTCATGGCCGACGGCATCATCGACGTGCAGTACCCCGTGGTCCGCAATGCCATCGAGGAGTTGATGGCCCAGACCCAGCAGATCATCACGACCCTCAACAACCTGGAGGACGAGCTGAAGCCGCTCGTCAACTCCTGGGAGGGTTCGGACCAGGAGACCTACCGCCAGGTGCAGGCGGAGTGGGACCAGGCCACCAAGAACATGGCCCAGCTCCTCGGCGACAACGGCGAGCTGATCCAGACCATCCACGACAACCACTCCCGCGACGAGCGCAAGAGCGCCGACAACTGGGGGAGTGTGCGGGCCCGTTAGGGCGCTGCCGGAATTTCCCCCGCGGCACGTCGTGGAGCGGGCGGGAATCTCCGGACCGGCCCGCTTGCCCCCGTGCGGCACGCGGGCCGCCGGCCCGGCCGGCGTCCGTACGCCGGGCGCCCGCCGGGCCCCGTATCCCCGTCCCGCACCAAGCGGCAGGAGGACGTCCCATGGCCGGTGAGAAGGCCGACGTCAAGCATTTCGACCTCAAGCAGATGGAGAACTTCCGGGACAACGAGGTGCAGCCGGTCTACACCGCCGCGAAGAAGCACAAGGAGGAGGGCGACGGGTCCCACATCCGCCCGCTCGGCCACCTCATCGACGGACACACCACCCCGGACAACCTCGCCCAGGACAAGCAACTCCTGCGCATCGGACGGATGGTGACCGAACCCCTGGTCTCGGGACCCAAGCTCATCGAGGACATCCGTACCGCGGCCACGGCCATCGACAAGCTGCTCGGTGACCAGATGGAACTCTTCAAGGAGCTGAAGGAAGCCCTCACCGAGACCATCGAAGAGGCCAACAAGACCAAGGACAAGAACCTCGACGCCATCGACGCCCAGACGCTGCTCCAGACGTTCGACGAGGTCGACACCCTGACCGCCGGCAGCACCGGCGATCCGGAGGACTAGGGCTCCCGGCACAGAGCTGATTCCGCGAGACATGCCCTAGGTCGTGTCCGCAAAGTCCCCTCGTCCGCCCGGTGCGGCGAGAGCGCGTGCCGGGCGTCGCGGGGCAGGCGGGACTTTGCGGACACGGCCTAGTCCTGACCAACCGAGAAGAAAGGGCGCCCGGTGGCCGATCGGTACGATCCCAACTCCGTCGCCAACCTCGACAAGTTCGACAACGCAGGCGACCCGTCGACCGACACCTGGGCCACCCTGGTCACCCACATCACCGGCTATCCGGTGCCGGACCGCAACACCGTCTTCGACACGCTCCGCTCGGAACACGGCGGCAAGCTCTTCCGGATGGACATCAAGGAGCGCAGCCTCAGCCTGCTCGTCAAGGACTCCGGCTTCCTGACGAACAAGGGCGAGGACTACGACATCTGGTTCTTCGACAGCGGCAAGAAGCGGTCGATCATGCAGGCCCGGATCGTCTTCGAGGGCCGGGTGAAGGACGGCGAGGAGATCATCTTCGCCGGTCCGGGCTCGGACAACGTCAATGACGCGCAGGTCCGTGAGGGCAACGAGTTCACGGACTACAACAAGGACAAGATGAGCACCATCCCGCTCGCCCGGTACATGAACGGGCCGCGGGCGGCGCTTCTCGGCCTCTTGGGCGGCAACACCCAGGACGCCCGGTTCAGCAACCTGGGCGTGCCCGGGGCCGACGTGGTGGACCTGAACTCCTTCAACACCACAGGCGAGTCCTTCGACTTCGCCGCCAAGTTCTTCAAGGACCACGCGGTGGTGCTGAAGGACTGGGAGGACCGTTTCGGCCGGGACGACGCGAGCTGGAAGGGCGAGGCCGCGGAGGTCTTCCGCAGCCTGCTGAAGAAGATCCGCGAGAACTACGACAGCTACGTCGAGACCTTCAACGAAAGCCCCGGAGCCGGCGACGGGACCGGCACCGGCGGCACCGTGTACTCCCGCGCCCTGTCGCTGGGCCGCAAGTACCTCGAGGACGCCGCGAACAAGCTGCTTCAGGCATGGCTCGCCTGGGCCAAGTCCTCGTACTACGACCCGCACCAGGTGCTGCGCTACGTCCTGGACGACCTCGCCCAGTGGGTCGACGCGAACAACGTCGCCAAGACGGACATCAAGTCGTACACCTCCCGCTACACCACGACCGTCAGCCACAGCCCGCAGGCCGGGTTCACCCAGGTGCACCCGGAGTACGGCGATCTCACCGACATCGCGAACTGGGCGAAGGTCGGTGACAAGGCGGTCAAGATCTGGAGCCAGGGCGTCAACGAGTACCTGGGCAAGCCCGCCGCCGAGGTGCAGTCGAACCTGAACAACCACTTCCTCGACCTGGGCGACGACTTCTCCGACAACGTGCCCAAGCCGAAGTCGACCAGCACCGCCTCGGAGGAGTACGAGGAGCGCAAGGCCGAGGAGGAGCAGGAGGAGATCAACCGGCAGAACGAGGAGAACCGCAAGTACCAGGACGAGCTGCGCGCGGAGCAGGAGCGGCAGCGCGAGGAGGACCGCAAGTACCAGGAGGAGCTCCGCGAGGAGCAGAACCGGCAGCGGGAGGAGGACAAGAAGTACCAGGACGAGCTGCGCGACGAGCAGAAGCAGCAGCGCGAAGAGGACAAGCGCCTCCAGGACGAGCTGCGCGACGAGCAGAACCAGCAGCGCGAGGAGGACAAGAAGTACCAGGACGAGCTGCGCGAGGAGCAGCGGCGTGAGCAGGAGGAGGCCAAGCGTGAGGCCGAGGAGCAGGCCAAGGCCGTGCAGGAGAGCCTCGGCGGCATCAACGACCCCAACGCCGTCACCGAGCAGAACCTCGGCAACCTCGACGCGCTGAGCCCGACCACGGTCACGGAGAGCCTCGGCGACCTCGGCGACGTCAACAACCCGGGCGGCGACCAGCAGGCCTTCACGTCCACCCCGCCCCCGGTCACCACGAACCTGGGCAACCTCGGGTCGCTGAACGGCGGACCGGGCGGGACGAACAACTCCGCCAACGACGCGATCACCCAGAACCTCGGCAACCTCGGCGGCCTGAACACCGGCGGCGGCTCCGTCAAGACCCCGACCGGTGGCAGCACCCAGCTCGATGCCGGCAAGCTGACCACCGACTTCCCGGACGGCAGCAGCACCAGCTTCGACCCCGACAGCGGGGTGCTCACCACCACCCACCCGGACGGCAGCGTCACCACGCAGAACCTGGGCGACGGCACCAGGGTGACCAACCCGGACGGCTCGGTCACCTCCCTCGGCGACGACGGCAAGCTGACCACCACCTTCCCCGACGGCAGTGTCCAGACCGTCGACCCCACGACCGGACAGATCAGCACCACCGACGCCGACGGCACCACCACCACCCAGAACCTCGGCAACCTGGGCGACCTCAACGGCCAGAACAACCCGGCGGACCTGGGGGACCTCGGGGACATCAACTCCGACCTGCCCACCCAGTCGGAGGGCGACCTGGGCGACCTCGGGAACCTCAACAGCCGGTCCGGCCTCGAGACCCCGACCGGCGGCAGCAC
Organism: Streptomyces sp. NPDC056479; assembly: GCF_042795335.1. Taxonomy (NCBI): domain Bacteria; kingdom Bacillati; phylum Actinomycetota; class Actinomycetes; order Kitasatosporales; family Streptomycetaceae; genus Streptomyces; species Streptomyces sp. NPDC056479. Next base: position 968,395 of record NZ_JBHTRZ010000002.1, on the reverse strand, counting down.
CCAGCTCACGGGCGACGACATCGCCACCGAGTTCCGCGACGGCAGCAGCATCAGCTTCGACCCGGACAGCGGCCTGCTCACCAGTACCAACCCGGACGGCTCCACCACGACCACCGACCTCACCCACGGTGCGCAGGTGACCAACCCGGACGGCTCCGTCACCAGCCTCGACAACGGCCAGCTGACCACCCACTTCCCGGACGGCAGCACCCAGGTCATCGACCCGGACACCGGCATCGCCACCGTCACCGACCCGCAGGGCAACACCGAGACGGTGAACCTGCACGATCTCAACTCGCCCGGCGACTCCGACAGTTCGAACATCCTGGACGGCCTCGGCGATCTGGAGAGCATCGGCGGCCTCAACGACACCGGTGGCGGTGACGGCACCTCCACCCGGGACCTGTCGCTCTCCGACCTGGGTGTCGGGGGCGGCGCGAGCGCCGGAGCCTCCGGCGGCGGCCTCTCCGGGGAGAGCTACCTCTCCCCGGACGGCTCGGGCGGAACCGGCGCCGAGCCCCTCTCGGACGGTACGGCCGACAGCGCGGGCACCCCGCTCGCTGCCGCCGCGACGGCCGGGACCCCTGGCGCGCCCGGCATGCCCGGCAGCCCCGGCATGCCGATGGGCGGCATGGGCGCGGGTGGCATGGGTGCGGGCGGCGACAAGGGAAACGGCGAGCGGGTGCGTGCCGTTCTGGTCGACGCGGCCGAGGAGAGCGAGCGACGCAACCGCCGACGGCGCAGCCCGTGGAACCGCCAGGAGGACGACGACACCTTCCTGGCCCCGGCCTCCCGGGTGACGACGACGGGCGGCGAGTCCCCCGAGGAGGAGGCGGAGCAGGGCCGCAGGGCCACCAGCTCCGCCGACTACCTGGAGGAGGACGCGGACGTGTGGGGCACCGAAGAGGGCGGCACCCCTGCCGTCATCGGACGGTGAGCACCGTACGGCTCCGGCTCGACCAGCGCGCGGAGACGCATCCCACGTGGCTCCCGGCTTCCGCGGCGGGGGCCTCACCAGGCAGGATCAGCAGGGCAGTTGAGGGACCGGCAACCACGACCGGGCGCACGGACCGGTGTCCGGAAGCGCGCGGAGACCGACGGAGAAGGCAGGAGCGGGCGTGACCGAACCGCTGGAGAAGCGTCTCGAGAAGGCGATGGCCGAACTCCAGGCCGCCCAGGAGGCGGTCGCGCGCACCGAGCGCGAGCTGCGGCAGGCGTCGTTCGCGGTGCTCTCCTCCGACCGCGCGGTCCGCGCCACCGTGGGCCCGCAGGGCGAGCTGTCCGGGATCGAGTTCCTGGAGAACAAGTACCGCGACATGTCCCCCCAGGAGCTGGCCGCCAGCGTCCTGGAGGCGGCGAACGCGGCGCGCCTGAAGATGAACCGGCACGTGATGAAGGCGATGGCACCCTTCGCGGAGCCCAGCAGCAACGTGCCCGAGCTGAAGGGCTTCGAGCTGGACTGGGAGCGGATCTTCGGCCCCGAGGTGCTGGGCGACGACGCCGAAGACACCGCGCACACGACGCGCGACGGCCAGGCCACCCCCGCCTGGCGGGACGCGCTCGGCGAGGACGGGGAGGACTGAGGATGGGACAGCGGTACTACGTCGACCCGAACCGGATCGAGGCCCTGGCCAGGCAGCTGGAGGAGATCGGCACCCTGTCCAAGAGCATCACCGAGGAGTTCCTCGACGATCTGGCGCCCACGGTCACCTGGCCCGGTACGGACGGCGAGTTCGCCGAGAAGGCCAAGCCGCAGGAGCAGAAGGAGCGGCAGACCACCAAGGAGACGATGATGTCCATCCGCGACGCGGTCGTGGGCATCACCGACGCCACGGTCAGTCAGGTCCGCATGATGAAGGACACCCGCGACCGCAACATCGAGGACGTCGAGCGGGTCAACAACCGCATCGAGACCGATGGGCTGAACGGCGACGGCCCGGGCGGGCATGGCCGTCGCTGACCTCCGCACCGCCGGCCGCTCCCACAGCACACGGGGAGCGGCCGCTCCTTCCTGCCCGTACGGCCCCCAGGACGGCCCCCGTTGAGCATCAAGGCATCGCCCGAGGTCAACGCGATGATCTTCATCCTCACCGGGGAGAAGCTCATCGACGCCGACGAGGACCTCGCGTACGAGAGCCGTCGGCCCTACTCCGGACTGGGCCGCAAGCTGGACAGGATGTCGGCGCTGATCGACAAATCGATCCACGACATCGCCGAGGTCATGCCGGACGACCTGTCCAAGTCGTACGCCAAGGCGATGGGCATGCTCATCGACGACGGCGGCAAGAACTACCTGCGCGATTTCGCCGAACAGCTCGACAAGATCGCCGAAGGCCGGCGCAAGACCTCCATGGACATCATGGAGTCCAAGTGGCAGGTCATCGCCGAGGTCATCCGGCTGCTCATCGAGATCGCCATCTACCTGGCGATGTCCTTCTTCACCGGCGGTGCCTCGGCCAGCCAGATCATGATGGCCAAGCTGCGCAGCCGGTTCCTGATCCTCACCACGCTCACCCACCTGCTCCAGAGGCTGCACCTGGCGCCCTCGCTGACCGAGGCGTTCGCCGAGGCGTTCACCACCTTCGCGGTGCGGCTGGCGATGATGAACTTCGCCCCGGACGGCCGTCGTCCCGACGGCTTCGACTGGAACGACATCCTGAAGTCCGCCGCGTTCGGCGCCGCCGCGGGCTTCCTCACCAGCATCTTCGACGACATCGCGAAGAAGATCGTCAAGAGTTACGACAACAACTTCCTCAAGAACGGGCCGGACCTCGACTTCAAGCCCAACCCCAACCTGAAGAACACCCCGAGCCCCGACTTCAAGAACAACGGCCCAGGCCCCAACCCCAAGCCGGACCCCGACCCCGGCCCCACCCCGAACGACCGGCCCCGCCCCGACCCGAACGCGAACGGCCCGGGCTCCCCGAACAACACACCGCTCACCTTCCGGGACAACCCGCTCTCCTTCCGGAACAACCCCGACCTGTGGCGCAACAACCAACTCCTGCGCAACAACGCCGACCGGCCGGGAGCGCTGGCCGGGCACTACGGGCTCAAGGGGACGGCCGACTTCCTCGCCGCGGGCGCCGGCGAGGCGCTCGCGGAGATCCTGATCAAGGGCGCCTTCGACGGTGACTGGTCCACCAACTGGTCCACCTTCGTCGGCGCGGGCATCAGCAGCCAGGTCGAGTCCACGCTCACCGACGGCGCCCTGAACAGCGGTGCCGAACTGCGCCACGTCATCGACAAGATGCGCAACCAGCCGCCCACCGTATCCGGTGGCACGGGTGACTCCGACACACGAGAGGGCACCGACTCCCCGCGCACACAGGACGGCGACGGCCCCGACCGTACCGGCGGCCCCTCGACCACGAACACCTCGGGCGGCGCGGGCTCCAACTCCACCTCGCCCCCGCCCGTCACCCAACAGAACACCGGGCAGGGCGACTTCACCGACCGCCAGTCGCCGCCGCCCTATACGTCTGAGAACCCGCCGCAGTACACGACCCAGGACCCCCCGCGGTACTCCCCGGGCTCGTTGCCCTCGACCGCCGCCGAGAACGCGCTGTGGCAGCAGATCCACAACGGCCCCGCCGACATCCGCGACCAGGCCCTGCGCGACCTCGCCGACCTGCGCGGCGACCAGCCGCCCAGCAGCGCCGAGATCGACGTCCGTGACAGCGTGCACAGCGACCTGTCGCAGCGGCCCGAGGTCCGCGTGGTGCCCGCCGGGAACGGCCCCGCCGTCGAGGTCGACGCCGACAACGTCCGCCGCGCCCTGGACGGCTTCGGCACACCGGTCACGGTGGACACCCCGCTCACCACGGTGGGTTCCCCGGACAGCGACATCCAGAACTCGTCGGACGTGACACCCGAGCAGGACGACCGTACGGCTCCGATGCCGGGCCAGGTGAACAACGGTCCCGTCGCCTCCAGCGGCTCTCACAACTCCGCCGCTCCCGGCACGGGCACGGGTGCCGGCACCGGCGGTCGGCCGGGTGGCGCACCCGTCGCCGGAGGCACCCCGGGGGCCTCCGGCCCGCATCCGCAGGACACCCGTACGCCGGACGGCACGGCTCCGGTGGACGGCTCGCAGGCGACGACGGACGACGCTGCGCAGACCTCACAGTCGCCGGAGACCACGTCCTCGCCGGAGGTCCCCTCTTCTCCGGAGACCCCGGTCTCGCCGCCGGAGACGGTCGACTCGTCCGACAGCACCGTCACCTCGGAGTCCACCGAGAGCGTCTCCACCCCGAGCCCCGACATCAGCACCGCTCCGCAGAAGGTGAGCACGACCGGCTCGTACGCCGATGCCGGCGAGGTCGGTGACACCGGCGACGCGCGTGACACCGGCGGCGCAGCCCAGGCACCGCCGCTGACCATCGTCGTCTCGGAGACACCGCCGCCGGGGGAGGGGGCGCCGGAGGCGGCCGAGCTGCTGGACCGGGCCGGGACCGACCGGACCGTCGTGCTCGGACCGGCCGTCACTCCGGACGGCGCCGGCCGCCCGGTTCGCGCCGCCGTCGAACTGACCCGCGAGGGACCGGGCGCCCCGGTCCGGGTCCGCCCGCTGACCGGCCCTCCGCCCACGGTGACGCCGGAAGGCGATACGGCCACCACACTCACGACGGAGACCGACTTCCCCGGCGCGGACGTACTGCTGCCGCTCGCCGATGCCCTCGGCCCGGTATCCCGCCCCGTCACCGAGAGCTCGACCCCACCACCCTCGAAGGTCGGCACCGAGTCCACAACCGCCGTACACGACAACGGAGTCGGCCCCGATTCCAAAGTCACCACCGTCACCAGCACCACCGAACCCCCCGCCGCCAAACTCGCCACCTTGTCCCGCCCCTGGACCGAACCTGCCACGGACCTGCACCTGGAGTCGGGGCACGGCAACGGAACCGACGGTCATGAACCCGGCCTCGGTGGCGGACGCGGGCCCGGGAACGACGGCACCCCGCCCCCACCCCCGCCCACCACGCAGGACACCCCCGAGGCGACTCCCTCCGTGCCGCCCCCGCCGCCGGGACGGATCGTCGTGCGCCCCGCGAACAGCGGCAACGGCAGCACCCCGCCCGCCCGTGAGCCGGTCGTCACCACCCTCGACGGTCACACAGTGCCCGTCGAGCAGCTGCGGCGCTTGGTGCCGGACACGTCCGTGAAGCCCCAACCCGGGCGCGCCGTACGGACGTTGACGATCTCGCAGAGCCCCGCCGAGGACAGTACGTCGCAGGGTGCGGCGCGCCAGAGCCTGCTCGGTCAGGACACCTTCCGCGGCGTGCGCACCACCTCACGTCCGCTCACCCCGGAGAACAACTCCGCCCAGCCCTCGCCGCGTACGGTGTTCACCGGCCCGCCGGTCGCGCTGCCCGGTTCGGGCACAGAGCACGGCGCCGACTACTTCGCGGGCCACGGCACCCCCCGTACCGTCACACTCGGCACCGACGACGCGGCGCGCCCCACCGTGAAGGTCAGCGGTGTGCAGCTCGGTGAGGTGCTCAAGTCCTGGGCGCAGGACGGCGATCAGGACCGGCCGCTGGTGCTGTTCTCCTGTGAGACCGGGCGGCAGCCGGAGGTGGCGGGGCTGCCGGTGGCCCAGCACGTGGCGAACCGCACCGGCCGGCCGGTGTACGCGCCGACCACCGAGGTGGGTACGGCCAGGGACCGGGACGGCGACGTCCGAGCCGTGCTCACCGAGGGCCAGGACGGGCCGGGACGGTGGCGGCTGTTCACCCCGGAGCCCGGCGGCGCCGACCTGGACGAACTGGCACGTGACGCCGGCCTGCACACCGGCCCGGAACCGGCCGACGCCTTCGCCCGGGCCCGCACCCTCCAGCAGATCCGCACACTGCGGGACGCCCTCGGCCCGGACGCCGAACAGCGGCCGGAGAACCGGGAGTTGCTCGCCGGGCTCGCATACGTGGACGGTCTGCGCTGGCTCAGCCCGGACACCGCGGCCCGCTACGGCGACGGACGGATGACCCCGGACCTGCTGCGCCGGATGGTCACCGACCGGCCCGGCGCCACCGTCGATCCGGCGGCCGGACCCACCCCGGAGCAGTACACCGAATTCCTCCGCGCCGCAGCGGAGTTGCGCTCCTCCGCCGGACCCGACACCACACTCGACGCCCTGCTGCCCCCGCCACCGCCCGCGCTCCCACCGAGCACCCTGGTCTCGCCGGAGGACGTGCGCGGTCTCACCTACGCACCGTCCGCGCAGATCACCTGGTCGCTCTCCACCACCCCGCTGCCGCTGTCCGAGCTGGGCCTGAGCGCCGAGGACTCCGCCGAACTCGCCCGCCGCAGGCCCGACCTGGCGCCCGCGCCGAGCCGCCCGGAGAGCCTCGCCGAAGACCTCACCCTGTTCAGCAAGGGCGCCGCGACCGCCGACCCGGCGGACACCGTGCGGGCGGACGGCCGGAACTTCAGGCGGCTCGACACTCCGGGCGGCGGGAACTGCCTCTTCCGGGCGCTGCTCGACAGCGCACGCAGCCAGGACGTACCGCCGGCCTGGGCCGCGCGGAACGTCGCCGGACTGCGCGGCCTGCTGCGTGACCGGCTCACCGGGTCCGAACTGGCCGCCGCGGCGGCCGAGGCCACCCCGGACCCGGTGCTCGCCGTGGTGGACGACCTGCGGCTGACCGCCCTCGCCGGCGTACGGGACGCGGACGCGCAGAGCCGGATCACCCAGCGCTGGAACCGCATCGCGCAGGCGGTCGTCAACGACGGCGACCCCCGCCGGTGGCGGCGCATCCTCCGCGACAGCGGCTACCCGCAGCTCGCCGACGTGGCGCCCACCCCCGCCGACGCCCGACGGCTCGGCACCGAGGGGCTCATGGCCGCGGCGGCCGAACAACCCGGGCTGTGGGCCTCACCGTTCGCCGACCTGCTCCCGCAGGCGCTCGCGCACACCCTCGACCTCGATCTGCGTCTCGTCCAACCCGACCCGCACGCACCGGGGAACACCTTCGTCACCACCCTCCACCCGGGCGGCCAGGACGGCACCCTGCACCTGGCCTACAACGGTACGGATCATTACGACGCCCTGGTCCCGGCCACGGCCCCGCTCACGCCCGTACCGGACCCCGACACCACCACGACGGAATCGGCCACCGACGATTCTGACGGCTCCGACCCCTTCGGCGAGTGGCTGCGCGGCATGGGCGGGATCACCGATCTCGACCGCCCCGACACCGAGTCCCCCGACCGGGGCGACCCGGTACCGCTGGAGACCCAGCTCGATCGGCACCGCCCGGCCCGCCTGCTGACCGGAGCGGACGCCCCGCCCCCGGGCCCGACACCGCGCACCGTCACCTTCGAGGACGGCAGCCGGCTGCCCACCCTGCTCATCGACCCGGGTGCCGATCCGGATCCGGCCGACGGCAGCCCCGAGCCCCGCACGGACGGCACCCCGCGACCCCGGCCGGCCGGCCTCTTCACCGGCCCGGGCGTCCTCACCCTGCGCTCACCCGAGCAGGTGGCCGAAGAGGTCCTTGGGCAGCTGCCGAAGAAGCTGCGCGATCAGTTCGACGAGGCGGAGCTGCTGCGCCTGCTGACCGAGCAGCCGGGCGCCTTCACCGCCCCGCGCGGCGCACGCTTCGTGGGCCGGGAGAAGTCCGGCGTCGGCCACGAGATGACCGTCGAGGCCATCCCGTACCACCGCTGGGAACGCTTCTCCGACGTCGACGGCGGCACCACCCGGCTGGACACCATGCGGCGCGGCCAGGCCGGCACCGGCGGCGGGCGCAGCGTCGGCTACGGACGCCGGATCGCCGCCGCGCTGAGCATGGGTCCGCCGCTCAACTGGCTGCTGAAGATCGGCGTTTCGCTGGGCTGGACCCGCCGTACCGACTACTCCCTGGGCACCCAGGCGTACCACCAGACCGAGCACCGCGCCCACGAGGGCTCGCACCTGCACCTGGACGACGTCCACTACCGGGTGCGGGTGGAGCGGGTCACCGAGGCGCCGAAAGCCACGGGGCCGGACACCTCGCCCGCGACGGCCCCGAGCTGGCGGCGCAGCCCGGTGCACACCGCGGAGTTCGCCATGCGGGACGGGCTGAGCTGGCGGCTGCCGGACGACCTCACCATCCCGTTCCAGGGGCCGCGCCGGGCGCCGGAGACGCTCACCTTCCCGGACGGGATCGAGCCGAGGATGGCCGACACCACCGGACTGCACCTGCTGGACCCGCCGGAGGACGTGGCCCTCGCCATCTCCGGTGCCCGGCCCGGCAGTTCGGCGCACCGGACACTGGTCTCGTACGTCCGTCCGGGGCGGCTGCTCGCGCTGTTCGGGCGGTTCTCCGGGCCGGTCAGCGGACCCGAGCTGACCCGGGGGAGCGGTCAGCATCCGCTCGGGCACCTCGTCGTCGAGCGGTCGATCCCGCACCGGGCCACCCTGGTCACCGAGTCGGTCAAGGCAGAGCTGCGCGACCTCACGCAGACGACGTACCAGAACGAGCGCGGCCACGTGCGCGACACCCGCTTCGGCGTCCAGGTCACCGCCGGCCCCAACTACACCATCATCGGCCCGGAGACCGACGTACGCCTCCAAGGCGGCCCACTGGTCCGCGCGGACCTCAGTACCGGGCGCGGCCACTACCTCGGCACCGACGCGGCCCGCAAGACGACCGGCCGCGTCCGCAACCAGCCGGTCGCGCTCTACCGGGTCGAGCGCACCCTGATGGTGCGCAAGGCCGGCGAGCCGGCGTCAGCGGCCCGCCCGCTCCGGGTGGTCAGCCTCGACTGGATCTCCACCCAGGACGCGCGACGGCTCGCGGGCTGGGACAGCCGTACGCCCGGACAGACGGGTCCGAACCCGGACGCCCAGCCGCCGGTGCCCTGGTATCTCACTCGGGAGGACCCGGTACACCTCAGCGGCCAGGTCCGCGCCGAGGGCTTCCGCCCCGACCGGCCGCAGAACGCCGTACCGAACCCTGTGCCGACCCAGGGACAGGGCCAGCAACAGAACCAGCAGCCGGATCCGCAGCAGAACCCGCCGCAGGGTCAGCAGCAGAACCCGCCGCAGAACCGGGATGGGCAACCCTCCCCCCAGGACCCCCTGCGGGCCTTCGCCGACACCGTCCTCGACACCCTGCACCGCTCATACCCGTCGCTCTTCGTCCCGCCACTGATGGTGCGGCACCCGCGGCTGGCCAGGTTCTGGTACGGCGACGGGCGGATGCGGACCGCGCTGCACAACGACCGTCAGGTGCGCGAGGCCCTCAACCGGCCCAGCCTGGCACAGAGTCTGGACGACCTGGCCACCACCGGAGTGCCGGTCACCCTCACCGAGGACGGCAAGGTGCGCCGCGGCCACCACACGCTGATCCTCCGCGCGCGGCTCACCGACCGGCGGTTCGAGACCACCATGAGCGAACGCTCGCTGCGCAACGCGGTGATCGGCACCGAGGTCTCCGGCCAGGGGCAGCAGGCGTCCGCCACCCTGTCCGGCGGTGTCGAGCTGGGCATCTCGCCACGTGATCACGACAAGGTGCCCGAGGCCGGACTGCCGCGCCAGACCGGCAACGTGTCCCTGGGCGCCCGCTATGCCAGGACCGACCAGAAGGCCACCCGCAATACGGTGGCGGTCAACCACGACCACCTGATGTTCCAGAACGGCGCCGACCTCTACAGCTACCAGGTCGAGCTGGGCGCCACCTTCGAGGGCCACCGCCGCCCGCGCGGCTGGGCCCGGCTCGCCTCGGTCGGACTCCTCGGTGCCGGCGTCTTCGTCAGCAAGGTCGAGGAACGTCCGCTGTTCAACCGGGGCAGCGAGACCGTGGGCCGTGTGGAACTGGCCGTGCCCGCGGCGCACGGCTCCGACCGGCACGCCCCCGCGGACCCGGCGCCCACCGGACCGGCACCGGCGCCCGCACCACCCGTGCGGCTCTCCGCCGTCGAGGCCGATCAACTCCTCGACGGCACCCGCCCGTTGCCGAGGACGGACTCGGCCGGCCAACGGCTCGTCCGCAGGCTGCTGCGCGCCCCGCACGTGGTGCTCAGCACCGAGGGCGGCGGGGAGCGCCAGCAGCTGATGCAGGACACCGCCGACCGCGCCTCGGGCACCTCCTGGCACGTCAGCGCGCCCGGCGCCCCGGTGCGCGGCGCGCTGCGCCGGGCGATGGCGAACCTCCACGTGGCCGGCCAACTCGGCCAGTACCTGGGCCCGTTCGGCTCCCGCATCACCGGACTCAACGGCGCAGGACCGCTCCAGACCCACTATGTGAAGGGCGCGATCCGCGGCGAACTGGACAACCTACGGGTCAAGAGCGACCCGAAGCCGGCCACGCTCGAAGCCACCATCGGCAACGAGCACCGCGTCGCCGGCAGCGCGAGCACCGTCTCGCGCACCACTGTCGGGGTCCAGGGCGCCGACATGCCGCTCCAGCAGGCTCCCGGCGGGCCGGTGGTGGTCGGCTCCTACTCGACCGCCCTGCAGTACGCGTGGGGCAAGGGCCGCAGTGTCGCGCAGACCCTCACCCGGGGACGCAACACCACCCTCACCTACGGCGGGCGGATGTACCTCGTGGTCGCCGACGCCGTCGAGACCGTCGCCGTACGGGACCGCTGGACGGCCGCGATGGGCGCGGTGGGCACCCGCGCCGGGGCCGGCATCAGCTCCGCCGCCGGACGCCTGTCCGAGCGCCTCGGCCGCGCACTCGCCCCGCGCCGGGCGGCCGCCGCGCTCCAACGCGTCCGTGACGCGGTGATGTTCCATCTGCCGATGCAGGACGTCATCGAGGCCGGGCTCGCCCAGGACGGCCTGGGCACCACCACCCCGCGCAACCTCGGTGGCGGATACCGGGTGCCCCCCTTCCTGCGCGGCCGCCGCTTCCCCAGCCACCCCAGCGGCCAGCTCGACGCGAGTCACGCCGCCCAGCAGCTCATGGGGCGGATGGCGAAGATCGGAGTGCCCTCGCACGACCGGGAGCAGGTCCTCCAGCGGCTCTCCCCGGACTTCCTGCGCGCCCATCTGCACGAGCTGACGACCGACGGGATGACCCTGCCGGTCCGCTACCGCACCTGGTCCAGCCCGACCCACCTCCCGGTCGGCGGCAGCCCCGGACAGGTCCGCTTCAAGCTGACCCCGGTCACCACGACCGTGGAACGGCTGCGCACCGGCTTCGAGTTGGAGGACTACCGCACCACCGCCCGCGACGACGCCGGCAGCTCCTCCCAGGACCGCGGCGCCGACGTGACCCTCGGCGTCGGCCAGCGCGCGGCGGACAGCGGCGTCCTGCTCGCCAACCCCTCGATCCAGGGAACCGCAGCCAAGGGCCGGTCGAGCACCCGGACCGAGACCACCGGCAACACCTCGATGCCGAACATCGCCACCACCCAGGCGCACGCCGAGATCGTCACCAGCTACACCCTGACCGTCACGATGACGGACGCGACCGGCGAGACGCTCTCCCCGCGCGCCGTCGCGTCGGTCGGCACCCTCAACGAGATCGTCCCGGCCGGGCTGCTCACGCCGGACGGTGACAGCGCTGACGGCGCGCTCACCGAGGAGGACGTGCCCGAACCGGAGCGTGCGGTAAGGATGCTGACGGCGGATCAGGCACGCCCGCAGGGCATCGCCGCCTGGCGCACCGGCGACGACGGCACCGGCACCGCCGACCCGGACGTCCTGCCCTTCGACGACCGCATCGGCTCCGGCATCCTCGCCGTGGACATCCGCGGCGCGGCCAACGTCCAGGACGCCCTGACCCTCGCCACCGCCCGCGCCGACGGCCTCGGCGACAGCGACCTCGGCCGTCGCCACACCGGCACGGTCCTCTCCGAACGCGTACGCATGGCCCGCCTCACCCCCCTCACCGGCCTCGGCACCGCCCCCGCGCAGGCCCAGCAGGAGGCCACCACACAGGTCGGCCTGACCTCCGGTTTCCGTGAGGCGCTCGGCACGGACGGCTCACCACTGCCCGCCCAGGCCTCCGCCCGCCTCTTCGGCCAGTCCCACACCGCCGACTCCCGCCTCTACGCCAAGATGCACCGCCGCGGCGCCAGGCTGCTGGCCGTCGAGAGCAAGCCGCGCATGGAGGCCATGCAGCGCTCGAAGACCTCCGACGCGCTGGAGGCCGGCATCACCGACAGCGTCGAGGGCGTGGTCGGCACCGCGCCGCTGGCCGGCAACAGCAACGCGGGCGTGATGAACCCGGGCGCTTCCGTCCCGATCGGCGGCGCGACCGACGGCACCGCGCTCAAGGGCACCGTCGACACCACCCTCGGCACCCATCTCAAGGTCGTCACCGACCGCAGCATGCTCTTCGCGGTGCCGGTGAGCTGGCTGTCGGTGGCCGAAGTGGACCATCGCCTCACCGACAGCCGCCCGCTGCACGCGCTCGGCAAGGCCAAGCGCGGCCCGCGCGCAGCGGAAGCCGAAACCACCGCCCTGGTCTGGCTGCGCGAGGACATCGCCCGCGACTACGGCCTCCTGGACGACGCGACGTTCCCTGGAGAGGTCGGCGCGGCCTGGGACGACATGGCCAAGGCGGCGGGCGACCTCGCCGCGGCCGAGAAGAACTACTACGACGCCCGGGCGCGAGCCCGCGAGACGTGGCTGGACCTGAGCGCGCAGGAGCGGGCCGCGCTCGGCGACGACCACCCCGACCGGCCGACCGTCCTGCCCCGGGCCGTGGCCCAGTCCCCGGCCGTCGTCGCCTGGCAGGCCGCCCGTGAAGAGGTCCGCCGCTGGGAGGGGCACACCGATGCCGCCGCAGCCGACCACCACCGGCTGCACCTCGCGGCCTCCCGTCTCACCGCCCACCACCAGGGCCGGGCGGCGGTCCCGGTGCCGGACCGGCAGCAGGAGTACGCCGAGCCGGACTGGCGCTCCGAGGTGCCCGAGCCGTACCGGATCACCGACGGCACCGACTCCGACCCGCGCACCCTCACCTCGCCGGACGGCACCACGGTGCGCGAGGTGCACGACATGCCGCACGACGGCGCCTCCTTCTTCCATGCCCTCATCGCCGTGGCACAGGACCGCGGGCGGCTGCCCCACCTGCTCGGCACCGACCTCGCGGCCCGGTTCGCGGCCGACCCCGGCGACCCGGCGGTCACCGCGCGGGCCGTCCGAGCAGCCCGCAACCGCCTCGCCTGGGAGCTCGGCGAGGACCGCAACCAGGACCTGCTGGACACCCTCGCGCTGGATGCCGCGGACACCTTCACCCAGGACGAACTCGACTTCGCGGGAGTGCGGTTGACCCCCGCCCAGCAGGCCGAGTTCGACGCCTTCGGCCGGCTCCCGCAGACGCTCTGGCCCACCCCCGCGCAACGGGTCGGGCTGGCCACCGCGGCCATGCTCCGCCCGTTCACCGGCGAGGCACGGCCGGACGGCACCGGGCGACCGGACGGCGAACCGGCCCCGCCCGAGCGCCGCGCCGGCGACCACGGCGGCGCCGACCTGCTGCCCGCCCTCGCCGCCCGGGTCCTCGGCACCCCGGTCACCGTCGTCACCGGTGAGGGACGCGAGCAGAGCTTCCTCCCGCCGGGCACCGATCCGGCCGCCGTCGACCCGGCCCGCGATCCGGTCCTCCTCGCCGCCGACGGCTTCTTCCACGCCACCCTTCCGCCCGGCACCCCGCCCCCGGTCGCCACCCCGCTGCCGGCGACGGCGACCACGGCCGGCACCGATACGGACGCCGGGACCCCGGACACCGGGCTCACGCGTCCCACGCCCGCGCACCGCAGCCACGCCACCCCGCCCTGGCATCCGCCCGTCGAGAGCGCGGGCCCGAGTTACCGTCTCGTCCGCGACGGCGTCCTCACCGCACCGGACGGCGCCACCTACACCCAGGGCACCCCCACCGGCCGCGGCAACGGCTTCTTCGCCGCGCTCTCCACCGCCCTGCACCACGCGGCCCAGCAGCCCGGCCCGGACCGTCACGAGGCGACCCGCCTGCGTCTGCGCGCCGAGACCCCGCCCGGCCGGCTGATGCGTCTGAACGGCCTGCCCGGCGCCAGGGCCGAGCGCGACTCGCTGTTCACGCCGCCGCCCTTCACCGTCCGCCCGGGCGCGCCCCCGCCGAGCCAGGACGCCCGCGACGGCCATCTGCGCCGCCATCTGGCCGAGGCCCCCTGGGGCCCCGGGGCCGACCGTGCGGTGGCGGAGTGGGCCGCCGCCGCGACGGGCGCCACCGTCACCCTGATCGAGGAGAACGGCACCGCCCACACCTACCCGGGCCCCTCCGGTGAAGCCGGCCCGCACCTTCGACTCCGCCGTCGCGGCGGCGACTTCGTCCCCCTGATCCTGCGCACCCCGGCACCCCGGCCGTCCCCGCCGCAGCCGGAACAGAACCCGGCGGCAGTCCCGTTGCCCCCGGCGCCCGTGTCCCCGACCGGGAGCGCCCTTCCGGGCCTGCCGGACGAGGAGGAGGCGTACGGCCTGAGCACACTGTCCGGAGCCGGCGAGACGACGGACATGGGCGCGGACCCGGACGTCGAGATGGACCTCGACTCCGGTTCCGAGAGTGAGCAGGCGGCCGTGCGGACCAGCCCGGAGACCGAGTTCGCGGCCGCGTTCGCCGACCTGCTGGACGAGCCCGAGCTGCGGGCCGACGCCCTGCTGGACGTGGTGCGACGGCGCAACGCGCGTCTCGGCGGATTCCCGGACGTGGCGTTCGACAGCGCGTTCACCGAGCACACGGGGATCGGCGTGCCCGAGGCCCTGGACCAGGTGGAGCAGGCCGGCAGGCTGTCGACCGAGGAGTACGAGGGGCTGCGCGAGGCGCTCGGCCTCGGCATCGGCGTCCCCTTCACACAGACCACCCCGCCCGGCACGTCACAGCGGGACCGCGAGGTGACGCTGCGGATGCTGGACCGCGTGGCCCGCCTGGTGAAGGAAGCGCTCCGCAAACCGGATCGCCAGGCCGACGCCCAGGTCACCCCGCACATCGCCGTCACAGTGCTGCCGGACGGATCGCTCGGCATCGCCGGCAACACCGGCGCGAAGGCGCTCACCGCGGACGAGGCCGCCCTGGTGGAGGCGGAGCTGCGCTGGTTCGTCTCGGGACAGGAGCCGGGCGGTACACAGCGGGTGCGGGAACTGGAGAAGTGGTCCCGGGACGAGGAGTCGCACCGGCAGTGGTCGGCGCGGCTGGACCAGGAGGAACGGGACCTCGCCCACCGGTCCGGGGAACAGGCGCAATTGCGGACACGGCTGGAGGAGCAGTACGAGTCGGGTGCGTGGGACGACGGGTTGCAGCAGCAGTGGGACACCCTGCTGGAGGACGAGGCGGCCGGCGGCCAGGACCAGCGGCGCCTGACGGGAGAGCGACAGCAGTGGCGGCGCGACGAGCGGTGGCTGGCGCGCAGGCGGCCCGGTGTCGCCCGGGACACGCGGGACCGTACGAAGCTGCGGGCCCTGGCCACCGGCTGGTACCGGCTCTACCACCCGGACTCACCGGAACTCGACCTCGTCAAGCGGGCGTTGGCGAACCCCCGCATCCTCAACGTGGCGGGCCGGGACGGGACCCCGGCGCCCGGAGCGCACGGCTCCGAACACGGCGAACTGACCCTCCTCGGGCACTGGGTCGAGCACTGGGAGAACAACCCCGGCGACCCGAACGCGCCCCGGACCCTGCCCCTGGGCGGGTTCAAGATGGCCTGCGCCTCCTGCGACCTCGCCTACCAGGCGGTCAATCAGCACATCGGGACCGCGCTCGGCCACCGGGTGCAGGCGTCCGGTACCCACGGAGTGTTCTTCCCCGGCTGGCGCATGCCGGACTGGATGCGGCAACGGCCTCAGCTGGTGCAGCACATCAGGGACAACGCGGAGAACATCGGCGCGTACCTGGACCAGGGCGGGGTGCTCCAGGGCGAGCGGACCGGGGGCTCGAACGAGCAGTATCCCGCCGGGTCGTCGTCGGAGTACGAGTCCGGTGACGAGGCGATGGACACGGACGGCATGCCCGGCTCCCCGGCCCCGGGTACGGAACCGCGGTTGCCGCAGACCCTGCCGCCCGGGCTGGACGAGCCCGCCGCCACCCCGCCGGTCCCGCGAGGCCCGCGCGACAACCGCCCTCGCTTCGTGGTGCGTTCCGGCTTCGACGCACGGCGGTTCTCGCACGGCGGCGAGCCGGTCACCGACCTCACGGTGCGCCTCGCGATACGCGGCCCCGAGGGCCAGGCCGCACACGTACGTGATCAACTCGCCATTGGCGTACGAGAGTTGCTCAACAGTCCTGCCTACCTCCTGGCCAACGGCGACCGGCTGCACGTGACCGTCGAGCATGTGGACCCCGCCGACTCACCTCACCTGACCGTGGACCTGGCAGGGCGGGACCGGGCGATGGACCAGACGACGTGGTGGGCGGACGCGGCCCCGGCCCACCTCGTCCACGAACTCACCCACCAGCTGGGCCTGCGCGACGAGTACCGGGACGCCGACTCCCCGCACCGCCCCCACATCCCGGGCAGCCTGCTCGGTGCCCTCGACGAGCAGCCCGAGGACTCCTCCCTCACGGCCACCGGCCTGCGCGACCGGCACCTGGCCCTGCTGAGCGCCCTGATCGGCGATGTGACCCCTCAGTCGCAGCAGAACGAGGGGAGCTGGGAAGCGGCCCGCACGGCCACCACGCCCGTCCCTCGCAAGTCGGTCTGGGTGGACCCGGTTTCGCTGCCCCGGTCCAGCGAGACCGCGGCCGACGTCCCGGCGCGCATGCCGCAGGACGCGACCATCACCCCCTTCAGGTCGGGCAACTTCGAGTTCACGAACCTGAAGCACACCAACGAGAAGTACCGGGACAAGGCCGTCCGCATCATCGATCTGCTGCGCAAGCACGACACGATCCGGGACTACATCGGCAACCGCCCCTGCCGTATCACCTTGCACCTGCGCACCACGGAGACCCCGGCCGATGTGACGGATCACGGCGAGGCCGGCGTCGAGATCAATCTCGCGAGTTACTACTTCGAGAAGTACGACATCGGTTACGTGATGGGCATGCTGGCCCATGAGATCGGCCTGCATCCCCTCGCCTCCCGGAACACGAACATCCCCGACGAGGAGGCCATGTTCGAGGGCGTGCCACTGGCCGTGCCGGGCCTGGCGGACCTCAAGACGCCGCGCACCATGAGCACCGAGGGTGCGGGCCAGGCGGACCACATCATGGCGGCCTTCCCCAGCAGCACCCGGCACGGGATCTACCGGGACATCGTCGTGAAGATGGCGGGTGTGCTGGCCGAGGACGCGCGAGCGGGGGAGGAGGGCGCCAGGGCCAAGGACGTCACGGACCTGATCGACACCTATCTCATGGACCTGGCGACGATCGCGGTCACCGGCGACCGACGCAAGGACGCGGCCTGGGAACCCCGCAACACGGCGAGGGTCTACAACGCGTACAAGGAGATGTTCGTCGCGCGGTTGGCCCAGGACAGCCCGGTCCGCTCGCTGCTGCCGGCGGACAAGAGCTGGTACAACGTCACCGGCAACTTCCTCGGCCTGGGCTCCAGCTTCACCTTCAACAACCAGGGCGACAGCATCCAGACCGGCACCGCCACAGACATCGACACCGCCGCCGACTCCGGCGAGGCCCGTCCGCGGCTTCCCCAACCCGGCACCGACACCGCCCCGCGGCCGGCGGACCCGCACAAACCACGAGGCCCGCGCGACCGCCGCCCTCGATACGTGGTGCGTTCCGGCTTCGACGCCCGCCGGTTCTCGTACGACGGCGAGCCGGTCACCGACCTGACCGTCCGTATCGCCCTGCGCGGCACCGACGCCCAGGCGACCCAGGTGTACGACCGACTCACAGCGGGCGTACACACATTCCTGAACAACCCCGGCCACCGGCTCCCCAACGGCGACCGACTGCACATCACCGTCGAACTGGTCCAGCCCACGGACTCCCCACACCTGACCGTCGACCTCGCCGGACACGACCGGGCGATGGACCAGAACACCTGGTGGACGGACGCCGACCCGGTCCATCTCGTCCACGAACTCACCCACCAGCTGGGCCTGCGCGACGAGTACCGGGACGCCGACTCCCCGCACCGCCCCCACATCCCGGGCAGCCTCCTCGGCGCCCTGGACGAACAGCCCGAGGACGCCTCCCTCACGCCCGCCGGCCTGCGCGAGCGGCACCTCGCCCTCCTCGGCGCCCTCATCGGCACGGTGACCCCACACCCCCAGCACGACGACCAGACCTGGGAGGGGGCCCGTACGGGCACCACACCCGTCCCGCGTCAGTCCGTCTGGGTGGACCCGGTCTCCCTGCCCCGGTCCGGCGAGACCGCGGCCGACGTCCCGGCGCGCATGCCGCAGGACGCGGCGCTCACCCCCTTCAAGTCGGGCAAGTTCGAGTTCACCAACCTCAAGCACACCAACGAGAGGTACCGCGACAAGGCCATCCGCATCATCGAACTCCTGGGAGACCACCCGACGATCCGGGACTACATCGGCAACCGCCCCTGCCGCATCACCCTGCACCTGCGCACCACGGAGACCCCGGCCGACGTACGCGACCTGGGTGACGAGGGTGTGCAGATCAACCTGGCCAGCTACTACTTCGAGAAGTACGACATCGGCTACATCATGGGGATGCTGGCCCACGAGATCGGTCTGCACCCCCTGGCCTCCAGGAACGCGAACATCCCCGATGAGGAGGCCATGTTCCAGGGCGTTCCGCTCCCGGTACCGGGGCTGGCCGAGCTGAAGACGCCGCGCACCATGAACACCGACAGCGCCGGGCAGGCCGACCACATCATGGCCGCCTTCCCCAGCAGCACCCGGCACGGGATCTACCGCGACATCGTCCTGAAGATGGCCGACATGCTGGCCCGGGCCGCGCAGACCGGCGCGGAGGGAGCCAAGGCCAAGGACGTCACCGACCTGATCGACTGCTACCTCATGGACGTCGCCTCCATCGCGATCACCGGCGACCACCGGATGAACGCGGCCAAGGAGCCCGGCAACACCGCCAAGGTCTACAACGCCTACAAGGCCCTGCTCGTGCAGCACATGGCCGAGGACAGCCCCGCCCGACCTCTGCTGCCCGCCGACAAGGGACTGTTCGGCGTCGTACGGGACTTCGCCCAACTCGCCACCAGCCTCGCGACCAACAACCGCGGCGACAGCATCCAGCAACCCCTCGCGACGGACGAGGCGCACCCACGGCTCCCGCGGTCCACCCAGGCCACAGCACAGCAAACCCAGGCCGCCACACCGCAGTTGCGGGGTCCGCGCGACGATCGCCCGCGTTTCGTGGTGCGGTCGGGCTTCGACACACGGCGGTTCTCGTACGAGGGCGAGCCGGTCACCGACCTCACGGTACGGCTCGCGATACGGGATCCAGAGGGCCAGGCCGCCCAGGTACGCGAGCGACTCGAGGCGGGGGTGCGTGAGTTCCTGAACGCCCCGGCGTACCGCCTGCCGAACGGGGACCGTCTGCACGTGACCGTCGAGCACGTCGACCCGGCGGACGCCCCGCACTTGACGGTGGACCTGGCGGGCCGGGACCGCATGATGGACCAGAACACCTGGTGGTCGGACGCCGACCCGGTCCATCTGGTCCATGAACTGACGCACCAGCTGGGCCTGCGTGACGAGTACCGTGACGCTTCCGCCCCGCACCGCCCGCACATTCCGGGCAGCCTGCTGGGCGATCTGAACGAGCCCCCCGAGGACTCCTCTCTCGCCGCGTCCGGCCTCCGCGGCCGGCACCTGGCCCTGCTCGGCGCGCTCATCGGGGACGTGACGCCGGCCCCCGGGCAGGACACCGAGCAGACCTGGGACGCGGCCCGTACCGCTGCCGTATCCGTCCCGCACAAGTCGGTGTGGGTGGACCCGGTCTCCTTGCCCGAGCCGCACGACGGTACGGCGGCCGACGGAGTTCCGGCCCTGATGCCGCAGGCCGCGGCGCTCACCCCCTTCAAGTCGGGCAACTTCGAGTTCACGAACCTGAAGCACACCGACGAGAAGTACCGCGACAAGGCCGTCCGCATCATCGAGCTGCTGCGCAAGCACGACACGATCAAGGACTACATCGGCAACCGTCCCTGTCGCGTCACCCTCCGTCTGCGCACCACCGAGACACCCGCCGACGTGATCGACCGTGGCGAGGACGGCGTGGACATCAACCTGGCCAGCTACTACTTCGAGAAGTACGAGATCGGCTACATCATGGGGATGCTGGCCCACGAGATCGGTCTGCACCCCCTGGCCTCCCGGAACAGGGACATCCCCGACGAGGAGGCGATGTTCGAGGGAGTCCCGCTCGCCGTGCCGGGCCTCGCGGACCTGAAGACGCCGCGCACCATGAACACCGAGGGTGCGGGCCAGGCGGACCACATCATGGCGGCCTTCCCCAGCAGCACCCGGCACGGGATCTACCGGAACATCGTCCTGAAGATGGCCCGGATCCTGGCGGAGGACGCGGCGAACGGGGAAGAGACGGCGAAGTCCAAGGACGTCACCGACCTGATCGACTGCTATCTCATGGACCTGGCCTCGATCGCGGTCACCAACGACTACCGGATGAACGCGGCGAAGGAGCCCGGCTACACGGCGAGGGTCTACAACGCCTACAAGGAGGCGTTCCTGGCCCAGTTGGCGGAGGACACCGCCCTGCGAACCCTCCTGCCGTCGGACAAGAGCATGTTCGGTGTGATCAACGATTTCCGGCGCATCGGCACCTACATCGCGATCAACAACCGCGGCGACAGCATCCAGCAGGCCGACGCGAGCTGAGCCCCTCGCCCGGAAGTCGCGGCGCGTCTACACCTCGATGTACGAGCCCATGATGACCGTGCGGTCGCGGGGGAGGCTGAAGTACTCCACGGCGTCGGAGGTGATGTACGAGGTGGCGATGAACAGCCGCTTGCGCCACGGCGCCATCGAGGGTGCCTCGCCCCGCCGGAGGTCGATCTTCGACAGGAAGTAGGAAGCCTGATCGAGCTCCAACGGTCCTTCGGTCGAGGCCGGGTCGAGCAGCGCCAGGGTGCCGGGCACGTCCGGCGTCTCCATGTAGCCGAAGCGGGCGGTGACATGGATGATTCCGTCGTCGGCATAGCCGAGGTCGTCGACGACGATCCGCTCCTCGACCGGGACCCGGGGCACGGGTTCGGTCTGGATGGCGAGGATCACGACCTGCTCGTGGCGCACCCGGTTGTGCTCGACGTTGGCCCGCATGGCCAGCGGTGCGGTCTGCTTGCCCCGGTTGAGGAAGACCGCGGTGCCGGGGACCCGAAGCGTCGGCGCTTCACCGCTGCGCAGACGGTCGATGAACTCGGGCAGCGGGCCTTCGCGCTGTTCCCGTTCCGCCGTGACCACTTCGCGGCCCCGTTGCCAGGTCGTCATGACCGTGAACGCCGTCAGTCCGATCAGCAGCGGCAGCCACGCGCCGTGGACGAGCTTCGTCAGGTTGGCCGCCACGAACAGCAGGTCCACGAAGAGGAGCAGGCCCGCTCCGATGGCGAGCAGCCACCGGGGCGTGCCCCACTTGGCCCGGGCGACGTAGAAGAACAGCAGGGTGGTGATGGTGATGGTGCCGGTGACCGCCATGCCGAAGGCGAATGCCAGCGCCGCCGACGTGCGGAAGGCGAAGACCAGAGTGAGGACCGAGACCATCAGCAGCCAGTTGACCCAGGGGACGTAGATCTGGCCGATGGTGGATTCCGAGGTGTGCGCGATCCGCAGCCTCGGCAGATAGCCGAGCTGGGCCGCCTGGGAGGCCACCGAGTACGCGCCGGTGATCACCGCCTGGGAGGCGATCACGGTGGCCGCCGTCGCCAGCAGGATCATCGGCCACCGGCCCCAGTCGGGTACGAGGAGGAAGAACGGGCTGCTGATGTTGTCCGGGTCGTCGAGGATCAGCGCGCCCTGGCCGAGGTAGCTCAGGACGCACGCGGGGAATACGAGGATCAGCCAGGCGCGCGTGATCGCCGGGCGGCCGAAGTGCCCCATGTCGGCGTAGAGGGCCTCGGCGCCGGTGACCGCGAGGACGACGGCGGCCAGCGCGAAGAAGGCGATGCCGAAGTGGTTGACCAGAAAGCCCAGGGCGTAGCTGGGCCACAGCGCCTTGAGGATGTCCGGGTGATCGGTGATGCCGACGACGCCGCACGCGCCGATGGCCACGAACCAGACGATCATGATCGGCCCGAACACCCGGCCGACGGCCGCTGTTCCATGGCGCTGCACCAGGAACAGGATCACGATGATCACCGCGGTGATGGGCACGACCGCGCTGTCCAGCGACGGCTCCACGACCTTGAGCCCCTCCACCGAGGACAGCACCGAGATCGCCGGGGTGATCATGCTGTCGCCGAAGAACAGCGATGCGCCGAAGATGCCGAGTGCGGCCAGTACGGCGGTCGCCCGCCGGCCCCGCTGCGCACTCCACCGTCGCAGCAGGGTGATCAGCGCCATGATGCCGCCCTCGCCCTCGTTGTCGGCGCGCATCGCCAGCAGCACATAGGTGACAAGGACGA
Source organism: Streptomyces sp. NPDC056479 (assembly GCF_042795335.1). NCBI lineage: Bacteria > Bacillati > Actinomycetota > Actinomycetes > Kitasatosporales > Streptomycetaceae > Streptomyces > Streptomyces sp. NPDC056479. Next base: position 945,958 of record NZ_JBHTRZ010000002.1, on the reverse strand, counting down.
TGATCACCACCGACCAGAACACGAGCGACACCACCCCGTACACGTTGTTCGTGCTCACCGGGACGGGGTGCGGGTCATCCGGATTGAACACGGTCTGGAGGGTGTAGATCGGGCTGGTCCCGATGTCGCCGAAGACCACGCCGAGAGCACCGATCACCAGCGCGAGCCGCGCCGTGCCGTGCGCGCTCGGGCCACGAGCCTCCGACGGGCGCGATGCGGATCCGCCGTCCGACGCGGACCCGTGTCGGCGATCGGCCATGGTGAACCTCCTCCGCACAGGCTGCTGTGCTGCAAGCCAGGTGCATCAGGGCGGACGATACCGATCCCCTCGCGTCACCGTTCGTATGAGCGCGCCGCATGTTCGAACGGCGTCATGTCCTCCGGTAGCGCCAGCCGAACGGGGAAGGAGCCCAGCGCAGACGTACCCCGGTCATCCGGGCGATGGCACGAAGGTGTGGACCGGTGTTTCCGATGAACCAGACCGAACGATCCGCGTGCGGCCAGACGTAGGCCGGAACGCCCTCGTCGAGGAGGGATGTCAGTCGCGGCTCCTCGAGTGCCCGGGCCGCGAACTCGTAGAGCGCGGGAAGACGGGGAGCGATCAGGCCGTAGTCCAGCATGCGGGCGAGGGCATGCTCGGCGAGGACGACTTCCTCGACGGTGCCGGCCACCGGGTACTCCCTCGGAAAGGACCGACCGAGGTCGAGGAACAACTTGACGCTTCGATGACGCGGGTCCACCAGCCGGGGGCCGGGGAGGGACAGCCGCCCCAGCGCGAGTCGGGGATTCGCCAGCATCGCGTGGGTGAAAAGCACTCGAAGCAGCGCGACGTTCATCATGAATCGCTCTACTTTGAGTTCCTGCGCCGCCAGGCTTTCGTACTTGAGATAGCCCGCGACAATGCTGGCGTTGTGCGCACGGTACCAACGGGTCGGCGACGGTTTCTCAATGAACTCCACCCAGCACTGAACACCATGGCTGCTGGCATTCCGTGAGGCACTGGTCGTCAAGAGCCTGGCCTCGACCTTGTCCCGCAGCAGGGTTTCATTCACTTTGCGCCACCAAGGACTGCCGGCCGGATCCGAGGACTCCGGCTCGAGCACCCCGCGAGCGGCCGACCAGCGCATAAAGCTCAACTCGGCATGCCCGAATCGTGCGAAGCGGTCAGGCGCGGCGCGATAGAAATCCTGCGCCAGCGCGAGACGTTCAGCCGTGTTGTTCTCCACGAGCTTCACCTGCTGCCGTGCGCGAGCGGCGGCGTCAGTCACGGCGACTCAATCGGATCGGCGTCATGCGAGAACCTCATGAACCTGAGGGCTGGACCTTTCGATGATCAGGATCACGGTACCGCGGCAGAGACACCCCTTGCAGGCCGAACAGGACGAGAAGCTCGACCGCGCCGCCGTCGGCGCTGCCCAGCCAGTGGGCAAGGACGTGTCGAACCCGGCTGTCCCACCGGCCGGCAACGAAACCTTCATGGGTCTGAGGGGTCGGTTCGAGTGGTTCCGGCTGCGCGGGGATGATCATCTTGAACGCGTGCACGCCGCCCGGTCGCCGGGCCAGGTGCACGAAGGTCATACCGAACCGTCTGATCGGCTTGAGGTGCATCCGGGGGTCGCCGGTGCGCGGGGGGACAGGGTGCTCTCCGACACGCCGGTCCTCGCCGCGAGTTCGGCGAGGGTGATGCCGCGGTCTCGACGCGGCACGCGAAGCCGCGACCCCACCGCGTCGAGCACCTCGTCGTCCGTCTTGCTTGCCATGGGCGCCATCTTGCCGTAATCGCAAAATTCCGTGCCAGGCCGTGGGGTGCCCGGAAAGACTGAGCGCGCAGCGACGCAAGGACTCTGGAAAGGAAGGGACACGACTATGCCCGGCACCACCCGCCGCAGCCGCCGCGGCGACACCCCGCCGCCCCGGACCGGAAGGGACGAGAGCGAGGTCCTTCGCGGCTTCCTCGACTACCTCCGGAATTCGATCGCCGCGAAGGTCGACGGGGCACCCGAACCGCGTGTACGAACAGCCGCGGTGCCCTCGGGTACGAACCTGCTCGGCCTGCTCAACCATCTGACCTTCGTCGAGCGCTCGCTCTTTCTGGGGGAGGACGTCACCGACTGGAAGGCGACCTTCCAGGCCGCGCCGACCGACGGTGTGGCCGATGTCGTGGCCCGCTACCGAGACGCGGTCGAGCGCGCGAACGAAGTGCTCGACGGGTGCGCCGATCTTGGCGCGCCGGTCCCTCGACCGCGGCCGGACCGCCCCGGCCCCAGCGTCCGTTGGGCACTCACCCACATGATCGAGGAGACCGGCCGCCACGCGGGCCACGCGGACATCCTCCGCGAACTGATCGACGGCTCGACCGGCCGCTGATCCGCCTTCTCCCGTGGCGCGGCATACAGCTCGCAACCGACAAGGGGAACGCCATGTCCAGCAAACGCAGCACCAGCGTCCACGCCGCCCTCCTCACCGTCCCGCTCGTCATCGGAGCCCTCGGCACCGCCGCCGCACCGGCCGGGGCAGTCGGCTCGAACTCCAGCAAGTCCCTCACCTGCCGCGGGGCAGGCGTCGACCCCGATGCTCTCGTCCGCTTCAGGACCGAGACGGTGATCCACGCGCCGCTGAGGACCATCTGGAAGCTGCAGACCGATGTGGAGCGCTGGCCGTCCTGGCAGGCCCCCGTCGAGAGCGCGGAACGTCTCGACCAAGGCCCCTTGCGGAAGGGATCGGCGTTCCGCTGGACGACCCCGGCGCCCGCCACTCCCACCACGCCCGCCACCACCCTGGAGATCACCTCGACCGTCGAGCAGTTCAAGCACCACTCATGCATCCGCTGGACCGGCCCCGCGGTCGGTGACGGACTGCGTATCGACGGCGTTCACGTGTGGACCTTCACCGAGGTGCGGGGCGGCGTCCTGGTGCGGACCGAGGAGACCCACACCGGGGAGCAGGTGGAATCGAACGTGCCCCTGGCGACCGAGATCCTCGCCGACGGCCTCAAGGGATGGCTGCGCGACCTGAAGACCACCGCGGAAGCCCGCGACTGCGAACGGCCTCGCGGTCACCGCTGACAGAAGGAACGTGACGGGGGAGCGGGCGGCCCGTCGGGACCTGGTGGTCACGACGGGCCGCCCGACCGCGTCGTCAGGAGATGCGGATGCTCGACCAGTTCGTGGACTTGCCGACCTGCGACCGGTTGCCGAAGCCGCCCTGGCCGTTGCCCCGGTTCAGCCAGGCGCGGCCGTCCTTGTCCAGGGAGACCATGTCGGCCCGGCCGTCACCGGACAGGTCGAGCCCGCCGACGACGTCCTTGTAGGAGGTGCCCCAGTCCTTGAAGACCAGCGACCGGGACGTGAAGGTGCCGGCGCCGGTGCCGTTGAACCGCCACAGCTCGTTCGACGCGTCGATGGCGAGGAGGTCGTTCTTGCCGTCGCGGTTGAGATCCCCGGCGGCGATCAGCCTCTTGTAGCCGCCGAACCCGGACCCGGCGAGCGTGCGGGCCTTGAAGCCGCCCGTGCCGTTCTGTGCATACAGGTACAGCTTCCCGGTCGAGGCGGACCGGGTCAGCAGGTCGGCCCGGCCGTCGCCCGTCAGGTCGCCCGGCGAGAGCACCGTGTCGTAAGCGCTCCAGTCCGACGAGACCTTGACGTGGAACGACTGCAGGTCGGGCAGCCCGCCGCAGATCGTCGGGTACACGTCGGCCTCGCCCCTCCGGTTGCGGACGAACACGTCGTTGCAGCCGTCGCCGTCGAGGTCGCCGAACGGCAGCACCTGGGTGCCCGTCACCCAGGTGCTCGCGCGCTGCCCCGCCGACAGCTTCGTCGCGTCGCCCGCGTACACCTTGAGTCCGGTGCTGCCCTGGCCGAACAGGTCGGCCTTGCCGTCGTCCGTGTGGTCACGCCACTTGGGCAGCGCGCGGGCGGCGGTGGTGGCCTGGTAGACGCCGTACAGGATGGCGCTGTTGGTCTCGCTCCGCTTGTACTCGTCCCACAGCACGACGGGCCGGCCGAGCGCGTCGGCGGCCACCTCCGGCGCCCCGGTGAACTGGGCGGTCGTCGCGCTCAGCCGCCGCGGGGTGGACCAGGTGCCGCCCTTGAAGACGGCGGCCATCGTGTACTCCTCGTACGAGTAGCCCTCCCGCCAGGTCAGGGTGACCGTGCCGCCCGAGGTGGCCGCCGCGCCGACCGCGCGCACCTTCTTGTGCGTGGAGAAGCGCTGTGTGTACGGCTGCCAGACGCCGGCCGCGGAGCGCACCGAGTACCAGGCGCCGGTCGAGTAGCCGGGGTCGCCGGCGATGAAGAGGTCACCGTTCGGCAGGTAGACGGGCGTCGTCATCCCGTACGTACTGCCGTAGTTGGCGGCGGACCGGGGAGCGCTCCACTGGGTGGTGCCGGCGGCCCGGCGCGTGTGCATGAGGTGCGCGATGTTGTCGTAGAACACGTCGAAGCCGCCCTGCGGACCGGCGAACACCTTCGGGCGCGCCAAGTCCTCGGCCGGGATCGAAAGGCCCTGGGCCGCCGTCCAGGCGGTTGCGCCGGGGGCCTTCTCCAGGGCGACGACGGCGTTGCTCGTCCGCCACTGCCACACCAGCAGCGCGGTGCCGTCCTTGGCGACCGCCAGGTCCATGCTGGAGATGTCCCGGCTGCCGGACGGCGGCTGCTCGTTGAGGTCGGCCGGAGCGGTCCACGCGCCCTGCGGGCCGGACTTCTCGGCGGCCTTCACGACGCCGTGGACCGACCACACGGCGATCAGCCGGCCGTCGGGAGCCGCCGCCAGGTGGTGGTAGCCCTTCTCGGGGACCGCGGCGACGTACTCGGGCTCGGAGAAGGCGGTCGCGCCGGGCGCGAGGGTGGCCACCTTCAGCCAGTAGTTGCTGTGGTCGTCGGCACGCTTGGCCCGCCAGACCAGGCGCACCGAGCCGTCGCCGAGCGAGACCAGCTCGGTGTTGTACCCGCCGGCGTCCGGCCAGTTCTGCGGGGCGAGCCAGCCGGTGGCGCCGGCCGGCCGGATCCGGGTGGAACGGGAGAGACCGTCGCCGGTGAGGGAGACGAGCGCGCCGTTTCCGGCCGACACCAGGGCGTTCAGCCCGCCCGATGCGGAGTCGGCGTTGGGGTTCGCCGCGTGCAGGGCGCGGGTGCCCCACGGGCCCGGCGCGCGCGTCTCCACGGCGGCCGCAGCCGAGGCCGTGGCGGTGGTGCCGGTGGCCGAGGCCGTGGCGGTCGCTCCGGCGACGGCCGGGGCCGCGGCCGACAGGGCGAGGACGGGAGTGAGCGCGATGCCGAGCACCGCGCGGGACTGCGAAGTCATGGGAATGCCCCCCCGGGCAGGGCGTATCCGGTGGCCCGGATTCGCCGAACTGTTCAATCAAACCTGGCGTAGCGTATATCAGCCAAGATCGTCCCGCGTGGGGGATCCCTCCCGCTCCTCGGCGGAGCGCTGTCGGCGGCGGGGACAATGAAGCATGCGCCCGGATGACTGGCACCTCACGGAAGACGTCGACGACTTCCTCGCCCGAGCCGGAGACTTCCTGCGCTCGCGTCCCGCCCTGCACAACACGCCGCTGACCGACATCGAGAAACTGCGCACTCGTGGCGGGGCGGACGCACACGGCGGTGCCGAAGCCATCGTCTTCGGCCGGCTGGAATCAGGAGGCGAGGTCCGCGCCGTCTTCTACCGGACTCCGGGCGGCCGCCTGGGCCTCACCCCCCTTCCCGCCGAGCAGACCGACACCCTCGCCGCCCACCTGGCCGGCCTCGGCCACGCTCCCTCCCACGTCATCGCGGACCACGACACCGCCACCGCCTTCGCCAAGGCATGGCAGCGGCACACGGGCGCAGCGCCGGTCCCCTTCTGGGGGACGCATCTCTACCGTCTCGGCACGCTCGCCCCACCGCAGCCGCGCCCGGAGGGCCGGGGCCGCGCCGTGGGCGAGAGGGACCGCGAGCAAGTCGTGCGCTGGTGCCGTGAGTTCTGTGTCGACGTCGGGGAGCAGTCCTCCATCGACCTGATCGACGCCGGCTCCTGGGCCGACTCGCGCTTCGGCGACAGACACTTCACGTTCTGGGAGACCGGGGACGGCACTCCCGTCTCCATGGCGGCCGCGACCTCGATCGTCGGCGGCATGGTCCGGGTGGACCCCGTCTACACCCCGGCCCACCTCCGGGGCCGCGGCTACGCGGGTGCCGTCACGGTCGAGGTGAGCCGTGCCGCGCTGACCGCCGGCGCGACCGATGTCGTCCTGTTCGCGGACCCGGCCAATCCCACCAGCAACGCCCTCTACCAGCGCATCGGATACGTCCACGTCACCGACTTCACCGGGTACAGATTCTCCTACCGCGCACCAGCTGCGATCACTGGGCCGTGATGCCCGCTAGTCGGTTGCCGTGGTCCGCAGCGCATAGCGCACCGCATCTGCGCACGTCATGGCGGCGCCCTCGGCCCGAACCCGTTCGAATGCGGCAGCATCCGACAGGTGTGACGGCGGCTCCCCGGACGGACCGGTCGGTGCGGCACCGATCGCCTGCAGCCAGCCACCGCCGGCCGTTCTGAACAGGCTCTCCGCGGCCCCGTGCAGGCGGCCGGCCCGCTCGAGGTCGTTCTGCCGCCGGGCCACCGCCGCAAGCCCGGACTTCACGGTGCGAGGCTTCGCCCGACAGGTCCGGGCCGCGATCGCGGCCGCCTCCGGAAACGAAGGCTGAAAGTTGTTCGGGGCGGGTCAGAACCCGTCGATCACCGTACTGGCGTGCAGCACCTCAGGAGTCCCGGCGAAGAAGGGCATTATCGCGCCGGCGAATTTCGTGAACGCCTCGCTCTTCACGAACACCTCGGTGTGATGCTCCAGCGACTGCCACAACACCCACAGCAGGACAATGCCCTCCTTGTCCACGGCTCGAAGCAGCTTCACGTCGAGACAGCCGTCGGCCTCCTCGAGGAGCGGCAGGTGCGACCGGACGGCGGATTCGAACGCGTCCTGATCACCCGCGGCGACCGGCATCTGAACAACTTCCCAAACAGCCATGTTCTTGTCTCCTGAGTCGGTTCTCTGCCCCTGCCCTTCGGCCAGGATCGGCCGGGCATGCGGCAACGCTAGAACCTCACGCCGACGTCAGGGGCAACTCAGGAAGGCGCAAAGGGGCTGGAAAGCGGTCAACCCGTCGTGCGGGGCGGAATACTGGTCCCTTCTCGCGACGTGGTGATCAAAGGGGGAGTGGTCGGTGAACTCTGCTGTGGAGACGGGCGGTCCGGGCGTGGACGGTCGCTGGGGCGGACGGCATGCGGTCGTTGTGGGCGGGAGCCTCGCGGGGCTGCTCGCAGCGCACGTTCTCGCCGGGCACGCCGACCGGGTGACCGTCGTGGAGCGCGACCGGTTCCCGGAAGGGGCGGAGCCCAGGTCCGGTGTACCGCACGGCCGGCATCCCCATGTGCTGCTGGAGGGCGGGCAGATGGCCATGGAGTCGCTGCTGCCGGGCTTCGTGGCGGAGCTGGGCGCGGCAGGGGCGCCTCGGGTGGGCATGCCGTCGGACATGGTGCTGTGGCAGAAGGGCCGTTGGTTCCGCAGGGTGCCCGCGACGACGCACATCTACACCGGTTCCCGCGCGCAACTCGAGGAGCTGGTACGGCGTCGAGTTCTCGCCAACCCTGTGATCAGCACCATGGAGGGGACCGATGCCGTCGGGCTCCTCGGTGACGCCTCGCGCGTGCGGGGCGTGCTGCTGCGGGACCGCTCCGGCGACGCCCGCGGGGAGCAGCGGGCCGTGGAGGCCGACCTGGTCGTCGACGCCTCCGGCAGCGGCTCGAAGGCCCCGGAGTGGCTCACGGAGATCGGGGCCGAGGCCCCGCACGAGGAGACCATCGACACCGGGCTCGCGTACGCGTCACGCGTCTACCGCGGCAGGAGCGGTGTCCTCGACGGCGACACCACCGGGTACTACGTCTATCCGAACCCCGACCAGGTCCACGCCGGCGGTGCGCTGCCGTTGGAGGACGGCAGCCATCTGGTCATCGTCTCCGGCCTGCGTGGCGACGAACCCCCCAGGGGGGACGACGAGTTCGTGACGTACGCCAAGAGGCTGCCGCATCCTCCGCTGCACCGGTGGCTGGACGAGGCCGAACCGCTCACATCGGCGTTCGGCTACCGGCGGACCGCCAACGCCCGCCGCCGCTACGACCTTCCCGGCCGCCGCCCGGCCGGATTCCTCGCCGTCGGCGACGCCCTGTGCATCTTCAACCCGATCTACGGGCAGGGCATGGCCGTCGCCGCGATGAACGCGGTCGCCCTGCGCGATGCGCTGGCCGATCCTCGGCGTACCCCGACCACGCGGCGCGTCCAGCGGGAACTCCTCGCGTCGTCGCGGCAGGCGTGGGACATCTCCGCCGGGGCGGATCGCAAGATGCCGGGCGCGGTCGGCAACGCGGTCGACGGCGGGCCCGCGGACCGCTTCGCCGACTGGTACCTGGGGCGCGTCCAGGAGTGTGCCCCGGGCGACCCGGTCGTGGGGCGCGCCTTCCGTGCCGTGCTGGTGCTGGCCGCGCCGGTGTCCGCCCTGTTCGCCCCGCCGGTGGCCCGGGCCGTCCTCTTCCGCCAGCCCGCGCCGTCGCCCACCGAGCCGCCGGAGACACGGGAGGAAACTGAGGTTTGAGCGAGGGCGGCCGCCCCAGGGGACCTCGCTCGCCGGCACCAGATGGGAGTTGACCCAGACGGTGCCGAAGTCGAGTCGGGCGGCGATGGCGTGGCTGCGGCGCACGTTCTCGGTCCACACCGATGCCGACGGGCCGAGAGGGACGTCATTGGCTCGCCGTACGGCCTCCTTCTCGTAGGCGAAGGTCTCGACGGTGATCACCGGGCCGAAGATCTCCTCGCGGGCGGCCTCCGCCCCTTCGGGGAGGTCGACCAGCACGGTCGGGGCCACGAAGTAGCCGCGGTCGTCGAGGGCGCCGCCGGTCGCCACGCGCAGGCCCTCGCGCTTCGCGCGCTCCAGGTAGCCCGTGACCCGGGTGAAGATCGAACGCTGCGTCCGCTACATGATCGCCCAGCTGCCCGAGGACCACGTCGCCCAGTATCCCGGACCACCTTGGCGGGCAGGCCGCGGATGCGCCCGGGGAGTCCCGGGGCGCCGTGCACTGACGCGAGCGTCAGATGGCCTCGCGAACGGCCCGCTCGAAGCGCACGACGTGACGGCCGGCGAGCTGCGCCGCCTGGTCCGGGCGGCCGTCGACGATCGCCTCGATCAACGGGCCGTGCTCTTCGACATGGCCCGCCATGTCGGACAGGCGCTCGATGAACAGGCACCAGATGCGGGTGGCCAGGTTGTCGTAGCGGACGAGGGTGTCGTCCAGATAGGGGTTGTGGGTGGCGGCGTAGATGGCGCGGTGGACCTGAAGATCCAGGTGCAGAAGCTCGACGGGCTCGGGCCGGCGGGAAGCCGCGCGCGCCAGCTCCTGCCGTAGCGCCGTCAGGGTCGCCCGGTCCGCCGCCGTCGCCCGCCGCGCGGCCTGGGCGGCGGCCAGCGGCTCCAACTCCTGGCGCACCTCGGAGATATGGGCCAGGTCGGTGATGTTGACGTCGGTGGCGAAGGTGCCGCGTCGCGGGTAGGTCGTGATCAGGCGCTCGTACTGGAGCCGCTTGAGCGCCTCGCGCACCGGGGTCCGTCCCACACCGAGTGACTGTGCCAGCTGCTCCTCGTTGATCGGCGCGCCCGGGCGGATCTCCAGCAGCACGAGCCGGTCACGGATGGCGCGGTAGGCGCGCTCGGCGAGCGACAGCTCCTCGCCGTCCGGCTGGGTCGCCACCTGCTGCATAAGGCCCCCTTGACCAGTCCGGTGAACTCCCATACCTTACCGCACAGGCTGATATATCAGATGGCCTCCAGTCGTCTCCCAGGATGGTCCAGCAGATGGCAGCGACCTCGTCGAACACCACGGTCACCTCCCCCCTGTCCCTCCCGCTGGGCGAACTAGATCCGGACGTCGCCGCGGCGGTCAACGCCGAGCTGCACCGTCAGCAGGCGACGCTCGAAATGATCGCCTCGGAGAACTTCGCCCCGGCCGCAGTCATGGAGGCCCAGGGCTCCGTCCTGACGAACAAGTACGCCGAGGGGTACCCGGGCCGCCGCTACTACGGCGGCTGCGAACACGTCGACGTCGTCGAGCGGTTGGCCATCGAGCGGGTCAGGGAACTCTTCGGCGCCGAAGCCGCGAACGTGCAACCGCACTCGGGTGCCCAGGCCAACGCGGCCGCCATGTTCGCGCTTCTCCAGCCCGGCGACACGATCCTCGGCCTCGACCTCGCGCACGGCGGGCACCTCACCCACGGCATGCGGATCAACTACTCCGGCAAGCTCTACAACGTCGTGCCCTACCACGTGCGCGAGTCCGACATGCGCATCGACATGGACGAGGTCGAGCAGCTCGCGCTCGCCCATCGGCCCAGGATGATCGTCGCCGGCTGGTCGGCCTACTCCCGCCGGCTGGACTTCGCCGCGTTCCGGCGGATCGCCGACGCCGTGGGCGCCTATCTGATGGTGGACATGGCGCACTTCGCCGGGCTGGTGGCCGCGGGTCTCCACCCGAGCCCGGTGCCGTACGCCGACGTCGTCACGACCACCACCCACAAGACCCTCGGCGGCCCGCGCGGCGGTGTCATCCTCAGCCGTGCCGAGCTGGCCAAGAAGATCAACTCCGCGGTCTTCCCGGGCCAGCAGGGCGGACCGCTGGAGCACGTCATCGCGGCCAAGGCGGTGGCCTTCAAGGTGGCGGCGGGGGAGGAGTTCAAGGAGCGCCAGCAGCGCACCCTGCACGGCGCCCGCATCCTCGCCGGACGGCTGCTGGCCGACGACGTGGCCGAGGCCGGGATCACGGTGCTGACCGGCGGCACCGAAGTCCACCTGGTCCTGGTCGACCTGCGGAACTCCGCGCTCGACGGGAAGCAGGCCGAGGACCGGCTGCACCGCGTCGGCATCACCGTCAACCGCAACGCGGTGCCCTTCGACCCCCGTCCGCCGATGGTCTCCTCCGGCCTGCGGATCGGAACCCCGGCCCTGGCCACCCGCGGCTTCGGCGAGGCGGAGTTCCGGGAGGTCGCCGACATCATCGCCGAGGCGCTGAAGGGCGAACAGGCCGACGGCGAACTGCGCGCACGCGTCGAGAAGCTCGCCTCCGCCTTCCCTCTCTACCCCCACCTGAACGGAGCCGCGGCATGACCGCCGAGCCGCTGCCGGAGCACCCGGACTTCCTGTGGCGCAACCCCGAGCCGCGCTCCTCGTACGACGTCGTCATCGTGGGCGCCGGCGGCCACGGCCTGGCCACCGCCTACTACCTCGCCAAGAACCACGGCATCACCAACGTCGCCGTCCTGGAGAAGGGCTGGCTGGCCGGCGGCAACATGGCCCGCAACACCACGATCATCCGCTCCAACTACCTGTGGGACGAGAGCGCGGCGATCTACGAGCACGCCCTCAAGCTGTGGGAGGGGCTCCCCGAGGAACTGGACTACGACTTCCTGTTCAGCCAGCGAGGCGTCCTCAACCTCGCGCACACCCTTCAGGACGTCCGAGAGGGCGTGCGCCGCGTCAACGCCAACCGCCTCAACGGAGTCGACGCCCAGTGGCTGGAGCCGGACGAGGTCGCCAAGGTCTGTCCCATCCTCAACGTCTCGCCGCGCACCCGGTATCCGGTCCTGGGCGGCACCTTCCAGCCGCGGGCCGGCATCGCCAAGCACGACCACGTCGGCTGGGCGCTGGCCCGCCGGGCCGACGAGCTGGGCGTGGACCTGATCCAGGGCTGCGAGGTCACCGGCTTCCTCAAGGACGGCGACCGGGTCGTCGGCGTCGAAACCAACCGCGGCCGCATCCTCGCCAGCCGGGTCGGGCTGGCGGCCGCCGGACACAGCAGCGTGCTGGCCGAGCGGGCGGGCGTACGGCTGCCGGTGCAGTCGCACCCGCTGCAGGCCCTGGTCTCCGAACTGCACGAACCGGTCCACCCCACCGTCGTCATGTCGAACCACGTGCACGTCTACGTCTCCCAGGCGCACAAGGGCGAACTGGTGATGGGCGCGGGCGTCGACACGTACAACGGCTACGGCCAGCGAGGCTCCTTCCATGTGATCGAGCAGCAGATGGCCGCCGCCGTGGAGCTGTTCCCGATCTTCGCCCGCGCGCATGTGCTGCGGACCTGGGGCGGCATCGTCGACGTCACCCCGGACGCCTCCCCGATCATCGGCACCACCCCCGTCGAGAACCTCTACGTCAACTGCGGCTGGGGAACGGGCGGTTTCAAGGCCACCCCGGCCGCCGGCTGGACCTTCGCGCACACCATCGCCACCGGCGAACCGCATCCGCTGAACGCCCCCTTCACGCTCGAACGCTTCACCACGGGCGCGTTGATCGACGAACACGGCGCCGCGGCCGTGGCCCACTGAGGAGGACAGGTGCTGCTGATCAAGTGCCCCTGGTGCGGTCCGAGGGACGAGACCGAGTACCACTACGGCGGACAGGCCCACGTCCCCTACCCCGAGAACCCCGCGGAGCTCACCGACGAGCAGTGGGCCGAATACGTCTTCTACCGCGACAACCCCAAGGGCCCTTTCGCCGAGCGGTGGATGCACAGCGTCGGCTGCCGCCGCTGGTTCAACGTCCTGCGCGACACCGTCACCTACGAGGTGCTGACGTCCTACCGGCTCGACGAGCCCCGCCCCGCACTGCCCCAGGCCGGAGGGAACCGATGACAGACCAGCACTTCCGGCTCCCGCACGGCGGCCGTGTCGACCGCGGCACCGTGCTGCGGTTCGTCCTCGACGGGCGGGAGCTGACCGGGCACCCCGGAGACACCGTCGCCTCGGCGATGCTGGCCAACGGCCTTGTCGAGGTCGCCCCCTCCCTCTACCGCGGCCGCCCGCGCGGCATCGTCACCGCGGGTGTCGAGGAGCCCAACGCCCTGCTGCGGATCGAGGGCCCGTGCGCGGAAGGCATGCTTCCGGCGACGACGGCAGAGCTGTACGACGGCCTGGCCGCCACCACCCTGTCCGGGATGGGCCCACTCGATCCGACCCCCGACCCCGCGGTCTACGACAAGAAGTACGTCCACACCGACGTCCTGGTCGTCGGCGCCGGACCCGCAGGACTCGCGGCCGCCGCGGCCGCCGCAGGCTCCGGCGCGCGGGTGATCCTCGTCGACGACCAGCCCGAGCCCGGCGGTTCACTGCTCGCCGGCGCGCAGAGCGACCTCAAGTGGGTCGCCGACGTCCGTGCGGCACTGGACGCCGCCCCCGAGGTCGTCGTACTGCACCGCACCACGGCCTTCGGGTCGTACGACGACAACTATGTGCTGGCCGTGCAGCGGCGGACCGACCACCTGGGACCCGCCGCGCCGGAAGGCGTCTCGCGCCAGCGGCTGTGGCACATCCGCGCCCGCCAGGTGGTCCTCGCGACCGGTGCGCACGAGCGTCCGCTGACCTTCGCGGGCAACGACCGACCCGGCGTCATGCTCGCCGCCGCCGTACGGACGTACCTCAACCGGTATGCCGTTGCGCCGGGTTCGCGGGCCGTGGTCGGCACGACCAACGACAGCGCGTACGACACGGTCGCCGATCTCCATGCCGCCGGGATCGACATCGCCGCCGTGGTGGACGCGCGCTCCGAACTGACCGACCGGGCCGCCGAGGTCGCCGCGGCGACGGGAGTGCGGGTGCTGACGGGCAGCGCGGTGGTCGGCACCGAAGGAGACGGCAGGCTCACCGGCGTCACCGTCCGGGCCCTCGACGCCACCGGTGGACCGCGGTCGTTCGACTGTGACCTGCTCGCCGTGTCCGGCGGGTGGAGCCCGGTGGTGCATCTGCACAGCCAGCGCCAGGGGAGGCTGCGCTGGGACGAGGACCTCGTGGCCTTCGTCCCCGACGGCAGCGTACGGGACCAGCAGATCGTCGGTGCGGCGCGCGGGACGTACGACCTCGACGGCTGTGTCGCTCAGGGGGCACGGGCCGGTGCGCGAGCGGCGGCGGATGCCGGGTTCCCGGTTCCCGTACTGTCGCCCGACGATGTGCGGCCCGGACCCGGTCCGATGCGTGCCCTGTGGCTGGTCCCCGCGACCGACGGCGAACCCGCCACCTGGGACACCCACTTCGTCGACCTCCAGCGCGATGTCACCGTCGCCGACGTCTGGCGCTCCACCGGCGCCGGCATGCGGGGCGTCGAGCACGTCAAGCGCTACACCTCGCTCGGCACGGCGAACGACCAGGGCAAGACCTCGGGCGTCAACGCGATCGGGGTCATCGCCGAGGCCCTCGGCGGCGCGCTGGGAGAGATCGGCACCACGGCCTACCGGGCGCCGTACATGCCGGTGGCCTTCGCTGCCCTGGCGGGGCGTGAGCGGGGCGAGCTGTTCGATCCGGAGCGGACCACCTCCATCCACCGGTGGCATGTGGCGCAGGGGGCGGAGTTCGAGGACGTCGGCCAGTGGAAGCGCCCCTGGTACTACCCCCGGGCCGGCGAGGACATGGACACGGCCGTGGCGCGCGAGTGCCGGGCGGCCCGCGAGGGGGTGGCGTTCATGGACGCCTCCACCCTCGGCAAGATCGAGATCCGGGGCGCGGACGCGGGGGAGTTCCTCAACCGCATCTACACCAACGCCTTCAAGAAGCTGAAGCCCGGCATGGCCCGCTACGGCGTGATGTGCAAGCCCGACGGCATGATCTTCGACGACGGGGTGACGCTGCGCCTCGACGACGACCGGTACTTCATGACCACCACGACCGGCGGCGCCGCCGGCGTCCTGGACTGGCTGGAGGAGTGGCTGCAGACCGAGTGGCCCGGACTCGACGTCCACTGCACCTCGGTGACCGAGCAGTGGACGACCATCGCCGTGGTCGGCCCGCAGTCGCGCGAGGTCGTGGCCCATCTCGCCCCCGAAGTCGACCTGTCGAACGAGGCGTTCCCCTTCATGGCCTTCCGCGAGACCACCCTGGCCTCCGGCATCCCGGCCCGCATCTGCCGGATCTCCTTCTCCGGCGAACTGGCCTACGAGATCAACGTCTCCGCGTGGTACGGGCTCGCGGTCTGGGAGGAGGTGTACGCGATCGGGCGGCCCTACGACATCACGCCGTACGGCACCGAGACCATGCACGTCCTGCGGGCCGAGAAGGGCTACATCATCGTCGGCCAGGACACCGACGGCACTGTCACCCCGCAGGACGCGGGCATGTCCTGGGTGGTCTCGAAGCAGAAGGACTTCATCGGCAAACGGTCCTACTCCCGGGCCGACACCTCCCGCACCGACCGCAAGCAGCTGGTCGGCCTGCTGCCGGTGGACCGCGCGACCCGGCTGCCCGAGGGCACCCAGCTGGTCGCCCCCGAGGTGCCGATCACCCCCGAGGCCGGGCCGGTGCCGATGCTCGGCCACGTCACCTCCAGCTACCACAGCCCGGCCCTCGGCCGCCCCTTCGCCCTCGCCCTCGTCGCCGACGGGCGGACAAGGATCGGCGAGACCCTGCTCGCCCCGGTGGGCGACGGCCTGGTGCCCGTCGAGGTGGCCGACTGCGTCCTCTACGACCCCGAAGGGACCAAGCGAGATGGCTGAGCCGACGATCGACGCTGGCGCCGGCCCGGTGGCCCTGCGCACCAGCCCGCTGGCACATCTGGAGGAGCGCATGCGCGAAGCCGGGGTCACCGGCGCTCGGGGCGTCACGCTGACCGAGCGACCGTTCGCCACGATGGTGAACCTGCGGGTCACTCCGGGCACCGATGCGGCCGGCCGCATCGAGAAGGCCCTGGGCGCTTCACTCCCACGCCAGTGCGGCCACACCACCACATCCAGCCCCCGCTCGGTCCTCTGGCTCGGCCCCGACGAATGGCTCGTGGTGTCCCAGGCCGACGACTCCGCCGTGCTGGCCGATCTGCACGAGGCCCTCGGAGCGGACCCGGGCTCCGCCGTCGACGTCTCGGCGAACCGCACCACGCTTGAGCTGAGCGGTCCGGCCGCCCGGCAGGCGCTGGAGAAGGGCTGCCCGCTCGACCTGCATCCCCGGTCCTTCGGCCCCGGCAGGGCGGTGTCCACCACGGTCGGCCCCGTCGCCGTACTGCTCTGGCAGGTCGACGACGCGCCGACCTACCGCCTGCTCCCGCGCTCGTCGTTCGCCGACTACCTGGCACGCTGGCTCATCGACGCGATGGACGAGTACGGCGGGCCGGAGGTGCCGTAGCCGGGCGGGGCATTCAATCCCATGGTGTGTTAATTCGGACAAATCATGTCAATAAGTCATAAATTGGAGGTGGTGTGTTCTGACGTAAGGTCAAAATGAAAGGCTGCCCATGCCGTCCAGACTCCGCACACGTCTGAGAGCCGAACTCGCCGCGGGCGTCGTCATGGCGATCGCGGCAGTCCATCCGGGCACCGCGCACGCCCAACCCGCCAAGGCCGCACCGCAGTTCGAGCAACGAGTCATCTTCAGGCCGTCCCAGGACCCGGGCTACGCCTGCTTCCGGATCCCGGCGATCGTGCAGAGCACCCAAGGCACGCTCCTCGCGTTCGCCGAGGGACGTCACAGCACCTGCGGTGACGCGGAGGACATCGACATCGTGCTGAAACGCTCGACCGACGGCGGCCGCACCTGGGGACCGCTCCAGGTCGTCAGCAACGGTGCCGGCGACACCCACGGCAACCCGGCCCCGATCGTGGACCGGACCACCGGCCGCATCCTGCTCCCGCAGACGCACAACCCTTCCAGTGCGGACGGCTCGAGCTGCGCCGTCCCCTGCAACCGCAGCCCCCATCTGCAGTACAGCGACGACGACGGCCGCACCTGGTCACAGCCGCGCGACCTGAGCGCGCAGATCAGGCCCCCGAACTGGAACTCCTGGTACGCCAGCGGCCCCGTCCACGGAATCCAGCTCACCCGCGGCAGCAACGCCGGCCGACTGGTCTTCGGCGTCAACACCGAGACCTGGAACGGCAGCCGGGTCACCGCCAACCACGCCGCCCTCATCGTCAGCGACAACGGCGGCAACACCTGGCGAAGGGGCGCCACCGACTCCTGGCCCATCGCCACCGACGGCACCTTCCACCAGAAGCCGTCCGAAGTAACCGTCACCGAGCGGACCGACGGCACCCTCCTGGTCAGCGGCCGCGAGCAGGACGGCACCGATCTGGGCCACCGCACCCAGACCTTCAGCCAGGACGCCGGCGACAGCTTCACCCACCCGTTCCGACCCCTCCCGGACCTCTACACCCCGCAGGTTCAGGGATCCACACTGCAACTGGGCGGCCGACTCCTGCTGTCCTGCCCCGGTGATCCGGACCGCCGCCGGACCATGATGATCCGCTCCTCCTATGACGGCGGCAACACCTGGGAGAGCGTGGACCGCGGCACCGTGGTGACCCAGGACTGGTCGGGCTACTCCGACATGGTGCACATCGGCGCCGATGTGGTCGGACTGATGTACGAGGGCGGAACCGTCGACGCCCGCGACGAGATCCGCTTCGCCCGCTTCAACGAGGAATGGCTCAAACCGCGCCGCGGCCCCGACCCCACCACTGTCGACCGCGCCCCGTCCGCCCAGCGCGCGAGCGTACTCGGCGGGGCCACGCCCACGACCGGCCGGTTCGGCGGCGCCCGGGCCTTCGACGGCACCAACGACGCGGTGCGCCTGCCCTTCCGTCCCCAACTCGAGCTCGGCACCGAGAACTTCACCGCTTCCCTGTGGTTCCGCTACACCCGCCGCACCGGTGAGCAGCCACTGCTGTGGATGGGCGGCATCGGCGGCAACCAGCCCCAGTTCTGGCTGCGGGGCGAACCGGAGAACAACCGGGTGCGCGGCTTGATGACGGTGCGCAGCGGCGCGACGACCGTGCGGTCGGCGTCCGTCAGCACCACCGCCGCGTACAACGACGGCCGGTGGCATCACCTCGCCCTGCGCCGCGGTGGCGGGCGGCTCACCCTGTTCATCGACGGCAGGGCGACCAGCACGGCCGGTGTGTCCGGATCCGTCAGCCGCAACTCGCCGTTCGGCGTGCACATCGGCCAGCGCATGGACAGCCGGGCGTTCTTCACCGGCGGCATCGACGAGGTCCGCGTCTGGAACCGGGCCCTGACCGACGCCGAGCTCACCCGCGTACGCCAGACGAACGTCGGCCCGTCCTCGAACACCACACTGTGGCTGCCTCTGGACCAGGTGACCGCGGGCGGCTGACATCCCGGAACGTGTGCGAAGGGCGGACGCCGCCCCGCTGTCGAAGGGCATCGCGTCCACATGGCCGTGCCGCTCGTCTCGCGAGAAGCCGGGCGGCGCCATAGGGTCGCGGTGCCGTTACGACTGGACGGGCGGCGCGGCCCTTCGCATGCGTACCAAGCAGTCCCCTCGGCCCCGAAGGAGTCGCGGGCACGCCCAGGCTCAAGAGATTGAGGAGTGCTCATGTCAGGACAGTTCGAAGCGACGGTCGAGGTCGATCGACCTGCCGATGCGGTGTTCGACTACCTCGCCGACGGACGCAACGATCCGCAGTTCAGCCCGCGCGTGCTCAAGATCGAGCGGGTTCCCGACGCCCCGACCACCGTGGGCACGGTCTTCCGCAGCACGGTCAAGGACGCCGGGATGAAGACGGCCAGGGAGTTCCGCATCAACGACCTCCAGGCCCCGTCGAGGATCCGGTGGGTCGAGGTGTCGAAGAACATCGTGACGGTCCGTGAGGGCGGCTACGACCTGGAGCCGCTCGCGGACGGCAGGACGCGAGTCCGTATCTTCAACGTGCTGGAGGGCCACGGCATCGGCAAGCTCCTCGTCGGCCTGGCCGTCTCCGCCGCCCGCAAGGACGCCGACGCCTTCGGCGCCCGGATCAAGTCAGCGGCCGAAGCGGCGATCGGCCCGCGCTGACCTCGACGGCAGGACGCGTCCGCTCACACCCGCGAACAGCAGTCCGGCCACCATGCAGACCCGGTACGGCCAGGGGCGGTTCGGACCAGCCGGGCAGCGGGGCGGCGGGCGCGTCGAGCGGCCGGGCGGGAACGCGGTGTTCCAGGGTCAGTGCGATCACGGCTCCCACGCAGAGCAGGCCCAGCACGAACACCAGCCCAGGCCGAACCCCGAACAGGCCGACCAGGACGATGGCCAACGGGTACAGCAGCGTGCGCACTTCCTCCCAGCGCTCCGCCCGGCCGACGGCGAACAGGCACGGCGCGGTGCCCAGCATGGCGGCGCCGATCAGGCCAGGGTCAAGCGACGGGGGAGGAAACGGGGGACGACGGCGTGGCAGCAGGGGCGGCGCTCGCGCGCTTGCGCAGCTCGCGGGCGTACATCACGCGCAGGCTCACCACCGAGGTGGCCGTCGTGGCGAGGACACCGCAGCCGATGGCGAGACCGGCGGACAGTGCCGTGTGGTGGTCGAGACCGAGCGTGCGCTCGAAGACCGGGGTCGCGCCCGCCGACAGCACCGGGGCCAGGCACAGCGCCGTCAGGTGCAGCCGCCACTCCTCGCGTGCCCAGGTACGCCCCTGCCGTCCGGCGCGCCGGGCGCTGACGGCCATCACGGCGTAGGTGACGGCGTACGGCAGCAGGTAGGCGAGCAGCAGACGCCGTCCGACCGCCCCGAGATCCAGGAACGAGTACCCGATCCAGGCCAACGCGGCGGCGCCGGCCAGATGGGCCGCGGCCAGCACCGGAAGCGGGGCCCACGACCCGGACACCCCGTCGACCGCCCTGCGCCGGTCGAGTGTGCGTGAGGCGAGGAGCGCGCCGAACGCGACCACCGACCCCAGATGCATGATCGCCACCTGGTTGATCTCTTCCATGGACAGTCCCGGCAGCAGCCGCGGCAGGCCGCCCCACTCCAGGCGCAGCAGGGGCGCGGTCAGCAGAAAGCCGTAGCAGAGCAGCATCCACCGCTGGTGCAGGTCCGGGAAGCCGCCGACGGCGGCCAGGATGCCGAAGGTCACGCTCATCACGGTGCCCACCAGGATGGTGGCGAGCACGATCCAGAACGCCGCCCCGCTGAAGGCGTCTTCCGGAGCGGTGCGCGCCAGATACAGTCCGGCGCCCGTCATCGAGGCGTACGCCGTGACCGCGAAGACCACGCCGAGTACGCGGTGCGCACGCGTACGCCGCCGGGCCGCCGTCAGCAACTGCGCGGGCCCCAGGAGCATGAGCAGGCCGCCGAGCACCGAGTGCACGATCATCGGCACCAGGCTGTGCCGGTACGGCTCGACGCGGGTGGCCAGCGCATCGGCGACATAGCGCGGGGACACGATCTGGCCCATCACCCACTCGCCGAACGCGGGGGCGCCGGGGCTGGCGTACGGCCACAGTTCGGTCATCGCGATCGGCGCGTAGGCGACGCACATGACGGTGACCCCGACAGCGGCGCCACGGCGCCACATGCCGCTCGTCGGACGGCGCACGGCTACCTCCTGCTCCTGGCCGCTGCTCGGCCGACCGATGGTCTCGATTCAATAGTCCAGACTGGACTGTCGAGACGCTAGAGCGGGCTGCCGTCGAGGTCAACGGTCTGTCAGGGTCGGGAATCGTCAGGAATCCGTGGAGGTGCGGTCGTCCCGGTGCCGCACCCATGTCCAGAAGTCGACCATCATCCGCTCATAGCGGATCCCGAACTCCAGCGCCTCGCGTTGCCCGGGCGTCAGCAACTCCCCGACCTCGTCGGCCAGTTCCTCGTACGACCGCAGCGCCTGCCGGTGCTCGTCCACCTGAACCGGGGACAGCACCTCCGGGCGTCCGCCGAACCAGAGCTTGAGGATGCCGCGCTCCCTGGCCTCCACCGGCACGAACGCCGGATCGGCGAGCCATTCCTGAAGTGCGGCCCGCCCCTGTTCCGTCAGCGCCAGCACCCTGCGGTTGCGCCCGCTCTCCTGCCGTACCAGGGAGACCAGCCCTGCCTCCAGCAGCCGGTCGCACTGGGCGTACACCTGCGCGTGCGGCACCGACCAGAACGGCGCCACCGTCCGCGCCGCCTCCCCCTTCACGTCGTAGGCACTCGCCTCGCCCAGCTTGTCGATGATCCCGAGCACGAGGTACGAGGAGGTCGTCAACCGCACGTCAGCCATGGAGGGACCGTATCGCCACAGGTGGCGGCGTTGGGCTGAGTACCGGCGCTGCGCCAAAGGCGGGGAACGGAACATCCTGACGGGGGCGTCGTCGTTGAGCCGGGCATGAAGATCATCGCTACCGCCGCGCTCGCCGGCGCCGCACTCCTCACCGCTGCCATCCCCGCCTCGGCGGACGACGGGCCCATCGACTTCGGCATCTTCCAAGGTGTCAACGACACCAAGGGCTCGAAGTCCACGGACGCGAACGCGGCCTGGGGGCAGACCAACAGCGAGTCGAACGGGACCGTCCCGAAGTCGGCGCTGGGAATGCTGGTGAACGACCTTCTGACACCTGGCCGGCAGTGACCGGTCGCCAGAGCCGATGAGAGGAGGACTCCCCCGGCGCCGGACGGAACGGGGCATGATGCGTTCATGCGCCGGAGGAAGGAAGTACCAGCGTGATCGAATGGGTGGCCCTCGGGCGGGAATCCAGGCCCGTTCCCACGCCCGTGCCCACACCGCTCGTGTGGGCCGGGGCCTTCGGCGGCGCGCTGGTACTGGTGGCGCTCGTCAACACCCTAGTCGGCCCGGGCCGGCCGGTGTTCGCCCTGACCGTGCTGTCGCTGCTGGCCGCGTTATTGGGCCTGTGTGCACGCTTCAGTGCCGCGCCCGGCATAGCCGTACTCTGCTGGCTGTTCCTCAACGGGTTCGCCATCCCGCCTGCGGGCACCCTGACTTGGGCCGGCTCGCGTGACACCTTCTGGCTCGGCTGTCTGCTCACCGCCGCCCTCGTGGGCACGGTGCTGGCCCGCGTCATCCATGCGCGTGCCGCCTACCGGCGTATCAGCAGAGGGATCTCTGAGTGACAACAGGGTTTCACTCACGCGACAACAGCTCCACTGCCCGCTCGACGATCAGGCCGGGAGCCGCGCTCGCCTCCAGGGTTGCTCCCCGCTCGTCCGGTCCGAGCGGTTCGAGCGCGGCGAGCTGGGAGTCGAGCAGCAAGGTGGGCATGAAGTGGCCGGCGCGGTGTTCGATCCGGTCCACCAGGACCTCACGGTCGGCAGTCAGGTGGAGGAAGAAAGCGTCCGGACAGGCTGCTCGCAGGGTGTCCCGGTAGCGTCGCTTCAGTGCGGAGCAGGCGGCCACGCAGCCCGTGCCGGCCGCGCCGCGTTCCCGCAGCCAGCGGCCGACGGACTCCAACCAGGGTTGTCGGTCCTCGTCGTCGAGCGGGACACCGGCCGACATCTTGGCGATGTTGGCCGGCGGGTGAAAGTCGTCCGCCTCCGCGAAGGGGACGTCCAGCCGCTCGGCGAGCAGCAGCGCCACCGTGGTCTTCCCGGTGCCGGACACCCCGATGACCAGGATGCAGGGAGGGCGGCGCTCGGCGCTGGGGGACATCAGGGTGCTCGCGTTCCTCGGTCGATGGGTGGCCGTCAGATGTCGTCCAGCAGGGTCTCCTGACCGTGCAGCAGGGTCTCCCGCTGCCGTTGGAGGTCTCGGTACCGCTCACGTGGGGGTGGACCGTCCGACCCGGCCGGATACTCCTCCAGCGGGACAAGGTCCCGCTGCCAGGCGGACAGTACGGGCTCCAGGACCCGCCACGCCTCCTCGGCCTCGTCGCCGCGGATGGACAGGGCGGGGTCCCCCGTCAGGACGTCCAGCAGGAGGCGGCCGTAGGCGGGCAGGCCCGGCGGGTCCATCCGCGCGGTCAGTGAGAGTGGGACGAGTTCGTGGGCATGGGCCCCGATGCCCGTGAGATCCAGGGTCAGCCCTTCCGGTTCGAGCTGGAAGCGGAGCACGTTGGGGAGGGCTTCTCCGGTGTGGCCGAAGGGCAGGTGCGGCACCGGACGGAAGCGCACCGCCACCTCCATGCGGTTCGCCTTGAGCGCCTTGCCGCTGCGGAGCCGGAAGGTCGTCCCGGCCCAGCGCCAGCTGTCCAGTTCCAGTTCCACCTCGGCGAAGGTCTCGGTACGGCGCCGCGGGCGCACGCCTTCCTCGTCGACATAGGCGCCAACGTCGTGGTCACCGATCCTGCCGGGCAGATAGCGGGCGCGGCGCGTGCGGTTCACGACGTCGTGCTCGGTCAGCAGCCGTACGGAACGCAGTACATCGACCTTGCGGTCGCGCAGATCCCGCTCGCCGAGGGTGATCGGCGGTTCCATGGCCACCAGGCAGAGCAACTGCAGGAGGTGGTTCTGGACCATGTCCTTGAGCGCTCCGACGTGGTCGTAATAGCCGGCCCTGCCTTCCAGCGCGAGGGTCTCCTCCCAGACGATCTCCACCTCGGCGATGTGGGTGCTGTTCCAGATGGGCTCCAGCACGCGGTTGGCCAGGCGGCTGCCGAGGACGTTCTGCACGGTGGTCATCGCCAGGAAGTGGTCGACCCGGAAGACGGCCTGCTCCGGCACCAGGTCGGCGAGCAGCCGGTTCAGCTCCTGGGCGTCGGCCAGGTTCTCGCCGAATGGTTTCTCCAGCACGATCCGGCTGCCCGCCGGCAGACCTGCCTCGTGCAGTGCGGTGACCACCCGGGGGAAGAGTGCCGGCGGCAGGGCGAGGTAGACGGCGACAGGTCCGTCGCCGGCGATGGCCGCGGCGACGTCGGCGGGGGCGGTGACATCGGCCCGCAGATAGCGCGCCGAGGCCACGATCGCCTCCTTGGCGTCGGCCGGCGTGGATCCGCTGTGCCGGTCGAGCCGGGCGGCCATCCACGCGCGGTACTGCTCGCTGTCCCAGTCCTCTCTGCTCGCACAGGTCAACTGCACCTGTTCGGTGAGATGTCCTGCCGCCTGCAGGGCCGCCAGCGCCGGAAGCAGATAGCGAGCGGTGAGGTCGCCGGTCGCGCCGAACACGGTGAGCCGCTTGATCATCCTTGCGCGCCTGCCTTCGCTCGGGCGAGGTTCACACCGCTGGCAATGATCCCGATGTGGCTGAACGCCTGAGGGAAGTTGCCCATGAACTCTCCTGTGGACGGATTGATCTGCTCCGACAGCAGCCCCAGGGGACTGGCCCGGGCACACAACGAGGCGTACAGCTCTTCGGCCTCTTCGATCCGGCCCTGGCCGATCAGGTTGTCGACCAGCCAGAAACTGCACAGCACGAACGCGCCCTCGTCGCCGGCCAGACCATCGGGTGACTCCTCGTGGAGATAGCGGTAGAGCAGGCCGCCACCCGCCGACAGGCGCTCGCCGACGGCCGCGGTCGTCGCCACCATCCGGGGGTGATCGGCCGGCACCACCTGCCGCAGCGGGAGGGCGAGCAGGCTCGCGTCCAGAACACCACCGCCGTCCAGATGCGCGCTCAGTGTCCCTGCCCGCTCGTCCCAGGACTCCTCCAGGATGAGCCGGCGCAGATGGTCGGCCGAGGCCCGCCACTGGGCGATCCGGCCGGGCAGACCGACCTGCTCACCGATCTGCGCGGCCCGGTCCAGGGCCACCTGGCACAGCCCGGCCGAGTACGTGAACACCCGGCCCTCACCGCGCACCTCCCAGATGCCCTGGTCCGGCTGCCGCCAGGCCCGCTCCGCGGTGTCGGCGAGCCCGGCCAGGCCGGCCCACAGCACGGGCTGGATCTCACCGCCGGTGCGCAGCCACTGGTGGGCACAGTCCAGGATCTCGCCGTAGACGTCGTGCTGGCGCTGGTCCGCCGCGCCGTTGCCCCAGCGCACCGGGGCCGAGCGCTGGTAGCCCTCCAGTTCGCCGTCCTCGACCTCGTCCGGCACCGGACCGCCCTGGAGGCCGTACATGATCCGGGGCCGCCGGCTGTACTCGAAGGCGTCGAGAACCCAGCCGAGGAAGGCGTCGGCCTCGCCGTCGAAACCGATGCGGCGCAGGGCGAACACGGCGTAGGCCGCGTCGCGGATCCAGGTGAAGCGGTAGTCCCAGTTGCGGATTCCGCCGATCGGCGCGGGCAAGGACGAGGTGGGTGCCGCGACCAGTGAGCCGTTGGCCCAGTCGTCGCACAGCTTCAGGGTGACCGCGGCACGTCTGACGAGGCGTTCCTCGGGGCCGCCGTAGTCGAAATGCTGCATCCAGCGGCGCCACGCGTCGGCGGTCGTGTGCAGCATCGCATCGGTGTCGAACCGGTGGTGGCGGTGGAAGCGGCCCCAGGACAGCACGAGATCGAGACGCTCACCCTGCTCCAGGTCATGGGTGGTGCGCAGGCCGGTCAGAGGGCGGTTGGACCGCAGGTGGAGCCGCAGATCCGGCCGCCGGGACGGGCACACCTCCAGTCCGCTGAACAGCGCCCGAGTCCGCGCACCGCCGCGGGGCTCCAGATGCGCGCGCAGACGGACGTTCCCGCTCAGCACCAGCGCCGAGCGCACGAGTTCGGACCGGTCGGCAGGTGCGTCGTCGGTGAGGTCGGCGCCGGCACGCAAGGTCAGCGCGTCGGTGACGCGCACCAGGCCGGTGGGGCTGCGCAATTCGGTGATCAGTACGCCGGTGTCGGGTTCGTAGCGCTGTCGCGCTTCCACCACGTCCTCCGGCGCCAGGGTGAAATGCCCGCCCCGTGTGTGATCCAGCAGACCGCAGAACAGGGGTTCGGCATCGAAGCGGGGCACGCACATCCACGAGATGGCGCCGTCCAGGCCCACCAGCGCGCTCGTCGCGCCGTCCCCGATGAGGCCGAGGTCCTCCAGCGGCAGGTAGCCCTGCCGACTGCGGAGCGGCCGGAAGGGTGGGTCGGGATCGTGCATGCCGTCTCGCTTCCGCAGCGTGGAGGACCATCGGGCGTCCAGAAGGTGATCATCACTGTGGTCGGCCGCGCCGCTCGTCTTCCCACCCTCCCGGGGTTCGTGGCGGAGCGCGATCGGGCCGTACGGACAGTGCTGCATTCCGGTGACACCGGGGGCTGCTCGGCGGCTCGGCCGAGTTCGTGACGCGCCCGGTCCTCCCGAGCCGCTTCATCGCTGCTCGACGGGGGCAACCAGGCGAGCGCGCCATGGAACTCCGGGAGGATCCAGGCGGTCACCCCCACCGCCACCGGTGAGCTCCGCCTGACGCACGGCCCAGCGAAGGGCCTCCTTCGACGAGTCCGAACCGTCCACCCCGACCACGATGCGGTCCGCGCGCTCGCGCTGCTCGGCCATGCTGCCTCCTCGGTTCGACGCCTCCAGCCTCATGCCGACCCCACCGGACGCGTTCTTCGACAGGTCCGGACGGAGCCGAGCTGCCGCCGTAGACTGTCCGGCCTGGTGGCCGGCTGGTCGGACGACCCGGAGCTCACCGGGCGGTTGGTGCCCTTCGCGCGAGCCACCTCTCTTGCCCTGAACGCCCGCCGTCAAGCGCGGGCCGACTCTGTGCACGGCATCCCAGGCCGTCACATTCCCGCAGGTCAGCAGGGGAGGGATCGTTCCAGGGCGGCGGAACCGGGGCAGGCGGTTGCGGTGACGGCTGTGACCGGTGATGCTCTCGGTGTCGCCCGACCGGGCCGGACCGACCATCCGTCCCGAGCCGGGAGTCGCGACACCCTTTTTCACGCACAACGCCGGGGCGGGCGGTAACCGGAACCGTCCGTACAATCCTGGCGATCACATCGGGGGAGAGCCGGCATGGAAACGATCATCGTCCAGCCGCCCGGTCCGTCACGGCCGGGCGCCGTCGGCATGGGCAGACCCGAACTGCTCCACATGGGGCCGGGCGACGTGGTCGAGTTCGGGCGCGGGCTGCCCGGCGGCGGAGGCGTCTCCATCGTCCTGCCGGACCCCGGAATCTCCCGGCGGGCGGGGCGGCTGGAAGCGGCCGAGGACTACTGGCGGCTTTCCAACTTCAGCCGTGACACGCCCTATGTGGTCGAGAACCTGGAGGGCGCGGGCGAGTACATCACCGTCGCGCCCGGACGGCTGGCAGCGCCCGTGCCGTTCGAGTTCTCCCGGGTCGTCCTGCCCGCGCTGAGCGGGAGCGCCGACTTCAAGGTGTTCGCCCCGCAACACGCCTATCTGGACGAGCGGTCCGCGCCCGATGCGGGCGAGCAGACCGTGCACCCCTACGCGCTCGACGTGACGGCCAAGTACTTCCTGGTCCTGGTGGCGCTGTGCGAACCGCGGTTGCGCGACCAGCCGGACAGCGCTCTGCCGGGTGCCGGGGACATCGCGGAGCGGCTGCGCCCCTTGGAGAGCTGCACCGGTCTGACCCGCTCCGCCGTCAACTACCACATCGACTACCTGGCGTTCGCGAAGCTGCGCCTGGACCTGGCCGACGAGCCGGGAGCGGACGGCAACGGCCGCACCGGCGCCAAGCGGGCCCGACTGGCCTCCCTCGCCGTGCGCTTCGGCCTGGTGCGGGAGGAACACCTCGCCCTGCTGCCGTCCCGCCGACGGCCCGTCGCGCAGGGGGCCGGCGCGTGACCTCGTCAGGCGCCGACGAGGGCGCCCTCGCAACGCCACGCCTTCCGGCGGGTTTCCGCATCGACGGCTGGGAGCTGGCCGCGGTCATCGGCTCGGGCGGCTGGGGCACCGTCTACGAGGCACGCGCGGTCGAGGACGGTACGACGGCGGCGGTGAAGGTGCTGCCGACCGGCGCCCTCGCACCCGGCCAGCGTGCCGCGCTCGGCGAACTGGTCGAGCGCGAGGTGCGGTTCAGCGCCGAGGCGAACCATCCGCACCTCGTACGGACCCGCGCCGTGTGCACCGTCGACGCGCCGGAGCTGCCCGCGCTGGACGGCGCCATCGCGCTCGTCATGGACCGCGCCGAGGCCAGTCTGCGCCAGGTACTGGACGCCGCCGAGACGGGCCGCCCGGTACCGGACGCCGTGCGCATCCTGCGCGGCGTCGCCGCCGGGCTCGCCCATATGCACGACGCCGGCTGGGTGCACGGCGACCTCAAGCCCGCCAACGTGCTGCTGGGCGCCGACCGCGAGGTGTGGCTCGCCGACTTCGGCCTCGCCGCCGAACTCGACGGCACCCACGCCCACTTGCCGCCCCTCGGCACGCTCGACCACCTGCCGCCCGAGTGGTGGTCCCAACGCACCGGAGAGGACGGGGCGGTGGTGCGGCCGACCGCCGACATCTGGGCCTTCGGCGTCCTCGCCCACCAAGTGCTCACCGGTGGCCTCCACCCCTTCCCCGGCGCCACCGCCCGTGCCCGCTCGCTCGCCGCCCAGGCCTACGCCCGAGGCACCTCACCGCTGCGTCTCGATGCCGGACTCGACGAGGAGTGGCGCCGGCTCATCGGGGACTGCCTGGCGCCGGACCACGCGACCCGGCTCCGGCACACCGCCGAGAGCCTCCTGACCCGGGTCGGGCGGCTGTCGGGTACACGTGGCAGGCGTCGACTGCTGCCGCTCGCCGTTGCGCTCGTCGGTGTCTCGGCCGCCGCCGTGGCCGGTTTCGCGTTGCTCGGAGGCGGTGACGGGGGTATCGGCGGTGACGACACTGACAGCGGCGGCACGCCCTCCGCAGTCACCGGCACGCCCATCGTGGCCGCCGGGGAGATCCCGGAGGATTCCGACGTACCCGACGCGCTGCGCCCCATCCTCGTGAACGCCGCCCGGCGCTGCACCGACGCGGAGGTCACGCCCGCGCTGCTCGCCGCCCTGGTCAAGGCGGAGAGCGGCTTCGACGCGGACGCGTCCCGCCCGGCGGCCGAGGAGTACGGCATCGCCATGTGGACGCCGTCGGTGTTCCGGGCCTGGGCGGTGGACGGTGACGGCGACGGCGACAAGGACTACCGGTCCCCGGCGGACGCGATCACCACGATGAGCGTGTACGTGTGCTGGCTCGACCAGCGCTTCAAACAGGCCCATCTGCCGACCGAGGACCTCCCGGCGCTGATCGCGGCCGGCTACCGCACGAGCGACCGCACCGTCATCGAGGAGCGCGGTGTCCCCGAACGCGTGCGGCCGCACGTGGACAAGGTGCTCCGCTTCCTCGCCGCGTACGAGCGGTGAGGAAGCGGTCCCCCGCCTTCAGCGGCCCATCTCGCTTCAGCAGTCCTTGACGTCCGGCAGACGGTTGTCGGGCGAGCTCATGTAGATGTTGGAGACCCAGCCGCCGTACTGGGGCAGATAGGCCCACCAGTCGTTGGTGTACGGCGGTACCTCGACCTGCTCGCCCCTCGCCTGGCAACCCACCAACACCTCGACGCCCGCCGGGAGTTGGGTGATCGGGGAGTTCTGCGTGGACGGGTCCCGGCGGACGTTCACATGGTCGCTCCACGTGCCGTACCACCGCCCCGCCGGCCGCGCCGCCCCCGGCACGTTCAGCGAGCGGGTCAGCCGGCCGATGTCCGTGAACGCCTTCCCGTACGACGTGCCGACCGGATGCAGCGTCAGTACGGCCACGACGAACCGGTCGCCGGCACCCACCGTCCCCGTGCTGTGCAGAGCGGGCCGGGTCAGGTCCACGTCCGCGGCGACGGCGGCCGGAGCCGGACCCGCCGTACGCGACGCGGTGGCCGTGCCGGGCGGGCCGCACGTGCCCTCCGGGTACGACGATCCCGCCCAGCCCTGCTTCACCGCCCACGGCTTCTCGAACGCCCCGGCGATGCCGAAGTGCTGGTCGAAGTCGTCCGAGGCGCAGCGGGTGGACTGGCGCAGGTTGCCCATCACGAAGTCGCGCACGGGGCCCGGCGCCGAGTCCAGGAGGTAGCGGTAGATCGTCACGGTGTCGCGGGCGGACAGTGAGACATAGCCCCAGTAGCCCTCGTATCCGACGGGCGGTGGTGCCGTGTCCTTCAGCCCGAGGCGGCCGACCATGCGGGTGATGATCGCCGAGCCGCCGTTCTCCGACCAGTAGTGGTCGGCCGCACTGTCCTTGCTGCTGCGCAGCATCGGCTCCAGCAGAGCCCGGTCGGCGGCGGGCACGGTGTAGTCGGGGCCCCGGTTCCACAGGAAGTCCAGCGCCAGCAGCAGCTTGACGACGGAGGCGGACCGGAAGCGGGTGCTGGTGTTCAGCTGCTCGGTGAAGGTACCGGTCTGCCGGTCGAAGACGGCGACGCCTGCTGTGACGCCGTCGGGCACCTGGACGGCCGCGGGGGCGGCCTGCGCAGTCCGCCCGGCGGGGGCATCGGCGACGGCGGACGCCGCCGTGCCACCGACCAGGAGCAGCGCGGCGGCGGCAGCGAGGATCCGACGCCTCACCGGTGGTGCTTCCTGTCCGCCGGTGAGCGGTCGTCCGCGGAGGTGAGTCTGGAGTGGAACAGGCGCATGAATGCCGTCTCCTCGTGTCTGTGGAGGGTGGACGACTCGAACCCTAGGAAGAGAAGCGCCGGCGACGGTCCTGACGAATGTCAGGTTGCGCGTCCGGCCTCCGGGGCCGGCTCAGCGCTTCATCGTGCGACCCAGGACAAGCCGTCCGCCGTGACCTTGAGCGCGTCGGGGGCGGCCGGGGCCGAGTCGTCGAGGGGGCCGCCGTACAGGGCCTGCTCCTGGAGGTCGTTGCCGGTGCGGAAGGTGTCGGAGACGACCCGGGTGGACAGCAGCGGGTTCACACGGTCCTCGCCGGTCGCCAATCGGTCCACCGCGCCCTCCAGTTCGGCCGCCGCGGCACTCCAGTGGGCGCCGAGCGGTCCGGTCGGGGCCACGGCCTCGTCGCCGGACGCCACTCCACCGGCCAGTTCGGCGAAGGCGGCGGCCTCGTCGACATCCACCCGGGTGACCTTCTTCGCCGACCAGAAGTACGAGCGCTCGTTGCGCTCCATGTCGTAGAAGGCGATGAGGAACTCGTAGAACACGCCGTACTCACGGCGGTAGCGCGCCTCGAACTCGGCGAAGCCGCGTTCCTCGGGGACGCTGCCGTCCAGGGCGGAGTTCACCGCGCGGGCCGCCAACAGGGCACCGTAGGTGGCCAGATGGACGCCGGAGGAGAGCACCGGGTCCACGAAGCACGCGGCGTCACCGACCAGCGCCATGCCCGGTGTCCACAGCGACTTCTTCCAGTAGGAGTAGTCCTTGCGCACCCGCACCCGGTCGTACGGCGGCTCGGTCGCGACCGGTACGTCCGTCAGCAGCCGGTCGACCTCCGGACAGGCCTTGATCATGTCCTGCCAGGCGGCACGCGGGTCCTGCTGAACGGCCGCGTAGTGCTCGGGCGCGATCACGGCGCCGACGCTGGTCAGATCGTCACGCAGCGGGATGTACCAGAGCCAGCCGGCGTCGAACGCGGCGCAGAAGATGTTGCCGCTGTTCGGCTCGGGGAGCCGGCGGCCGCCCGCGTAGTAGCCGAACACGGCGAGGTTGCGGAAGAAGTCGGAGTACACCCGCGCTCCGCCGACCTGGCCGTGGATGCGGCTGGTGTTGCCGGAGGCGTCGATGACGAACCGGGCGTGCGCCGTGCGCGTGGTCCCGTCCGGGTCGGTGTACTCGACACCGCGCACCCGCCCGTCCCCGGTGACCACACGGCGCACGGGGCTGCCCTCACGGACCTCGACGTCCACGCGCTCGGCGTTGCGCAGCAGGATCTCGTCGAACCGGGAGCGCTCCACCTGGAAGGCGGTCGCGGTGGGCTCGGGCAGCCGGGGTGTCATGGAGAAGGAGAACTGCCAGGGCTCCGGATCCCGGCCCCAGCGCAGCGTGCCGCCGCGTTTGAGGGTGAAGCCGGCCCGGGCGACCTCGTCGGCGACTCCGAGGATGCGGCACAGGCCCTGGACGGTGGCCGGCAGCAGCGACTCGCCGATCTGGTACCGGGGGAAGGTCTCCCGCTCCAGCAGGAGCACCCGGTGCCCCCGCAGGGCCACGGCGGTCGCGGCGGTCGAGCCGGCCGGCCCACCGCCCACGACGACGAGGTCGTAGTCCGAGGTCATCGAAGGACTCCTGTTCCGGTGTGCGGACACCTGGTCGGATGTGGCTGTGCGATCACCTGGTCAGCCAGGCGCGGATCGCCGCGGCCGTGGCGTCGGCGTCGCGTTGAAGGACGGAGTGGTGGTCGCCGGGGAGGTCCGCGCTGTCGTGCGGCAGCGGCCACTGCGGCTCCCAGTCCCGGTCGGGGGCTAGTCGCCGCATGTGCGGGGTGGGCCGGCCGCGGAGCAACAGGGTCGGGACCGGTGACGGTTCGGGCCGCCAGTTCTCGAGCACGCGCGCGTAGCCGCCCCCGGCGATCAGCAGGGAGTCGTCCAACTGGTCGACGAAGTCGTCCGGAAGGGCCTCGCCGGCGGACATCAGGGCCAGCCCGCGAGGGTCGTCGCGGCGCAGCAGTCCGGCGTGGGAGTCGACCAGGACGACGCCGGCCGGCGGCTGCCCCGTCCGCGCGAGATGGCCGGCCAGGGCGTGCGCGACCACACCGCCTGCGCAGTGGCCGACCAGGACGGGCGCCGCGTGCGTGGGCAGGGAGCGCACGGTGCCGGCGTGTGCCCGCACCAGCGTGGCCATGCTGTCCGGTACGGCACGGCGCGTTCCGAATCCGGGGTGTTCCAGCAGGAAGAGGTCGCGTTCGCCCTCGAACTCCTCGGCCAGAGCGGTGGGTACGCGCTGGTACGGCGACAGGTAGTCCGGGATGAACACCACCGGGGTGCCGCCGCCCTGCGCGAGCCGGGCCGGCGGGACCGCGTACGGGCCGCTCTCGCCCTCGCCGAAGGCCGGCAGCGCGTACGACCCGAGGAAGCGCAGCGCCATGGCCTCCAGCGGTCCCTTCTCGCGCAGCACTTGGTGATAGAGGGCGCTGAACCGGTACGGCGACCGACCGGCCTCGGAAGTGGTGTCGGACCCGGCCTGCGGCGAGGGCGAAACCGGTCCGTCCTGAGGCAGCCCGTCCGCGTCGGCCAGAGCCGTGAGGACGTGCGCGGCCAACTCGGGCAGCCGGGGGTACTCCAGCACGACGGTCGGCGACAGTCGTACGCACGTGTACTGGCTGAGCCGGTTGCGGACCTGTACGGCGGTCAGCGAATCGAAGCCGAGCTCGGTGAAGGACCGTTCGGCCGGCAGCTCGGCGGCATCGGTGAAGCCCAGCACCGCGGCGACCTCGGTGCGGATCAGCCCCGCCAGCACGGTCTCGCGTTCGTGCGCGGCGACGGCGGCGAGCCGCTCACGCCACGCGCCGGGCGCCTGCCCGACGGGCGGAGTGTCGGTGACGGGCGCCGCCTGTTCGGCTCGGACCGCAGGCTGCGGCAGGAGGTCCGCCAGGACGGGCGGCGCGGACGGTCCTGCCGCTGCGGCGAGATCCAGCGGGATCGGCACCAGCACCGGTTCCGGAACGCGCATCGCCGCGTCGAGGAGGCAGACGCCCTCCTGCTCGGTGACGGGCAGGACGCCGCCCTCGCCGAGCCGGTCGGGCGCGACACGGGCCGCCATCCCTTCGTCGCCAGCGGTGGACCAGGGACCCCAGGCCAGCGCCTGCGCGGGCAGTCCGTGGGCCACGCGATGCCGGGCGAGCGCGTCGAGGAACCCGTTCGCCGCCGCGTAGTTGGACTGGCCCGGCCGGCCGAGGACACCGGCGGCCGAGGAGTACAGCACGAAGGCGGACAGACCGAGGTCCCTCGTCGACTCGTGCAGGTGCCAGGCACCGTCCGCTTTCGGCGCGAGCACGGTCGCGAGCCGCTCAGCGGTCATCGTGTCCACCACACCGTCGTCCACGACCCCGGCAAGGTGGAAGACGGCGGTGGGCGCCGGACGGCAGGACGCGATCAGGGCGTCGACGGCCGTGCGGTCACTCACATCGCACGCCTCCACGCGCACCTTGGCGGGCAGATCGCCCGCCCAGTCCGGGATCCGGCCGCCACGGCCGGTCAGCAGCAGATGCCGTACACCGCGCTCGGCGACCAGATACCGGGCGAGGCTCGCGCCGAGCGCGCCGGTGCCGCCGGTGACGATCACCGTGCCCTCGGGGTCCAGGCCGGGCGGCTCGGTGGTCGGCGGATCCGCGGGGACCAGCCGCGGCACCAGGGCGACACCGTCGCGCAGGGCGACCTGTGGGGCGCCGGTCCGCAGTGCCGTCTCCAACTCCGCCGCCGAAGCGGGCACTCCACGCTCGTCGACCAGCGCGATCCGGCCGGGGTGCTCGGACTGGGCACTGCGCACAAGTCCCGCGACCGCGGCCTGGGCGAGGTCCGGGTCGTCGGCGGTGGCATCGTGGGTGAGCACCAGCAGGCGGCCGGGCCGCGCGTCGGCGGTCCAGTCGCGTATCCGCTCCAGCACGGCGGTGAGAACGCCGCGAGCGCGTTCGGGCTGGGAGGCGTCCTCGGGCAGGGCGGCGGCGAGGCGGGCCACGTCGAGCAGCTCGTGCTCGGGGCTCGCGTCCCGGACCGATGCCGCGGGCCGCCAGGCCAGCCGGTACGTCTCGGCGGGAGTGTCAAGCCCCTTGGATGGCAAAGGAGTTGGGATCACGCGGGTGACCACGGACTCCACGGCTGCCAGAGGGCGACCGGCCGGATCGGTGAGGGAGACCCGGAACTCGTCGGCGCCGAGCCGCCGTACGACGGCCCGGGCGGCGGACGCACCGGTGGCGTGCACCGTCACTCCGGTGCAGGCGAGCGGGGCCCGGGGCTCGCTCGGTCGCTCGCCCGGCACCTCGGCCAGCAGCGCGGCGTGCAACGCCGCATCGAACAGCGCGGGGTGCAGCGTGTACGAGCTCGCGGTCGCCGCTTCCCCGGGCGACAGCGCCAGTTCGGCGAAGACCTCGTCGTCCCGGCGCCACAGCGCGGTCACCGCGCGGAAGGCGGGCCCGTAGTGATGGCCGTGCGCGGCGAGCCGTGCGTAGTCGACCGGGATCCGCTCGGCACCCGCGGGCGGCCAGACGCCGGGCGGGTCGCTGGGCGGATCTGCGGGTGGGGCAAGGGTCGCCGTGGCATGGCGGTTCCATGCGCCCGTGGCGCCGACCGCGCGGGCCCAGACGGTGACCGGTCGGTCGCCGCTCGCGTCCGGAGCACCGGCCACCACCTGAACCTGCGTCCCATCCGCCGGGGACAGCACGAGCGGCTCGTGGAGGGCCAGTTCGGCCAGCCGGACGGGGCCCGGGGTGCCGGTGGCTCGGAAGGCCAGCTCCGCGTAGAGCGTCGCGGGCACCACCACCCGGTCGCCGATCGTGTGGTCGGCGAGCCAAGGGTGGCGGGTGTTGGACAGTACGGCGGTGTGCCGGATCCCCGGCCCGTCGGCATCGGGCTGCGGCTTCCCCAGCAGGGGATGACCGGACGGGCTCCGGTGCCGGACGCCGTCCAGCCAGTAACGCTGCCGCTGGAAGGGATACGTCGGCAGAGGGCGCCGTCGGGCACCGCTGCCCGCGTACACCGACCGCCAGTCCACCGGCACCCCGTGCACATGCAGCGCGGCCAGCCCTTCGAGTGCCGTACGCGCGTCGGCGCCCGAGGCGAACACCGCGCCGGCGTCAGGAGCGACACATTCCTCGGCTGCCATGCCGAGCGAGGCGGAGGGTCCGGCCTCGACGAACGCCGTGACGCCGACGTCGGCCAAGTGGCCCACGGCGTCGGCGAATCGGACCGTCTCACGGGCCTGCCGAACCCAGTGGTCGGCGGTGCCGAGCGCGTCCGGCTCGGGGCGTCCGGTCAGCGTGGACACCACCGGAACGGAAGGCCGGTGGTAGGTCACCGACTCGGCGACCGCACGGTACTCGGCGAGCATCGGGTCCAGCAGCGGCGAGTGGAAGGCATGGCTCACCCGCAGCCGACGGGACGGCCGGCCGATCCGCGCGGCCAGTGCCGTCACCGCGTCCTCGTCACCGGAGAGCACCACCGACGCCGGACCGTTGACCGCGGCGACCGCGACCCGTCCGGGCACCTCGTCGAGTCGGCGCGTCACCTCGGCCAGTGATGCGCGGACCGCGATCATCGCGCCGCCGATGGGCAGGGCCGCCATCAACCGCCCACGGGCGGCGACCAGTCGCACCGCGTCGGCGCGGGAGAACACCCCGGCGATATGGGCCGCGGCCAGTTCACCGATCGAGTGACCGACGAGGTGGTCCGCCCGCACCCCGCACTCGGCGAGGAGGGTGTGCAGGGCGACCGCGTGGGCGAACAGCGCGGGCTGCGCGTAGTCGGTGCGGTTCAGCAGGTCGTCGTCGGCGGCGTCGATGACCTCCGCCAAAGGCCGGTCGAGCCATGGTGTGAACTCCTCGCACAGCCCGGTGAACGCGGCGTCGAAGACGGGGAAGGCGGCGCGCAGTTCGCGACCCATCCCGGACCGCTGGGCGCCCTGGCCCGAGCAGAGCAGCGCCACCTTCGGGCGCGTGCGTGCGGTGCCCCGCAGCAGCGCCCGACCCTCGCCACCGGCGGCCAGGTCGCGCAGCCCGGCGAGCAGGCCCTCGGCATCGGTGGCCAGGACGGCCGCCCTGTGGGACAGCGGGGCCCTGGTGGTCGCGAGGGAGAATGCGGTGTCCAGCGCTGCGGAAGCGTTGGGTACGTCGGTGAGCGCGGTCGCCAGTTGCGCGGCTCGGGCACGCAGGCCGGCCTCGTTGGTGGCACCCACGAGCCAGGGGGTGATCGGCAGCGGGGGCGGCGACCCGCTGAGGGTGCGGTCCATTCCGGCAATGGAGCCGGCACCCGCCTCGACGCCCGAGTCGATCGCCGACGGCTCCTCGATGATCACGTGGGCGTTCGTACCGCCGATGCCGAACGACGAGATCGCCGCGCGTCGCGGGCCGTCCCGCCGGGGCCAGGGCCGCGCCCGGTCGAGCAGCCGTAGCGCTCCTGAGGACCAGTCGATGTGCGGCGACGGCCGCTCCGCGTACAGCGAGGCGGGCAGTTCGCCGTGGCGCATCGCCTCGATCATCTTGATCACGCCGGCCACGCCCGCCGCGGCCTGGGTGTGCCCGAGGTTGGACTTGACGGAGCCCAGCCACACCGGGTCGGCCGGGTCGCGGTCCTGTCCGTAGGTGGCCAGCAGGGCGCCGGCCTCGATCGGGTCGCCGAGCGCGGTCCCGGTGCCATGTCCCTCCACCGCGTCGACGTCGGCCGCCCGCAGACCCGCGTCGGCCAGCGTCAGCCGGATCAGTTCCCGCTGCGCCTCTCCGCTGGGGGCGGTCAGGCCGTTCGACGCGCCGTCCGAGTTCACGGCCGACCCGCGCAGCACGGCGAGCACCGGATGGCCGTTGCGCCGGGCGTCGGAGAGTTTCTCCAGCAGCACCAGACCGACGCCCTCGCCCCAGGCCGTGCCGTCCGCGCCGGCGGCGAACGACCGGCAGCGGCCGTCCGGCGACAGACCGCGCCGACGGCTGAACGCGATGAACGGCTGCGGACTCGACAGCACCGTCACCCCGCCGGCCAGCGCGAGCGAACACTCCCCGGCCCGCAGCGACTTGGCGGCCAGATCCATCGCGACCAGCGAGGACGAACAGGCCGTGTCCAAGGTCATGACCGGGCCGCGCAGCCCCAGCACGTAGGCGACCCGGCCGGAGGCCACACTGCCCGACGACCCGATGCCGATGTGCGACTCCAGCTCGTGCGGGGTGACCCCGGTGCCGTAGCCGACGTGCATCAACCCGACGAACACGCCGGTGCTGGTGCCGCGCAGGTCCGGTGCGGGGATGCCCGCACGTTCCAGCGTCTCCCAGGCGACCTCCAGCAGCAGGCGTTGCTGCGGGTCGGTGGCCAGGGCCTCGCGGGGCGACATGCCGAAGAACAGCGGGTCGAAGTCCGCCACGTCGTCGAGGAATCCGCCTCGGCGGGTGTACGTGGTGCCGATCCGGTCGGGGTCGGGATGGTGGAGGGAGGCGAGGTCCCAGCCCCGGTCGGTGGGGAAGTCGCCGGTGGCGTCCACCCCGTCGGCCGCCAGGCGCCAGAGGTCCTCGGGTGAACTCACCCCGCCCGGGTAACGGCAGCCCACGGCCACGATCGCGATCGGCTCGGCCTCCGGACCGCGCCGCGGCATCGCCGTCGCGGGCGCGGCCGTCCCGTGCAGCCGGGTGTCCATGTAGGCGGCGACGGAGGCCGGGTCGGGATGGTCCCAGACAAGCGTGGCCGGCAGCCGCAGTCCGGTGCGCACGCTGAGCCGGTGCCACAGCGTCATCGCGTCCATGGAGGTCAGACCGAGATCGGCGAACGCGGAGCCGGGATCGGCGGCGGTCCCACGGATAGAGGCGGTCTCCGCGCACACCAGGTCGGTGAGGGCGGCCCGCCGCTCGCCGGGCGTCCGGCCCGCGAGATCGTCGAGCATGGGCTCGGCCGGGCGCCCGGCAAGTGCCTCGCGCAGCAGGGCCCGGCGCGGCTTGCCCGCGGCGGTGCGCGGAACGGCCGGTGTGAACAGGACCTCGTCGGGCACCTTGTGCGCGGACAGCACCACGGCACACGCCCGCAGCAGACCCGCCGGATCGAGTGCCGGCTCCGCGGGCACCACGAAGGCCACCGGAACCTCGCCCAGCAGCGGATGGGGACGCGCCACTACGGCCGCGTCGCGCACTCCGGGCAGACCGCGCAGCACTCGCTCGACCTCGGCCGGGTCGACGTTCTCGCCGCCGCGCACGATCCGGTCGTTCACCCGGCCGGTGACGGTCAGACAGCCTTGCTCGTCGAGACGCCCCAGGTCACCTGTGCGGTACCAGCCGTCGCGTACGGCATCCGCGGTCTCCTCGGGCCGGTTGTGGTAGCCGAGCATGACGCCGGGCCCGCGTACCCAGATCTCACCTTCCGCGTCGGTGATGTCCCGTCCGCTCTCCGGATCGACCAGCCGGATCTCCATGCCGGGCAGCGGTGTCCCGCTGCCGCCGCGCGCCTTCGGCCCGCCCGGAGCTTCCATGGCGATCTTGCCGCAGGTCTCGGTGCTGCCGTAGCCGTCCAGGAGCGGGGCACCGAACCGTGTTTCGACCCGTTCCCGCAGGTCCGGGTCGCTGGGCGCGCCCGCGGTGACGCAGAACCGCAGCGAGGGCACGGTACCGAGGCCGGCGTCGAGCAACTGCCCGTAGGTGAGGGGTACACCGGCCAGAACGGTCGGCGCGTACTCGTCGATCAGCCGGACCAGTGCGGCCGGCTCGGGTGTCGCGGTGATCCGCGCGCTCGCCCCGGCCAGGGTGGTGCCCAGTACGCAGAGCGACTGGGCGTAGGTGTGGGCGAGCGGCAGGGGCCACAGCACCCGGTCCGCCGCCGACAGCCCGAGTCGGGGCCGATAGCAGGCGACCGAGGACCAGAGTGCGGACCGCTGGCTGGACACCGCGCCCCGAGGGGTGCCGGAGGTTCCGGACGTGTAGAGCAGCCACGCCGGTTCGTCCAGGCCGAGGTCGTCGGGGGGCGGGGACGACGGTTCGGTGGCGAGAACCTCGAAGCGCGCCGCGCCATCCGGCAGCGGTCCCTCGCCGGTCACCACCAGCCGGAGCGAGCGGCCGGCGGTCAGCCGGGCGATCCGTGGCAGGTTCCGCCGGTCGGTGACCAGCACGGCCGGATCGCAGTCGGCCAACAGCTCCGCGAGCTCCGCGTCGGTACCGCGAGACCGCAACGGCACCCCCACCGCGGCTGCCCGCACGGTGGCGAGGAGCCCCTCGACCAGCTCCACGCCGTCGTCCAGACAGAAGGCCACCCTGGCACCACGGCCGACCTCCAGCCGCACCGCCAACCGGCCGGTCCGGCGCTCCAGTTCACCCCAGCTCACCGTGCGCCGGTCGTCGGTGAACGCGGGCTTGTCGCCCTGGCGTAAGGAGTTCTCGACGAGCAACTCCGGTACGGGCCGCACCTCGAACGCTTCCGCCATCCCCACCCGACATCCCCCTCGGTCGTACGTCCGTACAGGCTCGGTCTGTTGATCAGCGTACGGCGCGCGACCGGCACGCAGTCGGGAACGGGACGCTCATTCCGCCCCCGCCCCCGCCCACGCCCCCACCCACACCGTCCGTACCTCCGGAGCCCCCCGCCCCTCGATGCCCTGCACGAGCAAGGTCAGGCCCGGCCAACCCGGCGGTACCCAGAGCGAGTCGGGATCCCCGCCCGAGAAGGCGGGCCGGTCGCCGGCCCAGATGCGGCCCACGCACTCCCCGCCGGCCCATCCGGTCACCCGTACCTGCGTGGCGTCCAGCCGGACCAGCCGGCCGTCCGGGGACGCCGGCAGATCGACGTCGAGCCATGCCTCCTCTCCCGGTTCGAGCGCCAGCGGGAGCCGTACCTCCTCCGTACGGCCGGACCGGGCGGCGAACCTGGTCAGCAGCTCGTCGTCCTGTGCCGCGCACGACCAGTCCCTCACGGCGTCGAGCGCGAGCAGTTCGGCGCGCAGGCCGGGACCGCTCGGGTGGTGCGGGAGGGTGAGCGCGACCTGG
Organism: Streptomyces sp. NPDC056479; assembly: GCF_042795335.1. Classification (NCBI taxonomy): domain Bacteria; kingdom Bacillati; phylum Actinomycetota; class Actinomycetes; order Kitasatosporales; family Streptomycetaceae; genus Streptomyces; species Streptomyces sp. NPDC056479. The sequence continues at coordinate 905,828 of NZ_JBHTRZ010000002.1, read as the reverse complement.
TGGGTGCCGGCGGGGAGCAGCAGCCAGGGGTTCTCGGTGTGGACGGTCGTCGGTTCGCCGTCGTCGACGCTCACCCGGAGTGGTTCGACGACCCCTCGCAGACGCAGGGCGGACGGAGTGGGGGAGTGGACCGTACGGGTATAGGTGACCGGCACCGCGACGCGCGTGCTGCTCCAGCCGCCGAGCACACGGACCGGTGCCGGGGCGCCCGCCCAGTGTCCGTGCACGGTCCACAGCGCCGACACGTCCGTCGTCTCCCGCACCTTCCACAGGGTGCCGAGGCCGCGCAGCGCGCCGAGCCGGAGTGCGGGCAGCCGGGCGTCGTCGAAGTTGGCGTGGCCCCAGATCTCCACCTTCGCCTCGATCGCGACGCTGCCCGTCACATCCCGCACGTCGATGCGCCGTGCCGCGCCGAACCCGGCGATCGGCGGGTGCGTGCGCCCCCCGACGGACAGGTCGACGATGTCCGCCGCGCCGGTGAGCAGCAGCTCGTCGACGTCCGTCAGATCCGTGCTGGTCCGGTAGACGCCACGCCCCCGGTACACGCCGAGCGACTCCAGCGTCGGCGGCAGCGCGTGCACCCCGGCCGGCTGCTCGGGGGCCGTCTCGCAGCGTCGGCGCACCTCTTGCACGGCGGTCGGCGCGGCCTTGGCGGGCCGGTGCGGGGCGTCGGTCAACCGCACCGTGCCGTCCGGTGCGACCGACCGCAGTCGTGCGGCCTCCGCCGACGGCAGCACGACGACGGTCACTCCCGCCACGGTCCTCCGCTCGGACACCGGGATCTCGGCCCGTTGCCCGTCCAGTACGACGGTGACCGGCACGTCGGAGGAGAAGACCAGCGTCCCGTCCGTCCGCGCCACGAGGTCTGCCGAGGCGAGGTCCAGGACGGTGTCGGCGAGCGGCACGTCCAGCGCCATCAGGGGGCACGATCCCGGAGCGACCGCGACCGGCACACCTCGGACGACCGCCGTGCCGGGGTTCTCGCCGAGATGCGGTACGGCCACCAGCAGGCCGCCCTCGGGAAGGGCGAGTGCCGACGGCTCCGAACTCGTCGGGAAGTCGCAGCTGAGCTCGGTGTACGACAGCGTTGTCGCCAGGGCCAGTTGGGAACCCCATGTCTCCACGAGCCGTGCGAACACCTGCGCCTCGGCGTACTCCGGCCGCTCCTCGCCGGTCGACGTGACGTATCCGCCGAAGTCGTAGCCATGGCTCATGAAATTGCCGGGGCTACCCCAGTTTCCGCTCGACGGGGTGTACCCGAAGTTCCAGCCGGACGACTGGAGATACGGCGCGATCAGCTTGGCGCCGCTCGCCAGCAGCCGCCGTAGTGTCCGATGGCGGCGGTTGGTCTCGGTGACCAGCAGTGGCACACCGCGCTCCGCGACCAGAGCGGCATAGCGGCGCACCTCGGCCTCGATGTCCGGGGAGTCGTCGTCCGGATAGAAGTTGCAGGCCGGTACGACATCGTCGGCATCACCCGTGGCGCCCGCGAGGTCGCCCTGGCCGGAGCAGGCGATCAGCGGGACCGTGATGCCGTGCCCGAGTGCCGCCTCACGCAAGGCGGTCAGGTAGCCCGTCCGGTCCGCGCAGTCGAAGAAGTCCAGCTCGTTCTCCAACTGCACCATGACGACGGGACCGTTCGCCGGATACTGTCGCTCGGCCAGCAACGGCAGCACCTGGTCGAACCACTCGGTGACCCGCTCCAGATAGCGCGGCTCGTTCTGGCGAACCCCCAACTCCGCGTCGAGACCGAGCCAGGCGGGCAGCGCGCCGCCGTCCCACTCGGAGCAGATGTACGGACCCGGCCGTGCGATGACGTACAGGCCCGCCTCCTGCGCCAGGTCCAGGAATGCCGCGACGTCCCGCCGGCCCTCGAACGACCAGCGGCCGGGCGCCAACTCGTGGAAGTTCCACGGCAGATAGACGTCGACGCAGGTGTATCCCGAGGCCCGCACCTGGTCGAGCCGCTCGCGCCACTGCTCCCGGGGCAGACGGAAGTAGAACAGCGAGGCGCACAGCAGGGTGCTCGGGCGGCCGTCGATCCACACGCCCCGGCCGTCGAGGCGGACGGCTTCGATGGTCTCCGTACGGTTCACTTCACTCCCGCGCTTCCGCCGCTGATGTCCATTTCGTAGAGGTACTTCTGGCCCAGGTAGTAGATGACGATCATCGGAGCCGCGAGCAGGATCGAGCCGACCATGACCAGGTTCCACGGCGGTGCCTGCATCGCCGCCGAAGTGCTGGTGATGTACTGCACGCCCAGGGCGAGGCATCTTCGACTCGTCGTTGAGATAGATCAGGGGCCCCATGAAGTCGCCCCAGGTGTGGGTGAGCGTGAAGATGCCGATGGCGATCAGCACCGGCCGCAGCATCGGGAACATGATCCGGCGGTAGATGCCGAAGAAGCCCAGACCGTCCACCATGGCGGCCTCGTCGAGCTGGCTGGGCAGCCGGGAGACGAACTGGCGGACCAGGAAGATGTTGAAGGCGTTGGAGAAGAAGTTCGGCACGATCAGCGGCAGGAAGGTGTTCACCCAGCCCAGGTCCCGGAAGAGGATGAACTGGGGGATCATCGTGATCTGCGTCGGGATCATCATCGTCGCGAGGACGACGAGGAACATCGTGCTCTTGCCGGGGGCCCGCAGCCGCGCGAACGCGTAGCCGACGAGGCCGCTGGAGAGCACCTGCCCCACGACCGAGAACAGCGAGATGATCACCGAGTTGAGCAGGAAGGTGCCCATCGGCAGCTCGGTGCCGAACACCCGGGAGAAGTTCTCCCAGTGGAACTCGCGCGGGATGATCGTGAACGTGTTGGCGTTCACGGTGGCGTCGCTCGACAGCGCGATCGAGCCGACGAACACCAGCGGCGTCGACAGGATCGCCGCCACGATGATCAAGGTGCCGTACGTGAACGGGGTCGCGCGGAACGCCCGTACGGCGGAGGTCTGTTGGCCGTCCTGGCGTACCGATGTCACCACAGTGGCCATCACTTCACCTCGGTTTCGTAGAACACCCAGCGTCGGGTCGTACGGAAGGCGATGACCGTGAAGACGAGGATCACGGCGAACAACAGCCATGAGATCGCCGACGCGTACCCCATGTGGTAGAAGCCGAAGGCCTGGTCGAACAGCAGCGGCACCATCGTCTGCGCCGAGTCGTAGGCTCCGCGGTTGCTCTTCGGGGTCAGGATGTACACCTGCGCGAACACCTGGAACGCGTTGATCAGCCCCATGATCAGGTTGAAGAAGATGATGGGCGTCAGATGGGGCAGCGTGATGCTCCAGAACTGCCGCACCGAGCCCGCCCCGTCGACCTCGGCGGCCTCGTACAGCTCACGCGGGATGCCCTTCATCGCGGCGAGCAACAGCACGGTCGCGCTGCCCGCGCCCCACGCCGACATCAGGATCAGCGCGGGCTTGACCCAGGGGCCGTCGATCAGCCATGACGGGCCCGAGATACCGAACAGGCCGAGGAAGTCGTTGACCGGGCCGGACGGGGCGAGCACCATCTTGAAGATCATCGCGGTGGCGACCAGCGGCACCAGCGTCGGCAGATAGATCAGGGTGCGGAACAACTTGCGGGCCCGGACCTGCTTGTTGAGCAGGTTCGCCAGCCACAGGCCGAGCACCAGACCGAGCGGGACCGAGATCGCGGCGTAGTAGAAGGTGTTCCAGAGCGCCTTCCAGAACGCGGGATCCTCGGTCAGGAGCGTGGTGTAGTTCTCGAGGCCGACCCACTTGGGTGGGGTGAAGGAGTCCCAGTCCGTCAGGGAGTAGTAGATCGACGCGATCATCGGTCCGAGCAGGAAGACCAGGAAGCCGATCACCCACGGCGAGACGAACAGGTAGAAGGAGAGCGCCTCACGGCGCCGCCGCTTCGAGAGCCGCGGTTTCCTGGATGACGTGCGCTTCTTCGCGGCCGGCGGGGCGGTCGGCGTGGTCGAGGCCGTCGTGGTCGCCATCGCCGGTCATCCCGCGGACTTGATGAGGGACTCGAGGTTCTTCTGAAGCGCGGTCAGCACCTTCTTGGCGCTCCGCTCCTTGCCGAGCCAGAAGTCGGCGAGCCCGCTCTCGATGGCCGCCTGCATCTCGTTCCACTCGGGGATGAATGGCGCCCGGAAGACGAACTCGCTCGACTCGGCGAACACCCCCATGTCCACCTGCGTCTTCATCCACTCGGGCTTGAGGAACGCCTCGCTCTTCTGTACCTCCAGGCTGGCCGGTACGTCCTCGCCGGAGGAGATGATCACCTTCTGTGCCTCGGGTGAGGTGAGGAAGTCGATCGCCTTGAACGCGTTGTCGGCCTGCTTGGAGCTGCGGGAGACGGCGAGGCCGCTGCCGAACGCCGACACCGCCTGCTTCTCGCCTCGCCACATCGGCGCGATGTCCCACGCGAACTTCGTCGTGGTCAGACCGGCGATGGCCCAGAACCCGGTGGCATTGACGGCGACCTTCTGGTTGGCGAAGGCCTGGTCGCCGCCGATGTCGGCACCCATGTCCGCGTAGTCCTTCGCGCTGGGCACGACCTTGTGCTTGAAGACCAGGTCGCCGGCCCACTGCAGGGCCTCGACCGCCTCGTCGCTGTCCACCGCGGGTCTGCCGTTGTCGTCGATGATGGCGCCGCCGTTCTGGTAGACGAAGCTCCACCACTGCGGCCACCAGCCGGCACCGCCGTAGCCCCACTGCTTGCCGGGGACGGTCAGCTCCTTGAACGCGTCCAGCGCGTCGTCCCAAGTCCACTCCGCGGTGGGCGCCTTGATGCCCTTCTTCTCGAACAGCTCCTTGTTGTAGTAGACGATCATCGCGCCGGACCGGTCCGGTATCGCGAAGAGCTCGTCCTGGTACGTGTAGATGGAGCCGACCGAGCCGAACCGCTGCTCGGTGTCGAGGCCGGCCTTCTTGGCGAGATCGTCGAGCGGCAGCAACTGGCTCTTGCTGGAGTACGTGTTGACGCTCTCGGCGACCTGCATGATGTCCGGCCCGTTGCCGCCGGCGATCATCGTCTGGACCTTCTGCGGGTACGAGTCGCTCGGGATCAGCTGGAGCTTGACCTTCAGCTCCGGGAACTTCTTCACCAGCAGGTCGATGCGGGCCTGGTACGCCTTGCGGTCGGCGTCGCCGCCCCACACCGTCATCACGAGCGGCCCCCCGCTGGATCCGCTGCTGGAGGATCCGCACGCGGTGAGGGTCACGACACCGGCCGCGACCCCGAGACCGAGGAAACCCCGTCGGGACATCTGAAGCTTGTCAACAGGCATGGCTGTACCCCTAGTCGGCGTGCGCGAACGCGCAGGGAGCGGCTCTCAGCAGCCGGGACCCGGCTTCGAGTGACGGTTAAAATAACCCTCGTTAAATCGGGGCTACAAGCCCTTGATCCCTACGAGTTTCGACCTGCACGACTCACACACGACCGGCCCGGTGACCCTGACCGCGGGTCACCTCTCACGGCAGCAGGCGCTGTTCCTTCGCCACCGCGACCGCGCCCGCTCGGGTGTCGACGCCGAGCTTGTCGTAGATGCGGCGCAGATGGGTCTTGACCGTGGCCTCGCTGATGTACAGGGCGCGGGCGATGTCGCGGTTGCCGATGCCGCGGGCGAGTTGGGCGAGGATGTCGCGTTCGCGGTCGGTGAGGGTGGGGCGGGGCCGGCGCAGGTTGGCCATCACACGGCCGGCGACCGGAGCGGACAGGGCGGGACGGCCCTCGGCGGCGGCGTGGATCGCGGCGAAGAGTTCCTCGGGGCGCTCGGCCTTGAGCAGATAGCCGGTCGCGCCCGCCTCGATGGCGCGGGTGATGTCGGCGTCGGTGTCGTACGTGGTCAGGACCAGGACACGGGTGGCGGTGCCGGGGGTGGAGGTGAGGCGGCGGGTGGTCTCCACGCCGTCGATGCCCTCGCCCAGTTGCAGATCCATCAGCACCACGTCGGGGGCGAGTTTCGCGGCCAGTGCCAGCGCCTCCTCGCCGGTGCCGGCCTCGCCGACGACCTCGATGTCCGGGGCGCTGTCGAGCAGCGCGAGCAGCCCGGCCCGTACGACGGCATGGTCGTCGCACACCAGAGTGCGTACGGGTGCGGTGTCGGCGGTCATCGGGGTGCCTCCAGGGGGACGGCGGCGGACAGGACGGTGCCCTCGCCGGGCGTGGAGTCGACGGTCAGGGTGCCGCCGAGCGCGTGCAGCCGGGCACGCATGGCGGGCAGCCCGTGTCCGCGCTCCGCACCGGGCGAGCCGGGCAGGGCGGCGGGGTCGAAGCCATGGCCGTCGTCGGAGACGTCCAGGACGACCCCGTCGTCGAGGCGGGTGAGCGTGAGGGCCGCGTGCGTGGCGGCCGCGTGCTCGCGGACGTTGGCCAGGGCGCCCTGGGCGATGCGCAGCAGCGCGGACTGGACGCGGTCGGGCAGCCGGGGGAGGCGTCCGTCGTCGTCGATGTGGACGCGGACGGTGAGGTGCCCGCCGGACTCCCGCGCGGCCAGGGCACGCAGCGCCTGGTCGAGGCCGCCGTCCACCAGGTCCGTGGGGGCGAGGTCGTGCACGAAGCGCCGGGCCTCGGCGAGGTTGTGCGCGGCGACGGACGCGGCGGTGCGGACATGGACGCGGGCCTTGTCCGGTTCGGTGTCCCACACCCGGTCCGCCGCCTGCAACAGCATCTGCTGGCTGGACAGGCCCTGGGCGAGCGTGTCGTGGATCTCCATGGAGAGCCGCTGACGTTCGGCGAGGGTGCCCTCGCGGCGCTCGGACGCGGCGAGTTCGTGGCGCGTGCGGATCAGGTCGTCGATCAGGACGCGCTGGCGTGCGGTGTGCCGTTCCATCTGGAGGAAGACGGCCGTGGCGAGGGCGGCGACGGCGGGCGGCGCCAGGACCAGGTTCGGGTCGAAGCGGCCCGCGAGCTGCACCTGCGCGGCGACGACGAACGCGGTCAGGACCACCACCAGAACGAGGGCCGCGCGGGTCGGCAGCGTGCGCAGACCGGTGTAGAAGAGGGGCACCGCGCACCAGGCGAAGCTGGGCGCGAGCACGACCAGGACCATCCACACCACGACGACCAGCGCCAGCCAGGCCGAGTGCCGCCGGGTGGGCGAAGGTCCCGCGTCACCGGTCCTGGGGCCCAGCAGATGCAGCACGGCGAGCACGACGCACAGCGCGATGATCCAGGGCATACGCGGTTCGCCGGGATGGCGCAGCACGAATCGGGCCAGTGCTCCGCCGAGCAGCAGAAAGAACGCCGCGTGCATGACGAAGCCGAGCCACCGGCTGTCCACGGTGCTCGGTTCGTACGGCCGGTTCCCCATCAGGGGCTCGCCTCCCTTCCGCCCGCCTGCGCTGAACTGGGCAAACACCTCCATTGTGACCCGGTGCGAGGGCCGGGCAGGTCAACCGAACGGATGACCCCGGTGTCGTCCTTCCCGGCGCCCGGAGCGAGCCGGAACGTCGACCGTGCGGGGCCCGTTCAAGGCCGAGGGTGGAAAGCGGACGAAGCGGGGCGGCAACCGGGCCGCCCGCCCACCGAAGGAGTCGACCGACCCATGAACCCCGTGCACAAGAAGTTCTCCCGCCGCGCTCGTGTCGCCACCGGCGGTGCCGTGCTCGCCGTCGTCGCCCTGGCGGGGTTCGGCGCGGTGTCCGCGAACGCCTCGGCGCCCGTCACGAAGCCGACCACCGTCGCCGCCGCCCCGGCCAGGGCCACCACCACCCACCTGACGATCGACGCCGCCACCAAGGCCGCGCAGGCCGCGCTCGACGCCGCCGAGAAGGAGAACCAGCGCGTCACGGTCGCCGTCGTCGACCGCAACGGCAACACGATCGTCACCCTGCGCGGCGACGGCGCCGGCCCGCAGTCCTACGAGTCCGCCGAGCGCAAGGCCTACACCGCGGTCTCCTGGAACGCCCCCACCTCCCAGCTGGCCGAGCGGCTGGAGCAGGCCCCGAACCTGAAGGACATCCCCGGCACGCTGTTCCTCGCGGGCGGCGTCCCCGTCACCGCCGGCGACGCGCCGATCGCCGGCATCGGCGTCGCGGGCGCTCCGTCCGGGGCCCTGGACGAGAAGTTCGCGCAGGCGGGCGCCAACGCGGTGGCTCGCTAGCCACCGGGAGCGTATGGCGCGGGGCGCCGTCGCGGGGCGGCCGACGGCGGCAGCCAGTGGTGGCGGAGCCGGCTCGGCGCCCCGATGCCGTATCGGTACAGGTCGTGCAAAAGCGGTCCGTCTCCGCGTTCCGGTTACGGCTTGCTCGCGCCTAGGTGTCCGGGTGGTGAGCGCACGATGATGGGGTCATGACCACGGCCTTACATGCCATGACGCAACTGGCGAGCTGGCCCGACCTCTCGGAGGCCCCGCCCAGCTGTGGCACCGGCCGGGCATTGTGCTCGGCCGGCGCCGAGATCGTGCACTTCCACTCGGACCACAACGTCGACCTGCATCTCACGGCCAGGACGATCCGCCGCTTCCAGGACGAGCTGAAGAATTCGACGGCCGTCCGGCTGGTGCCCGACTCGCACTGGGTCACCATCCACCTGGACTGCGATTCGGACATCGACCTGCTCATGACGCTGGCGAGCGCCGCCCTGCAGGCCCATCAGAGGGGGCCGGATCCGGACGGCGCGCCGTGCGCCTGGTGCAACGGTCACTGACCGGGCGCGGAGGACCGATTCACGCCTCGCTGCCGAGCACCCCGGCACTGAATTTCGCCAGCTGTCCCCGCAGTTCCTCCCGCGGCACCCCCTTCACCCCGGCCAGGTATTCGACGAGGTCGGCCCGGGTGGCCGCGAGCAGCGCGTGGGCGGTGAAGTCGCTCTCGGCCACACCCGGGACCCGGTCCAGGAGGTCCCGGAGCAGGGTGTGCCAGCCCTCGTAGTGCTCCGTGAGATAGGGGCTGTCCGCCCCGTTGCCCTCCAGGGCCAGCGCGAGATGGCGGTTGTCGAGCTTGAAGCACAGAACGGCGTCGAGCAGCGCCGGTACGCGCTTCAGCGGCGGTGTCGTGGGACCCAGCGGTGGTGGGCCCTCCCCGACGGCGGTCCTCAGGGGCTCGAGGCGCGCGGCGTACAGCGCGCGGATCAGGCCCGTTCGGTCGCCGAAGGCGCGGAAGAGGGTCCCTTTGCCGACGCCGGCCGCCGCCGCGATGTCCGCCATGGTGACCTCTTCGGGGCTTCGGCACTCGGTGAACAGGGTGTCGGCCGCCGCGAAGGCGGCCGCCCGGTTACGGACCGCGTCCTTACGGGGCTTGCGCTCGGTCATGGGCTCCTCCGGTTGCGATGCGGACCAGCGGTCCGTATTGTTGCGGGTGAACCGGACCGCTGGTCCGTATCGTACGGCAAGGAGACACTCATGCCCGCGACCACCTCACCGTCAGACCTGTACCGCCACAGCCTGCGGCTGCTGCTGGACAAGGACATCGCCGCCTGGGTCGGCCTGTGGACCGAGCACGGCGTCATGGAGTTCCCGTTCGCGCCGCCCGGCTGGCCCGAGCGGCTCGAGGGCCGGGAGGCCATCGCCTCCTACATGCGGGGCTACCCCGACCACATCGACCTGCACGACTTCCCCGACCTGAGGATCCACGAGACGACCGACCCCGCGACCGTCGTGGTCGAGATGCGCGGCGTGGGTCGCATGGTCGAGACCGGCGGTGATTTCGACATGAAGTACATCGCCGTCGTGACCGTCGAGGACGGGCAGTTCACCTCCTACCGCGACTACTGGAACCCCCTCGCCGTCAGCGAACCCGGCGCGGACTTCACCGGGAGTGCCTCCCGATGACCTCCGCCCGCACCACCCTGGTCATCGGCGCCACCGGCACCACGGGCAGCCGCACGGCCGCCCGGCTGAGCGCCGCCGGTCGGCGAGTGCGGGCCGCCGGCCGACGCGCCACCCCGGTGCCCGGCGCGGACGCGGTCCGATTCGACTGGTACGACCCCGCCACCCATGGCGACGCCCTCGACGGAGCCGACCGTGTCTACCTCGTGCCGCCGATCGGTGACCCGGAGCCCGCCTCGGTGATGCTGCCCTTCCTCCGGCAGGCGCGCTCCGCCGGCGTGCGGCGCGCGATACTGCTCAGCTCCTCGGCGATCCCCGCGGGCGGTCCGGCGGTGGGGGAGGTGCACCGGGCGCTGCCCGGCCTGTTCGACGAGTGGGCGGTGCTGCGGCCGTCGTGGTTCATGCAGAACTTCACCGGAGCGCACACCCACGCCGACGGCATCCGCGAGCACGGCGTCATCCGGACCGCGACCGGAAAGGGACGCGTCGGGTTCGTCGACGCCGACGATATCGCCGCCGTGGCGGTCCACGCCCTGACGGACGAGCAGGCGCCCGACACCGACCTGATCCTGACCGGTCCGGAGGCGCTCAGTCACGACGACGTCGCCGCGATCGTCACCGAGGTCACCGGCCGGCCCGTGGCCCACCGCCATCTGGCCTACGACGACATGCGGGACCGGCTCGCCGCGGTGATACCGCCGGAGTTCGCCACGATGCTGGCCGACATGGACCGTGCCATCGCCGAGGGCGACGAGGACCGCACCACCGACACCGTCCGGCGCGTGACGGGCCGCCCGCCGAACGGTTTCAGGGCGGTCGCCGAGCGGGAACTGACCGCTCGAGCCACGCGGGAGGGCATTCAGTGAACCATCGGGGTGTCATCCGCGTCGTCTGATGGTGACACCGGCGCCGGACGTGCGCCGGGCTGAGGGAGACGGGTGGCCCATGGGAGAAACGGTCGCTTTCGTGCTGAGCGTCCTAGCGGGGGTCCTGTGTCTGTGGGCCGGCGTCCGCGAGCACCGGCTGATGCGTCTGCTGCTCCGGGACGGCGTGCACGCCGAGGGCGTCGTCGTGGACCAGGAGCGGGTCTCGTCGGAGGACCCCTGGACGCCGGTGATCGAGTACACCGACCGGCAAGGGCGCCGGGTCAGGTTCCGCCCCCAGGCGACCGGGACCGGCCTCGGTTTCGCCACCGGGACTCATGTGCCCGTGGTCTATCTGCCCGAACGGCCGGACACGGCACGGGTGTTCACCCCGAAGCACCGCAGGGCGCCGTACCTCATGCTGCCGACCGGTGGAGTGGCGTTCCTCGGCGCCGCGGTCCTGATCGTGCTGAATCGCTGAGCGTCGTCGACGGAGGCGCCCCCCACCCGCGAGGGACGCCACCACCGGCACGTTCTCAGCCGCCGAGGAGGGGCAGCGTCAGACCGCAGCGCACGGGCGTTGCGTGCGCGGGGTCGAGGGCGTTGCTCACGAGTTGGGCGGCGTTGGTGTCGTACGCCAGCGACAGGTGGTCGGAGACGTCCTGTCGGCAGACGTTCTGGATCAGGATGTTCCGTACCGTCGCGCCAGGTCCCGCGGTCAGGAAGTTCTTGGGGTAGGGGGTGGCGAACTCGTCGTACCGGGTGGCGATGACGGTGTAGCGGACTCCGGGCTGGGTGTCGCCGTCCCGGTCCAGCTTCTGGTTCATCTCGGAGCCGGCCATCTGATCCGACCAGGCCTGGCCGACGAGGGCGGACATGGTCGGGTTGAGACCGAGCTTCGTGGTCAGCCTGCCGATGCCGGAGATGTCCCCGCCGTGGTTGGACGGAGCGAGGGCGACGAGGCCGCGCACCTTGTTCCGCTTCGGGTGCGCCGGATTCGTACCGCCCTCGAACCGCAGATACCAGCGAGGGGTCGGGCCGCCACCCTGGGAGTGGCCGACGAGATCGACCTGGCGGGTACGGGTGGCCTTCAGCACACGGTCGACATAACGGGCGACCTGCTTGGCGGACTGCGCGATGGGACCGGTGGCCTGGAACGGACTGCCCGGAACCCCGCCGTAGTTGGGCGCGAAGACGCAGTAGCCCTGACGCTTCAGCCACGGGGACAGCATGCTCCAGTTGTTGAAGCGGTTGGCCGCCGAGCCGTGCAGCAGCACGACCGGGCGCGGATGCTTGCGTGTGGGCCGGCAGGACCAGTCGTTCGCCCCGGCCGGCGAAGCGTCCGGGTGGAGGAGCCCTCCGGCCATCGCCGCGGGGACGTCGAGGACCCTGAGCGGCGGTCGCGGCGATACGGGGCGGTCGGACGCGGTCGCCACACCGGGCACGCCGGCCGTCAGCGACAGCGCGACGCTCGCACAGACGGCGGCCCACCTGCTGTGCCGCCGGTTCGACCGTCTCCGGGAAGCCATACGATCCGACATCGGACCACTCCTCGTCTCAGCGCCGGCCGAGCGCCGACGCGAAGATCATCGAGGAGTCGATCAGTGATCCGCCCAACACCCGCTCCGGGGACTTCTTATGGAGCAGACTGCTTTCATCCGTCCAGCCCACGCGGCACCGGCGAAAATCTCCTGGGTGCCCGGGAACTCACCCGGGTCCTCATCCGACTTGTGTGAAGAAGAGGCCGTTCGCCGGCCGTTCCGCCACGTCCTGCGTACAAGGGAGTCGTCCGTGTCCCGCTCCACCCTGACAGGCAGCCTGCGCCGTGCCGGCGTCCTCACCTCGGTCGCCCTCGCCGTGGCCCTCGCCACGGCGGTACCCGCGGCGGCGCACACGGAGGTGGAGGCCGAGGGAGCCCGGGCCCTCGACCGGAACGTCGAGTTGACCTTCTCCGCGGAGTCTGAGTCCGGCACGGCCGGGATCAGCAAACTGGAGGTGATCCTGCCCGAGGGGATCGGCCCGCAGGACGTCACCTACGAAGAAGGGCCCAAGGGGTGGAAGTTCGCCCCCACCAGCCGGGGCTACACGGTGTCCGGGCCGAAGCCGGCCGTGGGTGAGGACGTCGAGTACGTCGTGACCGTACGGCAGTTGCCGGATACGAAGGAAGTGGTCTTCAAGACCCTCCAGAGCTACAGCGACGGCAAGGTCGACCGCTGGATCGAGCTGGAGGAGGAGGCCGAGGGCGACGGTCACGGGCACGGTCATCCCGCGCCCCGCCTCGCGCTGAAGGCGGCGGCCCCCGGCGCCGAGTCGGTGAGCCCCACTCCCACGGAGGCCCCGACCACTGCCGCTCCTTCGTCGGGCACGACGTCGGGCGGGCCCGCCGCAGAGAAGACCTCCGCGGAGCCTGGGGCGGACGACTCGAAGGACGACGACGGCATGCCCGTTGCCGTGCCCGTGGGCATCGTCGCGGCCGTGCTGGTGCTCGGTGGTGGTGTGTGGTGGATGCGTAAACGCCGGAGCGGGGCCGCCTGAGGGTAACCGGCGGGCGCCGGGCACGGTCCGGAGGCAGCCGCGGGGCGGCCGGACAAGCTGAAGGAACGTGCCCCTCGGTCCAGGTTCGTGACGGCTCAGCGCAAGAGGCTTTCTTCACGCCTTGACTTAAGTGTACGGGCATTGCTTGGATCGCAAGTCCCGCTCAGCCCCGCACTGCTGGCCCCCCCACGAGTCCAGGAGCAGCTGTGAGACGTCCCCTCACCACCTTCGCGGCCGTCGCGGTCACGACGCTGTCCGCACTGATCGGCACGGGTCAGGCCGCGCAAGGCCAGGTCGTCACCGGTACCTACTCCACCGGTGCCGCGCACGCATGGCAGCAACTGCCGATCGTCCGGACGGGCACCGATCACGGCGGCACCGTCGATGCCACCGTGGTCGTCGATCCCGGCGCCGCTCGCCAGAAGTACGCGGGGGTCGGCTTCTCCCTGGACGAGACGAGCGTGTCCAACCTGTGGAAGCTCACGCCAGCCGAGCGCGAGAAGGCCGTACGGCTGCTGGTCGACCCCGAGCGCGGCGCGGGCATGGACCGCTTCCGCCTCACGATCGGCAGTCCCGATCTCATCGAACACCTGCCGTTCTGGTCGCTGGACGACCTGCCCGCCGGAGTCACCGAGGACTTCGGCCTGAAGCACTTCTCCATCCGGCGGGACATCGACCTGCACATCATCGAAACGATCAAGCTCATCCAGCGGTACAACCCCAGGGCCACCTTCTTCGCCTCCGCATGGAGCGCCCCGGCCTGGATGAAGACCAACAACCGGTTCACCGGCGAGGTGGCACTCAAGCCCGGCGGCACCACGGAGCACTACCAGGTGGGCAAGCTGCGCGACGACTGCATCGAGGTGTTCGCGCGCTACTACGTCAAGTACGTCCAGGCGTACGCCAGGCAGGGAGTGCGCGTCGACGCGCTGACCCTGCTGAACGAGCCCGGCATGGACGTCGTCTACCCGGCGATGGACATCAGCGTCGCCCAGCAGCAGAAGCTGGCCCTGGCGATCAAGCGTGAACTGCGTGCCGCCCGGCTGAACACCCAGCTGTATGTCCATGACTTCAACTTCTGGGACTGGCGCGACCCCAACAGCACGGCGACCAAGAACTACCACCGCATCTTCGAGGACGCCCCGGCCGGCTCCGTGACCGGAGAGCAGGTGCGGCGGGCGGCGGACGCGATCGCCTTCCACCCCTACTGGGGTGACGCGAGTGTGATGCGCGACGCCCGCGAGCAGACCGGGAAACCGGTCCATGTGACCGAGACCAGCGATCTCTCGCCCTCGACCGTCCTCGACGACTTCCGCCTGGACGCCAGTTCCTACATCCTCTGGGCCCAGACCACGGACCAGGACGGCGGGACCCTGCACTGGACGCCGTCACGCGACAACGACATCGACTGGGACGAGGTGGCCGCCACCACCAAGTGGCCGGACCGGCTGGTGAAGGTGAACACGGCCACCAAGGACTTCAGCGTCCGCGACGAGCTGTACGGGATCGGGCAGTTCGCCAAGTACCTTTCGCCCGGCGATGTGCGCCTGGAGTCGAGCGCCGCGGAGAAGGGCGTCAGCAACGTGGTGTACCGCTCCGGCAAGGGCACCTACGTGGCCGTCCTCGGCAACAGCGCGGGCACCGACAGCAGGGTCCGGATCGCCGTGGGCGGCCAGAAGTTCGTGGTGACGGTGCCGGCCGGCTCCTTCGCCACCTACCGGTGGAAGGGGCACCCCGGACCGGACGATCGGGGCTGAGGGACCCGAGGCGTCGCCGATCGCTCACCGCAGCGGGGTGGTCTCCAGCAGTTCGCGGGCCATCTGCCCCGCGGGCCCGGCGGTGTGGTCGGCGACGCGCCGGAAGGTCTCCTGCGCGGGCCGGGCCGGCCACTCCGGGGGAAGGTGGCGGGCCGGGAGCCTGGGATCGGCACGGATGGTCCACAACCACTCGCTGACCAGCCGCAGCCGGGTGCCGATCGGATCGTCCCCGGCCCCGGCGTCCAGATGCGCGGTCCAGCGCTTGTCGAAGACGACGTAACGGGCGGCGATGCTCTCCAGGTCCCAGGTGTCGCGGACCATCAGCTCGATGTCGGTGGCCACGTCGGCCTGCGCGTGGAAGATCTTGACGTGGTCGGTGAGGCCGAGCTCCGAGACGATGCCGGCCACGTCGACGCTCCCCGGAGCGATCCACAGCCCGCTGTAGAGCGCGCCGAATCCGGACCACGTGAGCCGGGAGCGCAGATCGTGGCGCTGTCGCTTCCAGGAGTCGGGCAGGGAGAAGCCGAGCAGGGTCCAGGAGCCGTCCCAGTCGTCGTTGACCGCGCCCTGCTGCCAGATGCGGGCGCGGCCGTCCTGGAGGACGCGCGTCGCCTGCGGGGTCAGACCGAAGAACATCTTGCGGCCCTCGCGCTGGCGGCGCAGCAGACCCCGGTTGACCATGCGGGTCAGCGTGGAGCGTACGGCCTGCTCACCGACCCCGACGCGGCCGAGCACGTCGATGATGCTGCCCGAGTAGACGCCCAGGTCGCCTTCCTCCAGGGCATGGTTGCCGAAGAAGGCGAGCATGAGCGACTGCGGGCGCGGCTGCGGGCCCTCCGAGGTGTCCTGACCGTCCAGGATGTCGTCGTCCTCCACGGTGGCAAGGGTACGGCCGCCCGCCGGGGGCGCGGCGGGCGGCCGTACGGCTTCATCGGCCGTCGGCGGGGTGGGCGAGGTCGTAGGGACGGGGGTACGCGGTGGGGCGGTACGGCACATAGCGGGCAGGTGTCGTCGGATCGGCCTTCGTGGCACGGGAGTTGAGGGCGGCCGGGTCGGTGCCGACCCACTTGCCCGTGTCCAGGCGGTCCTCCAGCGTGTCCAGGGCGGCGAGCTGTTCGGCGGGGCTGAAGGTGCAGTGGCCGGCGTTGTCGGTGTACGCCTGCCGCAGCCGTGAGGCCGATCCGGCGGCGGTGACGGCCCGCTTCAGGGCGCTCTCCGCCTGGACGGGGATGAGGGCGTCGCCGGTGGTGTGGACGGTGAGCTGCGGCTTTGTCAGCTCGCCCGTGAAGGAGCTGGTGCTCGCCATCCACGCGACGGCAGCCGGGTCGGCACTGACGCGCGGGGCGCGGTTGAGGGCGGCGAGGTCGGCCTTCAGGGAGAGGCCGGCCTCCTTGTACAGCTCGGTCACCTCCTTGCGGACCGACGACCTCCCGAGCAGCTTCGCGTAGTCGACCCCGGTGTTCCAGGACATGTTGCCGCCGGCCCGGGACTCGGCCTCCTGCCGCCAGCTGAAGGCGGGCAGCTTCACCAACCCCTTGAGCGCTTCGTACTGATGGGACTGCTGGGCGTCCCAGTCGGTCGTCGCGGGCCGGGGCTGCGTCGGCTGGTTCCAGCCCGGGATGTTGTGCAGGGCGGCGGCCAGGGCGATCCGTGCCCGTCCGGCGGGCGTCGACTGGGCCGTGTCGACCGCGGTCGTCAGGGTGTTGGCCGCGTCGGCCGCGGTCCGCTGGTCCGCGATGTTCACCAGCGGAATGTCGGCGTCGGGCGCGACGAGGGTCCTGAGGGCGAAGACCGGGTCGAGGGTGCTGTTCCAGTTGGCGACGCCGCCGTGTACGAGACCGCACAGGGAGAGCGAGCCGTCGATCCGCTCCGGGTGGCGCTCGGCGATGGCGGTGGTGACGAGGCCGCCGTAGGACTGCCCCCAGGCGATGGTGCGGGAGGCAGGCCCGAAGCGTTCGGTGAAGGCGGCGAGGGTGGCCATCTGGTCGGGGACCGCGTCCGTCACCGCCCAGCCGGTGGTGGCGTAGGAGGACCCGATGAGGGCGTAGCCCCGCTGCAGGAGAAGGGCCTTCGTGGCCTCGTCCGTGACGTCCCGGGCGGGGTTGGCGGGGCCGGGGGTGTAGCCGTGGCTGAAGAGCAGGACGGTGCCGTTCCAGTCGGCGGGCACGTCCATCATGTACGTCGCCCCGGAAGGGAGTTCGACGTCCACGTGGGTGGGGGCGGGGGCCGCGGCGACGGCCGAGCCGGGGAGCGCGGTGACGGCGAGGGCGAGGGCTGCCGCGAAGGCCGTGCGGGTGCCGGTCGTCATGCGGTGATCTCCTCCGTGCGGGGGGTGGTGGGGAGTTCGGCGGCGGGACCGGAGAGGGACGTACGGCTGGTCTCGCGCACGAACCAGACGGTCAGCGCGGTGATGAGGGAGCCGCCGCAGATCAGCAGCGCGACGGGCGTGCCGTTGCCGCTCCCGGCGACCAGGCTTCCGGCGATCATGGGGGAGAAGCCGGCGCCGACCAGGGTCGCGCCCTGGTAGCCCAGGGACGCGCCGGTGTAGCGGACCCGGGTGCCGAACATCTCGGTGAGCAGGGCGCCCAGCGGGCCGTACATCGTGGACTGGGCGATGCCGTGGCCGATGACGACGGCGAGGATCAGCGCACCCGGGGACTCGGAGTCGACCAGTGCGAGGACCGGGAAAGCGGTGGCGGCCGAGAGGACCGCGCCGGTGAGGACGACCGGGCGGCGGCCGACGCGGTCGGAGAGCGCGGAGGCGCAGGGCAGTACGACGAGGGCGACGGCGGCGGAGACCGTGAGCGCGGTGAGCACCTGGGAACGGGCGTAGCCGATGCCGGTGGCGTACGCGATCAGGTAACTGGTCAGCAGGGACTGGGCGGTGAAGGCGCCGATGCCGACGCAGCAGGCCAGCAGCAGGGCCCGGGGACGCCGCAGGACGTCGAGGATCGGTAGCCGGGACTCGGCGCGGTTCTTCTTCACCTCGGCGAACAGCGGACTCTCGACCACCTTGAGCCGGACGAACAGGCCTACGCCCAGCAGCACCACGCTCAGCAGGAACGGCACGCGCCAGCCCCAGGCGGTGAACTGGTCGCGGGGCATGGCGACCACGAGGGTGACGACGACCGAGGACAGCAGGGAACCGAGCGGTGCTCCCATCTGCGTGAAGCTGGACCACAGACCGCGGCGCCGCTCCCCGGCGTGCTCGACGACCATCAGGGTGGCGCCGCCCCACTCACCGCCGATGGCGATGCCCTGCAGGACGCGCAGGGCGATCAGCAGGACCGGCGCCCAGATGCCGATCGTGTCGTACGTCGGCAGCAGGCCGATGAGGAAGCTGGCGCCGCCCATCAGGCCCATGGTGAGCAGCAGCATCGACTTGCGGCCGAGCCGGTCGCCGAAGTGCCCGAAGACGATGCCGCCGAGCGGCCGGGCGCAGTAACCGGCGGCGAAGGTGCCGAACGCGGCGATCGTGCCGACGGCGGGGTCGGCGCCCGGGAAGAACAGTTCGCCGAAGACGAGCGCGGCTACCGTGCCGTAGACGAGGAAGTCGTAGAACTCCACGGCCGTCCCGAGCAATCCGGACAGTGCGACTCTGCGCAGCTGCCGGATTCGCTCGGAGGGTGTGGACGGTGTCGGTGATGCGGCGGGGGACGGGGACATCGCGGTCTCCCTAGACCGGGGGGAAGGACACCGCGAAATTAGGCTCTGTAGCTACCATCGTCAACAAAGTGCACAACATTGACAGCCGACCGGTCGTCACATCCCCGGTGCGGGGCGGACGGTGAGGATCTGCTGTGCCTGTCCGACCGGGCCGTCGGCGTCGTGCAGAACCGTGCTGGTCAGGCCCTGACCGGAAGGGCCGAAGGAGACCGTGGTGTCCAGTCCGGTCCAGGCGCCGTGCGGTTGGCGGTGCAGGTGGACGGTCAGATCGACATTGGGGAACATCCAGGCGGTGGGCGACTGTCGCACGGCGATGCCGTTGGCGGTGTCGACGAGCGCGAGATACGAGGCGAGCTGGCTGACCGGGACGCCGGCCACCAGCGCCAGGGGTGTGGAGATCCAGGCGGTCGTGCGGCCCGGCCGGGGCGGTGCCACGGGCCGGACGTCCAGGGAGGCGATGTAGCCGCCTGGCCAGACCTCGGTCATCGGCCACGGGCCGAGCGACTCCGGCGGGGTGAGGCGCTCGTCGGCGCCACCCGCGACCGCGGCGGTGTCGATCCGGGCCAGGAACCAGGCGCGGGCCCGGACCACCGGACGGCCGGCTATCCGTACGACCGCTTCGAGCAGTGCGATGGTCCGTCCCGGGCGGACGGTCTCCACCTCGATCTCGCACTCGTCGAGGGCGAGGCGCCCCAGGATGTCGTAACTGATCCGGGAGAGGACCAGACCGTCGTCCGGTCCGCTCGCCCGGTGGCGGTCGATGGCGTGGACGACGAGCCCGCCCAGGGGACTGAAGTGCTGCTCGTCCGGATCCCAGGCCCCGCCCGCGTGGGGCGTCGGCTTGTAGCGGCGGTCGTCGATGGCTTCGAAGTAGCTGTCGGGGGTCAACGGGCGCTTCTCCAAGGGGTGTTCAGAGGGTGTTGAGCAGGACGACGTAGACGGCGGTGCCGGCGCCGACGCTCACGATGGTGCGGCGGCCGAAGGAGAGGTGGGTGCCGACGGTCACGGCGACGGCGAGCAGCGCGTAACACGTGCCGCGCGGGTCGGTCGTGATCGTGCCGTGCAGCGCGGTCACCGCGAGGATGGCGAGGATCCCGACCGGCATCCACACCGCCAGCCGCCGCACGACCGCCGAGTCGCGAAGCCGCCCGAGTACGGCGAAGGGGGCGGCGCGCAGGGTGAGGGTGACGGCGAAGGCGATCGCCACGACCGCGACGAGATACGAGGTGCTAGGCATGCGCGGTCTCCTCGGCGGTGTCGCGGGCGGTGACGGCATGGCGGACCAGGAGCAGTCCGACGAACAGCAGCAGCGCCGTGAACATGGCCATCCCCGGAGTGAGGACGAGGGCCACGGTCACGCTCGACGCGGCGATCAGCAGGGACGGCAGCTCCTCGCGGGAGCGGAACGCGTCGAGGGTGAGCACGGTGAACAGGGCGCACAGCGCGAACTCCAGGCCGTGGACCGGGGCGGGCAGAAAGGAGCCGAGCGCGACGCCGACCAGGCCACCGCCCACCCAGTACGCCTCGCACGCGATCTGCATGGCCAGCAGCCGGGGCGCCGAGCGCTCGTCCTCGGGGAGGGAGGCGTTGACCGCGTACACCTCGTCGATCATCGCGTACACGGCGTACGCCTTGGCCACCGGGTGTCTGACCAGGTGCAGCGGGAAGGAGAAGGCGTAGAAGACGTGCCGGAAGTTGACCACGAGCACGGTCAGCGCCACCGCGGTCAGCGGTGTGACGGCGGCGAGCATCCCCACGAGCAGCAGCTCCAGGGAGCCGGCGAACGCCGCCAGCGACAGGGCGGGCGCGAGCCACCACGGCAGTCCGGCCTGGACGATCAGCAGACCGAGGGCGATGCCCAGCGGGAAGATGCCCAGTCCGGCCGAGAAGGAGTCGCGGACGCCCTGGGAGATCCGGGTTCGGCGGGCGGGCGCGGGTATCTGGGGCGGGCGTACGGCCGTGCGGGTCGGTGCGTGTTGTTCCACGGCTCCATCGTCCCGTAGGAGCCGTGGCATTTGGTTGCGAATATTGCTCGGTGGGACACTCCTGGGGCAATATTATTGTCGTGGATGCCATCGACAAGGCAATCATTGCCGAGCTGGAGCGAGACGGACGACTGACCAACGTGGAGCTGGCCCAGCGGGTCGGGCTGACCACCGGGCCGTGTCTGCGCCGGGTGCAACGGCTGGAGGCCGACGGTGTCATCCGCGGCTACCGAGCTGTGATCGACCCGGTGCCGGTGGGCCGGTCCTTCGAGGTGCTGATCGACCTCAGCCTCGAGGCGCAGGACGCGGAGACGGTCGCGCGCTTCGAGGAGACCCTGGCGCAGGCCGAGGAAGTGCTGGAGCTGCGGCGGCTGTTCGGCAGCCCCGACTACTTCGTGCGCGTGGCCGTCGCCGACCTGGCCGCGTACGAGGCGTTCCTGAGCGGGCGGGTGATGACGATCCCGCGCATCAAGAACGTCACGTCGCACTTCACGATGAAGATCGTCAAGCAAGGGCCGTAGCGGACTCCGGACTGTTCTGCGTCTCCTGTCTCGGCCTGGCCCTGCTGCCCGTCGCACTGCTCGCCGCGGTCGCCGTACGCACCCGCCGCCCGCATCCCGCGCGCTGCGCATCGAGGGGACGAGCGAGGGCATTCACTCTCATACCCGTACGTTCCGAAGCTTCCAACTGCCTTGATGTTCACGCCGATGTGACGTTCCCCATTGCGCGGCCGGTCGGCCCTCGTGAGGCTCTCGGGGAACAAGCGTCCGAAGCATCTCCGAAGAACTGTTATCCACGGTCCACCGAGCGATCTCCCAGGTATCGGACAGCATCGTTCGGCGTCGAGGACAGGGAAGTTTTGATGAGTACAGAGCGCACGAGGGATCTCGCGGCACTGGTGAACGCCGCCCGCAGCGGCGACCCGGAGGCCCAGGACGCCCTGGTCAGTGCGTACCTCCCGCTGGTCTACAACATTGTGGGGAGGGCTCTGAACGGCTCCGTCGACGTCGACGACGTGGTGCAGGAGACCATGCTCCGGGCGCTGGACGCGCTCGGCGGTCTGCGTAGCCCCGAGAGTTTCCGCTCCTGGCTCGTGGCCATCGCGATGAACCAGGTCAGGGCGCACTGGCACGACCGGCAGTCCGCCCCGGGCGGCGTGGAGGAGGCCGAGGACCTCGCCGATCCGGGCGCCGACTTCGTGGATCTGACCCTGGTGCAGCTCCAGTTGTCCGGCCAGCGTCAGGAGACGGCACGCGCCACCCGCTGGCTGGAGCCCGACGACCGGGGGCTGCTGTCGCTGTGGTGGCTGGAGTGCGCCGGCGAGCTGACCCGGACCGAGGTCGCCGCGGCCCTGGAGCTGTCGCCGCAGCACACGGCGGTACGGGTGCAGCGAATGAAGGCGCAGCTGGAGGCGGCCCGGGTGGTGGTACGGGCGCTCGACGCGCGGCCCCGATGCGAGGAACTGCAAGGCCTTCTCGCGTCCTGGGACAGTCGGCCCTCGGCACTGTGGCGCAAGCGAATAGCCAGACATGCCCGTGGTTGCGCGCGTTGCTCCGGTTTGTGGAGCGGGTTGCTGCCCGCCGAAGGGCTCCTGGCCGGTCTCGCGTTGGTCGCCGCGGCGCCCGCACTGCTGGAGCGAGTGCTGTCCAGCTCCGGCGGGATGGCCCCGGTCGGCTCGGCCTCTCTGGTGAGCGAGGCCTCGGGTCACGCAGCTTCGGGTACGACGGCCGGGCACCGGGCCGCGCGTGGCCGGGCGGTCTCCCGTGGCGAGGCCCGTCGTCGTCGGCGTAACAAGCGCCGGGCCGTCGGAGGCGCCGTCGTGGCGGCCTGCGTCGCGGGTGGCGGATTCTGGTACTTCGACTCCGACCCCGGTACCGGGACCGAGGAGCCGACCGCCGCGCGGACCGCCGGCGCCCCGGTGGCGGAACTGTCGGCGTCCGGTCCCGTGGAGACCTCGGCGCCCGCATCCAAGTCCCCGTCGCCGTCCACCTCGCCGTCGAAGAAGGCAAGCCCTTCCGCATCCCCCAAACCGACCAAGAAGGCCACGCCCACTCCCCGGCCCACCCCTCGGCCGACGCGGACCGCGACCAGCGCACCCCAGCCGCAGTCGGCGCCGACCGACACCATCGGGCAGGTGGTCGCGCTGGTGAACAAGGAGCGGGCGAACGCCGGCTGCGGTCCGCTCGCGGAGGACTCCCTGCTGAACAAGGCCGCACAGGGCCACTCCGAGGACATGGCCGCCCGCGACTTCTTCGACCACACGAACCCGGACGGCGCCGACCCCGGCCAGCGCATCACCGCGGCCGGGTACCGCTGGTCCACCTACGGCGAGAACATCGCGATGGGCCAGCAGACCCCGGAGAGCGTGATGGACTCCTGGATGAACAGCCCCGGCCACCGTGCCAACATCCTCAACTGCTCGTTCAAGGACATCGGCATCGGCATCCATGACGGCTCGGGCGGCCCCTGGTGGACGCAGGCCTTCGGCGCCAAGCTGTGAGAGCGGGCCGCCCGGTGCCGGCGGCCGTCACAGCATGACGTGCTTGACCTGTGTGTAGTCGAGCAGCCCGGTGAGGGAGAGGTCGCTGCCGTAGCCGGAGTGGCCCACCCCGCCGTGCGGCATCTCCGACACCGTCGTGCCATGGGTGTTGACCCAGACGATGCCGGTCCGCAGCGCACGGCTCGCGCGCATGGCGCGGTCGTGGTCACGGGTCCACACGCTCGCGGCGAGACCTTGCGTGACGCCGTTGGCCAGCTGGAAGGCCTCGGACTCCTCGGTGAACGGCTGGACGGTGACGACCGGGCCGAATACCTCGCTCTGCACGATCTCGTCCTCCTGCCGGGCCCCGGCGATCACCGTGGCCTGGTGGAAGTAGCCGGGCCGGTCCAGGGCCGCGCCACCCGTGACGACTTCGGCACGGTCGGGGAGCCGTTCCAACAGGCCGCGTACGGAGGCGAGTTGAGCGGAGTTGGCCAGCGGCCCGAAGTCGGCGTCCGCGTCGCTCTGCCCTCCGGGTCGACGCTGTGCCGCCCGTTCGGCGAAGCGGGCGAGGAAGGTGTCGTGGATCCGCCGGTCGACCAGGATCCTGGTCGCGGCCGTGCAGTCCTGCCCGGCGTTGTAGAAGGCGAGCGACGACAACTGCTCGACCGCGTCGTCGAGATCGGCATCCGCGTGGATCAACACGGGGGCATTGCCGCCGAGTTCGAGATGCAGCCGCTTGAGGTCGGCGGCCGCGGCCGCGGCGATCTCCTGCCCGGCGCGGACACTGCCGGTGACGGCCACCAGCCTGACCTGCGGGTGGGCGACGAGGGCGCGCCCGGTGTCGCGGTCCCCGCACACCACGTTGAGCACACCGGGCGGCAGGTGTTCGGCGGCCAGCCGGGCGAGCAGCAGGGCCGACGACGGAGTGGTGTCGGACGGCTTCAGGACGATCGTGTTGCCGGCCGCGAGGGCTGGGGCGATCTTCCAGACGGCCATCATCAGCGGGTAGTTCCACGGCGTGATCTGAGCACAGACACCGACCGGCTCGCGGCGCAGCACCGAGGTGCGACCCGGCGTGTACTCGGCCGCCGCGGCGCCCGGCAGGTTGCGGGCGGCGCCGGCGAAGTACCGCAACACGTCCACGATCGCGGGCAGTTCGTCCCCGAGGAACAAGGCCCGCGGCTTGCCCGTGTCGGTCACCTCGGCGCGCGTCACCGCCTCGGCCTCCCGCTCCACGGCGTCGGCGATGCGCAGCAGCGCCGCCTGCCGCTGCGCCGGAGTCGTCGACGACCAGCCCTGAAAGGCCTCTTCGGCCGCCCGGCAGGCCCCGTCGACGTCCTCGGCGCCGGAGAGCGGGGCCGTGCCATGGGGGAGTCCGGTGGCCGGATCGATCAGCGGCAGGGTGGCACCGGACGCGGCCGGCACCTCCTTGCCGCCGATGTGGTTGAGACGGTCGGTGTCAGCCACGGCGCAGCGCCTCCTCGGCGGCGGCGCGGCCGGTGCGGACGGCGCCCTCCATGTATCCGGCGACCCACTGGTCGGAGCCGCAGACGTAGAACGGCGGCTCATGGGTGCCGTGCAGCGGGCCGACGGCCATGACCTCGCCCGGCGGCCACTGGGTGACGTACCCCTGCGTCCACGGGTCGGTGCCCCACAGCCGCAGATGGCAGGCGCTGGGCCGCAGCGCCTCGTCGCCGAACATGCCGGCCATCTCGGCGAGCAGTTCGGGCGTGCGCAGCTGGGGCGGGGTGCCTAGCAGGACGCCGTAGCGCTCGGGTGGGATCAGCGCGGACAGGACGCCCTCGTTCTGCGGCCAGGTGCTGCCCAGCACTCCCTCCGCCTCGGACAGGCCGTTCAGACCGGCGTCCCGCCAGAAGGGACGGTCGTAGACCGCGGCGAACTTCGCGGCCGTCGCCTGCCGTTGCCGGTGCAGCGAGGCGAGCCGTGCCTCGCTGACACCACTGACGGCGACCGACCGCAGCGGGCCGACGGGCAGGGCGCTCACCACCGCGCCGGCGGTGAAGACCTCACCGGTGACCAGACGTACGGCACAACGGCCGGGGCGGATGTCCAGCGCGGCGACGGGCGAGCCCAGCCGGATGCGCGGACCCAGCACCCGGCCCAGGACCTCGGCGAGCGTCGCCGAACCCTCCGCGAGCCGCAGCCCCTCCCAGTCGTCGTAGTCGTAGTCGCCCGTGCCGGAGCCGGGTACCGCCGCGCTCTTGCGCAGCGCGGCCAGCAGCGAGATCCGCTCGTACGAGCCGCCCGCCAGGGCGAGTTGGCCGATGTCCCACAGCCGTACCACCGCGGGTGTGGCCTCGCGCGAGCGCAGCCAGTCGGCGACGGACAGCCGGTCCAGGGCGGTCGCGTCCGGATGCGACCACGGGTCCTCGGAGTCGACGGTGGCCGCGAGGGCGCTGAACTCGGCGCCAAGGCGCTCGTGCAGGGCCGCGTCACCGGGTCCGAACCAGTGCGGCGGATCGCCCGCCGAGAGCCCCTCCGGGGTGGCACGCGTCATGCGGCCGGGTTCGTCGACATAGCTGGGGATCAGTTCGAGGCCGAGCTCCTTGGCGAGCCGGAGATAGGCGGTGTGCCCGTGGCCGACGACCTCACCGCCCAGCTGGACGGTACGGCCGTCGGGTGTGCGGGTCTGCTCGACCCGGCCGCCGACGCGGTCCCGGGCCTCCAGGACGAGCACGTCGGTGCCGGCGTCGGCCAGGTCCCGGGCGGCGGCGAGCCCCGCGAGACCGGCGCCGAGCACGATCACATCGTGATGCATGGGTTTCGCTTTCTTCCGTCAGAGGCGCTCAGGCCAGGACCAGGCAGTGCTCGGGCCGCCACCCGAACTCCACCGTCTCGCCGCCGCTCCAGCGGTCCTCCATGCGGGCACGGGCCGTGTTCTGCTCCAGCACCGACAGCGTGACGCCCGGGGCGAGTTCGATCAGATAGGTCGTGGTCGGGCCGCTGTAGACGGTCTCGCGGATCACCCCGCTCTGCATCGACATGCCCGGTTCGAAGTCGGAGAGCCAGATCTTCTCGGGGCGCACGGAGACGCTCACCGCGGTGCCGTCCGCGATGCCGGAACGGGCGCCGACGGCCAGCGCGGGGCCCTTCTCCAGGGTCACCTCCCCGTCCCGGTAGGTGCCGGTCATCAGGTTGGAGGTGCCCATGAACGAGGCCACGAAGCTGGTGGCGGGGTGCTCGTAGATGTCCTCGGGGGTGCCGCACTGCTCGATGCGTCCCGCGTTCATCACGGCGATCCGGTCGGACATCGTCAGTGCCTCGTCCTGGTCGTGGGTGACGAAGACGAAGGTGATGCCGACCTCGCGCTGGATCTGCTTCAGCTCCACCTGCATCTGCCGGCGCAGCTTCAGATCGAGGGCCGCCAGCGGTTCGTCGAGCAGCAGCACGGCGGGCCGGTTGACCAGCGCGCGGGCGAGGGCGACGCGCTGGCGCTGGCCGCCGGAGAGGGTGCGGGGCCTGCGGTCGGCGAGGCCGGCGAGCTGGACCAGCTCCAGCATTTCGCCGACCCGTTGCCGTATCTCGGCCTTGGCGACGCCGCTGCGCTTGAGGCCGAAGCCGACGTTGTCGGCGATGCTCAGATGGTCGAAGAGGGCATAACTCTGGAAGACCGTGTTGACGTTGCGCTTGTTCGGCGGAAGGTCCGTCACGTCCTCACCGGCGAGCAGCACCGCACCCTCGGTGGGATCGCTGAACCCGCCGATCATGCGCAGGGTGGTGGTCTTGCCGCAGCCGGAAGGGCCCAGCAGGGAGAAGAAATTGCCGGCCTCGATGTCGAGGTCGAGTCGGTGGACGGCGTAGGAGTCGGCGAACTGCTTGGAGACGCCGTCGAGCCGGACGGCGGGGGTCGCGTCCATGGAAGTCACTCCCCGGAGAGGATGTCGAGGCCGCCGCGGCGGCCGAAGAGGCGCGGGATGAACAGGGCCAGGGCGATCAGGGCGATGGATCCCGCGAGCATCAGCGTGCCGACCGCGTTGATGGTCGGTTGCACCCCGAAACGGATCGCCGAGTAGATCCGCACCGACAGGGGCTGGGGGTCGACGCCGGTGGTGAAGTAGGCGAGCACGAAGTCGTCGAAGACCAGCGCGAAGATCAGTACGGCGGAGGCGAGCACGGCGGGCAGCAGCGCCGGCAGGGTCACCAGCCGCACCGCCTGCCACCGTGTGGCGCCGAGATCCATCGCGGCCTCCTCCACCTCCGGGTTCAGCGCGGCGACCCGGGAGCGCAGGATGACCGTGACGTACGAGATCGAGAAGGTGATCTCGGCGAGCATCACGGTGCCGGTGGACAGGGGCACGCCCAGGCCCTTGAACAGCAGCATCGACGCCACGCCCGTGACGATCTCCGGCGTGATCAGCGGCACCAGCATGATCAGCCCGGCCAGTGAGCCGAGCCGGGTGCGGCAGCGGACCAGACCGAGGGCCAGCGCCACCCCGAGGAGCACCGAGCCGGCCATCGCCACCAGGGAGATCCGCAGGCTGGTGCCCAGGGAGGCGATCAGGACGTCGTCGTGGACGAAGGCGCGGTACCAGCGCAGGCTGAACCCGTCGAACACGGTCAGGGACTTCTGCGAGTTGAAGGAGAAGAGGGCGACGACGGCGATGGGCAGGTAGAGCAGGGCGAAGAACAGCCCGGTGACCGCGATGAGAACACGGGGCTTGCGGTGGGCGCGTCGGCGTCGGCGCGTCCGGACGGACGGGCGGGCCGGGGCGGTGGTGGAGGGCAGGCGGACCAGGGTCATCGCAGTGCCTCCGCCTCGTCCTTGCGGGTGCGCCGCAGATAGCCGAGCATCCCGATCAGCAGGACCAGCATCAGCAGCATGGTGAGCGCCGAGCCGAGCGGCCAGTTCTGGCCCTGGAAGAACTTGTCCTGGATGAGGTTGCCGATCATGATCTGGTCCGGACCTCCCATGAGCTGTGCGCTGACGAAGTCGCCCATCGCGGGCAGGAAGACCAGGACGAGCCCGGCCGCCGCGCCCTGCCGGGTGGCGGGCAGGGTGACGAAGAAGAAGGTGCGGACCGGGCCGCCGTACAGATCGCGGCCGGCCTCGATGAGGGAGACGTCCAGCCGTTCCAGGGCCGCGTACAGCGGGATGATCATGAAGACGACGAAGCCGTAGACGAGTCCGGCGACCACACCGAAGCCGCTGTTGAGGATCTTCGTCCCCTCGTCGGCCAGACCGACCGCGCGCAGCGTGCGCAGCACCGGCCCGTCGTCGGACAGGACCACCGACCAGCCGTACATCCGCACCAGGTAGTTGGCGAAGAACGGCACCACGATCGCGGCGATCAGCGCGTGCTTGTACCGGCCGCCGTACAGGGCGATCGTGTACGCCACCGGATAGGCGATCAGCAGACAGATCACGCAGGTCAGCAGGGCGTAGCCGAGGGAGCGGGCCAGGACCTCGGTGTAGGCGGGGTCGGCGAGGGCGCGTACGCCGGCGAGGTCGAAACCGAAGCGCGGGTTGCCGAGCTCGTCGGTGGTGCCGACCGCGAGGATCGCGACCAGGACCAGCGAGGCGATCAGGAAGCCGGTCATCCACAGGGTGCCCGGCAGCATGAACCAGAGCCACATCCGGTTTCCGTTGGTGTCCCGGCGCCGCTTGCGGGAGGAGTGGCGGAGCAGTGCCATGTCTCAGCCCGCCTTCACATGGGTCCAGGCGATGTCGCGGGCGTCCTCCGCGCCGCGGCCGCCGTTGCGGAAGAAGACGTCGGCCTTGAGGTCGTCCTGGGTGACCAGGCACTCGGGGAACGGCTCGACCAGATCGGCGTAGATCTTCTCGGAGCCGGCGACCGGCATCGGGTAGCCGATGTACTCGATGTTCTTCTTCACGTTCTCCCGCCGCAGCATGTAGTCGATGAACAGCATCGCGGTGCCGGGGTGGGGCGCGTTCCAGGGGATGGCGTAGCAGTCGGAGTTGATCGGCGTGCCCTCCTTGGGTGCCTGGAACCCGAACACGGACGGATCGTCGGCCTGGTTGAGCATCGCGGCCATGTCGCCGCTCCACGCCTGCTGGATCAGCGCGTTGCCGTTGAGGAGGTTGTTGTAACTGTCGCTGGAGAAGCCGCGCAGCCGCGGCCGCAAGGTGCCCAGCAGTGAGGTGATCCGGTCGAGGTCACCGGTGTCGCCGGTGCTGACGTCGAGACCGAGCGCGAGGGCACCCATGCCGAGGACCTCGTCCCGGTCGTCCAGCAGGAAGACCTTGCCCTTGGCCCGCTCGCTCCACAGGTCCCGCCAGGAGTCGGTGAGCTCCCCGATCCGGTCCCGCCGCCAGCCGATGCCGGTCTTGTACGCGGTGAAGGGGACGGTGTGCGTGGAGCCGGGGTCGTACCAGGGGTCGGCGAAGTACGCGTAGGAGCCGAACACGGCCTCTGCGTTGGCGAGTTGGGAGTGATCGATACGGCGCAGCCGGCCGCCTCGGACCAGTCGCTGGGCCCATTTGGCGGTCGGGAAGATGATGTCGTAGCGGTTGCCCGCGTTGAGCTTGGCGACCATGCCTTCCATCGAGTCGAAGTTCGACTGGATGACCTTGACGCCGTACTCCTTCTCGAAGCCCTTGAACACGGTCGGGTCGACGAAGTCGGCCCAGTTGAAGTAGACGAGATCGCCGTCGACGCGCGCCTCGACCGGGGCGAGCTGTCTGGCGTCGGGCTTTTTCGCGGGCAGGAACCCGCAGCCGCCGGCCGCGGCGCCCAGCAGGCCGCAGGCGCCCGCGCGCAGCACGGCGCGTCGGGTCGGCGGTGGTACCTCGGGGGACATGAAACGTCCTCTCCGTCGAGGAACGGCACAACTCCAGGGCGGGACCGGCTGGTCGGCTCACTTCAGGCCCTGATTGCGAAGTGAAGACCGGTCTGGGGAGGGTGCGTGCGTGGCTCAGAGGGAGCGCGGTAAGGCCGACGGCAGACGTACGGCGGTACGCGCGTGCGGCGAAGGGAGTGTGGCCTGGGGCGTCACCGTGCGTCCCCGTCCAGGTCGTCCCTGACCCGGCGCGCGAACCATCCGACGGCGGCCTCGCGCTGCGACAGCGGACCCGGCTCGAAACCGGGAGTCCGCATGCCGGCCTGGACGCGCTCCACCAGCTCGGCGTCCTCGTCGTTGGTCACCCAGCCGATGTGGATGTTCAGCCGCCGGGCCAGCCGCGTGCGCAGACCCTCGCCGATCTTCGTGTAGAAGGCACCGGGGATCGCCGCCCGGTCCTGGGCGGTGGGCAGGGCGGTCCACGCGAGCACGTGGTCAGGGTAGAAGTCGATGAGCGTGTTGGGGTAGATCACGGCGTACCGCCATACCCGCCGGTCGGCCTCGGCCAGCCCCGGCATGGGGCTCGCCAGCCGCTGGTAGAGCCGCTCGGTCCAGTTCGAGGAGGGCTTGTCGCGCAGGGGCGACTCGAACAGTACGTAGTTCTCCTGGACGTCGACCGTGTACGCGGCGTAGTCGAGCAGTCGCATGAGCGCCGGGTGGGCCACGGGGACGTGGTAGCCCTCCAGGTAGTTGTCGACGATCACCTTCCAGTTGGCGTTCTGCTGCTCGCCGCCCGTCAGATCGTGGATGCGGTGCTTGCCCACGGGGACCAGGCCGGGCCCGGCGTAGTGGCCGACGGCCTCGGCGAGCCCGGCGCAGCTCTCGGCGAGCGGGGTCGCCTCCATGTCGAGGTTGACGAAGACGAAGCCGAGGAAGGACTCGACGTTGACCGGGTGGAGACCGAGCTTCGGCTTGTCCAGGCAGGGGATCCTGCGCGCCTCGGGGGCTCCGACCAGGCGGCCGTCCAGCTTGTAGGTCCAGCCGTGGTACGGGCAGCGGATCGCCTTGCCCGACGGTTCCGGGTCGGAAACCAGACGGGTCCCGCGGTGCCGGCAGACGTTGAGGTGGGCGGCGAGCCCGCCGTCCTCGGTGCGGACGACCAGCACCTCCCGGCCGGCGGCGGTGGCGGTCAGCCGGGCGCCGGGTCCGGGGAGATCGGACTCGTGGCAGACGAGCTGCCAGGACTTGGCGAAGATGCGGTCGGTCTCGGCCTCGGCGACGGCCGGATCGGTGTAGTAGCGGGCCGGCAGGGCTTCGCCGGGGTGCTCGGGGGGCGGCCCCGGCGGGGCAGCGCCGACCGTGTCGGCTTCCCGGGTTGTCGAGGGATTCATGGGGTCCTCCTCCGCGCCGCTGCGGCGGCGATGGGCGGTGAGGGGGTGGCCGGGACACACGGCAGGTTCGGCTTCCAGACCTGCCGGGATCCGGCTGACTGATTGGTTAGTCAGAGTGGGACCGTGGCGAAGGCAAGTCAAGACTTGTGGCCTGACTAATTAGTTAGTTAGTCTCGTGCCAGGCGAACGGCCCGGGGCCCGCAGACGGATTGCTCAGGCGCCTTCCGCAAACCCGCGGACCATCGGACCGCTGGTCCACGCCACGTCGAGTGTCCGGATCCGGACACCACCGCACAGCTCCCCGCCCCGCGCCCCCTCGCGAAACGGCACCGGAGCATCCCCATCCCACGTCATGGCCGCGCCGCCCCCGTCTCCGGACCACCCGGAAACGGTGCGACCCCGGAGGCACGCATGAGCACTCGCCGCAGTCTCGTCTGGCTCGGCCTCACACCGGAGCCCGAACAGGAGCTGCCCGCCGCGGTGGCCTCCCTGCGGTCCCCGGCGGACGGCCGCCCGCCGTCGGTCCTAGTCCGCGCCGAGCGGCACCGCGTCGAGCGGCTGGTGCTGCGCGGCACCCAGCGCGGCTGGCTGCGCTACCTGCGCGAGGTCACCGACCTGGTCGTCGAGGCGGCGGGATCCCGGAGCAGCGATCCGGGTGCGGCGCTGCTGGCCGGCGAGGTCGTCCTCGACCACCACCGCATGCTGATCGGCCTCCCCGGGGCGGGCTACGAGCGCACCACCACTCAGCGACGGGACCTGGAGCACGCGCTGGCACGTCTGAGGTCGCGCCCCGGACCCGCACTCTTCGGCCACTCCGAGCCCAGGAGCACCGTATGACCGGCGTGTTCTCCCTTCTGCCCGAAGGACGGCAGGGCCTGCTCGCCGCGCCGCTCGGCCAGGGCCAGGACATCGACACGTACCTCGCCGGCGGCGGCTATGCGCCGCTGGTCGCGCCCGACCGCCTGCTGGAGCGGATCGCCGCCGTCGGCCTGCGCGGACGGGGCGGCGCCGGCTTCCCCGCCGCCGTCAAGCTCCGTGCCGTCCGCGGCGCACCGGGCCCGCGCGTGGTCGTCGCCAACGGTGAGGAGGGCGAGCCCGGCTCCGTGAAGGACCGCTGGCTGCTGCGGTACCGCCCGCACCTGGTTCTCGACGGCGTGCGGCTGGCCGCGGCCATGACCGGGGCCGAGCGTGGCTTCGTGTACCTCTCGGACGCCCCCGCCGAGCGGGCCGTGCGACGGGCGCTGGCCGAGTGTGCCGCCGAGCTGCGCATCGACGTCGTACGGACCGAGCACACCTACGTCGCGGGGGAGGAGACCGCGGTCGTACGAAAGATCAACGGCGGCCCGGCGCTTCCCGCGGCGAAGCCTCCGCGTCCCTTCGAGAGCGGTGTGGGCGGCGCGCCCACCCTGGTCGCCAACGTGGAGACGCTGGCCCGGATCGCGGCGATGTACTCGCGTCCCGCCGAGGCGGACACCGTCGCGGGCGCCCATCTGGTGAGCCTGTCCGGGCCCGGTGCCCGGGGCCTGCTCGCCGAGGTGCCCGCCGGTACCCACCTGAAGGTCCTCGCCGATCTGTGCGGGCACGGCAGGGCCGAGGCGGTGCTGCTGGGCGGCATGTTCGGCGGACTGTACGGCACGGGCTGGAACGATCTTCCGCTCGACCACGACGGCCTGAACGCGGCCGGCGGGGCCCTCGGCTGCGGCGCGCTGCACTTCCTGGGCCCGGAGGACTGCCCGGTCGCCGTGGCCGTGGAGGCAGCCGCCTATCTGGCGGCGCAGAGCGCCCGGCAGTGCGGGGTGTGCCTCTCGGGCACCGGAGCGATGGCCAAGGCCCTCTCGGCCGTCGCCCGCGGCGAGGCCACCCACGACACGGTCGAGAAACTGCACCGCTGGTCGCGGCAGCTGCCCGGACGTGGAGCCTGCGGGCTGCTCGACGCCGCCGCCCGGGTCGGCGCCGGTCTCCTCGCCCACTTCCCCGACCGCGTCGACGCCCATCGCGGGACCTCCTGCCCCGCGTGCTCGCGCGCGCATCCCGAGGACGGACGCCGCTTCCTGGTGCCGGTGCCCTGACCCGCGCGCCGCTCACCGCCGACGAGACGCTCGAACCCGCCGTACCGAAAGGACCGCACCATGAAACTCCTGCTGGACTCCACCCGCTGCCAGGGCTACGGCCTGTGCCAGGAACCTGCGCCCGAGCAGATCGACCTCGACGAGTGGGGTTACGCGCGGTTGCGCTCGGCGGAGGTGCCGCCGGGCGGCGAGGACGCCGCCGAGGCCGCCGTCGCCGCCTGCCCCAACTCCGCGCTGCGGCTGGGGAAGTGACATGGGACGCGACCTCTCGGCACTCTTCGACCCGGTCTCCGTCGCCGTCGTCGGAGCCAGCGACGACCCCGCCAAGTACGGCCACGCCATCGCGGCCCAGGCGGTCCGCGCGAACGGCCGCCGCCCCGTCCACCTGGTCAACCGCCGTGGCGGCACGGTGCTCGGCCGCACCGTCGCCCCCAGCCTGAGCGCGATCGGCGAACCCGTCGACCTCGCGGTGGTCTCCGTGCCGGCCGCCGGGTTCGAGGACGCCGTCGACGAGGCGCTGCGGTGCGGGGCGCGCGCCATCGTCGCGATCACGGCCGGATTCGCCGAGACCGGCGACGCGGGCCGGGCCCGGCAGGACGGAGTCGCCGAGCGGGTACGCGCCGCCGGCGCCGTGATGGTCGGGCCCAACTGCCTGGGGCTGGCCGACAACACCACCGACCTCTTCCTGGCGTCCGACACCTTCACACCCGGCGGCATCGCGCTGCTGAGCCAGAGCGGAAACCTCGCCCTCGAACTCCAGCTCCGCTTCGGGCCGCACGGCCTCGGCTTCTCCCGTTTCGTCTCGCTCGGCAACCAGGCCGACGTCACCCTCGTCGACCTGCTCGCCGACTGCGCCCGGCACGACGGCACCCGGGCCATCGCGGTCTACGCCGAGGACTTCGGCGACGGACGTGCCTTCGCCGAGGCCGCCGCGGATGCCGGCAAGCCCGTGGTGCTGCTCACCGCCGGGCGCGGGGACGCCTCCGCCCGCAGCGCCCAGTCGCACACCGGCGCGCTGACCACCTCGGCCGACGTCGTGGCCGCGGCATGCCGCGACGCCGGGGTGGAGCTGGTCGCCACCCCGCGCGAACTCACCGTCGTCCTCGCCGCGTTGAACGGCGGACGCCGGGCGGCCGACCACCGGGTCGCCGTCCTCACGGACGGCGGAGGCCACGGCGTCGTCGCCGCCGACGCGGTGGAGACGACCGGTCTCGCCGTGCCCGAACTGCGGGAGCCCACGCGGCAGCGGCTGCGGGAGGCCCTGTGGGAGCAGTCGGCCGTGGCCAACCCGGTGGACCTCGCCGGGATGGGTGAGCAGGATCCGCACTCGTACGCGGAGACCGTCGAGGCACTGCTGGCCGCCGAGGAGGTCGACGCCGTGCTGATGACGGGCTACTTCGGCGGGTACGCGGCGTCGGAGGGCGGGCTCGGCGGAGGCGGTACGGCACTGGCGGACGGGGAGCAGGCGGCCGCCCGCCTCATCGCCGCCCGGCATCGCGCCACCGCCAAGCCCCTCGTGGTGCAGTCGATGTATCCCGACTCGCCCAGCTGCCGCACCCTCGCCGCCGCCGGTGTGCCGGTCTTCGGCGCCACCGAGGACGCCGCCCGCGCGCTCGCCGCCACGGCACCGCGCTCACGGAACACGAGTGTGGCGCCCCTTCCCCGTCCCGCGTCCCCGTTGCGCGAGAGCGGCTACCTGGAGACGCGCCGGGCCCTCGAAGCGGCCGGACTCGCCTTCCCCACCGCCCGGGAGATCCACGACGAGACCGAACTGCTCGCCGCGGCCTCGGAGTTCACCGGACCGTATGTCCTCAAGGCGCTGCACCTGCTCCACAAGTCCGACGCCGGGGGAGTGGCGCTGGGCCTGGCCGGCCGGGACGAACTGCTCGCCGCCTTCCGCGAGATGCACGCCCGGCTCGGCGCCTCCGCCTACTCCGTGGAGGCCATGGCGGACCTCACCGACGGCATCGAGCTGATCGTCGGCGTCAACCGGGACCCGCGTTTCGGCCCGGTCGCCATGGTGGGCCTGGGCGGAGTGCTCGCGGAGGTCCTGCACGACATCGCCTTCACCCTCGCCCCCGTGCCCGCCGACCGCGCCCTGCAGTTGCTGCGCGGCCTGCGCACCGCCGCCCTGCTCGACGGGGTGCGCGGCCGTCCGCCCGTCGACATCGCCGCGGCCGCCGCGGCCATCGAGACCATCACGGCATTCGCCGCGGCCCACCCCGAAATCGCCGAGATCGAGGTCAACCCCCTTCTCGTACGGCCCGACGGGGCCCTCGCCCTCGACTCCCGCGCCGTACTCGCCTGACCGAGCCGCACTCGCCCGACCGACCTGGAAGAGGTCCCCATGGACATGCGCTACACCCCCGAGCAGGCCGACCTGAAGCGTCGCGCCGCCGAGTACGCCCGGCTGCTGATGCGGTACGAGGACCAGTCCGAGCAGGCGGGTGGACCCCTGCCGCAGGAGCTCGTCACCGAACTGACCCGGGCCGCCATGGACGCCGGCGTCTACGCCATCAACATGCCCGCCGAGTGGGGCGGCGCCGGGCTCAGCCTGCTCGACCAGGTCATCGTCGAGGAGGAGTTCGGCAAGGTCACCAACTGCCTGTGGGACATCCCCTGGCGGCCCGCCAACGTCCTCGCGTACGGCGACGAGCGGCAGCGTGAGAAGTATCTGCTGCCGGTGATCCGCGCCGAGCGGTTCGACGCGTTCGCCGTCACCGAGCCGGGCGCCGGTTCCGACCCGTCCTCCGGCACCTCCACGGCCACGCGCACCGACGGGGGCTGGCTGCTCAACGGGGAGAAGTGGTTCGTCACCTGCGGCGACATCGCCGACTTCCTGCTGGTGCAGGCGGACGCCGGCCCGGAGCGGCTGCCCACGCTGTTCTTCGTGGACAAGGCCGCGCCCGGCGTGAAGATGACCCGGCTGCCGCACTTCATGCACTCCGCGGTCAACGGGCATCCCGAGTTCACCTTCACCGACGTCTTCGTCGCCGACGAGGACGTGCTCGGCGGTGTCGGCAAGGGCTACGAGCTCACCAAGGAATGGTTCACGGACGAACGCCTGATGATCGCGGCCCGCACCGTCGGCGCCGCCGAGCGCGCCCTCCAGCTCGCCCGTGACTGGGCCGTGGAGCGCGAGCAGTTCGGGGCCCCCATCGCGTCGTACCAGCTGATCCAGGGGATGCTGGCCGACTGCGCCGTGGACATCGCGGTCAACCGTGCCTACACCCACCAGGTCGCCTGGGAGGCCGACCAGCCCGGCACCGACCGCAAGACGCTGCACGCCAAGGCCTCCACCGCCAAGCTCGCCGCCAGCGAGGCCGCAGGGCGGGTCGCCGACCGGTGTCTGCAGATCTTCGGCGGCCGCGGCTACGACCGCACCTACCCCGTCGAGCGCATGTACCGCGAGCTGCGCGTCGACCGGATCTGGGAGGGCACCTCCGAGATCCAGCGGCTGATCATCGCCAACGAGCTCATCAAGCGGGGCACGCGCGCCCTTGCTCTGCCCACCCACTGAAACCGCCCCACTCCCACCGGACAGCGAGGACTTCCATGGACTTCCGCCTCACCCCGCGCCAGGTTCAGCTCAAGGCCGACGCGCGTGCCCTCACCGACTTCATCGCCGGCTACGAGATCCAGTGCGAGGAGGACAACGGTCTGCCCGCCGACGCCCACGCCAAGGTCCGCGACGCCGTGCTGGACGCCGGGCTCCAGGCCGTCAACATGCCCGCCGAGTGGGGCGGCGCCGGCCTCACCATCGCCGAACAGGTCACCGTGCAGGAGGAGTTGGGCCGGCTCACCGGCGCGCTGTGGGACATGGTGTGGCGGCCCGCGAACGCGCTGCGCTTCTGCACCCCCGAGCAGCGCGAGCGCTTCCTCATCCCGGTGATCAACGGTGAGCGGCGCGACTGCTACGCCGTCACCGAGCCCGGCGCCGGCTCCGACCCGCAGAACCTGGCCACCACGGCGACGAAGAACGACCAGGGCTGGGTGCTCGACGGCGAGAAGTGGTTCGTGACGGTCGGCGACCACGCCGACTTCATGATCGTGCTCGCGGCGGCCGGCCCGGAGCGCGCACCGACCCTCTTCCTGGTGGACAAGGACACCCCCGGCATCGAGATGACGCGCGTCCCGCGCTGGATGCACACCTTCGTCTACGAGCACCCCGAGTTCACCTTCACCGACGTCCAGGTCGGCGAGGACGCGGTGCTCGGCGGCATCGGCGAGGGATACGACATCACGCGCTCGTGGTTCACCGAGGAGCGCCTGATGATCGCCGCCCGCACCATCGGCGCGGCCGAGCGGGCGCTGGAGCTGTCCCGTGACTGGGCCGTGGAGCGCGAGCAGTTCGGAGCCCCGATCTCCTCGTACCAGCTGATCCAGGGGATGCTGGCCGACTGCGCGGTGGACATCGCGGTCAACCGCGCCTACACCCACCAGGTCGCCTGGGAGATCGACCAGGCCTCGGCCGAGGACCGCAAGACGCTGCACGCCAAGGCGGCCATCGCCAAGCTCTCGGCGAGCGAGGCCTCGGGCCGGGTGATCGACCGGTGCCTCCAGATCCACGGCGGACGGGGCTACGACCGCTCGTACGCCGTCGAGCGGCTCTACCGCGAGCTGCGCGTGGACCGCATCTGGGAGGGCACCTCCGAGATCCAGCGGCTGATCATCGCCAACGAGCTCGTCAAGCGCGGCACGGGGGTCCTGGACCTGCCCAGCGCCTGACCCCTGCCGCCGCAGACCAGAGAGAGGGATACGGATGACCGACATCAAGCGCGTGGGAGTCGTCGGCTGCGGGCTGATGGGCGCCGGCATCGCCGAGGTCTGCGCACGGGCCGACGTACCGGTCACGGTCGTGGAGCGCGACGCGGAGGCGGCCCGGGCCGGCCGCCTCCGCATCACCCGCTCGCTCGACCGTGCGACCGCCAACGGCAGACTGAGCGACGAACGACGGGAGGCCGCCGCGGCCCTGATCACCGTCGTCCACGAGCTCGCATCACTGCATGACCACGACCTGGTCATCGAAGCGGTCGCCGAGGACGAGGGCCTCAAGGTCGACGTCTTCACCCGCCTCGACTCCGTGATCGCCGGGCAGGACACCATCCTCGCGACCAACACCTCCTCCATCCCGGTCATCAGACTCGCCGCCGCGACCTCCCGCCCCGATCGTGTCGTCGGCGTGCACTTCTTCAACCCCGTGCCGGTGCTGCGGCTCGTCGAACTCGTGCCGTCGCTGCTCACCTCGCCCAGCACCGCCGAGCGGGCCGAGGAGTTCGTGACCGGCACGCTCGGCAAGGAGGTCGTACGGACCAGGGACAAGGCCGGGTTCGTCGTCAACGCGCTGCTCGTGCCCTATCTCCTCGCCGCGATCCGCATGGTGGAGTCGGGCAGCGCGACCGTCGAGGACGTCGACCGCGGCATGGTCCTCGGCTGCGCGCACCCGCTCGGACCGCTGGCCCTGACGGACCTCATCGGCCTGGACACCACACGGGCCATCGCCGAGTCGCTGTACGCCGAGTTCCGCGAACCCCAGTACTCGCCACCCCCGCTGCTGTCCCGGATGGTGGAGGCCGGGTTGCTGGGGCGTAAGTCCGGCCGGGGCTTCCACGCCTACGACGAAGAGCCGCCTCGTGCGGTACCGGTACCGGCGGGGCGGCCGTGAGGGAAGATGGTCATGGCGTACGACCACCGAACGAGGGGAGCCGCAGGGTGTCCACCAAGGTGCGCACGGCAGACACGCGCGAGCGCATCCTGACCGCGGCGTGCGAGGTCATCGCCGACATCGGCTTCGAGAAGATCCGCATGCGCATGGTCGCCGAGCGGGCCGGGGTGTCGACGGCGCTGCTGCACTACCACTTCGACACGCGCGAGAAGCTGTTCACCGAGGCGATGACCCACTCCTTCGCCAACACGGCCCTCGACGTCGAACGCGACGCGGAGACGGCACCGGCCGCGGTCGTCCTGGCCCGCATCGTGCGCAACCTGCTGCCCACCGATCCCGAGCTCCACCAGGACTGGCGGCTGTGGCAGGAGCTATGGGTGCGGGCGCTGCGCGACGAGACGACCCGGGTCTTCGCCGTCGACCTGTACGCCCAGCTGCACGGCTGGGTGTCCGGCGCGATCCGGCGCGGCATCGCCTCCGGCGAGTTCACCGCCACCGACGTCGACGACCTCAGCACACTTGTGCTGTCCCTGAGCGACGGCTACGGCATCCGCCTCATGCTGCGCGACCCGACCGTCACCCTGGACACGGCGCTGGCCGCCATCTGGCGCCATGTGTCCACGGCGCTCGGGCTGCCGGCCACGGTGCCGACGGACTGACCCTCCCGGTGCGGCGAGCTCAAGTACCCGCGTCCGCCTGATCCGTCGTCAGGGGCTGCTCGGCCCAGATGGTCTTGCTGTTGCGGCCGTAGCGCGTGCCCCAGCGCTCCGACAGCTGGGCCACCAGGAACAGGCCGCGCCCGCCCTCGTCGGTGCTGCGGGCCTGTCGCAGGTTGGGGGAAGTGCTGCTGGAGTCGGAGACCTCGCAGATGAGCTGGCCGTCGCGGATCAGCCGCAGCACGACGGGGCCGCCCGCGTACCGGTAGGCGTTCGTGACCAGTTCGCTCACGATCAGCTCGGTGGTGAACGCCAGCTCCTGCAGCCCCCACTCGGCCAGCCGGTCGCTCGCCAGGGTGCGGGCCTCGCCGGCCGCGATGGGTCCGTCCGGCAACTCCCAGGTGGCCACGTTCTCCGGCGCCAGCACCCGGGTGCGGCCCAGCAGCAGGGTGACGTCGTCGGCGGGCCGGTCGGGGAGCATCGCGTCCTCCACCGCCTTGCAGGTGTGCTCCAGCGACCGGGCCGGACCGGCCAGCGTGCCCTGCAGCAGGTCCAGTCCCTGGTCGATGTCGCGGTCGCCGGCCAGCAGGAGGCCGTCGCTGTACAGGGCGATCAGGCTGCCCTCGGCCAGTTCGAGCTCGGCCGTCTCGAACGGCAGCCCGCCCAGGCCCAGCGGTGGTCCGGCGGGGAGGTCGACCGGGCGCACCCGGGCGTCCGGCCCCAGCACGGTCGGCGGCGGGTGGCCCGCCCGTGCCATCGCGCAGAGCCGGGAGACCGGATCGTAGATCGCGTACAGACAGGTGGCGCCCACGATCGGAGGGGCGTTCGCCTCGGTCTCCCGCTGCTCGGTGGCCAGCTGGTCCACCAGGTCGTCGAGCCGGGCGAGTACCTCGTCCGGGGCCAGGTCGAGGTGGGCCAGGGTGCGCACGGCGGCGCGCAGTCGGCCCATGGTCGCCGAGGCGTGCATGCCGTGGCCGACCACGTCGCCGACCACCAGCGCGACCCGCAGCCCCGACAGCGGGATGACGTCGAACCAGTCGCCGCCGACCCCTGTGGTGGCCCTCGCCGGCAGGTAGCGGTGGGCCGTCTCGATCGCCGGGTGCTCGGGCACCTCACTGGGCAGCAGGCTGCGCTGCAGGGCCTCGGCGGCCTGGTGCTGCTGGGTGTAGCGGCGGGCGTTGTCGATGCAGACCGCGGCCCTGGCGGCGAACTCCTCCGCCAGGGTGAGGTCGTCCTCCTCGAACGGCGTCGGCCGCTTCGAGCGCCACAGACAGACCACCCCGAGAACCACACCGCGCGCGGCCAGCGGCACCGCCATCAGGGAGTGGACGCCCATCGCCAGCGCCCTCTCGGCCCGTTCCGGCTCGGCGGCGAACCAAGCGGCGCTCTCTTCCAGGGCGGGTAGCAGGACCGGACGCCTGTCGGCCAGGCAGAGGGCGGGCGCGGTCCGCTCGGGGAAGGAGAACAGGTGGCCCTCGGGACGCATCACCTTCATCGACTCGGGCCGGATGCTACGGACCGCCATCCTGCGCAGCGGGCCCCTGCAGTCGGGGGCCGGTTCTTCTCCGCGAGGCACGGGCTCCAGCAGATCCACCGAGATGGCGTCGGCGAGGTCGGGCACCGCCACCTCGGCCAGCTCCCGCGCCGTCGTCGCCACATCCAGGGTCGTCCCGATCCTGCTGCCGGCCTCGTTGAGCAGCGCGAGTCGCCGACGGGCCCGGTGGCGGTCGGTGACGTCCTCGACGATCTCGGTGACGCCCAGCACCCTGCCCGACGGGTCCTCCATCCGGAAGGCGGAGATGGAGATGAACAGCTCCTTGCCGGGATCGTGCAGCAGCCGGGCCCGCTGCTCGGCGAAGATCACGGGCCGGCCCGTCTCGAGGACCGACCGGAGCTTGTCCTCCGCCAGGTCCGCGTCCGTGCCGAGCAGGAACTCAGCGGCGCGCCGCCCGCGATACGCCTCGGGCGGCAGTCCGCCGAACCGTGCGATCGCCCGGTTGACCCGCAGCACGCGAAGGTCCGGCCCGAGCACGACGACACCCACCGGGGACCGGCTGAAGAGGCCGTCCAGCACGGCGCGGTCGATCTCCCACTGGACCATGTCCTCGGCGAGCGAGCCGACGAGGTGCCACTCGACGGTGGAGTCCAGCCGTTCCACCTTGCGGGCCCTGAAGCCGACGAAGACGCGGTCGCCCGCGCTGTCGAGGACCGGCAGCAGCCCGAACCAGCCGTGCTCGCGCAGACACGCTCTGGTCGCCTCGACGATCAGGGCGCCGTCCCCGCTGTCGACAAGGACCTCGCGCACATGTCGGCCCAGCACCTCTTCGGCCCGGTGGCCGAGGAGGACGGTGGCCTGTTCGCTCCAGGCGACGACCCGTCCGTGGCCGTCCAGGGCGGCTGAGGCGGATCGGTGGACCGAGAACGGATCCGCCGGGCTCTCATTGAGAGACATCGGGGATGTGTTGTGCATCGCCCACCCATCTCGCGCCGTTCGGGGGGCCCGCAGTGCGGCGCCCCGGGCGTTCCTGCCGTTCCGAGTGCCTGGCTTCCCAGCGGCTCACACCCAGTATCGGCCGTGCGGGCACCGTGTGCCGGTTCACGGGGGCAGTGCGCGGGCGAGGAGCACCGCGACGTCGTCGTCCGCCACCTCGGGCAGGACA
This sequence comes from Streptomyces sp. NPDC056479, assembly GCF_042795335.1. Lineage (NCBI taxonomy): Bacteria > Bacillati > Actinomycetota > Actinomycetes > Kitasatosporales > Streptomycetaceae > Streptomyces > Streptomyces sp. NPDC056479. The sequence continues at coordinate 863,601 of NZ_JBHTRZ010000002.1, read as the reverse complement.
TGGGCCAGCAGGCCGTCGCAGACCTCGTCCAGCCGGCGCCCGGGGTTCCGCAGCGCCTGCGCCAGACGGCGCATTCCCTGGTCGAGGTCGGTGCCGCGGGTCTCGATCAGACCGTCGGTGTAGGCCACCAGGAGACTGCGGGGCGCGAGCACGGCGTGCTGGATCTCGCACTCCTTCCTGCCCACGCCCAGCGGCGGGCCCGAGGGTCCGTCCAGGAAAGTGACGTTTCCTCGTTCGTCGGCGATCACCGGGGGCGGATGACCCGCCCGGGCGATCAGACAGTGGCCGGTGACCGGATGGTGAATGGCGTACAGGCAGGTGGCCATCTCGTTCTCGCCCAGGTCCGCCACGGCGGCGTCCAGTGCGTGGAGCAACTGGTCGGGCGGGGTGTCCCGGCGTGCCAGGGTCCGCACCGCGGTGCGCAGCTGTCCCATGACCGCCGCGGCGTGGATGCCATGGCCCATCACGTCCCCGATCACCAGCGCGGTCCGGCCGCCAGACAGGGCGATGGCGTCGAACCAGTCGCCACCGACCTCGTGGTCGCCGGCCGGCAGATAGCGCGCGCTGAGTTCCAGTCCGTGGACGACGGGCAGAGAGGGGTTCATCAGGGTGCGCTGGAGGGTGAGGGCCGCGTCGCGTTCGCGGCTGTACATCCGCGCGTTGTCGATGCTCAGTGCCGCCCGGGCGACCAGTTCGTCGATCAGCAGCGTGTCCTGGTCGTCGAACGGCTCCCGGTCCCGGGTCCGGGTCACCACCACCGCGCCGAGCACGGTGCCCCGCGCCACCAGCGGTATCAGTCGCGCCGCGCCCACCCGCTCGCGCAGGTACTCGCGCAGCCGCGCGGCTCCGGGGGCGGTGATCAGCGGTCCGATGTCGGACAGGTACAGGTTCATGGGCCGCCCGGCGGTGATGACCTGCTCGTACACCGAGCCGGGCGGGACCTGCATGGTCATGCCGACCGCGAGATGGTCGGCCGGCGCGGCCGGATCCGTGAAGGCCGCCGCGGCGCGCCGGACCACGCCGTGCGCGGACGCGGCCGTCTCGTCCGGGGCCAGCGCCTCCTCCAGCAGCTGGACGTCGGCGGAGTCCGCGAGCCGGGGCACCAGGACGCGGACCACCTCCCGCGCCGTCTGCACCAGGTCCAGCGTGGAGCCCATCTGCGTGCCCGCCTCCGCCAGCAGCGCGAGGCGCTGCCGTCCCCGCTCCGCCTCCAGGTGGGCCCGCTGCCCCTCCGTGACGTCGATCAGCGAGGCGATCACACCCACCGGCCGGCCGGCACTGCCGAGCAGCGGGGCGTAGGAGCAGGACCACGTCCGCCGCCGCGCCGGATCGGCCGTGTCGGCCGTATGGCGGAAGTCCACCACCGCCTCACCCCGGTCGAGGACCCGTCGCATGACCGCCTCCAGCGCGCCGGCGCGGGGGGCGACGTCGGTCACGCGTTTACCCACGTGCTCGGCCACCGGCACCCCGTCCATGCGGGCCAGCGCCTCGTTGACCCGCAGGAAACGCAGGTCGGGACCGAGCATGGCCAGACCGATCGGGGACTGTGTGAACAGCCCCTCCAGCGCGGCCAGCGCGTCCCGCATCCGCTCCACCGCGGACGTCTCCGCCGCGATGGCCAGCACACCCGTGCCCCCACGCGCGTCGGCGATCGGGCAGTGCCACATCTCCATGTCGACGAGGGTCCCGTCGCGATGCCGGACCGGCAGCCGTCCGACCACCGCCGCACCCGTGCCCACCATCCGGCCCACCCGGTCGGCCAGCTCGTGGTTCTCCTCGGGTACGAGCACACGCTTGGCGTCCTGGCCCAGCATCTGCTCCGGTGTGTGACCGAGCAGGTCCTGCGCGGCCAGCGACCACTGCACCAGTCGGCCGTCGGAGTCGACCACCCACAGGGCGAGCGGGAGCAGGTCCTGGAACACCCCCGCGTACCCCACCGCGGACGCGAGCGGGCCCGGCGTTTCGCCGATCGCGTCGTGCGCAGTCGCACCGCGGTGACTCACGCTGGCCATGAGGGCACCTCGCTCACACCACCCTTCACCACAGGCGGCTCAAGGACAGCCTAGGCCCTCGTAAGTGGCCCGGCTCACATAGCGTGGGAGGAATGCCGCCGACACCATGGGTGATCCGTCAACCGGCAGGCTGAAGGGATCAAGAATGTTCCGCAAGGTGCTGGTCGCCAACCGTGGTGAGATCGCGATTCGCGCTTTCCGCGCAGGCTACGAGCTGGGCGCGCGCACCGTCGCCGTCTTTCCGCACGAGGACCGCAACTCACTGCACCGGCTGAAGGCCGACGAGGCGTACGAGATCGGTCAGCCAGGCCACCCGGTGAGGGCCTATCTCTCGGTGGAGGAGATCGTCCGTGCGGCGCGTCGTGCGGGAGCGGACGCGGTCTACCCGGGCTACGGGTTCCTGTCCGAGAACCCCGATCTGGCCCGGGCGTGCGAGGAGGCGGGCATCACGTTCGTCGGACCGAGCGCGGAGATCCTCGAGCTGACCGGGAACAAGGCCCGCGCGGTGGCCGCGGCCCGGGAGGCCGGGGTGCCGGTCCTGGGTTCCTCGGCGCCCTCCAACGACGTGGACGAACTCGTCCGCGCCGCCGAGGACATCGGCTTCCCCGTGTTCGTCAAGGCGGTCGCCGGCGGCGGCGGGCGTGGCATGCGACGGGTCGAGGAACCCGCCCAGCTGCGGGAGTCCATCGAGGCGGCGTCCCGTGAGGCGGCGTCCGCGTTCGGCGACCCCACCGTCTTCCTGGAGAAGGCCGTCGTCGAGCCCCGCCACATCGAGGTGCAGATCCTCGCCGACGGCGAGGGCAATGTGATCCACCTGTTCGAGCGGGACTGCTCGCTGCAGCGCCGTCACCAGAAGGTCATCGAGCTGGCGCCCGCGCCGAACCTCGACCCGGAGCTGCGCGACCGCATCTGCGCCGACGCCGTCCGCTTCGCCCGGCAGATCGGCTACCGCAACGCGGGCACCGTGGAATTCCTGCTGGACCGCGAGGGCAACCACGTCTTCATCGAGATGAACCCGCGCATCCAGGTCGAGCACACGGTGACCGAGGAGGTCACCGACGTCGACCTCGTGCAGTCACAGCTGCGCATCGCCGCAGGCCAGACGCTGGCCGACCTCGGCCTCGCCCAGGAGACCGTGACCCTGCGCGGCGCCGCGCTCCAGTGCCGTATCACCACCGAGGACCCGGCCAACGGCTTCCGTCCGGACACCGGCCGCATCAGCGCCTACCGCTCACCCGGCGGCTCGGGCATCCGCCTCGACGGCGGCACCACCCACGCCGGTACGGAGATCAGCGCCCACTTCGACTCGATGCTGGTCAAGCTCACCTGCCGGGGCCGGGACTTCGCCGCCGCGGTGGGCCGAGCCCGGCGTGCCGTGGCCGAGTTCCGCATCCGGGGCGTGGCCACCAACATCCCCTTCCTGCAGGCGGTGCTGGACGACCCCGACTTCCAGGCCGGCCGCGTCACCACGTCGTTCATCGAGCAGCGCCCGCATCTGCTCACCGCCCGGCACTCCGCCGACCGCGGCACGAAGCTGCTCACCTATCTGGCCGACGTCACGGTGAACAAGCCGCACGGCGAACGGCCCGACCTGCTCGACCCGCTGACCAAGCTGCCCGAACTGCCGGCCGGCGAGCCCCCGGCCGGGTCGCGGCAACGGCTCGCCGAGCTCGGCCCGGAGGGCTTCGCGAGCTGGCTGCGTGCCTCGCCGACCATCGGCGTCACCGACACCACGTTCCGCGACGCCCACCAGTCACTGCTCGCCACGCGCGTGCGCACCAAGGACATGCTGGCCGTCGCCCCGGTCGTGGCCCGCACCCTGCCCCAGCTGCTGTCCCTGGAGTGCTGGGGCGGCGCGACCTACGACGTCGCCCTGCGCTTCCTCGCCGAGGACCCGTGGGAGCGCCTGGCGGCCCTGCGGGAAGCCGCCCCGAACATCTGCCTGCAGATGCTGCTGCGCGGCCGCAACACCGTGGGCTACACGCCGTATCCCACCGAGGTGACCGACGCCTTCGTGCACGAGGCGGCCGCCACCGGCATCGACATCTTCCGCATCTTCGACGCCCTCAACGACGTCGATCAGATGCGGCCCGCCATCGAGGCCGTACGGGACACCGGCACCGCCGTCGCCGAGGTGGCGCTGTGCTACACCTCCGACCTGTCCGACCCCTCCGAGCGCCTGTACACCTTGGACTACTACCTGCGTCTGGCCGAGCAGATCGTGGACGCGGGCGCCCATGTGCTGGCCGTCAAGGACATGGCGGGCCTGCTGCGCGCCCCGGCCGCCGCGAAGCTGGTGTCGGCCCTGCGCCGGGAGTTCGACCTGCCGGTCCATGTGCACACCCACGACACCGCGGGCGGCCAGCTCGCCACCTACCTGGCCGCGATCCAGGCCGGCGCGGACGCGGTGGACGGGGCGGTGGCGTCCATGGCGGGCACCACCTCGCAGCCGTCGCTGTCGGCGATCGTGGCCGCCACCGACCACTCCGAGCGGCCGACCGGCCTCGACCTCCAGGCCGTCGGCGACCTGGAGCCGTACTGGGAGAGCGTCCGCAAGGTCTACGCCCCCTTCGAGGCGGGTCTGGCCTCGCCGACCGGCCGGGTCTACCACCACGAGATCCCCGGCGGACAGCTGTCCAACCTGCGCACCCAGGCGGTCGCGCTCGGCCTCGGCGACCGTTTCGAGGAGATCGAGGCGATGTACGCCGCCGCCGACCGGATGCTCGGCCGTCTGGTGAAGGTCACCCCCTCGTCGAAGGTGGTCGGCGACCTGGCCCTGCACCTGGTGGGCGCCGGCGTGTCCCCGGCGGACTTCGAGACCGACCCGGACCGGTTCGACATCCCCGACTCCGTCATCGGCTTCCTGCGCGGCGAGCTGGGCACCCCGCCGGGCGGCTGGCCGGAGCCGTTCCGCAGCAAGGCGCTGCAGGGTCGGGCCGAGGCCAAGCCGGTCCAGGAACTCGGGGCCGACGACCGTGAGGGGCTGGCGAAGGACCGGCGGGCCACGCTCAACCGGCTGCTGTTCCCGGGACCGACGCGCGAGTTCGAGACGCACCGTGACACCTTCGGCGACACCAGCGTGCTGGACAGCAAGGACTTCTTCTACGGGCTGCGCCCGGGCAAGGAGTACGCCGTCGACCTCGAACGCGGGGTGCGGCTGCTGATCGAGTTGCAGGCCGTCGGCGACGCCGACGAGCGCGGGAATCGCGCCGTGATGTCCACCCTGAACGGCCAACTCCGCCCGATCCAGGTCCGCGACCGGGCGGCCGCCTCGGACGTCCCGGTGACCGAGAAGGCCGACCGGGCCAACCCCGGTCATGTCGCGGCGCCGTTCGCCGGGGTGGTGACCCTCACGGTCGCGGACGGGGACGAGGTGGAGGCCGGTGCCACGGTGGCCACCATCGAGGCGATGAAGATGGAGGCATCGATCACCGCGGCGAAGGCCGGCCGGGTGGCCAGGCTCGCCATCAACCGCATCCAGCAGGTCGAGGGCGGGGATCTGCTGGTGGAACTCGCCTAGGCCGCCTGGCGGGGCCCGTCGCCGACTGCCGTACCGCCCCGCGCGAGGAGGAACTCGCGCGGGGCGTCGGCATGCCGGACGAGGTCGGGAGCGCAGCCCCCGAGTGACCCCGCAAGCCGCAGACCGCGCCGGACACTGACCTCATGACCCGTGATTTCGCGGACCCGGAAGCCGTCCCCGCCGAACTGGGCCCCTACCTCCAGGAGCTCGTCCACCGCACGCACACCGCCTGCGGGCCCCATCTGGTGAGCGTCGTCGCCGTCGGCTCCGTCGCACTCGGCGACTACCGGCACGGGCGCAGCGACGTCGACGTGACGGTCGTCGTCGACGCATCCCCGCTCCCCGAGGGAGCCCTGTCCGACCTGGCCGAGGCACTCGCACACCCCGCTCTGCCCTGCCCCGCGGCGGGACTGGAGCTGGCCGTCTACGACGCGGACTTCGCGGCACGGCCGTCCGGAGCGTGCGGCTATCTGCTGGACCTCAACACCGGACCGTCGCTGCCCGAACGGGTCAGCTTCGACCCGGCCGAGTCCTCCGCGTTCTGGTACGTCATCGACCGGTCCGTCGCCCATCAGGCCGGGCGCGCGCTGCGCGGCAGGCCGGCACGGGAGGTGATCGCCGAACCCGCGCGGGCCGACCTGCTCACCGCGCTCCGCGCCTCGGTCCGCGAGCACAGCACCGGCGAGGGCCATCTCTCGGACAACCGGGTCCTCAACGGCTGCCGCGCCGTGCAGTACTGCCGCACGGGCCGTTGGCGGGCCAAGCGCCGGGCGGCGGAGGCGGTAGCGGCGTCCGAGGAACGCTTCCGGCCCGTCCTGCGTGCCGCACTGCACAGCTACGAACGTCCCTCGCGCGCCGCCGCCACCGCGCTGCCCACGTCAGACGTACGGGCCTTCCTGGCCTGGGTGGCCGACGAGGTCGACGCCGCGGCCCGGGCCGACCGGGCGGGATAGCGATCAGCGCCAGCCGAATCGGCGGTCCACCACCGCCGCGAACTCCTCCAGGGTCAGTACGTCGTCCCCGTTCTGGTCGGCGGCGTCGAACAGCGCGGACGAGGCGTTCTCGTCGCCCAGGCCCCAGAACGGCAGGTCTCCCGACGCGGCCAGGGACGGGCCCTTGGTCCGCAACGCGATGATCACCTCTGTGCGGGTCAGGGTCCCGTTGTGATCGAGGTCGAGCGCCTCGAACAGCTTCCGGGCCTTTTCGCTCATCGTGTCACCTTCGTTCCTGTCGTCGGGAGCCGCCCCGTCGGACCCCGCTCCCGCACGAAGACGTCTCCGCTGTCCTCCAGGTTGCCTCCGACGCGGACGACGGTTCCAGCCGGCCTTCGGAAGGCCGCCACGCCGAGTACCCCCTCGAACGGCCCAGTCGCGCTCAGCCGGAGGGGCGAGGGTGAGTGAGCGATGTGAACGTGGTGGAAGGGATCGGCGTGCACACGGAGACGAGGAGGCACGATGTCGGAGGGATTGGCCCAGGGCGACCTGGCGCGCGCTGTCCCGAAGGACGGCCCGGACCTGCCGCCGCCCCGGTCCATGGACGCCTTCGAGCAGGTGAGCTCGGTGGCCGACGCCGTGCTCTACGAGGGGTACCTGCTCTATCCCTACCGTCGGTCCTCGGCCAAGAACCGCGTCCGGTGGCAGTTCGGGGTGCTCTTTCCCCGGGACTGGGTGGAGTCGGACGGCCCGGTCGTCCCGGGCCTGTCCGGCTCCGCCGACTCGTGGTACCAGCGGACCGAGTGCCTGGTGCGGATCCTGCGGCCCGGCGCGTCGGTACGGGTTCGGCTGAGATACCTCCAGATGCAGCGCAAGCAGGTGGAGGAGACCGGCCGCGACGGTGCCCACCGGGCGGTCGAGTCGCTGCGGACCGAGGACGGCACGGTCCACCTGACCTTCGACGAAGCGGTGCCGCGCGAGATCGACGTGACGATCCCGCTGGCCGACCTCCTCCAGGGCGAACGCACCGTTGCGGCGGGAGCGTCGGCCGGTGAGGACGTCGAGCCACTCCCCGGGCGGGCCGGACGGGTGGTGCGGCGTCGTGCGGAGGTACGGGCGGACACCACGGTCTCCGTCGAGCGGCTCGCGCCGGATCTCTGCCGGCTCCGGGTACGCACCGCGCACACGGGCCCCGCGCCGCAGCCGCCAACCGCGCGCGAGGAGGCGCTGCGAGTTGCGCTCATCGCCACGCACACGCTCGTCGGCGGGGAGGGCGTGCAGTTCGTCTCGCTGATCGACCGCCCCGCGGACCTGCGCGCGGCCGCCGACGCCTGCCGCAACGAGTTCACCTTCCCCGTCCTCGGCGGTGAACCCGGCACCGGACACGTACTGCTGTCCGCGCCGATCATCCTCCCCGACCACCCGCAGGTGGCCCCGGAGAGCCCAGGAGATCTGCACGACGCGGCGGAGATCGACGAGATCCTCACCCTGCGCACCATGCTGCTGACGGACGAGGAGAAGCGCGAGGCACGCGCCACCGACCCGCGGGCCGCCGCGATCCTCGACCGTGTCGACACCATGCCGCCCGAGGTCTTCGCCCGCCTGCACGGCGCCGTCCGCTCCCTCACCCCGGCCGCGCCGACGCCAGGAAGCACCCTGGCCGCACCAGTGCCAGGAAGCACCCCGGCCCCACCGGTGCCGGAGGCCGCCTCACCCACCGAACGCCCCGCCTGGTGGCAGGAGGGCGCCGACGAGGGACTGTCCCCGACCACGGACACGGTGCTCGTCGACGGCGTGTCCCTCGGCGGCGGCAGCCGCGTACGGCTGCAGCCGAAACGGGCCGCCGACGCCCAGGACATGTTCCTCGTCGGGCGGACCGCCGAGGTGGCCGCCGTCTTCCATGACGTGGACGGCAGTGTGCACGTCGCCGTCACCCTCGACGACGACCCCGCGTCCGAACTGCACACCTGGTACGGCCGCTTCCACTACTTCCGGCCCGACGAGCTCGAGCCGCTCGAGTCCGCCCCGGAGTCCGCCCCATCCGAAACCCCCCGCAGCGGAGGCCGATGACATGACAACGCACAGCAGCACCACCGAGGTCGACGGCGAAGCGAGTGGCGCCGAGGACCGGCAGGGCTTCGAGGAGATCACCATCCTCTGGATCTCCGAGGGCATGAGCTGCGACGGCGACACGGTCTCCCTGACCGCCGCCGACCAACCCTCCATCGAGGACCTGGTGCTCGGCCTCATCCCCGGGGTGCCGAAGGTGAACCTGGTCAACAAGGTGCTGTCACCGAGCCTCGGCGGCGAGGACTTCCTCGCTCCCTACCGGGCGGCGGCTCGGGGCGATTTGTCACCGTTCATCCTTGTCATCGAGGGTTCGATCCCCAACCAGAACATCATCAAGGGCGACGGATACTGGACGTCCTTCGGCAACGACCCGGAGACCGGTGAGCCGCAGACCCTGAACTCCTGGATCGACGAACTGGCGCCCAGGGCCTGGGCGGTGGTCGCCGCCGGCACCTGCGCCACCTTCGGCGGCATCCACGCGATGGCGGGCAACCCGACCGGCAGCATGGGCCTCGCGGACTACCTGGGCTGGGACTACCGGTCGCAGGGCGGCCTGCCCGTGGTCAACGTGCCCGGCTGCCCGATCCAGCCCGAGAACTTCATGGAGACCCTGATCTGGGTGCTCTACCACGCGGCCGGCACCGCACCGCCGCCACCGCTGGACCACATGCTGCGCCCGCAGTGGCTGTTCGGCAGGACGGTGCACGAGGGCTGCGACCGAGGGTCCTACTACGAGCAGGCCAGCTTCGCCAAGGACTACAACTCACCCAAGTGCCTGGTCAAGACCGGCTGTTGGGGACCCGTCGTCAACTGCAACGTACCCAAGCGCGGCTGGATGGCCGGCATCGGCGGCTGCCCGAACGTCGGCGGCATCTGCATCGGCTGCACCATGCCCGGCTTCCCCGACGCCTTCATGCCGTTCATGGACGAGCCCCCCGGCGGCACCCTGTCGTCCCTGGTGATCAAGCCGTACGGCGCCGTCATCCGCCGACTGCGCGGCTTCACCAACGAGTTGGTCAACCACGAACCCAGATGGCGCCACAACAAGCGCAAGCTGACCAGCGGTTACGACCCGCACTGGCGGCCCTGACGCCATGCTCCGCGCACTCCACCACCCGACCCACCCACGGAACACCGACAGCGAGGGGCAGTACCGCACATGACCACAACCGAGGCCCGGCCCACAGGGCGCAAACCGCCCCAGCTCGTGGACATGTCCTGGGACCCGATCACCCGGATCATCGGCAACCTGGGCATCTACACGAAGATCGACTTCGCCAACCGGGAGGTCGTGGAGTGCCACAGCACCTCGTCGCTGTTCCGCGGCTATTCGGTGTTCATGAAGGGCAAGGACCCGCGCGACGCCGGGTTCATCACCTCCCGCATCTGCGGGATCTGCGGTGACAACCACACCACCTGCTCCGACTACGCCCAGCAGATGGCCTACGGCGTCAAGCCGCCGCCGCTCGCCGAGCACATCGTCAACCTCGGCGAAGCGGCCGAGTACATGTTCGACCACACGATCTTCCAGGACAACCTGGTCTTCGTGGACTTCTGCGAGGCGATGGTCAAGGCCACCAACCCCGGCCTGCTGGCCCGCGCGGAACGCACCGACGCACCTCGCGGCGAGATCCACGGCTACCGGACGATCGCCGACATCATGAAGGCCTTCAACCCCTTCGAGGGCGAGGTCTACAAGGAGGCCCTGAAGGTCAGCCGGGTCACCCGCGAGATGTTCTGCCTGATGGAGGGCCGGCACGTCCACCCGTCCACGCTGTACCCGGGCGGTGTCGGCACGATGCCGCAGCCGACCGCGTTCACGGACTACCTCAGCCGGCTCATGCGGGTCATCGACTTCATCAAGAAGGCCGTCGCCATGAACGACGACGTCTTCGACTTCTTCTACGAGGCGCTGCCCGGCTACGAGGAGGTCGGCCGTCGCCGCGTCCTGCTGGGCTGCTGGGGGGCCTTCCAGGACCCCAAGGTCGTGGACTACCGCTACGAGACCATGAACACCTGGGGCAAGGCGATGTACGTCACCCCGGGCATCATCGTCGACGGCGAACTGGTCACCAACAACCTCGTCGACATCAACCTCGGCCTGCGCATCATGCTCGGCAGCTCCTACTACGAGGACTGGGTGGGCGAGCAGCCCTTCGTCACCCACGACCCGCTCGGCAACCCCGTCGACATGCGCCACCCGTGGAACCAGACGACCGTCCCGGTACCGCAGAAGCGCAACTTCGACGACAAGTACAGCTGGGTGATGAGCCCGCGCTGGTTCGACCAGCGCACCGGGGACCACCTCGCCCTGGACACCGGCGGCGGCCCGCTCGCCCGGCTGTGGTCGACCGCGCTGAGCGGACTGGTCGACACCCCGTACATCAAGGCCACCGGCCACAGCGTGCGCATCTCGCTGCCCAAGGGAGAGAGCCTGCCGGAGACCACCCTGGAGTGGCGCATCCCGCAGTGGAGCAACACCATCGAACGCGACCGCGCCCGCCCCTACTTCGTCGCGTACGCCGCCGCCATGGCCCTGCAGTTCCTGGAGGAGGCCATGGGGCTGGTCCGCGCGGGCGAGACCAAGGTCTTCGAGAACTACGAGGTCCCCGACGAGGCCATCGGCTGCGGCTTCCACGAGGCGGTGCGCGGCGTCCTCTCGCACCACCTCGTGATCAAGGACAAGAAGATCGCCAACTACCACCCGTACCCGCCCACCCCGTGGAACGCCAGCCCCCGCGACATGTACGGCACCCCCGGCCCGTACGAGGACGCCGTCCAGGGGCAGCCGATCTTCGAGGAGAACGGCCCCGACGACTTCAAGGGCGTCGACATCATGCGCACGGTCCGCAGCTTCGACCCGTGTCTGCCCTGCGGTGTGCACATGTACGTCGGCAAGGGCAAGACGCTGACCACCCTGCACTCGCCGACCTATGGAGCCAACCATGGCTGAGGCCGCGGCGGCACGACTGGCGGACCTGGAGGTGGAGGCCCGGCTCGCCCGGCTCGACGAGCTGCTCGCCGGCCTCGAGTCCGCGCCCGGCCCCACCACCCGCTCCGCCACCGAAGCGGTACGGCTGCTGACCGAGGTCTACGGTGAGGCGCTGGCCCGCGTCCTGGACCACGCGGACGGACAGCTCGCCGCACACCTGACCGGCGACGAACTGCTGGGCCACCTGCTGGTGCTGCACGACATCCACCCCGAACCCACCGAGCTGCGCGCCGCCCGCGCGGTCGAGCGGCTCCGCCCGGCCGTGCGCGAGCGCGGCGGCGACGTGGAGTGGGCCGGGGTCGAGGGAGACGTGGCCCTGGTGCGGGTCACGTCCGGCGGTGGCTGCGCCTCGGGATGCGGCAGCGCCGGGGGCGAGGTCACCGCCGCGATCCGAGAGGCGGTGCTCGCCGTGGCTCCCGAGCTGACGGCGGTGGAGTCCGTACCGGCCCCCTCGGAACGGCCGGCCGCCCCCGCCTTCGTACCGCTGACCACGCTGACCCACCGGGGCGCGCCGTGACCACGGACGGCGCGCTGGCCCGCCTCATCCGCTCCTCGGCCGATCGCGCGGCGACGGCCGAGGCGGAGGTGTGCGACCTGTGCGCCGCACCGGTGCCGGACGAGCACGGCCACCTCTACGACAGCGGGCAGGAGGAGGTGCGCTGCGTCTGCGGGCCCTGCTCGGTGCTGTTCGCCGGGAGCGGAGCGGGTGACGGCCACTATCGGCCGGTGCCCCGGCGCCGGGTGCGGCTGCCCCGCGTCGACACGGCGGTCCTGGGCGTACCCGTCGGCCTCGTCTTCTTCGTGCCGCGGGCGGACGGCACGGTCACCGCCCAGGGCCCCAGCCCCGCGGGAGCCATGCGCTGGGAGGTGGACGCGGCGGCCTGGCAGCGGCTGGCAACGATGTGTCCGCAGCTCGCCACCGTGGAACCCGAGGTGGAGGCACTGCTGGTGAACACCGTGCACGGCCTCGACCACCACTGGATCGTGCCGATCGACGACTGCTACCGGATGGTCGCCGTCGTACGCCGGGAATGGGAGGGCCTGTCCGGCGGCGGCCGGGTCTGGCCCGCCGTCGAGCGATTCTTCACGGACCTCACCGAGCGGACATGAGCACGCACTCCGCATGACGGAGGCGAGGAAGGAGATCCCCATGGGCAGCATCCGAGTGGGCCGGCCCCAGGCGAAGCCCGACATGACCGGGCACGTCGCCGGCATGCACCAGGGCAACAAGGGGCGCTACGAGGACCAGACCGGTCACCACAAGGACGGCACCGCCGACGCGCGCCGTTCCACCGGGATCCATTGGAAGCGGCACGACACCCTCGTGGAGTCCATGCCGAACATCTCACCGGGATGACAGACAGCTGGGAGTCACCGCAATGAACGTCCAACTGGCAGGAAGGTGCCCCACCAAGGGCAGAGGAGCCGAGATGACCGGACAGCGGGTCCTGGTGGCGGAATGCCTCGTCGTGGGCGCGCTGGCGCTCGCGGTGCTGGTCAAGGAACTGCCCAGCCTGCGCCGGGAGATGCGGATCTGGCGGATGTCCGGCGGCTTGCGCGCCGGCCACCGCTACCCGTGAGCCGGCCGTGCACGAACTGTCGATCGCGACCGCGATCATCGAGCGGGCCGGCGAGCTGGCCCGGGCGGACGGGGCGGATGCCGTCTCCGAGGTGACCGTCCGGGTCGGCGAGCTGGCGGGGGTCGTTCCCGACGCCCTGGACTTCGCCTTCGAGGTCGCCCGCGACGGCACCGCCCTGGCCGCCGCACGGCTCGTGGTCGAGCAGGTGCCGGCGCAGGCCTGGTGCGACCCGTGCGCCGAGGAGTTCGCGGTCGGCATGCCGCCGTTCTTCTGGTGCCCGCGCTGCGACCGGCCCTCCACCGAGCTGCGCAGCGGCCGGGAACTGGAGATCACCGGGGTCGAGCCGGCCGTCGTCTGACACGACCGGGCCCCGGGGGGGGGGGGGGGGGAGAAGGGGGGGGGGGGGGGGGGGGGGGGGGGGGGGGGGGGGAAAGGAACTGGACAAAAAAAAAAAAAACAAAAAAGAGACAGGAAAAAAAA
>NZ_JBHTRZ010000002.1:593351-850007 GCF_042795335.1 Streptomyces sp. NPDC056479 | reverse complement strand
GCCCCTTCGACCCCGCTGGGGCTGCCGCCCCAGGCCTCGCTTCGGCCCTGAAGGGGCCTTGTCCTCAAACGCCAGAAGAGACGAAGCCACTCAACCCCCCCTGTTTCACCTCACACCACCCCCCCCCCCCCCCACTCCCCCGCTGGCCCAACAACCCCCCCCCCGGGGCCCGGTCGCGTGCGGTCAGCAGATACGCGGCAACTGCTCGCCCAACGGCAGGTCCACCACCCGGGTGCCGCCCAGACCGGTGGCGACCACGACCATCCCCGGATGCTCGGCGACGCACTCGCCGATCAACTCTGCCCCGGACCCTTGAGGATGGGCCCGCATCGCCACGAGGACCTCCTCCGCCGCCGACGGGGGCACGAAGGCGACCAGCCGCCCCTCGTTGGCCACGTACAAGGGGTCGAGGCCCAGGAAACCGCAGGCGTTCACCACCGCGTCCGGCACCGGGACGGCACGTTCGCGCAGCAGGACACCGGTTCCGGAGGCGCGGGCGATCTCGTTGAGGGAGGCGCCCAGACCGCCCCGGGTGGGGTCGCGCAGCACATGGATGTCGGGAGTGACGGCGAGCATGGCCGCCACCAGATCCGCGAGCGGCGCGGTGTCGCTGGCGATCTCGACGCCGAACTCCAACCCCTCACGGACGCTCATGATCGCCACCCCGTGCAGACCGATCGGCCCGCTGACGATGACCGCGTCTCCGGGCCGGGCACGCTGCGGGCGGATGTCCACGCCGGCGGGGACGAGCCCCACTCCGGCGGTGGTGACGTACACCCCGTCGCCGTGCCCGGACTCCACCACCTTGGTGTCACCCGTGGCGATACTGACCCCGGCCGCCTCGGCCGCCGCGCCCATGGAGCGGGCGATCCGCTCGACGACGCTCAGCTGCACACCCTCCTCCAGGACGAACGCGGCGGAGAGGTACGCGGGCCGGGCACCGCTCATCGCCAGGTCGTTGACGGTGCCGTTGACCGCGAGGTCACCGAGGCTGCCGCCGGGAAAGAACAGCGGCCTGACCACGTACGAGTCGGTGGAGAACGCCAGCCGGGCGCCGCCCAGTTCGAGGACGGCGGAGTCGGTGAGCGCGGCCAGGTGGCTGTTGCCGTAGGCAGGGGCGAAGACCTGCTCCATCAGCTCCGCCGACAGCGCACCTCCGCCACCGTGCCCCATCACCACGACCGGCTGGTCGCGCAGCGGGGCGGGACAGGTCCAGGCGGCCGGGTCGGCCGTCTCGGCGAGTTGTTCAGGCAACGGGGTTCATCTCCTCGCGCGCGGCCGGAGCGGCCTGCGGCGTCGGGCCGCTCATCCGGCGGTACAGGTAGTAGGCCGCGCAGGCGCCCTCGCTGGAGACCATGGTGGCGCCGAGCGGGGTGCGCGGGGTGCAGGTGGTGCCGAACGCGGCGCATTCGGTGGGCTTGATCAGCCCCTGGAGCACCTCGCCGCTGCGGCACTCGGCCGGCTCCTCGGTGCGGATGCCGGCGACGTCGAAACGGTGCTCGGCGTCATAGGCGCGGAAGGCGTCGGTCAGCCGCCAGCCGCTCGAGGGGATGGGCCCGATGCCGCGCCAGTTGCGGTCCGTGACCTCGAAGACCTCCTCGATCATGCGCCGGGCCGCCGGGTTGCCCCGCTCCTGCACGGCCCGGGCGTAGGCGTTCTCCACCCGGTGCTCGCCGCGCTCCAGCTGATGGACGGCGAGGCGGATGCCCTCGAGGATGTCCAGCGGCTCGAATCCGGTCACGACGAGCGGTACCCGGAACCTGTCCGCCAGGTCCGGGTATTCCGCCGTGCCCATCACGCTGCACACATGCCCGGCCGCGAGGAAGCCCTGCACCCGGCAGCTGGGGGAGGTCATGATGGCCTCGATGGCCTGGGGAACCCGGACATGGGACACCAGCAGGCTGAAGTTCTCCAGACCGAGACGGCGGGCCTGGTGCACGGCCATGGCGTTGGCGGGGGCGGTCGTCTCGAAGCCGATGGCGAAGAAGACGACCTGCCGGTCCGGGTTCCTGCGGGCGAGGTCGAGGGCGTCGAGCGGGGAGTACACCACCCGGACGTCACCTCCCTCCCCCTTGACCCGGAACAGGTCCCGGTCGGTGCCCGGCACCCGCAGCATGTCGCCGAAGGAACAGAAGATCACCCCCGGGCGTGCGGCGATCTCCAGCGCCTTGTCGATGACATCGAGCGGGGTGACACACACCGGGCAGCCGGGCCCATGGATCAACTCCACCTCCTCGGGCAGGAGTTGGTCGATACCGTGCCGGATGATGGAGTGGGTCTGCCCGCCGCACACCTCCATCAGCGCCCAGGGCCGGGTGACCGTGGCGCGGATCTCGTCCAGCAGCCGGCCGGCGAGAACCGGGTCGTTGAACTCCTCGACGTACTTCACTGGACCTCACTCCCGCTCTCCTGCTTGGAAGCCTGCTCCCAGGCGTCCCCGAACTCCTCCTCCAGCAGCCCCAGTTCCTCGAATAGCTTGAGCGAGGCCAGGGCCGACTCCTCGTCCAGGCGCTGGAGCGCGAACCCGACGTGCACGATGACGTACTCACCCACCCGCACATCGGGCACGTACTCCAGGCACGCCTGTTTCTGCACTCCGCCGAAATCGATCAGCCCGGTGAGCGGGTCCGCGTCGCCGTCGATGGCCACGACCTTGCCGGGCACTGCCAAGCACATGCGTCACTCCTCTTGTCGTTCGTGCGCCGCGACCACCAGCTGGCCGAGGGCCAACCCGCCGTCGTTCGGGGGGACTTCGCCGTGTCGCAGCACCGTGAAGCCGGCCCCGCCCAGCAGCCGCGCGCACTCCTCCTCCAGCAGCGCGTTGGCGAAGACCCCACCGCTGAGGGCGACGGTGCCCAGCCCCACGTCCTGGCGTGCCCGCAGGCAGAACTCCGTGACGGCCCGCGCGACGCCCCGGTGGAAGCGCGCGGCCAGCACGGGGGCCGGTGTGCCCCGCCGCAGATCGGCGACGAGCGCACTCAGCACCGGTGCGGGGTCGAAGGCCCCGGCCGCGATACCGAAGGTGTACGCCGAACCGTCCGCGTCCCACGCCGAAGCCGCCGCGGCCTCCAGCTCCAGGGCTGCCTGCGCCTCGTACCGCGCGCGGTGGCACACACCCGCAAGGGACGAGACCGCGTCGAAGAGCCGGCCCATGCTGGAGGTCGCCACACAGGCCACACCGCGGGCCAACTGCCGTTCCAGCAAGGTCAGTTCCTCGGGAGGGCAGGCCGTGACGCAGGGCAGGTCCGGGTCCCATCGCACACCCGCCGCCCACAGCCGCGCGAGCGCCAGCCGGCAGGGGTTGGCGACCCCCGCGTCCCCGCCGGGGAGCGGGGCGGGGGTCAGCCGGGCGAAGCGCCGGAAGCCGGCGTAGTCGGCGAGCAGGATCTCGCCGCCCCAGACGGTGCCGTCGTCTCCATAACCCGTTCCGTCGAACGCGACGCCGATCACGGGCGTCGTGCCGACGAGTGAGTGCTCGGCCATCGCCGACGCGATGTGCGCGTGGTGGTGCTGTACGAACACCGGTGTGCGGCCGGTTAGTTGGGCGGCCCGTCGGCGGGCCCACCGTGCCGAGTGGTAACCCGGGTGGCGGTCCGCGGCGACGAGTTCAGGGCTCACACCGGTCAGACGGCGCATCTGGGACTCTGCCCGCCGCGCCGCCGCCAGCGTGGTCAGCTCTCCCATGTCGCCGATGTGCGGCCCGAACCAGGCCTGGTCGCCCTCGCCGACGCACAGCGCGTTCTTCAGATCGCCGCCCACCGCCAGCGCCGGACGCACGGCCACCGGCAGCCGCAGCGGACGGGGCACATAGCCCCGGGACCGGCGCAGCACCTGCTCGGTGCCGTCGGGCCGCACCCGCAGCAGGGAGTCGTCGCAGGGAGAGGCGATGGGCCGGTCGTGGGCGAGCCAGGCGTCGGCCAGCCCGGCCAGCCGCGTCAGTGCCTCCTCGTCGTCCGTGACGATCGGTTCCCCGGAGCGGTTGCCGCTCGTCATGACCAGCACGCGCGGACCCGGCGGATCCCCGGGCAGCCCGAACAGAAGGGTGTGCAAGGGGGTGTACGGCAGCATCACGCCGAGGTGCGGGCTGCCGGGGCAGATCCCTGGTGCGAGCGGGTTCTGTCCGGCACGCCGGCGCAGCAGGACGATGGGGCGCCGGGGGCTGGTGAGGGCGGCCAGTTCCGCCGAGGACGGCACGGCGACGCGCCGGACGGCGTCGAGGTCCGCGCACATCACCGCGAACGGCTTGCCGCCGCGCTCCTTGCGGGCGCGCAGCGTGTCGACGGCCCGCGCGTTCATGGCGTCGCACGCCAAGTGGTAGCCGCCCAGGCCCTTCACGGCGACGATCCGCCCGGCCGTCAGCAGCGCCCGGGCCACCGCCGGTGCGTCGGCGTCCCGCGCGGGGCGGACGCCGCTGCCGGCAGCCGGCACCAGACGCAGCCGGGGACCGCAGTCGGGGCAGGCCACGGGCTGGGCGTGGAAGCGGCGGTCACCGGGATCGCCGTACTCCCGGGCACAGGCCGGACACATCGGGAAGCCGGTCATGGTGGTGACCGCCCGGTCGTACGGCATCCCGGTGGCGATGGTGAAGCGGGGACCGCAGTGGGTGCAGGTGACGAACGGGTGGCGGTGACGGCGGTCGGCCGGATCGGCCAGCTCCCGCAGGCAGTCGTCGCAGGCCGCCGTGTCGGGCGGGAGAAGTGTGCGGCCCGGGGAGCGGTCGGTGGAGCGGATGGTGAAGGCGTCGTCGGCTCCGGTGACGGGCAGGTCCTCGACTCCGACGCCGATGACGGCGGCCAACGGCGGCGGCTGTGTGGCGAGTCGGTCGCAGAAGCGGGCGACGCCGTCCGGCGGGCCCTCCACCTCGATGAGCACGCCGCTCGCCGTGTTGCTCACGAACCCGGCCAGCGCGAGGTCCGTGGCCAGGCGGTGCACGAACGGGCGGAATCCCACGCCCTGCACCGTGCCGCGTACGGTGACGCGACGGCGTACCGCCTCGGTGACGGGAGCCGTCATGAGGCGCGGCTCGTCGCGTGGACATGCCCGTGGGGGTGCGGCGCGAGCGGAGGCCGGTGGACGGGGGCCCCGTCCCGGGCGGCGAGCACCCGTTCCAGGAGCGTGTCGACTCCCTCGCCGCTGCGGGCACAGGAGCGCAGCACCTCCACACCGGGGTTGACCCGCTGCACATGCGCCTCGAAGGCGGCCGCGTCGAAACCGGCCGGCTCGGCCAGGTCTGTCTTCGTGAGCACCACGAGATGAGCCGAGCCGAAGGCCGTGGGGTACTTCAGCGGCTTGTCCTCGCCCTCGGTCACCGCCATCAGCACGATCCGCAGGTTCTCGCCGAGGTCGTAGGCCGCGGGGCAGACCAGGTTGCCGACGTTCTCCACGAACAGCAGCGAGGTGTCCGTCGGCAGCCAGCTCTCCACATGAGCGGTCAGCTGGCGGGCCTCCAGATGACACAGGCCGTCGGTCAGCAACTGCTTCACCGGGGCCCCCGAACGTGCCAGCCGGTCGGCGTCGTTCTCTGTGGCCAGGTCCGCGGTGAGCGCGGCCACGGGGATGCGGCGCTCCACCGCCCGGGCCAGCACACGCCCGAGCAGTTCCGTCTTGCCGCTGCCCGGGCTGGACAGCAGGTTGACCACACTCGTCCCGCGCCTGGCCAGCTCGTCGCGCAGGCCCGCCGCCAGACCGTCGTTCTTCGCCAGGACGGCCTGGGTGACCTCGTCCACGGACTCACACATGGGCGTTGCTCCTCGCGGTCGCTGGGGGACCGGCCAGGGGGCCGGTCCGCTACCGATCCTCCGCGCCGCCGCTCACCATGGGCCGGAGCCCGGCCGGGGACAGGGCGGCGGATTCGTCCGGGCGGCTCAACGGGTCGGTGGCCGCCGGGTCGGCGAGCAGCACCGGGACGATGTCGTGCAGGGCCGCCACGGCCCGCTCCACCGCGTCGCGCACCGTCGCGCTCATGCCGGGCGCGATGTCCTCGTCGCCGCGCGGCCGCAGCTCTGGCTCGCAGGCCAGGACGAGGACACGCGGGAGCGGCTCGTCGCCCAGATGCGCGGCCAGGGCCAGCACCTTCGCCGGGTCCATGCCGTGCGCCTCGGGCGGGGCGCCGCCCGAGGCGCCGTCGGGAAGCTCCGGTTCGATCAGCGACAGGGTGCCGGGCCGAAGCCCCCGCGCCGCGGCGTCGACCAGCAGCGCGAGGTCGTAGCCGTCGAGCAGCTCGTAGGCGAGATCCATCCCGCGGATGCCGAAGTCCCGCACCCGCACCTCGGGCGGCAGCGGGTGCCGGTCCAGGGCACGGATCACCTCCGGGCCGAAGGCGTCGTCCGCGAGGAAGATGTTGCCGACGCCCGCCACGAGCAGCCGTGTGCTCACCGGGCGTCCCCCATGGCCAGCGGGTGGGCGGAGCCTCTCAGCTGCTTGCGGACGAAGGCCGACCGCAGGGCGTGGTAGGGGGAGTGCAGATCGAAGAAGATGTCGCGCATCCGGGAGAGTTCGGCCCGCCGGTACTCGGCGAGCGGCCGGCGGGCCTCGTCCGACTGACGTGCCGCCGTCTTCGCCGCGATCCGCCGCGCGAGGTCCGGGTCCTCCGCGAGCGCGGCAGCCATGTGCCCGACCTCGGCACCGAACTCCTGCGCCGGCACGGACACCAGACGGTCCACCAGACCGATCCCCTCCGCCCTCGTCGCGCTCACCGGCAGCGCTTCGGCCATCAGCTGCCGTGCGATCTCCCCTCCGACGCGGCGGGGGAGGGTGTACGTCCAGAACTCCGACCCGTACAGGCCCATGCGCCGGTAGTGCGGGTTGAGGACCGTGCCCGAGCGGCACCACACCAGGTCGGCGGCCAGGGCGAGCATGGCCCCGCCGGCCGCCGCGTTGCCGCCGACCGCCGCCACCACCAGCCGGTCGGTGGTGCGTAGCACCGCTTCGACCAGGTCGTCCATGGCGTTGAGGTTGGTCCAGGACTCGCCCGCGCGATCGTCGGCCGCCTCGATGACGTTCAGGTGGATGCCGTTGGAGAAGAAGTCCCGGGAGCCACCGAGCACCAGCACCCGGGTGGGGCGCGTGAGCGCGAACCGGTAGGCGGCGTGCAGCCTGCGGCAGTGCTCGGTGCTCATCGCCCCGCCGGGGAAGGAGAAGTGCAGGAAGCCGACGTGGCCGTGCTGCCGGTAGCGGATGTCGGTCCAGGTATGGCGGTCGCGGCCCAGTTCGAGCGGGACGGCGATCTCCGGGAGCCGCGGCTCCGCCGGCCGCTGGAAGGAGGCCAGTACGGAGGCCGCGGGGCGGCGGAACGGCGCCGGATCGCCGGAGCTCTTGCGCGGGCGCAGCTCCGGGATCCACACCGCGCCGTCCACGGTGGCCCGGCAGACCGCCCCGGCGCGCGTCGCGAGCAGCTCGCCCGGGTCTCCCCGCAGCCGGTCCTCGAGATGCCCGCCGTGCAGGAACACCTCCCGGCCGAGGACTTCGTCCAGGACTCCCGGCTGCGAGTCGGCCGCCCTGAGCTTGCGCAGCACCGTGCCGGTGTCGTCGGCGTCCCAGTCGATCCGCCGCTGCTCCTGGCGGAAGTAGTCCCGCCACCGCACACGGATCGCCGGGTCGCTCTGGGACTGCGGCTTGAACGATCCTTCGGCGTATCGCTGCACGGCGAGCAGTACGGCGGCCGAGGCGGCGTCGGAGACCTCGCCCCGGTACAGGTCGCTCTTGCCGACGAGCGGCAGCGGGAAGGTCCGGGTGGCCCATACGGCGCCCGCGTCCATCGCCGCCTCGGCCTGGAGCACGGTCACCCCCCAGTGGGTCGCCTCCTCGGAGACCGCCCAGTCCAGGGAGGACGGGCCCCGGTCGCCCGGCGGCCCCGGGTGCACGATGAAGCAGGTGTGCTCCCGCCACACGTCCTCCGGCAACGCCGTCTTCAGCATCGGGGCGATGATCAGTTCCGGGCGGGTCGCGTGCACGGCGGCCCGGATCGCCGCGGGGCCGTGCGAAGCGAGGACGACGTCCACCCGGTGCCCGTGGTCGGACAGTTCCGCGTAGACGCGCTGGGAGAGGCTGTTGAACGCGCTGGCGACGAGCAAGATCTCCATGACCGGGCATGCTCGCTCGTTTGCGGAAGGGGAAGAAGCACCACGGCGGCGTTTCGCCGACCTCCCCGAAAACTCATCCTCTGTTCGGATTAACTGAGCGGCGCGCGGTGGTGCCCCGCGCAGGATGGGCGGCTGCGCGGGGCACCGGCTGGGCGGAGTGGGTCGTCAGGCGCAGAGCACGCGCGTCTCCGGGGTGAAGACCGGGCCGCCGCTGGTGTTCGTCGCGTCGCTGAACTCGGCGTAGTAGTACGAGTAGAAGCCGATGTTGCCGTTGCAGCCCGAGTCGGCGGCGATCTGGAGGGTCAGCGTGACGGTCCGGCTCTGACCGGGCGGGATGGTGGCGCCGTAGTTCGCGCCGAGGTTGCTGGGGCCGGTGCCGGAGCAGGGTGCGCTGCCTGCGGCCGTGGCCAGCGTGCAGCCGGTGAAGCTGTACTTCAGGTCGGGACGCTGGGTGGTGAGCCAGGTGGGCTCGATCGTCTGGTAGATGAACAGGACGTCGTACGTCTTGTTGTTGGTCAGCGTCATGGACAGCTGTACCGTGCCGCCGGGCGTCGTGGTGGCCGAGTCGGTGGCGAACGTCAGGCCGGCCGGCGCGGGGTCGGCCGCGCTCGCGCTGGGGGCCAGGCCGAAGACGGCGAGCAGCAGACCGAGGACGGCGGAGAGACCGATGCGTCTCATACGTGGTGATCGCATAGCCGGGGAGGTTAGGCAGCGGGCGCCCATGCCGTCTGCCGGGTGAAGGCGGCCCGGACCGGTGATCGACCGAATGTGTTCCTTGTGTGGTGAAGTTGTGACCTGCGTGTGAAGTGCCTGTTCGGCTATGGCGGAAGGTCCGTCGGCCGTAAGGCGCCAACCGCGACATTGGCGCGATACCGCGTACGCGGCGAGTCGCGGTGCCTCACGCGCCCCGGATGTTCTCGGGCATTCGTCGATTTCCGGCCTGCCGCCCCCGAGATCCTCAGGTTCCCTGACGGGCCCGGCGAGTGCGCGCGATCAGCCACATCAGATACGGGGCGCCGACCGCCGCCGTCAGAACGCCGACCGGCAGCTCGACCGGGGAGAACAGCCGGCGGGCCAGCAGGTCCGCGACGACCACGATCGTGGCGCCGGTCAGGGCGGAGGAGAGCAGCGGAATCTGGGCGGTGCGGGTCAGCCGGTGCGCGATCTGCGGGGCGAGCAGCGCCACGAAGTCGACCGGACCGGCGGCGCCGGTGGCCACGGAGGCCAGCACGACGCCGAGCGCGGTCAGACCCAGCCGGACCGGGCCCAGCCGCACGCCGAGTGCGGTCGCGGTGCTGTCGTCCAGGGACACCATGCGCTGGGCGTGCGCGGCCCACAGCAGCACCGGCACCAGGACCGCGAGGACCAGGGCGAGCGGTGCGGCCTGCTCGTAGCCGCGACCGTTGAGGGAACCGGTCAGCCACACCTTGGCCTGCTGGGCCACCAGATAGTCGCCCTTGGTGAGGAACAGCCGGGTCAGCGAGCCGAGCGCGATCGACACACCGATCCCGACGAGGACGAAGCGCGTCGCGTGCAGACCGCCCCGCCAGGCGAAGACATAGACGAGTGCCGCCGCCGCGAGCCCGCCCGCGACCGAGACGTACGGCAGCACGCTGTACGACGTCAGCCCGAACGTCATCGCGGTCACCGTCGCCGCACCCGCGCCGTGCGTCACACCGATGACGTCCGGACTGGCGAGGGAGTTGCGGGCGACGGTCTGGACCAGCGCGCCGGAGACACCGAAGGCGGCGCCCACCAGCAGTCCCGTCACCAGCCGGGGCAGCCGGAGGGTGCCGACGACCAGTTCGTCCGGGCTCGGCTGCCCCAGCAGCACATGGACGACCTCGGTGGGGGAGACGTACGACTCGCCGACGCACAGGGACACGACGGCCGTCACCGCGAGCAGGACGGCCAGCAGGAGCGCGACCGCGCTCGCCCTGCGGTGCAGCAGGAAGCTGCCGTCCCCCACGCGCACGACCGTGTAGCCGGCGGGGCGCAGCCGCCGCGCGGCGGGCCGGGGCCGTTCGAGTGGCTGTGTCATGCCGGCACCGTCGCCTTCCTTCGGACCAGCGCGACCAGGAACGGCACGCCGAGCAGCGCGGTCATCACCGCCACCGGCACCTCCGAGGGCGCGAAGACGACCCTCCCGAGTACGTCCGACACCAGGATCACCGTGGGTCCGAGCAGCGCCGACAGGACCAGGACCCAGCGGTGGTCGGCGCCCACCAGCGCCCGCGCCATGTGCGGGACGGCCAGCCCGATGAACGCGATCGGACCGGCCACCGCGACGGCCACCCCGGTCAGCACGGTCGCGGCGAGCGCGCCGAGCGCCCGCACCAGCCCCACCCGGTGACCGAGCCCCCTGGCCGCGTCGTCGCCGAGGGCCAGGGCGTCCAGACCCCGGGCCACGACGGCCACCAGCACCAGCCCCACGAGCACGAACGGCCAGGTCTGCGCGATGACTTCGCCGTTCCGGCCGCCGATCGAGCCGACGTCCCAGAACCGGAACTCGTCGAGCGCGCGGGCGTCGGTCGTGACGATGGCGGAGACCACGGAGGCGATGAACGCGTTCATCGCGGCCCCGGCCAGCGCCAGTTTGACCGGCGAGGCGCCACCGCGTCCGCTGCCCGCCACGGCGTAGGCGGCCACCGCCGCGAGCCCCGCTCCGGCGAACGCGAACCAGACATATCCGCTGGGCGTGTGGACCCCGAGGAAGGCGATGGCGCAGACGACGCCGAGCGAGGCGCCCTGGCTGACACCGAGGACACCGGGCTCGGCGATCGGGTTGCGGGTGATGCCCTGCATGACCACACCGGCGACCGCGAGGGCGAGCCCGACCATCACGCCGATGACCGTGCGGGGGACCCGCAGGGCGCGCACGACCTGGGCGTCGTCGCCGGTGCCGCCGCGCAGCAGGGCGTCGAACACCTCGGACGGGGCGATCTGCCGGCTGCCGAGGGCAAGGCTCAGCAGGACGGCGAGGAGCAGCAGGAGCATGCCCGCGGCCGTCCAGGCGAGCCGGCGCCGGGTGGCACGGGACATGCGGTTCCTCTTGCTGTTCGCTGTGCGGCGGACGAGTCCTCCCGCCGCCGGGGTCCTACTTGGTGAGGTACTTCTCCAGGTCCGCGAGCACCACGTCGGCCGCGGTGACGCCCAGGCCCAGGTACCAGGTCTCGTCCGGGACGTCGTACGCGTGCCCGGCCTTGACCGCCTTCAGGTTCTTCCACAGCGGGTTGTCCTGAGCGCGGGACTTGTCGGTGGCCTTCGCGTCGCCGTACACACCGGTGAAGATGTAGTCCGCGTCGGCCTGGTCGATGTTCTCTGCGCTCACCTCGGCGGCCAGGTCCTCGATGTCCTGGTTCTCGGGGCGCGGGATGCCGGCGTCCTTGAGGATGGTGCCGATGAACGAGGCGTTGGCGTAGAGCCGGATCACACCGTCGGGCAGGTAGCGTACCATCGACACGGTCGGCTTCTTCGCGCCGAGCTCTGTGCCGAGCTCCTTGACCTTGCCGTCGTAGGCGGCGAGCTTCGCCTTGGCCTCCGCGGTCCTGTCCAGGGCCGCGGCGTTCAGGAGGTAGTTCTCCTTCCACGTGAAGCCGGGGCGGATGGAGAAGACGGTGGGCGCGATCTTCGACAGCTCGTCGTACTTGTCGGCCGCGCGCAACTGGCTGCCGAGGATCAGGTCCGGCTTGAGGCCGGCGATGGCCTCCAGGTTGAGGTTGTTGATGGTGCCGACGTTCTTCGGGGCGCCGGCGTCCTTCTTGAGGTAGGAGGGCAGCTCGGGGGAGCCCTCGGTGGGGGCGAGGCCGACCGGCTCGATGCCGAGCGAGACGACGTTGTCGAGCTCGCCGACGTCCAGGACCACGACACGCTTGGGCTGCGCCTTGATGACCGTCTCGCCCATGGCGTGCTCGATGGTGCGCGGCCACTGGCCCGGCTTGGCGTCGGTGCCCATCCCGGCGGTCTTCTTCGCGGCCGACGCGAAGTCCTTGCCGCCCTTGGCCACGTCCTTCTTGTCCGCGGCGCCGGCGGCGGAACCCGTGGTGTCCGCACCGTCGTTGGAACCGCCGCAGGCCGCGAGGGACAGCGCCGCGGCGACGGCGAGAGCGACGGCGGCAGTGCCGCGGCGACGGTGAAGCATGACAGGGCTCCCTTTTGGTGCACATCGGTCGGCCCATTAGGCCAGCCTCACCTTATCCGGATCTTTCGTGTGCCCTACAAGTGAGTCTGTGTGGTTCCTGTCACGGTCTCGAGTGGGGCGCAGGGACTGAGATGCTGTCGGTGCGAGCACCGTCCCGTACGAGGAGGCGCCATGTCCGAGCCGTCCGTCCTTGCCGCGCTGGTGTCCGGGTTGCGAGGAGGGTCGATCGAGATCGTCGACCTGACCTCGCCCCTGTCGTCATCGACACCGGTGATCCAACTGCCGCCCCAGTTCGGGCAGACCGCGGTCTTCGAGCTGGAGGAGATCAGCCGGTACGACGACCGGGGCCCGGCCTGGTACTGGAACAACTTCCGCAGCGGCGAGCACACCGGCACCCACTTCGACGCGCCGAACCACTGGGTCACCGGCAAGGAACTCGCCGACGTGGCCTCGGTGCCCGCGCGCAGGCTGATCGCGCCCGCGGCCGTGCTGGACTTCACCGCGGAGGCCGCCGACAACCCGGACTTCCTGGTGGAGATCGACCATGTGAAGGCGTGGGAGGCCGACAACGGCCCCTTGCCGGACGGCGGTTGGCTGTTGCTGCGCACCGGCTGGGACGCTCGTTCGCACACCCAGGAGGCTTTCCTCAACGCCGACGAGAACGGCCCGCACACGCCCGGACTGTCGGTGGAGTGCGCCCGCTGGGTGGCCGAGGAGTCATCGGTGATCGGACTCGGGGTCGAGACGGTGGGCACGGATGCCGGGCGCGCGCACTCCTTCGAGCCCGCCTTTCCCTGCCACTCCTACCTGATGGGAAGTGACAAGTACGGTCTCACGCAGTTGCAGAACCTCGCCGCGCTCCCGCCGACCGGCTGCGTCGTGATCGCGGGACCGCTGCCCATCGTGGCCGGCTCCGGGGCTCCGGCGCGCGTGCTGGCGCTGGTGGAGCGGTGATGAAGGTCGCGGAGGCGGTCGGCAGGGCGCTGTGCGCGGCCGGGGTCGGCCAGGTCTTCGGGGTCGTCGGGTCGGGCAACTTCCACGTCACGAACGCGATGGTCGCGGCGGGGGCGCGGTTCGTCGCCGCACGGCACGAGGGCGGAGCGGCGACGATGGCCGACGCGTACGCCCGGACCACCGGCACCGTCGCGGTGGTCAGCGTGCATCAGGGCCCCGGTCTGACCAACGCGATGACCGGAATCGCGGAGGCGGCCAAGAGCCGTACACCGCTCGTCGTGCTCGCGGCCGAGGTGACCGAGCCGAGGTCCAACTTCCATGTGGACCAGGAGGCGTTGGCCCGTGCGGTGGGTGCCGCCGCGGTTCGGGTGACGTCGGCGGCGGAGGCCGTGGAGCAGGCGTGTGCGGCGGTACGGCTGGCGGTGCAGGAGCGGCGTACCGTCCTGCTCAATCTGCCCCTGCCGGTCCAGGCACTGGAGGTGCCCGACGGAGCCCTGGAGCGGGCGGCGCCACCGCGGGAGCGGACCGCTGTCGAGCCGGACGCGGCAGGCGTGAGCGCTCTGGCCGAGCTGCTCGGGCAGTCGGCACGGCCGGTCTTCGTGGCCGGCCGGGGCGCGCGGGGACCCGGCGGCCGGGAAGCCCTGGCGGCTCTCGCCGAGCGCCATGGCGCGCTGCTCGCGACCTCGGCCGTCGCGCGCGGCCTCTTCCACGGCGACCCGTGGTCCCTGGACGTCTCCGGAGGATTCGCCTCGCCCCTGGCCGCCGAACTGATCCAGGGCGCCGACCTGATCGTCGGCTGGGGCTGCGCGCTCAACATGTGGACCATGCGGCACGGCAACCTGATCGGCCACGACGCCACCGTCGTACAGGTCGACGACGACCCGTCCGCGCTCGGCGCGCACCGACCGGTCCACCTCGGCGTCCACGGCGACGTCCGCCTCACCGCACGCCAGGTGTTCGAGGCGGGTGGCGCCCAGCGGGAGGGCTACCGGACCGGCGAGGTCGGTACGGCCCTCGCGGCACGGCTGCGTCTGCGTGATGTGCCGTACGAGGAGACGAGCACCCGTGAGCGGATCGACCCGAGGACGCTGAGCATCGCGCTGGACGAGATCCTGCCTGCCGAGCGGGTGGTCGGCGTGGACTCCGGCAACTTCATGGGCTACCCGAGCGCGTATCTCTCCGTGCCGGACGAGAAGGGGTTCTGCTTCACGCAGGCCTTCCAGTCGATCGGGCTGGGGCTGGCGACCACGATCGGGGCGGCCCTGGCACAGCCGGACCGGCTGCCCGTGGCCGCGCTCGGCGACGGCGGCGCGTTGATGAGCGCCGTGGAGCTGGACACCGTGCGCCGGCTCGGGCTGCCCATGGTGGTCGTCGTGTACGACGACGAGGCCTACGGCGCCGAGGTGCACCACTTCGGCCCCGACGGGCACCCCCTCGACACGGTGCGCTTCCCGCCGACGGACATCGCCGCGGTGGGCCGGGGCTACGGCTTCGAGGCGGTGACGGTCAGGACGCGGGACGACCTCAAGGCCGTGGCGGACTGGGTTGCGGGCCCTCGGTCCGTGCCGTTGCTCGTCGACGCCAAGGTGGTCGCCGATCACGGCTCATGGTGGCTGGAGGAGGCGTTCCGGGGACACTGACCGGAGGGGACAGCGACGACCGCCCGGCGCACGCTTCAGCGGCACCGGGCGGTCGGACGGGATCAGACCGCCGGTGCCGGGTAGGTCGGGTACTCCACCCCGGAGACGTGCTGGACGACACGGATGACCTGGCAGGAGTAGCCGAACTCGTTGTCGTACCAGAGGTAGAGGATCGCGTTGTCGCCCTCCACCTTCAGCGCGCCGGCGTCCACGATCGAGGCGTGGCGGGAGCCGATGAAGTCACTGGAGACCGCGTCGGGCGCCGTGATGAAGTCGATCTGGCGGCGCAGCGGCGAGGTCAGCGACACGTCGCGCAGATAGTCGAGGACCTCCTCGCGGGTGGTCTCGCGCCCCAGCTGGAGGTTGAGGATCGCGATGGAGACGTCGGGCACCGGAACGCGGATCGAGCTGCCGGTGATCCTCGCCTTGAGGTCGGGCAGCGCCTTGGCGACGGCCGAGGCGGCGCCGGTCTCGGTGATGACCATGTTCAGCGGCGCGCTGCGGCCGCGGCGCTCGGACTTGTGGTAGTTGTCCAGCAGGTTCTGGTCGTTGGTGAAGGAGTGGACGGTCTCCACGTGGCCCCGCAGCACGCCGTACTCGTCCTCCATCGCCTTCAGCGGCGGGACTATGGCGTTGGTGGTGCAGGAGGCGCAGGACAGGATCTGCTCGTCCGGCTTGAGGGTGTCGTGGTTGACGCCGTGCACGATGTTCGGGACGTCGCCCTTGCCGGGCGCGGTCAGCACGACCTTGTCGATGCCGGGGCGCAGGTGCTCGGACAGGCCCTCGCGGTCGCGCCACTTGCCGGTGTTGTCGATCAGGATGGCGTTCTTGATGCCGTACGCCGTGTAGTCGACCTCGCTGGGGTCGTTGGCGTAGATCACCTTGATCGCGTTGCCGTTGGCGTTGATCGTGCTGTTGGCCTCGTCGACCGTGATCGTGCCCTGGAACTGGCCGTGGATGGAGTCACGGCGCAGCAGCGAGGCGCGCTTGACCAGGTCCTCATCGGCCCGCCCGCCGCCGCCCCGGACGACGATGGCCCGCAGCCGCAGGCCGTTGCCCGAGCCGGACTTCTCGATCAGCAGCCGGGCCACGAGCCGGCCGATGCGTCCGAAGCCGTACAGGACGACGTCGCGTCCCTCGCCGTGCTCGATCTTGTTGGCGCCGGTGGCACCGGCGACGGCCTCGGCCGTGAACGCCTCCACGGTCAGCCCGCGGTCGTCGGCCTTGTGCGTCGCGGCCAGCATGCCGATGTCGATCTGCGACGGGCCGAGGTCGAGCTCCGTGAGGGCCTTCAGGAACGGCAGGGTCTCGGTGACCGAGAGCTCCTCACCGGCGATCTGCCGGGCGAACCGGTGGGTCTTCAGGATGCTGACCACCGACTTGTTCACCAAGGAGCGGCTGTGGAGGAGGACGGTGACGTCCCGCTCCCGGTGCAGCTTCCCGATGAGCGGGATCATCGACTCCGCGATCTCCTCGCGGTTCTTCCAGTTGGTGAACGAGTCGTCGTTGACAGTCACAGGCCTATCTTTCGAGCTAGGAGGCGCTCATATGCTAACCGCAGCTTCCGATGAGCATTCAAAGGGGGGTCGGTGTGAGGTGAGATCATCCTGTTTCATTAGACTTTGGCCCTTTTGTTAGAGTGCACATTCTGTTGACGCGGAGGAGGAGCGGGCGGGTGGAGCTGGAGCTACGGCATCTGCGGGTGCTGTGCGCCATCGCGGACGCGGGGAGCGTGGGCCGGGCCGCGGCCGAGCTGGGTTACTCGCAGCCCGCCATGAGCACCCAACTCCGGCGCATCGAGCGGTACTTCGGCGAGTCGCTCTTCGAGCGGGGCCCGACGGGCGTGCGGTTGACGCCGTACGGCTTCGAGGTGGTCGCCCAGGCCCGTGACGTCCTCACCCGGGCCGACGCGATCGGGCGGCGTCCGGCCTCCGGTGACGCGTCCGCGCGCCGGACCCTGCGGGTGGCCGCGACCAACTCGCCGATGCTGGCCGGCATGGTCTCGGGCGTGCGCTCCCGGCTGCCGGACGTCTCGCTCGCGGTGAGCAGCGTGTACGCCTCCTCGAGGATCGTCGAGCTGCTGGAGGAGGGCGTGGTGGACGCGGCCCTCGCCGCGGACTACCCGGGCAGGGAGCTGGAACACTCGGACGCCGTCGCCCACCGCGGCATCGTCACCGAGCCGACGTTCGTGGCCCTGCCGGCCCGGCACCCGCTCGCGCAGCGCGCGCAGGTCGCCCTCTCCGATCTGGCCGAGGAGGCGTGGTTCCTGACGCCGGACGACGGCGCGGGCTGGCCCGGCGTCTTCTACTCGGCCTGTACGGCGGCCGGTTTCACACCCGCGGTCACGCATGAATTCCTGGGCGACCAGCAGCAGTTGCAGGGAATGATCGCCGACGGGCTCGGCGTGGCCGTCGTGCAGCCGACGATGCGGCCGGTGCCGAACGTGGTCGTCAAACCGCTGGTCGGCACGCCGTTGTGGTGTCGGTACGTACTGGCCTGGCGGCGCTCGGCGCTCGCCGAGGGCACGGTCGACGCCCTGTTCCAGTCCGCGACCGACGCCCACCGCCAACTCGTGGGACAGTCACCGCACTTGAGGACATGGGCCGCCCGGACCTGGAGCGCGGCCGAGGGGTAGCCGGCACCCCGCGGGCACTGATCAGGACGGCATGTTATGTCTCCTCAGTGCCATGTGCTATGTCACACGGCATTGTTGAGCCAAGGCGGCGTTGAGACAGTGCCTCACACGCCTCAGCACCCGTATCGAGGCGCATCCACCCGTGGAGGAATCCAGATGCGCTACCGCTTCGTGCTGCCCAGACGCATGGTCACGGCGCTCGCCGCCTGCGTCACCGTCTGCGGCTTACTGTCGACGCCGGCACTCGCCACACCCGCCCCTCGGGCCGACGCCGCGCCGGTCACATCCCGGGACTCGGCACAGTCCCCACCGCCGACCGGCCCGGCCCTCAACTCCGCCGCCCGTCCCGCCGTACAGGACCGGCCGCTCGACCCCGCCCACCTGCCCCCTCTGACACCGACGCGCGTCCCGACCCGCCCGAGCACGGAGCCCGGCCTCCAGGCGGCCCCCTGCACACCGGGCGACTTCGGCCGCCGGACCGGCGCCGCGCTCGTCGCGTTCGTCAAGGCGTCGACCACGGACTGCGTCAACACCCTGTTCGGGGTCACCGGCACGGACGCCCGCGCCGTCTTCCGGGAAGCCCAAATGGTCACGATCGCCGAGGCGTTCACGCGCACGGCGCGGCAGTACGCCGGCGACAACTCCGCCCAGGTGTGGCAGCTCGTCCTGTTCCTCCGGGCCGGGTACTACGTACAGTTCAACAACCCGGACGACGTCGGCCCGTACGGCGCATCCCTGGCCCGGAACTCCGTCCGCGGCCTGGACTCCTTCTTCGCCCGCCCGCACTCCAGGGACGTCACCGCCGCCAACGGCGATGTGCTGGGGGAGGTCGTCATCCTCACCGACAGCGCCGACCAGCAGGCCCGCTATCTGCGGGTCTACCAGCGGATATTGAAGGCGTACGACAGCTCCTACGACGCGATCCTGAGCATGCTGGCGGCCGTCAACTCCGTCTACACCCCGCTCTGGAGAGGCAACTGGAACGCGGAGTACGTCAGCGCCGTCACCGCCGACCCGTCCGTCGTCCGCACTCTGCACGCCTTCGCGCTCGACCACCTCGACCTGCTCGGCACCAACCGTGCGTACCTCACCTCCAACGCCGGGATGAACGTGGCCCGTTACGTCGAGCACCCGGCCCTGCGGCCCACGGTGCGCCCCCGGGCCCGGCACTTGCTGGACACGACCCGGATCACCGGCCCCACGGCAGGTCTGTGGGTGGCGGTGGCCACACAGGCCGACTCCTACGACCACGCCAACTGCGCCTACTACGGCGTGTGCGACCTGGCCGGCCAGCTGACCCGGGCCGCCCTGCCCGTCACCCGCGACTGCGACACGACGCGCACGATCCGGGCCCAGTCGCTCACCTCGGCCGACCTCGACGCCGCCTGCGCCAGTGTGCTGCGCCAGGACGCGTACGTGCACGATCTGGTCAGGGACGACGGACCCATCCCGGGCCAGTACCTGTCGAGCCTCGACCTGTTCGTCTTCGCCAGCCGTGAGGACTACCGGACGTACGCCGGAGCGATCTTCGGCATCAGTACGGACAACGGCGGCATGACGCTGATCGGAAACCCGGCGGACCCCGCGAACGAACCGTTCGCGGTCATGTACCAGAAGAGCCAGGACACCGGACACGCCGCCCGGATCTGGAACCTCAACCACGAGTACACGCACTACCTCGACGCCCGCCACGACATGAAGGGCGACTTCGCCCAGCAGACCTCGGTGCCGGACGTCTGGTGGATCGAGGGACTGGCCGAGTACGTGTCGTACGGCTACCGCGGCATCACCTACGACCAGGCGGTGACGGAGGCGGGCAGGCACACATACCGGCTGAGCACCCTGTTTCAGAACACCTACACCAACAGCGACGTGACCCGCACCTACCCGTGGGGCTACCTCGCGGTCCGCTACATGTTCGAGCGGCACCCGGCCGACGTCCACCGTATGCTCGCCCGCTTCCGCGTCGGCGACTACACCGGTGGATACGCCGTCTACGCCACCGACATCGGCACCCGTTACGACGCCGACTTCGACGAGTGGCTGACGGGCTGCGCCGGCGGGGGCTGCGCGGCGGCACCGGCCGTCGGTCGAGGGTCGTCCCGGGGATCTGCACGCTGATCGGCTCTGGGCGCGGATCCATGTGAGGCCCGGCCCGTTCGTCACGCCCCTTCCCGCCGGAGCCTCCGCAGCTTCACAGGCGAGGCGGGTTGTGGGCGTTGCGTGTCGAAGCGTCGCCAGGATCTTCCGGAACGCGTGCGGGCCGTGCACAGTCAGGAGCCGCCGAGCACGGCCGCACGCCACGTCGCCGGGAGGTCAGTCGATGGGAACGCACCACCGCTCCGAGCTGCCGCACCAGCGCTCGGGCGGCCCGGTCCATGGATCGCGGCGGCCGGACACCGCGTCCGCCGCCGACCCCGACGGCGTCAGCCGACGCCGATTCCTCGGCTATGTGGTCGCCGCCTCGACGCTGACCGTCGCCGCACCGCTCGGAGAGGCGGTCCTCGCGCCCGCCGAGGCCGCCGCGGCGGTCCCCTCGCTGCCCGGCCCGGCCGAGATCTACGACCTCAACGACATGCTCACCCACGCCGCGCTGCCCACGGCGAACCTGATCACCATCCGGCTCGACAGCGACGGCACGGCCTCCTTCGCCCTGCCGCGGGCCGAGGTCGGCCAGGGCATCACCACCTCCAGCGCCATGCTGGTCGCCGAGGAACTGGACCTGCCGCTGGAGAAGATCCACGTCACACTCGCCGACGCACGACCCGAGCTGCTCTTCAACCAGCTCACCGGCGGCTCGAACACCACCATCTCCACCTACACCCCGATCCGCGTCGCCGCCGCCGTGGCCCGCGGCCGCCTGCTGAAGGCCGCCGCGCTCGAACTGGGGGAGGCCGTCGGCATCCTGAGGGCGAAGGCGGGGGTCATCACCTCCACGGTGACCGGGAAGAGCGTCGGCTACGGCGAACTCGCCGAGAAGGCCGCCTCGATGGCCACCGGCCAGGTCGCCGTCACCCTCAAGGAGCCCGCCGACTTCAAGGTGATCGGCACCGCACGGCGGCGTATCGACGCGCTGGAGGCGGTCACCGGCCGCAAGAAGTTCGCCATGGACGTGCAGGTGCCGGACGCGCTGCCGACGATGGTGTGCCGGCCGCCGACGATCAACGGCACCGTCCGCTCGGTGCGGAACCTCGACGCGGTGCGGGCCATGCCCGGCATCACCGACGTCGTCCGCGTGCCGACCGGCGTCGCCGTGCGCGGCCGTACCTTCGGCCAGTGCATCGACGCGGTCCGCGCGCTCCAGGTCGACTGGGGGCCCGGAACCGCCGAGGACGCCTCCGACGACAGCATCCGCGCAAAGCTGCGCAAGGCCGAACTCCCGCTTCCGGGGCTCGACTTGCTGACCAAGTCGGTCGACGCCCGCTTCACCTTCCACTTCGCCAGCAACAGCGCCCTGGAGACCAACTGCGCCGTCGCCGACGTCACCGAGGACTCGGCCGAGATCTGGGCGAGCCTGAAGGCGCCGATCGTCGCCCAGGAGGAGATCGCGCTCAGGCTCGGACTCCCGGTGGGCGCGGTCAAGGTCCATGTGACGGAGGGAGGCGGCTCCTTCGGCCGCAAGCTGTTCCACGACGCCGCGGGCGAGGCCGCCGAGGTCTCACGGGCGATCGGCAAGCCGGTCAAGCTGATGTGGCACCGCACCGACGACTTCCGGCAGGGCCGGACCCACCCCATGTCCACCTCACGGGTGCGCGCCACCTACGCCCTCGGCCAGGTGCTCGCCTACGACCAGCGCCACACCTCCGTGGCCACCGACTTCGGCCACGGCGTGGGCGAGATCATCACCGCCGAGGCCAGCCGGCTGCCCGTCGGCGACCTCACCTTCTCCGAGACGATCTTCACCCTCACCCAGCAGACCCCCTACCACTTCGGCGTCGTCACCCAGCTCCTCAGCGAGACCGACAAGGGCTTCAACACCGGCTCGATGCGGAACATCTACTCGCCCAACGTGCGCTGCGCGCAGGAGCTGGTGGTGGACGAGCTGGCGAAGCGCATGGGCAAGGACCCCTACCGGTTCCGCCGCTCCTTCCTCAAGGACGAGCGGGCACGGGCCGTCCTCGACAAGGTCGCCGAGGCGGGGGAGTGGGGCCGCGCCATGCCGGCCGGGACGGCGCAGGGCATCGCGCTCCATCCCGAGTACCACGCGTACGTCGCGGTCCTCGCCGAGATCGACTGTCGCCCGCAGACCACCGGACGCGAGATCCCCGACGCGTACACGGGCCCGCGTGTGACCAAGGTCGTGTGTGCCGTGGACGTGGGTCTGGCGGTCAACCCGCGCGGCCTTCAGGCCCAGATGATGGGCGGCATCATGGACGGCATCGCGATCACGCTCAGCTCCGGACTGCACCTCGCGGGCGGCCATTTCCTCGAGGGCAGTTGGGACAACTACTTCTACACCCGCCAGTGGAACACTCCGCCGGAGCTGGAGATCATCGTGATGCCGCCGACCACCGACACCCCCGGCGGCGCGGGGGAGTTGGCCGTCGCGGGCGCGATGGCCGCAGTGGCCTGCGCCTACGGACGCGCGACGGGCACGATGCCGACGGCCTTCCCCCTCAACCACGACGAACCGCTCGGCTTCGAGCCGCTGCCCACCACCCCGCCGATCCCCGCGTCCCCCACCGACGGCCTGAGCCGCGCCTTCTAGGAGCCCCCGTGCCCGAACACACCTTCATCCTCAACGGCGAGTCCGTCACCGTGGACATCGAGGACGACGTACGGCTGCTGTGGGTGCTGCGGGACGTCCTGGGCGTCACCGGACCGAAGTACGGCTGCGGACTCGGCGTCTGCCAGGCCTGCACGAGCCATATCAACGGCAAGGCGTTCAACCCCTGTTCGGTGCCCGTGAAGGATCTGCGCCCCACCGACGAGGTCACCACCATCGAGGGCCTGCCCGCCACGGTCGGCAGCGAACTGCACCCGATGCAGGAGGCCTGGCTGGAGTACGACGTCGCCCAGTGCGGCTACTGCCAGCCCGGCCAGATCATGACCGCCGTGGCCAAGGTCCGCCAGGCCCGCGCCGAGGGCCGTGACATCAGCGAGGCCGACCTCGACGAGATCCGCAACGTCTGCCGCTGCGGGACGTACCACCGCATCCGGGAGGCGATCGTGGCGGGCGCGAAGAAGTACTGAGCGCGCCCCACGGCCCCGCGGAACGCTCCGCACGGCCATGGGATCACGCGTTGTCTCAGCAGGTCGGACGCTGGGCGTGGGCGGGGTCGAGCGCGTTCAGGACGAGCCGTCCGGCCAGGTCGTTGTAGCTGATGCCGATGTGGTCGATGAACTCGGCGGGGCACACGTCCTGGAGCTTGACGTTGGTGACGTTGGGGGCCGTGTCCAGATAGGCCGAGGTGTACGGGGTGACGACCTCGTCGTACCGGGTGGTGATCACCGTGTAGGTGACGCCCGGGTCGGTCTCGCTGGCGGAGTTCAGGTCCCGGAGGAAGTCCGAGCCGATGAGCTGCTGGCTGCATGCTTTGCAGCCCGCTCCGAGAACCGCGTCGCCGCCGGGGATCACCAGGGCGAGCAGGCCCAGGCCCGAGAACGTGGTGCCATGGTTGGACGGGGTGAGGGCGACGAGCTTGTCGACCTCTGCCGCGCCCCCGAGGTTCTTGATGTAGTACCGCGGCATCATGCCGCCCTGGGAGTGCCCGACGAGGTCGACCTTCGCGGCGCCGGTGGCGGCCCGGACCCGGTCGACGAAGTCCGCCAGCTGCCGGGCCGAGGCGGCCATGTCCTTGGTGCCGAGCAACGGGCCGGAGCCGCCGCCGTGGTTGAGGGCGAAGACGCAGTACCCGGCCTCCTTCAGCCGCGGAGCCAGCGCCGCCCAGTTGTCGTAGCGGTTCTCCATGGTGCCGTGCACGAGGACGACGGGACGCGGATGCGCGGCACCGGGACGGCAGGCGAAGTCGTTGGCGCCGGAGGGCACGGCCGTGGGGTGGGCCAGGGAGTAGGCGAACGCGGACGCGAAGTCGTGCCGGGGCGGGCCGACCGGATCGGACGCCGCGACCGGCGCGACGTCGTTCGTGGCCGACGTCGCCTGCGACCGGTCGACGCCGACGACGCCGATACAGACGGCCGCCGTGAGCCCGGCCAGGGACGTGGTCACCAGGCGTCGGTGTCGGGTTCGTCGCAGTCTGCGGGTGCGCATGAGGGGCTCCTCTGACTGGTCGTGGGGAGCGCCGGCGGATCCGTGCGGCCTGGCCCCAAGGGGATGGGTCAGGACGAGGTGAAGCCTTGTCACAAGAGCGAGACACGGAAGCTACTGGCGCGTAACGTCGGACCAACACTCGCGTCGCCCGCGGGTGCCGACCAGGAGAGCCGCGGAGGAGACGAGAAAGATGTCATGGGCGTGACACCTTTCCCGGACTGCCCCTCACCAGGGGCAGCTTCCGCGCGCGCCACCGCCGGCCCCACGGCGAGCGCGCCGCTCCGTACCCGCCGCCCCTCACCCGCCGCCCGAGACGGAGCCACCGCGATGACGCCACCGGCCGAGACGTTCACGCGTCAGCCCTGGCACGAGCTGCCCCCGGCGATCGCCGCGCTGATCCGCTCCCGGACCGAGCACATCGTCGCCGACATGACCCGGGCGATCCGGGACGAGGTGCCCGCCTACCGCCGACCGCTCGAATCCGCCGTCGGCCGCGACCTGACCGAGTCGATCCGCCGGGCCGTGCTCCAGTTCGCGGAGCTGATCGAGCACCCCGACAGCGCGCAGGACCACCACCTCGACCACTTCCGGCACCTCGGGCGGGTCGAGTTCCTGAACGGCCGGACGACGGACGCTCTCCAAGCCGCGTTCCGGGTCGGCGCACGCGTGGGCAGCCGACGCTATGCCGAGTTCGTGCAGGAGGCCTCGTTGCCGCCGGCGACCGTCCTGACCCTGCACGATGCCGTGCTGATCCACATCAACGCGCTGTCCAACGAGTCGGTGAAAGGTTTCCTCGCCGCGCAGTCCCGCTCGGAGGGCGAGGTGAAGCGGGCCCGCCGAGCGCTGGTGGAACGGCTGCTGGAACCGCCGCGAGGGCAGGAGCGCGCACCGCTGGGGCCGCTGGCCGAGAGGGCCCGCTGGACGCTGCCGGGTGCCGTCGCGTCCGTGATCGTCCGCTCGGCGGGGCGCTTCTCCGTACCCGGCGCGGACGGTGAGGTGCTCTCCCTCAGCCGGGGGAGCGACCTCCTCCTGATCGTGCCCGAACCGGAGACGAGCGGGCTGATCGACCGGGTGCGGGACGCCGCCCGGGGCCGGGTCGCCGTCGTGGGCCCGACCGTTCCCCCGCATGAGACATGGCTGTCGCTCCAGTGCGCCCGGCTCGCCGTCGACCGGCGTGCGGAACTGCCGGCCGGGCCGGGCGACGCGGGCGCCTTCCTGCGCGTCGACGACGAGCTGGCGGAGCTGCACCTGCTCCGGGGCGCACCGATCGGGCAGCTGATCGGCCGCCGGGTGCTGGGCGTCTTCGCGGATCTGCCCCGGGGACGGGCCGTCCGGCTCGCCGCGACCCTGGACGCCCTGCTGATGTCCTGGGGCCGGACGGCCCCCGAGGTCGCCCAGGCGCTGGGCATCCATCCGCAGACGGCCCGCAAACGCCTGCGTCAGCTGGAGGAGCTGTTCGGCGACCGGCTCGGCGACCCGCGCTTCCGGTTCGAGGCCCTGCTGGCGCTCCGCACGCACGCGCTGCACGCCGACACCGGGTGAGCCGCCCGAAGTCACCCGTCGCGAACGATCTCCAGCAGGTGGTCGCGGACAAGGGCGACATGAGGGTTGCCGGAGGAGCCCGGGCGCTGGACGAGGAAGCCGGTGTTGATGGGCGGATCGTCCGGGTCGTGCAGCAGGACCAGTGCGCCCGAGGCCAGTTCGGCCGAGCAGAGGTAGCGGGGGAGCACGCTGAACCCCGTACCGCCCGCCACCGCGGCCTTGACCGCGCTCAGGTCCGGCATCGTGACCGCCGGGTGCCGCACCAGACGCCTGCCGAAGACATGACGCCAATAGCGGCGCACGATCGGCACGTCCTCGGCGTAGGCGACCAGCGGTACGCCGTGCAGCGCGGCGGGCCCGTCGGCCGTGAGCCGCGCCGGACCGCCGATGCGCTCCGCCCAGGCCGGAGCCGTGACCAGCACGAACTCCTCGTCCACCAGCGGCACGGAGGCCAGGGCTCGACCGCGCGGCCGGTAGGTGGACAGCACCAGGTCGTAGCGGCCCGCCCGCAGCTCCGCCAGCAGCGGTTCGGTCAGACCGGGCGTGATGCGCAGCCGTACGCCCCGGTCGACCAGCGGCGCGAGGGCTGGCATCACACGGTGGGTCAGCAGCTCGGCCGGACCGGCGAGGTGCACCGGTTCAGCTGGGGAGACGTCGCCGGGGCCGCCCGGCCCCGTGATGGTGGCGAGGGCGTCCAAGGGCTCCACGATCCGGGAGGCGAGCTCGTCGGCATAGGGTGCGGGGGCCACGCCGCGCGCCAGCCGCTGGAACAGCTCCCGGTCCAACTGCCGCTCCAGCGTGCGGATCTGCGTGGTGACCGTCGGCTGGGACAGGCCCAGCAGCCGGGCGGCGGCGGTGAAGGAGCCGGTCCGGTACACGGCGAGAAACGTGCGCAGCAGGTTCAGGTCCACCGACGCCGCGCCGCCGGGCTGGGCCCCTTCTCCCTCCTCATTGAAATCCCTATGTCTCATATGGATGAGCCTATTGGATTCCAATGGCTGACCGCGCGTACGGTCGGAGCATCGACGTCCTGACGATCCGCACGCACGGCGTCAGGACTTCCAGGAACCCCTCGCGAAAGAGCCCCCATGTCGAAGATCCTGTTCGTGATGACCGGCGCCGACCACTGGACGCTGGCCGACGGCGCCAAGCACCCCACCGGCTTCTGGGCCGAGGAGGCCGCCGCGCCCTACGAGGCGTTCAAGGCCGCCGGGCACGAGGTCGTCGTGGCCACCCCGGGTGGTGTCGTACCGCCCGTCGACAAGGGCAGCCTCGCGGCCGAGGCCAACGGCGGTCAGGAGAACGCCGACCGCATCGCCGCCGTGCTCGACTCGATGACCGAGCTGCGCAAGCCGATCCGGGTGGAGGACGTGAACCTCGACGACTACGCGGCCGTGTTCTACCCCGGCGGTCACGGCCCGATGGAGGATCTGGCCGTCAACGCCGAATCCGGCGGGCTGCTGACCCTCGCCCTGGAGTCCGGCAAGCCGCTGGGTGTCGTCTGCCACGCCCCGGCCGCCCTGCTCGCCGCCACGAAGGCGGACGGCGCCAACACCTTCGCCGGCTACCGGGTGGCCGCGTTCACCAACGCCGAGGAGACCCAGGCCGGTTTCGCCGACAAGGCCAAGTGGCTGCTCCAGGACCGGCTCACCGAGGCCGGTGTACAGGTCCAGGTGGGCGAGCCGTGGGTCCCGAACGTGGTCGTCGACCGCAATCTGGTCACCGGCCAGAACCCCTCCTCCGCGGCGCCGCTCGCCGTGGAACTGCTGAAGCGGCTGGGCTGAACCCCAGGCCCCGGCCGCCGCGGCGGGCCGGGGAGGGGGACATGGCGAGGACGCCCCGTGCGCGACACGCATACGAGGCGTCCTCGAAGCCAAGCTCGCCGTCAACGCCGAGCTACGGCAGCCTGCCTACTGCAGGAAGGAGGTGCCGGTGTCGCCGAAGCCCTGCCCCGGCTCCACGTCCTGCTGCCCTTCGGCGCCGAAGCCGGCGCCACCCTGGTCGGTGAACGAGGGTCCCTGCCAGCCCTGGGTTTCCTGGCTGCCGACGCCGGCGCTGTTCTGGTCGTCGACGTCCGCGTGGGCGACGGCAGCGCCGCCGAAGACGGCCAGAGCTCCGAGAGCGGTGGCGGCAAGTGCGGTGCGAATACGCATTCGTACTCCTGTGAATCGGGTGTTGGTGTCTCATGAACATCACCCTCGGAGCGCGAGAGGTACACCAAGACCCACTCGGACGAGTGACGGTCGCATGGCAACCAGCGCGACGGACACCCGCCGACGGTGTTCCGCGGTGGGACGAGCGGTGCGACGATGCCGGGATGATCACACCCCCGGACCCCCTCGACGGCAGATCCCCGAGCCGAAGGCTCCAGGTGGAGACCCACGGCCTTGACGTGATCGCCGACGCCGAACGCAAGGGCACCCCACGGACCCTGTTCTGGCCCTGGTTCGGGGCCAACGTGTCCATCCTGGGCCTGAGTTACGGTGCCTTGGGGCTCGGCTTCGGGATCTCCTTCTGGCAGGCCCTGGTCGCCGGAGTCGTCGGCATCCTCTTCTCCTTCCTGCTGTGCGGGTTCGTCGCCGTGG
The DNA here is from genome assembly GCF_042795335.1 of Streptomyces sp. NPDC056479. Taxonomy (NCBI): domain Bacteria; kingdom Bacillati; phylum Actinomycetota; class Actinomycetes; order Kitasatosporales; family Streptomycetaceae; genus Streptomyces; species Streptomyces sp. NPDC056479. The sequence continues at coordinate 822,218 of NZ_JBHTRZ010000002.1, read as the reverse complement.
CCGGGAAGCGCGGCTCCGCGCCGACCATGGTGCTCGGCCGGGCCGCGTACGGCGTGGGCGGCAACCGCCTGCCCTCCGTGATCTCCTGGGTCCTCACCGTCGGCTGGGAGACCGTGCTGTGCGCCCTCGCCACCATGGCCACCGCGACCGTGTTCGACCGGCTCGGCTGGGGTGGCGGCACCGGCACCCAGGTGGTCGCCCTGATCCTGGTCGGGGCGTTGACCGTCGTCGTCGGTGTCATGGGCTTCGACCTGATCATGCGGCTGCAGACCGTGATCACCGTGGTCACCGGCGTGCTCACCGTCGTCTACGTCGCCCTGGTCGCCGACCACATCCACTGGTCCACCGTCAGCGCCGTACCCGCGGGCTCCGCCCAGGAGTTCATCGGAGCCCTGGTCTTCATGATGACCGGCTTCGGCCTCGGCTGGGTCAACGCGGCCGCCGACTACTCCCGCTATCTGCCGCGCAGCGCGTCGAGCCGGGGCGTGATCGGCTGGACAACCTTCGGCGCGTCGCTTGCGCCACTGCTCCTCCTTGTTTTCGGACTTCTGCTGGCAGGCTCCTCCCGTGAGCTCGACGAGGCCGTCGCCGCTGACCCGATCGGCGCGTTGACGACCCTCCTGCCGACCTGGTTCCTGGTCCCGTTCGCCGTCGTCGCCGTCCTCGGCCTGGTCGGCGGCGCGGTCCTCGACATCTACTCGTCCGGCCTGGCCCTGCTCTCGGCGGGCCTGCGCGTGCCCCGCCCGGTGGCCGCGCTGGTCGACGGCGTCCTGATGATCCTGGGCTCGATCTACATCGTCTTCGTCGCCGACGACTTCCTCGGTCCGTTCATGGGCTTCCTCACCACGCTGGGGGTCCCCATCGCCGCCTGGTGCGGCATCATGCTCGCCGACCTGGCCCTGCGACGTCGCGACTACGACGAGCCCGACCTCTACCGCCCCACCGGCCGCTACGGCGACGTACCGCTCACCCCGCTGCTCCTGACCCTCACGGCCACCGCGCTCGGATGGGGCCTGGTCACCAACGCGACGGCGAACTGGCTGGAATGGCAGGGCTATCTGCTCGGCCCGCTGGGCCTCGGCGGCAGGTCCGGCGCCTGGGCGTACGCCAACCTCGGCGTCCTCGCGGCCCTCGCGCTCGGTTTCCTCGGCACGCTGGTGCTGGGCTGTGGACGCGTCCGAGAGCAGGAGGAACGGACACCGAGCCCTTCGGCGGACGCGGGGGCAGCCGTATGACCGCCGGACTGCTCGCGGTCATCGACATGCAGCGCGTCTTCGCCGACCCCGACAGCCCCTGGGCCTCCCCACGATTCACCGAGGCGGCGAAAGGCGTACGGCGTCTGCTGCCGGTCTTCGGGGACCGGGTCACGTTCACCCGTTTCGTGGCACCGGGGAAACCGGAGGGCGCCTGGCGGGCGTACTACGAGCAGTGGCCCTTCGCCCTGCAACCTCCAGACGCCCGACTCTGGCAGCTCACCGACGAGTTCGCCTCCCGCGCACGGCATGTGCTGGACGCCACCACCTTCGGCAAATGGACCCCGGAACTGGCCCGACGCACGGCCTCGGAGGGCCGCCTCGTCCTGGCCGGCGTCAGCACCGACTGCTGCGTCCTGTCCACGGCCCTCGCGGCCGCCGACGCGGGCGTAGAGGTGGTGGTCGTCGCCGATGCCTGCGCGGGTGTGGACGACGACTCGCACACCAGGGCTCTGCAAGTGCTGGACCTGTACCGGCCGTTGATCACGGTGACGACGGTCGCCGAGCTGCTGGCGGCGGGGATGTGAGTCACCCGGACCGCCCGTGACCCGCCACGGCTTAAGAGGTCTCGGATTCGAGTGACTTCCGGGTCGCCGTGCCGTAGACGCCCGGCTCGTCCGTGAGGATCACGCGGGTGAGCTGGTAGCCGCGTACCGCGGTCTCGACCTGACGGTCGTAGTCGCCGTCGACGGCGCCGTCGTAATAGCCGATCTGACGCAGGCGGAGCTGGAGTTCGGTCACTTCCGGTCCGCTGTCACCGAAGCGGAGGATCGGGGCCTGTTCCGCGGGGGCGCTCGGCTCGACGGGGGTGGCCGAGGGTCCGGAGCTGGAGCCGGACGCGGACTCGGTGGGGGTGGCGGAGCGGGTCGGGGTGGGAGTCTCGGCGGTGGCCGTCGGGCCGGCAGAGGATGTCGGGCTCCCGGCGGCCGGGGCGGAGGAGACACTCTCGGAAGGCGCCCCTTGCGCTGCGTCCCCGGTGGTGTCGTCCGGGACAGGTGCCCGCACCCCGTCGGACGGAGCGCCGTCCCGCGCGGGGCTCTCGTACGAGAGGAGGCCGCCGACGAGAGCGCCCGTCACGAGCGCGGCCACGGCGACTCCCGCGCCGGTGATCAGAAGGGTCCGGCGCCGACGCCGGGGGACCGTCCCGGCGTCCCCGTCCGGCAGGAGCCGTTCGGCGACGGCGCCGGCGAACACCGTCCCGGCCGTGGGCGTCTCCCCCGGATCCGGCAAGTCCCCTCGCTCCTGCGGGACTTCGCGGCCCTTCGCGACCTCCCCTGCGTCGCCGCCGAGTGCCACGAACGGCCGTATTCGCACCGGATCGAAGTCCTCCGCCGCTGCCGCCTCCGCCGTGCGCGTGTCACGGCGGGCATCGGACGCACGTCGGGCGCAGGAGCAGGCGGGGGTTCCGTCCGATGCCCTGGGCGTGCCGCACTCCGGGCAGACGGGGCCGTTCAGTTCGCTCACGCGTGGCGTCCCTCTCCGTGCAGAGATCCAGAGTTTAGGCATACGTTCTGCACGCAATCTCCATGACCCCGGGGGTCGGCGGAACCGAGGCCTCCGGGCCGCCCTGAGTAAGCAGCGCGGGTTCCGTACGTCACGCCGACCGGCGTGGTGGCGCAGGGGCGGTGGGGCGGTCGAGGTGGGCGGTGAACCAGTCGCGGGCCAGTTCGGCGACGGTGGTGAGGGTGCCGGGTTCCTCGAAGAGGTGGGTGGCGCCCGGGACGACGGCGATGCGGTGCTCGCAGTGCATCCGGTCGGCGGCGAGGCGGTTGAGGCTGAGGACCTGAGTGTCCCGGCTGCCGACGATGAGCAGGGTCGGCGCCCGTACATGGGTCAGCGCCGCCGGGGTGGCCAGGTCGGGGCGGCCGCCGCGGGAGACGACCGAGCGGACGCCGGAGCCGGACAGCGCGGCGGCCTCCAGTGCGGCGGCGGCGCCGGTACTGGCCCCGAAATAGGCGACGGGCAGCCCGGTTTCCTTGCGCAGCCATACGGATGAGGCGTGCAGCCGCCGGGCGAGCAGGAGGATGTCGAAGACGTTGTGCCGGTCGTGCGCCTCGTCGTCGGTGAGAAGGTCTAGCAGCAGGGTGGCCAGGCCCGCGCGGTTGAGGGCGGTGGCGACGTACCGGTTGCGCGGGCTGTGCCGGCCGCTTCCGCTGCCGTGCGCGAAGGCCACGGCCGCCGGTGCGCCGTCCGGCACGACGAGGTGGGCGCCCAGCCGTGCCCCGGCGGCGGGGATCAGCACCTCGCGGTCCGGAGACGACGGGAATTCCCCGTGCCCGAGCGGAGTCGAGGGCGCGGAGCGGGGCGTTCGGCGGGCGGCCTCCGCGAGCAGGGACGTGACCTCGGCGTCCGAGACCTGGGTGAAGTCCCGGTACCAGGCACCCACCGAGCCGAAGATCCGGTGCGTCTGCGGGCAGACGACGTCGTCGGCCACCTGCCGCAGCCGGGCGACGCTGTGGGACGGCGCGACGGGCACGGCGAGCACGACACGGGCCGCCGCCTGACCTCGTACGACTCGACAGGCGACCTCGGCCGTGGCCCCGGTGGCGAGCCCGTCGTCCACCACGACGGCCGTGCGCCCGGCGATCGGCAGCGCGGCCCGCCCCTGCCGGTAGTCCCGCACGCGCCGTTCCAGTTCGGTTCGCTCGGCTTCCTCGACGTGCGCCTGCTCGGCGGAATCCAGCCCGGCCTCGCTGATCACGTCCCGGTTCAGGACACGGACGCCATGCTCGCCGATGGCCCCGAAGCCCCACTCCGGCTGCCGGGGCACGCCCAGCTTGCGCACCACCAGCACATCCAGCGGGGCGCCGAGATGCCGGGCCACCTCGGCCGCCACGGGCAATCCACCGCGCGGCAGGCCCAGCACCACCACATCCCGACCGCGCAGCTCCTCCAGCCCTCCGGCCAGCAGCCGCCCGGCCGCCCTGCGGTCGTCGTAACGCATACACCGCCTCCCGCGCCCATCAGGGCGGGAGCCTGTTCCGTCCTTCTCAGGCTACGACTGTTCGCCCGCCACCGATGCCGGCGGAGACCACGGGGCAAGTCGATTGCACTCGCAGCACCGGACCCGGCATCGTTCCCACACACTTGCCCGCCCAGTCCCCCCGCCGAGGAGACGCACCGGTGTCCGACCTTCCCCCGCGCAGCTTGGCCCTCCTCGGCGGCGGCTTCTCCACCGAGGAGGACGGTCTGCTGGACGACTGGCTCCTGCGCCAGGCGCGCACATCCCGGCCCAGGGTCTGCTTCCTGCCGACGGCGAGCGGAGACGCCCCCGCGTACGTCGAGAAATTCCTGTCCGCCTTCGGCGCGCGCCCCTCCTGCGCGCCCTCCGTTCTGCCGCTGTTCCAGCGCACCCTCGACGACGAGGCGCTGCGCGCCTTCCTGCTCGCCCAGGACGTCGTCTATGTGGGCGGCGGCAACACCGCGAACCTGCTCGCCGTGTGGCGCGTCCACGGTGTGGACCGGCTCCTGCGTGAGGCCTGCGACCGCGGCACGCTGCTGTGCGGCATCAGTGCCGGAGCCAACTGCTGGGCAGAGGCCTCGCACACCGACTCGTTCGGGCCGCTGACGTCCCTGCCGGACGGCTTGGGACTGCTGCCGGGCTCGGTCTGCCCGCAATACGACGGCGAACCGGGACGCCGCCCCTCGTTCCGGTCGGCGGTGGCAAGCGGGGAGCTGCCCGCCGGGTGGGCCCTGGACGACGGAACCGGGGCCCTCTTCGTGGGCGGTCGTCTGAGGGAGACGGTGACGCGGGTTCCGGGTGCGCGGGTGTACCGGGTGGAGCCCGACGGCACGGGCTCCGGTGTTCACGAGCGTGCCCTGCCCTGTCGGGGCCTCTCCGATCAACCGACCGCTCCCGAAGGATTCCGCTGAGTCGGCCGCCCCGCCCGATCCCCTGGACAGCCATAGGAATGCTCCCGTCCGGATCGGGTACGCGAGCAGCGCTGTAGACCGTCGCTACCAGGGGATCTGCCATGGAAACACCCGCGAACGACAACACCGCCACACCGGCACGGCAGGCGCTGGACGCGCTGGCCGACAACACGGAGGACAGGGCGGCGCTGGACACGCTCGCGAGCAGCGACGTCCTCGTCCCGGTGCCCGACGACGTGGGCGAGGCGGACGCGACCGACCCCGGCGCCGTTGCGCTGCCCGTCATCGAGCGGCCGGGCGGCGAGCCGGTCGTCCCGGTCTTCACCTCTGAGCCCGCGATGGCGGAGCTGCTGCCCTACATCTCCCGCTACCGCCTGGTCCCGCTGGGCGCACTCGCCTCTCAGTGGCCGTCCGAGGATCTGGCGCTGACCATAGACGCCGGGTCCGCGCATCCGCTGACCCTGACCTCGGAGGGCGTACGCACCCTGCTCGCCCGCCCGTGACCTCACGGGGTGCGGGGCCGGTCGGCTGAGTCCCGCCCCCTTACCCCGACCAGTTCCGGCCGCGCCCCGAAGGTCGGCCGGAACTGCCCCCTGCCTCGGGGTGGTTCGGCCGTATGGAGAGGGAAGATCCCACCGAGGGGCCGACGTGAAAGGGTGGGGGGTCGTCTTGAGGGTCGTCCTGCTCGGCACCGCCGCCGGAGGCGGCTTTCCGCGCTGGAACTGCGCCTGCGTCCGGTGCGACGCTGCCCGCGACGGGAAGCTTGCCGCCCGCGGCCCGGAATGCGCGGCCGTCACCGGCAACTCCCGCGACTGGTGGCTGCTGAACACCTCGCCGGACATCCGCGCCCAGCTCACCGCCGCCTCCGCCCTGTGGCCGGGTGCCCGGCACATCCCGGTGCGGGGCGTGCTGCTGACCGACGCCGAGGCCGATCATGTGGCCGGGCTGGCGGTGCTGCGCGATGCCGCGGGGCTGAAGACGTACGCCGCCCCACCGGTGCTCGCCGCTCTGGGCCCGGCGCGGGCGGCGCTCGGCCGGCACGCCCCGTGGGAGTGGGCGGACAGCCTCACCGAGGGCGGATTCGTGCTGGCCGGCGGCCTGGTCGTCACGGCGCATCCGGTCGTGGGCAAGGCACCGGCGTACGTACCGACCAGGACCTCGGATCACCGCTGGGTGACGGTGTACCGCATCGAGGACCTGGCCACCGGCCGTGTCCTCGTGTACGCGCCCCGCGTCAGCACCTGGTCCCCGCTGCTGGACGACCTGGTCGCGACGGCCGACTGCGTCGTGCTGGACGGCACGCACTTCACGCCCGACGAGGCACCGCAGACCGGGTGCCATCTGCCCGTCTCGGGCCCCGTCGGCAGCCTCACCGCACTGGCCCGGCACCCGCACGCCCGCCGGATCTACACCCACCTCGCCGACACGAATCCGCTGCTCGACCCGGGCTCGGCGGCCCGTGCACAGGTGGCGGAGGCGGGCATCGAAGTCCTTCCGGACGCCACCGAGTTCGCGCTCTGACCGCTCGGTGAGCGTCGCTCGCCGGTCGCGTCAGCCGCTCAGCGTCCGGGCCAGCGCGTCGCGCTGCAACGGCAGGACCTCGGCGTGCAGGTCACGGCCCTTGCGGGTCAGGGTGACGTACACGCCACGACGGTCCTCCGCGCAGACGGAACGCTCCACCAGGCCGTCCTTCTCCAGGCGGCCGATCAGCCGGGACAGCGCGCTCTGGCTGAGATGGACGCGTCCCACGAGGTTCTGCACCCGGCACAGCTCGCCCTCCTCGGGCGCCGCTGCCGCGAGAATGTCGAGCACCTCGAAGTCGCTCGCGCCCAGACCGTGCGGGTGCAGTACGCGGTCGATCTCGCACATCGTGCGGGCGTGCACCGACAGGATGTCCCGCCACCGTTCCTCGAGCCCCGCGTCGGCCGTTTTCGCTGCCATACCGGCACGGTAACACCGATTCGGCCATTTGTTGTCCGCGCAACTAGTGCGCGTGCAAGTGTGCGAGCGGAGTGCGGCCGACGGTCGATGCGGTCAGCCGGTCGGGTCCTGGAGCAGCCCGACGAGGTTGCCGTCGGCGTCCTTCACCGAGGCGATCAGCCGGCCGCCGCCGACGTCGTGGACGTCCTGGAGCGACTCGGCGCCCGCCTTCAGCAGGGCCGCGTGGGCCGCCCTGATGTCGGCCACATGCCAGTAGGGGACCGGACCGGTCATGCCCTTCGCGTGTCCGTTGGGGTCGAGACCGACGTCCTGACCGGCGTCCTTGTAGCCGACGTAGTACGGCTCGTCCGCATACGGCTCCGTGGCCAGCAAGGCGCTGAACAGGGCCTTCGCCCGGTCGAGGTCCTTGACGGGGTAGATGATCGTGTTGACTCCGGCGGTCATGACGTCCTCCTCGGTGAAGCGTGGCCGACGGGTTTTCGTCGGTGGTTTCACGCTAGGACGGGGGGCGTGGTGGGTGGCTTCTCGATTCCTGACCGGCTCGCGGATTCCTGCCCGACCTCTGTCGCGAGCCGCTCATTCCACTTCTCCACCACCCGGCCACGCCGCTACGTCGAGTCCCGCCTCACCAGCTCCGTCGGCAGGATCACCGCCGCCGGGTCCTCGCCCCCGATCTGCGCGAGCAGCAGCCGTACCATCTCCGCGCTGATGCGGTCGTACGGCTGCCGGATCGTCGTGAGGGCGGGGGTGGCCTCCGTCGCCGCGGCGGAGTCGTCGAAGCCGCCCACGGACACGTCCTCGGGCACCCGGCGCCCCGCCCGGTGGAGCGCCGTCAGGGCGCCCTGTGCCATCAGGTCGGAGGCCACGAACAGGGCGTCCAGATCGGGTGCCTGCGCCAGCAGCCGCCCGGCGGCCGCCTCGCCGCTGGCCCGGCTGTAGTCGCCGGAGACGATGAGCCGATCGTCGATCTCGACACCCGCTTCGGCGAGTACCTCCTTGTAGCCGGCGAGGCGATCGACACCGCCCGGGGTGTCCAGCGGGCCGCTGACCACGCCGATCCGGCGGCGGCCCACGGACAGCAGGTGGCGCACCATGTCCCGGGCGCCGTCCCGGTCGTCGGCGGCGACGTAACTCACCTTGGAGCCGAGCCCCATCGGCTTGCCGCACTGGACGAGGGGCACACCCGCCTCGCGCAGCTCCTCCGCGACCCGGTCACCGGAGTGGCTGGACACCAGCAGCACCCCGTCGACGTGCCCGGCCGTGATGTACCGCGTGATGCGCCGCCGTTCGTCCTTCGTACCCGCCAGCATCAGCAGCAGCGGGATGTCGTGCGCGGCGAGCGCCTGGGTGCAGCCGCTCAGCAGGACATTGAAGTTGGGGTCCTCGAAGAACCTCTCCTGCGGTTCGGTCAGCAGGAATCCGATCGAGTCCGAACGGCCCGTGATCAGTGAGCGGGCATGCCGGTTGACCACGTAACCCGTCTTGCGGATCGCCGCGTTGACCGCCTCCTGGGCGGTGGGGCTGACGTAGTGCCCGCCGTTGAGCACGCGCGAGACGGTGCCCCGTGAGACTCCGGCCTCGCGCGCCACGTCGTGGATCGTCGGCGGTCTGCGTCGGCCCCCCGTGTTGCTCATGGTCATGACTTTACGGCCCCGGAGAGCAGATCCAGGCTCCAGAAGCGCTGGATGACCAGGAAGAGCGCCACCAGCGGAAACACGGCGAGAAACGCGCCGGTGATCACCAGCGTGTACAGCGCCGGGGTGTTGGCCCCCTGCTCGAGGAGTGTGTACAGACCGAGCGTGATCGGGAACTTCTCGTCGTCGCTGAGCATGATGTACGGGAGCAGGAAGTTGTTCCAGATCGCTACGAACTGGAACAGGAACACCGTCACCATGCCGGGCACCATCATCGGCAGCGCGACCCGAGTGAAGATCCGCCACTCGCTCGCCCCGTCCATCCGCCCGGCCTCGACCACGTCGGCCGGCACGGCGGCGGACGCGTAGACGCGCGAGAGGTAGACGCCGTACGGCGAGAGGATCTGCGGCAGCAGCACGGACAGGTACGAGTCCGTCAGGTCGGCCTTCGCCAGCAGCAGGTACTGCGGGATGGCGAGGATCACCGGCGGCATCAGCACACCCGCCAGCAGCACGTTGAAGATCGCCTCGCGGCCCGGGAAGCGGTAGATGGCCAGCGCATAGCCGCTGCACGCCGAGACGACCGTCGACAGCAGGGCGCCGAGACCGGCGTACAGGGCGGAGTTGCCCATCCACTGCCAGTAGACGCCGTCGCGGTAGGCGCTCAGGTCGGAGAAGTTGTCGGCGAAGCCCGTGCCCGGCAGGAAGGTGAACGTGGAGAACAGCTCACTGCCGGACTTCGTCGCCGCGATCACCACCCAGGCCACCGGCAGCAGGCAGTAGACGGCGCCTAGCAGCAGCGTGACGGTCGGGATCAGCGAGATCCGGCGGCGCAGCGGCGGGCGGCTCCGAGCGGTGCCGGGTGTGACCCCCGCGGCCGTGTCGGCCGTGCCGACGGCAAGGGAGCTCATCGTGCTGCCTCCTGCTTGTTACGACGGTTCGCGGCCCGCAGGAAGCCGAAGGACAGCAGCAGCGTGACCAGGGCGATGATCGTCGCCTGCGCGGCCGCCGCGTAGATGTCGCCCTTGCCGAAGGCGTCCTGGTACACCTTCATCAGCGGACTCCAGGTCGTGGCCACGGAGTTGGTGAGCGGCTTCAGGGTGGTCGGCTCGTTGAAGACCTGGAGCGTGGCGATGATCGAGAAGAAGAAGGTCAGCACCAGCGAGGGCGCCACCATCGGGATCTTGATCCTGAGCGCGATCTGCAGCGGCGTGGCGCCGTCCAGCTTCGCCGCCTCGTACACCTCGGCCGGGATGGCCTGCAGCGAGGTGTAGATGACGATCATGTTGAAGCCGGTGCCGCCCCACACCGCGATGTTCGACAGGGCGAGATAGAGCGGGCCGCCGTCGAGGAGGTCCGGCTGCGGCAGGCCCAGCTTCTCCAGCACGTAGTAGAAGGGGCTGACGTCCGGCAGATACAGAAAGCCCCACAGCAGCGCGGCCACGACGCCCGGGATGGCGTACGGCAGGAAGATCGCGAGCCGGGTGAAGGGCGCGAGCCGCACCTTCTCGGAGTCCAGCATCAGCGCGAACAGCAGGGCTAGGCCGAGCATCACCGGGACGACGATGCAGCCGTAGCCGAGCACACGCAGCGCGCCGTTCAGCAGCTCGCTGTCGGTGAGAGTGTCGGTGTAGTTCTCCAGACCGGCCCAGACCTCCTCGCGGGCGCCGGCACCGAGGCCGAGCCCGGAGACCTGCACCTTGCGGAAGCTGAGCCAGACCGCGTAGCCGATGGGGAGCGCGAAGAACAGGGCGAAGAGGATCGTCGCGGGGATGAGGAAAAAATAGGGGGCGCTTCGCGCTCGTTTGAGGGTGGTGGTGGGAGACGGGTGGGCGTACGGGGCCCCCTTCACCCCGTACGCCCTCCGGCTTGTGCTGGTCACTCGGAGACCTCGAAGCCTTGCTTCTTCAGGTCGGCGACCGTGTCGTCCTGCATCGAGTTCAGGGCGGCGACGAAGTCCGACCTGTCCTTGGCGGCCTTGCCGAACGCGTCCTTGAACGTCGTGTAGGCGACATTCACGTTCGGGCCCCAGGCGGACGGCGCCGTGGTCTCGGCGATCTCGGCGGCCTTGGTGTAGAAGTCGGCCTGGTGGGAGAAGTAGTCCGGCGGTGTGGTGAACGCGCCGCTGAGCTGGGCCGACGTGGAGGCCGGGTAGATGCCGCTCTCCTTGGCCAGCGCGTTGAGGGCGTCGCCGTCGGTGTTCAGCCAGGCGGCGAACTTCGCGGCGGCCGCCTTGTGCTGGGAGTCGGTGCTGACGGCGGTGGAGGAGCCGCCCCAACTGCCGGTGACGTTCTCCGACTGCGACCACTGGGGGAGCGGGGCCATGGCCCACTTGCCCTTGGTGTCGGGCGCGGCGGTGGTCAGCGTGCCCGGCGCCCACACGGCGCTCACCCAGGCGATCTGCTTGCCGGTGTTGAGCGCCTTGTTCCAGGCCGGCGTGTACATCGGCTGGTTGTCGATGGCGCCCTCCTTGACGAGGTCGCCCCAGAACTTGGCGACCTTCTGGGAGGCGGTGTCGTCGATGCCGACCTGCCACTTGTCGCCGGAGGTCGTCCACCACTTGGCGCCGGCCTGCTGGGCGAGGCCCGCGAAGAGGCCCGAGTCATTGGCGGAGAAGGTGGTGAGGTCCGTGTCCGGGGCCTTCTTCTTCAGCGCGCGGGCCGTCTCGGCGAACTGTTCCCAGGTGGTCGGGACGGTCAGGCCGTACTTCTCGAACAGGTCCTCGCGGTAGTAGAACATCATCGGCCCGATGTCCTGCGGGACCGCGTACACCGCGTCGGTGCCCAGCGTGGTCTGCTGCCACACGCCGTCGGCGAACTTGCCCTTCGCGTCGCGGACTTCGCCGGCTATGTCCGCGACCGCGTCGTTGCTGACCAGCGTCGGCAGCGCCTGGTACTCGGCCTGCACCAGGTCGGGGGCCTTGCCGGCCTTGTGCGCGGTGAGGATCTTGGTGACCAGCGTGTCGCCGGACGCCTGCTTCTTGACCGTGACCGTGATCTGGTCCTTCTTGCCCGGACCCTTGTTCCACAGGTCGACGACCTTGTCCATGCCGGGCGTCCAGGTCCAGTACGTCAGCGAGACGGGACCGGAGTCGGCCTTGCTGTCCTCGGAGCCGCAAGCGGTGAGGGCGGTCGCGCCGAGGGCGACGGCGACACATGTGGCTGCACCTCTGGACAAGAGTCGTCGGCGCTGTGAGATGGGCATGGATCTCTCCCCTGACCTGGGCCCTCGCCTGTTGCCAGGGCCTGCCATGCTTCTGTGAGCGTTCACAGTAGAGAAACATCCCGGACACTTGTCAATGGTTGTTGCTGTGCGGTTATGTTGGGCTCGCATCGCCGATCGAGTGTGTGCACGTTCCCAAATGATCGATTAATCGGGAGAGATCCATGCCGGAGACCAACCCCAGGGGCCTCACCGGGCTCGCCTTCGGTGGGGACTACAACCCCGAGCAGTGGCCGGAAAGCGTGTGGCAGGAGGACGTCCGGCTGATGCGGGAGGCCGGCGTCACGATGGTGAGTGTCGGGATCTTCTCCTGGGCCCTGCTGGAGCCCGCTCCCGGTGTGTACGACTTCGGCTGGCTGGACCGTGTGTTCGACCTGCTGCATGAGCACGGCATCCGCGTCGACCTGGGCACCCCGACCGTCTGCCCGCCGGTGTGGTTCTACCGCGCCCACCCCGAGGCGCTGCCCGTGACGGCGGAGGGCGTGCGCCACGAGTTCGGCTCACGCGCCGCCGTCTGCCACAGCAACGCCGACTACCGCGCGGCCGCCACCACCATCACCACCAAGCTCGCCGAACGCTACGGCGATCACCCGGCGCTGGCGATGTGGCACGTGCACAACGAGTACGGCGTCCCCGTCTCGGCCTGCTACTGCGACTCCTGCGCCGCGCACTTCTGCCGCTGGCTGGAGTCGACGTACGAGACGGTCGACGCGGTCAACGAGGCCTGGGGCACCGCCTTCTGGGGCCAGCGCTACACCGACCTCGGGCAGATCAACCCGCCGCGCCGCACACCGACGGCCGTGAACCCGGCCCAGGCGCTGGACTACAGGCGGTTCGCCGACGCCACCATGCGCGAGAACTTCCGTATGGAGCGGGACATCCTGCACCGCCTCTCACCCGGCGTCCCGGTCACCACCAACTTCATGACGGCGCTCAGCCAGTGCGACTCCGTCGACTACTGGGCCTGGGGCCGCGAGGTCGACATCGTCACCAACGACCACTACCTGATCACCGACGGCCGCCGTACCCACGTCAACCTCGCCATGGCCGCGGACCTCACGCGCTCGGTGGCCGGGGGAGCGCCCTGGATCCTCCTGGAGCACTCCACCTCGGGCGTCAACTGGCAGCCCCGCAACCCGGCCAAGGCCCCCGGTCAGATGGCGCGCAACTCCCTCGCCCATGTGGCGCGCGGTTCCGAGGGCGCCATGTTCTTCCAGTGGCGGCAGTCCCGGCGCGGCGCCGAGAAGTTCCACTCGGCGATGGTCCCGCACGGCGGCACCGACACCCGCGTATGGCGCGAGGTCGTCGAACTCGGCGCCTCCCTCGACTCGTTGAGCACCCTGCGCGGCACCCGCACCCGGGCCGACGTGGCCATGCTGTGGGACTGGCACTCCTGGTGGGCGCAGAACCTCGACTGGCGCCCCAGCGAGGACCACGACGCCCGCGAGCGCGCCGACGCGTTCTACGAGGTGCTCTACGACCGCCACCTCACGGTCGACTTCGCCCACCCGGAAGCCGACTTGTCGAGGTATCCCCTTGTCGTCGTACCGGCTCTGTATCTGATGACCGAGACGGCCGGGCACAACCTCAAGGAGTACGTCGAGAGAGGCGGCACCCTCGTCGTGTCGTACTTCTCCGGCATCGTCGACGAGCACGACGCCGTGCACGAGGGCGCCTGTCCCGGGCCACTGCGGGACGTCCTGGGCCTGACGATCGAGGAGTTCTCCCCACTGCTCCGGGAGCAGTCGGTGCGCATCACCGGCCCCGACGGCTCCGAGCTCAGCGCAGACGTGTGGTCGGAGTTCGTCGTCCCGCGCGGGGCGGAGACCGTCTGGACGTACGCCGACGGCCTGACCGCCGGCCGGCCGGCCGTCACCCGGCACCGCCTCGGCGAGGGCACCGCCTGGTACGTCTCCACCCGCCTGGGCGCCGAGGGCCTCGACGCGCTGCTCGGCTGGGCGATCGAGGACGCGCAGGTCGCACCGCGTGTCGACCTTCCCCATGACGTAGAGGTCGTGCGTCGCGCCGGCGAGTCGGGCAGCTATCTGTTCGCCGTCAACCACACCGCGTCGGACGCCAAGGTGCCGCTGGAGGCGCCGGGCACCGAACTGCTGACCGGAGAACGCGCCGCGGGCCGTCTCGAGGTCCCCGCGGGAGCCGTCCGGGTCGTACGACTCGACGGCTGAGCCGACTCCCCTCCGCCCGCGCGTGCCGCGAGCCGCGGGCGGAGGGGCTCCTCACCGCCGTGGTTCCCCACCGCGGCGGCGAGGGACCCCCATCCCCATACGTCGAAGGGACGACGGACGAAGATGTTCCATCCCAGACGCACCCTCCAGGTCCTGCTGATACCGCTCGCCGCCGGACTCGCCCTGACCGCCCTGCCCGCGCAGACCGCCTCGGCGGCGAGCACGCTCACCAACGGCGGCTTCGAGTCGGACGGCACCGGCACCGCCACCCCGGCCGGCTGGTCCACCTACTCGGCGGCCGGGCAGAACTCCGCCTCCTTCACCGAAGCCGGTGGCCACAGCGGGAGTTACCGACTGACCCACTGGTCGTCGTCGGCCTACAAGGTGGAGACCTACCAGTACCTGTCGGGCCTGACCAACGGGAACTACAAGCTCACCGCCTGGGTCCGCTCCGGCGGCGGCCAGAACTCGGCGTACATCGCGCTGAAGAACTGCGGCGGCGCCGAACAGCGCACCGACCTCCCGGTCTCGGCGAGCGGCTGGATCCGGATCGTCGTGCCGGTCAGCGTGACCGGCAACCAGTGCACGGTCAGCATCAACAGCGACGCGAACGCGGGCAACTGGCTCAACGTCGACGACCTGACCTTCGCCTCCGGCACGGGCGGCACCTCGATCCACGGCGCCGACATCTCCTCCCTCGCCAAGAGCGAGGCCAAGGGCGGCCTCTACCGGACGAGTTCGGGTGCCACCGGCGACGCGGTCACCATCCTGAAGAACACCGGCATGAACTACGCCCGCCTGAAGGTCTGGGTCAACCCGGCCGACGGCTACAACAACAAGACACGCGTCCTCGCCCTGGCCAAGCGCGTCAAGGCGGCCGGCATGAAGCTGCTGGTCGACTTCCACTACTCGGACACCTGGGCCGACCCCGGCGCCCAGTCCAAGCCGGCCGCGTGGTCCGGGCACTCCTACAGCCGGCTCAGGACCGACGTCTACGACCACACCTACGACGTCCTCAACGCGCTCAAGGCACAGGGCACCACCGCCGACATGGTCCAGGTGGGCAACGAGATCAACGGCGGCATGCTGTGGTCCGAGGGCTCCACGGACAACTGGGCGCAGCTCGCCGGCCTGCTCAACTCCGGCTACGACGCGGTGAAGGCGGTCAGTTCGTCCACCACGGTCGCACTGCACCTGGCCAAGGGCGGCGACCTGTCCGGCACCCGCTGGTGGTTCGACAACGCGGTCGCGAGCGGCGTGAAGTTCGACGCGATCGGCCTGTCGTACTACGGCTACTGGCACGGCACACTCCACGACTTCCAGACGACGCTGGACGACGCGGCCTCCCGCTACGGCAAGCCGGTCTTCGTCGCCGAGACGGCCTACCCGTTCCGGCTGGACAGCGAGGACTCGCACGAGAACATCATCGACACCCCCGCTGAACTGGTCTCCGGCTACCCCGCCACAGTGGCCGGGCAGACCAGGTGGATGAACGACGTGGCGAGCATCGTGGAGGCCGTCCCGAACGGCCGTGGCCTCGGCGTCTTCTACTGGGAGGCGACCTGGACCGCCGTCGCGGGCAGTGGCTGGGACCCGGCCGACGCCTCCTCTGGCAACGGCTGGGAGAACCAGGCCCTGTTCGGCTACGACGACAAGGCGCTCCCGTCGACGGCGTGGTTCAGCCACCGGTGAGTCGGACTAGTCGGTGAGACGAGGCCCGGCCGCGCCGTTGCGGCCGGGCCCCGCGCGTCAACGGCCGTGCGTCCTAAGGGCGTTGGCCGCCCACACCGCTCTCCGGTACCGGATCGAGCTCGCGATGCTCGCGCACCGCGATCCGGGCCAGCTTCGTCAGCATCATGCCGTTGCGGATCGCGACGACGTAGTCGACGGGCAGGCCGTGCATCCGGGTGCCGGGGCCCCGGAGAGGGTGCCAGTCGATGACGAACAGGGTGTGCTCGCCCCACGGGATCAGCTTCATGGCGATGCGGGCCGCGCCGAAGGGATCCGCCCTCGCCTCCAGTTCCAGTCGCCGCCGCGGTTCGCAGATGCGGACGACGACGGTGTCGTCCAGGGTCAGCCGGCCGGCACCGACCCGCACGCGCAGCCTCGCGCCCACCTCCGGCCAGTCCGGGTCCACGGCGAGCACCTGCTGCGTTCCCGTGACCCACTCGCCGTAGCGACGGCCGTCGGACAGCAGGCTCCAGACCTCGGACGGCGAGCTCAGGATCAGACGGCGGTTGCGGGCCACGCCGACCACGCTCCTTCTCCTCGGCAGCTCAGCGGGCCCTTCGACAGTAGCCGCGCCGTGCAGGCGGAGCATCCGCAGCGAAGCGTTCGGGACGATGGGCCGACAGGACCGTTAACCTGTTGACCAGCCGCGATCACCCTCGCGGCGCGGCGGTGGGGCCCGCCGTACCCGAACCGCGGCAGTGCTGCCGCCAACGGTCCCTACTTGCACCCGCGAGGCCCGCACACCCGGGCCCAGGCGAGTAGGAGACGTACGACCATGACAGCTCCTGACACCGAGAGCCTCCGCGCCCCCGCCGGCACCTCGCGGCCGTCGGCCTGGCGGGCACAGGCGCCGATCATCGCGGTGGTCGCGGCCGGCGGAGCGATCGGTGCCATGGCCCGGTACGCGCTCACCCTGTGGTGGCCGGTCCGGCCGGGGGGCTTCCCGTGGGCGACCTTCTGGACCAATGTCGTCGGCTGCGCCGTGATCGGCGTGTTCATGGTGGTGATCACCGAAGTATTGGCCGCCCACCGCCTCGTCCGCCCCTTCTTCGGCACCGGAGTGCTCGGCGGCTTCACCACCTTCTCCACCTACGCCGTGGACATCCAGAGACTGGTGGACGACGGCCACCCCCGCATGGCGATGGCCTACCTCGCCGCCACCCTCATCGCGGCACTCACGGCGGTCTGGCTCGCGGCAGCGGCCACCCGCCGCGTCCTGAAGCGGAGGCAGTCATGACCGGACCGACCGGCAAGGCGCTGCGTCTGACCGTCCTCGTCGGCGAGCACGACACCTGGCACCACAAACCCCTCTACGCGGAGATCGTGCACCGCGCCCACGCGGCCGGCCTCGCGGGCGCCAGCGTCTTCCGCGGCATCGAGGGCTTCGGCGCCTCCTCGCTGATCCACACCTCACGGCTGCTGTCGCTGAGCGAGGACCTGCCGGTCGCGGTCGTGGTCGTCGACAGCGAGGAGCGCGTACGGGCCTTCCTGCCGCAGCTCGACGAAATCGTCACCGAAGGCCTCGTCACCCTCGACGACTGCGAGGTCGTCCGGTTCCCCAGCCGGCCCGGCATTCCGGGCACATCGGACGCGAAGGGTAAGAAGTCGCCGTGAACTGGCTCCTGGTGATCGCGGGCGCCGTCGTCGGCGCGCCCCTGCGCTACCTCACCGACCGTGCGGTGCAGTCCCGGCACGACTCGGTGTTCCCCTGGGGCACCTTCGCCGTCAACATCTCCGGCTCTCTGATCCTCGGCCTGCTCACCGGCGCGGTGGCGGCCGGCGCCGCGAGCTCCCACCTCCAGCTGCTGCTCGGCACCGGCCTGTGCGGCGCCCTGACCACGTACTCGACCTTCTCGTACGAGACCCTGCGGCTGACCGAGACGGGAGCCGGGCTCTACGCCTTCGGCAATGTCGTGGGGAGCGTGACCGTGGGCCTCGGTGCCGCGTTCCTCGGCGTGGCGGTCGCCCAGACGGTGTGGTCGTAGGCCACCATCGCGGCGTCGTGGGCCACGGAACCACACCCGCACCTGGTAGGACAGTGCGCACCACCCGTCCCGCCGACCCCCGGAACTGGATCCCATGAGCGCCATCAGCGTCGGTCAGGCCTTCGTCCTCGGAGCCGTCGAGGGGGTGACCGAGTTCCTGCCCGTCTCCTCGACCGGCCATCTGAAGATCACCGAAGGGCTGATGGGTATCCCGGTCGACGACGACGCCGTCGTCGGGTTCTCCGCCGTCATCCAGGTCGGCGCCATCGCCGCCGTCCTCGTGTACTTCTTCAAGGACATCGTGCGGATCGTCTCCGCGTGGCTGCGCGGGCTGCGGGACAAGGAGGAGCGATACCACCACGACTACAAGTTCGCCTGGTGGGTCATCTTCGCGACGATCCCGATCGTCGCCGTGGGCCTGGCCGCCAAGCCACTCATCCAGGGACCGCTCGCCTCCCTGTGGGTCGTCGCGGGCTCGCTGATCGTGGGCAGCGGTGTGATGTGGGCGGCGGACCGGATGGGACGGCACAAGCGAGGGGAGGACGACACCTCCTTCAAGGACGCGATGCTCGTCGGCAGCTCCCAGATCCTCGCCCTGCTCTTCCCGGGCTTCTCCCGCTCCGGCGCCACCATGTCCACGGCGCTCATGCTCGACCTGGACCGCCTCGCCGCCACCCGCCTGTCCTTCTTCCTCGGCATCCCGGCCCTGACCGGTGCCGGCATCTACGAGCTGAAGGACGCCCTCGGCGCGACGGGCACGGGCGTGCTGCCGCTGGCCGTCGGCACCGCCGTCTCCTTCGTCGTCGCCTACGCCTCCATCGCCTGGCTGCTCAGGTTCGTCGCCAAGCACTCCTTCAACGCCTTCGTGATCTACCGGATCGTCGTCGGCCTGCTGCTGTTCGGGCTGCTGGGCGCAGGTGTGATCAACAGCTGACCCGAGCCAGGCGTGATGGCGGCCTGCCGGCGTCACGCCCGGTGAATCTCTCCCTTTGCATCCCTTGACACCACCCACAGCTCACCCGGAGTATCTGTCCCGTGAACCTGTCAGACAGCCGGACAGCCGGACAGCCGCCGCGACGCATCAGCGCCATGGAAGCGGTGCTGGCGCATCTGCGCGACGCCATCGAGCGCGGCGAATACGCCGTCGGCGACAAGCTGCCCTCCGAGGCGGAGCTCTGCCGGACCCTGGAGATCAGCAGGCCCGTCCTGCGCGAGGCCCTGAGGGCCCTGCAGACCATGGGCCTGACCGTCTCCAAGACCGGCAAGGGCACCTTCGTCGTCGCCAACGCCGTCGAGGACCCCACCTTCGGCGACTACTCGGCGAGCGACCTGCTGGAGGTGCGCCGGCACGTCGAGATCCCGGTCGCCGGGTACGCGGCGCTGCGCCGCACCCCGGAGAACCTCGACCACCTCGCTCACCTGCTGGACCGCATGGAGCGGGAGACGGACACCACCGCGTGGGTCGCGATGGACACCCTCTTCCACCTGGCCGTGGCCGAGGCCGCCCAGAACCCGGTCTTCCGCCGGGTCATCGAGGAGATCCGCGACGCACTGGCGCGTCAGTCGGCCTTCCTCAACGAGCTGGGCGGCCGCCGCGAACAGTCCAACCGGGAGCACCGGGCGATCGTCGAGGCGCTGATCGACGGTTCCGAACTCGACGCGACCGACGCCATGGCCCACCACCTGGATCGCGTCGAGACCACCCTCACCGACATCGTGCGCCCCCCGCGCACGGACAGCACCACGGAAGGCGGACCCGAGGCGTGAGTGAGCAGTCCCTGCACGAGGGCGTGCAGAAACGTTCCAGCCATGTCGACGCCGGAGACGCCGGCTACAGCAAGTCGCTGAAGTCGCGGCACGTCAACATGATCGCCATCGGCGGTGCGATCGGCACCGGCCTGTTCCTCGGTGCCGGCGGCCGACTCGCCGACGCCGGCCCGTCCCTGTTCATCGCCTACGCGGTCTGCGGCGCCTTCGCCTTCCTCGTCGTACGCGCCCTCGGCGAACTCGTCCTCTACCGCCCGTCCTCCGGCGCCTTCGTGTCGTACGCCCGGGAGTTCATGGGAGAGAAGGGCGCGTACACCGCGGGCTGGATGTACTTCCTGAACTGGGCGACCACCGGCATCGCCGACATCACCGCGGTGGCGACGTACACGCACTACTGGGGCATGTT
This sequence comes from Streptomyces sp. NPDC056479, assembly GCF_042795335.1. NCBI lineage: Bacteria > Bacillati > Actinomycetota > Actinomycetes > Kitasatosporales > Streptomycetaceae > Streptomyces > Streptomyces sp. NPDC056479. The sequence goes on along the minus strand of NZ_JBHTRZ010000002.1, from coordinate 802,220 downwards.
CTCCGACATCCCGCAGTGGGTGATCGCGCTGATAGCCCTCGCGGTCGTCCTCACCGTCAACCTGATCTCCGTGAAGATCTTCGGCGAGCTGGAGTTCTGGTTCGCGATCATCAAGGTCGGCGCGCTCGTCGTCTTCATGTGCATCGGCATCTTCCTGCTGGTCACCCAGCAGCCGGTGGACGGCCACACCCCCGGCCCGTCCCTGATCACCGACAACGGCGGCCTCTTCCCCAGCGGCCTGCTGCCCATGCTGCTGATCGTCCAGGGCGTCGTCTTCGCCTACGCCTCCGTCGAGCTGGTCGGCGTCGCCGCCGGTGAGACCGAGAACCCCGAGAAGATCATGCCGAAGGCGATCAACTCGATCATGTGGCGCGTCGGCCTCTTCTACGTCGGCTCCGTCCTCCTGCTCTCGATGCTGCTGCCCTGGTCGTCGTACAAGGCGGGCGAGAGCCCGTTCGTCACCGTGCTGTCCAACATCGGCATCCCGGCGGCCGGCGGCGTCATGAACCTGGTCGTGATGACCGCGGCCATGTCCTCGCTCAACTCCGGCCTGTACTCCACCGGCCGCATCCTGCGCTCCATGGCCATGTCCGGCTCCGCCCCGAAGTTCACCTCGGTGATGAGCCGCAGCCAGGTCCCGTACGGCGGCATCCTGCTGACCAGCGGTATCTGTGTCCTCGGCGTCGGACTCAACTTCGTCGTCCCGGCCGATGCCTTCGAGATCGTGCTGAACTTCGCCGCGATCGGCATCCTCGCCACCTGGGGCATGATCATGATCTGTCACCTGCTCTTCTGGCAGAAGACCCAGAAGGGCGAGCTCGACCGGCCCGGCTACCGACTGCCGGGCTCCCCCTGGACCGAACTCGTGACGCTGGCGTTCCTCGCCTCCGTCCTGGTCCTCATGTACGCCGACGGAGGCGCCGGCCGCACCACCGTGCTGTGCCTGCCGCTGATCGTCGCAGCGCTGGTCGCGGGCTGGTACGCCATCCGCAGCCGGGCCGGGCGCACCACCAGCAAGGCCGACGCGTGAGACCCGTGTCGGTCGACGACGCCTCATCGACCCACGACAACCAGGCAGTGTGATGTACAGCAGTTTCATAGCGGACGCACCCCTTGTCCGCGAACCTCTCCACGCACCCGTCGCCCACCTCATACGCGGCGGAATGATCGAAGGCATGCACTACGGCTCGGTCGTCGTCCTCGGCGCCGACGGCGAGGTGCAGTTCCAGCTCGGTGACATCGAGGCCGCCTTCTACCCGCGCTCCGCCCTCAAGCCCGTCCAGGCCGTGGCCATGGCGCGGGCCGGGCTCCCGCTCGACGGCGAGCTGCTCTCGCTCACCGCGGCGAGCCACTCCGGCGAGGAACGCCACCTCGCCGGAACCCGGCGCATCCTCGAACTCGCCGGGCTCACCGAGGACCACCTGCGCAATGTCCCGGACATGCCGTACGACCCGGTCGTCCGGGACACCTGGGTCCGGGAGGGCCGTGCGCCCTCCCGGCTCGCCCAGAACTGCTCCGGCAAGCACGCGGCCATGCTCTATGCCTGCCGGCTCAATGGCTGGTCACTGGAGGACTACCTCGATCCTGGGCACCCCCTTCAGCAGGCGATCGCCGAGATCGTGGAGGACCTCACCGGGCAGCGGATCGCTGGCGCCACGGTCGACGGGTGTGGGGCGCCGTTGTTCTCCGTCTCGCTGCACGGGCTTGCTCGCGCCGCCGCCCGGATCACCACCGCGGTGGCGGGGACGCCCGAGGCGCGGGTCGCCGACGCGATGCGGGAGCACGCCGAGATGGCCTCCGGCTCGGGGCGGGATGTGGCCGCGCTGATGCGGGCCGTGCCGGGGCTGCTCGCCAAGGACGGCTTCGAGGGCGTGCAGGTCGCTGCGCTGCCGGATGGTCGGGCCATCGCCGTGAAGATCGCCGACGGGGCGAATCGGGCGCGGGTGCCGGTTGCTGCCGCGGCTCTTGCCTGGGCTGGGGTTGACCCGGACTTGCTTACCGAGTTTCAGGGTGAGGCGCTGCTTGGGGGCGGGCGGGAGGTCGGGTGTGTGCGGCCCGTTCGATCGCTGGAGCCGGTTGTTGTTTCCGCCTGCGCCTAAGGATCTGCCGGATCTCTGTTACGGCGGCTGCGGGTTGTCTGTGGCTTGTCGCGCAGTTCCCCGCGCCCCGTCAGGGGCGCTGTCCCTCACCTTCTCTGAAAGAAGAGCCGCTTCTCCATGAACGCCGTCATCCGCAGCGAGCACGATCTGCTTGGCGACCGTGATGTCCCCGCCGACGCCTACTGGGGTGTCCACACCCTGCGGGCCACCGAGAACTTCGCCATCACCGGCACGCCCATCTCGGCCTACCCGCACCTGATCGACGCCCTCGCCGCCGTCAAGGAGGCCGCCGCTCTCGCCAACGAGGAGCTCGGGCTGCTGGAGCCGAAGAAGGCGGCCGCGATCGTCGCCGCCTGCCGGGAGATCCGGGCCGGTGAGCTGCACGACCAGTTCGTCGTCGACGTCATCCAGGGCGGTGCCGGCACCTCGACCAACATGAACGCCAACGAGGTCGTCGCCAACCGGGCGTTGGAACTGCTCGGCCACGCGAAGGGCGAGTACCGGTACCTGCACCCCAACGAGGACGTCAACCTCGGTCAGTCGACCAACGACGTCTACCCGACCGCCGTCAAGGTCGCGACGGTGTTCGCGGTGCGTGGGCTGCTCAAGGCGATGGCCGTGCTGCAGGACGCCTTCGCCCGCAAGGCCGTCGAGTTCCGCGACGTGCTGAAGATGGGCCGTACGCAGCTGCAGGACGCGGTGCCGATGACCCTCGGCCAGGAGTTCTCCGCGTACGCCGTGATGATCGACGAGGACCGGTCCCGGCTCGCCGAGGCGGTCGAGCTGATCCACGAGATCAACCTGGGCGCCACCGCCATCGGCACCGGCCTCAACGCCCCCGCCGGATACGCCGAGTCCGCGCGCCGCCATCTCTCCGAGATCACCGGGCTGCCGCTGGTCACCGCCGCCAACCTGGTGGAGGCCACCCAGGACTGCGGTGCGTTCGTCCAGATGTCCGGTGTCCTGAAGCGCATCGCCGTCAAGCTCTCCAAGAGCTGCAACGACCTGCGCCTGCTGTCGTCCGGGCCGCGTGCGGGTCTCGGCGAGATCAACCTGCCGCCGGTGCAGGCGGGTTCGTCGATCATGCCCGGCAAGGTCAACCCGGTGATCCCCGAGGTCGTCAACCAGGTCGCCTTCGAGGTGATCGGCAACGACGTCGCCATCACCATGGCCGCCGAGGCCGGACAGCTCCAGCTCAACGCCTTCGAGCCGATCATCCTGCACTCCCTGTCCGAGAGCATCACGCACCTGCGCAACGCCTGTGTGACCCTCGCCGAGCGCTGCGTGGCCGGCATCACCGCCAACACCGAGGCGCTGCGCCGGAGCGTGGAGAACTCCATCGGCCTGGTCACCGCCCTGAACCCGCACATCGGGTACACGGCCGCGACCGACATCGCCAAGGAGGCCCTCGCCAGCGGCCGGGGCGTGGCCGAACTCGTCCTGGAGAAGGGCCTGTTGCCGGCCGAGACGCTCGCCGACCTGCTGCGCCCGGAGGTCGTCGCGGGCAACGGCCAGGCCCTCGTCTGACCGGTAGGGACACAAACCTCGGATGCGCGCCGGGACCGGCCGGGAGGCACAATGGTGATCATGGCAGCGTCGACGTCGTCACTGACCTTCCAGCCGATCCTGGAGCGCATCGCGGAGGAGATCGAGCGGACCCCCGGCCGCGGCCGGCCCGCCGACTACATCCCGGCGCTCGCGGCCTGCGACCCGCGTCGCTTCGGCATGGCCGTCGCGGAACTCGACGGCACGGTGTACGGCGTGGGGGACTGGCGCGAGCCGTTCTCCACGCAGTCCCTCACCAAGGTCTTCACCCTCGCCCTCGACCTGGCCCGCGAGGGCGACGAACTCTGGGAGCACGTGGGCCGCGAGCCCTCCGGCAACCCCTTCAACTCCCTCGTCCAGCTGGAGTACGAGAACGGCATCCCGCGCAACCCGTTCATCAACGCGGGCGCCCTGGTCGTCACCGACCGCCTCCAGACCCGTACCGGAGACGCGGCCGGTGAACTCCTCGCCTTTCTGCGTGCCGAGAGCGGCAACCCCGCCCTGGACTTCGACGAGGACGTCGCCGCCTCCGAGACGGCGAACGGCGACCGCAATGCCGCCCTCGGCCACTTCATGGCGTCGTACGGCAATATCGACAACCCCGTGCCCGCCCTGCTGGACCAGTACTTCCGCCAGTGCTCCGTCAAGGCCTCCTGCGCCGACCTCGCCCTGGCCACGTCCTTCCTCGCCCGCCACGGCGTCCGCGCCGACGGCACCCGCCTGCTCACCCGCAGCCAGGCCAAACAGATCAACGCGGTCATGTTGACGTGCGGTACGTACGACGCGGCGGGCGACTTCGCGTATCGGGTGGGTCTGCCCGGCAAGAGCGGCGTGGGTGGCGGAATCATCGCGGTGGTGCCGGGACGGTGCACGCTGTGTGTCTGGAGTCCGGGGCTGGACGAACGGGGCAATTCGGTGGCGGGGGTGGCGGCCCTGGACAGATTCACCACTCTGACGGGCCTGTCGGTGTTCTGAAGGGGGGCCGCTGAAGCGCCCCTTCAGGGGCGCGGGGCGTGATCGATTTGCGGCTACCGCCGGGTGGGCGCGACAAGCCACAACGCTCCCGCACCCTGCCACGAACCGCACCAGGCAGACGCGTTGCACCCTTCAACCAACGGCCACAATCGATCACCGGCCGGTCATACCCCGGCTTCCCCCCGGAGGGAACCGCGTCAACTACTGGCCACCCGGCGTTGCCACGCTGACCGAGTGTTGGCCATGGCTTTCCCCGTCGATCTCCGCCGCTGCCAGATACTCGGTCTGGCCGGTACCGCCTTTCTCGCCCTGGGCGGTGAGACGTCCGGTGCGCTGCCGGTCCGGGAACTCCTGGCCCCGAGCTCGGTCCACGCGGCCCTCGGCCTGGTCGGCGTGTACTTCGGCGTCGTCCTGCTGATAGCGGCGTGGCTGCTGCTCGGCCGGCTCGTGCGCAGCGCCGACCCGCCGACCCCGCGCGCCCTGCTGCTGGTACTGGCCGTGTGGGCCACCCCGCTGCTGATCGCGCCACCGCTGTTCAGCCGCGACGTGTACAGCTATCTGGCCCAAGGGGCCATGGTCGACGCGCACATCGACGTCTACGCGTACGGCCCCTCCCACCTCGGCGGTCCGCTCGCGGACGAGGTCGCCCCGCTGTGGCGGCACACGGCGGCCCCCTACGGCCCGGTGTTCCTCGGTGTCGCCTCCGTGCTGTCCGGCGTGACCCGGGGCGAACTGCCCGCAGGGCTCCTCGGTATGCGGCTGATAGCGCTGCTCGGCGTGGGGCTGATGGCCGCCGCGCTGCCGCGCCTGGCCCGGCACAGCGGAGCCGACCCGGCGGCCGCGCTATGGCTGGGCGCGCTGAACCCGCTCGTGCTGCTGCACCTGGTCGCGGGCGCCCACAACGACGCCATCATGCTCGGCCTGCTGGGCGCCGGACTGGTCGCGGCACTCGGCCGGTGGCCCATCCTGGGCGCCGTACTCGTCACGCTGGCCGCGCTGGTCAAGGCGCCCGCCGCGCTGGGCCTGGTCGCCGTGGTACTGCTTCAGATGCGGTCCGGCCACCACCCGGTGAAGGCCGTCCTGAGCACGGCCGCCGCCTCAGCCGCCACCACGGTCGCCGCCACGGCCGTGGCGGGCACGGGATACGGCTGGATAGGCGCCCTGGACACCCCGGTCTCCTCGCAGAACTGGGCGCTCACCAGCCTGCTCGGCCGGGCCACGGGCTCGCTGCTGGAACAGGCGGGCAGTGATCTGGCGCCGCTGGCCGTCCCCGTGTGGCACGCCTTCGGCCTGGTGCTCACCGGCGTCCTCGTGCTCCTCATATGGTGGCGCTGGCGTCCGCGCCCGGTGTACGCGCTCGGGCTGAGCCTGGCTGCCGTGGCCGCCTTCGGACCGGCGATCCGCCCCTGGTACGCCCTGTGGGGCCTGTTCCTCATCGCCGCCGCGGCCCCCAGCACCTCGGTGCGGCACCGCGTGGCGGCGTTCACGGGAGTGCTCGCGCTCGCGGTACTGCCCAGCGGCAGCTCCGCGGACGTCGGCCAACTGGTGCTGGCGGTCTCCGGCGGTGTGCTCGCCGTGGTCGTCCTGTGGCAGGCACATATGGCCGCGCAGGCCCCGGCGTTGGAGCGCACCGCATGAAACTGCCCCGTACCGACCGCGGCCGGCTCGCGCTCGTTCTCGTGCTCGTCGCGGCCGTGACCGTCTTCACCGCCACCGTGCCGCTGCTGCGCGACTGGTTCGACCTGCGCGTCTACTACGGCACCGTCGACAGCTGGATGCACCACGACGGGCGTCTCTACGACTACCGGGTGCCCGGCACCACGTACGGCTTCACCTACCCGCCGTTCGCCGCCGTCGTCATGCTGCCCATGGCGCTGGTGGACCTGCACGTCGCCATCGCGCTGGCGCTGCTGCTCAACCTGGCGGCACTGGCCTTCGTGCTGCGCGTGCTGGCCGGGCGGGCCTGGCGGCGCTACGGCTGGTACGGCTGTGCGCTGGCCGCCTGCGCGCTGGCCCTGTTCGAACCGCTGCGGGACACGTTCAGCTTCGGCCAGGTGAACATCCTGCTGCTGGCCCTGGTGCTCCTCGACTGCTGGTTGCTGTCGACGGGCCGGGCACGCTGGGCGGGCGTGGGCATCGGCCTGGCGGCGGCGATCAAGCTGACGCCGGCCGCGTTCATCGGTCTGCTGCTGGTGGCCCGGCGCTGGCGAGCCGCCGCCGTGGCCACGGCCGTCGCCGCGGCGGCGACGGCGCTGGCGGCGTGGGTGGCGCCGGAGGCGTCCCGCTTCTACTGGACGCACGCGATGTGGGACACCACCCGGGTGGGCCGTCTCGACTACGTCTCCAACCAGTCGCTGCAAGGCATCCTGGCCCGGCTGGACGTGTCGAGCCGGGCGGTCTGGGCGGTGGTGGTGCTGCTGGTCCTGGGCGTCTGGGTGGTCCGCACCCGGCGGGCGGCCGTGGCGGGCGACTGGACGGCGGCGTTCGCGCTGACCGGGCTCACCGCCTGCCTGGTCAGCCCGATCACCTGGGTCCACCACCTGGTGTGGCTGCTGCCGTCCTTCGCCGTCCTGGTCCGCGACGGGCACCGGCGCGTCGCGGGCGTTCTGTACGCGGTGCTGTGCACCAGCGTGGTGTGGCTGTGGTTCGACGACGCGTCCGGCGTCGACGGCTTCCTCGGCAGCAACACCTACGCGTGGATCACCCTCGGCCTGCTGCTGTGGCTGCCGGTCGGTCAGCTCGGCGCCGAACGGTCCACTCTGCCGCGTGTCACGAGCGAGACGGCACCGGCGCCGGCCCCGGCGGCGCCCGCGATAGCGCAGGCCGCGGCCCAGCCGGCCTCGCCCTCGGGCGCCACCGGCGCCACCACGGGAACCGTCTCGGGCCCCAGGCTCGGTCTGGCCCGCAAGCCGTCGAGCGACCCCACCGGTTCGACCCGTCCGGCCGCGCCGAATCCCCAGTCGAGCAGTTCCCCGGCCTCCTCGTAGACGGCGAGCCCGCCGCCCGTCCGGGGGTGCAGCACCGTCACGACGAGGGCGCGATCACCCCGGCGGGCGGCGGCGACCAGCGTGTTGCCCGCCTCGCTGGTGTAGCCGTTCTTGATGCCGATCACCCCGGGGTACCGGGTCACCCCGTCCGCACCGGTCAGCAGCCGGTTGGTGTTGAGGATCGGGTACTCCCAGCCGCCCCCGCCCGGGAACATCGCCTGTGCGGTGCCGCAGTACCGCGCGAACTCCGCGTTGCGCAGCCCCGCCCGGCCGAACACCGCCAGGTCGTACGCCGACGACACCTGGCCCGGCGTGTCGTAGCCGTCCGGCGACATCACCCGTGTGTCGAGGGCACCCAGCGCACGCGCCTTGGCCTGCATCCGGGCGGCCGTGGCACGCCAGCCGCCGTTGAGCGAGGCCAGCACCCTTACCGCGTCGTTGCCGGAGCTGAGGAACACCCCGCGCCACAGATCGGCGATCCGGTACGTACGTCCCTCGGCGACACCGACCAGACTGCTGCCGGCCCCGATCCCGGCCAGCTCCTCCTCGCGCACGGTGTGCGGGACACCGGCCGGGAGGGTCGGCAGCAGGGTGAGGGCGAACAGCGTCTTCAAGGTGCTGGCGGGCGGCAGCTTCCGGTGCGCCTCGTGCGCGGCGAGCACCTCGCCGGTGTCGGCGTCGGCGACCAGCCATGACAGCGCCGAGACCACGGGGACCGGGCGCGTGCCGGGAAGGGGCCGCGCCAGCGTGCCGGACCGGTAGAGCAGAGCGGGCTTCGGGGCCGCCGTTCGGCGCTCGTCGGCCGTGTCGGGGTCGTGCCCGGTGCGGGCGAGCGCCGTGGCGGGCGCGAGCGCCAGCAGACCGGCCGCGCAGAGCACGCAGGTGGACACAAGTGTCCGGTAAGGAAATCCGATCTTCATACTGCCAACCTAGAAAGGCGGGCGCCTCGGAACGCGATGGCCGGGCCGGTCGGGGCGCGCCTGCACCCGGACGGGCGATGCTCCGTGACGTCTCACTCGCCGGGCAGCGTCGGCTGGATCCGCCGAAGGAAGGTGGCGTTGTCGGGGGTCTCGCGCAGGCGTTCCAGGAGGGTCTCCAGGTTGGACTGGCCGTCCCGGGTCTGCAGGGCCCGGCGCAGTCCGCGTACGGTGGTCAACTCGGCCGGGGCCAGCAGGAGTTCCTCGCGCCGGGTGCCGGACGGATTGATGTCGACGGCGGGGAAGACACGGCGGTGGGCGAGGTCCCGGTCCAGGCGCAGCTCCATGTTGCCGGTGCTCTTGAGCTCCTCGAAGAAGTAGTCGTCGGCCCGGGAGCCGGTCTCCACCAGGGCCGTGGCGAGGATGGTGAGCGAACCGCCCTCCTCGGCGAGCCGCGCGGCGCCGAAGAACCGCTTCGGCCCCTGCAGCGCGGCCGCGTCGACACCGCCGCTGAGGGTGCGGCCACCGGACGCGGCCGCGTTGTTGTGCGCCCGGCACAGCCGGGTCAGGGAGTCCAGCAGGATGACGACGTCCTCGCCAGCCTCGACGAGCCGCTTGGCCCGCTCGATGACGAGCTCGGCCAGCGCGATGTGCTGTTTGGGAGCCCGGTCGAAGGTCGAGGCGTACACCTCGCCGCGCACCGAGCGCCGCATGTCGGTGACTTCCTCGGGGCGTTCGTCGAGGAGCACGACCATCAGCCGGCACTCGGGATGGTTGCCGGCGACGGCGGCCGCGATCTGCTGGAGGAGGACCGTCTTGCCGGTCTTGGGCGGGGCCACGATCAGACCGCGCTGGCCCTTGCCCACGGGGGCGATCAGGTCGGCGACCCGGCCGGTCGCACCGGAGGCCGGGTGTTCGAGGCGGATCCGCTCACGCGGGTGAAGCGGCGTCAGCTCGCCGAAGGTGCGCCGGTTCTTGTCCGGGGTGCGCCCGTTGACGCGGGCGACCTCGGTGAGGGCGCGCCGGTCGCCGCGTACGCCGTCCACGAGGTCGCCCTTGCGCAGGCCGTACCGGCGGATCAGCGTGGGGGAGACCTGAAGGTCGGCGGAGGTGGGCAGCAGGTTCTCGGCGCGCAGGTGCCCCTTCCCGCTCGCGTCGATGTCGAGGACACCGGTGACGGTCTGGGCCGGGCGCTGCTGCTGGACTGGGGGGTGTTCGAGTGTGGTGGTCATGGAGGTCTGTCCTTTCAAGGACGGAAGGCATGGGTCATGCGGAAGGAAGGGATGAGCCGCGGACATCGGGAAGGCGGACAGAGCGCCTTCTGGCGGCGGGAAACAGCACCTCGACTGCGACAGAACCGCTGGTCACGAGGTGGTGAGGAGAAGCCGGTACACCGACCGGCGAACTACGGAGAAACTGCACCGGCGCCCACGACTGGGCGTACACAAGTGCTGACGCGACGGTACCACGCTCATTCAGCGCGTGGCGAGCAGTCCGTATCAGGGTGAACGCACCCAGGACTTCTCCTATTCCGTAGCTCCAGTCCCTACGTCCGCTCACCCGGGTGTCGATTCGGACCGGTCCCGTTCGTCGGTGGGGTGTAGGAAGCTCATGAGGACCGGGAGGAACCATGAAGTACATGCTGCTCGTCTGCGGCGACGACACCGCCGACGCCTCGGGCATGACCCCCGTCGAGCCCTGGGTGGAAGACCTCGGCGAACGCCACGTACGCCTGCACGGCCATCGGCTGGCGCTTCCCGCCCAGGCCGTCACCGTGCGGGTGCGCGACGGCGAGGTGCTGCGCAGCGACGGCCCGTTCGCGGAGACGAAGGAGTACGTCGCCGGATTCGACATCCTGGAGTGCGACGGCATCGAGGAGGCGGTCGAGGCGGCCGCGCGGCATCCCGTGGCCACCATCGGGGCCATGGAGGTGCGGCCGTTCTGGGACGACGAGGACGCCGAGACGCGGATCCGCGCGCTCGACGCCGAGCTGACCCGGGCCGCGGGGGAGCGGGACGTCGACCGCATGGCGGCCTGCTACGCCCCGGACGTGCTGACGTACACCAAGGGCCGGGACCACCAAGGGGCCGACGCCCTGCGCAAGTCGATGGAGGAGTTGTTCGCCGGAGTCACCGGTCCCGTCCTGCGCGAGGTGCTGGACCTGCGCGTCCACGTCGACGAGAGCGTCGCATTCGGACACGCCCTCGTCCGGCTGCGCGCCACCCGCACGGACGGCACACCGATCGACGACACGCTGCACATCACCACCGGCTACCGGGACATCGGTCTGCGCTGGCTGATCGCGCACGAACACATCTCCCTGCACACCGAGGAGCGGTCATGAGGTACGTCCTGTTCATCTGCACCCCTGTCGGCGGCGAGGAACTCAGCCCCGAGGAGATCGCCGAGGATCCGCGCTTCACCGACTACATCGACGAGGTCCGCAGCCGCGACATCGTCAAGGGCGGCGCCCGTCTGCGCCCGCACACCGACGCCACCACCGTGCGCGTCCAGGGCGACGAGGTCCTGCTCAGCGACGGGCCGTTCGTGGAGTCGAAGGAGTACGTCGCCGGACTGGACATCATCGAGGTCGCCGACCTGGACGAGGCCATCGCCCTCGCGTCCCGGCATCCCGCGGCCCTCGGCGGCGGCTCCGTGGAAGTGCGGCCGGTCTGGGAGTGAGCGCCACGAACGAGGTCGAGGAGGCCGTCGCCGCGGCCTTCCGCGAGGAATGGGGCCAGGTCGTCGCCACCCTGATCCGGGTGACCGGCGACTGGGACCTCGCCGAGGAGTGCGCCCAGGACGCCTTCGCCCAGGCCCTCGACCGGTGGCGGCGCGACGGAGTGCCGCGCCGCCCCGGCGCCTGGCTGACCAAGACCGCCCGCAACCGCGCCCTGGACGTACTGCGCCGGGAGGCGGTGGGAGCGGCGAAACTCAGGGAGGTGGCCGTGCTGGCCCGCGACCGGTCGTCGTACGACCCCGAAGACGGCGGTGACGACAGTGGTGTCCAGGACGACCGGCTGCGGCTGATCTTCACCTGCTGTCATCCGGCGCTGCCCATCGAGGCCCGGGTCGCCCTGACGCTGCGTACGCTCGCGGGCCTGACCACGCCGGAGATCGCCCGCGCCTTCCTCGTCCCCGAGGCGACCATGGCGCAGCGTCTGGTGCGCGCCAAGCGGAAGATCCGCAATGCCGGGATCCCGTACCGGGTGCCGCCCGCCCATCTCCTGCCCGAGCGCACGACCGGTGTGCTCGGCGTGATCTACCTCCTGTTCAACGAGGGGTACGCGGCCACCGCAGGCGCCGATCTCGTCCGGACGAACCTCTGCGCGGAGGCGATCCGCCTGGCCCGTGTGCTCGCCCGCCTCATGCCCGACGAGCCCGAAGTGCTCGGCCTGCTCGCGCTGTTGCTGCTGCACGACGCCCGCCGCGACACACGGGTCGACGCGGCAGGGGAACTGGTGACCCTGGAGGACCAGGACCGTACGGCCTGGGACCGCGCGAAGGCCGGCGAGGGCACCCTCCTGCTGGAGACCGCGCTGCGGCGTGGCCGTGCCGGGCCGTACCAGATCCAGGCCGCCATCGCCGCCTGCCACACCAACGCGCCCGGCGCCGAGGACACCGACTGGGCCGACATCGCCGCCCTGTACGGCGAGTTGAGCCGCTTCGTGCCCTCGGCCGTGGTCCGCCTCAACCGCGCGGTCGCCGTCGGGATGGCCGAGGGCACGGAGGCGGGCCTCGCCGTGGTCGCGCGGTTGGAGGAGGAAGGGGAACTGGCCGGGTACCACCTGCTGCCCGCCACCCGAGCCGACCTGCTGCGCCGCAGCGGCCGTACGGACGAGGCGGCCGACGCCTACCTGCGGGCGCTGGAACTGGTGGAGAACGACGCGGAACGGAGGTTCCTCGAACGACGGCTCGCCCAGTGTCGATCCGCGTAGGGCTCGTCGGAGGTGTCACACCGACCGGGCCTCGGCCTCCTTCACGATCTTGTCGAACTGCGCCCCCATCGCCTCGGCCAGGGCCTTCGCGCCAGACAGGGGACGGACCATGACCATGAAGTCGTCGATCAGCCCGTCCTCGTTCACCCGGAGGAAGTCGCAGCCGGTGAGCTCTCGGTCGCCCACCCGCGCGGTGAAGACCAGCGCGTGATCGCGGCCGCCCGGGTCGTTGATCTCGCGCTCATAGCGGAAGTCCTCGAAGACCCGCATGACACCGCGCAGGATCGCCGCCGTGATCGCCTTTCCGGTGTACGGCTTGAACACGGCCGGGCTGGTGAAGACGACGTCCTCGGCCAGCAGCGCCTCGATCGCCTCGGCGTCGCCTGCCTCGACCGCCTCACGGAACGCGCGCATCGGATCACCTCATAGTCAATTAGTTGAGTAGGTGCGGATGAGAATAATCATCTGCTGTTAACGTGTCCACATGTCCCTCAAGTACGCCGTCCTGGCCGCCCTCCTGGAAGGCGAGGCCTCGGGCTACGAGCTGTCCAAGGTCTTCGACATCTCGTTCGCCAACTTCTGGCCCGCGACCCCGCAGCAGCTGTACCGGGAGCTGGAGCGCCTCGCACAGGACGGCCTCGTCGAGGCGAGGTTCGTGCAGCAGGAACGGCGGCCGAACAAGCGGATGTTCACCCTCACCGAGGCCGGCCGGGAAGACCTGCGCGCCTTCGCCGCCGAGCCGCCCCGCCGGCCCACCGCGATTCGCGACGAACTCCTGATCAAGCTCCAGGCCATGGAGGACCCCGAGGGCACCCGAGCCATGGTCGAGGAGCGCATGACGTGGGCGCGCGGCAAGCTCGGCCGCTACGAACGTCTCCGTGAGCGCATGCTCGACGGACGGACCGAGGAGGAGTACCTGCGCGAGTACGACCGGGTCGGGCCCTATCTGACGCTGCTGGCCGGAATCTCCTTCGAGGAGGAGATCCTGCGTTGGTGCGAGCGGGTCCGCACGGTCCTTCAGCAGCGTGTCGCTCAGGGGTGACGCGGATGTTCAGCCCCCAAGGACCCTCGCTGCGCGAACTCGCCGTCCAGGCCCTGTCGTCCGTCGAGCGCGGATACGACCTGCTCGCCCCGAAGTTCGACCACACGCCGTTCCGCACGCCGGACTCGGTGCTGACCGCCGTCGCCTCGGCGCTCGCCCGGACCGGCCCGTACGACGACGGGCTCGACCTGTGCTGCGGGACGGGTGCCGGTGCCGAGGTGCTGGCCGACGTGTGCCGGCGCAGCGTCACCGGTGTGGACTTCAGCGCCGGCATGCTCGAGGTCGCCCGGCGGCGGGTGAAGGCGGGGGAGGGGCGCGCAGGGAAACCGCGCGTCGACTGGGTGCGCGCTGACGCCCGATCGCTGCCCTTCGGCCCCGCCTTCGACCTGGTGGTGAGCTTCGGGGCGTTCGGGCACTTCCTGCCCCGAGAGCTGCCCGGACTGTTCGCCCAGGTCCACTCCGTCCTGCGGCCCGGCGGAAGCTTTGCCTTCCCCGTCGTCGCCCCGCCCCGTCCCGCCTCCCTCGGCTACTGGATGCTGCTGGGCTTCGACGCGGTGATGCGCGTGCGCAACGCCCTGTGGCGGCCGCAGTTCGTCATGTACTACCGGGCCTTCCGGCTCGGGGAGGTGCGAAGCGAGCTGGCTCGTGCCGGGTTCGAGGTGGAGCTCCGGGCCCTGCCCGAGTTCGGGCGGCGGCGGGACGGCAGCCCGCGGGTGCGGATGGTCGTGGCGCGACGGCCGGACTAGGCGCTCGCCGGCGCGCGCTCACCCCGCGGCCGGCAGTGTGAACTCGTAGACCAGGGCGTCCTGTTGGGCATCCACGACCAGGTCCGTGATCTCCAGCGGGCGGGCGTGCTGGTCGTGTACCCAACGGGTGACCCGCACCGCGGACGCTCCCGGGAAGCGGGTGATGGCGTCGCGATGGTGCAGTGTGAGGCCTGCCTTGCGCATCCAGTCGTAGGCGCGGCGCAGTTGGGCGGAACCGGAGAAGTCGGTGCGCTCGCGATAGCGGCCCAGCTCCGCCACCTCGGTGAGTGCCACCGCGGAGAAGGACGTCACGGCCGTACGCCTGCCGCGTCCGTCGGCGTCCGCGGACTCGTAGCGGTGCACCAGGGTGGGCCGGTGCGGGGCCAGCCCCAGGGCCTCGGCGTGCTCCGGGGGAGGGGTCTCCCAGGCGACCGTGGCCCGGTCCACGGCGCCCGGGCCCGCGTTCCGGGCGCCGACCGGGAAGGTGAGCGACGCCGTGGTCTCGACCGGCAGACCGGGCAGCGTGGCATGGCTGCCCCGCCGGTCGGTGGCGACCAGACCGCTGCGCCGCAGCACCTCCAGCGCCTGTCGTACGGTCTCCCTGCTGACCCCGAAGTGCTCCGCCAACTGCCGTTCTCCCGGCAGTCGTTCACCGGGCGGTACGGTCCCGTCGCGCAGTTCGTCGAGCAGCTCGGTGGCGATCCTCCAGTACAGGGGCTGCGCGTCGGTGAGCGGGCGGTCGTGCGGGGTGGTGCGGGCCATGCCGCGCCTCCTGTTGGTGACGTGTCGTAGCCGTGCGGGCTCCTTGCGTCACCAGATCCAAGCATTGGTCTACACCACCAGGGAAGGGTGGCCTCTCACTTCGGCCGAAACGGTCCGCGCCGGCAGGGCGTCACAGGGCGCTGTAGAGGGCGTCGACCAAGGCCATCTTCCTCGGGTCATCGGCGATATGAGGCCCCATCCGGTTCATCGCGTAGCCCAGCGACACCCCGGCCTCCGGGTCGGCGAGCCCGCACGAGCCGCCGAAGCCGTCGTGTCCGAAAGCGCGTCGGTTCGGGCCGTACGAGCCGTTCGGCCCGCTCAGCCACAGACCGAGGCCGACCTCGGTGTCCTTCTCGAATCCGGCGCCGAGCACCAGATCACGGCAGCTGCCCTGCCCCTCGCGCACCCGTTCGGCCGCCTCGGGGGACAGCACGCGATGGCCGGCGTACGACCCCCGCCCGGCGAAGATCCCGTAGAGGGCGGCCACCGCACGCGCGGTGCCGTGCCCGTTCGCGGCGGGGATCTCGGCGGCCCGCCACTCGGGCGAGTTGCCCTGAGCCGCTCCCACGGCCGGGTTGATCAGCGCGGCCAGGGCGGCGGGGGTCAACTGGCTGAAGATCGCCGCCTGTTCGCTGGTCTGCTCGACCGGCGGCTGCACCAGCTCGGCCACCCGATCGGTGTCCTTCTCGGGCAGCCCGATGGCGAAGTCGATCCCGAGCGGCCCGGTCACCTCCCGTTCCAGGAAGGCCCCCGGGAGCAGTCCCGACACCCGGCGTACGACCTCCCCCACCAGGAAGCCGTACGTGAGCGCGTGATACCCGGAGGCTGTCCCCGGCGCCCACCACGGCTCCATCGCCGCGAGCCGCTGGGTCGTCAACTCCCAGTCGCACAGCTGCTGAAGAGAGTGCGGCTCCCGCAGGCCGGACAGGCCCGCGCGGTGCGACAGCAGATGGCGTACGAGGATCTGCTCCTTGCCCGCCGCGGCGAACTCCGGCCAATAGGCGGCCACCGGCGCGTCGAGGTCCAGCAGACCCCGGTCGGCGAGGAGGTGTGCGCACAGCGCCGTCGGCCCCTTGGTCGTCGACCACACGTTGACCAGCGTGTCGCGCTCCCAGGGGCGGCTGTGTGCGGCGTCGGCCCATCCGCCCCAGAGGTCCACCGTCGTCGTGCCGTCGACCGTGACGGCGACCGCGGCGCCCAGTTCCCCGCGCTCCCGGAAGTTCGCCTCGAACGCGGTCCGCACCGCCGCGAACCGCGGATCGCAGTGCCCGTTCACCTGTGCCTCGCGCTCCGACATGAGCCACCCCACCCCTCGTCGTCCACCGGGAACCCGGACCGCGGTACCACGCTCCGGGCCCCCTGAACGTACCGACTGGTCGGACTGGACGGAAGGCGTCGCGCACACCGAGCTCACCGGAGGAACAATGCGCCTTCCGGCTCCCGGTGGCCCCCGACGGTGTGCCAGTAGTCGCGCGTCTCGACGGCCAGCCCCGCCGCGTCGAAACGCGCCAGGACACACCCGGCGAGTGTGACCGGCTCGCCGTCCTCCTCGCCGAGGACCCGGAACTCCGCCACGGCAACGCCGTCCTGGCCGACCACGGGTGCCGAGAAGCGCACGTCCGTCACCCGCTCCCCGGCGAACGACCAGCGCAGATACGCCGCCAGCTCGGCACGTCCCCGATGCGGCCCGCGGAACGGCATCGAGCGGTGGACGCAGTCCTCGGCGTAGAGTTCCAGCAGCGCGTCCACGTCGTGCTCGGCCCAGGCCCGCCGCCACACCCGGACGAACCGCTCCGCGGCCTCTCGCGTCTCCATGCGGGCCCGCTCAGGCGTGCGAGCGCAGCCAGTCCAGCTTGGCCGCCTCGTGGAAGGGGCCGCCGCCCTCGTGGTCGTTGAAGTCGTACACCTCGATGGCCTTCTCGTCGTGGGCCCAGGCGTTGAAGGCCGCGAACACGGTGGACGGCGGGCAGGTCTGGTCCTCCAGGGCCGCGGAGAAGAGGGCGGGCGCCCGGCCGCGGGCCGAGAAGTGGACGCCGTCGAAGTAGGACAGGGTGCGCAGGACGTCCTCGGCGCGGCCGCGGTGCGTCTTCAGGTAGAGGCCGATCTCACGGTACGGGTGGCGGTCCGTGACGGTGGCGGCGCGCGGGTAGTCGAGCAGGAACGGCACGTCCGGGGCGATGGCCGTGAGGTCGGGGACCAGGCCGCCGACCGCGATCGTGATGCCGCCACCCTGGCTCGCGCCCAGCGCGACCGTGTGCGAGGCGTCGGTCAGGGGGTGCGAGCGGGCGGCCTCGACGGCACGGACGGCGTCGGTGAACACCCGGCGGTAGTAGTAGTTCTCGGGTGCGTCGATGCCGCGGGTCATGAAGCCGGGGTACGCCGGTGCGGCCCCCACCGGGTCCGGCGTGCCGCCGCCGGCGCCCCACGCGCTGCCCTGGCCGCGGGTGTCCATCATGAAGTGCGCCCGGCCCGTGGAGGCCCACAGCAGGTTCTCGTGCGGCAGGCCGCGCCCACCGCCGTAGCCGATGAACTCCACGACCAGCGGCAGCGGCTCCGTGGCCCCGGCCGGCAGCCGCAGCCAGCCCTTCACCGGGTGACCGCCGAACCCGGCGAATGTCACGTCGTACACCTCGACCGTCGACAGCCCCGTGTCGACCGGCTCGAAACGGGCGTCCAGGTCGTGCTCGCGCGCTTCCGCGAGCGTCTTGGACCAGAACGAGTCGAAGTCCTCGGGCTCCACGGACTCGCTGCGGTATTCGCGCAGTTCGTCGAGCGGAAGGTCGAACAGGGCCATGGAGGACCACCTTTTCGAAGAGTGACCGCGGATGATCACACGGTACGTGGATGATCGGAGGACTCGCCAGATCTTTGCCGGTCAAGCGCCTACGATGGCGCCATGACGTCTGCCGTCGATCATCCGGTCGGGACCGCGGAACTTCTGGTCAGGGACGCCGAACTGCTCGTCGTGGACGGTGTGCGGGAGATCCCCGGCGGCTGGCTGGCCGTCACCGGTGGTCGGGTGACCGCCGTCGGCACCGCCGGGAGCGAACCCGAGGCCCACACCACCGTCTCGGCGGCCGGACGCCTGGTCACCCCGGGCCTGATCAACACCCACCATCACCTCTACCAGAACCTCACCCGCGCCTACGCGCCCGCCGTGAACGGCTCGTTGTTCGACTGGCTGACCACCCTCTACCCGCTCTGGGCGCGCCTCGACGAGGAGGCTGCGTATGTGTCGGCGTACGTCGGCATGGCCGAACTGCTCATGGGCGGCTGCACCACGTCCTCCGACCACCTCTACGTCCATCCTCGCCCGCGCCTCGTCGACGCCGAGATCCGCGCCGCCCGCGACATCGGCTTCCGCTTCCACGCCACTCGTGGCTCGATGACCCGCTCCGTCGACGACGGAGGCCTGCCGCCGAGGAGCGTCACCCAGACCGAGGACGAGGTGCTCGCCGACAGCGAGCGCCTGATCACGACGTACCACGACCCCGGACCGGGCGCGCTGGTGCGGGTCGCGCTCGCGCCCTGCTCGCCCTTCTCGGTGACCACATCGCTGATGACGGCGACCGCCGAACTCGCCGAGCGCCACGACGTACGGCTGCACACCCACCTCGCCGAGGACCACGACGAGGACACCTACTGCCTCGAGACCTACGGCTGCCGTCCCGTCGAGTACTTCGAGCAGACGGGGTGGATGAGCGACCGCAGCTGGGTCGCGCACTGCATCTACCCGACCGGCGACGAGCTGCGCCGCCTCGCGGCCGCGGGCGTCGGCGTGGCGCACTGCCCCAGCTCCAACATGCTCATCGGCGGCGGTACCGCGCGCGTGCGGGAGATGCGCGAGCTGGGCCTGCCCGTCGGCATCGGCTGCGACGGTTCCGCCTCCACCGATCACGCCTCCCTCTGGCTGGAGACGAGGGCCGCGCTGCTGCTGGGCCGCTACCGCGGCGGACCGGGTGCGATGACCGCCCGTGACGCCCTGGACATCGCCACCCGTGGCTCGGCGCGCTGCCTGGGCCGGGACGGCGAACTGGGTCATCTGCGGCCCGGGGCCTGCGCCGACCTCGTCGTCTGGGACCTGCACGAAGTGGCGCTGGCCGGTGCGCTGAGCGACCCCGTGGAGGCGTGGCTGCGATGCGGGCCGGCGCGGGCATGGACGACGGTGGTCGGGGGCCGGATCCTCGTCGACCGGGGGGAGCCTCGGCTCCCCGCACTGGCGGACGCGCTGCGGTCGCATGGCGGGATCGCGCGGGGAATGCAGCAAGGGGGGTAGGGGGCGGATCTACGACATGCCCCGGCTCATGCCCGACGGCCCGTCCACTCCGGCTCCGTGTGGGCCCACTCCGCCTCCCATTCGGCCATACGACGGCTCATCGCGGTGTGCCGTACGACGGTGTGACCGAGGAGGATCAGGGCGCCCGTGCCGACCGTCACACAGACGCCGATGGTGACGGTGTGCTGCCAGACAGCCGTGTCGTCCGGCGGCGGGGCCACGCCTCTGCCCCGGGAGTCCAGCCATACGTCGACCGTCTCGCCGGGCCGGGTGCCCGCCGGGACATGGGCCGTGGCCGTGCGGGGTCCGTTCGCCGGGTCTGTCCAGCGGACGGTGACGTTGGCGGACGGCCGGCGCCCGCCGTACGCCATGGGGACGGCGTTCGAGGTCCGGCCGACGACCTCGGCCCGGACCTGACGGCGACCCTCGCGCCGCTCCTTGACCGTGGCTCTGGCGTCGTCATGAGCCCACCACGCCGCGAACACCCCCACCAGCGGTGCCACCACGACCAGCGTGACGGCCACGGCCAGTAACGTCCACGCCTCCACCACATCCGACCGGCGCCGCAGCGGACTCGGCCGCCGACGCCAGCCACGCACCCGGCTTCGCATGCCGTCCAGGTACCCCGCACACCGGACATCGCTCCTGACAATCCGGGACGGATACGCCTCTCCGCGCCCGGCGAGCGGTCAGCCGAAGCGTTCGATCCGGATCCGGTCCACCGGCTGACCCGCCGCCACGAGCAGTCGCGAGGCGTGTTCGGCGAACGCGTTGGAGCCGCACACATAGGCCTCCCACCCGCCGGGCGGCTGCTCGGCCAGGAGTGGCGCCACATGTGCGGCGGCCATACGTCCCACGGGCACACCCTCGGGCGCACGGCGTGTGAACACCGGCGTCGTCTCCGCGCCGAACTCCCGTGCGTAGATGAGCTCCTCGGGCCCGCGCGCCGACACCAGCAGCCGCAGCGGCACATCCAGACCCCGTGCGCGGTGGTGCCGCAGCATCGACATCAGCGGTACGACACCGGAGCCGGCGCCGACCAGCAGCGCGGGCCGGTCCCCGGGCCAGGCGAAGAAGCCGCTGAGCGGGCCGCGCACCTCGACCGAGTCGCCGGGCTTCGCCACCGTGTGGAACCAGCCGGAGACCTCACCGCCGTCCACATGGTCCAGGGTGAGCTCGATGTGTCCGGAGTCGTCGGGCGCGGACGCGATCGAGTAGTGGCGCTGGGCCACATAGCCGTCCTCGGCGGTCAGCCGCAGCGCCAGGTGCTGGCCGGGCAGATGACCCGCCCAGGCGGGCACCGCGAGCCGGAAGGTGGCGGCGTGCGGGGTCTCCCGGCGGATCCCGGTGATCGTGGCCGACTGCCACACCGTGGCGGCCTGCTCGCTGACGGCGATCCGCCCGGGGACGGCGAAGCGCGTCGGCGCAGTGAAGGTATCGGTCATCTCAGTCACCGGAGTACCGCTGCTCCTCCCACGGGTTGCCGCGGGCGTGGTAGCCGTTCTGCTCCCAGAACCCCGGCTCGTCGTGGTCGGCGATGCGCAGACCCGCGATCCACTTGGCGCTCTTCCAGAAGTACAGGTGCGGCACCAGCAGTCGCGCCGGGCCACCGTGCTCCGGCGCGAGCGGCTGACCGTCGTACTCCCAGGCGATCCAGGCGCGTCCACCGGTCAGGTCGGCGAGCGGCAGGTTGGTGGTGTAGCCGGTGTGCGCATAGGCGACGGCATGTGTGGCGGACACATGGGGCCGGACCATATTGAGGAAGGCGTCCAGCGACACACCGGCGAACCGCACACCGAACTTCGACCAGCCGGTCACGCAGTGGATGTCGCCCTCGTACATCGACGTGGGCAGTTCGTGTGCCTCCTCCCAGCTCCAGCCGCGCGGCTCCGCGACCAGGCCGTCGACGCGGAAGGACCACTCGGCGGGCGTCAGCTCGGGTGTGACCTCGGCGGACAGGACGGGCCAGTCGTCGCCCGCGTCGTACTGGCCGGGCGGCAGCGCGGCGTTCCGGACGCGCGGGCGCCCGGTGAAGCCTCGGGTGACGTTCATGTGGGTGGCGCCTCCAGGCCGTCGTGGGCGACGGCCCGCGGTTCGAGCGTGATCGGTACGTGCTTCGTACAACCGTACGTGCTCCGGGGGCGCGACCCGCTCGCGGGTGAGGAGCGGCGGCTCGGCGAGAGTGCCTCGGCCGCCTTCGTACATGCCTGGGAGCGGTAGTGATCGTTGGGGTAGTGTGGCCGTCCGGCCGGGGCAGTCCCGGCGTGGGCAGTCAGGGAGGTGAGACCCATTACCGCTGTGTCAGGTCGGGTGCTCTCCTCTCGGATCGGCGCGGATCACCGCCGGTAGGCGACCGCGAGAGCATCCTTCGGCTTTCGAAAGGCTCTCGGCTTCCATGCCCCCTCTGTCTCCTTCTTCGCCCGCTTCCCCCGCCCCGCTCCCGTCGGACGGCGTCGTGGCCGCGCTGCGTGCCGCAGGCTGTGTCTTCGCCGAGGACGAGGCCCGGCTGATCCTGGCCGCCGCCCGCACCCCGGACGAGCTGGCCGCCATGGTGGAGCGGCGCGTCGCGGGTCTGCCCCTCGAACTCGTCGTCGGCTGGGCCGAGTTCCGCGGGCTGCGCATAGCCGTCGAACCCGGCGTCTTCGTGCCCCGCCGCCGTACCGAGTTCCTGGTCGAGCAGGCCCTCGCCCTGGCGCCCGAGGCGTCCGTGCTCGTCGACCTGTGCTGTGGCTCGGGCGCGGTCGGCGCGGCCCTGGCCGCCGCACTCGGCCCGCGCGGCCCGATCGAGCTGCACGCCGCCGACATCGACCCGGTGGCCGTGCGCTGCGCCCGCCGCAACGTCGCCCCCTACGACGGTCAGGTGCACACCGGCGACCTCTTCCAGGCGTTGCCCGGCAGCCTGCGCGGCCGCGTCGGCATCCTCGCGGCGAACGTGCCGTACGTACCCACCGACGAAGTCGGCCTGCTGCCCGCGGAGGCGCGCGACCATGAGCCGCGTGTCGCTCTCGACGGCGGTCCGGACGGCCTGGACGTGCTGCGCAGGGTCGCCGCCGAGGCGTGCCGCTGGCTGGCGCCCGGCGGCTGTCTGCTGATCGAGACGAGTGAACGCCAGGCACCGACGGCCCTGGAGGCCTTCACCCGCAGCGGGCTGTCGGCGCGTCTGGTCGTGTCGGAGGAGCTCTACGCGAATGTCGTGATCGGCCTCAAGCAGCCCTGATCAGGTGGTCGCGCCGCTCTTCGAAGGGCTCGCGGAGGGGTCGGGGTTACGCCAGTCCCAGTGGCGCGGCCCGGGGTGCTTGTCCCGCCCGTCGCCCGGCCCCTTGTCCCTGCCCTTCTCCCTCTTCCATTCCTCCCAGTTGCCCGAGAGCACACGGGAGGCCGTCCTGGTGTCGTCGTCGGACCGGGTGCCGACGACGAAGATGTCGTCGCTCTTCTTGAGGGCTTCTGCGCCCGAGCTCTTGTCCCCGTCGTGGCGGACGGTGGTGTCCGAGCCGACGGTCCACGTCCACTCGGCGCCGTCCTCGCTCTTGACGGTCACCTGGTCGCCGTCCACCTTCTCGACGGTGCCGCGCTGCCAGGTCCGTACGACCCACTCGTCCGTGTCGGGGTCCTTCACGGTGGACTCGCCGTGCACACCGCCTCCGCCGAGCCCGAACCACATGCCGGGCCCGTGCCGTTCACCGGGGGTGCCCGGCGTCGGCTCTGCCGACCCTGATGCCGACGGCGAGGCGCCGTTGCCGGAGTCCGACGAGGTCGCGGCATAGGCGACCGTCCCGCCGAGGGCCAGGGCGGCCACCGTGGCCGCCGTCGTCACCGTCCGGGCGCGGACGGACTGGCGCCGCCACAGTCCCCGCAGGGCCGCACCCCGGGCGTGCTCGGGTTCGGTGCCGTCAGGTCCCGACAGGACCTCGAAGTCGGTGCCGGCCGGTTCGCCGCCGACGTGGTGTGCGTGATCCGGATCGTGTGTCACTGCTCGCTCCCATCGGTCACGGCACCCGGCATCCCCATGCCATGCCTTGCTGTGATTGTGGGTTGCGGACGGTAAGGAACGAGTAATCAGTTCCTGTGAAAACGGGCACCCTCGTGCGGTCGGCGCCGCAGTGGTCAACTCGGGGGCAGCACACGTGCGATGAGCAGTGCCACGTCGTCGGAGTTGTCGGGCCGGTGCAGGGTGCGCAGGAGGAGGTCGCAGCACTCCTCCAGATCGCGGTCGGGGTCGTCGAGGAGCTCCAGGAGGGCATCGAGGCGTTCGTCGAGCGGGTGCTGGCGGGTCTCGACGAGGCCGTCGGTGTAGAACACCAGCTGGTCGCCGGGTCCGAGATCCACGGTCGTCGTGGAGAAGGCGACACCGCCCACGCCCAGTGGTGCTCCGGTGGGCAGTTCGAGGAGCTCCGGGGCATGGCCGTGGCGGACACGGACCGGCGGCAGATGGCCCGCGTTGGTGATCCGGCACTGGCGCAGCTGAGGGTCGTGGACGGCGTAGACGCAGGTGGCGATGGAGTGGTCGAGGCCCTGGGTGATCTTGTCGAGGTGTTCCAGGAGCAGGGTCGGTTCGAGGTCGAGCGAGGCCAGCGTGTGGGTGGCCGTGCGCAGCCGGCCCATGGTCGTGGCGGCGTCGATGCCGCTGCCCATCACATCGCCGACGACGAGCGCGGTCTTGTCGCCCTCCAGCGGGATCACGTCGAACCAGTCGCCGCCGACCTCGGCGCTCGCGCCCGCCGGCTGGTAGCGGGAGGCGACCTCCAGGCCGCCGGTCACCGCGGGATGGCTGGGCAGCAGACTGCGCTGCAGTGTCAGGGCGGTGTCCCGGGCGTTCTGGTACCAGCGGGCGTTGTCGATCTGCACGGCCGCGCGGGCCGCCAGTTCCCGGGCGAGCAGCAGGTCGTCCTCGCTGAACGGCAGCGGATTGCGGGTGCGCTTGAGGTCGAGCGCGCCTAGCACCTCGCCGCGCGCGATCAGCGGCACCGCCAGATAGGAGTGCACGCCCGCGCGCGCCAGCTGCATCGCCGCCTCGGGGGAGCGGGCGATCCGGGGCAGGTCCTCCTCCTCGACGTGCGGGACCATGACGGGGCTGGCGGTGCGCACACACTGGGTGACGAGGCGGTCCGGGCCGTAGCGGGCGACCTCGCCGGGCGGGTCGGCGGCATCCAGAGCCTCGGTGGCATGGCCGGTCTGGACGGCCAGGGCACGGATCACCGCCGGTTCCGCGGGGCCCAGGGCGCTGCGTCTGCCCTCCACCACCGCTTCCAGCAGGTCGACGGCGGCGATGTCGGCGAGCTCCGGCACGGCGACGTCGGCCAGCTCGTGCGCGGTGCGGTCCAGCTCCAGCGTGGTGCCGATCCGCGTTGAGGCGTCGGCGATGAGCGCCAGGCGCCGCCGTGCCGTCTCTGCCTCCAGGGCGGCCTGATGCTGCTCGGTGATGTCCACGGCCATGCCGGCCACGCCGAGCACCGTCCCCGTGGTGTCCTCCAGCCGGTAGAGCGAGACGGACCAGTGGTGCTCCCGGTCGGGGTCGGCCTGCGTGCGGCCGACGATATGACTGTTGATGAGCGAACGGCCGGTCTTCAGCACGTCGAGCAGGGCCGCCTCGATGCCGTCGGCGTCGACCTCGGGCAGCAGCTCGCGCGGTGTGTGGCCGATGTGGTCCTCGGCGGGAATGCCGTTGAGCTGTGCCAGCGCCGGGTTGACCGAGACGTAGCGCAGTTCGGTGTCGAGGACCGCGAGGCCGATCGGGGCCTGCGCGATGGTGCGCGTCGACAGCGCGACGTCCCGCTCCACCTGGCGGACGGTCGTCTGGTCGGCGCACAGACCCAGCGCGTAGACATCGCCCTGGTCGTCCAGCAGCCGCATGTTGCGGAACTCCACCAGACGCGTGGAGCCGTCCTTGCGTCGGATCGGGAACGCCCCGGCCCAGCCCTCACCGGTCTCCATGACATCGGCGAACAGCTTGACAACCAGGTCGACGTGCTGCTCGTGAACCATGATCTGGGCGGCGAACTCGCCCAGCGCCTCCTGCGCCGAGTAGCCGAACAACTCCTCGGCCTGGGGGCTCCACAGCACGATGCGCCCCCCGGTGTCCAGCACCACCGAGGCCACTCCGAGCACGTCGAGCAGCCCGCTCGGACCCATGGGCCCGCGCACCGGCTCGCCGCCCTCGGCGCCGGGAGATTCGGCTGGAGACATCCCACGCACCGCCTT
This sequence comes from Streptomyces sp. NPDC056479, assembly GCF_042795335.1. Classification (NCBI taxonomy): domain Bacteria; kingdom Bacillati; phylum Actinomycetota; class Actinomycetes; order Kitasatosporales; family Streptomycetaceae; genus Streptomyces; species Streptomyces sp. NPDC056479. Next base: position 776,735 of record NZ_JBHTRZ010000002.1, on the reverse strand, counting down.
CACCCTTCGTCGCGGCACGTCGTTCCCCCGTGCCGACTCCCCTTGTTCTACCGCGTTCAACCGTCTCCGGGCCCCCTCGGTCGTTCACCTCCACCATCCCTCAACACAGCGGCGGACGTCCGACGAAGTCGGCACCGGGGCACGTGACTGTGGCCGATCAGACAGCAGCCGTTCGTCTGCTTGGTCTGTACATGACCACATCACCCCGCCAGACTGTCCGCCGACACGCACCCCACCCCCCAAGGAGACGCCCCATGGCCCTGCGTGCCCGGCAACGTTGTCATGCCGTTCTCACCGGCCTCGTCACCCTCGCCTCAGTAGCCGTGCTGTCCACCGCGGCACCCGCCCAGGCCGCCGACACCTGGACGGAGGTCGGCTCCGACCGCGCCGACCCGCTCGCCGAGAGCCAGGGCCTGACCTCCGTCGAGGTCCCGGCGAACAGCCCCAATCGCTACACCGGCATCGGCACCATCCCCGTCTCGGTCAGCAGCCGCGGCTGGAACCACGTGGGAGACCCCGACGCCTCGTACAACGGGTACTACATCGAGCCGTACCAGGCCGACTCGGGCACCGCGAAGATGTTCCGGGTGCAGGCGCCGAACGGGACGTGGTCCGAGTACGTCCACACGCTGGGCTCCGGCGAGGCGCTGAACAACTCCTTCGTCGCCATCACACCCGGCGGCCAGTGGATGGTCTCCGGCGAGTGGGGCACCATGACCCGCCTGCTCGTCCACCCCACGCCCGGCGTCAATGCCGGCACGTCGCCCTCGGCGAACCTCCCGTGGAGCTCCAGCATCCGGCTGGACCACGCCGTACGCGATGTGCAGGGCTGTGACTTCCTCAGCTCCACGACCCTGCTGTGCGCCTCCGACGATCCGGCGGGCACCCTCTTCGGCATGACCAAGCCGCTGCTCCAGATCGACCTGTCCGCGGAGCCGGGTTCCTCCGATGTGACCGGCCATGTCACGGCCCTGCGCCAGCTCCCGCTGCGCAGCTCCTGCTCAGGCGGGTTCGAGGCGGAGGGCATCGACTACGACCGCCGCAGCGGCACTCTGCGGGTGATCGTCATCTCGCCGGGCTTCTGTGTGCTGACCGACAGCAAGACGTACCGCTTCACCCGCGGCTGAGACGCGGACGGGGCGGCTCCGCCGGTAGTGCTCAGACGCGCGTGGTGCTTTTCTTGGGTTGGGGTCCGGTTCCGCGGGCTACCCGTGGCACCGCGGTGTGGCCACGAGAGGAGCGATCACGATGGGTCGTGAACGACTGCACGAGGAGCCCGTGTCCGTCGAGATCAGCGGATGCAGCAAGGAAGACGCCCGGATCGTGTTCGACGCGCTGAACGCGTGCTTCGAGTCGGACCGGCGCCCCGAGGACGTGCCGCAGCAGCTCCATGAGACCCGTCCCATGGTGTGGCTCGGCACGTTCGAGGTGACGGACGTGCAGGAGTGCGCGCCCCCCGCCCGGCTCTCGTCGACCGTCGAGGCCGACGCGCAGGGCGGCTACTGGGCCATCGAACGGCTCCGCACGACGCTGGACTCCCTGTTCACGGTGCACGACCTCACGTCGGCCTCGGGCGACCAGGAGCGGGAGCTGCACGTGGTGCTGAGGAGCCGGACCGGGCTGTGACGGCCGGATTCGGCAGCTGAGGAGCCGGCCGGCTTCGGACGGCCGAGTTCGGCAAGGGCGAGCTCGGTCACGACGAACCCAGCAGGCCGAGTACGGCGCGCCGGTAGACGGCGTGGACGGCGGGCAGGTCCTCCAGGCAGGCCCGCTCGTCCACGCCGTGCAGGCCGGCGTATCGCACCCCGAAGCCCGCGGTGGCCGGGATGCCCTCGCCCGCGAGCAGATTGCCGATGTTCGACGGGCCGGCGGTCTTCGGACGGACGGCGAGACCTTCTGTGGCCGCGGCTTCGAGCAGCGCCGCCGCGGGCTGCCGGTCGTCGGAGAGTCGATACGGCGGCCAGGAGGCCACCGGCCTGATCGTGGTCGGGCGCGGCGCGGGTACCCGTACGTCCAGCTCGTCCGCCGCCGCACGGACCAGCCGCCCGGCGGCGCGGGCGTCGAAGCCGGGGGTGGTGCGGATGTCGACGCCCAGCTCGCACAGGTCGGGCACGACCGAGAAGCCCTGGCCGCCGTGGCAGGAGGTCACCGTCAGCTTCGGCGCGAGGGGGAACTCGCCCTCGGCGCCCGGGAGTTCGGCCTCCTCCAGGAGCCGTACGAGATGCGCCGCGCGCGAGACCGCACCCGCCGCCGCACGGCGGGACCCCGAGTGACCCGAGGCCGCGTGCACCGCGATCGTGGCCCGCCACAGACCGCGTCCGCCGACCACGACCTCGTCGAGCCCCGGGTAGCCGATCAGCACCCCGGCCGGGCGGACCGCCTCCGCGTCGGCCAGATAGGCGCGAGCGCCGCCGAAGACCCCGGTGTGCTCGTCGGCGTCGAGGAGCACCGCGAGGCCGCCGGACAGGTCGTCGGCCCGGCCGTGCAGCTCGGCCGCGATCCCGCAGAACATCGCCGCCGCGAGCTTGGAGTCCGCCGCGCCCCGGCCGCGCAGCCATCCGTCGACGACCTCGCCACAGGGCGGAGGGAACGACCACGCGGCCTCGTCGCCGTAGGGCGCGGTGTCGACACAGGCATTCAGGGCCCACCAGGGACCGGGCCGGCCGCCCGCGACCTCGATCAGCAGGCCGACGGCGTCGCCCCTGCCGTCGTGAAGGCGCCGAAACGGCAGCGCCCGCCCGGTGAGCCAGTCCTCCAGGACGCCGAGGACGGGGCCGTAGTCGTCGATCCCGGCGCGGCTGGGGCAGCGGATCAGCCGCTGGGCGAGGTCGATCACCTCGGCGGGTGTGGTCATGGGGCCACTGTGCCCGAAGGCGGCCGGTGTGAGTGCCCGACGTCGGTGACCGGTGTCGGCGACCGATGTCAGTGGCCGGTGTCACTCCTCCCCGGTTGTGCAACTAGTTGCATAAACGCTGCGCGGTCCTCTACAACTACGTGACGACGACACCGCACGGAGGGGCCCGATGAGCCGTTACCCGCACCTGCTGAGCCCGCTGGACCTGGGCTTCACCACGCTGCCCAACCGCGTTCTCATGGGCTCCATGCACGTCGGTCTGGAGGAGGCCGAGCGCGGCTTCGAGCGCATGGCGGCCTTCTACGCGGAGCGGGCGCGCGGGGGAGTGGGCCTGATCGTCACCGGCGGTATCGCGCCCAACGACGAGGGACGGCCCTACGAGGGCGGCGCCAAGCTCACCACCGAGTCGGAGGCCGAGCAGCACCAGGTCATCACCGAGGCCGTGCACCGCGCGGGCGGCCGCATCGCGATGCAGATCCTGCACTTCGGCCGGTACGCCTACCACCAGGACCTCGTCGCCCCGAGCCCGCTCCAGGCGCCGATCAGCCCCTTCCCGCCGCGCGAGCTGACCGACGCCGACGTCGAGCGGACCATCGACGACTACGCACGCGCCGCCCGTCTCGCCCGGCAGGCCGGGTACGACGGCGTGGAGATCATGGGCTCCGAGGGCTACCTGATCAACGAGTTCATCGCCAAGCAGACCAATCGGCGCACCGACCGCTGGGGCGGCTCGTACGAGAACCGCATGCGCTTCCCGGTCGAGATCGTGCGGCGGGTGCGCGAGGCAGTCGGCGACGACTTCATCATCGTCTACCGGCTGTCCATGCTGGACCTCGTCCCGGGTGGTTCCACACTCGACGAGGTGATCACCCTCGCGAAGGCCGTCGAGGCCGCCGGCGCGACGATCATCAACACCGGTATCGGCTGGCACGAGGCGCGCATCCCGACCATCGCCACCTCGGTACCCCGCGGCGCGTACACCTGGGTCACGAAGCGGCTGATGGGCGAGGTGTCCGTCCCGCTCGTCACCACCAACCGCATCAACACCCCGGAGCTGGCAGAGGAGTTGCTGGCCGACGGCTGCGCGGACATGGTGTCGATGGCCCGCCCGATGCTCGCCGACCCCGACTTCGTCGCCAAGGCCGCAGCCGGGAAACCGGAGGCGATCAACACCTGCATCGGCTGCAACCAGGCCTGCCTCGACCACACCTTCAGCGGCAAGATCACGTCCTGCCTGGTCAACCCGCGCGCCTGCCACGAGACCGAGCTGACGCTGTCGCCGACCCGGCTGCGCAAGCGTGTCGCGGTCGTCGGCGCCGGACCGGCCGGACTGGCCTGTGCCGTGAGCGCGGCCGAACGCGGCCACGGGGTCACGCTGTTCGACGCCGCGAGCGAGGTCGGCGGCCAGCTGAACGTCGCGCGCAAGGTCCCCGGCAAGCAGGAGTTCGACGAGACCCTGCGCTACTTCCGCCACCAGCTCGACTGGCAGGGCGTCGAGGTGCGTCTGAACACCTGGGTGTCGGCCGAGGATCTCGCCGACTACGACGAGGTGGTGATCGCCACCGGCGTCACCCCGCGCACCCCCGACATCCCCGGCGTCGACCACCCGAGCGTCGTGGGCTACCTCGACGTCCTGCGCGGCGGCGCCACGGTCGGCGAGCGCGTGGCCATCCTGGGCGCGGGCGGCATCGGCTTCGACGTCGCCGAGTTCCTCACCGACGGCGGCGACAAGGCGAGCGAGGACCCCGAGACGTACTTCCGCCACTGGGGCGTCGACATGGACTACACGGCCCCCGGCGGTCTCGCCGCCCCCGAGCGGCCCGCCCCGCCGCGTACCGTCCACCTGCTCCAGCGCAAGACCAGCAAGGTCGGCGCGGGCCTCGGCAAGACCACCGGCTGGATCCACCGCACCGAACTCAAGCACCGGGGCGTCACCATGGTCCCGGGTGTGCGCTACGACCGTATCGACGACGCCGGCCTGCACGTCACGGTCGGCGAGGAGAGCACGGTCCTCCCGGTGGACACCATCGTGCTGTGCACCGGACAGGAGCCGCGGCGCGAGCTGTACGAGGAGCTGCTGGCCGCCGGTCGCACCCCGCACCTCATCGGCGGCGCCGACGTGGCCGCCGAGCTGGACGCCAAGCGGGCCATCAAGCAGGGCACCGAGCTGGCAGCGAGCATGTAGGGGCGCGCGAGCGCGTCTCTACGATGACCCCATGTCACTCCCGCACGCGATCCTCACCGCCCTGCTCGAAAAGCCGTCCTCGGGGCTGGAGCTGACCCGTCGCTTCGACAAGTCGATCGGGTACTTCTGGTCGGCGACCCATCAGCAGATCTATCGCGAGCTGGGAAAACTGGAGGCCGAGGGCTTCATCCGGACCCTGCCGTCCGAGCAGCCGGCCCGTGGGCAGAAGAAGAGCTACGAGGTCCTGCCCGCGGGCCGCGCCGAACTGGCCCGCTGGACCGGCGCGTCCCAGGAACCGCGGCCGCACCGCGACACGCTGCTGTTGCGGATGCGTGCCGCGGCGGTCGTGGGCACCGAGGGCATCGAGGCGGATCTGCGCCGCCATCTCGCACTGCACCGACGGCAGTTGACGGAGTACGAGGAGATCGAGAAGCGCGACTTCCCGCCCGGCAAGGACAGCTCGCAGGACCGGCTGCGACACCTGGTGCTGCGCGCGGGCCTCGATCTGGAGACCTTCTGGATCCAGTGGCTCACGCACGCGCTGGAGGAGTTCGCGGAGCTGCCGGGGCACGAGACGGCGTGAGCCAGGGGCCGTGACCGGCGGCGACGGCCGCTCTGCCCACCCGCCCTCAGGCCCGGTACGGCTTCGACTTGCGGCGCAGGTACCAGACGGTGCCCGCCACGGCGGTACCCACCAGCGCACCGCCGCCCACCAGCGTCAGGGTGCCGAAGTCCGTCGAGGAACCGCCCATGCCGCCCATGACACCGCGCGACGGCGAGGCCGTGGCGGAGATCGTGCGCGTGGGGCTGGCGCCCGCGACGACGACCGACTGGGTGCCCGCCGTAGTGCCGTTGGAGCACACGACGATGACGGTGTAGGTGCCGGGACTCACGTTCGCCCAGGCGGCCGACTGAAGCGCGGCCGTCCCCGACAGGGAGGCCTGGCGGCCCTGGGCGAAGCTCGCCTGCCGGCTGTTGAGCAGTGAGGCGGTGCCCCAGCTGCCGTTGACGTTCGTGCACGCGCGGGTCGTGACGGAGACCGTGGACCCGGTGGTGCTCACGGAGATCCCCGACTGCGCGGCGGCCGGGATCGCGGCTGCGAGGAGTGGAAGAGCGGAGGCGGCTGCCAAGGTCAGGCCCGAGCGGAGGAAGAGCGATGAGTTGCGCATGTGGATTCCCTCCGGCGGCACGGTCGGCGGTACGTCCGTTGCGCCGCCGAGGGTCGGGAACGCCCGTGCTGCCTCAGGGGAAGCCAACGCGCCCCGGGGCCGGCCCGCATGCGGGCGTCCCCCGGACAGGTGACACGCTGCTGCATCCGGGGGACCCCGGACCGGCTGTCAGCCCCGCTCGCCGCCGGTCGTCACGGTCCGCTCCGCCGAGAAGCCGCCCCAGGTGCCGTCCGGCAGCCGCCCCCGGATCCGCACCCGGTGGCTCACCCCGCTCTCCGGGCCCAGGTAGAAGCTGTACGTGGCCTTGTCGCGGGGCGCGCTCCCGCCGTACACCAGCGAGGTCGCCGCATGGCCGTCGAGCTGGACCTGGTACTCCGTGACGACACCGTCGGCGCGCGGCGGCACCCAGCTCAGGTCGAGGTAGTGGGCCCCGTCCGCACGGTGGGTCGTGGCCCGGAAGCCGGTCGGCGCGGTGCCACGCCCGTCGTCCTTGCCCGGCGTGGTGACGCCGACCGCCGCCGTGGCCGGGGAGAGGTTGTCGGCCGCGTCCCGGGCCCGCACGGTGAAGGAGTAACGCGTGCCCGGCCGGAGCCCGGTGAGCACCGTCGCCGTCTGGTTCCCGCCCACACTGTGAATCTTTGCCTCGCCCTGATAGATGTCGTACGACACCACGTCCCGGTCGTCCGTCGCTGGTGACCACGACAGCTCAACCGCCCGGCTGCCGACCGCCCGGCCGTCCGCCTTGCCGGGGCGCGTCGGGGCGGACCGGTCGGCGGCCACCGCCCTGGGAGTCGTCGCCCGGACCTGCTTGCTCGGCGGGCCCAGACGCCCGTCGGTGTCACGGGCCCGCACGGTGAACGCATACGTGGTCGCGGGCTTGAGCATGGTGACATCCACCATGTGGGCGGAGCCCGGCACTTCCTTGACCTTCGTGGAACCCCGATATACCTCGTAGACCTGGACGCCGCCGTCGGCCGAGACCGCGCTCCACATGACGTGCACACTGGTCGCGCTGCCCGCGGCGGCGGTGACCCCCGTGGGCGCCCCGGGCAGCCGGCCGCCGCCGTCCCCGTCCGTCGCGCCCCATGCGCACGAGGAGAGCAACAGGGCGAGCGCCGCACAGGCGACGGCGGATACGAGTACGGGAACGCGTCGCACGACTGTGCCTCCCGGGGGCGGCCTCGCGGCAATGGTCCGGACCAATATGACGCGGGTGACGCGATCACATCAAGAGGGCGGTCGCCGGTGACCTGCCAGGAGTCGGAGACTTCCCGGTCGTTGGTGACCCGCCCGGAGGATTACGTATGCTGAAGTTCCTCGCGGCCGAACTCTCCTTGAGGGATGGGCAGTTCGTGCCGCCCGGCGCGGGCCGCTGTCGTCGCTGATCCGGCGCCGGACGCGGGTGGCCGGGGGGTCGGGTCCGGTGCGGACTCAGACCCCCGGCCCCTGGCGGAGTCCGGGGACCGATGTCGCGTCGGTCGGGATGTGCACCGTACGGACCCCTCTGGTGGCAGCGTGATCGAAACACCAGCAGATTGGTCCGGGTGTTCGTCAGTACCTGATGAACGCCTGTCAGTGTCCCCGGCGAGAGGGTTCCTTGTCGTGCGTTTCCAGTCGCTGACGCTTGCCGCAGCGGGCGCCGCCCTGCTGGCCCCGACCTCACCGCCCCCCGACCCGCCCTTCGTGCCGGACGGGCCCGAGGTGCTCCGCGAGGTCGACGTCAGCGCCGCCGACCTGCTGTCGAGGGTGAGCAAGTGCACGGCCGTCTCCAAGGGGCGCTACCGAAGCGACAACGGCGCGACCGCGAAGATCCCGGTCTGCGGCACGGATGATGTCGTGTTCTGGAAGGCCGACATGGACATCGACTGCGACGGTCAGGTCACCGGCCGCTGCAACAGCCGTACCGATCCGCACTTCTCCGGCGCGACGGCCTTCCGGCAGTCCGACGGCCGCCCGCTGAGCGCCGAACGCCTCCCGTACATAGTCGTGCCCACCCCGAGCGGAATATGGGACTACCGGGCCCACGGCGTTCGTGGCGGCTCGGTCGTGGCCGTCGTGTACCGGGGCCGGGTGCGGTACGCCGTCGTCGGCGACGTCGGGCCGCGCGGCATCATCGGCGAGGCGTCGTACGCCACCGCCAAGGCCCTCGGCATCCCGTCCGATCCGCGCAGCGGCGGCACCGCCTCCGGCGTCACCTACATCGTCTTCAAGAACACGCGGGTGAAGCCGATCGAGGACCCCGCGGCCGCGGTGGTGGCGGGGGAGCGGCTGGCGAAGAAGTTCGTCGGCGGTGAGTGAGGTTGCCTGAGGCCCCTCGCGCACACGCCGCGTGAGTGCCCGTCAGACCGCCGACCAGCCGTCGTCGACGGGCAGGATCGCGCCGTTGATGTTGCTCGCGGCGTCGGAGGCGAGGAACACGATGGCGGCGGCCTGTTCCTCGGGCTGGGCCAGCCTGCCGATGTTGACGAAGTGCGGGCCGATCGCCGCCGGTCCATGCGCGTCCTGCGCCGCGTCCACGACGATGCCGGTCTGAGTGCCGCCGGGGGCGATCGCGTTCGCCCGTATCCCCTGCTTGCGGTACATCACCGCGAGCGACTTCGTCAGGCCCACCACGCCGTGCTTCGACGCCGTGTACGCCGCGCCCGCCGCGCTGCCGCGCAGGCCTGCCTCGGACGCCGTGTTCACCACAGCGCCGCGGCCCGCCTTCAGCATGTGCGGCAGCACCGCCCGGGTGAGCAGGAACGGGGCGGTGAGATTGACCCGGATGACCCGCTCCCACTCGGCGTCGGAGACGTCCGCCAGCGCCGACATGCGGTCCATTATCCCGGCGTTGTTGACCAGGACGTCCACGCCGCCGAAGCGCTGCACGGCGGTCTCGACGACCTGGTCGACGACGGCCTGCTCGCTCAGGTCGCCCACCACCGCGACCGCGCGGCCGCCCGCCTGCTCGATCTCCTTGACGACCTCCTGGGCGCCCTCGGCGTTGAGGTCCGCCACCACCACCCTGGCGCCCTGCTCGGCGAAGGCCAGGGCTGCCGCCCGCCCGATGCCCGACCCCGCTCCGGTGACGATGACGCTGCGTCCGTCCAGTCCGCCGCTCATGAGGTACTCCCATCCGTGAGTCCGAGGGGCGGTATGCCGAACGCGCCCGGGGCCACCCTAGCGACTTAATGTCTCTGAGTGACATAAAGTCGTCGGGGAGAATTCCGGAAGAGCGATAAGCGCCGGCCGGAAGGGACACCATGACCGCAGCCCGCGGAGGTACGAGCCGCCCAACGGGCCGACCGCCCTTGACCGAGGAGCGCAAGGCGGAGATCCGGCTGGAGATCGCGCGGGCCGCGGTGGACCTGTTCGTCACCCAGGGCGTGACGGCGACCACGGGTGAGCAGATCGGAGCGGCGGTCGGCGTCTCCGCGCGTACCGTGTGGCGCTACTTCCCGAGCAAGGAGAGCTGTGTACGGCCGCTGTTCTCGGCCGGCATCGACCTGATCGCCGACCGGCTGCGGCGCCGGCGTCCCGGGCAGCCCCTCGAGGAACTCTTCGACCGGGAACTCACGGACGAGGGCCACCTCCTCGCCGGCCCCGACCGGGCGACCGTCGGCGCGCTGGTACGCCTGACCCGCACCGAGCCCGGCCTGCGCGCGATCTGGCTCCAGACCTACGACGAGGCCGAACCGGCGTTCGCCGGCGCCCTCGCCGAACGCGCCGGCCTGCCCGCAGGCGATCTGCGCCCGACGATCCAGGCGGCGATCTTCAACGCGGCCCTGCGCGCGGCGGTCGAGCACTATGCGTGGCACACCGCCGACACCCACCCCGACCGGGACACGGCACAGACCGAGTTGGCGGCGACACTGCGCTCGGCGCTGGCGGTCGTGGCCGAGGGCGTCGGCTAGGAGGGGAGCGCCGGTGGATGCCCTCGGGAGGGCTGTCGGCCCGACGAAGCCTCACGCACGCTCGCGGAGGTACGCCTCCAGCTCCGCGGCCCCGATCAGCAGTGCCCGCCCACGGGACGACAGCCGGCCCTGCCAGTCGCGCAGCGCGCCCTCCAGCGGCTCCAGTCCGCCGGCCGACCGCACCTGGGCGATCAGCGGGGCGATCTGCTCCAACAGATAGCCGCCGCGCCTGAGTTGATGTGCCAGCCGGGCGTCCCGTACGGCCGCCTCGTCGTAGACCCGGTAGCCGGTCAGCGGGTCACGGCGCGGGTGTAGCAGCCCGGCGCGCTCCCATTTGCGCAGCGTCGCGGGCCGGATTCCGAGCTTCCCTGCCAGCGGTCCGATGAAGGTGCCGCCGGACCCGGACCCGGACCTGGACGCCGCGGCCGGCTCGGGTTTCACACCGGGCTCGGGGGCTGTGGGGGTCTCCAGGTCCCGGAGGGCGCTCTCCACGGCCTGGAGGGTCCGACGGTCGTCGAGGAGTTCGGCGTGGCTCTCGTCGATGAGACGGAGCGCCTCATCCACCGCGCCCTGGTTCACCGCCCGCATGATCGACGTCGCCCCTTGGTGCCCATGGCCCGGCACCAGGGCGAGGAACGCGCGCAGGGCCGTCGCGTGCAGTGAGGTGTAGGTGCGGTAGCCGTGGGGTGTGCGACCGGCGGCCGGAAGGATGCCGGCCTCCTCGTAGTTCCTGATCGCCTGCGTGGACAGACCGTGCCCGCGCGCCAGATCAACCGGCCTGAGCCGTTCGCCGCTTTGAAGGTTTCGACCCATGCGGGGGACGATATCGCGGGAAAGTTTCAACCGAAGGTTCAACGATACCGTTGAAGGTATGGCGACCGACATCAAGGACACCGCCCATGCCGTCGAGGCTGCCGCCGTCATGAGGCTGCTCCCGGCCCGCCCCCGGCTGCTGGCCCTGGGCGAACCGACTCACGGCGAGGACACGCTGCTCGAACTGCGCAACGAGCTGTTCCGAGAGCTCGTCGAGCAGGAGGGCTACCGGACGATCGCGATCGAGAGCGACTGCCTCATGGGCCTGGTCGTGGACGACTACGTCACCGCGGGCAGGGGCACTCTCGACGAGGCCATGGAGCACGGATTCAGCCACGGCTGGGGTGCCTACGCGGCCAACCGCGAGCTCGTGCGCTGGATGCGCGCTTACAACGACAGCCGGCCCGCGTCCGATCGGCTGCGCTTCGCCGGTTTCGACGGCCCGCTGGAGATCACCGCGGCTGCGAGCCCCCGCCAGGCCCTCACCGCACTCCACGGCTACCTCTCCACCCGGGTGGACGCGGACCTGCTCCCCTGCACCGGGGAGATGCTCGACCACCTGCTCGGGGCCGACGAACGGTGGACCGATCCCGCCGCGATGATGGACCCGGCCCGATCCGCGGGACAGTCGGCCGAGGCCTGTCGGCTGCGGCTGCTCGCCGACGATCTGGCGGCGCTGCTCGACGCCCAGACGCCGCACCTGATCGCGACGACCTCATGGGACGACTGGGACCGGGCGCGGCTGTACGGGCGCACTGCCACCGGCCTGCTGCGCTACCACTACTGGATGGCCGACACCTCACCGGCCCGCATGACCCGGCTGTGCGCGCTGCGGGATTCGATGATGGCCCACAACCTCCTCGCCCTGGCCGAACGGGGCCCGGCACTCCTCCACGCCCAGAACTCCCATCTCCAGCGGGAGGAGAGCACGATGCAGATGTGGCAGGGGCCGGTGCAGTGGTGGAGCGCCGGCGCTCTGGTGAGCGCCCGACTCGGCGAGGAGTACGCCTTCGTGGCCACGGCGCTCGGCACGATCCGGCACCGGGGCGTGGACACACCGCCGCCGGACACCCTCGAAGGACTTCTGTACGCACTCCCGGAGGACCGCTGCGTCATCGACACCCGGCAACTGGCCGCCGCCCTCGGCGATACGCGGCCGGCGCCCCGCGTATCGCCGTGGTTCGGCTACGCCCCCTTCGACCCCGCACGCTTGGGGGACATCGACGGCATGGTGTTCGTGAAGGACGCCTTGCAGAGCTAGGGCCCTCAGTCCTCGAACCGCGCGCTCCCTCACACCTTCCGATAGGTGTACGCCTCGGCGGCCGCCGCCTCCACCGCCGCGAGGTCGGCTCCCGCCGCCGCCGTGACGACCGCGGCCACCGCCCCCTCGACGAAGGGGGCGTCCACGAGCCTTGTGCCGTCCGGGAGTTCGTCGCCCTCGGCGAGCAGGGCCTTCACCGTGAGGACCGCGCTGCCGAGGTCGGTGAGGACGGCGACCCCGGCACCACGGTCCACGGACGCGGCCGCCGCGGCGATCAGTTCGGCACTGGTGCCGAGCCCTCCGCTCTCGGTGCCGCCCGCCGGGGCCACCGGTACGTCCGCACCGCCGCCCGCGAGCCCTCGCGCCAGCTCGGCCACCGACGCGGCCACCTCCGCGCTGTGCGAGACCAGCACGATGCCGACCTTGCCGTCGTCACTCACCGTTCGCCTCCGCCAGCCCCGCGATCAACAGCGCCGACGACGTGGCACCGGGGTCCTGGTGCCCGACACTGCGCTCCCCGAGATAACTCGCCCGGCCCTTGCGGGCCTGCAACGGCGTCGTCGCCAGCGCGCCCTCGTCGGCGGCCGACCGAGCCGCGAGGAAACCGTCACCGAGCGCGTCCACGGCCGGCACCAGCGCGTCGATCATGGTCTTGTCACCCGGCGCCGCGCCACCGAGCGTCATGACCGCGTCCACTCCCGCCCGCAGAGCCTGGGCGAACTCGTCCTCGCTGACCTCAGCAGCGTCCCCGAGGGCCTTCCCGGTCCGGCGCAGCAGCGTGCCGTACAGGGGCCCGGACGCCCCGCCCACCGTAGAGATGAGCTGTCGCCCGGCGAGGATCAGGACCGCGCCGGGCGTCTGCGGGGCCTCCTTCTCCAACGCCGCGGATACGGCGGTGAACCCGCGCAGGAGGTTGCTGCCGTGGTCGGCGTCCCCGATGGGCGAGTCGAGGGCGGTGAGCCGTTCCGCCTCACGCTCGACGGAGGCGGCGGTGGCCGTCATCCAACGGCGGAAGAAATCGGCGTCGAGCACTGGATCTCCTTGCGTGGCAGGTGCGTTGCGGTCGTCCGGCTCCGGATCACATACCCCACCGCAGCCCCGGCGTCTTCACCGGCGCGTTCCACAGCCGCAGCAACTCCTCGTCGACCTGGCACAGGGTGACCGAGGCGCCGGCCATGTCCAGCGAGGTGACGTAGTTGCCGACCAGCGTGTGGGCGACGGCCACACCGCGCTCGGCGAGCACCCGCTGGACCTCGGCGTTGAAGCCGTACAGCTCCAACAGCGGTGTCGCGCCCATGCCGTTGACCAGGACGAGGACGGGATTGCGCGCGGGCATGTCGTCCAGAATCGCGCCCACCGAGAAGTCGGCGATCTCGCCGGACGTCATCATCGCCCGCCGCTCCCGGCCGGGCTCGCCGTGGATGCCGATGCCCAACTCCAGCTCGCCGGGCGGCAGATCGAAGGTGGGGCTGCCCTTGGCGGGCGTGGTGCAGGCGCTGAGGGCGACGCCGAAGCTGCGGGAGTTCTCGTTGACCTGACGTCCGATCGCCTCCACCCGCTCCAGCGGCTGCCCCTCGTCCGCCGCGGCGCCGGCGAGCTTCTCCACGAAGAGCGTGGCGCCGGTGCCGCGCCGCCCCGCCGTGTAGAGGCTGTCGGTCACGGCCACGTCGTCGTTGACGAGTACCTTCGCGACCTGGATGCCCTCGTCCTCGGCGAGCTCGGCGGCCATGTCGAAGTTCAGGACGTCACCGGTGTAGTTCTTCACGATGAACAGCACGCCCGCCCCGCTGTCCACCGCGGCGGCGGCCCGCACCATCTGGTCGGGCACCGGCGACGTGAACACCTCGCCCGGACAGGCGGCCGACAGCATCCCGGGACCCACGAAGCCACCGTGCAGCGGCTCGTGCCCGGACCCACCACCGGAGATCAGGGCGACCTTGCCCGACACGGGCGCGTCCCGCCGTACGATCACCCGGTTCTCCACATCGACGACCAGTTCGGGATGGGCGGCGGCCATCCCTCGCAGCGCGTCGGCGACCACGGTCTCGGCAACGTTGATCAGCATCTTCATTGGTGCCTCCTGGTGACACTGACAGATTAGCCTTTGGCCCGTGTTTACGCAGGTCAGATGACCAAACGCAGACCTGATGACGGCTCGTCAGGCGTCGGCTGCCGTGCTGCTCGGTGTTATCGGCGTGTGCTCTCGAAAGTATCGACGCTGACCGGGCGCGGGTCACGTGCGCGGTCACCGGTTCGGCCTGGCGGCGCTGTCGACGACCGCTACCCGGCGTACGGGATGCTCACGCATCACGTCCGCGAGGACGCACCGTGATCAGCTCGTCGCTGCATGCCTCGGCCACGACTTGAAATGTGATGAATACCCTCATATGGGTACGAGGCGGTCGAGCATCCGACCACTCCCGGGAGACGGCTTGACCCGATCAACAGCGCAGCCCGGCGCCACGACCGCAGCCGTCGACGCGGCACTGCTGGACGTGGTCCGGGACTGCGGTGCCGCCAGAGGGCTGCTCTACGTCCTGCCGCCCTCCGGTGACGCTCTGTGGCTGCGGGCGCTGACCGGCGCGCCGCGTGAAATGGCCACGCCGTGGACCCGGGTCGCCCTGTCCGACCAGGTACCGGTGGCGGACGCCGTACGCGAAGGCCGGCTGGTGTGGATCGCCGACATGGAGGAGATGGCGCGCCGCTACCCGCGTACGGCGCTCGTGCTGCCGTACGCCTTCGCGCTGGCGGCCGCTCCGCTCAGCGCGCAGGGGTCGCCCGTCGGCGGGTTGGCGCTGCTGTGGCCGGGCGCCCATCCTCCACGGCTGAGCGCCGGCGAGCGTGCCGCCCTCGACGCCGGCTGCCGTCGGCTCGGCGACCTGCTGGGCCGTACGAGCGAGGCCTTCCATGCGCACGACGAGCCGCGGATCCTGCCGCATCCGTCGTACACCCGGGTGCCGCCCGCCGAGGCGGGTGAGCTGGCGGCGTTCATCGCCCGGCTGCCGGGAGGGGCCTGTGCGCTGGAGGTGACCGGACGTATCACGTTCGTCACGCCCGAGGCGGCGCGGCTCCTCGGGGCCGACGCGGACGATCTGATCGGAGCCCTGCCCTGGGAAGCGCTGCCCTGGATGGCCGTGCCCGAGATCGAGGAGCACTATCGGGCCGCCCTGCTGAGCGAACAGCCCACCGCGTTCAGGGCGTTGCGCCCGCCGGACAGCCTCCTGCTCTTCGAGCTCTACCCGGACCCGTCCGGCATCAGCGTCCGCATCAGCCCGGCGGCCCCGGCGGACGAGCTCTCACCGGGACCGCTCCGGTCGGCCGCCGGGTCGGCCGAACCCACCACCGGACCTGGCCGGGCCGGTCTCCTCTACCACCTCATGCACCTCGCCGGAACGCTCACCGAGGCCGTCGGCGTGCAGGACGTGGCGGACCAGACCGCCGATCAGCTCACGCCCGCCCTGGGCGCCACGGCGATAGCCCTGATGGCGCCGCGGGAGGGACGTCTGAAGATCCTCTGCCATCGCGGTTACGACGCGGACCTGATGCAGTACTTCGACGACCTGCCCCTCACCGCCGACACTCCCGCCGTGCGTGTGCTGGACACCTGTAGCCCGCATTTCTTCGCCACGTTCGACGAACTGCAGGGGGCGTACCCGCACGCCGTGCATCTGGACGACAAGGCATCCTGGGCGTTCCTTCCGCTGGTCGCCTCGGGCCATGCCGTCGGCTCCCTCGTGCTCGCCTACGACCGTCCGCAGCACTTCCCGCCCTCCGAGCGCGCCGCGCTCACCGCGCTCGTCGGTCTGGTGGGCCAGGCCCTCGAACGCGGCCGGCTCTACGACACCCAGTACGCCGTGGCCCATCGGCTCCAGGCCGCGCTGCTTCCCCGGCAGCTGCCCGAGGTCGCCGGTCTGAGCGCCGTCGCCCGCTATCGTCCGGCCGGCCACGGACTGGAGGTCGGCGGCGACTTCTACGACCTGATCCGGCTGGACGACACCACCGCCGCGGCCGCGATCGGCGACGTCCAGGGACATGACGTCGACGCGGCGGCCCTGATGGGACAGGTACGCGCGGCCGTCCACGGGCACGCGGCCGCCGGCGCCGCGCCGGGCGACGTCCTAGGCACGACGAACCGGCTGCTGGACGACCTCGACTCGGGCAGGTTCGCCAGCTGCCTCTACGCACGTCTCGACCTCGCGCGCGGGATGGCCTGTCTGGCGGGCGCGGGGCATCCGCCTGCCGTGCTGCGGCACCCGGACGGCAGTACCGAGGTGCTGCGGGTCCCTCCGGGACTGCTCCTCGGTGTCGAGCGCACGGCCGAGTATCCGGCCGTCGAGGTCCCGTTCCTGCCCGGATCCGTTCTCGTCCTGTACACGGACGGACTGATCGAGCGCCCCGGCCTCGACCCGGACGTCGCCGTGGACGCGCTCGCCGAACTCGTCGCCCGCGCCGATCCGGCCGACCTGGACGACATGGCCGACCGCCTCATCCGCCACGCGGGCGAGCCCGTCGACGACGTCGCCCTGTTCCTGATCCGCCGCGGGCCGGCGACTCCTGGGCGGAGCGTCGGCTGAACGTGGCCCGGGAATCCTGGCGCCGACGGCCGAGGACGTCAGCCCCGCGACGTCAGGATGCTCAATGAGTTGGCGGCGACGATGGCGCCGATGCCCGCCCACTCCGGTCCGCCCAGGCCCTGACCGAGGCCGATCCAGCCGACCACGGCCGCGAGGACCGGATTGACGCTCATGAACAGGCCGAAGGCGCGGGGCGGGACGTGGCGCAGGGTGAACAGGTCCGCGAGGTACGGCACGGCCGAGGACAGGACACCGGCGGTGACCGCGCAGGCGACGGCGCCGACCGTGGGCGGGTGCCGTACGGCGACGGCGATGCCGACCGGCAGGAACATCACCGCCGAGATGCCGGCCGCGACCGCCGCGCCCTGGGCGCCGGGGACACGCCGGCCGACCGTGCGGTTGAGCAGGATGTACGACGCCCAGCAGACGGCCGCCAGCAGGCCCAGGGCCATCCCGAGGTAGTCGGTCGAGGGCCGCGGGCGCATCAGGACGACGACACCGGCCGCGGCGATCACCGCGCAGCACACGTCCACCCGGCGGCGCGAGGTCGCCAGGGCGATGGTGAGCGGGCCGAGGAACTCCAGGGTCACCGCCAGACCCAGCCCTACGCGCTCGATCGCCGAGTACAGGGAGAGGTTCATGGTGCCGAACACCAGTGCCAGCAGGATCACCGGCCACCACTGACGCCAGGTGAACGCACGCAGCCGCGGCCTGCCGACGGCGAACAGCACCAGCGCGGCGACGTACTGGCGCACGGCGACCACACCGACGGGGCCGAGGACGGGAAAGGCGAGGGAGCCGATCGCGGCACCGGTCTGGTTGGACAGGCCGCTGCCGATCATCGTGGCCACGCCGGCGAGGCGTCCGCCGGTGTGCTCGGGAGCGGCCGGCTCGACGGCGGAGGAGGGCGCGGTCGCGGGTGCGGTTCGGGTGCGCATGCGGCGATCGTGTGTCCTGTCGATCCTTGCGCAAAATGCGTGCGCGAGATGATCTATACGCTTCAGTCATGGATGTGGAGCTGAGACAGTTGCGCTGCCTCGTCGCGATCGTCGACGAGGGCACCTTCACCGACGCCGCCATAGCCCTCGGTGTCTCCCAGGCGGCCGTTTCCCGCTCGCTGGCCTCGCTGGAACGTGCGCTGGGCGCCCGGCTGCTGCGGCGGACCTCCCGCGAGGTGTCCCCGACCGGGACCGGGCTGCGTGTCCTGGCCCACGCGCGGCGGGTGCTCGGCGAGGTGGACGAACTGGTCCGGGAAGCGGCCTCGGGGCACGCCCGGCTGCGGATGGGCTACGCCTGGGCGGCGCTCGGCCGGCACACCCCGGCCTTCCAGCGCCGCTGGGCCGCCGCCCACCCCGGGACCGACCTTCAGCTCGTCCGCGTCAACTCCTCCACCGCGGGGCTCGCCGAGGGCGCCTGCGACCTGTCCGTCGTGCGGCGGCCGGTGGACGACCGGCGGTTCGACTCCGCCATCGTGGGACTGGAGCGGCGCCTGTGCGCAGTGGCCGCCGACGACCCGCTGGCCCGGCGCCGCTCGGTCCGACTCGCCGACCTCAGCGGACGTACCCTCCTCGTCGACCGCCGCACCGGCACCACGACCACCGACCTGTGGCCGCCCGACTCGCGCCCGGCGACCGAGGAGACACACGACGTCGACGACTGGCTCACGGTGATCTCGACGGGCCGTTGCGTCGGCGTGACGGCCGAGGCCACCGCCAACCAGTACCCGCGCCCCGGAGTCGTCTACCGGCCGCTGCGCGACGCCGAACCCATCGCCGTACGGCTGGCCTGGTGGCGCGAAGACCCGCCGCCCGCCGCACAGGCGGTGATCGAACTGCTCACGGCGCTGTACCGGGGGGACTGAGGCCGGTCCGGGAATGCCGGGCCCGCACACGGGGCGGGAAGGGCCCCATCCACTTCTCGCGGATCCTGATTGCGCGGTGCACGGCTGCGAGCCGCTTCCCCGCGCCTGTGTGGGTCCTTCCCGTCACCTCCAGCACACCACGCCCGCGGCGGGTACGCCAGAGCCGTTCGGCACTTCAGGGGCGGCGGCGAGGTGACAAGGCAGGCTTGACGGGTACCCATGAGCGGATCCCGCCCGGGCGCGGGAGAACCGTCGAGTGGAGGTGAGCAGGCCGTGGGCCTCGCGTTCCCTGGTGCCGTCCCGGCCCGGCGTCCCCCGGATGCCGCAGACGCGCGGTCGCGCGCCGAGCGGCGCCCGATCGCCGTGCCCCGCCCGATCGCCGTCCGCCGTGCGCGGCGGGTGTGACCATGCACCGGCCCCTCGACCCCGACCGGTCCGACGCCCCCCTCGCCGACATCCTGCGCGACGTGCGTGCCGTCGTCTTCGACACCGACGGAGTCATCACCGACTCGGCCAAGGTGCACGCCGCCGCCTGGAAGGTCGCCTTCGACGACTTCCTGCGCGCGCACCCGCCCGACGACCCCGACCGGCGCGGCCCCTTCGACGTGCGGGACGACTATCTCCGGCACGTGGACGGCAAGTCCCGTCTCGACGGGGCCGCGGCCTTCCTCGCCGCGCGCGGCATCGAGGCGGCGCCCGAGACGGTACGGGCCGTGGCCCAGGACAAGGAACGCCTCTTCACCGAGCGGCTGCGCGAGCGCGGCGTCGACGCCTACCCGGGGACCGTACGGCTGGTGAAGGCGCTGCGCGCGGCGGGAGTGCCCCGTGCGGCGGCCTCCGCCTCCCGGCACGCCGGCGAGCTGCTGAGCAGGGCCGGGGTGCTCGATCTGTTCGACGCCCTGGTGGACGGCGGCGAGGCGGCCCGGCTGGGTCTCGCGGGCAAGCCCGAACCCGACCTCTTCCTGGAGGCGGTGAGCCGGCTGGGCGTGTCCGCCGACCGGGCGGCCGTCGTCGAGGACGCCCTGGCGGGCGTGGAGGCCGGGCGGCGCGGCGGATTCGCCCTGGTGGTCGGCGTGGACCGGGCCGTCGGCGCGGACACGGGGGCGCGCCTGCTGCGGCACGGCGCCGACATCGTCGTACGCGACCTCGGAGAACTCTGCGCGGGAGGAGAGCCGAAGTGACGGACGAGCCGAGCCCGGAGGCCGAGGCGGTGGGCTGGACCTGGGAGTACGAGGGCTATACGCCCGCCGACGAACGCCTCCGCGAGTCGCTGTGCACCCTCGGCAACGGTTACTTCGCCACCCGGGGCGTGCTCCCGGAGTGTGCCGCCGACGACATCCACTATCCGGGGACCTATGTGGCCGGCATCTACAACCGACTCACCTCCGATGTGTCGGGCCGCCGGGTGGAGAACGAGGACATCGTCAATGTCCCGAACTGGCTGCCCCTGCGCTTCCGCCTCCCCGAGGGGCACTGGATCGACCCCGACAACACGACCGTGCTCCAACACCGCCAGTTGCTGCGTCTGCCCGCAGGGCTGCTGGAACGCCGGACCCGCTACGACCTCGGCGAGGGCCGGATGCTGACGGTGCGTCAGCAGCGGTTCGTGCACATGGCCGACCCTCATCTGGCCGCCCTGCGCACCGAGTTCACGGCCGAGGGGTACTCCGGACCGCTGGAGGTGGAGGCCGCCCTGGACGGCGGTGTCACCAACTCCGGTGTGCCGCGCTACCGGGAGCTCGACGGCCGCCATCTGACGCACATCCACACCGGCGCCTCCGCCCGGGACACCGTGTGGCTGCGCTGCCGCACCCGCACCTCCGACGTCCGGATCGGCCTCGCGGCCCGGCTCACCGCCGACGTGCCCGCCGAGATCCGCCACGAACTGCCGTATGTCATCCAGCGGATGACGCTCGACCTGGCCCCCGGCCGTACCGCCACCGTCGACAAGACCATCGCCCTGCACACCTCCCGCGACCCGGCGATCAGCGACCCGCTGCACGCCGCCATCGACCGGGTCGGCCGGTCCCCGGGTTTCGAGGCGCTGCTCGAGTCCCATCGCACCGCCTGGGGCCAGCTCTGGCGCCGCGCCGAGCTCGACGTCCCCGGTGAGTCGGGCATCATCCTGCGACTGCACCTCTTCCACGTCCTGCAGACCCTCTCCCCGCACACCGCCGAACTCGACGTCGGCGTGCCCGCCCGGGGACTGCACGGCGAGGCGTACCGCGGCCACGTCTTCTGGGACGAGTTGTTCGTCCTGCCCTACCTCAACCTGCACTTCCCGGAGGTCTCCCGGGCCCTGCTCCGCTACCGTCACCGCCGCCTCGAACAGGCCCGCACCACCGCGGCGGCGGCCGGCCGGCGGGGTGCGATGTACCCCTGGCAGAGCGGCAGTGACGGGCGTGAGGAGACCCAGCAGCTCCATCTCAACCCGCGCTCGGGACGCTGGCTGCCCGACCACTCCCACCTCCAGCACCATGTGGGATCGGCCATCGCCTACAACGTGTGGCAGTACTGCGAGGCCAGCGGCGACATGGAGTTCCTGCACACCAAGGGCGCCGAGATGCTGTTGCAGATCGCGCGCTTCTGGGCCGACAAGGCCGTCTACGACGGCGGCATGGGCCGATACCGCATCAAGGGCGTCGTCGGCCCCGACGAGTACCACGAGGCCTACCCGGACGCCGAGACACCGGGCCTGGACGACAACGCGTACACCAACGTCACCGCGGCCTGGGTGCTCGCCCGCACCCTGGAGCTGCTGGACACCCTGCCCGAGCCGCGCCGGCGCGAACTCGTCGAACGCACCGGCCTGGACGCCGGCGAACTCACCCTGTGGGAGGACGTCGCACACACTCTGCACGTCCCATTCCACGGCGACGTCATCAGCCAGTTCGCGGGCTACGGCGACCTCACCGAACTCGACTGGAACGGATACCGCGAGCGATACGGCGACATCCGGCGGCTCGACCGGATCCTGGAGGCGGAGGGCGACACCGTCAACCGCTACCAGGCCTCCAAACAGGCCGATGTCCTGATGCTCGGCTACCTCTTCGCGCCGGCCGAGCTGCGGGACCTGTTCCGCAGGTTGGGCTACCGGCTCGACGAGGACATGTGGCGGCGCACCGTCGACCACTACATGCACCGCACCAGTCACGGCTCCACCCTCAGCGGCCTGGTGCACGGATGGGTGCTGGCCCGGTGCCGGCGCACCGAGGCGTGG
Source organism: Streptomyces sp. NPDC056479 (assembly GCF_042795335.1). Classification (NCBI taxonomy): domain Bacteria; kingdom Bacillati; phylum Actinomycetota; class Actinomycetes; order Kitasatosporales; family Streptomycetaceae; genus Streptomyces; species Streptomyces sp. NPDC056479. The sequence continues at coordinate 754,905 of NZ_JBHTRZ010000002.1, read as the reverse complement.
AAGTTCGTCCAGGAGGCCCTTCAGGGCGACATCGCCGACGTGCAGGGCGGCACCACCGGCGAAGGCATCCACCTCGGCGCCATGGCCGGCACCCTCGACCTCGTCCAGCGCGGACTGACCGGCCTGGAGACCCGGGACGGCGCGCTGTGGCTCGACCCCGTGCCGCTGCCCGAGCTGTCCACCTACGGGTTCTCCCTGCGCTACCAGGGCAACTGGGGCGTACGGCTGCGCCTGGAGCGGGGACTGCTGGAGATCGAGGTCCCCTCCTCCGACGCCTCACCGATCGACGTACGGCTCCCGGAGCGCGAGGTCTTCCTCCAGCCGGGGGAGCAGGGGCGACTGGTCCTGCCCGACTGACACCGGCCCGGTGCGTGATGCGGCCGGCGGGTGGAGGCTGAGAGAACAGCGCTCCGCGGTCCGCGCCCGGGGCAGCCGCGGAGAGATCGCAGGCGCTCGCGGATCCTGCCCGGAAAGGGGAAGCGATGAGGGGCCCGGTGGTCGTAGGGGTGGACGGTTCGCCGTCGAGCATGGCGGCCGTGGAGGTCGCGGCGCACGAGGCCCGGCTGCGGGGCGTGGGGCTGCGGCTGGTGCACGCCTTCGGCCGGCCGGTCGCGCACATACCGCCCGGCGGGCGGCCCTGGGAGCCGAGCGACGCCGGGATGCACGAACTCATCGACGGCACACTCACCAAGGCGGAGCGCCGCGCCCATGACACGGGACCCGGCGTCGAGATCACGCGCGAGGTCGTCGTCGGGGAGCCGGTGACGGTCCTGGAGATCGAATCGCGCACCGCGTCCCTGGCCGTGGTCGGCAGCCGGGGCCTGAGCCGGTTCGGCGCCCTGCTGCTCGGCTCGACGGCCGGTCACCTGGCCGCCCACGCCGCCTGCCCGGTGCTGGTGGTGCGGCGCCGGCCCAACCCCGCCGGGCCCGTCCTGCTGGCCGTGGACGGCTCGCCCGCGGCCCGCGGAGCGGTCGAGTTCGCCTTCGCCCACGCCTCCCTGCACGGCGTCGGCCTGGTGGCCCTGCACGCCTGGAGCATCCGGACCGAACGCGCCTACGAGTCTCCCGCCGACCCGCCGTTCGTGACGTACGACGAGGGCCGGCTGCACGACGAGGAGGAGCGCGTGCTCGCCGAGGCGCTGGGCGGGCTGCGCGACCGCTATCCCGATGTCGCGGTGGACCGCAGGCTGGTGCGCGACCGGGTCCGGCACTCCCTGATCGAGGCCAGTGCGGACGCGGGGCTCGTGGTGGTCGGGGCGCGCGGACGGGGCGGGTTCGCCGGGTTGCTGCTGGGCTCGGTCAGCCAGGCGGTGCTGCACCACGCCCAGTGCCCGGTCGCCGTCGTCCGGCCCGGCCACGAGTGAGGCTCAGAGATCGGCCGCGTGGTCCGGTACGTAGTTCTGAAGGTTGCGCGGCGGTCGCCGGTAGCCGGTCGGCTCCGGCCGCTCGGGCAGGTCCAGGACCGGCGGGAGCACGTCCTGGTAGGGGACGGAGGCCAGCAGGTGGGCGATCATGTTCAGCCGGGCGCGGCGCTTGTCGTCGCTCTCCACCACGTACCAGGGCGCCTCGGTGATGTCGGTGTGCACCAGCATCTCGTCCTTGGCCCGCGAGTACTCCTCCCAGCGGGTGATCGACTCCAGGTCCATCGGAGACAGCTTCCAGCGGCGCAGCGGGTCCTCGAGCCGGCGGCGGAAACGCTCCTGCTGCTCTTCGTCGCTCACCGAGAACCAGTACTTGCGCAGCAGGATCCCGGCCTCCGTCAGCATCCGCTCGAACAGCGGGCACTGCCGCAGGAAGAGCTGGTACTCGGCCCGGGTGCAAAAGCCCATGACGTGCTCGACGCCGGCCCGGTTGTACCAGCTGCGGTCGAACAGCACGATCTCCCCGGCGGCCGGGAGATGCCCGATGTACCGCTGGAAGTACCACTGGGTGCGCTCGCGCTCCGTCGGCTTGGGCAGGGCCGCGATCCGTGCCACCCGTGGGTTGAGATGCTCCGTGACCCGCTTGATGGTGCCGCCCTTGCCCGCCGCGTCCCGGCCCTCGAAGACCACGACCAGCCGGGCGCCCTCCGCCCGCACCCACTCCTGGAGCTTCACCAACTCCGTCTGCAGGCGCAGCAGTTCCTTCTCGTACGTCTTGCGGCGCAGCTTCGCCGCCTTGTCGCCGGCCATGCCGCCTCCCCACAGCCGAACTCGGACCCCGGAACTGCACGGTACTGACCGACGGCGGGCGGCGCACCCCGGACGCCGGCGCACGGCCCTCGCGTGGGCGGCGGGCGGGCAGGCAGGATGACCTCATGGCCGGTGCAGATCCACACATCCACGTCGAGCGGGGTGTGACCCGCTACGACGCCCGGGTACGCAACCTCCTGGCCGGTACCTTCGGCCTGGCCGGTGACCTCCCCGCGACGGTCGTCACCGGCTGCTCCTCGCGGTGCCGTACGCGATGACCTCACCGAGGCCCGAGAGCGTCACCTGCCTCGCCTGCCGGGAGCATGCCCGTACCGAGCATCTTCGCCTCGCCGAGCAGATCGAACGGCTGGGGACGATGCCGGGCTCCGTCGTCACCGGCGGCGAGGCGGGCGAGGCGGCGCAGCATCACCGGGACCTCGCGCGGAGGTTCGCCGGCGGCGGTTGAGGCGCACGGGCGCCGGTCGGCCCGGGAGGTGGACGGCGGCAACGCGGAGCCGCGGTCAGCCCTGTCCGCCGCCGCCGAACGATCCGCTTCCGCCGTCGTCCCAGCGGGGCCGTCGCTGCGACGCACTGCGCCGGGAGGGCATGTTGCCGTGGGCGGGCATCTCGTGCGGGGTCAGCCGGCGGTCGCTCCTGGGCACCTCGTCCGGCTCCCGGTGCTCCCGGACCTCATGGACCGGGCCGCCCTCGGGCACCCGGGGTTGCTCCTCGGGGCGCGGCGGAGACGGTTCCCGGCGCCTGATCCGGGCGCCCACGACGAAGGCGCCGATGAGCAGTCCCACGACGACCAGACCGGCGACGATCAGTCCGATGCCGAGCGCGCCTTCCGCGGCGATGTTCGTCCGTGCGATGTTCATGGCCCCGCGAGTACCCGTGGCATCCCGTATGAACCCGATCGGTCCGACCGCGCCGCCAGGGTCACCCGCACGGAGCACGAGGGCCGGCCGGAACCCTTGCGAGCACCGGGTTTGGGGCCCATCGGACCGGCTACCCGAGCGATGTGACACAGACGACGTCCCAGCAGCAGCCGGTCCAGTTTCTGGAGGACCGCTTCACGTGCGCCCAGGCTTGTACCGAGTGCGCCCGGGCCTGTGCCCTGCGTGCGAGCCTGGTCGATCCCGACGGGCCCGAGGACCAGGAACTTCTGCGACGCAAGGGCATCCTGTGCGCCGAGGTGTGTGACGCGACCTGCCGAGTGCTGGCCGAGCAGAACCAACTGGACGAGGCCGCTTTGCGGCTCCAGCTGGAGTGGGCCCGGACGGTGTGCCTGGAGAGCGCGCACGCGTTCGACCGTCTGCCGGCCGCCGAGGAGACCGCCCAGGCGTGCCGCGACTGCGCGCGGGCCTGCACGGAGTTCATGAGCACCCTCGACTGAGGCGTCCTCGCCATTCCCAATTTCTGAAACACGTTCTACGGTGTGCGCCGTCAGGACCGCCCTTGGGGAGCCTGGAGGCGCCGTGCACCTCGAATACACGCCCGAGCAGCAGCGGCTGCGCAGCGAACTGCGCGACTACTTCGCCGAACTGGTGCCGGACCTCACCCAGACCCGCTTCACCGACCCGGCAGCCCAGAAACGCCACTACCGCAAGACCATCCGGCGGCTCGGCGCGGCCGGCTGGCTGGGCGTGGGCTGGCCCAAGGAGTACGGCGGACGCGGCCTGACCACGATGGAACAGTTCATCTTCTTCGACGAGGCCGCGCAGGCCGGCGTACCGCTGCCGCTGATGGCACTCAACACCGTCGGCCCGACGATCATGCGGTACGGCACCGACGAGCAGAAGGCGTACTTCCTGCCGCGGATCCTCTCCGGCGAGATCGACTTCGCCATCGGCTACAGCGAGCCCGAGGCGGGCACCGACCTGGCGTCCCTGAAGACGCGCGCGGTGCGGGACGGCGACGACTACGTCGTCAACGGCCAGAAGATCTGGACGACCAACGGCGACACGGCCGACTGGGTCTGGCTCGCCGTCCGCACCGACCCCGGCGCCCCGCCGCACAAGGGCATCACGATGCTCCTCGTCCCGACCACCGATCCCGGCTACTCGTGCACCGTCATCAACACCCTCGCCTCGCACGACACCACGGCCAGCTACTACGAGAACATCCGCGTGCCCGTCTCCCGCCGCGTCGGCGCGGAGAACCAGGGCTGGCGCCTGATCACCAACCAGCTCAACCACGAGCGCGTCACCCTCGCCGCCCACGGCACCATGGCCATCCGCGCCCTGCACGACGTCCAGCGCTGGGCCATGGAGACCAAACTCGCCGACGGCCGCCGGGTGATCGACCTCCCCTGGGTACGCCGCCGCCTGGCCCAGACCCACACCAGGCTCGACGCCCTCAAGCTCCTCAACTGGCGGATGGTCAGCGCCGTTCAGGAAGGCACGCTCACCCCGCAGGACGCGTCCGCCGTCAAGGTCTACGGCTCCGAAGCGCGCCGCGACGCCTACGCGTGGCTGATGGAGATCGTCGCGGCGCCCGGGGCGCTGAAGGAGGGTTCGGCGGGCGCGGTGCTGCACGGCGAACTGGAGCGCGGCTACCGCTCGGCCGTCATCTTCACCTTCGGCGGCGGCAACAACGAGATCCAGCGGGAGATCATCTCGTGGATCGGGCTGGGGATGCCGAGGGTACGGCGATAGCGAGTTGGTTGACCCGGCAAAAACTGAACGGGCAACTGAGGCCCCGCTGCGGGGGAATCGTGCGTTTGCCGAGCGTTGAGGGTGCGAGGAGACTGGCGGAGAGGGGGTTTTACAAGGCCGCGAGTCCGGCGCCGTGACGTCACCGGCGGGGGCTCACGCGCCGACCTGAAGAGGCGAGTGCAATGTCACGTCAGTACTACCAGCGTGGTCATCTCGTCGAGGCTGAAGAACTCGACGACGTCGTCGCGGTCAAGATGGGCACGGAAATCCGTGCGAGCGCCGCCGCCGAGAGAGCCGCGGAACTGGGGAGCAGCGCCCGCGGGGAGATCCGCGAGGCCGGCGTCGACGACGAGACCACCGACGCGTTCGCGCGCGCGAGCTGGGTGTTCGTCAGGCCGAACCAGCGGACGCGCGAGGTGTTCACCGCGGGCGGGGCGATTCCCGGCGCGGAGACAAGCGGCAAGGTGATCCGGCGGCCCAACGGCAGGATCGGTATCGCGACCGACGCGTTGACCGTCCGACTGGAGCCGGAACTCTCCGAGGAGGAGGCCGAACGCGAGCTCGAGGCAGCGGGCCTGACGGTTGTCGGCAGGCTGGGCTTCGCGAGGAATTTGTACGAGGTGCGCGCCCCGGCGTCGCAGGACGCCCTCGCGGCCTCCGTCGAACTGCACGGCAACGACCGCTTCGTGTTCGCCGAACCGGCGTTCATCGAGCACGTCCCCGCCCGCTTCAGGCCCACCGGGGCCCGCTACGGGGAGCAGTGGCAATGGAGGAACCCCGGTGTCGACGGCGGTACTCCCGACGCCGATGTGCACATCGAGACGGCCTGGGACCGAACCTTCGGGGCGGGGATCCGGGTCGCCGTCATCGACAACGGCTTCGACGCGCAGCACCCGGACCTCGCCGCCGGGCTGGACCCGCTGTCGGGCTTCTTCGCCGAGGGCGCGCAGCGCCCGGCCTTCGTCCAAGGCACCTCGGGGATGCCGGACAGCGATCACGGCACGTTCTGTGCCGGCATGGTCGGGGCCCGGCACGACAACGGGGCGGGAGGTACGGGTGCGGCCCCCGAGTGCGGCCTGATGCTGCTGGCCTGTCTGCCGGACCAGATCGGAACGCAGACCAGCCTCGGTCGGGCGGTGGCGTACGCGGCCGACCCGTCGACGGAGGTTCCCGGGATCGGTCCCGGTGGCGGGGCGGACATTCTCGTCAGCAGCCTGGGCCCGAACGGTGCGGACTGGGACCTGTCCAGCACTCTGGAGCTCGCCCTCGAGTTCGCCGCCTCGCACGGACGGCAGGGCAAGGGGCTGCCGATCTTCTGGGCGGCGAGCAACGGCAGGAACGTCGACATCGCCAAGGACGAAGTGGTCTCCCACGCGGACGTGATCGCCGTGGTGCGCTCGACCAACAAGGACCGGGAGGACAACGCGGCACGCGGCCCGGAGGTGGAACTGATCGCCCCCGGCGTCGACGTCCTCAGCACCACGTCCGGCGGTGGCTACGGAACCAGCACCGGCACCAGCTTCGCCGCTCCCTGCGCGGCCGGGTGCGCGGCACTCGCACTGTCGGTGAACCCCCAGCTCACGCGGGATCAACTACGTGAGGTGATGCACCGGTCGGCCGACCGGATCGGCGGCCCGCAGGTCCAGTACGACGCGGCCGGTCACAACGACGACTACGGCTTCGGCCGGGTGAACGCCGCCCAGGCCGTCGAGCTCGCCGACGGGATCTAGGCGATGAGCGAGGAACCCGCGGTCTTCCGCTGCCATGTCGTCGCCGAGAACGCCGAGGCGCTCAGGGAGTTCGTCCGTGAGACACGGCCCGACGTCGGCTGCCGCGCCGTCGCGCGCGGCAGCCGGGCGGGTGTCGGACTCGACCTCTACTTCCGCCAGGACCAGCTCGACCGTGCCAGGGCGGCCAGATCGGCACCGCTGGTGGACATCACGACGATCGAGAACGTCACGGACAACTGGCGCGCCCGAAAGGAAGAGGTCGGCGCGGGAGACCGCTTCGCCGACCGGGACGCCGTTCCGCACGGGCTCGGCCGTAAGGAGTGACCGTGTATCTCAACGTGGCCGAGATCGAATCGGCGATCACCAGTCTGCACGGCGCCTACCCCGGGGCGACCGAGGTCATCGACCTGCCGCACCCCACGCACGAAGGCCGGACGACGAGGCTGCTGCGGGTCGGCACGCGGCAGTCCGACGAAGTGCCCGCCATCCTGCTGCTGGGTGGGATGCACGCGCGCGAGTGGGTGCCGCCCGACGCGTTGATCTCGCTGGCAGCCGACCTGCTGGAGGCCCATGACGCCGTCACCGGGCTCGGTTACGGGTCCTCGACGTTCACGGCGGCGCAGGTCACGCGGGTGCTGGAGGAAGTCAGTCTGTTCTTCTTCCCCTGCGTCAACCCCGATGGCCGGGCCTTCAGCCAGACCACCTCCGCGATGTGGCGGAAGAACCGCCGGTCGGCACCTGCCGGTTCCACGGGCCCCTCATGCGTGGGAGTCGATCTGAACCGGAACTTCGACTTCGTGTGGGACCACAAGGCAAAGTTCGCCCCGGACGCGGATGTTCACACATCGGACAAGCCGTGCGATCCGCAGGTTTACCGCGGACCGGCCGCCGCCTCGGAGCCCGAGACCCGGAACGTGGTCTGGGCACTCGACAGCCACCCGCGGATCCGGTGGATGGTCGACGTCCACAGCGCGGTTCCGGTGATCCTGCACAACTGGGGCTCCGACCAGAACCAGTCCACCAGCCCCAGCGACAACTTCCTCAACTCCGACCTCGACCCCATACGCGGGCGACCCGACGACGGCATCGGCGAGTTCATCGCCGAACCGGACCTGAAGATCGCCGTCGAACTGGCGGAACGGATGAACGACGCGGTTCGTGCGGTGCGCGGGGTCGACTACGGGGTCGAGCCGGCGTACGGGCTGTATCCCACCTCGGGCACGAGTGACGACTACGCCTACAGCCGGCACCTCACCGACCCGGCCGACGCCAAGGTGTTCGGCTACACCATCGAATGTGGTGACACCTTCCAACCCGAGTTCAGCGAAGCCGAAGAGGTCATCCGGGAGGTCTCGGCCGCGTTGCTGGCACTCGCGCTCAACGCTCCGGCGGTCACGGACGCCTGAGGCCCGGCGGCGCACCCTCGTTCGGGGCAATCACCGGCGGCACACGGCCGGATACCGACGATGGGCGCATGGGACTTGGCCAGTGGATGCGAGGCTTGATTCCGGGGCGCTACCCCGAGTGGTACCGCGAGCGACGGTCCTGGGAACAAGGCGAGGACGCCCGCGCCACGGTCCGGAAACTCCGGGCGATGCTCAACGAACGCAAACGGGCGGTGGAGAGTTCCGGCACTCCGGACGGTCTGGCGTTGCTGGCCGCGGCGGAGGAGGAACTGCACTGCGCGGAGCGCATCCTGAACTTCGACCACCATCACCGGGCGCCCATGGGCTCTCATGTGACGGCGGCGCAGGTCCACCTGAACACGGCACGTCTGCTCTGGCTGAAGTCGTTTCTCTCGTCCCCGGCCGAAGTGGCGCCCTATCTCCCCGGAATGCTCGCGGTGGTCAGAGAACACCTGACCCGCGACGACCCGCGCAGGGTCGCCACGGAAGTCGTGATGGAGAAGACCGCGCGGCGACGGCTCATCGACGAGACGGAACTGCTCATCGTCCTCGAGGCCGTCGATGTGGCCCACACCGTCGCACTGCGTGAGAAGCTCCGCGCGAGCAGTTTCGTACGCATCGTCTGGAGGGTGGCCGTCTTCCTCTTCTTTCTGGCTGTAGCGGTGGCCGTACTCACCTCCCTCTTCCCCGAATCCGTTCCCCTGTGCTTCAACCCCTCACGGCCGAACGACGCGCCCGCCACGGATTCGAAGGTCGACTATGTGGTCGTCTGCCCCACGGGAAGTCAGGATTCCTTCCAATCCACCGAACTCGACCAGAACTTCGCCGCCGTTTCGGCATGGGGCGACTATCTCGTCGTGGAATTCGTCGGCCTCGTCGCCGCCGGCGTGGCGGCGGCGACCACACTGCGGAAAATCAGGGGTACGTCGACGCCCTTTCCCGTGCCGATCGCCCTGGCGGCTCTCAAGATTCCCGCAGGTGCGCTTACGGCCGTACTGGGTCTGCTCCTCATGCGGGGCGGCTTCGTGCCCGGGCTCACCTCGCTGGACTCCTCGGCGCAGATCATCGCCTGGGCCGTCATCTTCGGATACTCCCAGCAACTCTTCACCAGATGGGTCGACCTCCAGGGCCAGAAGGTCCTGGAATCCGTAGGCGGCCCCCAGGGTGCCCGGGCTTCCTCCGGTCGCACCGCCGTTCCTGTCACGGGATCTGCGCCCGCGGCAGGAACGGCAAGGGGCCATTCTGCTGATGAAGATGTCGATGGCTGATCGGCCGAGGACTACTCCGCGCCCACGACGTGCGGCACGTGCAGCTTGTCCCAGGACTTCCTCCCGGGCAGACCGTCCGCGTCCTTGCCGGTGAAACCCAGCTTGCGCTGCCACTTGGAGTAGGACGCCCGGTCCGCGTCGCTCCACTGGAAGTCCGGCCCGCCTGGATATGACGAGCAGCCTTCCTCGATGAGGCGGTAGCCCATGGCCTCGATGATCGGGCTGGTCCTGGTCGGCTGGAAGAAGCCGGGACCAGGGAACGGCTCGAAACCGACGACCGATTCCGGGGCGGAAACGCGGATACGCTGTCCGATCTGAATCAAGTTCGGATTGGTGATCTCGGGGTTCCACTCCAGAACCTGGGCCAGTGTCAGGCCGTGCATGGCGGCAATCTTGTTGAGATTGTCACCCTTCTTCGCCACGTAGAATTTTGTCTCACCCATATGGCCTACTTTAGCCAGGAATTGGCTGACCGCAAACGCGGACTCAATTGCGGATTCAGCTGTTTACGCGTCAACTGCAGAGTCCGTGTGCTGCGGATGAACGGGGTCTTCCCAAGCCGCCCTCGATGCGTACCGTGTTCGGCGTACGTCCATACGAAGCGGAGAGGGGCGACCGTGGCCTTCCTGGGGGACGATCGGGCCGCGGTGCGGTCGGTCACCTGGCAGTTGCACGCCGACCCGATCATGTGGGTCGCCGGAGTCCGTGCGCTCTACCTCCAGGCCCTGCACCCCCGAGCCGTCCGCGGCGTCACGCAGAACTCCGACTTCCGGCGCGACGCCTGGGGACGTCTGCTGCGCACCGCGAACTTCGTCGGCACCATCACCTACGGCACCACCGAGGCCGCCGAGAAGGCCGGCGCCCGGGTGCGGAGGATCCACAGCATGCTGAGCGCCACCGACCCGGACACGGGGGAGCGGTACGGCGTCGGCGAACCCGGACTGCTGCTGTGGGTGCACTGCGCCGCGATCGACTCCTATCTGCAGGTCGCGCGCCGCTCCGGCATCCGCCTCACCGACGAGCAGGCTGACCGCTACATCGACGAACAGCGCCTCGGATCCCGTCTGGTGGGCCTCGACCCCGACGCCGTACCGGCGAACCGGGCCGAGATGGCGGCGTACTTCGAGAAGGTGCGCCCCGAGCTCGCGTGCGGACCCGAGGCACGCGAGGTGGACGACTTCCTGCTCCGCCCGCCGACGCACCCCCTTCTCGTTCCGGCGCGCGAGGTGATCTGGCGGCGCGTGGCGCACCTTGCGTACGCCGCCCTGCCGCCATACGCCCACGAGCTGTACGGCAGACCGGCCCCGAAACCCGCCACCGTCACCCGTCAGTTGCGTGTCACGGGCACCCTGCTGCGCTGTATTCCCGCACGTCTGCGCTGGCAACTCCCGCCCAAACACATCCTGCGCGCCATGGCACGACTCGGTCCCGGCTCGCGCCCGGCACCGTACAAACTCGGACGATAGCTCGCCATACTGGACGAGCCGAGGGAGGGTGGGGCGGACCACAACGGGGGGCGAGCGCGGGAGATGGGGGACAGCAGGCTGATCCAGGGCCGGTACCGGCTGCTCGATCCGATCGGGCGCGGCGGTATGGGCGAGGTGTGGCGTGCGCGCGACGAGTCGCTGGGCCGGCAGGTCGCCGTGAAGTGCCTCAAGCCGCTGGGACCCCATCACGACCACTCCTTCACCCGTGTCCTGCGTGAGCGGTTTCGCCGCGAGGCCCGGGTGGCGGCGGCCCTGCAGCACCGCGGGGTGACCGTCGTCCACGACTTCGGCGAGTCCGACGGCGTGCTGTTCCTGGTCATGGAGCTGCTGGAGGGCCGCAACCTCAGCCAGCTGCTGGAGGACAACAAGCATCATCCGCTGCCCGTCCCGGATGTCGTCGACATCGCCGACCAGGTCGCCGCCGCCCTCGCCTACACCCACCGGCAGGGCATCGTGCACCGGGATCTGAAACCGGCGAACATCATGCGGCTCGCCGACGGCACGGTGAAGATCTGCGACTTCGGCATAGCGCGTCTCGCCCACGACATCGGCTTCACCTCCCGGCTGACCGGCACCGGGATCGCGATGGGCACCCCGCACTACATGTCACCGGAGCAGATCGGCGGGGAGGAGGTGGACCAGCGCAGCGACCTGTACTCGCTGGGGTGCGTGCTGTACGAGATCGCGACCGGGGTGCCCCCGTTCGACCTGGACGACCCCTGGGCGATCCTCGTCGGGCACCGCGACACCCCGCCCCGGCCGCCGCGCAGCCACCGTGCCGAGCTGCCGGAGTACTTCGAGCAGGTCATCCTCTCCCTGTTGGCCAAGCGCCCCGAGGAACGCCCGCACGACGGAGGAGAGTTGGGCCGCCGGATCAGCGCGGGCCGTACGACCCCGGCGTACGTACCGACCGTGGTGACCCCGCAACCGGCCCTGCGGCCCCCGGAACCCGTGGCCCGCGAGACCCGCCTGCCCTCCTGGACCCGTGGCATGACCACCGGCCACAAGGCCACCGGCGCCGGACTGCGCACCACACCCCCCGACGCCGCGGCCGGCCTCACCGGCGAGTGGATCCCCCGTCCGGCCACGGGCCGGCCCGACGAGACCGCCGTACCCGATCAGCCGCCCGCCCCGTCCGCGGCGACGCTGACCGCGCTGGCCGGACGGCACAACGCCGGGCTGAGCCTCGGCCGGCTGGGCCGCTGGACCGAGGCGGGCGAGGTGCACCGGGCCGTGGCGGCCGAGCGCGAGCACCTTCTGGGCCCCGACCACCCCGACACCCTGGCCAGCCGCTACGAGGTCGCCTTCACCCTGAGCCGCACCGGCCGCGCCGCCGACGCGCTGCGCGAGTACAAGCACGTCGCCCGTGCCCGCAGCCTCGCCCTCGGTCCGGACCACCCCGACACGCTCGCCGCCAGGCAGGAAATGGCCTACGTTCTCGGCCAGTTGGGCCGCCACTTCGACGCCCACCAGGTCTACACATCGGTGCTCATCGCCCGCGAGCGCGCCATGGGCCCCGACCATCCCGACACCCTGCGCTGCCGTCACAACCTCGCCTTCAACCTCAGTCGGCTCGGCCGGCTGGAGGACTCGTACCGCATGGCCGACGAGGTCGCCGCCGCCCGCGCCCGCATCCTCGGCCCGCACCACCCCGACACCCTGGTCACCCGCTACGAAGTCGCGTACGCACTGGGCCAGTTGGGCCGCTGGGCGGAGGCCCTGCAGACCTACGGCGAGGTCGCCGAGGCCCGAGCCCAGGCCCTCGGCCCCGATCATCCCGACACCCTCGCCGCCCGCTACGAGGTCGGTATCAGCCTCGGCCGTCTCGGGCGCAGCGCTGAGGCGCTCAGGCTCTACCGCGACCTGATCGACGATCGCACCCGCGTCCACGGCCCCGCCCACCCCGAGACCCTGCGCGCCCGTCACGGCCTCGGGGTCAACCTCGGCCGCCTCGGCCGCTGGGAGGAGGCGCTCGCCGAGTCCCGTGACGTGTGCGCGATCCGGGAGCGCGTGCTGAGCCACGACCACCCCGACACCCTGGTCAGCCGGCGCGAGGTCGCGGTGAGCCTCGGCTGGCTGGGCCGCTGGCCGGACGCGCTCACCGAGTACCGCAGAGTGGCCGACGCCCGCGAACGCGTCCTCGGCGCCGACCACCCCGACACCCTCGCCAGCCGCAACGACGAGGCCCACTGCCTGCAACAGCTCGGGCGGGCAGCGGAGGCGGTCGAGCTGTACCGGAGGGTGGCGCTGCTGCGGCAACAGCGGGTGCCGGGCGGGCAGTGATCCCGCCGGACTCAGGGGTACGGCTCCCACTGTCGCGATCTGCCCTCTGGCCGACCTAGATCATCACGTGTTACGAAGAACCATGCCTGCACACGAGGGAAACCCGGGACACCGTACGTACGACGCCGTGATCGTCGGCGGAGGCCACAACGGGCTGGTCGCCGCCGCCTACCTGGCGCGGGCCGGGCGGTCCGTGCTGGTGCTGGAGAGGCTGGACCACACCGGGGGCGCCGCCGTGTCCACGCGGCCGTTCGCCGGGGTCGACGCACGGCTCTCCCGCTACTCGTACCTGGTCAGCCTGCTGCCCTCGAAGATCGTGCAGGACCTCGGCCTGTCCTTCCGCATCCGCACTCGCGACGTCTCCTCGTACACGCCCGTCGAGCGGGGCGGACGGCCGACCGGGCTGCTCGTGGGCGGCGGCGAGGGACGCACCCGGGAGGCGTTCGCCCGGCTGACGGGCGGGGAGCGCGAGTACGAGGCCTGGCAGCGCTTCTACGGCATGACCGGCGAGGTCGCCCAGCGGGTGTTCCCGACCCTCACCGAACCGCTGCCGAGTCGTGCGGAGCTGCGCCGCCGGGTGGACGACGAGGAGGCCTGGCGGACCCTCTTCGAGGAGCCGATCGGTGTCGCGATCGAGGAGCGTTTCACCGACGACCTGGTGCGTGGTGTGGTCCTGACGGACGCCCTCATCGGCACGTTCGCCGACGCCCATGACGCGTCGCTGAGTCAGAACCGGTGCTTCCTCTACCACGTGATCGGTGGCGGCACCGGCGACTGGGACGTCCCCGTCGGCGGCATGGGCGCCCTCACCGACGCGCTGGCCACGGCTGCGCGCGAGGCGGGCGCGGTCATCGTCACCGGGCACGAGGCGGTACGGATCGACACGGACGGTCGTACGGCGGAGGTCAGCTATCGGACGGCGGACGGCGAGGGAGTCGCCGCCGCCCGGCACGTCCTGGTGAACGCCTCCCCGCAAGCGTTGGCCGCCCTCACCGGCGACACGCCCCCGGCCCCCGCCGAGGGCGCCCAGCTCAAGGTGAACATGCTGCTCAAGCGTCTGCCCCGGCTGCGCGACAGCTCCGTCGACCCGCGTGAGGCATTCGCCGGCACCTTCCACATCGCCGAGGGCTACGAGCAGCTGGCCGCCGCTCACGAGCAGGCGGCCGCCGGGGAGCTCCCCGTCGCACCGCCCTCCGAGATCTACTGCCACTCGCTCACGGACCCGACGATCCTCGGCCCGGACCTCGTCGAGCGGGGCTACCAGACCCTCACCCTCTTCGGCCTGCACACCCCGGCCCGGCTCTTCGAACGCGACAACGACGCCGTACGCGACGAACTGCTGAAGTCGACGCTCGCCCAGCTCGACGCCCACCTCGCCGAGCCGATCGTCGACTGCCTCGCGACGGACGCGGACGGGCGCCCGTGCATCGAGGCGAAGACGCCGCTGGACCTGGAGCGCGACCTGCGACTGCCCGGCGGGAACATCTTCCACCGGGAGCTCTCCTGGCCGTACGCCCAGGAGGGCACCGGCCGCTGGGGCGTGGAGACCCGCCACGCGAACGTGCTGCTGTGCGGGGCGGGCGCGGTACGCGGGGGAGGGGTGAGCGGGGTGCCGGGGCACAACGCGGCGATGGCGGTGCTGGAGGCGGCCGACTAGGTGCCGCGGTCCCTCTGCCGGGCCCCTGCGGTCGCCCGGTGTCGCTCAGGCCCGCGCGCCGCCGTCCACCTGGAGGATCACGCCGGTGACATAGGAGGCGCGGTCGCTCAGCAGCCAGGCCGCGGCCTCGGCGATCTCCTCCGGGCCGGCGGCCCGGCCCAGCGGGTTCTGTGCGGTGAGCCGGTCGATGATGCCGGGGGAGTCGCGCTCCCACTCGTCGACCATCTCGGTGAGGGTGAGCCCGGGGGCGATGGCGTTGACGCGGATGCCCTCGCGGCCGTACGTGACGGCGGCCGATCCGGTCAGGCTGTTGACCGCCCGCTTCAACGCCCCGTACACGGGCAGCTCGGGATTGGCCGCGAGGCTGCCGACGCTCGAGTTGTTGACGATCGCGCCGCGCCCGGCCGTGGCGCGGATGGCGGCGACCTCGGCCTTCATGGCCAGCCACGGCCCCCTGAGGTTGACGGCGCTGATCCGGTCGAACTCCGCCTCCGGCAGCTGGTCCATCGGACCGGGCGGCTGGATCGTCGCGCCGTTGTTGAAGGCGACGTCCAGCCGGCCGTACAGCTCCACCGCCCGGTCGACGGCGGCCCGGACGCTGTCCGCGTCGGCCAGGTCGCACGGCACATGGTCCGCGGTGCCGCCCGCCGCCCGGATCTCCTCCGTGACCGTCTTGAGCTGGGCCTGCGTGCGGGCCGCCAGGACCACTCGGGCGCCCTCACGGGCGAACAGCCGAGCGGCGGCGGCGCCGATGCCACGGCCAACGCCGGTGACGAACGCGACCTTGTCGTCGAGCAGGCCGGTCGCGGTGACAGATGTGTTGTTCATGCCGTCGAGCCTGCGCCCGGTCGCGCGGCTCATCCAGGCACCGGCGGTACCTGGCTGAGCACCCGGACACACGCGCACACTGGAGACGTGGACCGACGACAACTGGCTGACTTCCTGCGCAGCCGGCGCGAGCGCATCGCCCCCGCCGAGGTGGGGCTGCCGACCGGACCGCGGCGCCGAACGCCGGGGCTGCGCCGCGAGGAGGTGGCGCAGCTGGCGTTCATCTCGACCGAGTACTACACCCGGCTGGAGCAGGCCCGCGCCCCGCACCCCTCGCGCGAGGTACTGGCGCAGCTCGCCCGCGCCCTGCGCCTGTCGGACGCGGAGGGTGCCCACCTGCACCACCTCGCCGGTGCCCCGCCCGGCCCGTCTCCGGGACCCTCGCGCGAGGTCCGCCAGAGCATCGTCGACCTGCTGCACCGGCTGCCGCACGCCGCGGCGATCGTGGTCTCGGCCGGATTCGAGATCATCGCCTGGAACGACCTCGCGGCCGCCCTGATGGAGGACTTCTCCGCCCTGCCCCGCCGCGACCGCAACCTCGTCCGGCGCGCCTTTCTCGGACCGCACCCCGAGGGCCGGCGGCTCTACGGGGTATCGGATGTGGCGGAGTTCGCCCGGAACTCGACACAGGAACTGCGCGCCGCCGCGGCCCGCTACCCGGACGACCCGGAGCTGACCGCACTGGTCCGTGAACTCCTGCACGGCAGCGAGGAGTTCGCCCGGCTGTGGGCCGCACACGACGTCACCGCCGCACCCACGCTGCGCAAGACCTTCGCCCACCCCGTCGTCGGCCCCGTCACGGTCAACTGCGACGTCCTGGACATCGCCGACCGTGACCAGCGGGTCGTCATCTACACCGCCACCCCCGGATCGCCGTCCGAGGAGGCACTACGGCTCCTGTCCGTCCTCGGTACCGAGCGTCTGAACGTGCCCGGCTGATCCGTCAGTCCGCGGCGGCGGTCCAGCCGTTCGCCGTGACCCGTGCCGCGTCCGCGGGCCGGGCCTCGTCGAACAGGACGGTGCGCGCCGCGTCGACGCGCAGGCCGTCGACGTAGGCCCCACGCCCCACATACAGCCGGTCGGTGGCGTACCGCCAGCGGATCGCCAGCTGCCGGTGTGCCGGGAGCCGGGCCGTGAGGCGGTGCCAGACGCGGCCGGACCAGCCGGTGGCCGAACCGGTCGCGTGCTCTTGAGGCTCCTCGCCGTGTCGGGTCGTCGTGAAGGGGAGCGCCTGCCAGGTGGTGCCCCCGTCGGTCGTCGCCTCCAGGGTGAGCACGTCGGCCTGGGGCTCGGTGTCCCACCACAGGGCGCAGCACAGCCGCGCGTCGCCGGAGGACGTGTCGAGCGCGGGGAGCGCGAGGGTCGCGGTCGCGGCGGTCGCCATTCCCGAGAACCATGCGGTACGGCCGTGCCGTGGGCGGACCGGTACGGCGCGGGCCATGTTGTTCGCGGCGGCGACCCGGGGCGCGGAACCGGAGCGCCAACCGCGCACCGGGTGGACCGAGTTGCCGAGGACGACGAGGAAGGAGTCGGTCGTCGGGTCGAGGACCAGCGAGGTGCCGGTGAAGCCGGTGTGCCCCGCGGTGCGCGGAGTGGCCATCGCGCCCATGTACCAGTGCTGGTAGAGCTCGAAACCGAGGCCGTGCTCATCGCCGGGGAAGGCGGTGTTGAAGTCGGTGAACATCAGCTCCACCGACTCCGGCGCCAGGATGCGCGACCGGCCGTAGGCGCCGCCGTTGAGCAGTGTCCGGCCGAGGACCGCGAGGTCCCACGCGTTCGAGAACACGCCCGCGTGGCCCGCGATCCCGCCCAGGCTGAAGGCGTTCTCGTCGTGCACCTCGCCCCACACCAGGCCACGGTCCAGACCGGACCAGGGCTTGCGGGCGTCCTCGGTGGCCGCGATCCGCGGTTTCCAGGCGGCGGGCGGGTTGTAACGGGTGCGGTGCATGCCGAGGGGGCCGGTGATCTCGTCGTGGAGGAGCGTGTCGAGTGTGCGGCCGGTGATCTTCTCCAGGACCAGCTGGAGGGAGATCAGGTTCAGGTCCGAGTAGAGGTACGTGGTGCCCGGCGGGTTCAACGGCGCCTCGTTCCAGATGAGCTGGAGCTTCTCCTCGTACGTCGGCGCTGCGTAGAGCGGGATCCAGGCGCGGAACCCCGAGGTGTGGGTGAGGAGCTGACGGATCGTGATGTCCTGCTTGCCCGCGCCGCCGAAGTCCGGGAGGTAGGAGGCGACCGTGGCCTCAAGCTCCAGAGCGCCCCGCGCGATCTGCTGCACGGCGAGGATCGAGGTGAACAGCTTGGAGACCGAGGCCAGATCGAAGACGGTGTCGTCGGCCATGGGGAGCTGCTGGTCGACCGGGAACTCGATGCCGGTGTCGGTCTTCTCGTCGTACGCCTGATAGCGCACTGCCATCCCGATCGGCTCGTGCAGGGCAACGGTTCCGCCCCGCCCGGCGAGCAGGACCGCGCCCGCGTACCAGGGGTGCTTGGGGGAGAGGCCCAGGAACGCCTCGGCGTCGGTGACCAGTTGACGGAGGTGGGCGGGGAGCAGGCCGGCACGCTCGGGGGAGCCGTGGCGCAAGGTGGTGGCGCGGCGGCCGGAGGTGGCGGCCGCCGGTCCGGC
This sequence comes from Streptomyces sp. NPDC056479, assembly GCF_042795335.1. Taxonomy (NCBI): domain Bacteria; kingdom Bacillati; phylum Actinomycetota; class Actinomycetes; order Kitasatosporales; family Streptomycetaceae; genus Streptomyces; species Streptomyces sp. NPDC056479. The sequence goes on along the minus strand of NZ_JBHTRZ010000002.1, from coordinate 736,795 downwards.
GGGGAAGGGGGCGATGACCAGGGCGCCGCCCAGGGCCAGGGCCCCTCTGCCCAGTTGACGCCGAGTCAGTCTGACGCTGTCGTCCGTCATCGAGGGTCCTCCCGCCGCTACGGCTGAAAGTATCTTTCCGGGATCACCTTGCGTGGTGAAACTTTCGTGTCAGGAGTGGGCCGTGTCAACGGGGCAGTCGCCGCAAGAGATCTGACGGTGTATCAGAAAAGGCCTTCCGTCGTCCGGGGGTCTGCGGCATCCTGCGCCCATGCAGACGGAGCTGAGCAAGAAACTGGGAGTCGAGCACGCCATTTTCGGCTTCACGCCGTTCCCCGCCGTCGCCGCGGCCATCAGCCGGGCCGGCGGTTTCGGAGTGCTCGGCGCGGTCCGCTACACGGCCCCCGACGACCTCAAACGCGACCTGGACTGGGTCGAGGCCCACGTCGAGGGCCGGCCATACGGCCTGGACGTCGTCATGCCGGCGAAGAAGGTCGAAGGCGTCACCGAGGCCGACGTCGAGGCGATGATCCCCCAGGGGCACCGGGAGTTCGTCAAGGACACCCTCGCCAAGTACGGCGTGCCCGAACTCGCCGAGGGGGAGGCCTCCGGCTGGCGTATCACCGGATGGATGGAGCAGGTCGCCCGCACCCAGCTCGACGTGGCCCTCGACTACCCGATCAAGCTGCTCGCCAACGCCCTGGGCTCACCGCCCGTGGACATCGTCGAGCGGGCCCACGACCGGGGCGTGCTCGTCGCCGCGCTCGCGGGCAGCGCCCGGCACGCCCGCAAACACAAAGACGCGGGCATCGACATCGTCGTCGCCCAGGGCTACGAGGCGGGCGGCCACACAGGTGACATCGCCTCCATGGTTCTCACCCCCGAGGTGGTCGAGGCGGTAGACCCCCTGCCCGTGCTCGCTGCCGGGGGCATCGGAAGCGGCCAACAGGTGGCCGCCGCACTGAGCCTCGGCGCTCAGGGTGTGTGGTTGGGCTCCATATGGCTGACCACCACAGAAGCCGATCTGCACTCGTCCGCCCTGACCGCCAAACTGCTGGCGGCCGGCTCCGCCGACACGGTCCGCTCGCGCGCCCTGACCGGAAAGCCCGCACGGCAGCTGCGCACCGAGTGGACCGACGCCTGGGACGACCCGAACGGGCCCGGCACCCTTCCCATGCCCCTGCAGGGACTGCTCGTGGCCGAGGCCGTCTCCCGGATCCAGAAGTACGAGATCGCACCGCTGCTCGGCACGCCCGTCGGCCAGATCGTGGGCCGGATGAACACCGAACGAACTGTCCAAGCCGTCTTCGACGACCTCACCCGCGGCTTCGAACGAGCCGTCGACCGCATCAACCGCATCGCCGGAAGGAGCGGCCAGTGACCAGCACATCCGCGGCACCCGCCGTCAGCACCCCGCCCGTCGGCTTCTGGGCCCAGGCCACCGCCGACCCCGAACGCACGGTCCTCGTCGCCCCCGACGGCGAGCGATGGACGGCCGGCCGGCTGCACGCCGCCACCAACCGTCTGGTGCACGGCCTGCGCGCGGCCGGACTCCGGCGGGGGGACGCCTTCGCGGTCGTCCTCCCCAACGGCGTCGAGTTCTTCACGGCGTACCTGGCCGCCTCCCAGGCCGGGTTCTATCTGGTCCCCGTCAACCATCACTTCGTCGGCCCCGAGATCGCCTGGATCGTCGCCGACTCCGGCGCCAAGGTGCTCATCTCCCACGAGCGGTTCGCCGGCCCCGCCCGCCAGGCCGCCGACGAGGCCGGTCTCCCGGCGACCCACCGGTACGCCGTCGGCGAGGTCGACGGCTTCCGGCCGTACGCCGAACTCCTCGACGGGCAGCCGGAGTCCGCGCCCGCCGACCGCACGCTCGGCTGGGTCATGAACTACACCTCGGGCACCACCGGCCGCCCCCGCGGCATCCGCCGCCCCCTGCCCGGCAAGCCCCCCGAGGAGGCGTACCTGGGCGGCTTCCTCGGCATCTTCGGCATCAAGCCGTTCGACGACAACGTGCACCTCGTCTGTTCGCCGCTGTACCACACGGCCGTGCTCCAGTTCGCGGGCGCGTCCCTGCACATAGGGCACGGGCTGGTGCTGATGGACAAGTGGACACCCGAACAGATGCTCCGCGTCATCGACACCCACAAGTGCACGCACACTCATATGGTCCCGACACAGTTCCACCGTCTGCTGGCGCTCCCGGAAGAGACACGTTCCCGCTACGACGTCACGTCCATGCGGCACGCCATCCACGGGGCCGCCCCCTGCCCCGACCATGTGAAGCGGGCGATGCTGGACTGGTGGGGCCCCTGTGTGGAGGAGTACTACGCCGCCAGTGAGGGCGGTGGCGCGTTCGCGACGGCCGAGGACTGGCTGAAGAAGCCCGGCACGGTCGGCAAGGCCTGGCCGATCAGCGAACTCGCCGTCTTCGACGACGACGGCAAGCGGCTGCCGCCCGGCGAACTCGGCACCGTCTACCTGAAGATGAACACGGGAGGTTTCGCCTACCACAAGGACGAGGCCAAGACGAAGAAGAACCGCATCGGCGACTTCTTCACCGTCGGTGACCTCGGCTATCTCGACGAGGACGGCTATCTCTTCCTCCGTGACCGCAAGATCGACATGATCATCTCCGGCGGGGTCAACATCTACCCGGCCGAGATCGAGTCCGTCCTGCTGGCCCACCCGGCCGTCGCCGACGCCGCCGCCTTCGGTATTCCCCACGACGAATGGGGCGAGGAGGTCAAGGCCGTCGTCGAACCGGCCCCCGGCCACGAGCCCGGCCCCGCCCTCGCCGCCGCGCTCCTGGACCACTGCGCCGGGCAACTCGCCGGCTACAAACGGCCCAAGAGCGTCGACTTCATCGCCGAGATGCCGCGCGATCCCAACGGGAAGCTGTACAAGCGACGGTTGCGGGATCCGTACTGGGAGGGACGCACGCGCCCCGTGTGACGTCAGGGACGCAAACGAGGAGGGGCCTCCAGGGCCCTGGCGAGGCCGGCCGCGTCGGTGCCGATCTTGCGGTAGACGCTGGACAGCAACTGCCGCACGCCTTGCTCGGTCAGGTTCAGCTCCTTGGCGATCACCGCCACAGGGCGTCCCTCGACGGTCAGTTCGGCCGTACGGCGTTCCCGCACGCTCAGGGTGTCCGCCTGCACATAGCGCAGGGGCAGCGGGCGCAGACCGGCACCCGAGAGTTCCTCCCGGGCGCGGGCGGCCAGTGCCTCGGCCCCGCAGTGGACGGCGCCTTCCAGCCCTTGGTAGAGCCGGTCGGCGGCCTCCTGGAGCCGTCCGTTGCGGGACAGCGCGGCGCCGTGGCCGACCTGGGCGCGAGCGAGTTCGTAGGAGGCGGGGGACCGCTCCAGGTGGTCCACCGCCTCCGCGTACAGATCGAGTGCCGCCGGCCCGCCGGTCACCTCGGCGAGGGTGTGCAGGGCCTGACCGAGGGTGGAGGCGGCGCCGAAGTCGCGGGCGCGGCGGACGGCGTCCTGGGCGTGGGCGATCGCCTCGTCCGGGGCGGTGGGCGCGAGCGCGGTGGCGAGCCGCAGCTGCCACGGGCACCAGGCGGGGTTGCGCCAGGCCCGGCCGTCCAGCCATTCCCCTACCGCGGACAGCAGCGTCGCTGCCTCCGAGTGCCGTCCCTCCGCCAGGAGCAGTTCCGCGTACACGGTGCGCGGGTCGGGATAGATGATGGCGTTCGGAGCCATCTCACCGAAGTGGTGGTCGTCGGCGAGTGCGCGAGCCTCGGTGATGCGCCCACGGGCCAGCAACGTCTGGATCAGGACGCTGACGCCGTACCACTGGGCGGCCACGACGCCTTCCACCTTGTCGGCGATGCGCAGGCCTTCCCGGACCAGGTCCTCGGCTTCGGCCAGACAACCGCGGTGGTAGCGGACATAGCCGGCGATGGTCTGGCCGAAGGCCAGGTGGGAGCCGTGCCAGCCCTTGCCCACGCACTCGGCGATGCCCTTCTCGAACAACTCCTCGGCCCGTCGAGGCTGGTCGCCGTACATGAACACCAGGGCGACCGAAAGGGGTACCTCGAAGCCCCGGCTCTCGTCGGTCCAGCTCATGCCGCCGCGCAGGGACTTCTCCGCGTACGTGAGGGCGGTCTGCCGCGGTTCGCCGCGCAGGACGGCATCCCAGGCCCGCAGTCCCAGGATGTAGCGCTCCTCCAGGCTGCGGCCGGGTAGCTGCTCGGCGAGCCGCGCCAGTGTCCGGGAACGGGCGGGTGAGTCGGGATCGTCGGCGCGCATCGTGCTCCAGACGAACTGATCCGCCTGCATACGCAGCTTGACGCGCGGATTCGTGGCCTGCCGGGCCTCCTCGGCGGCCACGGTCGCGGCCTCGGCCATCCGATCGGTATGGGCGAGCGCTGTCGTCAGCCGATAGACGATGGAGGCGCGCAGGTCGGGGTCGACGTCGGGCTCCGCCAGCGCCTGGCGGAGGTGCCGCACCGTGGCCGTGGGCTCGATCAGGAACGTGGCGCACGCGAGTTCGTGCAGGACCGCGGCACGGTCCTCGGGGAGGGGCGGCTCCTGCAGCGCGCGGGTCAGCAGGCGCCGGGCGGCCTCGGTCGCCCCGGCGCGAAGGTACTCACGAGCGGCCTCGCGCAGACATTCGACCGTCTCGGGGCTGCCCTCGCAGGGCACCTCCAGCAGATGCCGGGCGGCGACGGTGGGGCCGTATCCCGCGTTCAGGACGGCGTCCGCGGCCGCGTTGTGCAGACCGGCCCGGAAGCCCGAGCGGATGGAACGGTAGATGGTCGTGGCGATCAGCGGGTGCACGAACTCGAGTTCACCCTCCGGGCCATGGCCGTCGGTGAGGACCCGGGCCGCCCGCAGTTTCTGGGCCGCCTCGGCGGCGGTCTCGTCGCCGAGCACCGCGATGGCCGCGGCGAGCTGTGGTGAGAAGGGCGAACCCAGCACGGCGGCGGAGTGCGCGAAGCGGACGGTCGCGGTGTCGAGCCCGTCCAGACGTTCGATCAGTCCCGGGCCCTTGATCGCCGCGGCGAGTTCACGCATCGCGGGCAGGTCGTCCTCGCTGCCGCTCAGGTTCCGCTCGCCGAGTCCGATGGCGAGCTCCACCGTCTCGAAGGGGCTTCCACCGGTGGCCGACCAGCATTCCTTGCAGAACACGTCCTCGGCGCTCTCGCCGACTTCGTTCCTGACGATCTGCGCCACGCCGTCGGCGGTGAGACATGCGAGGTCGTGGGGGCGGTCCCCGTGATGTCCGACGAGCGTACGGAGTTCGCCCGCTTCGGAGGGCAGTTCGTCGGGCCGGTAGGCGACCACGATCAGCAGGGGCAGGTCGTCGACCCGTGAGGCGAAGGAATCGAGCCAGCTCAAGGATTCGGCGTCCGCCCAGTGCAGGTCGTCCAGGAGCAGGACAACGGGCGCCTTCTTGATGGTGAGGCACGTCATGACCCAGTCGAGACCTTCGCGGACCCCGGTCGGGTCCGGTGCCGGGGCGGGACCCCTCGCTTCGAGACCGAGCACGGCGGCCATCACGTCGTACCAACTGCCCAGAAAGGCCCGGAGCTCCGCTCCCTCCATCCGCGCCAGCCAGGGCTGCACCAGCTGGCGCACCACGCGGAATGCCGACCCCTGCTCCTTCTCCCCGCCCCTGCCCGACAGCACGGTGAACCCCGATGCCCGGGCCCGGTGACGTGCTTCCGTCATGAGTGCCGTCTTGCCCAGTCCGGCCGGTCCGCTGAAGGCGAGCAGTCCCCTGCGCCTGGCTTGCGGCACACCGTCCGTGGTGCGTCGCAGTTCCTTGAACGCGGCGTCGAGGGCCTGAAGTTCCCGTCGGCGCTCGATCAACGTCCTTTGTTCGGTGACCGGGTGCCGAGGCTCCATCGCCATGTGCCGTACCGCCTTCTCTCGTTCGGCTCGGAGGAGCCGAGCGTACGCCTCGTGGACGTGCGGCAGGTCGGATTGGGCACCATAGGGTGAATCGTGAACGGAAGGTGGGAGAACGCCCGCCCGCTGGGTAATCGACACAGATGGACGTCTCCCGGGTGGCGCTGAAGCCGGAGCACGCCAGAAGGGGCTACGGCACGGCGGGCACCGACGTCACATCCGCGTAGCGCGGCACGGTGCGGGCCCAGTCGTAGCAGCCGCGGATCCAGCCGATCATGCCTTCCACGTAGCCGATGCCCGCCGGGCTCAACGCCGGTTTGATCCCGGCATAGAGCCTCTGGAACGTCTCGACCGTGCTGTTGATCTCCCCGATGGCCAGGAGCACGGCCGCCTGCAGAGAGCACCGTTGTTCGCGCTGGTGGGCCAGGGCGAGGTTGATCACTTCGCCCGCGCGCTGCTCCTTCACCGCGGAGAACAGGTCGGCTGTCCACACCGCCGCGTCGGCCGACAGCCGGCTCAGCCGCCGCACGACGGGATGATGTACCTCGGCGGCGGTCAGTTCACGTGCCCAGGCGCCCTCGTAGAGCGGGTAGAACGGCTCGACACCCGCGGTCAGTGACCGTATGGACGTGCAGTCGCCGGTGCGCAGGAGCAGCGGGTGGGTCTGGGCCACGGCCTCGTACAACAGGCCGTGCACGTATTCACAGCTCTGCCAGGCCCATCGCGCGGCCTGTGCGGGTGTGCAGTGTTCCCGGACCTGTCGATGGAGATCGGCCAGGGCGGCCCCGAGGGGAGTGCTGGGCGGCCGGCCCTCCCGCAGAATCGCGACACTCTCGCACAGCATGGGCAGCAGCCTGCTCGGAGAGCGTCGGCCGAGGTCTTCCGCAAGGTCGTCGAAGACGAACTGATAGGCGATCTGATGGGCCACGATCTGAAGGACCCCGGAATCCACGCTGGGGCTGGTGTAGCAGGCGAGTTCGGCGGGGCGAGTGCGGGCGATCATCGCCGCCACATCCGGTTCGTCCGTCAGCCCCCACACCCTCAGCCAGGCGTCGACGCCGATCGCGGCTTCGGATTCATGAGGGTTCCGCCGGAGCGGAAAAGGCATATGGAGGTGGGTGTCGATCAGGTCCCGGAGGTTGGAGAGGGGCATTCCGTCCGGTAGGCCGAGCGTGATTTCCTCATGCGTTGTCGACAACGTGATCACCTGCCGTTCGGGTATCCGATGTGCACGGAGCGGCTGTCGCTCGGGGCGCGCGCGAGGCGGCGGCGGGCATACGGGAACGGGGCTCGCAGGTCATGACCAGTGAACGCGGCCCCATCGTGATCCCGGGGCGCGGTTTCTGATCGGCATACCCCGGCAGATGACGCAGGCGCCGGCGCCCGGCGATGGTCGCGAGCGCCAGGGTGGCCTCCACCATCGCGAACTCGTCACCGATGCATTTGCGGTTGCCTGCGGAGAACGGCATCATCGCGCGACGCTGTTCGGCGGTGGGCTGCCCCGGCAACCAGCGGTCGGGGTCGAAACGCTCGGGCTCGGGGAACGACGAGGGATCGTGGTGCAGCAGGTGAGGGCTGTACAGGACGGCGGCTCCCTTGGGTAGACGGCATCCGGCGAGTTCCGTCTCCTTGGTGGCCACGCGGGTGAAGAGCCAGCCGGGTGACGAGTGGCGCAGTGTCTCGGAGACGACGCACCGGGTGTAGACGAGGTGCGGCAGATCGTCGGGACCGGGCCTTTGGCCTTCGGGGAGGAGCGAGTCGAGCTCGGCGTGCAGACGTCGCTCCGCCTCCGGATGGAGGGCCAGCAGGCTGAAGGCGCTGGCCAGGGTCAGTGCCTGGGTCTCGACGCCGGTCAGCAACAGCGTGATCAGGTGATCGTGGACCTCCTGGTCGGTGATGGCAGCCGGCGCGCCTTCACCGCTCGCGGCCTTCAGCAGAGTGCCCAGTACGTCGTCGCGGTCGGCGCTCTGACGCCGTTGCGCGATCGCCGTGTCGATGATCTCGTGCAGGCGCGAGAGCGCGCGCCGGTAGCGGCGGTTGGCGGGGGTGGGAAGGCGGAACAGGGTGTCGATCGGTACGACCGTGCGGACGAACAGGCCACGTACGACCGCGGCGAGACAGTCCCGCACCTCGGCGGTCGTGCGGTCGTCCAGCGAGTCGGAGAGAAGAACACGGCTGGTCACCCGTGTCGTGAGCGCCATCATCGCTTCGGTGACCGCAACGGTCTCACCTGTCGGCCACGCGCGGCACACGGCCTCGGCCTCCTCGGTGACCAGGTCCGTGTAGTCGACGACGTGAGAAGGCCGGAAAGCGGGCTGCAACAGCTTGCGTTTGTCCCGATGAGTAGGCTGGCGGCAGGTGACGAGGCCGTCGCCCATCAGCTTCCCGAGCCTGTCGTACAGCGGGCCCCCCTTGTCGAAAGTGTGCGGATCCATGAGCACCTCGTGGGTCAGCTCGGGGTGGCACACCATCCAGGCGCGCTGGGGGCCCAGTCGTATCTCGACCAGATCGCCGTACGCGGGCAAAGAATTCAGAAACTCCAGCGGTTGTCGGTAGAACGCGATACCGTGGCCGAGGAGTGGGAATATGCCTGGAGCAGTTCCTGTCCGCCAAGCTCGCTTTGGTTCAGGCACCGCATGACTCATGAAAACCTCCTGCCATACGCGACACGCGAAAGTGGTAAACGTGCCCCGGACTTGAACACTTGAGACAAGTCCTGCCCAGTCCATGTGGCTCTCGGTTTCCCGAAACCTTTCTCCAAAGGGGCGCACGGGAGCACGCGGAAGCAAAAGAAGCATTCCGTCAACCGTCGTGGACGCATGGCGCATTCACAGCGCATCCCGTGTGTCACTCATATGTGGTCCCGCCCCATGTGGAACGGGACCACACTGACTCAGCGTTCTCGTATGTGGACGGTCTTCAGTGCCGACGACGCCAGGATGTCCTTCTCGCAGAACCGCGAGGTCACCCACTTCTCACCCGAGAACAGCCGGGTCTGATCGCTGAAGTGAGGCGAGTTCGGGTTCGAGGACTGCGAGTACGTCAGCAGCGTTCGGGCCACCGGACAGCGGCTGCCGTCCCAGCCCACCGCCTGGATGTGACTGGAGCCGGTCGTCACCTCCGTGTAGCCGCCCCGCGCCTGGTCCCACACGGGCTCGATCTTGTTCCACACGCCCATCCCCTCGGTGCCGCCGTGCACGGGGATGCGCTGACCGTTCCGTATGACGAACTGGTGCTCGCCGAGGCGGGAGTCGAGCGCGATGCCCGCCGCCCGGAGCTCGGCGACCGTGTCCGCGAGGGCCGTGGCGAAGCCGGGAGCGCCGGTGTTGAGCGTGTTCGGGGTCCGGACGGGGTCCGCCGCCGAGAACGGCACCTTCCATCGCTGGGCGGCCGGTACCTTCGCCGACAGCTTCCGCCAGAACCGGTCGAAGAGCAGGGCACCCCGACTGCCAGTGTCCATGGTGCGGTCCCAGGCTGCCAGCACCGAGCATGCCTCGGACACGTCAACGGCCTTGCCGTCACTGCCTGTTGCCGTGCCGCCCGGTAGTGCGGCACATGCCTTCGCCGAGTCGGCCACCGCCAGGTCGGCCGCCGGCACCCGGTTCGCGAACTGCTGGCGCTCCAGGTCGCGGACGGTCAGACCGCCCCGCTCAGCCATCGCCGCCACGTTCCCGATCGCGCCGCGGGTGCGCAGGGAGCGCTGTGTGCCGATGTCGCCGAAGACTCGCTCATAGCCGGTGAGCGGCTGGTCCGCATGAGTGAGCCACGCGCTGTCGTTGGAGTTCTCGACGTACGCCGCGTCCCTGAGCGTCGGCATGCGGGCCGGCCCGAACGTCCCGCGCTGGACGGCGTCGGCGTCGCTGCCCAGCGCGCAGGCGCCGCGGGAGCCGTCGAGGACCGCGAGACCCGCCGCCGGATACGTGGCCCTGCCCAGATCCGTGGAACACCGCGACGCGAGGTCGTCGGTGATCCGGGGCAGAACTTGCGACTGGGTGTAGAGGGAGTGCCCCGAGGAGTCCGCGGCGATCGTGTTCACCCACGGCAGGCCCTGGTTCCGGGCGAGGGAACGCTGAACGCCGGCCGTATCGCGCGCCTTGCCGAAACCGAGCGAGGTGTCGGCGAACCGGAGGTTGTCCGCGTTGGGGTCGTTGAACGCGTACGCCGTCGTGGTGGTCCAGGTCAGCGGGAGGTCGGCGTCGGCCTCGGTGGCGGCGACGACCGGGCCGTAACGGGTCCACCACTGGGTGCGGGTCACCGGTGTGCCGTCCTTGACCGCGACGGTCACGGTCCGCTTCTTCATCCGCTCGCGTCCGCCGTCCACGAGGTAGACGGTGGGGTCGGCCGGATCCAGGGTCAGCTGGTGCAGATTGAACGGCACCCCGGTCGACACCGTGTGGCTCCACGCCACATGGGAGTTGTAACCGATGGCGATCGTCGGCGAGCCGAGCAGCGACGCGCCGGCCACATTCAGCTCGCCCGGAATGGTCTGCTGCGCCTGCCAGAAGCGGCGCCCGCCGTGCCATGGGTAGTGCGGGTTGCCCAGCAGCAGACCGCGGCCGTTCGCCGTCGTGTCGCCGTTGAAGGCGACCGCGTTCGAGCCCATGTCCGTGTCGGAGGTGCGCTCGCGCACGGCCCGGATCAGGACATCGGCGTCCGGGCTCGTCCCGAGGCCCTTGGCGCGGGCGGCGGAGGCAGCGGGCGGCCGGGCGGAGGTGATCTCGTCCACGGCGCCGCCCTGGCCGCCGAGCACCGCGATGGCGTAGGAGCGGGTCGCCACGTCCAGCGAGGTGACAGGGCGCACCCAGGCGGCGCCCTTGCACGCGGGGTCGTTGATCCGGTTCTTCTTCAGCCAGGCGTTGTACCCCGCCGCGAAGCCCCGCGTCAGATCCTCGACCTGACGGCTCGGGCCGCGCGGTGCGGGCTGGGCGAGCAGCTTCTCCACCGTGCGGGCCTGGCGTACGCCGCGGAAGTACAGGTCGCTGGAGAGGTTGCTCGTCGCCGAGGACAGTGCGGAGTCGGTCGGCGCTTTCGGTCCGAAGAAACGCGAACGCTCGCCGCGTACGGTCACGAAGCCGTCGGCGAGCGTGCACACCTGGTCGGCGGCCTGCGCCCAACCGGTGCCGAAGCCGAGGGACTTGTAGTCCTTGGCGACGATGTGCGGGATGCCGTACTCGGTGTAGCGGATCGTGGCGGACAGGCCGCCGTGGGCGGGGTGCTTCTGTGGGTCCTGCGACTCGTGCCGGTCGGCCGCGGCCGCGGGTAAGCCGGCCACGGTGGCGAACAGGGCGACGGCCGCGACGACGAGCCGTCTGGGGCGGGTGCGCATCGTGCCTCCCAACGTCGTTGAGGGAAGGAGCCGCTGAGCGTACCAACGGGTATGTTTCCCCGGTCGGGTGTCCGGCCCATGCCTTGACCCGTCTCCGCGAGGGACCGAGGATCATGTGTCATGACGCCAGGACACGGCAGTACGGTTGACGGAGTACTGCGCCGCAGCGCCCGCCGCACCCCCGCGCGCATCGCGATCGAGGACAGCGCACAGGTGTGGACGTACGAGGAACTCGACGCGGCGGTCTCCCGCGCGGCGAGCGTCCTGCTCGACCAGGGCCTCGGCCGGGGCGACCGCGTCGCCGCCTACGGGCACAACTCGGGCGCCTATCTGATCGCCTTCCTGGCCTGCGCCCGCGCGGGCCTGGTGCACGTCCCCGTCAACCAGAACCTCACCGGCGACGACCTCGCCTACATCGTCGGCCAGTCCGGCAGCACCCTGGTCCTCACCGACCCGGCCCTGGCCGACCGGCTCCCCGACGGCGTCCGTACGCTGCCGCTGCGCGACGCCGACGACTCGCTGCTGGCGCTGCAGGCCGCCGCGCCGGCCTACGACGGCCCGGAGCCGCGCAGCGAGGACCTGGTGCAACTGCTCTACACCTCCGGTACGACGGCTCTGCCGAAGGGCGCGATGATGACCCACCGCGCCCTGGTCCACGAGTACCTCAGCGCGATCACCGCCCTGGACCTGAGCCCGGGCGACCGCCCCGTCCACTCGCTGCCGCTGTACCACTCGGCGCAGATGCATGTGTTCCTCATGCCGTACCTGGCCGTCGGCGCCACCAACGTCATCCTGGAGTCGCCCGACGGCGACCGCCTCTTCGAGCTGATCGAGGCGGGCCGCGCGGACAGCCTCTTCGCCCCGCCAACGGTGTGGATCGGCCTGGCCAACCGACCCGACTTCGCCACTCGTGACCTCGGCGGACTGCGCAAGGCCTACTACGGCGCCTCGATCATGCCGGTGCCGGTCCTGGAGCGGCTGCGTGAGCGCCTGCCCGCGCTGGCCTTCTACAACTGCTTCGGCCAGAGCGAGATCGGCCCGCTCGCCACGGTGCTGGCGCCTGACGAGCACAAGGGCCGGATGGACTCCTGCGGCCGGACCGTTCTCTTCGTCGACGCCCGTGTCGTGGACGAGGACGGCGAGGACGTACCCGACGGCACCTCCGGTGAGATCGTCTACCGCTCCCCGCAGCTCTGCGAGGGCTACTGGGACAAGCCCGAGGAGACCGCCGAGGCCTTCCGCGACGGCTGGTTCCGCTCCGGCGACCTCGCGGTGCGGGACGCACACGGCTACTTCACGATCGTCGACCGGGTGAAGGACGTCATCAACTCCGGGGGCGTACTGATCGCTTCACGTGAGGTCGAGGACGCGCTGTACACGCACGAGGGCGTCGCCGAGGTCGCCGTGATCGGCCTGCCCGACGAGCGGTGGATCGAGGCCGTCACGGCGGTCGTCGTGACGCGCGGCGAGGTGGGCGAGGCCGAACTGATCGGCCACGCGCGCGAGAGGCTCGCCCACTTCAAGGCGCCGAAGCGGGTGGTGTTCGTGGACGAGCTCCCGCGCAACGCGAGCGGGAAGATCCTCAAGCGGGAGCTGCGGGACCGGTTCGCCGACGTCTAGCCGGGGCCGGTCCGCGCGGATGGTCAGCGGGGCCGCAGATCCTGGATCCGCCGGATCTTGCCGACGGAGCGCTCCAGTGACTCCGGTTCGACGATCTCCACGGCGACCGACACCCCGATGCCGTCCTTCACGGCCGCCGCGATGGCCTGCGCGGCGGCGTCCCGGGTCTCGGGGGAGGCGTCGGGGCGGGCTTCGGCCCGGACGGTGAGGGCGTCGAGCCGGCCCTCCCGGGTCAGACGCAGCTGGAAGTGGGGTGCCACACCCGGGGTGCGCAGCACGATCTCCTCGATCTGGGTGGGGAAGAGATTGACCCCGCGCAGGATGACCATGTCGTCACTGCGCCCGGTGATCTTCTCCATCCGCCGGAACACCCGGGCGGTCCCCGGCAGCAGCCGCGTCAGGTCCCGGGTGCGGTACCGGACGATCGGCATCGCCTCCTTGGTGAGCGAGGTGAAGACCAGTTCGCCCTCCTCGCCGTCGGGCAGCGCCTCGCCGGTGATCGGGTCCACGATCTCCGGGAAGAAGTGGTCCTCCCACACATGCAGCCCGTCCTTGGTCTCCACGCACTCCTGCGCGACCCCGGGCCCGATCACCTCGGACAGTCCGTATATGTCGACGGCGTCGATCGCGAACCGCTCCTCGATCTCGCGGCGCATCTGCTCGGTCCAGGGCTCGGCGCCGAAGATGCCCACCCGCAGGGATGTGCCGCGCGGATCGACGCCCTGCCGCTCGAACTCGTCGAGGAGGGTGAGCATGTACGACGGCGTCACCATGATGATGTCGGGCTTGAGGTCCTGGATCAGCTGGACCTGGCGGGCCGTCATACCGCCGGACGCGGGGATGACCGTACACCCCAGCCTTTCGGCCCCATAGTGTGCGCCGAGCCCACCGGTGAACAACCCATAGCCGTAGGCCACATGCACCTTGTCCCCGGGACGTCCGCCCGCCGCCCGGATGGAGCGGGCCACCATGTCGGACCACAGGGAGAGGTCGGCGTCGCTGTAGCCGACGACCGTGGGGCGTCCGGTGGTGCCGCTGGAGGCGTGGATACGGCGGATACGGTCCTGTGGCACGGCGAACATGCCGTACGGGTAGTTCTCGCGCAGGTCGGCCTTGACCGTGAACGGGAAGCGGGCCAGATCGGCGAGGGAACGGCAGTCGTCGGGCCGTACGCCCGCCTTGTCGAAGGACTCCCGGTAGAAGGGCACGTTGGCGTAGGCGTGCCGCAGCGAACTCCGCAACCGCTCCAGCTGCAGTGCCCGCAGCGCCTCCGGGCCGAGCCGTTCCCCCGAGTCCAGCAGTTCCGTCGTGTCCGCCATGAGGAGCTCTCCCTCGCCAACCGCGTCAATCCGGGCGACCGATCATTCGGTCCGGGTGTTGGGATCAGTAATCCAGGAGGTGGTTGATCGGGCAAGGGGGCAGGGCGCACTTTCTGCCGGTGAGGCTCGGGGTCACGGCGTTCGCGGGCCTGTGACCTGCCCCGTTGCGGGACGGGCGGGCCGACGGACAAGATCAGGACCATGCCGACCTTCCGCGCCTGCGACGGTACCGAGATCACCTACCACCTGCGGGGCGTGGGCGAACCGCTCGTCGTCCTGCCCGGCGGGCCGATGCGGGCCTCGGGCTACCTGGGAGACCTGGGCGGACTGTCGGCGCACCGGCAACTGGTGCTGCTCGACCTGCGCGGCACCGGGGGATCGGCCGTGCCCGCCGACCCGGCCACCTATCGCTGCGACCACCTGGTGGACGACGTCGAGATATTGCGCGACCACATAGGGCTGGACCACATGGATGTGCTCGCGCACTCGGCAGGCGGGAGCCTCGCCATGTTGTACGCCGCCCGGTATCCGCAGCGGGTGGCGCGGCTGGCGCTCGTGACCGCGACGCCATGGGCCCTGGGGACGCCGCCCACGGCCGAGGACCGCTTGGCCGCCGCTCGGTTGCGCGAGGGCGAGCCGTGGTTCGAGCAGGCGTTTCCGGCGTTCGAGACCTGGCTGGCCGGGGCCGGTGACTTCGACCCCGTGTTCGCGCCCTTCTTCTACGGGCGTTGGGACGACGCGGCCAAGGACCACGACGCGCGCGGCGACGACGAGACCAACGAAGAGGCGGCCGGCATCTACGGTTCCGACGGCGCCTACGACCCGCCCACGACGCGCTCCGAACTCTCCCGGCTCGCCGCCCCGGTACTCGTCCTCGCGGGCCAACTCGACGGAGCACCCGCCCCCGAACTCGCCCGCCGCACCGCGGACGTCTTCACGAACGCCGAGTTCGCCGTGCAGCCCGGCGCCGGGCACTTCCCATGGCTCGACGACGCGGAATGGTTCGTACGGCGTGTCCGCGCCTTCCTGGACGGGAGTGGCCGACGGGCGGGCTGAGTTCGGCCCGGATACCCATGGGTCGTTAAAGTTTCGTCAAAGAGTGCTGGACGAGACACCTGAACGAGGGGGGACAGCTATGGGCGCGCCACGCCTGAGCAGTACGCCGTTGCCCGGCATCGGAGTCCGCTACGACCTCACCACCCGCGAACAACGCCGCCTGTCCGTGGTCGCCCACCGGGACGGCTCGCGGACGCTGAGCGCCTACCGCCAGGACGATCCCGACGCGTGCGCGCTGTCGGTGAGGCTCAGTTCCGCCGAAGCGACCACACTGATCGACGCGTTGATGCCGGCGCACCACAGCCCGAACCTGCTGTCCACCACCGAACTGGGCCTCGTCGCCGAGCGCGTCGAGCTGTCCGCCACCTCGCACTGGAACGGACGGCTGCTGGGGGAGACCCGGATGCGCACCGAGACCGGCGTGTCCATCGTGGCCGTCCTGCGCCGCGCAGAGGCCATCCCGTCTCCCGCCCCGGACTTCCGGCTGGCCGGCGGGGACACCCTGATCGTGATCGGCACGCGCGAGGGCGTCGATTCGGCCGCCGAGATACTCGGGCGGGTGTGAGCCGCGATGCACTCCTCCGCGGTCTTCCTCATCGAGTTCGGCGCGATCATCCTCGGTCTGGGACTGCTGGGCCGGTTCGCCGGGCGGTTCCAGTTCTCGCCGATACCCCTCTATCTGCTGGCCGGGCTCGCCTTCGGCGAGGGCGGACTTCTTCCGCTGGGCACCAGCGAGGAGTTCGTCGCCATCGGCGCCGAGATCGGGGTCATCCTGCTGCTGCTGATGCTCGGCCTCGAGTACACGGCCAGCGACCTCGTCTCCAACCTCAAGACGCAGTACCCGGCCGGACTGGTCGACGCCGCGCTCAACGCGCTGCCGGGCGCCGCCATGGCCCTGCTGCTCGGCTGGGGCCCGGTCGCCGCCGTCGTACTGGCGGGCGTCACCTGGATATCGTCGTCCGGCGTCATCGCGAAGGTCCTCGGCGACCTCGGACGGCTCGGCAACCGCGAGACCCCCGTCGTGCTGAGCATCCTCGTCCTCGAGGACCTCTCCATGGCCGTCTACCTGCCGATCGTCACCGCCCTGCTGGCCGGCGCCGGTCTCGCGGCGGGCAGTGTCACCCTCGCCATCGCGCTCGGCGTCGCCGGGCTGGTCCTCCTCCTCGCGGTCCGCTACGGCCGCCACATCTCGCGGTTCGTCTCCAGCGACGACCCCGAGAAGCTGCTGCTGGTCGTGCTGGGGCTGACCCTGGTCGTGGCCGGGGTCGCCCAGCAGCTCCAGGTATCGGCCGCCGTCGGCGCGTTCCTGGTCGGCATCGCGCTCTCCGGCGAGGTGGCGGAAGGTGCGCACAACCTGCTGGCGCCGCTGCGGGACCTGTTCGCCGCGGTGTTCTTCGTCTTCTTCGGGCTGCACACCGATCCCGCGAGCATCCCCCCGGTCCTGCTGCCCGCGCTCGCCCTGGCCGTCGTCACGGCGTTCACCAAGATCGCCACGGGCTACTGGGCGGCCAAGCGGGCCGGTATCTCAGCCAAGGGCCGCTGGCGGGCCGGTGGAACGCTGGTCGCCCGCGGCGAGTTCTCCATCGTCATCGCCGGGCTCGCCGTCACCGCGGGCATCGAGCCGTCCCTGGGCCCGCTGGCCACCGCCTACGTACTGATCCTGGTCATCGTGGGCCCGCTCACCGCCCGCTACACCGAACCGCTGGCGACGCTGCTGACGCGGCGGCGTGCGGGTGGGGCCGCGTCGACGGGCGTCGCGGCCGTCGAGAGCGGGAGCGAGACCCTGGCCGAGCCGGCGGCGGACGCGGCGTACGACACGGTGGACGGTCGGGACGTGCTCGGCCGGTCCTGAGCGGGGGTGCACAGGATGCCCGTTACGGCCGGGAGTTGAGGCTCCCGGCCGTACGCATGTCAGTGCGCCAGCGGCAGCCGTTCGCCCATCACCGCGGCAACCGCACACATGACGACGCGCCGAGGCGCTTACACGGTCAGCGGTTGAGCCGGCGCCGGTACACCACGAAACCGGCGGTCAGCGCCAGCGCGCCCACGGCCAGGCCGGCTCCCAGGGCCACTTCGAAGTCCGCCGGCCCCGAGCTGCCGCCCATCCCGCCCCTGACCCCCTGAGTGGGCAGGACCGAGCGCGTGGGAAGGGGGGACAGCGTGGGAATGGGCGACTGCGTGGGGAAGGACGAGACGAAGCCGCCGCGATGGGGCAGGACCTCACAGGCGACACCGTCGTCCGCGCCGTGGTCCCGGTCCAGACGGTTGGGGTCGCCGGGGTCTCGGTTGAACTCCGCCTGTGCGTCTTCCTGGAAGGTGAAGTCGCGGCAGTCCAGGTCGTCCCCGGCGGGTGCCGCGTGGGCCGCCGGGCCGGTGAGGACGAGAACGGTGATCGCGGTCGTGCATATCGCATGGACGCGTCGGTTCACGGGTGCGCCTTTCGGTCCTGAGGTCACTGGGGCCCCTCGTTGCGACCGTAGTTACGCCACCCGTGCGCCGTCGCGTGCTGCTACGCCGGACGGGCCTCGCCATCCGCGCGACACCCGAACGGCCCAGCCGTCCGCCGCTCAGTCCCCTTGTGGCCCGTACGCCGTCATGAAGCGGTCCCGGAAGCGGTCCATGCCCCAGGTGGGGGCGTTCTCGGCGGGCTTGAGGCCGTCGGTCCAGTGCCAGTCGGCGATCCGGTCGAGGACCTTCGGGTCACGGGCGACGATCGTGACCGGGACGTCCTTGCTGGTGCTGCCGGCGGTGACCGTGGGGACCGGCTGGTGGTCGCCGAGGAAGACCAGGACCGTGTCGTCGGTGCCGTAGCGTTCGACCCACTCGGTGAGGCTGTGCAGCGAGTACTCGATGGCGCGGCGGTACTCGGTGCGCACGCGCTCCGGGTCCTGCCAGACCTCCTTGGGGTCGGTCCCCTCCTTCTTGATCCCGTGGAAGACCGAGCCGTCGCCGAGGTCGTCCCAGTCGATCATGCGGGCGATGGGGGACCAAGGATTGTGGCTGGAGGCCAGGATGATCTCCGCCATGATCGGCTTGCGGTCCTTCTTGCCGTGCTCAAGGCGCTGGAAGGCCTCCAGGCTGAACTGGTCCGGCACGGGCGTCCAGCTGAAATACGGGCCTTGGTAGCCCAGGTGCTCGGAGTCGTAGATGTGGTCGAGCGCGAAGAACCTGCCCTCCGGCCAGGCCCGCCGCACCCCCGGCACGACGCCTACCGTGCGCCACGCGCCCGTCTTGCGGAAGTAGCTGTTCAGTGTGGCGCGGTCGCTGGTCGTCAGACTCCGGTACCGCTGCTGGTTCTTGATCCAGAGACCGGAGAGGAACGTGGAGTGGGCGAGCCAGCTGCCCGCACCCGTCACCGGTGACTTCAGCCAGGCGCTGCGCGACTCGAACCCGGCCGCCTTGAGCGAGCTCGTCCCCTCCTTGAGCGCCGCGTCGATCTGCGGCGCCATCGCGGGGTCGTCGATCGCGACCCGGCCGTAGCTCTCGATGAACGTGAACAGCACGTCCTTGCCGCGCAGCCCCGTCAGCAGCTGGTCCGGCGGCGTCTTCGCGAAGGCGTCGACGGCAGCCTGCTTCTCGAAGATCCGCCCGTCCTTGAGGCCCGCCCGCACCTGGTCGACGCGATTGTTCACGAACTCGGCGTTGCCCTTGGTGGCCAGCGGGACTCCGCCGACCTGGATGCCCAGGGTCATGGACGTGATCCACGCGGTGCCGAGGATCAGCGTCGTGCGGGTGGCGACCTGGCGATGGCCGACCATCAGGTTCGTCACGCGGACCATCGCCAGCGTCATCAGGACGAGCACCGCGACGAACAGGACGATGACCCCGGCCATGGCCAGCACCTGTCCGGTACGACCGAAGGACTCCCGGACGAACTCCGCCGCGTCGTCCAGCAGGATCCAGTCCAGGACCAGGTCGAAGGGACGGGCCAGCACCGAGTAGAAGCCCATGTCGACGAACTTCAGGACGGTGAGCAGTCCGAGGAGCGCACCCGAGGCCACCGCCAGCAGCCGCCGGGAGCGCGGAGGCACCGCCAGCAGCAGTCCGGTGAGCAGGATTCCCTCGGCCGGGAGGCGGAAGAACGCCTCCGGACCGAGCCGTTCGAGACGGTTGGGCACGAGAAGCGCGAAGAGCAGCAGCGCGCCGGCCAGAACGGTCGTGCCCACGGTGACGCCGCGTGCCGTACGGGGATAGCGGCGCCGCCAGTCGAACCAGCCGTACGGACCCGACCCGCCGATCTTGCGGATCCAGCCGAACCTGCCCGGGGGTGCACTGTCGGAGGAGGGTTTCTGGGTGCGGCTCTCTTCGGTTTCCTCCCCGCTCTCAGCGGTGTCCAGCGGCTGACGAGAGCGAGTGAAGAGCGACACCCGAGCGGTCCTTCCGTGCGGTCGTGCGATGGCATGGCAAACAGCGGCCGATGACCTGGCCTGCCACCATCAGTACGACCGTACGTCACCTCACGTTCAACCAGACCTGTGCGGGATTCACCGATCCTCCGCCACGGCCACCTCACGCGCCCACCGGTAGTCGGCCTTGCCGCTGGGCGAACGCCGGATCGCGTCCGTGACCACCAGCTGGCGAGGGATCTTGTAGCCGGCCAGGTGGGAACGGCAGTGCGTCTGGATGTCGGCCAGCGACGGCCGGACCGCGCCGGCGCGCAGCTGCACCACCGCCGCCACGTGATGCCCCCACTTCGCGTCCGGCACCCCTGCCACGAGCGCGTCGTAGACATCGGGGTGGGACTTGAGCGCCTGCTCGACCTCCTCGGGGTACACCTTCTCGCCCCCGGTGTTGATGCACTGCGAGCCGCGCCCCAGCACGGTGACGACGCCGTCCTCGTCGACCGTGGCCATGTCGCCCAGCAGCACCCACCGCTCGCCGTTCCGCTCGAAGAAGGTCTCGGCGGTCTTCCCCTGGTCGTTGTAGTAGCCGAGCGGCACATGGCCGCACTGGGCGACCCGGCCCACCTCGCCCACGGCGACCGGCTCGTGGGTGGCCGGATCGACCACCTGCGTACGGGCGTTGACGCGGATGCGGAAGCCGCGCTCGGGCCCGGAGTCCTCGGTCGCCGTTCCGTTGAAGCCGGATTCCGAGGAGCCGAAGTTGTTCAGCAGCATCACGTTCGGGACGAGCTCCTGGAACTGCCGGCGCACCGTGTCCGACATGATCGCCCCGGACGACGACACGCTGAACATCGACGAGCAGTCCGTGCCCTTCATGGGGCCGCTCAGCGCGTCGACCAGCGGTCGCAGCATCGCGTCGCCCACCAGCGACACGCTGGTGACCTTCTCCTTCTCGATCGTCCGCAGGACGTCCTCGGGGGAGAACTTGCGGTGGATCACGATGCGCTGGCCGAAGTTGAAGCCGATGAACGCGGTCAGCGTGGACGTTCCGTGCATCAGCGGAGCGGTGGGGAAGAAGGTGATCCCGTCGCCGCCCGCCGCCACCCGCTCGGCGAGCTCCTCCGGCTTCTGCACCGGCTCGCCCGTCGGCGCGCCGCCGCCCAGCCCCGAGAAGAACAGGTCCTCCTGGCGCCACATCACGCCCTTGGGCATCCCGGTGGTGCCGCCGGTGTAGATGATGAACTGGTCGTCCCCGGACCGCGCCGGGAACCCCCGCTCGGGCGACCCGGCCGCCTCGGCGTCCGCGAAGGACACGGCCGGCACGACCGGCGCGTCGGTCGCACCCGGCGCCACACTGCCCACCCGTACCAGATGCCGTAGCCCGTCCACCCGAGGCAGCGCCGCCGCCACCCGGTCCGTGAACTCCGCCTCGAAGACCAGGGCCACCAGATCGGCG
The DNA here is from genome assembly GCF_042795335.1 of Streptomyces sp. NPDC056479. Taxonomy (NCBI): domain Bacteria; kingdom Bacillati; phylum Actinomycetota; class Actinomycetes; order Kitasatosporales; family Streptomycetaceae; genus Streptomyces; species Streptomyces sp. NPDC056479. Next base: position 715,823 of record NZ_JBHTRZ010000002.1, on the reverse strand, counting down.
TCCCGGTACAGATACACCAACTCCTCTTCGACATAACGGTAGTTGACGTTGACGGGGACGATCCGCGCCTTCAGGCAGCCCAGCACCGTCTGCAGGTACTCGATGCCGTTGTAGAGGTGCAGCCCCAGGTGCTCACCGGGACGTATCCCGCCATCGAGCAGATGATGCGCGATCCGGTTGGCCGCCGTGTCCAGCTCGGCGTACGTCAGGCGGCGTTCCGCACCCGTACCCGGATGGTCGACGTACACCAGCGCCTCGCGGTCGGGAACCGCGTCGACGACCGACTCGAACAGGTCGGCAAGGTTGTACTCCACCGTTCCTCCCGCCCTCGCACTCCACCGGCTGCCGGTCATCAGAGCAAAGGGCGGCACAACTGTGAAGGGTCCGCGCACAAGAAATCTGACTACCTGTCAGAAAACCCTTGAAGTGCCTCGACGCCTCCTGCAACCTGTTCTCGTTCTTTCAGAGGGGAGAAGGGCCATGGGTGGGACGGAACACCTCACGGTGCGGCGCGAAGGCGCCACACTGGTGCTCACGCTCAACAGGCCGGAGGCCAAGAACGCGCTCTCGTTGCCCATGCTCGTCGGCCTGTACGACGGCTGGCTCGAGGCCGACGCCGACGACACGGTGCGCTCGATCGTGTTCACCGGCGCGGGCGACTCGTTCTGCGCGGGCATGGATCTCAAGGCCCTGGCCGGCCAGGGCATGACGGGCGAGCAGTACCGCGACCGGCTGAAGGCCGACCCGGATCTGCACTGGAAGGCGATGCTGCGCCACCACCGCCCCCGCAAGCCGGTGATCGCCGCCGTCGAGGGGTACTGCGTCGCGGGCGGCACCGAGATGCTCCAGGGCACCGACATCCGGGTCGCGGGCGAGTCGGCCACCTTCGGGCTCTTCGAAGTGAAGCGCGGCCTGTTCCCGATCGGCGGCTCCACGGTCCGGCTGCAACGGCAGATCCCGCGCACCCACGCCCTGGAGATGCTGCTGACCGGCCGCCCGTACAGCGCCCAGGAGGCCGCCGACATCGGCCTGATCGGCCATGTCGTCCCCGACGGCATGGCACTGGACAAGGCCCTGGCCATCGCCGAACAGATCAACGCCTGTGGCCCGCTGGCCGTCGAGGCCGTCAAGGCGTCCGTCTACGACACGGCCGAGATGACCGAGACCGACGGCCTCGCCGCCGAACTCAAGCGCGGCTGGCCGGTCTTCGACACCGCGGACGCCAAGGAGGGCGCCCGCGCCTTCGCGGAGAAGCGCCCGCCCGTCTACAAGCGAGCCTGACCGCCGTGGCCGGCCCGTGCGTCCAACCTCCAAAGGAGATCAGCGGGATGCCCGAAGTTCTCAAAGCGCCGCTCGTCGTCGAGTTCCCCTTCACCCGCTCGCTCGGTCCCGTGCAGAGCGCCTTCCTCACCGGACTGCGTGAGCGGGTCGTGCTCGGGGTGCGCACGGGCGACGGCCGTACGCTGGTCCCACCCGTCGAGTACGACCCCGTCACGGCCGAGGAGATCCGCGAGCTGGTCGAGGTCGCCCCCACCGGCACGGTCACCACCTGGGCCTGGAACCACGCCCCGCGCCGCGACCAGCCCCTCGACACCCCCTTCGCCTGGGTCCTGGTCCGCCTCGACGGCGCCGACACCGCCCTCCTGCACGCTCTCGACGCCCCCGGCCCCGACGCCGTGCGCACCGGCATGCGCGTCCGCGTCCGCTGGGCCGAGGAACGCACCGGTGCCATCACGGACATCGCCTGCTTCGAGCCCTACGACGGCGGCCCGGACGACGGCGGCTCGGCCGAACCCGCGGATCACACCGGCGAGTTCGAGGACATGGTCACCGGCATCGTCGCCGCCGCCCGTCTCGACTACACCTACTCGCCCGGCCGCGCCCAGACCGCCTACATCAACGCTCTCGCCGAACAGCGCAACGTTGGCGAACGCTGCCCGTCCTGCCGCAAGGTGTACGTCCCGCCGAGGGGTGCGTGCCCCACATGTGGCCTGGCCACACAGGAACAGGTCGAGGTCGGTCCCAGCGGCACAGTCACCACCTTCTGCATCGTCAACATCAAGGCGAAGAACCTCGACATCGAGGTGCCGTACGTCTACGCCCACATCGCCCTCGACGGCGCCGACCTCGCCCTGCACGGCCGGATCGGCGGCATCCCCTACGACCAGGTGCGCATGGGCCTGCGTGTCGAACCGGTATGGACGGAGGGCGCCCGCTATCCCGACCACTACCGGCCCACGGGCGAGCCGGACGCGGACTACGACACCTACAGGGAGCTGCTGTGAACCGCGAGATCGCCGTCGTCGCCTTCGCCCAGACCGACCACCGGCGCACCAGCGCGGAGCTCTCCGAGGTGGAGATGCTCATGCCGGTTCTGCACGAGGTCCTGGCCCAGACCGCCCTGAAGACCGCCGACATCGGCTTCACCTGCTCCGGCTCCAGCGACTACCTCGCCGGCCGCGCCTTCTCCTTCACCCTCGCCCTCGACGGCGTCGGCGCCTGGCCGCCGATCTCCGAGTCGCACGTTGAGATGGACGGCGCGTGGGCGCTGTACGAGGCGTGGACCAAGCTGCTGACCGGGGACGCCGACACCGCCCTCGTCTACTCCTACGGCAAGTCCTCGCCCGGCCCCCTGCGCGACGTCCTCACCCGCCAGCTCGACCCCTACTACGTCGCCCCCCTCTGGCCCGACTCCGTCGCCCTGGCCGCCCTCCAGGCCCAGGCCCTCATCGACGCGGGCGACACGGACGAACCCGCGCTCGCCGCCGTCGCCGCCCGCAGCCGCGAAGAGGCCACCGCCAACTCCCATGCCCAGCTGCGGGGTTCGGTGCCCCACGGGGACTACGTCGTACGGCCGCTGCGGACCGGCGACTGCCCGCCCATCGGCGACGGGGCCGCCGCGGTGATCCTCGCGGCGGGGGAGCGGGCCCGCGAGCTGTGCGAACGGCCCGCCTGGATCCGCGGCATCGACCACCGCATCGAGGCACACGGTCTCGGCGTGCGCGACCTGACCGACTCGCCCTCGACCCGCCTGGCCGCCGAGAAGGCCGGCGCCTTCGAACGGCCCGTCGACACGGCCGAGTTGCACGCGCCCTTCACCTCGCAGGAGGTCGTCCTGCGCAAGGCGCTCAAGCTCGGGGACGGCGTGCGCGTGAACCCGTCGGGCGGAGCGCTCGCCGCCAACCCCGTCATGGCCGCCGGACTCATCCGCGTCGGAGAGGCCGCCGCCCGCATCCACCGGGTCGAGTCCGACCGTGCGCTCGCGCACGCCACGTCCGGTCCCTGTCTGCAACAGAATCTGGTCGCCGTACTCGAAGGGGATCCGCGATGAGCAAGGAGCCCGTGGCCGTCGTAGGCATCGGCCAGACCAAGCACGTCGCCGCGCGCCGGGACGTGTCGATCGCCGGGCTCGTCCGGGAGGCCGCCCGCGGCGCCCTCGACGACGCCGAGCTGACCTGGGCGGACATCGACGCCGTGGTCATCGGCAAGGCGCCCGACTTCTTCGAGGGCGTGATGATGCCGGAGCTGTATCTCGCCGACGCCCTCGGCGCGGTGGGCAAGCCGATGCTCCGGGTGCACACGGCCGGGTCGGTCGGCGGATCGACGGCCCTCGTCGCCGCCAACCTGGTCGCGGCCCGCGTGCACGGCACCGTGCTGACGCTCGCCTTCGAGAAGCAGTCCGAGTCGAACGCCATGTGGGGACTGTCCCTTCCGATCCCCTTCCAGCAGCCCCTGCTCGCGGGGGCGGGCGGGTTCTTCGCCCCGCACGTGCGTGCGTACATGCGGCGCAGCGGCGCGCCCGACACGGTCGGCTCGCTGGTGGCGTACAAGGACCGCCGCAACGCCCTGAAGAACCCCTTCGCACACCTCCACGAGCACGACATCACCCTGGAGAAGGTCCAGTCCTCGCCCATGCTGTGGGACCCGATCCGCTACTCGGAGACCTGCCCCTCCTCCGACGGCGCCTGCGCGATGATCCTCACCGACCGCGCGGGAGCCGCCCGTGCGCCCCGCCCGCCCGCCTGGATGCTCGGCGGCGCGATGCGCAGCGAGCCGACCATGTTCGCGGGCAAGGACTTCGTGTCGCCGCAGGCCGGTAAGGACTGCGCGGCCGATGTGTACCGGCAGGCGGGCATCGCCGATCCGCGCCGTGACATCGACGCCGTCGAGATGTACGTGCCGTTCTCCTGGTACGAGCCCATGTGGCTGGAGAACCTCGGCTTCGCCGCCGAGGGCGAGGGCTGGAAGCTCACCGAGTCCGGGGTGACCGAACTGGACGGCGACCTGCCCGTCAACATGTCGGGCGGAGTGCTGTCCACCAACCCCATCGGGGCCTCGGGCATGATCCGCTTCGCCGAAGCGGCACTTCAGGTGCGCGGACAGGCCGGGGAACACCAGGTGGAGGGCGCACGCAAGGCCCTCGGACACGCCTACGGCGGCGGATCGCAGTTCTTCTCGATGTGGCTCGTGGGCTCCGAGCCCCCGGACGCCTGAGAGCGCTCCCGGACCGTGTTGAAGGAGCCTTGGCAAAGGTCCCCCTCACGTGGCCTGTTGGCACCCGGAACCGATCGCTAGGCTGGCCGCGGACTACGAAATCGGGAGGAGCACGGACGTGGCCGAGAGCACCATCCAGCAGCAGCCGCGGCTCGCGGGCTGGGACAAGCCGGAGCTGGACCTCAGCAACGCCGATTGGCACTCGAGCAGCCGCGGCCTGGGCGATGTCCAGATCGCCTTTGTCGAGGGATTCATCGCGATGCGCAACAGCGGCAGCCCGGAGAGCCCTTCCCTGATCTTCACACCCGCCGAGTGGGGTGCGTTCGTGTCGGGTGCGCGGGAGGGCGAGTTCGACCTGACCTGACGAGACGAGGCGAACGGAGCCGAGCCGGCGGTCATCGCCGGCTCGGTCACCCCGCGCCCGCAGGTCACCGCACCCCTTGCCGAAGAGCGAGGGAGCAGTCGTCGAACGCCTGCCCTCACGTCACGTAACAGGCCCGGCCACGTACCATGGCGACATGTCGTTCCTCCGCCGCCGTAGCGCCACGCCCGCCGGGCCCGACTTCGACGTACTGGCCATGGACCCGGGTGACTGGCCCGGCAATCTGGGCGCCGGGCTGCTGCCCGCCCCCGACGGCAGCTGCCAGGGTGTCTTCCTGCGCTACGACCTCTTCGGCGGCCGCGGCCCGGCGATGATCATCGGCAATCTGCCCGAGGGCTCCCCGGCCCGGGAGATCGAGGAGGACGAGATCCCCTTCGAGGTCGGGCAGCTGCTGGTGGCCCTGGAGAACGACGAAGAGGTCACCGTCGTCGGCAGCGAGGACGTGCCCGTCATGCAGGGCGACAACCTCCTGATCGTGCGCCGCCTGAAGCTCTCCGAGAGCCGGATCTCCTGCGTGCAGTTCGACCGCAGTGACAACGTCCTGGTCACCATCGCCGCATGGGACCGCCCCATCACGGACGATCTTTACGCGCTTCTGAAGCCGCTCCCGGCGGAGCTCTTCCAGCAGGGCTGAATCGTCCCCCGCACGGCGCGAGCCGGACGAACCCCTTCTCGTCTTGTCATGACCCTTGTCGCAGAGTCATCGGATCTCTAGCGTCAGGGGTCATGTCGTATGAGCCGCACGGGATCACTCGAAGGACCACACTGAAGGCAGCGGTCGGAGGGGCAGGCGGGTTTGCTCTGAGTGCCGGGATCGCCGAGACTGCCGCTGCGGATTCCTCCGATGTGTCGGCGGAGTCGTCCGTGCTCTGGTACGCCGCCCCGGCGGCCGACTGGGAACGTGAAGCCCTGCCCATCGGCAACGGCGCGCTCGGCGCCATGGTGTTCGGCACTCTCGCCTCCGAACGGCTCCAGTTCAACGAGAAGACCCTCTGGACCGGCGGCCCCGGCTCCGCCCAGGGCTACGACCACGGCAACTGGCGCGCACCCCGCCCCGGCGCGATCACCGCCGTACAGGACGACCTCGACGCCTCGACCACCCTGGACCCCGAATCGGTGGCCGACCGGCTCGGCCAGCCGAGGATCGGCTACGGGGCCCACCAGACCTTCGGCGACCTCCACCTCGACCTGCCGGACGCGCCGACGACGCCCCCGGCGGACTACCGTCGCACGCTCGACCTCGACATCGGCGTCGCCTCCGTCGCCTACACCCACCAAGGCGTCCGTCACCAAAGGGACTTCTTCGCCTCCCACCCCGACGGAGTGATCGTGGGACGGCTCGGCGCCGACCGGCCCGCCGGCATCACCTTCACCCTCCGCCACACCTCGCCGCGCGCCGACTTCACCGCCACGGCAGCCGACGGCACCCTCACCGTGCGGGGCGCGCTCGACGACAACGGCCTCCGCTTCGAGGCACAGGTCCGGGTGCACGCTGAGGGCGGCACCGTGACCTCCGGAACCGACGGCACCGTCACCGTGACCGGGGCGGACAGCGCCTGGTTCGTCCTCGCCGCCGGCACAGACTACGCCGACACCTACCCCGACTACCGCGGCCCCGATCCGCATGCCGCCGTCAGCCGTGCCGTGCAAGGCGCGGGCGACCGCTACCGGACCCTGCTCGACCGCCACGTCCGCGATCACCGCGCTCTCTTCGGCCGAGTCGCCCTCGACATCGGCCAGTCTCTCCCCGCGGACATCCCCACCGGCCGGCTGCTGGCCGAGTACACCGCCGGGACCAGCGCCGCGGACCGCGCCCTGGAAGCGCTCTACTTCCAGTACGGCCGTTACCTGCTCATCGCCTCCTCACGCCCCGGCTCCCTGCCCGCCAACCTCCAGGGCGTCTGGAACAACAGCACCACGCCCCCGTGGTCCGCCGACTACCACACCAACATCAACATCCAGATGAACTACTGGCCCGCCGAGGCCGCCAACCTCGCCGAGACGACGGCGCCCTACGACCGTTTCGTCGAGGCCCTGCGCGCGCCCGGCCGCCGTACGGCACGCGAGATGTTCGGCTCACGCGGCTGGGTGGTGCACAACGAGACCAACCCGTACGGCTTCACCGGCGTCCACGACTGGGCGACCGCCTTCTGGTTCCCCGAGGCGGCGGCCTGGCTCACCCAACAGCTGTACGAGCACTACAGATTCGGCGGCTCGACCGACTATCTGCGCACCACCGCCTACCCGGTGATGAAGGAGGCCACCGAGTTCTGGCTCGACAACCTGCGCACCGACCCGCGGGACGGAACCCTCGTCGTCACCCCCAGCTACTCCCCCGAGCACGGCGACTTCACGGCCGGCGCGGCCATGTCGCAGCAGATCGTCCACGACCTGTTCACCAACACCCTCGAAGCGGCCCGGACCCTGGGCGACGCGCCCGACTTCCGGCGCAGGGTCGAAGCGGCGCTGGACCGGCTCGACCCCGGCCTGCGCATCGGCTCCTGGGGTCAACTCCAGGAGTGGAAGCAGGACTTGGACGACCCCGCCGACACACACCGCCATGTCTCGCACCTGTTCGCCCTGCACCCCGGACGGCAGATCGAACCCGGCAGCGCATGGGCCCAGGCTGCCAAGGTCTCCTTGACCGCACGCGGCGACGGCGGCACCGGCTGGTCCAAGGCCTGGAAAATCAACTTCTGGGCGCGGCTGCGCGACGGCGACCACGCGCACCGGATGCTCGGCGAACAGCTCAAGTCCTCGACCCTGCCCAACCTCTGGGACACCCACCCGCCGTTCCAGATCGACGGCAACTTCGGCGCCACCTCCGGCGTCGTGGAAATGCTGCTCCAGAGCCAGCACGACGTCATCGAGGTGCTGCCCGCCCTGCCGGCCGCATGGCCGACCGGCTCGGTACGCGGCCTGCGTGCCCGCGGCGGCGCCAGCGTCGACATCGAGTGGACGGACGGCAGGGCGACCCGTATCGCCGTGACCGCGTCACGCAGCCGCGAACTCACCCTACGCAGCGACCTGTTCGAGGCCGGTCAGCTCACCTTCAAGGCCGTGGCCGGGCGACGTCTCACCTGGGAGAGACAGGAGTAGCGTCCTCGGACCTCGAATGGATCACCCGCACATCCGCCGCCCGCACGAACCCCACGCGGTGGCCGAACTGGATCTCGTAGTAGAGATCCTTGCCGGTCACCACCCGGTGCGACTCATCGCCGAAGGTCACCGCGTAGTAGTACTCGCCCGGCACCTGGTCGCCCACCACATACCGCTGGCCGGCCGGCATGGTGTACGGCAGTGCGGACACGGTCTGAGCGGGTACGTTCGCAGGATAGGCGGAGGCCTCGGGGTAGGCGCGGCCGTACACCGGGACGCTCTGCACGCCGTCCTTCGGCGTCACCACCCGGCCTGCCGCGTTCACCGCGGTCCGGTGATGCCGGGTGTTCTTGAACCACGCCTTCTGGCCCAGGTACCAGATCGCCGTCCAGCCGCCCTTTTGCCCCGCGACCGCGTACTGCTGCCCGGTCGAGACCCGCGAGGACAGGTCGTTGACGCCCTTGGACGGGGTCGTGCCCAGCCCGATGTCCTTGATCAGCGGATACGACTCACCGGGCCCGGAGTACAGCCGTACAGCGCTCGAACCGTGGACCGCGCAGGGCTGGTCCGCGGACTCACAGCCCGTGTACTCGGGCCGGTTGGCCGCGTAGTCGGGGCGGATCGTCACCATGCCGCCGTGCGGGCCGCCCGAGGGCACGAAGGGGCGGCCGAGCAGCTCGAAGTAGTGCCGCCAGTCCCAGTACGGGCCCGGGTCGGTATGCATACCGCGGACCGTCGACGCGGTCGGGCCCGGCACGGTGTCGTGGCCCAGGATGTGCTGCCGGTCCAGCGGGATGTCGTACTTCCTCGCGAGATACCTCACCAGGCGTGCCGAGGACCGGTACATCGCCTCCGTGTACCAGGCGTCCGGCCGCGCCAGGAAGCCCTCGTGCTCCAGACCGATCGACTTGGCGTTGACGTACCAGTTGCCCGCGTGCCACGCCACGTCCTTGGCCTTCACATGCTGGGCGATGTGGCCGTCCGTGGAGCGCAGGGTGTATTGCCACGACACATAGGTCGGGTCCTGCACCATCTTGAGGACGCCGTCCCAGGCGCCCTCCGTGTCGTGGATGACGATGTAGTCGATGCCATGGGAGGCGGGACGCTCGCCCAGGTCGTGGTTGCCGTAGTCGCCGTCCCCGAACTCCTCGTACGGCGCCGGGATCCACTCGCAGGACACCGTCGGCGGGCACTCGGTCTCCGCCGCGTCGAGCGTGCGCAACCCCGCCCGCTGCAACTGCCGGGTATCGGGGGTCAGACCCGGCTGGGCCGCGAGGGACACCAGCTGGCCGCCGTCCGTCCGGCGCTCCTGGCCGGTGCGCAGCACGGCGTAGACGTCGTTCGCGTACGCCGTCGCCGTGGCGGTGTCGTCGGCGCCCGAGAAGCGGGCCACCGCGCCGTACCAGTCCGCCGGGTCGGAACTCAGGGGCTCGCCCAGCTCCTTCTGGGCGGCGGCGAGCAGCGCGGCGCCACCGGCCACGTTGGCGGCCGGGTCCGTACGCAACTGCCCGGGGTTCAGCCCGGTCAGTCCGGCCGCCTTCGGCAGCGTCGTGAGGCGGGCCGGGAACTCTGCGGGCTCCGGCAGCTTCGTCTTCGGGAGCAGCGCCGCGCGGGCGCTGTCACCGCGAGCGTCCTCCGAGCCGTCGCTGTGATGCGGGGTGGCCCCGGCGAGCGCGGTGCGGGCGTCGGTGAGGTGCATCGGGCCGTAGCCGCCGGTCACACTGGGCGCCCCGCCGTGCGAGTCCCATCGGGACTGGAGGTAGGAGACGCCGAGCAGGACGCTCTGCGGAACGTGGTACTCGGCGGCGGCGGAGGTGAAGGCCGACTGCAGGCCGCTCTCCGCGCCGCGGCCATCGGACGGGGCCGCGCCGAGCAACGGCAGCAGAAGTGTCGCGGCGGCCATGGTGGTGACGGATCCACGCAATGCAGCCTCCTGGGACGGTCGGGCTCGGTGAGCCGTGCGGGGCCGGGCGTGGGTCTGTGGTACCGGCTGTCCGACGATCCGTCAATCATGCCAAGGGGCCGAGGAATTCCCTTGTCAAGCGGGATTCCCGGGAGTTTCGGGCCGGCGGCCTCCTGGCCTGCGGGGCGTCAGTGGCGTATCCCAATGAGCCCTTCGACGGCTCACCCGAATGGGCCGCACACACGAAGGCCCGCGGTACGCCGCTGAGCGCACCGCGGACCACCGTCCCCGTCAGCGAGTGCCGACCGCCGCACGAACGGCCCGCCGGGCCAGCTGGCAGTCGTCGTGCAGCCGCCTCAGCAGCAGCCGCTGTTCCTCGCCGGACGGCGCAGCACCCGGGTGGGCCACTCCCGATGCCGCCGGGGTCACGTCGTGCATCGAACGCTGCACGGCCGTCTCGTAGGTACGGATCTCGCGGGTCAGTACGAGCATCAGGTTCACCAGGAACGCGTCCCGCGAGGCAGGACCCGCCGACTGGGCGATCTGGCTGATCTGCCGCCGGGCCACCGGTGCGTCCCCCAGCACCGACCACAGCGTCGCCAGGTCGTAGCCCGGCAGGTACCAGCCCGCGTGCTCCCAGTCCACCAGCACTGGACCGGCTGGTGAGAGCAGGATGTTCGACAGCAGTGCGTCGCCGTGGCAGAACTGGCCCATGCCCTGGCGGCCCGCGATGCCGTGCAGCAGTTTCTGCAGATCGCCCATGTCCCGGTCGGTGAGCAGTCCCAGCTCGTGGTACCGGGAGATGCGGGCGGCGTACTCCAGCGGCGCGTCGAACGTGCCCGCGGGGGGCCGCCACGCGTTGAGCCGGCAGATCGCGCCGAGTGCCGCCCTGATGTCCGCCCGCGGCGGCACCTCTAGGGGGTGCCGCTGAAGGGCCGCCACCCGGCCCGGCATCCGCTCGATGACGAGGGTGCAGTTGTCCGGATCCGCCGCGATCAGTCTCGGCACACGCACCGGGGGGCGGTGCCGGACGAACGAGCGGTATGCCGCTATTTCGTGCCGGATTCGTTCGGCCCAGGAGGGCGAGTGGTCCAGTAAACACTTGGCGACGGCCGTGCTGCGCCCGGTCGTGCCGACCAGGAGCACGGATCGCCCGCTGCTGCGCAGGACCTGGACCGGGGCGAACTCCGGGCAGATCCGGTGCACCGACGCGATCGCGGTACGCAACTGGGCGCCCTGGGGGCCGGACAAGTCGAGTCTCCCGCTGAGCGGTTGGGTGCCGAGCCCCGCGGCGCGCAGCGGCCGGCCCGCGCCGAGCACGGGGGCCGCCGCCGGCCGCGCGGGGGCGAGGTAGGGGCCGCCGCCCGCCGGGCGGGCTCGAAGCGACCGGGGCGGGGCGGACACGGAGGACGATGCTGCGTACATGGGAGAAACAGATCCCTTCGTGTGCCTGCGACGTCAAAGCGCTGCCCGATCCGGCCGCCCGGGTGCACCCTGGGGAATGCACCAGCCGTAGCTGGAGGGCGACCGGGTCGGGGTGGCGCGTTCCTACCTGACACCCGATGCCCAGTGGCACACCATCTGGCGCACCCTGGCGAACCCTGGCGAATAGTCCCGAGGCAACTCTCACCGGGCTACTGTCAACTCAGCCGAGAACCTGGGGGCTTGATGTGAGCGGAGAACCCAACACCCGCCTGGCGGACCTGTTCGGCCTGGCCGGCTGGTCCAAGGGCGAACTCGCGAGGCTGGTCAACCGGCAGGCGGCGGCCATGGGCCACCCCCAGCTCTCGACCGACACCTCGCGGGTGCGGCGGTGGATCGACATGGGAGAGATCCCGCGCGATCCCGTGCCGCGGGTGCTGGCGGCTCTGTTCACCGAGCGTCTCGGCCGTGTCGTGACCATCGAGGACCTCGGTCTGGTCCGGCACGGGCGTACGGGGAAACGGCAGGACGGCGGGAGTGTGGAGCATCCCGACGGCGTGCCGTGGGCGCCCGAGCGGACTGCTGCGGTCCTCACCGAATTCACGGGAATGGACCTCATGCTCAACCGACGCGGCTTGGTGGGCGCGGGTGCCGCGCTCGCCGCGGGATCCGCACTCAGCGGCGCCATGCACGACTGGCTGCACTCCGACCCGGCCCTCAAGGCCGACGCCCCTCAGTTCGACGACCCCTTGCACGCCGACCCCGCTGGGTTCGACCGTTACGAGGCCGCCCCCATCGGATCGCAGGAGATCGAGGAGCTGGAGCGCTCGGTCGAGGTGTTCCGGGCCTGGGACGCGGCCCGCGGTGGCGGGCTGCAGCGCAAAGCGGTCGTGGGACAACTCAACGAGGTGGGCGGCATGCTCGCCTACCGTCACCCCGATCATCTGCAGCGGCGCCTGTGGGGCGTCGCCGCCAATCTCGCGGTGCTCGCGGGCTGGATGTCGCACGACGTCGGCCTGGAGCCCACGGCCCAGAAGTACTTCGTCATCGCCGCCCACGCGGCCCGGGAGGGCGGCGACCGGCCCCGCGCCGGGGAGGCGCTCTCCCGAGCGGCTCGCCAGATGGTGCACCTCGGCCGGCCCGACGACGCACTCGACCTGCTCAAACTCGCTCAGTCCGGCTCCGGGGACGAGGTGCTGCCGCGCACCAGGGCCATGTTCCACACCATCGAGGCCTGGGCGCAGGCGTCGATGGGCAAGGGCCAGGCCATGCGCCGCACCCTCGGCCGGGCGGAGGACCTCTTCGTCTCCGACCGGAGCGATGTGCCGCCACCGAGCTGGATGCAGACCTTCAAGGACGAGGATCTGTACGGCATGCAGGCTCTGGCCTACCGCACGCTGGCCGAGTTCGAGCCGACCGCGGCCGCGCACGCCCAGCACTACGCGGAGAAGGCCCTGGCCCTGCGCGTCGACGGGCGGGAGCGGTCGAAGATCTTCGACCATCTGTCCATGGCGTCCGCCTGCTTCATCGCGGACGACCCCGAACAGGCCGACCGCTACGCACGGCTGGCCCTGATGTCGATGGGCTCCAACTCGTCCGGCCGCACCTGGGACCGGCTCCGGCAGATGTACCGGCTCACCGCCGAGTACTCCGGCTACCCGAGGATCAACGAACTGCGGGAGGAGATCAGGTTGGCGCTGCCCAAGGCGAGGAAGCCGGGCGGCAGCGCATCGGCGTAGAACGACAGCGCCACAGCGCACGCAGATACGGCGCACAGCCACAGGGGGACTGTGCGGCTGACCGGATCCCGGACGCTCTAGGACGTCACCCTGGCCACGAGCACACAGGCGTCGTCCTCGCGCTCCCTGTCACCGAACTCGTCCACGATCAACCGTAGGCAATCCTGTGCCGCGCCCGCCCCATCGAGGCGGGGGCCCAGGTCCGACAACACCTGCATGGAGTCCGTCGCGCCGCGCCCCGGCACCAGTCCGTCGGTGTGCAGCACGAGCAGATCGCCCACCTCCAGGGTCTCCTCGGCCTGCGCGTAGACGGCGCCCGAGGTGGCACCGAGCAGGACACCGTCCGGTGCGTTCAGCCTGCGCCCCGTCCCGTCGCGGAACAGCAGCGGGGCGGGGTGTCCGGCCTGTGCCCAGGTCAGGGTGCGGGTGTCGGGCCGGTAGCGACAGCAGACGGCGCTGCCCAGGGCCGGCTGGACGGTGGCGTCGAGCAACTGGTTGAGCCAGGACATCAGTTGGCCCGGCTGGGTGCCGGCCATCGCCATGCCGCGTACGGCGCCGAGCAGGGTCGCCATGCCGGACGCGACGGCGACGCCGTGGCCGGTCAGGTCACCGACGCTCAACAGGGTCTGTCCGTCGGCCAGTTCGAGCACGTCGTACCAGTCGCCGCCGATCAGCGCGCCCGGCGGCGACGACAGCTGGTGGGCGGCGAGGTCGAGCGTCTCGGGGCCCTGGTGCGGGAGTCGCAGGGAGCCGCGCCACGGCGGCAGTACGGCCTCCTGCAACTCGACCGCGATCCGGTGCTCGGTCTGGGCCTGGTGCCGGTGGCGCTGGAGCGAGTCACGGGTCTCGCTGACCGCGCTACGGCATCGGCGCAGTTCGCTGACGTCCCGCAGCACGGCCCACATCGAGGCGGTGCTGCCGTCAGAGTCGAGCACGGGTTCGCCCATCATGTGCACGGTCCGCGCCTCGCCGTCCGGGCGGACGACCCGGAACTCCCCGTCGATGGGTTTGGCGTCGACCAGGCAGTCGGTGACCATCGAGGTCAGCTTCGGCCGGTCCTCGTCGAGCACCAGGGACGGCAGTTCGTCGAGGGTGAGCGGCGCCGCGGCGGGGTCGCGGCCCAGGATCTGGTAAAGCTCACCGGACCAACTGGCCTCGTCCGTCAGCAGGTTCCACTCCGCACTGCCGACCCGGCTGAGCAGTGAGCCACGCCGCGGAGCGGGCGGCTCGGCACGGTCGGGGAGCACGGCCGTGGGAGCCGGGGACACCAGCGGCGGGCCCTCCTGCAGCTGCCCGAGGTGGGTGTCGAGGTCGTCGAGCTGGTGCAGTGCGAGGTCGTAGAGTGCCCGCTGCCATCGTTCCTGCGGGTCCGAGGCGTCGCTCGGAGTGTCCCGCCGTACGGCGTCGACGTCGCCCTTGAGCCGCCGCGCCTGCGATATGAGCGCGTCGACCGAGCCGCGCCCTGGCGGCTGAGCGGCGGGGCGGTCCGCAGAGAGATGGGGCGGCATGACGCACTCCGATGCGGGACGGTACGACCAAGGCTGACGGTAGGACCGGTTACGACTGTTGCACAGCCCGCGACGCCCTGTAAGGGATTTGGCAACACCCGATGCGGTGGTGCGTGTGGCATATGCCAGAGTCTTCCCGGAGGGCTTGAGTCGTGCGATTGGCGTACGTCGTCGATGGTCTCAAGTCTTAGGTGGCGTACGGGATTTGATGGGCCATTGAGGCGATCGCACGGCCCTCATTCGTGTGTTCGACGGCCGGATGTTCTAGGGGTGGGGCCACGGTGGTGGTCGGTCGGCGGGTTGTGCTCGGTGGGTGTGATGCAGCTCACGAAATTGATGTGCCCTTCGGTGTAATGCAAACGGCGTCTGCGGGGTCGTAAAGGCACAGCGGCAAAAAACCGTCCGCCTTTCGACCCGCAGGGGAGACCGCCCATGGACATCGCCCTCGAGCAGCCCGCCCGCGCCCGCCTGATCACCGGCGAGGAGCGCGAGGTCCCCGTCCCCGCGAAGCTGCGGTACGCGTCCACGGACCCGCTGGCGGTGTACCTCGACTTCCCGGGCGAGGTCTCTCTCGACGGCCAGGGTGCCACCTGGACCTTCGCGCGCGGCCTGCTCGAGGCGGGGCTGCGCGGCCCGGCGGGGGACGGTGACGTGCACATCTGGCCGTGCGGCGAGGAGCGGACGGTCGTGGAGCTGCACTCGCCGTACGGCATGGCCCTGCTCCAGTTCGACACGTCCGCTCTCAGCCGGTTCCTGCTGCGCACGTACGCCGTCGTCGCGGCCGGTGAGGAGGATCTGGAGGCGGTCGTGGAGCGCGGTCTGAGCGCGCTCTTCGACGGAGTGTGACGAGGCAGGCAGGGGGCTGCCGCTGTGCCCCCTCGCCGCCCCGGCGTCAGAACCGCAGCACGCCCGCGATCCCACGGGCGTCGCTGAGTGTGCCGTCCGGTACGAAGCGGACCTCGGCGCCGGTCTCCAGGCACTGCTCGACGATCTCGTCCACGATGTCCTCGCGGGCGTCCAGTTCGTCGCTCCCGGCCGGGATCAGATGCTCGCCGTCCTCGCCGCGCACCGTCACCCGGTAGTTCTCCTCGACGGCCAGCAACCGGATCCGGCCCTCGCGGGCGCTGCGCCAGACCTCGTCCACACCGGCCGCGAACGACTTGCGGCCACGGGCGTTGACGAGTTCGCGTGTCACCGCGTCCGTGTGCGTGCGGTTCTCGGCGGTGATCCGTGGCTCGATCGCCTGCCACACCGCATCGCGGGTGCCGTGCGCGAGCCCGCCGTGCGGGATGTGCACGGCGTGCTTGCCGACGCCCCCGATCTCGTCGAGCAGCGACAGCGCCGCCTGCTCGCCGGTGACGTACAACGGCCGCGGATTGCGCCGGAGGATCGCGCTCAGGGCGGAGTCGGCGTCCTTGAGGAAGTGGCGGGTGCCCTCGTCGCGGAACGTGCTCGGTGTGTCGCCGATCCGCTCCTGACGCTCGGCGTCGAAGTTCTCTGCCTGCCGGGTCAGCGGGAAGCCGCCCGTGCGGGCCTCGGTGATGCGGTCCAGGCTGCCGTTCCACAGGGTGACGCGGTCGGCGGAGACCGACAGCACCCAGTACGGCCGCTCGGCGGCCTGCGCGGAGACCAGGTTGCGGGTCAGGAAGGTGTCCGAGAGCACCACGCGCTCGGGCACGGAACGGGCGAGCGACCACACCTGGTGCTCACCGGGGGCTGCGAAGATCACCAAGCCGTCCTCGGCGTAGGTGAGATCGACCTCGGCGAGGGCCTGGTCGAGCTGCCGCCCGACGTCCGCCCGTCGCTCACGGGTGACCGACGGATCGGCCTCCAGCTGCTTCTTGGCCGCGGCCACGACATTGCGCAGCCGGACCTGGTCCTGGGCCCGGTAGGGCTCTCGGCGATGCGTCGGCGTCAGCACGGACACGGCCGGATAAGGGCGCGGGCGCCGCAGCTCGGTGAGGGTGGTGGGACTGAGTGCGTGCTCCATAAGAGCACGATAGGACCGTTTCACCGATCGGGCATTAGGGGCAATCGCCTCACCCCTGCCCGGGTCTACCGATCGTCGTCGTCCGGCGCGCAGGAGCTGCCGTCGGGCGGCAGCGTGCCGTACAGCAGGAAGGCGTCGACCTTGCTGTGCACGCACTTGGAGGAGGCGTACCCGGTGTGGCCGCCGCCCTTGTTGTCCAGGACCACCGCGGAGGAACCGAGCCGCCGTGCCGTCTCCACGGTCCAGCGGTACGGCGTCGCCGGGTCGCCCCGGGTGCCCACGAGGAGCATCTTCGGCGTCTCGACGTCCTTGACGTCGTCGCGTATGAAGTCCGTGCCCTTGGGGCGGCCGTAGCACATCAGCACCCCGCTGAGCCGGTACGGCCCGAAGACGGGCGAGGCCCGGTCGTACTCGGCGCGCAGCCGGTCGAGGTTGTCCGCGATCTGCTTGCCCGTGGGCCGGTCGGGGTCGTCGGCGCAGTTGATCGCCATCAGTGCCGCGGGCATGTTGTCGAGGGGGACGTCCTGCTCGTCGACGAGACCGCCGTCGGGGTCGTCGGTCTCCTCCCGGCGCGAGGGGGCGGCACCGCCGGCCGCGAAGGTCTCGATGGCGTGTGTGTCGCCGTCCTCCACCAGCGAGGCCAGGGCCCGCTCCAGGGAGGGCCACAACTCCTCGCTGTAGAGCGCCTGTCCGATGGCGCCGACCAGGTCCTGGCCGGTGAACGGCTCGCCGAAGGCCGTCGGGACCGGGTCCTCGTCCAGCGAGTCGACGAGCTGTACGACCTGCTTGCGTGCCTCGCGCGCGTCCTGCCCGAACGGACAGGCGATGTCCTTCACACACCAGTTGATGAACTCCTCCAGCGCCTTCTGCTGCCCCTGGGCGCCCGCGACCCCCTGCTCGGTCAGCGGCTCGGTCAGCGTGTCCACGCCGTCGAGCACCAACCGGCCGACCTTGTCCGGGAACTGGGCGGCGTAGACCGCGCCCAGTCGCGTTCCGTATGAGAAGCCCAGGTAGTTGAGCTTGTCGTCGCCGAGGGCCTGGCGCATCACGTCCATGTCGCGCGAGGCGTTGACCGTGCCTATGTAGGGAAGCACGGGACCGGAGTGGCGGGCGCAGGCCGCTGCCGCCTTCCTCAACTGCGCGAGGACGGCCTGCGGATCACGGCTGATCTCGTTGCCGTCGTCCGGCATGTCGATGTTCTCCTCGCCGTCCCCGCAGCTGACCGGGGAGGACCTGCCGACACCGCGCGGATCGAAGGTCACGATGTCGTAGTTGTCCGTCAGCTCCATGAAGTCCTTGCCGCCGGCCATGAACTCGGGGACGCCGGGCCCGCCCGGACCGCCGAAGTTGAGCAGCACCGAGCCCCGCTTCTCGCCGGTGGCCCGGTAGCGGGCGAGCGCGAGATCGAGGCTGCCCTTGCGTGGGTGCGCGTAGTCGAGGGGAACGGTGACCTTGCCGCACTGGAGATCCTTCGGCAGCCCCTCGCCCGGACACTTGGCCCAGGCAACCTTTTGCTCGTAGAAACGGGTCAGGTCGGGCTCGGGGTCGTCGGTGGCCGTCGACAGGCCTGTGCCGACCAGCGCAAGGCCCATCGCGCCGGTGACCGCGCAGCGCCGCAGCGTGAGCCGCGTTGACAGCTTGGCCAGCATCGATGCCTCCAGGACGCCCCTCGCGGACCGGGAATCGGCGTCCCGATCACGATAAGCGGGCCCTGGAGGGCACGCCTCCCGAGCGGGATCGTCGGGGCTGCCGTACTCTGCGCCCCTTGCATTCCTATCGGGCGTTTTTGCCACTAGTTCGACAAACGTGCCACTCGATGGGGTGAAAGGCCGATAAGCCATAACTCTAATGGTTCGTCTGCGTTTTATCCGGTGCGGGCGAGTGCCCGTGACCAAGTCTGGAAGGCAGGGAACCTATGAGACGGGTTACCCGAAACGGTGTGATCGCCTTCGCCGCCTCGGGCGCGATGGCTGTGACGGTACCGGCGTACGCCGATTCCGCGGCGGACGGTTCCGCGGCCGACTCGCCCGGGCTGCTGTCCGGCAACACCATTCAGGTCCCGCTGCACGTCCCGGTGAACGTGTGCGGGAACACCGTGAACGTGGTGGGGCTGCTCAACCCGGCCGTGGGCAACAAGTGCACCAACGAGGACGGTGGGGCCAAGAAGAAGAGCGTCCCGTCGCACGGCGGGGCATCGGCCGAGGGGAGCGGAAAGGATTCGCCGGGCGTCGGGTCCGGCAATGTGGTGGAGCTCCCGGTTCACCTCCCGGTGAACGTCAGCGGTAACAGCGTGAACGTGGTCGGCGTCGGCAACGCGGCGATCGGCAACGAGTCGGTGAACGGCCCCGGCAAGCAGCCGCCCCGCACCACGCGGCCCGCTCCGAAGCCGACGCCACGGGCGCATCACCCGCGGCCGGCGCCGCCCGCGCACGTGCCGCACGGGCCCGGGGCCGCCCTCGCCCAGACCGGAGCGGACCAGACGGTCCCCGCCGTCGTGGGCGCCACGGCCCTCCTCCTGGGCGGTGCCGTCCTGTACCGCCGCTCCCGTCCGAAGGCGGTGCGCTGACCCCGTCGCGCAAGCGGTACGGCAGGCCCCACCGGGCAGATGAGCGGTGGGGCCTTTGTCGTACGGCGTCAGCGTCGTACGACGTCGCACGACGTGCGGTGAACATCCGTGCGGCGGCTCACCCGCCGAGCGCGTCATCGGCTTGATCATGCCGTGACGCCCTCCGCGGTGATCCGCGAGGATGCTGCGTGCGCGGTCGCTCACCGCGTGTGCGGAATCCCCCACGGAACGGAGCGCATCCATGGCCTCTCTGGCCCCCGAGGACCTCGTCATCACACAGGCCGGCATCGACGACTGGCCGGTCGTCCGGGGATGGGCCGTCGACGAGGGCTGGAACCCGGGGCTCGCGGACAGCGCGGCCTTCTTCGCGCAGGACCCCGAGGGCTTCTTCATCGGCCGGATCGACGGCGAGCCCGTCTCGGCGATCTCCGTCGTCACCTACGGCTCCGACTACGCGTTCCTGGGCTGGTACCTGGTCCGCCCCGACGCACGCGGCCGCGGCCACGGCCTCGCCACCTGGAAGGCAGCGCTGGCGCACGCGGAGAACCGCACGGTGGGGCTCGACGGGGTCGTCGCCCAGCAGGACAACTACGCCCGGTCCGGCTTCGAACTCGCCCACCGCACGTTCCGGTACACCGGCACCGCACCCGCGGTCGAGGCACCGGCGGGCGTCCGGACGGTACGGCCCGAGGACGTCGAGGACCTCACCGCGTACGACAGCGCCTGTACGCCCGCCGACCGCCCCCGCTTCCTCACCCGCTGGCTGACCGCTCCCGGGCACCATGCCGTCGTCCGCCGCGCCGGCCACCGTGTCACCGGCTACGGCGTGATCCGCCCCGGCCACGACTGCCCGCGCATCGGCCCGCTCTTCGCGGACACCGCCGAGGACGCCCGAGCCGTATTCGCCGCCCTGACCGCCGACGCGGCCGGCCGCGAGGTCGCCGTCGACGTGCCCGAGAACAACCCGGCCGGTGTCGCCCTCGCCGAGGAGGCCGGCTTCACGCCCTCCTTCGAGACGGCGCGCATGTACACGGGCCCGGTACGGCCGTACGCCCATGACCGCGTCTTCGGCGTCACCACGCTGGAACTCGGCTAGCGGGGCCCGGACCGCCGCTGCCCGGGCCGTACGCCGTCCAGGGCGCGGCCCGTCAGCCGGCGCGCCGGTGGAACCGGAAGTGCAGCGCCCGGATGTCCTCCGTCAGCTCGGGCACCGGACCCTCCACGGCCACGCCCGGCGCGACGTCCTGGATCGGCAGTGGCCGTACCGGCGCGGCGGGTACCCCCAACTCGTCCAGCCATCCGACGAGTTGCTGCGAGGACGCGACGTACACGATGCGCCCCAGGCCCACCCACGCGTGCGCGGCCGCACACATCGGGCAGTGCTCGCCGGAGGTGTACACGGTCGCGGCGGCCCGCTCCTCGGGCGACATATGGGCGGCCGACCAGCGTGCCAGCTCGAACTCGGGGTGCCGGGTGCGGTCGCCCGAGGCCACTCGGTTGTGGTCCTCGGCGAGCACCTCACCTTCCGCTCCCACCAGCACCGACCCGAACGGCTCGTCCCCGGCCTCCAGCGCCTCTGCCGCCAACGCGACGCAGCGGCGCAGGTGCGGCAGTTCGGTGTCCTTAACGACCATGGCGTACGGCCCTCCTCACGGCACGGATCTCCCTGCGCACCCCATCTTCGCCGACGCGTGGACGGAGGGCCGGGCGGGCCGAAAAGGGCTTGTGCCGGCGGCATCATGGTGCTGGAGTGAGCCCATGGATCATGCCGGGGTGCTAGCCCTCTTCGACCGGGACATGCGGGAGGGTGCGCGGCCGGACGGCCCCGACGCCCTGGTCGAGCGGGTGGGCGGGGTCGCGCGCCAGGTGGCGCCGGCGCACGGCTGGAACGGCGTCGTGTGGTCCGACCTGGACGAGGCGAGCGCCGACGCGGCGATAGCCGAACAGATCGCCCACTTCTCCGGGCTCGGGCTCGAGTTCGAGTGGAAGCTCTACGGCCACGACCTCCCGGTGGACCTCGGACAGCGGCTCAGGGACGCGGGCTTCACGCCCCAGCCCGAGGAGACCCTGATGATCGGCGAGGCCGCCGACCTGGACCTGGACGCGGAGCCGCCGGACGGTATCCGTCTCCTCCCCGTGACCGACCGGGCCGGCGTCGACCTGGTCGCGCAGGTCCACGAGAAGGCCTTCGGCACCGACGCCTCCCGGTTCCGGCACCAGTTGCTCGCCCAGCTCACGGCCGACGCGGACATGGTGGTCGCGGTCGTCGCCCTGGCCGGTGACATCCCGGTGAGCGCGGCTCGGATGGAACTGGTGCCGGGGACGCGCTTCGCCGGGCTGTGGGGCGGCGGGACCGTCGAGGAGTGGCGGGGCCGGGGCATCTACCGCGCGCTGGTCGCCCATCGCGGCCGTGCCGCCGTGGCCCGTGGCTACCGGTATCTCCAGGTCGACGCCATGAGCACGAGCCGCCCCATCCTGGAACGGCTCGGCTTCGAACCACTGACCACCACCACGCCGTACGTGTACACGCCGTAGGCGCCGAGACGCCCGGCGCGCCGCTCAGCCGAGCCCGAACGCGTCCGCCAGCGAGTCGATCTGTGCTGTGAGCAGCGTGCCCCCGTCATGGCCCATGCCCTCGAACTGGCCCGACACCTCCAGCCCGATCGCCCCGTGCATATGGGACCAGGCGAACACGGAACCGGCCAGAGCCGCGCCCTCCGCCGTCGCGGCCACCTGCCCGCGCACCCATTGCGACACCGCCGCGTCCCGCTGCGCCCAGGCCGTCATCTGCTCCACCACCGGCAGCACCGCCGCCGACGGCTCGGCCGCTTCGAAGGCCGGCAGGAACGGCCCGAGCACCGCCCGCGCGCTGTCGACCGTGTCCGCAGGCGCGGTGTAGCCCGGCACCGGTGTGCCCTCGATGAGCAGATAGCGGTGCGGCTGCTCCACCGCCCAGTCCCGGCAGGCCGCCGCGAGGGACCGCAGCCGCGCCCGCGGTGACGTGTTCGGCGCCAGGGTGCCGGCCGTCGCCGTGACGGCCGCCGCGAGGTCGGCGTAGGCGTCCCGGATGAGCTCCGTCAGCAGTGCGTCACGGGAGTCGAAGTAGCGGTAGAGGGCGGGACCCGAGAGCCCCACTTCCTTGGCGATCCGGGTGAGTGCCACTCCGTCCGTACCGCCCTCGGCCAGTTGCCGGAGGGCGATCTCCTTGATCTCCGCGCGGGTCTGCTCGCGATATCGCGCTCTCGGGGTCTGCGCACTGCTGGTCACGACGGCTCCTCCTGGGTCTCGCGACACACCTTAACGAAAGTCCGGTACTCCCACTCTTGCTATGCACCATCGTAAGAGTTACGGTATCTAATATAAGCGAGAACAAGTAACCGAGATGGAGTCATCATGAACGCCTGCACCGACCACACCCGCTCCCTGCACGCCGTACTCGGCTCGGGCCCCGCCGGGACCGCTCTGGCCCGGGAGCTCGTCCGCCGCGGACACCCGGTGCGTCTCGTCGACCGCAAGGGCGACGGCCCCGCGCTCGACGGAGTGGAGCGGCTCGGCGCCGATGTGAGCACGGCGGAGGGGGCGCGGGCCGCCACGGCCGGAGCCGCCGTCGTCTACCACGCGGTCAACGTCGGCTATCACCTCCAGGTCGAGGTGATGCCCCGCATCACGGAGGCGATCCTGGGTGCGGTGGAGGCCTCCGGTGCGCGACTGGTCGTACTCGACACGCTCTACCCCTACGGCGAGACCGGGGGAGCGGTGATGACCGAGGACTCCCCGTGGAACGCGACCAGCCGCAAGGGGCGGATGCGTGCCGAGCTGGACGAGAAGTACCTGGCGGCGCACCGCGAGGGCCGGGCCCGGGTGGTCCTCGCCCGCTCCGCCGACTTCGTCGGACCCGGCGTGCTGAACTCCTCACTCGGCGGGGCCGCCTTCCCGGGCGCCCTGACCGGCGGGGATGTCCTGGGACTCGGTGACATCGACCTGCCGCACAGCTACACCAATATCGAGGACGTGGCCGCGGGTCTCGCCACCCTCGGCGAGCGTCCGGAGGGTGACGGCCGGGTCTGGCATCTGCCGACCGTGCCGGCCGTCAGCACCCGCGAGATCCACGCGATGATCGAGAAGCGGGTGGGCAGGGCGCTGAACGTCGTGGTCCTGCCCGAGCCCCGGCCCTTCGGCCCGTTCGACGAGGAGTTCATGGCCGAGTACGGCGAGATGTTCTACCAGCACACCGAGCCCCAGATCGTGGACTCCTCCGCCTTCGAGCAGGCCTTCGGCGTCAGCCCCACCCCGCTCGCGGACACCCTCGACGCCACCGTCGCCTGGTACGAGCAGCTGCTCGCGGGGCGCTGAAGGGACTCTCCGACGCGCGGATGTCACATCCGTGCCCGGCAGATTCGTCGCAGGTTCATGACGACGAACCACAGTGACGACAAAGGCCGGGGCCGGACGATCCTCCTCGCGGGTGCCGGCGGTGTCCTCGGCCGGCACATCACCCGCTCCCTGACCGAGGCGGGCCACAAGGTCATCGGCCTCGGTCGCGGCCCGCGCAACGACATCCAGGCCGACCTGATGGACCGCGACGCCCTGCTGCGTGCGCTCGACGGCCATCACTTCGACACGGTGATCCACGCCGCGACCGCACTGCGCAGGCCGCCCATGCGCCACCGCGACATGCACGCCACCAACGCGCTGCGCACCGCCGGAACCGCCCACCTCGTGGAGGCCGCGCAGACCGTCGGTGCCCGGCGACTCGTGGCCGAGTCGATGGTCTTCGGATACGGCTATGGCGACCACGGCGATCATGTGATCACCGAGGACGCCCCCTTCGGCCCACACGGCCGCTCCTCAGAACTGGAAAGGCACATCGCGGCGATGCGGACCAAGGAACAACTCGCCTTCGGTGCACCGGGAATGGAGGGCATCGCACTCCGCTTCGGCCTGTTCTACGGCCCCGGCGGCACCGACGCCCTGCTGCCCCTGCTGCGCAGGCGGCAACTGGCCGTCCCCGCCGACCACGGACGCGTCCTGCCCTGGATCGAGCTCACCGACGCCGCGCGGGCGGTCGTCGCTGCCGTCGAACGCGGGCGGCCCGGCCAGGCGTACAACATCGCCGACCGGACTCCGACGGGGTTCGGGACCCATGTCCGGTGCGTGGCCGAGGAGTTCGGGCTGCCGAAGCCGATGACCGTACCGCTGTGGCTGATGCGGCCCATGTCGTACGCGCACACGATGATGTCGACGACGCTGCGCGTGTCCACGGCGAAGGCGGAACGGGAACTCGGCTGGGTGCCCGCGCACGCGGCGGTCCGCGACGGCCTCGCCGTGATGCGGGCCGCCGCGGAACTCACCTGATCGGCGCGCTGTCGTCCCGTCCTGCCTGTCGCTGTGTCAGCGGCGCGCCTTCGTCCGGTCCAGTGCGGCGACGCCCAGTGCGGCGAGGCCGATCTGGATGAGCCACTCGATCCAGTCGACGCCGTCGGTGTCCCCCACGTCGAGACCGGCCGCGATCGCCGAACCGATCAGCGCGGCCACGATGCCGACGAGGATCGTCAACAGGACGCCGATGCGCTGACGACCCGGAACCACGAGTCGTCCCAGTACACCAATGATGATGCCGATCACGATGGCACTGATGATGCCCGAGATCTCCATTTCGACCCTCTTCCTCCTGTCCCCGCAGTAGTCCAAGTTCCCCGTGGAGACAGGGACAGTCCGTTCCGCTTCAACCGCCGTTCGACGCGGCCCCGTCGACGCCCCACCCGGTGGCGGCCACGAGCTCCGCGGCGATGGCGATCACCGTGCGGCCGTCGGTTGCCACGCGCAGCACGTCCGCGGGTGCTCGCTCGTCCAGGAGCCGTGCCTTGCGCGCGCTGCCCCTGACCTCGTGCGCCAACTCGGAGCCCAGTTCGCGCCCGGTCAGCCGCTGTTCGGCCGTCTCGTCGGTGGCGGTCAGCAGAACCCGTAGGAACCGTGCGTCTTCGCCGAGGGCCCGGCGGAACAGGGGCGTGGCCTCGTCGAGCACGCTCACGGTGTTCGTATAGACGAGCCGCCGGTATCCGAGCTCGGCGTAATTCCCCCACACGGCGGCCAGGTTGCGCGCGGTGATGCCGGCCCGGTGCGCGTCGTCCGGCGGCGCCGGATGGACGGCTCCCATGAAGTCGCCGTCGATCACCGCGTGCGCGACCCGTGCGGCCCGCAGCCGGGCCGAAACCTCCCAGGCGACCGTGGTCTTCCCGACCCCGGCCCGTCCCCCGATGAGCAGTACCTCCACCTGATCCATACGGGCAGCGTGCCCCAAAGGGCGCGCGAAGTGCCGTCGCCGTCAGCGTTTTTCGTCGACCCAGGAGGTCAACCGGCCGTCCGGGTGCAGGGCGACACGCAACCCGTTGTTCCCGCCGTACGCGGCGTGGCCGTCGGCGAGAAGCGTGTCGAGGCGTGTGCCGTCGGCGAAGACGTCGGCCTCGTAGTGGTCGTCGGTGATCCGGTAGATCTTGGCCGTCGACGCCCCGTCCGCCAGCGTCGACGTGCCGATCAGGACCCGCTGCGGTTGCGGCTCGGCGCGCTCGACCCAGGACGTGACCTTTCCGTTTGGCCGGAGGGTGATGTGCAGTCCGTTGTGCTGGGCGTATGTCGGCATGCCCTGGGTGTAGAGGGTCCCGTAGCGCATGCCCTTGGCCCAGATCTCCGCCTCGTAGCGGTTCTCTCCGGTCTTGAAGACCTTCGCCCGGCTGACCTTGTCCGCGAGCCCGACTGTGGTGACGTACACGCGCTTGGCCTTGGAGTGCTCGGCGGCGGGCGGGACGGTCGTGGCTGTGGGTGTGTGGGCGGCGAAGGCGCCGGCGGCCGAGACGCCCAGCGCGGCGGTGACGCCGGCGGCTAGGAGGGCGGTGCGGAGGGTGCGGGGGGCACGCATCAGTGAGTCGCTTCCTTCGGTGGGGTTCGTTCCGACGCGTTCGAAGCTACGGACCGTCCATCAAGGGCTCCCACACGTCATGTAACAGTCTTTTGTCATCTATCGGTTGAAAGGGGTAAAGCCGGATGAAGCACTCTCGATTGACATGCAGGTAATTGCCTGCATAACGTTGAGTGTGCGATCAGACAGCGACCCCGCGATGGACAAGGTCTTCAAGGCACTGGCCGACGAGACGCGCAGACGGCTCCTGGACCGGCTGCACGAGGACAACGGGCAGACGCTGGGGGAGCTGTGCGCGCGGATCGACATGGCGCGCCAGTCGGTTACCCAGCATCTGGCCGTCCTGGAGGCCGCCAACCTGGTCAGCACGGTGCGGCGGGGGCGGGAGAAGCTGCACTACCTCAATCCGGTCCCGCTCCACGAGATCCAGGAGCGGTGGATCGACAAGTTCGAGCGCCCGCGCCTGCGCGTGCTCGGGGCCGTGAAACGACGAGCCGAGGAAGCCATGACCGACAAGCCCACATTCGTCTACGTCACCTACATCGAGAGCACGCCCGAGAGGGTCTGGGACGCACTCACCGACGCCGACCTGACCGCCGCCTACTGGGGCCACAGCAACGTCTCGGACTGGCGGCCCGGCTCCCGCTGGGAACACGTCCGCACCGACGGCTCGGGCGTCGCCGACGTGGTCGGCACCGTCGTGGAGAGCGAGCGGCCGACCCGTCTGGTCACCACCTGGGCGGCACCGGAGGAGGAGGGGCAGGAGGACAAGTACTCCCGGGTCACGTTCGACATCCAGCAGCATGCCGAGATCGTCCGGCTCACCGTGACCCACGAGGACCTGGCGGACGAGAGCGCGCGTGCCGACGTGTCGTCCGGCTGGCCGGCCGTACTGTCCAACCTCAAGTCGCTCCTGGAGACCGGCCATGTACTGCCTCAGGAGCCGTGGTTGATGCCGACCCGCTGAACGGTGTCACCGACGGGCGGACGCGAGAAGGCCGGTCCGCGCAGGTGCGGACCGGCCTCGGTGTCTGCCTCTCCCGCGTGCGCTACGGCCTCGGGGTGCTCTTGGCCACCGTCCCGGCGCACATCAGCCCCAGGATCACGGCCAGCGCGCCGATGATGATGTTGTTCACGACGACACCGGCGTCCGGGCTGTCCCCGACCACCCACGGGGCGATGATCATCCACACGCCCATCGCGCAGAAGGCCCAGCTCAGGCCATACATGCGCTCAGGAGCCCGGGTGAACCCCAGGGCCAGCAGGCCGATCGCGATCCCCATGATCAGGTTGTGGGTCACGAGCGCGGGCTGGCTCGTCGTGTAGTGGAGTATCCACGGGGACACGGCGCAGTACAGACCGAGCAGGAACACCGGTCCGTCCAAGAGCGTCACATCACGACCGCCGAGCATGCGGGCGTAGCGGTCCCGCATTTCGGATACATCGGGGTGGCTGGTTATGTCACCTCTGGTGGGCGAGACGTTGGCCATGACTCGTCTCCTTTGACTCGCAGGCCTGACCGCTGCTGGTGCGGTGTGCGGTAAGCGCCGCCTTCGCCCATTCTGCGCTTATTTTTTCTTTATGTGTAGAGGTGGGAGGTGTGTGCGGATGCGTCGAGGTGCCTCTCAGGCCTCCTCCACATCCTGCCGGAGACGGTGATGCAGACGATGCAGCCCGCGCCGCGCGTGGCTCTTGACCGTCCCCAGCGGCCAGCCGGTGCGTTCGGCGATCTGGGTCTGGGTCAGGTCCTCGTAGAAGGTCAGCCGAAGTACCCGTTGCTGTGCGGCCGGAAGCCCGGCGAGCGCGTCGCTGACGAGAATGCGGTCCAGAGCGGCCTCGGCGAACCGGTCGCTGTCTGCGTCGGCGGGGGAGAGGCGGGTGCCGGCGGAGGCGACGAGGTCACTGCGTCGGGTCCGCGCGGACAGTGCGTCGGCGATCTTGCGCCGGGTGATGCCCGCGATCCATCCGGCGATCGTGCCGCGCTCCGGCCGGTAGCCGCGCCTGCCCCGCCACACGCCGAGGAAGACCTGCTGAGTGACGTCCTCAGCCTCTTTGGCGTCGCCCAACGCGCGCCAGGCGAGCGTGTGCACAAGGGGCGACCAGCGTCGGTACACGGCGGCCAGAGACGCCTCGTCGCCGGTGACCAGGCCCCGCTCCAGCTCTTCCGCACCGGTCGGCGACGGGGCCGGACCGGTGGACGAAGGGGTCGAGGGGGCGGAGGGAGCGGCGCTCGGTGACGGTGTCATCCCGGAGGCTCCTCTCCTGCCGCGGTGGTGACGCCATCGTGTGAAACGGGGCGAAAGGGCGGCAACATGCATCGTTTGTGCGTCGTATCGTCGGGCCCATGGAGGAGAACGCGAGCAGGGCGCACGCCGAGGCACGTTCGGAGGCGGCCTCCCGGGACGCGCGGGCAGGACTCACGACCGGCGCGCTGGCCCGCAGGCTCGGGGTGGCACCCACCACGCTGCGTTCCTGGGACCGCAGGTACGGCATCGGCCCGGAGGTCCGCGGCGCCGGCCGGCACCGGAGGTGGACCCCGCAGGACGTCGCCGTGCTGGAGGCGATGTGCCGGCTGACGTCCGCGGGAGTACCGCCCGCCGAGGCGGCTCGCACCGCGCGGCGGGGAACGGCGGGCGCCACGCCCGACGCCGGCGTCCCTTCGGGCACGAAGGCGGCACCGACGGGCGGATCCCGGACCCGAGCCGGCGGCACGCTCCCCCTGGGCGATGTGCGCCAGGAGTGCCGGGGACTGGCCCGGGCCGCGGTGCGGCTCGACGCGCCCGCCATGGAGCAGCAGTTGGCCTCGGCGGTGGAGGACCACGGCCTCGTCGTCGCCTGGCAGGAGGTAATGGTGCCGACGCTGCACGCGGTGGGCCGCAAGTGGGCTTCGTCCGGCGACCGTTACGTCGAGGTGGAGCACCTGCTCTCCTGGCACGTGTCCGGCGCACTCCGTCGGCACACCCGCCCCCTGGCGGCACCGGTCACCGCCCCCGCTCCGGGACCGACACTGCTGGCCTGCGTACCCGGCGAGCAGCACAGCCTGCCGCTCGAGGCGCTCAACGCCGGGTTGTGCGAACTGGGCCTGCCCACCCGGATGTTCGGCGGTGCCGTCCCCATGGAGGCGCTCACGGCGGCGGTGACGCGGATCGGCCCGACGGCCGTCGCGTTGTGGGCCCAGAGCCGGTCGGCCGCGAGCCTGCCGCTGGCCCGGCACATCGCCGGCGCGCAGTGGGGCGTACGAGGCGCCCGTGGCCGCCCCGTGGTGCTGCTGGGCGGCCCCGGCTGGCTGGGGCGCCCGGGAACGGGGATGCTGCGGCCCACCTCGCTGACGGAGGCGCTGGACATGCTGTCGGGGCTGTACGCCGACGGGGCGCCCGCAGGCTCGTGGTGAGGCCGGGCCGACGGCGGCCGGTCCTCACCGCCCGCGGGCCTGCTTGAAGCGAGCCAGCCCGTCGGACAGGTCGACGATCGGATCCGGGTAGTCGAGCGCGGCTCGGTCGTCGTCCGGCAGCCGCCACGGCTCGTGCACCGCGCGCCCCTCGACTTCCGCCAACTCCGGCACCCAGCGCCGGACATAGCCGCCGTCGGGGTCGTGGCGCCTGGCCTGGGTGACCGGGTTCAGCACACGGTTGGGCCGGGTGTCGGTGCCGGTCCCGGCCACCCACTGCCAGTTGAGCTGGTTGTTGGCGACGTCGCCGTCGACCAGTAGGTCCAGGAAGTGCCGTGCGCCGACCCGCCAGTCGACGTACAGGGTCTTGGCGAGGAAGCTCGCCGTCAGCAGGCGGCCGCGGTTGTGCATCCAGCCCTCGTGCCGCAGCTGGCGCATCGCGGCGTCGATGACCGGATAGCCCGTGCGGCCCTCCTTCCACGCCGCGATGTCGTCGCGCGCCTCCCGTTCGGACCGCCAACGGTCGTGCCGGGTGCGGTAGTCGACGGTTGCCGCGTCCGGGCGGGAGGCGAGGACCTGCCGATGGAAGTCGCGCCAGGCGAGCTGCCGTACGAAGGCCTCGGCACCCGGCCCACCGGCCCGGCGCGCGCGGTGGACGAGCTCGACCGGGGAGAGGGTCCCGAAGTGCAGGTGCGGCGAGAGACGGGAGGTGGCGTCGCCGGCGAGGTCGTCATGGCGCTCCTCGTAGGAGGACACCGGGCCGCGCAGCCAGGCGGTGAGCCGTTTGCGGCCCTCCCGCTCGCCGCCGGTGGCGAGCCCCTCCGACAGTCCCGAAAGCCCGTCGCGGGACGGCAGCGGCTCGGACCCGACGCCTTCGGGGACCCGAACCGTGCGCGGCGCGGCGAGCGCCTCCCGGACCAGCTCGTCGGACCAGCGGCGGAAGTACGGCGTGAAGACCGCGAAGTGGTCCGAGCCGGCCGGCGTCACCGCACCGGGAGCGACGGCGGTCGTCACGGTGTCGTGGACGTGCAGCCGTACCCCGTCCGCCTCCAGGGCGCTCCGCAGCCGTGCCTCGCGCCGCTGGGCGTGGGCGCTGACGTCGGACGCCATGTGCACCTCGTCGGCGTCCGCCTCGACGACCACCTTGCACACCTGGTCGACGAGGTCGCCCTCGCGCACGATCAGCCGCCCGCCCCGCTCGAGCAGACCGGCGTCCAGGTCCTGCAGACAGTCGGCGAGGAAGGCCAGCCGGTTGGGTACGGCGAACCCGGCGTCGTCCACCGCACGGTCCCGCACGAACAGCGGGACCGTGCGCTCGGTGCCGTCGAGGGCCGCGCGGAGCGGCGGGTGGTCGTGCAGGCGCAGATCGGACGTGAACAGGACGACGGAGATGCTCATGTCGTGTACTCCGTGAAGTCGGGGACGGCGTCCGCTCCCCGGTCGGTGCGGGAGGGCGGGAAGGTCAGGGAACGGGGGTGCGGCCCGGTGCGGGGGCGGGCGTACTCGCCGCGGCCAGGGCGATGTTGCGGGCCATGCCGCCGAACACGACCGCGTGGAAAGGGGAGACGCTCCACCAGTAGGCCTGGCCGAGCAGACCGTGGGGATGGAAGAGGGCGCGCTGCCGGTACCGGGTGTGGCCGTCGTCGTCGGTGAGGACACGCATCTCCAGCCACGCCAGCCCCGGCAGCCGCATCTCGGCGCGCAGCCGCAGCAGCCGGCCGGGCTCGATCGCCTCGACCCGCCAGAAGTCCAGCGAGTCACCGACCCGCAGCCGGGACGCGTCGCGGCGGCCCCGGCGCAGGCCCACCCCGCCCGCCAGCCGGTCCAGCCGGCCGCGCACCGCCCACGCCAGCGGGAAGGAGTACCAGCCGTTCTCGCCGCCGATCCCCTCGATCACCCGCCACAGCGCCTCGGGCGAGGCGTCGACCCGACGCTCCCGGTGATCGGCGTAGAGACTTCCGCCCGCCCAGTCCGGGTCGGTCGGCAGGGGGTCGCTCGGGGCGCCGGGCACGGAGGCCGACGACCAGCGGGTCGTCACCCGCGCCTCCCGCACCCGCCGCAGGGCCAGCCCCACCGCCTCGTCGAAGCCGATCGGATGCCCCGGCGGGTCCGGCACGTACCGGGCGATGTCGTGCTCGCGGCAGACCACCTCGTGGCGCAGGGACTCGGTGAGCGGCCGCGCGATGGAGGAGGGGACCGGCGTGACCAGGCCGACCCAGAGGCTGGAGAGGCCGGGGGTGAGGACCGGCACCGCAAGGATGACCCGGCGGGGCAGCCCGGCGATCTCCGCGTAGCGGACCATCATCTCCCGGTACGTGAGCACGTCCGGCCCGCCGATGTCGAAGGTCCGGTTGACGTCGTGGGCCATCCGGGCGCTGCCGACGAGGGCGCGCAGCACGTCCCGGACCGCCACGGGCTGGATGCGGGTGTGCACCCAGCCGGGGGTGACCATCACGGGCAGACGTTCGGTCAGATAGCGCAGCATTTCGAAGGAGGCGGAGCCCGAGCCGATGATGACGGCCGCCCGCAGGACGGTGGTCGGCACCCCGGAGCCGAGCAGGATCCGGCCGACCTCGGCGCGCGAGCGCAGATGCGGGGAGAGCGCGTGCTCGGGCACATCGGCGGGGGTGAGGCCGCCGAGGTAGACGATCCGGCGCACACCCGCGGCCCGTGCCTGATCGGCGAAGGTCCGCGCCGCTCTGCGGTCGGTCTCCTCGAAGTCCTTCCCTGAGCCCAGGGCGTGCACCAGGTAGTACGCCACGTCGATGCCGTCGAGGGCCCGGCGGACGGACGCGGCCTCGGTGACGTCCCCGCGCACCACCTCGGCGTCCTCGGCCCAGGGATGGTCGCGCAGCCGGTCGGGGGAGCGGGCCAGACAGCGCACCCGGTGTCCCGCGTCCAGCAGCTCGGGCACGAGGCGCCCGCCGATGTATCCCGTGGCGCCGGTCACCAGGCACCGCAGTTCCTCACGCACCTCGTCCTGCTCCATCTGGCTCGATCCTCACGTGTCGGAGTCCCCTGGTGATCACTTCCCCGTCCGGGTGCGTTTCGGATGCGGTGCGCAGGCGGTCACACTCCCGGAAGGAATCGGCGGGTCCGCGGGGTGAGCGCGTGGGCGCACGGCCGGAAAGGTGAAGCCGTACATGCCCGCGCCGATGGCGGGCAGGCGGAATGTAGGAGACGAGTGGTCGACGGGCGAGCCGAAGTCCGATTCTGGAGGTGTCTGACGCTATGGGCGCGAAGGTGTTGGAGCGGTTTTCCGCGGGAGCTCCGCGTGGATCGTGGCCGGCCGAGGAGTACGCCGCCGAGTGCCGCGCCCAGGGTGAGGCGGCGACCGTCGTGATGGACCTGAAGTCGGACGCCTTCCTCGTCGTGGTCCCGACGCGCGACGAGGACTGAACGCGCTTCCAGGGCATGTCCGACCTAGGACGCCTGGGTCACCAGCACGTCCAGATGAGCCCCGCGCGACTCCGCGGTCTGGCCCTGCACCAGCAGGAACAGGGCTTCCCGTGCCAGGCGTTGTGCCCGGCCGGTCAGCGACAGCGACCGGCCGCCGCCGGCCACCACCCCGGCGGTGGTGGCCGTACGCATCAGCTCGGCCGCCCGGATGCGCAGCGTCAGGCGCTGCGCCATGCGTTCGCTCGTCGGGGGAAGGTCGGCCAACTCATAGGCCCTGCCGCGAATCTCCTCCAGGCGGGAGCGCAGGGGGTCCGCGGTCTCACCGGCCAGCGGGGCGAGAGCCGCCTCGGTGATCCCGAACACGGCCGGGGAGGCGTCGACCGTCTTGGCACGGTCGGTGGCGGCCCACTCCTCGTAGGGCTTGCGCAGCGCGACGGCTTCCTCCGGCAGCCACAGTCCGTCCAGCTCCAGCGACACCGTGCGGGACGCGGTGAGCGCCGCGAGACGCATCGGCTCCGAGGCACGCAGCCCCGGCTGCTCCCGGGCCTCGGTGAAGGCGAAGACCACCTCGCCGCCGTCCGTGACACCGGCGAGCAGCATCACATCGTTCAGCCCCCAGCCGGTGTACCAGGGCACCGTCCCGTCGAACCGCCACCCGTCGCGCATCCGGGCGACGCGCACGGGTGTGCGCGGATACGACCGCAGGTGCGCGTACGCCACTCCCGACAGCAGTTCGCCGCGCGCCAGCGGACCCAGCAGCCGTTCCCGCACCGGGCCCTCGCTCCGGGTCAGCGTGGCGACCGGGGTGTGGTGCTGCGTCTGCACGAACCAGGTCGAGCAGCATGCCCCGGCCAGGATCTCCGCCGTCCGCCGGGCCACCGCCGCGGGCGCCGCCCATCCGCCGTACGTCTCCGGTGCGCTCACCCCGAGCAGTCCCGAGCCCTTGATCGCGTCGATGTGGCTGGTGGGCACGCCCTCCTGATCGACGCGTTCGGCCAGCGGGGCGAGCAGATCGTGCGCGAGGCGGTGGGCGCGGGCGACGAGGGGATGGTCCTTGATGGTCATGGACGAAATTCTTCCGGGGCGTGCGTGCGGGGTGTCGATTCCGGGGTGTGTCGTTCGTGTAGGAGGTGAGAGCGCACGACGACGCCCGAGGAGACCGCCATGAAGTACTACCTGCTCAATTTGATGCAGCCCGTCGGGGAACTGCCCGCCCCGGACGCCCTCGGCGAGATCGAGAAGAACCTCGACGAGCTCAACCGGGAACTGCGCGAGGCCGGCGCCTGGGTGTTCGCCGGGGGACTGCACGGCCCGGAGTCCTCCACCGTGCTGCGGCCCCGCGACGGCGACGTCCTGGTCACCGACGGCCCGTACGCCGAGGGCAAGGAGATGCTCGGCGGCATCAGCCTCATCAAGGCGCCCGATCTGGACGCGGCCCTGGAATGGGGACGCAAGCTGGCCCTGGCGACCACCCTGCCGATCGAGGTGCGGCCGTTCATGGGCGAAGCCGAGGACCGATGACGGTCCCGGACGTCGAGGCCGTCTTCCGCGCGGAGTACGGCCGCGCGGTCGCCGTCCTCGTCCGCTTCCTCGGCGACATCGACCTCGCCGAGGAGGCGGTCCAGGACGCCTTCGCCACCGCCCTGCGGCGCTGGCCGGAGTCCGGGGTGCCACCGAGCCCGGCCGGCTGGATCATCACCACCGCCCGCAACCGTGCCGTCGACCGGCTGCGCCGGGAGGCCGGCCGGGACGAACGCCACGCCCAGGCGGCCCTGTTGCACGCCCCCGACGCACCGCGCGAGGAGGGTTCC
Organism: Streptomyces sp. NPDC056479; assembly: GCF_042795335.1. NCBI lineage: Bacteria > Bacillati > Actinomycetota > Actinomycetes > Kitasatosporales > Streptomycetaceae > Streptomyces > Streptomyces sp. NPDC056479. The sequence continues at coordinate 681,206 of NZ_JBHTRZ010000002.1, read as the reverse complement.
GTGCGTGACGAACGGCTCCGGCTCGTCTTCACCTGCTGCCATCCCGCGCTGGCCGTCCAGGCGCGGGTCGCGCTCACCCTGCGCCTGCTGGGCGGCCTGACCACCGCACAGATCGCGCGAGCCTTCCTGGTGCCCGAACCGACCATGGCCCAGCGCCTGGTGCGGGCCAAGGCGAAGATCCGCAACGCCGGCATCCCGTACCGCGTGCCCCGCGACGCCGACCTGCCGGACCGGCTCACGGGAGTGCTGGCAGTCGTCTACCTGATCTTCAACCAGGGGTACGAGGGTGAGGCGGGCCTGGGTGCGGAGGCCGTACGCCTCGGTCGGCTCCTGGCCGAACTCATGCCGGACGAGCCCGAGGTCACCGGGCTGCTCGCGCTCATGCTCCTCGTCGAGTCCCGCCGGCCCGCCCGGCAGGACGTGCACGGCGCGCTCGTGCCGCTGCCGGAACAGGACCGCGAGCGCTGGGACCGCGACCTGATCGCCGAGGGCCAGTCGCTCGTCCGTCGATGCCTGCGCCGGGGCAGGCCGGGGCCGTACCGGTTGCAGGCCGCGATCCAGGCCGTGCACAGCGACGCACCGACCCCGCGGGACACGGACTGGGGACAGATCCGACAGCTCTACGACCACCTCATGGCGCTCGCTCCGAGCCCGGTCGTGGCCCTGAACCGGGCGGTCGCCGTGGCCGAGACTCAGGGCCCGGCCCCGGCCCTCGACCTCGTGGACGCGCTGGACCTGGACGGTTACCACGTCTTCCACGCAGTCCGCGCGGACCTGCTGCGCCGCCTCGGCCGCGGCACGGAAGCCGTGCGGGCCTACGAGAGAGCCATCGAGCTCTCGCAGAACCCGGCCGAGCAGGCGTACCTCGAACGCCGGCGCAGGGAACTCATCCGTGCGTGAGCGCCGCGCCCGTACTGCGGCGATGGTGGCGAAAGTGGGTCCGCTGCCCAGGAAGCCGCAGGTCAGCGAGCAGGTGAAGGGTACTCAGGTGGCGCAATGATGCAGTAACACCATTGCGACGACACCGTCGGTATGGTCACCGCATGCCAGCCGAACGAATCCGCGAGCACACCGCGCCGCTCGCCGCCGCACGCCGCCGACGGCTGCGTGCGGACCGGGCGCGGCAGCTCGCGGACCTGCTGCGGCACCTGGTCCTGACCGGAGGATTTCCCAGCGGCGCGCTGCCCCACGAGGACGTGCTCGCCGCCGACTACCAGGTGTCGCGCAACACCGTCCGGCACGCACTGGACCTGCTGCGCGCCGAACAGCTCGTCGAGCGGCTGCCCGGCGTCGGCACCGTCGTCGTCGCCGAGAAGTACTCGCACGGCCTCGACCGGCTGATGGGACTCGCGGAAACCCTGCGGGAACACGGCCGGGTCGCCAACGAGGTACGCACCATGGGCCCCGTCGCCGCGCCCGCACCCGTGGCCGAGCGACTGCGGCTGCCCACCGGCACCGACGTGCTCTACATCGAGCGGCTGCGCAGGCTGAACGGGCTGCCGCTCTCGCTCGACCTCACCTATCTGCCCCTGGACATCGGCGGCGAGCTCATCGGCGCCGACCTGGAGAACACCGACGTCTTCCGGTTGCTGGAGCAGATCACCGGGCAACCGCTCGGACACGCGGAGATCACCCTGGAGGCCGTCAACGCCGACGCGCACTCCGCGACCGTGCTCCAGGCGCCGCGCGGCACCGCCGTGCTGATGCTGGAGCGCCTAACCCACCTGTGCGACGGCAGGCCCGTGGACCTGGAGTTCATCCGGTTCCGCGGGGACCGGATCGCGATGAGCGGGCTGCTGCGCCGCTCCGTCTGAACACCCCGCGATCCGCGCAGCGTTTCCCTCACCCCTCGCAGTACCTCACTGGAGACAGCCATGCCCTTGGTGCCCCAGCGGGCCGACGTGCCCGTGACCATCGACGAGTCGAAGTGCATCGACGGCTGCACGCTCTGTGTGGACATGTGTCCGCTGGACTCCCTGGCGATCAACCCCGACAGCGGCAAGGCGTACATGCACGTCGACGAGTGCTGGTACTGCGGCCCCTGCGCCGCCCGCTGCCCCACCGGGGCCGTCACGGTCAACATGCCCTATCTGCTCCGGTGAAAGGCGCTCCGACAATGAAACGCACGACTCCCGCCGCCCTTCTCGCGGCCGCTCTCCTCGGCACCCTCCTCACCGGCTGCGGCGGCGACGCGTCCGCCGGCGACGCCACCCACGTCACGGTCACCGTCGGCTACCAGTCCAAGACCATCAACACCGTGACCGCCGGCACCCTGCTGCGCTCCCTCGGCTACTTCGAACGCGAACTCGCCGCACAGGGCAAACGGGACGGCATCACCTACAAGGTCGACTGGCAGGACTACGCCACCGGCGCGCCCATCACCGCCCAGATGACCGCCGGAAAGATCGACATCGGGTCCATGGGCGACTTCCCGCTGCTCATCAACGCCGCCCGCGGCAAGCAGCTGAACCGTCCCACCCGTCTTGTCGCGGTCACCGGCTACAACCTGCGCGGCGCCCTCAACACCGTGGTGACGGCACCGCAGTCGAAACTCGGCTCGCTCAAGGACCTGAAGGGCAAGACCGTCTCCACCAGCGTCGGTTCGGCGGCCGACGGAACCCTCGTACGAGCGCTCCAGCAGGCCGGACTCGACCCGAACGAGGACATCCGCAAGCTCAACCAGCAGCCGTCGGTGGGTGCTTCGGCCCTCCAGGCCGGCAGCACCGACGCCCTGTCGCAGTTCGTGGCCTGGCCCGGACTGCTCGCCTTCCAGGGCAAGGCGAAGGCCCTGTACGACGGCGCCGAACTGAACCTGCCGACCTTTCACGGAGTGACGGTCCGCAAGGACTTCGCCGAGCAGCGGCCGAAGGTGCTCGACGCCTTCCTCGCCGCGCAGATCGACGCCACGCGCTATCTGAACGAACACCCCGTGCAGGCCGCCGAGAAGGTCGCCGAGGCCACCGGCCTGCCCGCGGAGGTCGTCTACCTCTACAACGGCAGCGGCGGTATCGCCACCTTCGACCCGGCCGTCAAGCCGCAGCTCGTCGCCGCGCTGAAGAAGGACGTACCGGTGCTGCGCTCGGCGAAGCTCGTGGGTGACGTGGACGTGGACGCCTTCGTCGACGACGGCCCGCTGAAGCGGCTCTACGGCAGCGCCTACGCGAAGCAGCTCGCCGCCACGCCCGCACCCTCGGGCAACGAGGTGTGGCTCAAGGGCGAGGACCGCACCCGGGCCTTCGACTCGCCCGCCGCACTGCTGGAGTTCGTCGCCGCGCACAAGAACCAGATACGCGCCGCATACGTCCCGGATGCCACCACCGGCACCCGCTGGTACGCGGACAGGGCCGTCTGGGTCCGACAGGGCCAGAAGGTGAGCCCCTTCGTCACCGCCTCCGGCGCCCGCGCGTACACCCAGGCCCACCCCGGCGCCCGTACCGTCTCCTACGCCGCCGCGCTGGAGCAGGCGTCATGACCGCGCTGACCGCCCCGACGAGGAAGGCGTCGCCGGAGCAGGTCCCGACACCCGTGCGGCGCACGCACCGGTTGCGCCCCGTCGTACGCGTCCTGTCGTTGCTCGCGGCACTCGGACTGTGGCAGCTGCTCACCACGCTCGACGTCCAACTGTGGCTGCGTTTCGACCAGTTCCCGTCCGTCACCGACGTGGCCGGGAAGTTCGGGGAGCGGCTCGGCGACGGTGCGTACTGGCAGGACGTGATCGACAGCCTGCGCCGGATCATCACCGGCTTCCTGCTGGCGGCCGTGCTCGGCGTCGCGGCGGGCGTGGCCGTCGGCCGCTCCCGCTGGGCCGCGGACCTGCTCGGGCCGGTCCTGGAGGTGCTGCGGCCCATCCCGGCCATCGCGCTGGTGCCCGTGGCGATCCTGCTCTTCCCCAGCAACGAGGAGGGCATCGTCTTCATCACCTTCACCGCCGCGTTCTTCCCGGTGCTGGTCGCCACCCGGCACGCGGTGCGCGCCCTGGTCCCGGTGTGGGAGGAGGCGGTGCTCACGATGGGCGGCGGACGGTGGCGGGTGCTCGCCTCCGTGGTGCTGCCCGGCGCGCTCCCGGGGATCTTCGGCGGACTGTCGGTCGGGATCGGCGTCTCGTGGATCTGTGTGATCTCCGCGGAGATGATCTCCGGCGAGTACGGGATCGGCTACCGCACCTGGCAGGACTACACGGTCATCGACTATCCGGGTGTCTTCACCGGCATCGTCAGCATCGGCCTGCTCGGCTGGCTGACGTCCACGCTGGTGGAGCTCCTGGGACGCAGGCTCACGCACTGGCTGCCGCGCCGCGAGGGGAAGGCGACCTCATGACCACCCACTCGGACACCGTCACCACCTCCGCCGCCTCGCCACGGACCGGCGGGACCGCGTCGGGAGCACGCCTCAGCCTCACCGGCGCGCTGCTCGGACGACCGGGCGCCGCCGTGCTCCACGACCTCGATCTCGAAGCCGCCCCCGGCGAGATCCTTACCGTCGTCGGCCCGTCCGGGTGCGGGAAGTCGACCCTGCTGCGCACCCTGGCCGGGCTGTTGCCGGCGCTCGCCGGAGAGGTCGCGCAGGACGGGCGGCCCATCACCGCGCCCGGCGCGGACCGGGCGCTGGTCTTCCAGGAGGACGCGCTGCTGCCGTGGCGCACGGCCCTCGCCAACGTCGAACTGCCCCTGGCCATCAGGGGACTGGGCCGCACCGAGCGCAGGTCCAGGGCACAGGAGTGGCTGGACCGGGTCGGACTGGCGGGCCGGGAGCGGCAGTTGCCGCACCGGCTCTCCGGCGGACAGCGCCAGCGCGTCCAGCTCGCCCGCGCCCTCGCCGGCCAGCCGCGCGCCGTGCTGATGGACGAGCCGTTCGGTGCGCTGGATGCCCAGACGCGGGCCGGTATGCAGCAGTTGCTGGTGCAGGCACTGCACGGGACGGGCGCCACCGTCGTCTTCGTCACCCACGACGTGGACGAGGCCCTGTTCCTCGGCGACCGGGTGGCGCTGCTCGGCGAGGGCGGCCTCACCGGCGTCCGTACGGTGCCCCGGCCCCGTGACCGCGGGGCCCGCGACGACCCGGCGACCGTGGCCCTGCGCCGCGACATCCTCGACTCCCTCGGCTCCCGTACGTCCTGAGAGTCCCTCGGCAGCCCTCGTACGTCCTGAAAGGCACCCCGCCATGACCCCCGCGCCCCTGACGGAGATCCCCGCCCTCGACTCGGCCGAGGAGCTGAGCTGCGACGTCCTCGTGATCGGCGGCGGCACCGCCGGCACCATGGCCGCGCTGACCGCCGCCGGGCGCGGCGCCTCCGTGCTGCTGCTGGAGAAGGCTCACGTACGGCACTCCGGAGCGCTGGCCATGGGCATGGACGGGGTCAACAACGCCGTCATCCCCGGCCGTGCCGAACCGGACGACTACGTCGCCGAGATCACCCGCGCCAACGACGGCATCGTCGACCAGTCGACGGTCCGTCAGACGGCCACCCGGGGCTTCGAGATGGTGCAGCGTCTGGAGTCGTACGGCGTGAAGTTCGAGAAGGACGAGCACGGCGAGTACGCGGTCCGCCAGGTGCACCGCTCGGGCTCGTACGTGCTGCCCATGCCCGAGGGCAAGGACGTCAAGAAGGTCCTCTACCGGCAGCTGCGCAGGCGGGAGGTGCGCGAGAAGGTCCGTATCGAGAACCGGCTGATGCCGGTGCGGGTCCTGACCGCCGAGGGCAGGGCGGTCGGTGCCGTCGCGTTCAACACCCGCACCGGTGCCTTCGTGGTCGTGCGGGCGGGTGCGGTGATCCTCGCGACCGGGGCCTGCGGACGCCTTGGGCTGCCCGCGAGCGGCTATCTGTACGGCACGTACGAGAACCCGACCAACGCGGGCGACGGCTACGCGATGGCGTATCACGCGGGCGCCGAGCTCACCGGCATCGAGTGCTTCCAGATCAACCCGCTCATCAAGGACTACAACGGCCCGGCCTGCGCCTACGTCGCCAACCCCTTCGGTGGCTACCAGGTGAACCGGCACGGGCAGCGCTTCGTCGACTCCGACTACTGGTCCGGGCAGATGATGGCGGAGTTCGCCGCCGAGGTGGCCTCCGACCGCGGGCCGGTCTACCTCAAGCTCAGCCATCTGCCGGAGGAGTCGGTCTCGGCGCTGGAATCGATCCTGCACTCCACCGAGCGCCCCACCCGCGGCACCTTCCATGCCGGGCGCGGGCACGACTACCGCACGCACGACGTGGAGATGCACATCTCCGAGATCGGCCTGTGCGGCGGCCACTCCGCCTCCGGAGTACGGGTGGACGACCACGCCCGCACCACCGTGCCGCGCCTGTACGCGGCCGGTGACCTGGCCTGCGTACCGCACAACTACATGATCGGCGCGTTCGTCTACGGCGACCTTGCGGGCGAGGACGCCGCTCAGTACACCGCGTACGAGGGCGAGTTGCCGCGTGAGCAGCTGGCCGAGGCCCATGAGCTGATCTACCGGCCGCTGCGCAATCCGGAGGGACCGCCACAGCCCCAGGTCGAGTACAAGCTGCGCCGCTTCGTGAACGACTATGTCGCTCCGCCCAAGAGCGGGGCCCGGCTCTCCCTCGCGCTGGAGCACTTCGAGCGGATGCGGGACGAGATCGCCGGCATGGGGGCGAGCACGCCGCACGAACTGATGCGCTGCGCCGAGGTGTCGTTCATCCGCGACTGCGCCGAGATGGCGGCGAGGTCGTCCCTCGCCCGCACCGAGTCCCGCTGGGGGCTCTACCACGAGCGCCTGGACCATCCGCAGCGGGACGACACGGCCTGGCTGCACCACCTCGACCTGCGCAGGGGCCCGACCGGGGCGATGGAGTTCACGGCGCGCCCCGTCGACCCGTACCTGGTCCCGGTGCCGGAGTTCACCCCCACCGGCGGCCCGCCCCGCCACCTGGGTGAGGTGCATGCCCTGCCGACCGCGACGGCGGGACGTGCGGAGGCAGCCCCGGCAGCGTCCGACGAGGCTCCGGATGACGCCCCGCCGGCCGGCGGCACGACGCAGGGAACCTCGTCGGAATCCGCTCGGGAACGGCTCCTCGAACTCGTCGCGCTGACGGAGGAGGAACCCGATCTGCAGGCCCTGGAGCCCTACTTGAAGGACGGGGATCCCGCCGTGCGGCTCGGGGCGGTGGCGGCGCTGACGGAGACGGCACCACCCGGAGTGGGCCCTGCGCTGGCCCATGCCCTGCAAGACAGCGATGGAGAGGTGCGTGCCGCGGCCGCCTCCTCGTTGCGCGAGCTCGCCGAAGTCCTGCCCGCGGAAGCGGAGTTGCGCGCCCCGCTGGTCTCCGCCCTCACGGCATCCGATCCGGCGGCACGCGCGGCGGCCCTGGACGTGCTGCGCGCCCTGCGCCTCGGGGACGCGGCACTGTTCGCCGGGCACCTGGCCGACCCGGGCATCGACGTGCGCCTGGCCGCCGTACGTGCCCTGGTGTCGGTGGACGCGGTCGATCCGTTGTCCGAGGCGGCCGGTGACGCCGCGCGGGAGGTACGGGTCGCCGTGGCGCGCGGGTTCGCCGCCCTGGCCCCGCACCTGACGGGCGCGGGGGACGGCCCGCCGACCGCTCTGCGCCGCCTGATCCACGACGCCGACGCGCTGGTACGCGCCGCGGCGCTCGAAGCCCTGGGAGTCCTCGGCGTCCCGCACGGACTCCTCTCCACCGTGACGGCGGCGCTCACCGACCCGGCCTGGCAGGTCCGCGCCGGTGCCGCCAAGGCACTCGGCGGGGCGGCACCGGAACACGGCGTTCCCGCTCTCACCGGACTGCTGGGCGACGCGGACGCCGATGTGCGCAAGGCCGCGGTACTCGCCCTGCTACGGCATGCCGCGCACGAGGAAGCCCGTACGGCACTGGCCACCGCGGTCGACGACGCGGACGCCGACGTCCGTGCGTACGCGGGGCGGGCGGTGCGCTGACCGGGCCGCCTCGACTCCCGGCGGAACGAACCCCGTTGCTTGGTCTATACCTTGTCTGGTCTACACCCTTGACTGGTACAGACCAAAGCGGTTGAGTGTGTCCCCACACCCCCCACCACGGCCGCCCCCACGCCGTGACCGACACCGTCGGTGCGTGCGCACAAGGTGCTCCCGTCCCCTGCCCTTGTACGGGTGCGGCCGTGCTCCGCAAAGGAGTTGATCCTGTGTCGAGGCGCCGTATAGCCGCAATTGTCTCCTCACTAGCCCTGGGCAGCGCCGCGCTCCTCCTCCAGCCGGCCCCCAGCGCGTCCGCCGCCGGGTTCGTCGTCAGCGAGGCGCAGTTCAACCAGATGTTCCCGAACCGGAATTCGTTCTACACGTACAGCGGCCTGACCGCCGCCCTCAGTGCCTACCCGGGCTTCGCCAACACCGGCAGCGACACCGTGAAGAAGCAGGAGGCCGCGGCCTTCCTCGCCAACGTCAACCACGAGACCGGCGGACTCGTCCACATCGTCGAGCAGAACACCGCCAACTACCCCCACTACTGCGACCGCAGCCAGCCCTACGGCTGCCCCGCCGGCCAGGACGCCTACTACGGACGCGGCCCCATCCAGCTCAGCTGGAACTTCAACTACAAGGCCGCCGGTGACGCGCTCGGCATCGACCTGCTCAACAACCCCTGGCGGGTACAGAACGAGGCTGCCGTCGCCTGGAAGACCGGCCTTTGGTACTGGAACACCCAGTCCGGTCCCGGGACGATGACCCCGCACAACGCGATGGTGAACCAGGCCGGCTTCGGCCAGACCATCCGCTCCATCAACGGCTCCCTGGAGTGCGACGGCAAGAACCCGGCCCAGGTGCAGAGCCGCGTCGACGCCTACAACCGGTTCACCTCGATCCTCGGCGTCTCGCCGGGCGGCAACCTCTACTGCTGACGCCCCGCGCGTGCCCGTGACGTGTGCGAGACTCCGCCGATGACCTCCGAAACGATCACCGCGGACGCCGCGGGCACCTGGAAGTCCGGCGACCTGTCCGTGAACCGCGTCGGCTTCGGCGCGATGCGGCTCACGGGCAGCGCCGCCTTCCACCACGGCACTCCGAGCGACCGGGGACGCTCGATCGCCGTACTGCGCAAGGCGGTCGAGCTCGGCGTCGATCACATCGACACGGCGGCCTTCTACTTCTCGGCCCTGCGCTCCGCCAACGAACTGATCAACACCGCGCTGGCGCCGTACCCCGACGGCCTGGTCATCGCCACCAAGGTGGGTCCCCACCGCGACCAGGGCGGCGACTGGGGCACCTCCGCCCGCCCCGAGCAACTGCGCGGCCATGTCGAGGAGAACCTGCGCCAGCTCGGCCGCGACCACCTGGATCTCGTCTACCTGCGCCGGATGGGGCAGGACTCCATCGCCGAGCACTTCGGCGCGCTGGCCGAGCTGCGGGAGGACGGGCTGATCCGGCACCTCGGCATCTCCGCCGTGGAGCCACGGCATCTCGCCGAGGCGCGGGCCATCGCGCCGGTGGTGTGCGTGCAGAACCGGTACGCGCTCGACCGGCCCGACCCCGAGGCCGACGAGCTTCTGCGCCTGTGCGGCGAGCAGGGCATCGCCTTCGTGCCGTTCTACGCCGTCGCCGGGGAGGTGGGAGAGCAGGGCGCGACCGCCGCCCACGACGACGAGGTGCTCAACGTGGCGCGGGCGCACGGCGCGAGCCCCGCCCAGGTGCGCATCGCCTGGACCCTGCATCAGGGGCCGCACGTCCTGGCCATCCCCGGCACCGGCAACCCGGACCACCTGGCCGAGAACGTGGCCGCGGGGGCCCTGCGCCTCACCCCGGAGGAGCTGGCCCGGCTCAACGGGGCGCGCGAGCAGACCGGTTGAGCCGGGCCTTCCGGAGTGCTCAGCCCGCGGACCCGGTCACCGGGTAGTGGTCGGACAGGTTCGTGTAGGTGTAGTCCGTGCCCCAGCTCGACACCGTCCAGGGCGCGCTCTGCTCCTTGACGACGTCGTTCTTCCAGACCGCCGGACGGGCGTGACCCGAGCGGTGCAGGACGTAGTCCAGGTCCTCGCGCGGGTCGTCGGGGTAGCGGTCGCGGGCGATGGAGTTCTCCTGCGTGTCGAAGGAGTACGGGTGCCCGGTGCGCGCGTCTGCCCCCACCAGCCCGCCGTCGGCGAGCATCGAGGCGTACTCGGAGGTGCGCGAGTCGACGTTCAGGTCACCGGCGAGCAGCACCTGCTCGTTCGCCGGGATGTTCTTGGCGTCCAGGAACGCGTCGATCGTCCTGAACTGCCGGCTGCGCATCGCGGCGGCCTCACCGGCGTCACAGCCGGGATCCGTCGACTGCGCGTGCGTGCCGACGACGTGCACCTTGGTGCCGTTCACGTTCAGCACCACATACGCGAAGCCCTTGTTGGACCACCAGTCCGCCCCGCAGGCGTCCTTGTAGACCCACTGTTCCTTGCGCACTATCGGCCACTTGCTGAGGATCGTGACCCCGCCGTCCTCGGGCGTGGTCGCCGAGTACGCGCCGCCGGTGGCGTCCCAGCCGCTCTTGCTGCGCCCGACCACCGGGGTCTGGTACGGGTAGCGGCCCGCGAGCGAGCTCTTCAGCGCGTCCGAGGAGGAGTTGTCGAATGCCTCCTGGAACACGACGACGTCGTTGCCCTGGGTGAACGGAGCCTTGGCGATCTCCGCGGCCCGGTGATCCTGGCCCCAGTTCGGGTACAGGGACTTGCTGAACAGGAAGACGTTGTACGACAGCACCTTGAGCGGCGGAGTCTGCTCGGCGGCCGACGCCTCGGGCGCCGCGCCCACGAGACCGGCGGTGGCGAGCGAGAGCGCGAGCACGGCCGAGCCCTGTGCACGGCGGTGTGCGATGAGCGTCACTGGATCTCCCTGTGATCGAAGGGGGTTGAGTGGCGCCGCACATCAAATCATCAGGGATTACTCCTAGGTAACAGTTGTGCGGGAAATGGATGGCGAAGGGACGTACGCAGGAAACTTGTTCAGACAAGCCACGTTCCGTTTCGCATCAGATGCCGTTGCGGCAGTTCGCGCACCTCATGCCATGCCTGCACCGATCGCGGACTCACCCGGTAGAAGGCATACCTCGCGGAGTCGCCGCGGGGATCCCAGCCCGTCTTCGCGAGGAACGCCTCGGCCGCCGCGGCCGGCACCTCCTCGCAGTCGTGGACGTCCACGTCGCCGTCGATGAGAACGACGTCGCGGGTGTCGCCGAAGGCCAGCCGCGTCCGGCGGCCGGTGCGGAGGTTGCGGCCCGTGGGGTTGCCGGGGCGCGTGGCCATCCAGAGCGCCTCGCCGTCCCAGACGAACCACAGCGCGACCAGGCACGGCACTCCGTCGGCGTCCGCCGAGGCCACCCAGATGTCCGTCTCCCGCTCCAGCCGGTCCAGAACGTCCCGCTTGCGGTCCTCGGGGCTGCGCGGCGTCTCCATGATCGTCATGCCCGGAACGCTAGTCGCCGACGACCCGTCGCACCTCGGGCGGCAGGCGTAGGACCGTGGTCCCGGTCATGACTGGCGCCGCCGAAGTTTTACGTATAACCTCTCCCGTCAACCGACTGCCCCGGAAGGTCCTGATGAGCCGCATCGCCCTGGTCACCCTCGTCGTCGACGACTACGACGAGGCGATCCGCTTCTACACGGAAGCCCTCGGCTTCCGGCTCGTCGAGGACACCCCGCGCCCGGACGGCTCCCGCTGGGTCGTCGTCCAGCCCGGCGAGCAGGGCACCGCACTGCTGCTGGCCCGCGCCAAGGGTGAGGAGCAGCGCACCCGGGTCGGTGACCAGACCGGCGGGCGCGTCGGGTTCTTCCTGCACACCGAGGACTTCGCCCGTGATCACGACCGGATGCTCGCCGCGGGCGTGACCTTCCTGGAGGAACCCCGGCACGAGCCGTACGGCTCGGTCGCCGTCTTCCAGGATCTGTACGGCAACCGCTGGGACCTGCTCCAGCCCGTCGGCTGACCCGCCTCCCGCCGCTTCGAACCGCCCCGATCGAGAAAGACCACGCCATGACCGCTACGCGCGTAGACGCCGAAGTGATCCGCCGCCTCCCCAAGGCCGTCCTGCACGACCACCTCGACGGCGGCCTGCGCCCCGCCACCGTGGTGGAGCTCGCGGAAGCGGTCGGCCACACCCTGCCCACCACCGACCCGGACGAGCTCGCCGCCTGGTACTTCGAGGCCGCGAACTCCGGTGACCTGGTCCGCTACATCGCCACCTTCGAGCACACCCTCGCCGTGATGCAGAGCCGCGAGGGGCTGCTGCGCACCGCCGAGGAGTACGTCCTCGACCTGGCCGCCGACGGTGTCGTGTACGGCGAGGTGCGCTACGCCCCCGAGCTGAACACCAACGGCGGGCTGACCCTGGCCGAGGTCGTCGAGACCGTCCAGGAGGGGCTCGCGGCGGGCATGGCCAAGGCCGCGGCCGCCGGGACCCCGGTGCGGGTCGGCACCCTGCTGTGCGGCATGCGGATGTTCGACCGGGTGCGCGAGGCCGCCGACCTGGCCGTCGCCTTCCGGGACGCCGGTGTCGTCGGCTTCGACATCGCCGGTGCCGAGGCCGGCTTCCCCGCCGCCGACCACCTGGCCGCCTTCGAGCACCTGCGCCGCGAGAGCGTGCCGTTCACCATCCACGCCGGCGAGGCCGACGGCCTGTCCAGCATCCACCAGGCCCTCCAGATCTGCGGCGCCCAGCGCATAGGCCACGGCGTGCGCATCACCGACGACATCGTGGACGGCAAGCTCGGCCGCCTGGCCGGCTGGGTGCGCGACCGGCGTATCGCGCTGGAGATGTGCCCGACGTCCAACCTCCAGACCGGCGCCGCCACCTCGATAGCCGGACACCCGATCACCGCGCTGAAGGACCTGGGCTTCCGGGTCACCCTCAACACCGACAACCGTCTGGTGTCGGGGACGACGATGACCCGGGAGATGTCGCTGCTGGTCCAGGAGGCCGGCTGGACGGTCGAGGACCTGCGCACGGTCACGGTGAACGCCCTGAAGAGCGCGTTCGTCCCCTTCGACGAGCGCAAGGCCCTCATCGAGGACGTCGTACTGCCGGGCTACGCGGCCGAGCTGTGAGGCGGCTCGCGGACTCCGTCTAGGACACCAGCCCGCGGATGTAGGCGGCCTGTCCGACGTGCTGGAGATCGTCGGACAGGACGCTGACCAGCCGTACGCCCAGAGTGACCGGTGGATCCCAGCGCTCGTCCACGATGCGCTCCAGATCCTTGGCGGCCACCTCGCGCAGCGCCCCCAGCGTCTGGGCGTGCACGGCGTCGTAGTAGCCGGTCAGCAGGTCGCCGGAGTCGACGCGCACCTTGGCGACCTTCGCCGAGGTGTGGCCGTAGCCGGTGTCGCGGCGCGGCAGGTCGAGCCCGAAGGTCTTCTGGTAGTCCTGGGTCAGCCACACCTGGTCGAGCTCGAAGGCGTCGGCGATGTGATCGTCCTGGACCCGGGTGAGATGCCAGACGAGCCAGGCGATGGAATTGGCGTCGGCGGACGGCCGGGCGTGCAGGGCGTCGGGGCCGAGGCCCTCGACCGCGGCGTGGACCTCTTCCTGGATGCGGTTGAACCCGTCGATGAGGATGTCCTTGGCATGCATGGGTCCACCATCGCGCACCCGTCCGTCAGGCGCCTTCGGTTTCCAGCAGGGTCATCAGGGCCCGGGCCGCCGGGCTCGTGGCCTGGGCCGGCGGCAGCAGGGCGACCGTCTCGTAGACGGTCTCGCCGGTGCCCTTCACCGGCAGCGCGGTCAGGGCCGGCCGCTTGTGCCGGAAGTGGCGCGGTACGACGGCAATGCCGAGGTCCTCGTCCACCAGGTCCAGCAGGCTGTGCACATCGTTGACCTCCAGGGACACCGTCCGCCGTACGCCCGCGGCGGCGAACACCGCGTCGGTCGCCCGGCGCGGCCCCCAGTCCGGGTGGAAGTCGACGAAGACCTCTCCGCCCAGTTCCTCCGGGGTGACCGCGGCCCCGGCGGTCGCGAGCCGGTGGCTCGGATGGCACAGGACGGTCATCGGCTCGCTGGTCAGTGGTACGACGCGCAACTGGTCGGTGTCCTCCTGCGCGGTCCGCACGGCGAAGGCCAGATCGAGGCGCCCGGCCGCGACCTCCTCCGCCAGCGCGCCCGAACCGGCCTGCCGCAGACAGATCTCCACGTCCGGATGTTCCCGCCGGAAGGCCGCGAGCAGCCCCGCCACATGCACCCCGGCGATGCACTGCTCGGACCCGAGGGCCAGCATCCCGCGCAGCACGCCCTGTACCGCGGCCACCGCCTCATGGGCGGCCCGCACCTGCGCCAGGATCCGCTCGGCCTCGCACAGCAGGGCCCGGCCCGCCGGAGTGAGGGTCACTCTGCGGGTCGTGCGCACGAACAGCGGTGTCTGCAACTCCCGCTCCAGAGCCCGGATCGAGGCCGACAGGCCCGACTGGGACACGAGCAGGCGCTCGGCCGCCCGGGTGAAGTGCTGGTCCTCGGCGACCGCCACGAAATGCTGGAGATGGCGCAGTTCCATGATTGAGCAGCGTAGCCGCTGAATCCCATCTGATTTACCTGTTGGACCACTGCCCGCAGGTCGCGACAGCATGGACGGTGACTGGAATACCCGGCTCTGCGGAGCCGTCCTTCGTGTGCCAACCCCTCTGGAGTCGCGTTGTACACCGCACACCCCGACCGCTACGCGGACATGCCCTACCGGCGCACCGGACGCAGCGGCCTCAAGCTCCCCGCGCTGTCCCTCGGACTGTGGCACAACTTCGGTCCGGACCGCCCGGTCGAGACCCAGCGGGCCATCCTGCGCCGCGCCTTCGACCTCGGTGTCACCCACTTCGACCTGGCCAACAACTACGGCCCGCCGCCCGGCGCCGCCGAGTCCGCGTTCGGCGAGGCTCTGAAGGCGGACTTCGCGCCGTACCGCGACGAGCTGATCATCTCCACCAAGGCCGGCTATCTGATGTGGCCGGGCCCGTACGGCGAGTGGGGCTCGCGCAAGTACCTGCTGTCCTCGCTCGACCAGAGCCTGACGCGGATGGGCCTGGACTACGTCGACATCTTCTACTCGCACCGCCCCGACCCGGAGACTCCGCTGGAGGAGACGATGGGCGCCCTGCACTCGGCGGTGCAGCAGGGCAAGGCGCTGTACGTGGGCGTCTCCAACTACTCGGCCGAGCAGACCCGCGAGGCCGCCCGCATCCTGGGCGAGCTGGGCACCCCGCTGCTCATCCATCAGCCCCGCTACTCGCTGCTCGACCGCCGCCCCGAGGACGAGGGCCTGCTCGACGCCCTGGACGAGCTCCAGGTCGGCTCCATCGTCTTCTCCCCGCTGGAGCAGGGCCTGCTGACCGGCCGCTACCTCGACGGCATCCCGGAGGGCTCGCGGGCCGCGAGCGACAGCCCGTTCCTGAACTCGGACGCGGTGACCGAGGACCTGGTCGGCAGGCTGCGCGCCCTCGACGACATCGCCAAGTCTCGCGGTCAGACGCTGGCCCAGCTGGCCCTGGCCTGGGTCCTGCGCGGCGGCCGGGTGACCTCCGCGCTGGTCGGCGCGAGCAGTGCCCGGCAGATCGAGGACAGCGTCGCCGCGGCCGGCAACCTGGACTTCGAGGCGGATGAGCTGGCCCGGATCGACGCGGTGATCAAGGGCTGAGCCGTTCCGTCAGACGGACGGTCACGGAGTCGCCCTCCCGCTTCCCGATGGCGTTGCGCACATCGGCTTTGACGGGGAGCTTGTGGGTGCCGTCTCCGAGGGCCATGAACGAGCCCTGGAACGGATGTCCGTCGATCGTCCCGCGGATCTTGACCAGTCCGCGGGTGCCGAAGAAGTCGACGGACTCCGGCCACACGACATAGGTCCAACCGCCCTTGTTCGGGCTCTTGCGCAGAACGGCGGTGAATTCCGCGTCCACATGCGCACCGGTGGTCATGATGTCCTCCGTTCGCGGCGGTCTCTCCGGCTTTCACTGGACAGACCGCCGCGAGACGCGGAACTCATCGCTCACGCGCCGGTGGGCACCCGGTCCAGGAAGCCGAGGACGGTCTTGATCCGTCCGTCGCCGTCCAGCGTGATCACGTCGGACCCGGCCACCGGCGCCGAGCCGTCGGCCTCATTGACCAGCTCCCAGGCGAAGCGGGCCGTGTCGTGGTGGCCGTCCACGGGGCCGGCGAGCCGGAAGGCGAAACCCGGGAACTGCTCATGGGCGGCCGTTATCACCGCCGCGATCTCCGCGTGACCTCCGACGTACGAGAGGGGGTCGGTGTAGGTGCCGTCCTCGGCCCAGGTGACGGCGACCGCCTTCGACAGGTCCTCCGGTTCGCGCGAATTCCAGGCCTCGAAGTAGCGGGTGACGGCGCTCTCGTATCGATCGGTGTGCGCGGACATGGGCGATCAGCCTCCATCGAGGTCGCAACTGCTGCTGAGAACCCGGATCCCGTTCGCGGCGACCCGGTACCGCAACGATGCCCGCCCCCGCCGGAAAGCTCGATTACGCCCGAGGTAATGCACGCCGAACATGGCGTTGACGTGTACCCGCCGCATTTCGGCCAACGATTGCTGTGAATATGCCAGGAGACTGGCCGGAAAGTCGTGGTGACAGTGTTTCAGTAGTGAACATACTCAACTACGAGGGCGCATCACATGGGGCGACGACGTCCTCACGCACCGCTCACGAGCCGCACGGAAAGCGAGGTCCGCCGACAGGCGAACACGGCATCACGGGGGGAGGCCACGTGCACGACGAGTTCCTTTGCCATGTCACCGCGTACGGCGTCTGCGGCGGGCGACGCATCGGAGTACCTCTCGGAACCTACCGGGCACCCACCCTGGCCCTCGCCCTGTGGTGGTTACGCGACCGGGCGTCGTGGATGGCCGAACGATTAGATCCGCGACCGGAGGCCGAGCACTTCCCCCCGAACGCGCTCGTTCCGGTCGCCGACACCGCGCCCGACGTCCCCGCCGTGCTGCGCAAGTGGTGCGGTGACGTCCGCCAGCAGGAGCTGGTCGCCGACGAGTTGGCGGCCGGACGGCTGGTGCGTATCGCCGTGAGCGACGACACCACCGAGTACGAACTGCTCGCCGAGTCCGTGGACGCGCTGCGTATGCAGCGGACCATCCCGGCGCTGGTCGTACCCGTCGCCTGACCCCTTCCCCGAGCGATCTCCACCCCGTGCGCAGGCAGGCGCATACAGGGGCAGATCGATAGAATCCTGGCATGGCGGAGCGTTCGGTCGCACCGACTGCGCCCGTACTCGTCCTGGAGACCGAGTCGGGCTCGACCGTGATGACCCCGGGCCGTGACTACTCCGTCGGCCGTGACCCGCTCAGCGACATCGTCATCGACGACTCCCGGGTCTCCTGGCACCACGCGGTGCTGCGGCCCGAGGCCGGCCGCTGGACACTCGCCGACGCGAACAGCACGAACGGCACCTACACCGACGGGCACCCCATCCAGCAGTGGGACGTCGGCCCCGGCACCGTCATCCGCTTCGGCAATCCCACCGACGGCCCTCGCGCGGTCCTGCTCGACCGCCCCGCCCCGACCCGGGCGCCGCAGCGGCCCTCGGCCGTCTCCATGCCAGGACACACGGGCACCTTCCGGCAGCCCACCAACGTCCGGCCACTGCCCACCCGCACCGTCCGCATCGGCCGCGCCGCCGACAACGACCTGGTCATCGACGACCTGGTCGTCTCCCGCCACCACGCCGAGCTGCGCGCCCTGCCCGACGGGACGTACGAGATCGCCGACCTCGGCAGCCACAACCGCACCTATCTCAACGGCCGCCCGGTCACCGCAGCCCCGATCGGCCCCGGCGACATCGTCGGCATCGGACACTCCGCGTTCTGCCTGGTCGGCGAGCAGCTCCAGGAGTACGTCGACACCGGCGAGATCTCCCTCGAGGTGCAGGACCTCGCCGTCACCGTCGACCACGGCCGCAGGACCCTCCTCGACCACGTCTCCTTCCCGGTGGCGGAGAAGTGCCTGCTCGCCGTCGTGGGCCCGAGCGGCGCGGGCAAGTCCACCCTCCTCAACGCCCTCACCGGACAGCGCCCCGCCGACCAGGGCACCGTGCTCTACGACGGCCGCGACCTCTACCGCGACTACGCGGAGCTGCGCCAGCGCATCGGTCTGGTCCCGCAGGACGACATCCTGCACGCCCAACTCACCGTCCGCAGCGCCCTGTCCTACGCCGCCGAGCTGCGCTTCCCCCAGGACACCGCGAAGGCCGAACGGCGCGCCCGGGTCGACGAGGTCATCCGCGAGCTCGGCCTGGAGCAGCGCGGCGGGCAGCATGTGCACCGCCTCTCGGGCGGGCAGCGCAAGCGCGTCAGCGTCGCCCTGGAGCTGTTGACCAAGCCGTCGCTGCTGTTCCTCGACGAGCCGACGTCCGGGCTCGACCCCGGCATGGACCGCTCGGTCATGCACATGCTGCGCGGCCTGGCCGACGACGGCCGCACCGTCATCGTCGTCACCCACAGCGTGCTCAGCCTCGACGTCTGCGACCGGCTCCTCGTCCTGGCGCCCGGCGGCCGCATCGCCTACTACGGGCCGCCCGAGGAGGCCTTGGCCTTCTTCGGCTTCGAGCACTGGCCGGAGGCATTCGAGGCCTTCGAGCACGACCAGGAACGCGACTGGGCCGGGGACTACCGCACCTCGCTCTACCACCAGCAGTACATCGCCGATGCGACCGCGCAGCCGAGCAGGCCCGGCAACGGTCCGGTCGCGGTCGGCCGCCCGCCCCGGCCGCGCGGCCGGGGCGCCCAGCTGCGCACGCTGGTGCGCCGCTACACGGCCGCGCTCAGCGCCGACCGGACGTTCCTCATCATCATGATCGCCCTGCCCTTCGTCATGGGCGCGATGGCCCGTGCCCTCGCGGGCGGCAGATTGACCCAGGAGTCGGCGATGAACACGCTGCTGATCCTGTGCGTCGGCGGCGTCCTGACGGGCTCGGCGAACGCCGTGCGCGAGCTCGTCAAGGAGCGCGTCATCTACCAGCGGGAGCGGGCCGTCGGCCTGTCCAGATCGGCGTACCTGATGTCCAAGGTGGTGGTCCTCGGGACGATCACCGTGCTCCAGGCCGTCGTGCTGACCCTGGTCGCGCTGCTCGGCGTCGATCTGAACGCCCCGGGCGGCGAAGGCGTGTTGATGTCGCCCCTCGTCGAAATCACCGTCGCCGTCGCGCTGCTCGCCTTCACGGCGATGATGCTCGGTCTGGTCGTCTCCGCGCTGGTGCGCAAGGAGGAGGTGACGATGCCGCTGCTGGTGCTGCTCGCCATCGTCCAGGTCGTCTTCTGCGGCGCCCTGCTCAAGCTGCACGGCGTCCCCGGCCTGGAGCAGCTGTCCTGGCTGGTGCCCTCGCGATGGGCGCTCGGCGCGATGGCCGGCACCGTCGAACTGGCCCGGATCGTACCGGGCGACCTGACCGACGACCCGCTGTTCGAGCACTCGATCGGCGTGTGGCTGCTCAACGTGGCCATGCTGGTCGTGCTGTCCGTGGTCTTCGGGTTCCTCGTCTCGCGGCTGCTGCGCCGACGCGAACCCGTCGTGATGCGGAAGTAGGCGCGGACGATGACTGCACCCGGCTTCCGGCCCACCCACGTCGTCCCCGGTCACGGCATGCCCGCCTGGGAGGCCCCCGACCCCGCCCGGCCCACCGTGCCCCTAGACCCGCTCCTGCCGGTCCAGCTCGTCGAACGGCGCGGCGACTGGGGGCGCATCCTGTGCGCCAACGGCTGGTCGGCCTGGGTCGACGGCCGCTTCCTGGTCGCCGTACCCCCGGACCCGCCCACCACCGACGCGGGCCCACCGGCCCGCACCGCCGACCCGCGCCCCCTGCTCGCCCGCGCCGAGCGGGCCCTGGGCGGCTACCGCTCCGCGGTCGAGGACCTCGCGGCCGGCGGCCTGGACGGCGAGGCGTTCCGCGCCCGCACGCGAGGGCTGCGGGTCGGGGTCGTCGTCGACGGGGAGTCCGTGTGGCTGTACGACGCCGAGCACGGGCGGTGGGCGTACGCGGACGGCACCCGGCTGAGCACCTACGCCGCGGACGACGGGCCGCGCGCCCAAGGGGAGCCCGGCCATGCTTCGACCCAGGTCGTGACGCCCGATGGCCCGTGACACGAGCCTGTTCTCGGGCCGGCCCTCCGAGCTGGTGGGCCGGCAGGTCGCGGGCTACCGCATCGAGCGCGAGATCGGCCGGGGCGGCATGGCCGTGGTCTACCGCGCCCGTGACCTGCGCCTGGACCGGACCGTGGCGCTGAAGCTGCTCGCCCCGGAACTCGCCCGCAACGACACCTTCCGGCGCCGCTTCACCCATGAGTCCCGGGCGGCCGCCGCGATCGACCACCCGCACATCGTGCCGGTCTTCGAGGCGGGCGAGACGGACGGCGTCCTGTACATCGCCATGCGCTACGTCGCCGGCAGCGACCTGCGTCATCTCCTGGACCGCCAGGGCCCGTTGCCCCCCGGGACGGCCCTGCGCATCGCCGCGCAGGTCGCCTCCGCCCTCGACGCGGCACACGAGCACGGGCTGGTCCACCGGGATGTGAAGCCCGGCAACATCCTCGTCGCGCGCGGCACCGACAGCGACCACCCCGAGCACGTCTACCTCACCGACTTCGGTCTGACGAAGAAGTCCCTGTCCCTGACCGGCGTCACCACCGTCGGCCAGTTCGTCGGCACCCTCGACTACGTGGCCCCCGAGCAGATCTCCGGCAAGCCGGTCGACGCGCGCTGCGACGTCTACGGGTTCGCCTGTGTGGTCTACGAGTGCCTGGCCGGCCGTCCGCCGTTCCGCCGCGACGAGGACATGGCCCTGCTGTGGGCCCACCAGTACGACGAGCCGCCGCCCCTGACCGAGGCGCGACCGGATCTCGCCCCGCCCGTCGACGCCGTGTTCGGCAGGGCGCTCGCCAAGAACCCGGACCACCGTCAGGACTCCTGCCTCGCCTTCGTCGCCGAGCTGCGCGCCGCCGTGGCGGGTGGCACCGGGGAGGGGCACGCGCCGACGGAGGTCGACCTCAGGGTCGTAGGACTGCGGAGAGGGTCTGGGCAGGACGCGGCGAGAGAGTCCGCGAGGGACGCGGTGAGGGAGCCCGCGATGAGTCCGCCGCAGCCCCCGCCCCGCTGGGCCGAGCCGGTCTTCCGGCGGTGAACGGTGCCCCGCTCAGCGTCCGGCGGGCGGCGCCGCGACCTCGCCCCGGTGCCGTACCCGGCGCGCCAGCAGCCCGCCGAGGAACCCGGTGACCAGCCCCCACAGCAACGCCAGTCCCAGGGCCGTCCACACCTCGGGCCGCAGGAACAGCTCGCCGCCCAGGTCCCCGCCCAGGTCGCCGATGCCGAGGACCGAGAGCCCGTAGTGCGCGGAGATCCGGCCGACCAGGCAGATCATCAGCACCGTGAGCGCCAGCGCCACGGCCATGTGCACGGCGTGCTGCCAGGCCCGCATCCGGGCCGGCGAACGCCTGGCCATCACGAAAGCGGCGGCCAGCAGCAGCACCGCGTCGACGACGACCAGCCACCACACCCGCCCGTCGTGCTCGGCGAGGGTGCCCAGATTGAGCTCGGCGACGTCCTTGCCGCGCAGCACCTCGTCGAGCACATGCGGCATGGGCAGCCCGAACGGCCCGTCCACCCGGCCGTTCCAGGTCGCGCCGAGCCCGATCGTCAGGGCGAGCCACACCAGGTTCGGCAGCCCGAGCAGGATCACCGCGAAGGTCTCGGCCGCCTGCCCGCGCGTCGCCGCGACGACCAGGCCGATGACGACACCCAGCCCGACGTAAGCGAGCAGCAGCACCACCATGGCGTACGCCGCCGGCCGTACCGACTCCTGGAAGCGCAGCAGCCGCCCCGGCAGCGGGGCCCCGCGCGAGACCAGCAGGGCCAGCACCAGCACGCCCGCCAGCCACAGCAGCCCGAAGAACACGGTCACCAGGACGTCCGTGGTGAAGCCCACCTCGGGTGAGATGCCGAACAGGTCACCGAGGTCGCCCAGCGCGTCCTGCCCAAGGTCGCGCAGGGAGAGGGAGAAGGTCTGACGGGCGGAGAAGGCCAGCGCCAGCAACGCGGCCAGCCACAGTACGGCGATCCTGCCGGCCCACCCCGCCAGCTCCCCGGCACCGGCGACGGCCCGGTGCCGCAGCGGCCACAGGAAACCGGCGGCCAGCACGAGAGCGCCGGTGAGCGTGACGGACAGCGGGATCACGGTCAGCCCGGCATCCGACTCGGCCAGCCCTCCTGCGCTCCCCGAAAGCTCCACCGTGCCGCCGACGGCCGTGACCACGGTCGCCGCGGCGACCCGGGGGAACGCTCCGTCCGGGAGGTCCGCCGCCCCGGCCGCCCACAGCCCGAGCGAGGCGACCACCCCCATAGCGACCACCCCGGCCAGCACCACGACGACGGCCTGCACCCAGCCATGGGCGGCCACGGCCGGACGGGAGGGGGGCAGCGTGCTCACCCTGCCCACGCTAAGCAGCGCCCCCGCGCCACGCCCGCCGGGAGGTCCGTCCGCGTCGGCTTGCGGGGGGTGCGTGATCGGAACACAGAATGGGAGCGTCGCGAAAAGAATTCCCGCGTCGGGAAGAAGGCTTCGTGAGCGTCGAACCTCCGTCGTCCGGCCGCCCGACAGGGCCGCCCTCGGGCCCCCTGTCGGGTCCCTCCCAACCGCCCTCCGGCCCGCCCTCGCAGCCCCCGCCCAGCGGTGGCGGCGCGCAACCGCCGGGCCCGGGACCCCGCCGCCCCTGGTGGAGGTCCGGGCAGCCCAGGCTCGCGGTGCTCGCCACCGTGGTCGTGGCCGCCGTGGTCGTGGCCGTCGTGCTGTCCCGGGGCGATGGCGGCACCGTTCGCAGGGGAGAGATCTTCCTCCAGGCGGCGGACAGGACGGGCCCGGACCCGTTCACCGAATCCACCGCGCAGGACAGCTCCGCCCCGCCCGCCACCCCGTCCCCGAACACCGGGACGGCACCGTCCAACGAGGTGCGCGGCGTCACCGGCAGTGCGCCCGGCCTGTACGGCGGCAGCCGTGACGTCGCCGCCTGCGACGTGGAGAAGCAGGTCGACTACCTCCGGGCGGCCCCGGAGAAGAACAAGGCGTTCGCGTCGGTCGCCCGCGTGGAGGCCTCCGCCGTCCCCGCCCACCTGCGCTCCCTCACTCCGGTCCAGCTGCGCCTGGACACCCGCGTCACCAACCACGGGTACGTCGACGGCGCCGCCACCAGCTACCAGGCCGTCCTCCAGGCGGGCACCGCGGTCCTCGTCGACGACCGCGGGGTGCCCCGGGTGCGCTGCGCCTGCGGCAACCCGCTGACCCCGCCGGTCCCCCAGGAGGGCACACCCGAGCAGACCGGCGACTCCTGGCCGTCGTACCACGCCTCGAACGTCGTGGTGGTGGTGCCCGCGACGACGGTCATCAACGTCTTCGTCATCTACGACGACGAGGACGACGGCTGGATCGCCCGCGAGCGAGGCGACGAGGGCGACAAGGACCGGCCGACCGACCGGCCGGCGAAACCCTCCCCGTCGGTGAGCGTGTCTACCCCGACGTCGCCGAGCACCCCGACGAGTCCGGAGACGTCCGAACCGGAACCGCCCTCGCAGCCCACGACAACCGAGCCCGAGTCGCCCGGGAGCACCGCCCCGCCGCCCCCGGACGAGGACACGACCACCACGTCACAGTCGGCGCCCACCGAGTCCGCACCGCCGTCGCCGGCGCTGTGACGTACGGCGCCACCTGCACTGTGACTGCTCGGCGCGGCTCTGGGTAACAGGACTGATGCAGCAGCATCCGGCCAGTGCCGGCTTCCGAGAGAGAAACGCATGATCGAGCACGCGGACGGGGCAGTGATTCCTACTGGTTTCGACGTGCCCGTGGAACCACTGAGGCGGGCAGCGCACTACAGCGGTGAACCGGGATGCATCGCCGAGGCGCGGTCCTTCGCCGCGCTGTTCCTGGGCCGGCTCAGGACCGAGTGGTGCGCCACGATCGGCGAACCCGCCGAGGAGAAGGTCCTCCTGGTGGTCAGCGAACTGGTCACCAACGCCGACCGGCACAGCAACGGCCCGTACATCCTGGACCTGGAGGGCACGGACGACGCGGTGACGGTCTGCGTGTACGACAGCAGCTCCGCCCTGCCCCGCCGCTACCCCAGGGATCCGGAGCGGGTCGGCCGGCACGGCCTGGAGATCGTGCACGCCCTCGCGGCGGAGGTCGCCGTGGAGCGGGTGCCGGTCGGCAAGCGGGTGCGGGCCGTGATGCCGCTGGCCGACGAGTGACGGCCGCGGCCGGGCGGGGCGGCCGCGATTTCCCCCAGGGCGGAATGCCGATCCCTTCCCCTCAGGCGCGGCGCTCCTAGGCTGAGAAGGTGACCGAACAAGCGCCGAACGAAGCCCGCGTCATTCCCCTGCGCCCGCCGGCCGGCCACCAGTCGGCCGCCCGCCCGGGAGGGATCCGCCCCGCGTCCGAACGCCCTGCCACCGCCGCACCACAGGCCCCCGCGCCCAAGGAACCCCTCTGGCGCGACCTGATCGGCGACGTCCTGCGCCGCGAACGCCTCGCCCAGGAGCGGACGCTCAAGGACGTGGCCGACACGGCGCGGATCTCCATGCCGTATCTCTCGGAGGTGGAGCGCGGCCGCAAGGAGGCCTCCTCGGAGGTTCTCGCGGCCGCCGCCCACGCCCTCGGGCTCGGACTCGGTGACCTGCTGTCGCTGGCGCAGGGCGAGCTCGTCCGGGTCACCAGCCGCCGGATGCCCAGCGGCAGCCGCGGCAGGGCGGGTTCGTCGTACGACGGGCTGTGCCTGGCGGCCTGAGGCCGCGCCGGCGTCTCAGACCCGCATGAGGCGCCGGCTCACCACCTCGTCGGCCAGGCCGTAAGCCACGGCTTCCTCGGCGGTGAACACCTTGTCGCGGTCCATGTCCGCGCGCAGCGTCGCGATGTCGTGCTGGGTGTGCCGGGCCAGCACCTCCTCGACCTGCGAGCGGATCCGGACCATCTCCTTGGCCTGCAGCGCGAGATCGGACACCATGCCCCGGCTGCCGCCCGAGGCGGGCTGACCCAGCAGCACGCGCGCGTGCTCCAGCACGAACCGCCGCCCCGGATCCCCGCCGGCCAGCAGCACCGCGGCCGTCGACGCCGCCTGCCCCACACAGAACGTGGAGATCGGCGCCTGTACGTACGTCATCGTGTCGTAGATCGCCATCAGCGAAGTGAACGATCCGCCGGGGGAGTTGATGTAGATCGCGATCTCGTTCTCCGGCGCCGAGGACTCCAGATGGAGGAGCTGCGCGATGACGACGTTGGCGACGCCGTCGTCGATCTCGGTGCCAAGGAAGATGATCCGCTCCGACAGCAGCCGGCTGAACACGTCGGAGGAGCGCTCGCCGTGCGCGGTCCGCTCGACGACGTACGGAATCGTGTAGTTCCCCATGTCAGAGCCCCATCCGTCGCTTGGAGGCGGCCGGGCGGACGTCCGCGAGGGACTCCACGACCCGGTCCACCAGGCCGTACTCCGTGGCCTGTTCGGCCGTGAACCAGCGGTCGCGGTCACCGTCCCGGGAGATGGTCTCCGGGGTCTGGCCGGTGTGCTCGGCGGTGAGCCGCTCGATGGTCTTCTTCGTGAACTCCAGGTTCTCCGCCTGGATCTCGATGTCCGCGGTGGTGCCGCCGATGCCCGCCGACGGCTGGTGCATCATGATCCGCGCGTTCGGCAGCGCGTACCGCTTGCCCGCGGTGCCGACACTCAGCAGGAACTGGCCCATGCTGGCCGCGAATCCCATCGCGAGCGTGGCGACGTCGTTCGGGATCAGCCGCATCGTGTCGTAGATCGCCAGGCCCGCGTGCACCGAGCCGCCCGGGCTGTTGATGTACAGGCTGATGTCGGTGCGCGGGTCCTCCGCCGATAGCAGGAGCAGCTGGGCGCACACCCGGTTGGCCGAGGCCTCGGTGACCTCGGTGCCCAGCAACACGATGCGCTGGCCGAGCAGTTGGGCGGCGAGATGGTCGTCGAAGCGCGTCGGCGGGGCGTCGCCCTCCTCGGCCCGGGGCATGAGCGCGGCAAGTGGAGTCATCGGTTCTCCTCGTGGTGGTGGGGATGCCGGTGACTCCACTGTTGACCTCGGACGATGCGGGTGTCCGGTTTCTCTGCCCGTGGCAGATCAGCTGACGGCAGAGTCCTCCCGCAGCTGACGGAAGAAGGCCCGTACGTCGTCCACCAGAAGGTCCGGCTCCTCCATCGCCGCGAAGTGCCCGCCCCGGTCGAGCTCCGTCCATCGGACGATGTTCTCCGTCCGCTCCGCTTTGTGGCGCAGGGGGATCTGCGGGTCGCCGGGGAAGGAGGCCACCGCGGTCGGGGCCGTCGAGGGCTCGTGCGGGGCGGCGACCCGGTCACCCTTGGCGTGGGCGCGCTCGTAGTAGACCCGGGCGGACGAGCCCGCCGTGCCCGTCAACCAGTACAGCATCACGTTCGTGAGCATCTGGTCCCGGTCGACGGCCTCCTCGGGCAGTCGCTCGGAGTCCGTCCACTCCTGGAACTTCTCGACGATCCAGGCGAGTTGGCCGACCGGCGAGTCAGTGAGCGCGTAGGACAGGGTCTGCGGCCGGGTGGACTGAATGTGGAAGTAGCCCGTCCCGTCCCGGAACCACTGAGCCCAACGACGCCACGAGGCGACCGTCCGCTCACGCTCCTGAGGACTCAGTGCCTCCAGTTCCGCTGCGGTCGGCTCGGTGGCCGCCTGAGCGCCGGGCAGCAGGTTGAGGTGGATCCCGATCGCCCGGTCGGGGTGGGCACGGCCCAGTTCACGCGAGATGCCCGCACCCCAGTCGCCGCCCTGGGCGCCGAACCGCTCGTAGCCGAGGCGTGTCATCAGTTCGACCCACGCGTCGGCGATCCGGAGCGCCTCCCAGCCGGTCTCCCGGGTGGGTCCGGAGAAGCCGAAGCCGGGAATGCTCGGCAGCACCACGTGGAAGGCGTCTGCGGGGTCGCCGCCGTGTGCGGCCGGGTCCGTCAGCGGACCGACGATGTCCAGGAATTCGACGATGGACCCCGGCCAGCCGTGCGTGACGATCAGTGGAGTGGCGTCCGGCTCGGGCGAACGGATGTGCGCGAAATGCACCCGCGCACCGTCGATCTCGGTGGTGAACTGCGGCCACTCGTTCAGCCGGGCCTCCGCCGCCCGCCAGTCGTACTCGTGCCGCCAGTGATGCACCAGCTCACGCAGGTAGTCCGACGGCACGCCGTACGCCCATCCCACCCCGGGCAGCTCGTCGGGCCACCGGATCCGGTCGAGGCGGCCGTGCAGGTCGTCGAGGTCGCTCTGCGGTATGTCGATGCGGAAGGGATGGATGCCGTGGTCGGCGGGCGAAGACGTCATGACCGCGATGCTAGTTCTGAACGGTGTAACGGCCACCTGGATTACTGGGCCCTGCGACCGATGAGTTCCGGGGCGAGGATCGGTCGACACAGATGACAGCGGATCCACGCTCCAGGAGGTAGTCATGGCAAGCGACGGTTTCACCACGTGTCTCTGGTTCGACGGCCAGGCGGAGGAGGCCGCCCACTTCTATGTCTCCGTCTTCAAGAACTCCAGCGTCGGCAAGATCGCGCGCTACCCCGAGGGCGCCATGCAGCCCGCCGGCACCGTGATGACCGTCGAGTTCACGGCCAACGGCCAGAAGTTCCTCGGTCTGAACGGCGGGCCCCAGTTCAAGTTCACCGAGGCGACCTCCTTCATGATCTTCTGTGAGAACCAGGAGGAGATCGACCACTACTGGACCAAGCTCATCGAGAACGGCGGCGAGCCCGGTCCGTGCGGCTGGCTCAAGGACAGGTACGGCGTGTCCTGGCAGGTCGTCCCGGACCGCCTCGACGAGATGGTCACCGACCCGGACCCGGCCAAGGCCGCCCGCGTGACCAAGGCGTTCATGGCGATGCACAAGTTCGACATCGCCGCCCTGGAAAAGGCCTACGCGGGGGAGTGAGCCCAGCCCCACGGGCCGCCCTACCGGTTCTGACGGATCACCCGGGTGATCTCCAGGGCGATCCGCTGGATGCCGGGGGAGCGGACCGGGCACGGCTTCGGCGTCGAGGTCGTCGGTGCCAGACAGAAGTGCAGATAGTCGTCGTCGCGGTGCAGGGACGTCCGGTCGCGGCCCGGCTGGGTGCAGTACTCGGTGTGCGCGTGCTCGTACGCCGTGCACGGCAGGTACTGGACCCAGGAATAGCGGGCCCCGGCCGCGCTCAGCGCCCTGCCCGCGTCGGCGACCAGGTCCCCGGAGGCGGCGGCCCGCTCCTCGTACAGGGCGTTGACGCGCCGGACCCGGTCGGGAGTGATCGGGTCCGGGCCCTGGAGCACCCAGACGATCCGCGTGTCGCCGGCACCGGCGATCTGGTCGGAGAGCCGCTTCATGTCGGCCGCGTACCGTGCGAAGTACCGCTCCGGGGAGGCGTCATGGGTGATCCGGTCCATGCACGGCGTGTAACCCCACGCGTTGCCCCAGAACTGGAGCACCACGAAGTCGGGGCGCAGCCTGCGCACCAGGGTCGCCGCCTTGTCCGCGACCGGCACGAGAGACTGTTCGCCGGTGCCCTCCAGGTAGTCGCACAGGGTGGTGCCCGAGTACGGCGCGCTCGTGTACGCCGCCCGCAGCTGCCGGCGTAACTCCTGCCCGAGCGCCTTCTGCGCCTCCATCGCGAGCGAGTCGCCGAGATACAGCACGGAGGGCGCCTTCGCGGGGGCGCTCGGTGAGGTCCGGCGCTCGGTGGCGGAATCGGTGGCCGACGGTGAGGCGGGCGCCCGCTGCTGTGTGGTGACCGACGCCCCCGGCACTTCCGGAGGCGGCGCGGCCTCGGGCCCGGACGCCGGATCCCCGCACGCGCCGAGCAGCACGGCGGACAACAGCACCCCCACGATCCACGGCTTGCGCATACGGCAACTCCCGCCCCGGACACCGAAAACGGCTCCCCAGGCAAGCACGGCCGGGCGCAAGGGGGAAGACACACGTCGGCCACGGATCACCCGTGGCCGACGCGAGCCCGACGGTCGCTCAGACGCGGTCCGCCGCGATGAGCAGATACTGGAAGCTGCCGTTGCGGTACGCGTTCAGGAACGTGTCCTCGATCCCCGTCACCAGGTGATCGGCCTCGCGGCGCAACTCCCAGTAGGGGATGGCCGCCTCGGTCAGGTCCTCCACATGGACCGGTACGAGCCGGTTGCGGGCCATGGCGCGGAAGTACTCCGAACGCGGATGGATGTCGCAGATGTAGTGGGCGTTGATGAGGGACACCTCGCGCGAGGCACGCCCGTAGGTGTCGTTGTAGCAGCCGGTGATCACCACGTAGCGGCCGCCCCGGCGCAGCAGCCGGGCGTGCTCGGCGAACAGCAGGTCCAGCTCCACGTACATGGTGGACTCGTTGTTCCAGGAGGCCGCGTACGCCCCGGACGCCAGACCGGTGTCCAGCATGTTGCGGTGGTGGTAGCGCACCCGGTCGTCGATACCCCGCTTGCGGGCCTGCGCGTTCGCGAACTCGGCCTGCTTCTCGGAGATGGTGACCCCGTCGGCCTGGCAGCCATGGCGCAGATGCGCCACCACACTGCCGCCGCCGCGCCCGCAGCCGGCGTCGAAGACCCGGTCGGCGGGGGAGAGGGGGCCGAGGCGCTCGGCGAGGAGTTCGGCCTGGGCGTGCTCCAGCCGGTGCAGCTCGGCGGTGACGCGCTCACGGCGCAGGCCGGGGTCGGGCTCGTCGAGCACGGAGCGGTCGGCGTCCCCGATGCCGTAGTGATGGTGGTACAGGTCGTCGAGCTTGCCGAGCTCGAGGTTGACCGGGTTCTCCTCGGCGTTCCAGTAGTCCGCGACGCGGGTCTGGTACGTGGACTGGGTCGGCAGCGACACTTCGGCGGTGCCGGCTTCGGGGGCGATGGTCAACGGTGACTCCTCGCGTTGGTGCTTGTGACGTTCTGTCATTCGATCGCGCTCTACCAGTAGTTGGGCAGGTGGTAGCGGTGGCTGTTGGTGGCGTGCCACTCGTGGTTCCCGGCCACCCAGTCGTCCAGGCCGCGGGCGTAGCGCTCGACGAGTGGTGAGGTGGCCGACAGCAGGGCCGACTCCTCCTCGAACGCCTCCATGATCCGGTTGTGGATCTCGACGGCCTTCAGATAGGCCGCCTTCAGACCGCAGCGCTCGTTGGCGGCGATGACCTGCGGCAGGTTCAGATGGGTCGGGTCACTGGCCAGTTCCTTGGTGAAGGAGTACAGGTCGTTGACGATCGTGGTGGCGTTGCAGGCGAGCGCCGTGATGCGCTGGATCTCGGGGCGGGCGTACAGCGCCTCGGGCAGTTCGTAGCCGTCGACGGCGTCCACGATCGACAGACAGGGACGGAAGTTGTTGAACTGCCGCATCACCAGGTACTCCCACACATGCGGGACGTACCGTGTCTCGCTCCAGGCCGCCTCGGCGAGATAGCCCATGTGAAGCCGGGCCAGATCGTGCACGAGCCGGTCGGTCTGGCTGGGCGTGGCGACGGCGGAGTAGTCCTTCAGCGCCCAGTGATACGAGCGCAGCGGACCGTCCCCCTGCATGCCGTGCGCCCACTCCTCCTGGAACTCCGGCGGGCCGTGGTACGGGTCCAGCGCCGACTGGGCCATGATCAGCCGCCCGCCGAGACCGCTGCGTGCGGCGCCCCTGCCCTCGTCCTCCTCGCAGTAGCAGGAGTCGACGATGTTCTCGGCCAGCAGCAGCTCCCCGGCCACCGTCAGGCGATCCAGGTCGGCCGCCGCCGGATGCTGGAGCGCCACCGCCCGGCCGAACTGGAACCCCGAGAAGTCCCCCGACCAGGCCGGCGGGAACAGGTCGAGGCGGCGGGCCCAGTCCTCCAGCCTGCGGTCCACCTCCGCGACCCTCTCGGGGTCCGCGGGGGCGACCTGCCGGTACTTCAGCCCGGGGATCGCGCCGCCGCGCCGGGTCCGGATGGTGCGGGCGAGGTTCGGCGGTCCGGGCAGGGACGGCGAGGAGGCCGTCGTGCTCATCGGGTGCTCCAAGCGGTCACTCGGCCGTCCGGCCGATCTGGGCGTTCTCCAGGATCCCGACCGCGTCGGGCACGAGGATCGCCATCGAGTAGTAGGCGGTGACGAGGTAGCGGATGATCGAGTTGGCGTCGATTCCCATGAACCGCACGTTCAGACCGGGCTGGTGCTCCTCGGGAATCCCGGTCTGGTACAGCCCGATTGCGCCCTGGTCGCCCTCTCCGGTGCGCAGCGCGATGATGCTGCTGGTGTGCTGCGGGCTGACCGGGATCTTGTTGCAGGGAAAGATCGGGACCCCGCGCCAGGCGGGGATCTCGTGCCCGTCGACGTTCGCCGTGCCGGGCACCAGACCGCGCCGGTTGCACTGCCGGAAGAACGCCGCGATGGCCTTGGGATGGGCGATGAACAGCTTGGTCTTGCGGCGCATCGACAGCAGTTCGTCCATGTCGTCCGGGGTCGGCGGCCCGTTGAAGGTGCTGATCCGCTGCCCGTAGTCGGCGCTGTGCAGCAGCCCGAATTCCCGGTTGTTGACCAGCTCCCACTCCTGGCGTTCGCGGATCTCCTCGATGGTCAGCCGCAGTTGCTGTTCGGTCTGGTTCATCGGGTTGTTGAAGAGGTCGGCGACCCGGGTGTGCACCCGCAGCACGGTCTGGGTCAGGGACAACTCGTACTCGCGCGGGGTGAGTTCGTAGTCGACGAAACCGCCGTCGATGGTCGGCTCACCGATGTGGCCCGCCTGCACCGGGACGTCGGCCTCGCCCTTGCGGTTCATGGGCAGGTTCCGGCGTTCGGCGTAGGCCTCCAGATGCGCCGCGAGCGAGGGCACCCGGTCGGTGAGCTCCTGGACCACGGTCCAGGGCAGTACCAGCAGCACGCCCGCGGTCTCGGCCCGCATCGAGCTCAGCCACAGCGGGTCGGGCTGGCCGATGGCCTCGTCGCCGATCTGGTCGCCGTCGGTGACGACGCCGAGGATCTCCTCCTCGCCGTACTTGCCCTCGGTGAAGCGGGTGAAGCGGCCGTGTACG
This sequence comes from Streptomyces sp. NPDC056479, assembly GCF_042795335.1. Lineage (NCBI taxonomy): Bacteria > Bacillati > Actinomycetota > Actinomycetes > Kitasatosporales > Streptomycetaceae > Streptomyces > Streptomyces sp. NPDC056479. The sequence goes on along the minus strand of NZ_JBHTRZ010000002.1, from coordinate 649,230 downwards.
ACGAGGTAGGCTTCGGTGACCGGCTGCCCGGCCTCGACCAGCACCTGGCCGGCCCGGACCTCACGCACCCGGAAGCGGGTCGCGACCTCCTTCAGCACGTCGAGGTCGGAGTAGCCGCGCAGGACCGGCAGTTCGGTGAGCGTCTGGGGGATGACCTTGATGTCGTCGGCGCCGTTCTGGTCGAACTGCACCCGGCCACGCCCCACCCGGAGCTGAAGACGCCGGTTGACGCGGTAGGTGCCGCCCTTGACGTCCACCCACGGCAGCATCTTCAGCAGCCATCGCGAGGAGATGGCCTGCATCTGGGGTTCGGACTTGGTGGTCGTCGCGAGCTGGCGCGCGGCCTGGGTGCTGAGACTGGTGAGCGGTCCGTCGGGGGCGGGGTCGTCGGCGGCGGGTCCGGTGACGCTCTCGGGTACGGACACTTAATCCCTCCCTGGAGGGTGATCAGGGGTGAGCGGAGTGGTCGATGACGACGGCAGCCTCTGGGCGCGACGACGGCGGCCTCGTGGCACGGGTGGGTCGTACGCGCCGCAGGGACAAGCCAAACAGCGCCGGTGGTGGGCCCGGTACGGCGTGAAGGGGGCGGCTTCACCACCTGCGTGGTGCAAACCCGCCCTCGAAGCGGAGGGCGCACGAGCCCGTCGTTTCACGCCGGTGGCGATCATCCCGACGGGCGGGCGCACGGGCGCGCGAGCCGCGGATCGCCCGTCCCGGCAGGCGCCGGGGGCGCACCAGGCTCAGGACAGGTCGTTCACCAGCACGGCCGCCCCGTCGAACCGGCCCGCCTTGAGATCCCGCAGCGCCTCGTCCGCCCGCGACAGCGGATACGTGTGCGTCGTGGCGTGCACCTGATGCTCCGCCGCGAGCGCCAGGAACTCACGGGCGTCCTCGCGGGTGTTGGAGGTGACGCTGCGCACCTGCTTCTCGTAGAAGAGCTCGCTCTCGTACGTCAGCGCCGGAATGTCGCTGAGGTGGATGCCCGCGATCGCCAGCGTTCCGCCCCGGTCGAGCGCCCGCAGCGCGACCGGCACCAGCTCACCGGCGGGCGCGAAGAGGATCGCGCTGTCCAGCGGCTCCGGCGGCATCTCGTGCGCGTCGCGGGCCGAGGCGGCACCGAGATCGAGCGCCAGCTTCCGCGCGGCCGCCCCGCGCGTGAGGACATGCACGGTGGCGCCTTCGGCCAGCGCCACCTGCGCGCACAGATGAGCGCTGCCTCCGAAGCCGTACAGCCCGAGCCGCCCGCCCGGCGGGAGCGCCGCCCGCCGCAGCGCGCGATGGCCGATGATCCCGGCGCACAGCAGCGGCGCGAGCGTCACATCGTCGACGCCGCCCGGCAGCCGGTGGGCGAACGCGGCCGGCACGGTCGTGTACTCGGCGTACCCGCCGTCGGCGTCCCAGCCGGTGTACGACGAGGCCGGGCACAGGTTCTCCGCGCCCCGCGCGCAGTAGCCGCACGTCCCGTCGGTCCGCCGCAGCCACGCCACCCCCACCCGCTCCCCGACGTCGAAGCCGCGCACCGCCGACCCGAACCCCGCCACCTCCCCGACGACCTCGTGTCCCGGAGTCACACCCTTCCGGTGCACCGGAAGGTCGCCCTCGGCGACATGCAGATCCGTACGGCACACCCCGCACGTCCGCACCCGCACCAGCAGCTCGTCGTCCCCCGGCACCGGTACCGGCTTCCCGGCCATCCGCAGCGGTCCCGCCTCGACCGGACCCGGCTCGAGAACCGACCACGCGCGCATCGTCCCGTCCGCCATGCCGAGTCCCGTCCGTCGACCGGTCGCCCCGCAACCCCAGTCTGGAACGGAACCGGGCATTCGGCGCGCGACCCGTCCGTCCGGTGACTAGCGTAAGAATCCGGACAACTCACCGAGCCGGGAGAGGGCCGCAGTCATGGCCGTGAAACCTGAAGGAACCCCCATCTGGGCCGACGCGATGTTCAGCGACATCGAGGGTGCCAAGAGCTTCTACGGCGACGTCCTGGGCTGGACGTTCGGCGAGCAGTCGTCGGAGTACGGCAACTACACCCAGGCCTACGCGGACGGCAAGGCCGCCGCCGCGGTCGTCCCGCCCATGCCGGGCCAGGAGGGCCAGTCGCAGTGGTGCCTCTACTTCGCCTCCCCCGACGCGACCGCCACCGCCGCCAAGATCCGTGAGAAAGGTGGCGAGATCCTTATGGAGCCGATGGCGGTCGGCGACTTCGGCAGCATGTGCCTGGCCCGCGACCCCGGTGGTGTCGTCTTCGGTGTCTGGCAGCCCGGCACCCACAAGGGCTTCGAGACGGAGATGGACCAGCCCGGTGCCTTCTGCTGGTCGGAGATCTTCACCCGCGAGCCGGAGAAGGCCGACGCCTTCTTCCCCGCAGTCTTCGGCTACGGGCAGCAGCAGATGGAAGACGCGGAGATGGACTTCCGGCTCTACACCCTCGGCAAGGAGAACATGGCCCTGGGCCGGATGAAGATGACGGAGGACTTCCCGAACGACATCCCGCCGTGGATCAACGTCTACTTCAACGTCCCCGACTGCGACGACGCCGTGGCCAAGGCCACCAAGCTCGGCGGGGTGCTGCGCTTCGGCCCGATGAGCAGCCCGTTCGGCCGGTTCGCCGCGCTGAGCGACCCACAGGGCGCGAACTTCTCGGTGATCGACACCACCACGACCGAGGGTGACATGCCCAAGCTCAGCGACGTCTCCTGACCGACGCCGCGACCGGGCGCCCGGCTCGCCCATGGCATGATCGGCACATGGGTGAACGTGTGGTGGCCGCGTGCGACGGGGCTTCGAAGGGAAACCCCGGGCCGGCGGGCTGGGCCTGGGTAGTCGCCGACGAGACGGAGACGCCGGCCCGCTGGGAGGCGGGCCCGCTCGGCAGGGCCACCAACAACGTCGCGGAACTCACCGCGCTGGAGCGCCTGCTGGCCGCGGTCGACCCCGGTGTGCCGCTGGAGATCCGCATGGACTCGCAGTACGCCATGAAGGCCGTCACCACCTGGCTGCCGGGATGGAAGCGCAACGGCTGGAAGACGTCGGCCGGCAAGCCGGTCGCCAACCAGGACCTGGTCGTACGCATCGACGAACTGCTCGACGGCCGCACCGTCGAGTTCCGCTACGTCCCGGCCCACCAGGTCGACGGTGACCCGCTGAACGACTTCGCGGACCGCGCCGCCAGCCAGGCGGCCACGGTGCAGGAGTCCGCCGGCAGCGAGCTCGGTTCACCTCAGCCGCCGCCCTCCCCGGACACCCCGCAGGCCAAGGCGCCGCGCCGCAAGTCCGCGGCGCCCCGGAAGAACGGCAGCTCATCGCGCACCATCAAGGCCAAGTTCCCCGGCCGCTGCCTCTGCGGTCGCGGCTACGCGGCGGGCGAGCCCATCGCCAAGAACGCTCAGGGCTGGGGCCACCCGGAGTGCCGTACCACCGAGGCCTGACCGACGGGTCGGCGGCTCAGGCCGCGTCGAAGGTGTAGTGCGGGGTGTGATCCAGCAGATCGGCCGGACGCACGTCGTTCCACGGCTTCATCGTGTCATTGAGGTCGATCACGTTCGGCGTCCCGGCCGCCGGCACATAGCGGGAGCCGGGGTGCCGCCGCTGCCAGTCCGCCCACAGCTTGTCGATGTAGGCGTGGTGCAGCCAGAACACCGGGTCGTTGGGCGACACACCGGTCGCCATCTGCCCGCCGACCCAGACATGGACCCGGTTGTGCAGATTGACGCCGCGCCAGCCTTCGAGGTGGTTGCGGAAACCGTCCGACCCGCTGTTCCAGGGCGCCATGTCGTACGTCGGCATGGCCAGCACGGACTCCACCTCGGCCCGGGTGGGCAGTTCCCGTACGGCGGTGCCGAGCGAGCGGCGCAGAAACGTGCGGCCGTCGACGCGCACATTGATCGGCCAGTTGCCGGTCGACGCCGCGAACGGCCCGTCCATCACCTGTCCGTCGCGACTGCGCCCGGTGCCGCCGAGGAAGTCGGGCGCCCACAGCGAGGAGCCTATGGAGCGGTCGGTGCTCCAGTCCCAGTACGGCAGCCCGACCGAGGCGTCCACCTCCTGCAACGCCCGCTCGAAGTCGAGCAGGAATCTGCGGTGCCAGGGCAGGAACGACGGTGAACGGTGGCCGGTGCGCTCGCCGTTGTCGGTGTCGCCGACGATGAAGCCGTTGTGCGTCGTGACGAAGGTGTCGTAGCGGCCATTGCGCTTCAACTCCAGGAGGGCGGCGACGAATCGGCGCTTCTCGTCGGCGGTCAGGGCGGCCTGGTTCTTGCGGACGGTCATGTTCGGAAGTGCTCCAAAGTGCGGGTGCGGCTGATCAGTTGGCGGGGAAGGGCAGGAGTGCGGCGCCCTGGAGTTCGTCCACGGCGGCGCGGGCGGCGGCGCGCGGGGTGGGCACCGGGTCGTAGTGGCTGACGACGCTGATCCAGCTGCCGTCGGCGTTGCGCATCACATGCAGCTCGACCCCGTCGACGGACACGGCATAACCGCCGCCGTGATGCTCGTGACCGCCGCCCGAGGCCGGTCGGCCCTGTATCCGGCGGCCCTTGTAGACCTCGTCGAAGGACGTCGGCGCGTGGTGGTCGTGCCCCGATGCGGGCACCGCGGGGGCGAGGGCCGTCTGGACACCGGCGGCGGTGGCGAGGGCGGCCGCGGCGGTGAGCGCACGGCGACGGCTGAGTTCCGGCATGCGGACCTCCTGGGTTCGTTCGGTCGTTCGTTCGGTTGCTGGCTCCGTATGCCTATCGGGCCGGATGAGAGCGGGAGAAATCGGCCGACAGTGGTTGGCTCCGATCCGGACAAGTGCCCACATGTCGTGCAAGGTTGAACAAAGATGATCTTGCTGTGGCGACCCCCGCAAACCCCCGGAACGGGAAATTCCTTCTCCTGGGGGCCGGGTTCCCGGTGGTCCTTGGCTGACGGAGGTGGCGGCAGTGGTGCACCTCACCCGCTGAAACTGGCGTGATCCGAAACGTCGCGGGACGGCGGCCCCGCCCTGCTACTCTGCGGAACCGAAATGTCCGTAATGGGTTATTGGTGGAGATGCGTGTGAAGGTCGTCTGTGCCGGCGGCGGGCCTGCCGGTCTGTATCTGTCGATCCTGCTCAAACTGCGGGACCCGTCCCACGACATCACCGTCCACGAACGCAACCCCGAGGGGTCCACCTATGGCTGGGGCGTCACGTACTGGCGCGGCCTGCTCGACACACTGCACGAGCACGACCCCGAGTCGGCAAGGGCCATCGAGACGAGCTCGGTCCGCTGGCACGAGGGCGTCGCGCACGTACGGGAGCTGACGACCCGCCAACCCGGCGACGAGGGACACGGCATCGGCCGCCACCGGCTGCTGGAGATCCTCGCCGAACGCGCCCGCTCACTGGGCGTACGTCTGGAGTTCGAGCACGGCATCACACCCGAGGACCTGCCCGCCGCCGACCTGGTCGTGGCGGCCGACGGCGTCCACAGCGCCCTGCGCACCCGGCATGCGGGCCACTTCGGCACGGAGATCGGCACCGGCCGCAACCACTATCTCTGGCTCGGCACCAGCAAGGTCTTCGACGCCTTCACCTTCGCCTTCGTCGAGACCGACCACGGCTGGATCTGGTGCTACGGCTACGGCTACGGCCCCGAGTCGAGCACCTGCGTCGTCGAATGCGCCCCCGAGACCTGGACCGGCCTCGGCCTCGACACCGCGAACGACGCAGACGGACTGGCCCTGCTGGAGAAGCTGTTCGCCGACGTCCTCGACGGCCATCCCCTCATCGGCCGCTCCTCCGGCGACGGCGGCTCACGGTGGCTGAACTTCCGCACCCTCACCAACCGCACCTGGCACCGCGACAACCTGGTCCTGATCGGCGACGCCGCCCACACCACCCACTACTCCATCGGTGCCGGTACGACGCTCGCCATGGAGGACGCCATCGCCCTGGCCGGCGCCCTGCACGAAGAGCCCGCCCTGCCGGGTGCCTTCCGCCGCTACGAACAGGAGCGCAAGCAGGCCCTGTTGTCCGTCCAGAGCGCGGCCCGCCACAGCGCACGGTGGTACGAGAACCTGCCCCGCTACATCCATCTGCCCCCGCAGCAGATGTTCGCCCTGCTCGGCCAGCGCCACTCGCCCCTGCTGCCCCACGTCCCGCCCCAGCTCTACTACCGGCTCGACAAGGCGGCCACCCAATCGGAGGCGCTGCGCAGCCTCAAGCGTTGGCTCGGACCGAGACTCGCGCGCACCGTGCAGGCCAGGGCATCCCGCCGATAGGCCGAGCTCACCCGAACAACCGGTCGAGAAAGGCGTTGCCGAACACACGATGGGGGTCGAGCCGCTCCAGTACCCCGCCCGCCTCCTGCCAGACACCCTCCCCGAAGCTGCCGGGCACGACCGAGTCCAGCACCTCGTCGTCGCGCCACGCGGCCTCGTCCGTGTAGGCCCAGCCCTTCGACCACTCGACCCGCGTCATGGCGTACCCGCCGTCGAAGGTGCGCAGAGCGAACCGCTCCATCTCGCGCAGGAAGGCCTCCGCGAACGGCGTCCCGGGCAGCGTCAGGACGTTCAGCCACACGACCGTGTCCCACTCGGGACGGTCGTCGCGCCGCCGCAGCGCGGACAGCAGCGGAGCCCGCGCACCTTCCAGGCCGACGTCGGCCGGATCGTCGACGCCCGTCACCCGGATCTCCACCGACCCGTTCACCGGGAACCGTCCCCGGGTGGCGTACGCCGCGAGCCGCTCCCGGTAGAACGCGGTGAACTCGGCCACGACGCGCTGCACTTGCGCCCGGCCCGTCAGCACCGCACACCCGTTCGTCGCGATCCTGAGCGTCGTCGGCCGCAGGTACAGCAACGTGTTCTTGGAGGGCCCCCAGATGTCCGCCGACAGCGTAGCCACCAGTCCGAGCGCCGCCGCGTCGTACTGCGCGGTGCCGAGCACGGGCGCCAGATACCACGCCCCGTCCGAGACGATGCGCCCGACGAGGTCCGCCACCAAGGGCGGGATGCTGTCGGAGAAGGGGTAGTTGTACGGCCTCGTCACGTGCCGCGAGGTCAGCGGCCGGGTGGGGGAGACGCTCCAGACCTTCAGCCACGGGTGTTCGGTGAAGGCGAACCAGATCGCCTCGACGCGTCCGGCCCGGTCGAGGAAGCTCTCGAAGGTGCGTCCGCCGGTGCCGGGCGCGGCGAAGAGTTCGCCGGCCGGAATGTCCGTACGGCTGACGCACCGCAGGGCGGTGTTCGCGCCCAGGCGCAGCACGACCTCGGTGACCAGCGAGCGGCCGAGGTGGGTGAGCAGTGCGGCGCAGTCGGCCTCGTCACGGTCGTAGGTCCGCAGTGTGTATGCGCCGCCGGCCTCGTCCCAGACGACGGCCGTGAGCGACAGCACGAGATTGCTCAGCGAGCCGTACGTATGACCGAGCAGCCGCCGCTCGCCCCGCGCCGGTACGGCGGTGCCGTGCGCGTCGATGGCCAATGCGCCGCCCAGGGTGAGGTTGCCGGGCGCGGGGGTGGCGGTGAGGCCGAGGCCGTGTTCCTCCAGGTGGGTGAGGAGAACCTCCAGCGTGACGCCGGTGCCCGCGCGCACCGAGGTCGGCGACGCCAGGGACAGGCCGGTGAGATGGGAGGCGGTGTCGACCAGGAGGACCGGCGCCTGCGACGGTGTGCCCTGGGTGATCGTCAGGGGCGACCAGCCGTGCGAGGAACCCCGGGCGCGCACCCTCCAGCCGTGCCGCCAGGCCCAGTTGACGGCCGCGACCACCTGGTCCGGGCCGGTCGGGGCGCAGGCCCACAGTCCGTCCGCGGTGATCTCGCCGACCCAGTTGCGATACGCCGAGCGGTACAGCGCCACATCCGGCGGGAAGTCCGGCAACTCCTGTGCCGCGACGGCCGGATCGGCCGGGAGGAGGGTCGGTACGGCGGCGAGGGCGGCGGCGGTGCGCAGGAAGCCCCTGCGGCTGAAGTCGTCGATCACAGGCCCAAGCTAGGATCGGCCCGACAGCAACCGCTTGCCCATCCAGCTGATTCACTCTTGTGGGTGAAGGATTCACAGGTGGCGAGGCGGCGGGCCCCGCTCCGCGCAGGCGGATGGTCAATGACACACTGAGGCCATGGACGAGCGTGTAATCGGTAGGTCGGGTCAGCGGGCATCCGTCGTCGGTCTCGGTACGTGGCAGCTGGGCGCCGACTGGGGCGACGTGGACGACAAGGAAGCCCTTTCCGTACTGGAGGCGGCCGTCGAGTCGGGGGTGACCTTCTTCGACACGGCCGACGTGTACGGCGACGGGCGCAGCGAGCAGACCATCGCCGGCTTCCTGCGCGGCAGGCCCGAGCTGGACATCTTCGTGGCGACCAAGATGGGCCGCCGCGTCGATCAGATCCCCGAGAACTACGTCCTCGACAACTTCCGCGCCTGGAACGACCGTTCACGGCGCAACCTCGGGGTGGACCGCCTGGACCTGGTCCAGCTGCACTGCCCGCCGACGCCCGTCTACTCGTCCGACGAGGTGTTCGACGCCCTGGACACGATGGTCCAGCAGGAGCGCATCGCGGCGTACGGCGTCAGCGTGGAGACCTGCGCCGAGGCGCTCACCGCCATCGCCCGGCCGGGCGTGGCCAGCGTGCAGATCATTCTCAACGCCTTCCGCATGAAGCCCCTCCTCGAGGTGCTGCCCGCCGCCCAGGAGGCGGGCGTCGGCATCATCGCCCGTGTGCCGCTGGCCTCCGGCCTGCTGTCGGGCAAGTACACCAAGGACACCGTCTTCCCCGAGAACGACCACCGCACCTACAACCGGCACGGCGAGTCCTTCGACCAGGGCGAGACCTTCTCCGGCGTCGACTACGACTCCGGAGTGGAGGCGGCCGTCGAGTTCGCCGCCCTCGCCCCGGAGGGCTTCACCCCGGCTCAGCTGGCACTGCGCTGGATCATCCAGCAGCCGGGTGTGACCAGCGTGATCCCGGGAGCACGTACGCCCGAGCAGGCCCGCGCCAACGCGGCCGTCGCGACGCTGCCGGAGCTGTCCGAGGACACGCTCACCGCGATCCGGGACCTCTATGTCCGGCGGATCAAGGACCAGGTGGAGAGCCGCTGGTAGACGCGGCACGGCGCCGGGGGCGGACGTCCCGCCGCCCCCGGAACCCCGCCGTTTGAGCACTCGGCGGCGCGGTTACCCGTATCGCATGACCGAACACGACAGACGCACCGGGCGCGACGAGAGCGCGGAGGAGCGGGCCGACCGCATGTGGGGCGAGCTCCTCCAAGAGGTCCGCGTGGCCCAGATGGGCGTCCAGATCCTGTTCGGTTTCCTGCTCACCGTCGTGTTCACCACGAAGTACGACACCCTCTCGGAAGCCAACCAGACCATCTACATCGTGACGGTCGTCCTCGGTGCCTCCGCCACCGGCGCCCTGATCGGCCCCGTGTCCCTGCACCGGCTGGTGTCCGGCCGGCGGATCAAGCCGCAGGCGGTCGAGTGGGCCTCTCGGTTGACGTTCGTCGGCCTGCTTCTGCTGCTCGCCACGATGGCGGGCTCGCTCCTGCTGATCCTGCGCGTCGCCACGCACGACGACTATGTGCCCTGGCTGGTCGCCGGCGTGGTCGTCTGGTACCTGGTGTGCTGGTTCGCGCTGCCGCTGTGGGCACGCCGCCGCCACACGGAGTGAGCGGCGGCACTCCGCCCCGAGGCCGGCTACTCCTGCGACGCCGACCCGCCCCGCGCCCCCTGAAGTGCGGCGATGCATGTGGCGATGGCCTGCTGGAGGTCCTCCAGCTGCTGGACCATGTCGTCCTCGACGAACTCCTGCACATCGTCGAAGGTCAGCTCCTCGAAGACCTTCGTCGCCCGCTGCAGGCTGTTGTAGAACTTCGTCCGCCGCTCCTGCACCCGCAGCTCGGGGTCGGCCTCCACCGCCTCCACGACGAGGGACTTCATGGTGTCGTAGGCGTCGGAGGCCCACTCGCCGGTGTCCTCGTCGTCCTCCAGCTCGTCGATGAGCGACAGATGCCGCTCGGCCTCCTGACGCAGGTCGACGGGCGCGTCCACGGTCTGCCCGGCCGGGGTCTTGATCTGGCCGGACTCGGCGATCTGGCGGACGTAGCCGATCCGGTCGGCCGACCGGCTCTCCGTGACGACGGCCTTCTTCAGGTCGTCGGTGCGTACGACGTCCCGCGCCAACTCGGCCTGCAGGTCCGGGTCCTCGCGCACCCGGTCGAGCAGTGCCTGGCGGGCCGCGCGGGCGGTGGAGGGGTCGGCGAGGATCGCGGCGCGCAGCGCGGTGGGGTTCTCGGCGACCTCCAGGGCCTTGGTCGGGCGGATGCCCTCGGCCTCGGCGGCCTCGGCGATGGCGGTGCCGCGCTCGGACGTGGCGCTGTTGCGGGAGACGTAGTAGCCGAGCCACACGTCGGCGTCCGGCAGCTCCACCTCCTGGCCCGGCGCGAGGGCCTCGAAGTGCGGGACGAGACCGTCGTCGGCGGCCCGGTCCCAGGCCTTGTAGTAGCGCATGACGCGGTCGGGCGAGCACCCGGCGAGCTCCGCGAACTCCTTCGCGGACACCTTGGGCGTCTCGTCCGCGCCCTGGCCGCCGGGCCGGACACTGCGCGCCACCATCAGACCGAAGGCCCACCCCCCGGTCCGCGCGTAGACCCCGAACTCGCGCGCGTCCCGCGCGACGAGATCGGACAGCGGGGCCTGCGGGGACGTCTCGGGCGGGACGAACGCCAGTGTCACGGGTGACTCTCCTGTAGGGCTGCTCGGACGGCAGAAGTGCCGACCGGCAGCTTATGGCACCCGCGGACGACGCTCGCCGCTGTCCCCGCGTCGCCCCGTGCGGTCGGCGTGCGGTCAGCCGAGGGCGTTCCGCAGCGCGGGCAGCAGCGTTGTCTGCGCCCAGTCGAGATAGGGCAGCTGCTCCTCGCCCCCGATCTGCACCAGCGCGATCTCGGTGAATCCCGCCTCGGCGTACGGGCGCACGGCTTCGACGAAGGCGTCGGGGTCGTCGCCGCAAGGGATCGACGCGGCGACGTCGTCCGGCGTGACGAACTGCGTCGCCGCGTCGAAGGAATCCGGGTGCGGCAGCTCCGAGTTGACCTTCCAGCCGCTGCCGAACCAGCGGAACTGGGAGTGGGCGCGTTTGATCGCGGTGTCCCGGTCGGGGTCGTAGCAGATCGGCAGCTGTCCCACGCGCGGCTTGCCCTCGCCGCCGTGCCGGTCGAACGCGGCCAGCAGGCCCGCCTTGGGCTCCGTGGCGATCACCAGGTCGCCGAGCCGGCCCGCGAGTTCGCACGACTGGTCACCGGAGACGGCGATGCCGATCGGCGGCGGGTGGTCCGGCAGGTCCCACAGGCGGGCCGACTCCACGTCGAAGTGCGTGCCGCGGTGGTTCACATGGCCGCCCTGGAAGAGCGCCCGGATGATCTGCACCGCCTCCTCGAACCTCTCGTGCCGCACATCCACGGACGGCCAACCACCGCCCACGACATGCTCGTTGAGATTCTCGCCGGAGCCGAGACCCAGCCGGAAGCGGCCCTCGGACAGCAACTGCATCGTGGCCGCCTTCTGCGCCACCACGGCCGGGTGGTAGCGGAACGTCGGACACGTCACGTAGGTCATCAGCGGAATCCGCGACGTGGCCTGGGCGGCCGCACCCAGCACACTCCACGCGTACGGCGCGTGACCCTGGGAGTCCAGCCACGGAAAGTAGTGGTCCGAGGTCACGGAGAAGTCGAAGCCGACCTCCTCGGCGCGGACCAGATGGTCCACCAGCGCACGGGGGCCGGCCTGCTCGGTCATCATCGTGTATCCGATCTGCACCATATGCGCCGAGTCCCCTGGCTACGGGTGGTGAAAACGGGACGGACGGGACGGGATGCCGGGGTCCGGGTGCGAAACCCCTCGATCATCGCCCGGGTCTCGGGAGAGGATGCCGGTATGTCTGCGCGCCCGTTGCCTTCGAGCACCCCCGCCGCCCAGGGTGTCGACGCCTCCGGCGTCCTCGCCTTCCTCGACGCACTCGACGCCGCCCCCGCGATAGAGCCGCACAGCCTGATGATCCTGCGCCACGGCAGCCTGGTCGCCTCCGGCTGGTGGGCGCCGTACACCCCCGAACGCCCGCATCTGCTGTACTCGATCAGCAAGAGCTTCACCGCGACCGCCGCCGGACTCGCCGCCGCGGAGGGGCTGATACGGCTCGACGATCCGGTGATCTCGTACTTCCCCGAGTTCGAGGCCGACATCACCGATCCACGCAGCCGCGCGATGCTGGTGCGGCATGTGGCGTCGATGGCGAGCGGCCACGATAGCGACACCATCTTCGAGGCACGCAAGCGCGACAGCGAGGACCTCGTGCGCGGCTTCCTCCAGGTACCGCCGCCCCGCGACCCGGGCACCGTCTTCGCGTACAACCAGCCCGCCACCTTCACGCTCTCCGCCATCGTCCAGCGCGCGAGCGGTGTGTCACTGACCGAGTATCTGCGGCCGCGCCTGCTGGATCCGCTCGGCATCGGCGACGTCGCCTGGCTGAAGGACCGCAGCGGCAGGGAGCTCGGCTTCAGCGGACTGCACGCCACCACCGACGCCGTCGCCCGGCTCGGCCGGCTCTATCTGCAGGGCGGGGTGTGGGAGGGCGAGCGGCTGCTGCCCGAGTGGTGGGTGACGGAGGCGACGCGCGCGCAGATCTCGAACTCTGAGGTCATGCCCGGGGACGACTGGCAACGGGGCTACGGCTTCAAGTTCTGGATGTCCCGGCACGGCTATCGCGGCGACGGCGCGTTCGGCCAGTTCTGTGTGGTGCTGCCCGAGCACGACGCCGTGATCGCGACGACCGCGGACACCTGGGACATGCAGGGCCTGCTGAACCTGGTCTGGGAGCATCTGCTGCCCGCGTTCCGGCAAGCACCGCTGACCGGCGGCGAGGAGGCGGACGCGGCCCTTGCGGAGCGCCTCGCCGGCCTGGCGCTGTCGCCCGCGTCCGGTGAGCCGGCACCTGCCGAGCGGGCCCGGTCCTGGTCCGCCGAGGCGTTCACCCCGGACGGCGGTCGCTGCGAGCAGCTGCCCAAGCTGACCGCCGTCGACCTCGCGCCGGACGGGGACGGCTGGACGCTGACACTCACCGAGGACGGCCACCGGCTTCCGCTGAGGCTCGGGGGCGCCGGCTGGACGGTCACCGAGGATCCGGTGCCCACCGCGGTGAGCGGCGGCTGGACCGACCCGGACACCCTCGTCGTGGACGTCGCCTTCCTGGAGACCCCGCACCATCTGGCCGTGACCTGCTCGCTCAAGGACCGTACGTTCACGGCCCGCTGGCGCACGGACCCGCTGCACGGACTGCCGCTGCGGGCGATGGGCGCACCCCGGGCGTCGGCCTGACTCAGTCCCCGGGAACCCGGAAGGTCCGCAGGAACAGGTCCAGGGCCTCCTGGTTCCCGGGGTCGTCCCAGTCTTCCTCCGGGGTGGTCCAGCGCAGTGAGTAGCCGCGGTGTTCGTCGATGAGGAAGCCGCGGCCGAAGGTACGGAAGCGGGTGCCGTCGTCCTTGTCGGAGACCCACTCCATGTCGGCGGCCTCGTATCCCTGGTACGTGGTCGCCTCGATGTCGCCGATCCGCTGGAAGCCGGTGCGCTCCTCCAGGTCGGGCTGGACGTCGTCGCGCCAGACGGCGACGGGGTCCGGGCCCAGGGCCTCGCTGTAGGTGACGGTCAGCCTGCGGTCGTCGCCGTCGGCACCGAAGAAGACGCGGTACGCCACGTCCGAGGCACGGCTGGTGGCCAGTGGCTTCCAGCCCTCGGGCAGGGCGACGGAGAATCCGTCCGGTGACTTGTACGTGTGGTAGCCGCCGGGCAGGCCCGGGTTCGAGGCGGACGCGGTGGGGCTTCCCGGATCCGTCGCTTCCGCGGTGGGGGACGCGCTGGGCGTGGACGAGGGGCCCTTGCCGGTCGGTGCGCCGGCGGAGGCGGACGGGCTGGGTGCCGTGCCCGTCGCCGACGAATCCGCGTCGTCGCCGCGGCTGTTGGTCACCACGAGGACGGCGGCCGCGACGGTGACCACGGCCAGGGCCGTGCCGAAGACCAAGGCGCGTCTGCCCCAGACGGGTCCGACGGCGCAGCGGCCGCGCACCCGGGGGCGCGCCATCGCCTGGGTCGCCGCCTCGGGGTCCTCGTTGAGGACGCGCGTGAACGCCTCGCGGATCACCGGTCTGCTCAGCCGCTCCCGGGAGTCCTTGCGCAGCAGCCCCTGCACCGCCTGGGTGAGCGGTCCGGCGCGCACCGGGGCGCGCAGCGGGAGCCGGTCCACTCCCTTCAACGTGGCCTCGGGACGGTCCCGTTCGCGGTACGGCGGACGCCCCTCGACCATCGTGTAGAGGATCGCGCCGAGCGCCCACATGTCGGACGCCGGCCCGATGCGCTCGTCGCGGGCCTGTTCCGGCGAGGCGTACGACGGCGCGGCCACGCGCGGCGCGAGGGTCGCACCGGCCAGTCCGAAGCCGGTGACCACGACGGACCCGTCGCCGCCGACGAACACCTGCCCCGGGCTCAGCTCGCCGTGCGTGATGCCGGCGACGTGCGCGGCCTCCAGCACATCGAGCAGTTCGAGACCGATGCGCGCGGCCCGCACGTAGTTGAACGAGCCCTGCTGGGCGATGAGTGCGCCCAGGGGCGTGCCGTCGATCCACTCGGTGACGATCCACAGGCTTCCGGACTCCTCGACGGCGTCCAGCACGGCGGCGACCCGGCCCGGGCGCAGCAGCCCGATCCGTTCGGACGTACGCAGGAGGCGCGAGGTGGCCCGGCGCCGGTCGTCCGGGCTCGAATCGTCGGGGAGCCCGATCTGGGTGAGGAGGCACGGGCGTTCGGTTTCCATGTCCTCGCCGTAGTAGCTGACGCGGTTCGTCTCGCGATGGACGACATCGACGAGCCGATACCTCGCGGCGACCAACTCGGCTGTGGAGACGCGCGCCTTGACCATGGCCATCCCTCGCTGAACCCGGGCTCTCATTTCTCACAGGAAGTACGAGAGGCATGACGGGAAGCGTTCAACGAAAACCCCAACTAAAGGGCGCCACTTTTCATTTGCATTCTGACGCAGGAGTAAGTTCGGGAAAAGCGCAGGGAAATTGAGTATGAATCCTTCAGCGGAGGCCGGAATCGGCTGCCCAGCGCAGCACGTCCGAAGTCGCCGCGTTGCCTCCGCACACCACCAGCCCGAGACGGGCGCCGTCCCCGACCCGCTCCAGGACCTGACGGGCCGCGGGCAGCAGACAGCCGGCCGCCGGCTCGGTCCACACCTTGGCATGCTCGGCGAGATCGAGCACGCCCCGCACCGCCTCCCGGTCCGGCACCACGAGCACCTCGTCGACCAGCTCGGACACATGGTCGTACGTCAACTGCGACACGGCCGGCGCGCTCAACGTGGACACGATCGACGACAGGGCCACCGGCACCGGCCCTCCCGCCGCCAGCGCCCGGGACATGGCCTCGGCGCCCTCGGTCTCCACGCCCCAGATCCGCAGGTCCGGACGGCGGGCCCGCAGGGCCACCGCGACACCGGCGATGAGCCCACCGCCCCCGACGCTCACGATCACGTCCGTAAGCTCACCGGCGTCGTCGGCCAGCTCCAGCCCGACGGTGCCCTGTCCGGCGATCACCAGGGCGTCGTCGAAGGGATGGACGAGTGTCAGTCCTTCGTCCCGCAGCCGGGTGACGAGCGAGAACGCGCTGTCCATGCCGTCGGTCAGCCGCACCGCCGCTCCGGCGTCCTCGACGATCCGGATGGAGCGGGCGGGCGCCGAACGCGGCATCACGACCGTCGCCTTCACATCGAGGACGGCGGCCGTCATCGCCAGGGCGATGCCGTGGTTGCCCCCGCTGACCGCCACGACCCCGGCGGCCCGCTGGGCCTCGCTCAGCGACAGCAGCTTCGCCGTCGCGCCGCGGGCCTTGAACGACCCGGTGCGCTGGAGGAGTTCGAGCTTCGCCGTGACCGGAACACCGAGCAGGGCCGTGAGGCCGGGGCTGGGCACGGTCGGGGTGTGCACGACGTGTCCGGCGATGAGGCCGGCCGCGGCTTCGACGTCCGAGATCCCGATCAAGGCAGTCACCTCTCCGGCGCGGGGCGGGGATCCGCGCCGTTCGGCACCCTGACGTGGGAGACGTCGCCGGTCAACCCGGTTTCGCCAAGGCGGCGAAAGACACCGCCGGACGGGTGCGGCGCGCTCTCACAGATCGCGCCGCACGAGGAAGTCCAGCAGCGACCGCAGTTCCTCGGTGGGCCCCTCCTGCAACGGTACGTCCGCCAGGGCCGCCTCGACGGCGGCCACATGACGCCGTGCCTCCGCCAGCGCGGCCGTGCGGCCGCCCGCCTCCTCGATCAGCGCGGCCACCTCGCCGGGGTCGGCGGGCGACTCCAGCAGCGTGGAGAGCCGTCCGGCCGCGGGGGAGTCGAGGGCGGCGAGCACGGGATAGGTCTTCTTGCGCTCCCGTAGATCGCCGTACACCGGCTTGCCGGTGACGGCCGGGTCACCCCAGATGCCCAGCAGATCGTCCATGATCTGGAAGGCGATGCCCAGATGCCGGCCCGTGCGGTCGAGGGCGGAGACCGTCGCGGGCGGCGCACCGCCGAGCAGGGCGCCCAGCGCGGCCGCGCAGCCCAGCAGGGCGCCCGTCTTGTGCTCCGCCATCGCCCGGTACTCCTCGGGCCGCACCCGCTCCGGCCCCGTCCAGGGACGCGTGGCGAACAGGAGGTCGTCCGCCTGTCCGCGGACGAGGTCCTGCAGCGCCACCGACAGCAGCCGTACGGCATCGGGGCCCGCCGGTGCCGCCGCGAGCGTCTCGACGGCCAGGGCGAACAGCGCGTCGCCCGCGAGAACGGCGGGGCCCGTGCCGTACGCCTTCCACACCGTGGGGCGCCGACGCCGTGCCTCGTCGCCGTCCATGATGTCGTCGTGCAGCAGCGAGAAGGCGTGCACCAGCTCCACCGCGACCGCCCCGGGCACCGCGCTCCGGCCGGGCGCACCGGCCGCCTCGGCGGCGAGCACGGCCAGCGCCTGCCGTACGCCCTTCCCGCCGGAGCCGGCGGACGGCGTGCCGCCCACCTCGCACCAGCCGAAGGAGTACGCGGCCATCTCACCGACCCAGGGATGCGTCCGCCCCACCGCCTCCCGCAGCGCGGGCCGCACCAAGGCACGGCAGCGGTCCAGGACTTGGCGTGCGTCGGCCGGAGCGTGCCCCGACGAGGAGTGCGGGTGGCCGTCGCACGGAGCTACAGCCGACGAGGAGTGCTCGTGACCGTCACACGGAGCCGGTGCCGACGAGGCGCGCCGGTGGGTGTCCGACGGAGTCCGGAGCGCCGAAGGGACCGCCGTCATCGTCCGACCACCGCCCCCGCGCCCGCCATCGCACCCTCGCCGATGCCGAACTCCTCCTGTGCCCGCGCCACCATCTGCCGCGCGTGCCGCAGGCCGATCCGCTCCAACACCCCGGCCAGTTCGCTCAGTTCGGCGGCCGTCTCGGTACGGTCGCGCCCCAGCCGGGCCCGCGACTTGGCCAGCCCCAGCCGGGACAGCGCCTCCCCGCGCGGCTCACTCATCGCGCGGAACTCCGCGAGCGCCTGCTCGTACAGCTCCCGGGCCTCGGCGTAGCGCGCGGCGCGATAGAGGACGTTGCCGCGCATCTTGTGGTTGTAGGCCAGCGCGCTGGAGAGCTTCATCGCACGGCATGTGGTCTCCGCCTCGGACAGCAGCGCCAGGGCCCGCTCCACATCGCCGTCGCGCACCGAGACGATGTCCGCCAGTCCGCGCAGCGCCCAGGCGTGCCCGCGCCGGTCCTCGGCCCGCGCCGCGATCTCGGCCGCCTCCTCGAACAGGGCGTACGCCGTGTCGTACGAGCCCGTGTTGCGATGGATCTGGGCGATGCCCTCCAGCGCCCACACGGTGTGCCGAGCCTCGCCGCGCCGCCGTGCCTCGGCCAGCAGTTGCTCGTGCAGCCGGTGGACGGCCTCGTAGTCCCCCTGGATGCGCCCGGTCTCCGCCAGACCGGCCAGCGAGTAGCCGCGTACGACGACGTCGCCGCCCCGCTCGCCGAAGTCCGCCGCGAGCTGAAGGAGCCGCCTGGCCAGGGGGAACGCGCCGCGCTGCCGGGCCAGTGTGCCGCCGCTCCACAGGGCCCAGGCCATCGCCGCGGTGTCGCCGGCCTCGCGGGCGGCGCGATAGCTGGCCTTCCATGCCCGCTCCGCGTCACCGACCTGTCCCAGCCGGCGATGCGCCTCCGCGACAGCGAGTCCCGAACGCGCCGCCTCGCCGTGCTGCCCGGTCCGCTCGGCCGCTCTCAACTGCTCGGTACCGGCGGCCAGTACGTCGGTGAGCGACGAGTTCACGGACAGGGTGGTCAGGGCCCCCTGGTACTCCGGGGCGAAAGCCTTGCCGTACATCGATACCTCTCGATCGATATACACGCCGTGTCTACGCGCTGTGTATACATAGAGTGTATACGTGACGGGTATACATGGCGTGTATAGAGCTTTCAAAACCGGCCCCGGCCGGAAAGATCGGCCGGGGCCTCATCTGTTGTCGATCAAGACGTCGGCAAGACGGACAGGGTTGCCTGTGAGGCGCAGATCACCTCAGGGGCGGCGCTTCAGTGCTGCTGCGGCTTCTGCGGCGTCGCCTCGCTCGGGCGTACGACGACATAGCCCTGACCTTGCAGCATCAGCTGCACGGCCTCTCCGGATCCGCCGCGCAGCATCGAGCCGAGGGACTGCGAGCGGTGAAGTGAGGACTGCAGTCCGGCGGTCCAGCCGACAATCGCGTCCGTGTCGACGTACACCGGGTACTCGGGCGAGACGGGGATGACCAGAGGATTGCCGTCACAGACCAGCCCGAGCCGGCCCTGGCCGGTGAAGACGCTGTTGAACAGGCCGCCACCGGCGATGCCCGACCCCTTCACCGTCGCTATCCGGTACGACAACGTCGCGTCGAAGCACAGGACATTGCGGCCGTTGACCGTGAACTCGTCGCCGGGGTCGACGTCCACGATGAAGCAGTTCTGCGCCTCGTGCGCGAACCAGGCCTCCCCTTGCCCGCGCACCGCCATCAGCGGCAGCCCCTCACCGGTCACCGCCCGCTTGAGCATCCCGCCCACGCCCTGGCCCTTGCGCTCGAACTGGAGGTTGCCGCGGTAGGCGACCATCGCACCCTGGCGGGCGTGCATCTCGCCGTTCACCGCGTACTTGATGCACTTGGCGTTCTCTGTCGTCATGCCCGGCGCCGTGGCGGGCTGGACCATGTGCTCGCTGGAAAAGAGGTCACCCTTCATAGGGGCATCCTGTCCCGGACGGTCCCCTTCCGCCTAGATCGCGGCGTGTCGCCGGTCTCGGGCCGTCAGCCGCCGAAGAGTTGGGTCCAGTAGGTGCCCGCCGGGCCGCCGCCCGCGAAGCCGATGCCTATGTGGGTGAAGTCCCGCTTGAGGATGTTGGCGCGATGGCCCGGACTGTTCATCCAGCCCTCCACGACCTCGGCGGGGGAGCGCTGGCCGCACGCGATGTTCTCGCCGATCGTGCGCATACGGGAGCCCGCGGCGGCCGCCCGGTCCCAGGGCTGCGTGCCCTCGGGCGAAGTGTGGGAGTAGAAGGCCCGGACCGCCATGTCGGTGCTGTAGGCCCGCGCCGCGGTGGCGAGCGTGGGATCGATGGCAAGGGGGTGCAGGCCGGCCCGGGTCCGCTCCCGGTTGGTCAGTTCGACGACCTCGGCCGCGGTGCGGGACAGATCGCCCGGCGTGAGCGGCCTCGCCCATAGCGCCGTCCAGTATGTGTCGCCCGACGGGCCGCCCGTGACATACGCCAGGGCGGCCTGGGTGAAGGCCGGGTCGTGCAGGGTGCTGCGGGAGCCTTCGGTGCGCAGGCAGTACGAGACGAACTCGCTCGGGGTGCGGGGACCGGACACCAGCTGCTCGCCGACGGTCACGTAGGTGTACCCGGCGGCGGTGATGCGCTGGTACACGGAGACGCCGTCGGGGCCCTCGATGCCGAGCCGTCCCGCCGAGGCCATGGCGGCGGCGTGGGCCCGTGCGGCGGAGGCGAGCCGGGTGTCGAGGCTGACGGGCGGCGAACCCGCGCCCGCGCGGGCGGAGTTGACCAGGCCCAGGAAGCCGTCGGGATCGGGGGAAGGGGTGTGCGGTACGCCGACGGAGGACAGGGTGTGCATCGACGGTCGTGCGGTGGGCATCGGTGGCGCGGTGGGCGCGGGCGGGGCAGATGTCCGCCGGGCCGGGGCCGGCGTCGCGTCCTCGATCACGTCCACCCCGAAATCGCGCGCCAGCCCCGCGAGGCCGTCCGCGTACCCCTGCCCCAGGGCCCGCACCTTCCAGCCGCCGCCACGCCGGTAGAGCTCCGCGAGCAGCAGCAACGTCTCCTGCCGTGGCCGGGGAGGGGCGAACCGGGCGATCGGCCGGCCGCCGGAGTCGGTGACCTGCAGCGAAGGGGCGGGCAGCCGGCCCAGGGGAGTCCCGGGGTCGGCGGGGCTGACGACCACCGTGACCCGGGTCGCCCCGGGGCGCAGACGCGGCGGGTCGACCGTCAGAGTGTCGCCCTGGAGCCGGGCGCCCGGCGCGGACGGCTGGTTGTAGAACACGAAGTCGGCGTCGCCCCGGACCTTGCCGCTGTCGTCGGTGATGAGCGCCGACACGTCGAAGGGGCCGGGCACCCGGACGGTCACGCTGCCGCCCGGGAGGGGCAGATTGCCCCCGGGAACCAACTCGCTCATCGGGCCGTCCTGGTGGGTGGTTCGAGATCCGGTGGGGATGACCGGAGAACGCGCACCGGATCTCGAGGGTTCCCACCCGGCGCGCGCCCTCAGTTCGCGTCGAGGTCCAGCGGGTTCCCCGGTGCGATGTCCTCGTGCCGTTCGACGGGTGTGGCGGTCCGCCCCGGCTTCTTGGCACGCTTGCCGCAGAACACCGACTCCAGCGTGGTCAGCATCGTGTTGTGCACCGCGCCGTTGTTGGAGGCGTTGGCGAGCGCGGCGAAGGCGCGCTTGCCGTCCTTGGATGCGAACGCGTAGGAGTAGTAGCCCTGCACGGCGCCCGTGTGGCCGTAGACCGAGATCCCGCACGACAGATCGCGCCGCCTCAGCCCGAGCCCGTACGCCTGTGTGCTGCCCGCCGGCACCCACCGTTGCATCTGGGCCAGCTGCGCCCGGGAGGTCAGGCGGCCGCCGAGCAGCGCCGACAGGAAGGTGTTGAGGTCCCGGGTGCTGGAGATGACCGCGCCCGCGCTCTGCGCCCAGGACGCCGTCTGCTCGGTGGCGTCGACCAGTGCCGCGCCCGCGGTGTCCGGGGTGAGATAGCCGTGGGCGTGCCGGCCGGGGATCTTCGTGCCGGGGTGCACATAGAAGGTGTCGCCCAGGTTCAGCGGCTCGATGATCCGGTCGCGGTACTCCGTCGCCACGGAGTGCCCGGTCAGCTTCTCGATGAGCAGGCCGGCGACGACGAAATTGGTGTTGGAGTACGAGTACGCGCCGCCGGGCTTGGTGGTGCGCGGCTTGCTCAGGGAGCGGTTCACCAGCTGCCGGTAGGTGAAGACCTTCTTGCGGACCGCCTCGAAGCCGGGAACCGTCCGCGCGAACATCTCATTGGTGTAGTCGTGCAGGCCGCTGCGGTGGCTGAGCACATGGCGCACCGTGATGCGGTCGTCGGGCAGCAGCCCCGGCAGATAGCGGTTGACCGGGGCGTCGAGCTTCAGCTTCCTCTCATCCGCGAGTTGCAGCAGGACGACGGCCGAGAAGATCTTGGTGACACTGCCGATGCGGAACCGGTCGGCGTTGCTGAGCGCCCGTCCGGTCCGCCGGTCGGCGACGCCCACCGCCGCCCAGCGGACCGTGTCGCGGTCGTCGAGCCGCGCCATCGCACCGGGTGCGCCCTGCCGCCTCGCGGTGCGCAGCACGTTCCACAGGCCCGTGACATCCGGAGCGGCCGGCGCGCCCGCCGAGGCCTTGACCGTGGTGACGCCGGGTTCCTGGGGTGCGGCCTGTGCGGGGACCGCCAGGAGCGACACAAGGGCCGCCCCCACCGCCGTACCTCTGACCACCGCTGTTGAAAGCATCCGGATTCCTCCCGCTCGGGTCGATGTGCTGCTGATACGAGAACGATCATCTTGGTGCGGGGCAACCTTCTCGCATCGCGTCACATCGCCACAGACGACGCACAGTTGGACAGACGCCGATCACTGAGTGGGAGTCCTTCGGTGTTCCTTCAACTAATCCTGCTTCTTTTATTGACGGCGGAAATTAAGGGTCATAGGTTCCGCACATGTCTTCGACCCGCCGTGCCGAGACGTTCCCGGCGAACACGCCGGCCGCCTCGCAGATCTTCACCACGGTCCTCAGCCATGGGCCCCTCACCCGCCTGGAGGTGGCCCGGCGGGCGGGACTGTCCCCGGCCGCCGTCACCAAGGCGGTACGACCCCTCATAGAGGCCGGCTACCTGGTGGAGGACGTGGACGAGACGGCCCGCCCCACGCTCGGCCGGCCCGCCAACCCGGTGCGGGTCGACGGCGGACGGGCGTTGTTCATCGGCGTCAAGGTGACCGGCGACGAGATCATCGGCGTGCTCACCGACCTGTGCTGCCGGATCCGCGTCGCCCGGCACGCCCCGCTCCCGGACCCGGAACCCAAGGGCGTGCTGGCCTCGGTCACGGAGCTGGCGGGCGAACTGCTGGCGGAAGCCGGCGACTTGGGCATCCCGGTCCTCGGCCTCGGCGTCGCCGTCTCCGGAGACGTGGACCGTGGCGCGGGCGTCGTCCGCTACTCGCCGTTCCTGGAGTGGCGGGAGGTGCCCCTCGCCGAACTCGCCGCCGCGACCACCGGGCTGCCGGTCACCGTCGACAACGACGTCCGCGCCCTCACCGTCGCGGAGCAGTGGTTCGGCGCCGGTGTGGGGCTGTCCGACTTCGCCGTGGTGACCGTCGGCGCCGGCATCGGCTGCGGCCTCGTGGTGCACGGCCGGGTGGTGGCCGGTGCGCATGGCGTGGCGGGCGAGATCGGCCATGTGACCGTCGACCCGGCCGGGCCGCCCTGCCACTGCGGCAACCGCGGTTGTGTGGAGGCCATCGCGGGAGACGCGGCGATCCTGCGGCGGATCCGCGAGACCACCGGCCTCGAAGTCGCCGACACCGCCGAGGCCGTGGCGCTGGCCCACCAGGGGATCGCCGGGGCACGCGAAGCCTACGCCCGCGCGGGCGAGGCGATCGGCCGCGGTATCGCCACCGTGGCCAACCTGCTCGGCCCCGAGCGGGTGATCATCTCCGGCGAGGGCCTCGCCGCCCACGATCTGTTCGCCGAACAGATCCGCGACGCCTTCGCCGCGGCCGCGTTCGGCTCCGCCGACCGGTGCGACGTACAGACCCGCCCACTGCCCTTCGAGGAGTGGGCGCGCGGGGCCGCGGCCACCGCGATCCAGTCCTTCATCAGAGCCGACGACCAGCGCCAGAACCGCTGAACCAACCCAGGGAGGTACGACCCATGCGGTCATCCTCGTACTCCGTCATGCCCGCACGAGCCCTGAGAGCCACGGTGGTCCTGGCCCTCACCGCCGGTGCCATCGCCGCGGTCCCCGCGGCCCGGGCCGAGACCGCCACGCCCCCGGCCGCCCCGGCCACCACCACGGTGGCCGCCAAGCCGTACATGGGCTGGACGAGCTGGACCATGCAGTCGTCGAAGTACCCGGGCCTCAACCCGAAGGGCGACTACAGCTATCTGTCCGAGGCGAACATCGCCAAGCAGACCGACGCCATGGCCGCCAAGCTGAAGAAGTACGGCTACGAGTACGTCAACATAGACGCCGGCTGGTGGATGGACTGGTCCTGGAAGTCGCAGTTCGACGAGTACGGCCGGCAGAAGGCCGACCCGGTGCGCTTCCCCAGCGGTATGAAGGCCGTCGCCGACCGCATCCACTCCAAGGGCCTGAAGGCCGGCATCTACCTCCCGGTCGGCCTGGAGAAGGGGGCGTACAACGACGGCAAGAACCCGATCTGGAACGCCGAGGGCTGCACCACCGGCGACATCGTCTACGACGACCTGCGCACCACCAACGGCTGGGACAGCGCCTACAAGATCGATTTCTCGGACCCCTGCGCCCAGAAGTACATCGATTCCCAGGCCCAGATGTTCGCCGACTGGGGCTACGACTTCCTGAAGCTCGACGGCGTGGGCCCCGGCTCCTTCAAGAACGGCGACAACTACAACAACGTCGCCGATGTCGCCGCCTGGCAGAAGGCCATCGAGACCGCCGGCCGCCCGATCCACCTGGAGCTGTCCTGGTCCCTCGACTACGGGCACGTCGAGGACTGGAAGAAGTACTCCAACGGCTGGCGCATCGACACCGACGTCGAGTGCTACTGCAACACCCTGGTCACCTGGGAGAACTCGGTCGACGACCGCTGGGACGACGCCCCGGCCTGGACCGCGCACGCCGGCCCCGGCGGCTGGAACGACCTCGACTCCCTCAACGTCGGCAACGGCGAGATGGACGGCCTCACCAAGGCCGAGCGGCAGAGCTACGCCACCCTGTGGGCGATCGCCAAGTCCCCGCTGTTCACCGGTGACGACGTCACCAAGCTCGACTCCTACGGCCTTTCGCTGCTCACCAACCGCGAGGTCATCGCGATCAACCAGAGCAGCGCCCCGCCCGCCGAGCCCGTCACCGCATCCGACCCGCAGCAGGTCTGGGCCGCGAAGAACCCCGACGGCACCTACACCGTCGCGCTGTTCAACCTCTCCGACGCCCCCGCCTCGGTGACCGCCAGCTGGTCCGCCCTCGGCTTCAAGGGCAAGGCCGCGGTGCGCGACGTATGGAACAAGGAAGGCCTCGGCACCTACACCGACAAGATCATCCAGGCCCTGCCGGCCCACGGCTCCCGGCTCTTCACCGTCACCCCGCGCGGCACGGACCTCGCCTGGACCGGCTACGAGGCCGAGGCGGGCTCCAACACACTGAGCGGCAACGCCTCCGTGGCCGACTGCTCCGCCTGCTCCGACGGCCACAAGGTCGGCAACCTCTACACGGGCGGCAAGGTCACCGTCAACGATGTCGTGGTGGCCAAGGCCGGCACCTACCAGATCAAGGTCTCCTACGTCAGCGGTGACTCCCGTTCGGCCCTCGTCTCGGCCAACGGAGGCGGTGCCACTTCGCACAAATTCGCGTCCACCGGTGACTGGGGGACCGTCAACAGCGTCTACGTGCCGGTGAAGCTCAAGGCGGGGGCGAACACCATCACGTTCGACAGCGGCACCGGCTACGCGCCGGACCTCGACCGGATCGACGTTCAGAAGTCTCTCTGACCTTCCTCTGTGCGGGGCCCGGCCGTGCGCCGGGCCCCGCCCCAGCCGCCCCCGGAGCCGCACATGGACACCAGCACGAACGAGCCGAGCAGAAGATCCGTCCTCTCCCTGGCCACCACCGCCGGCCTCACCGCCGCCCTCGGCACCCTGCCCGCCTTCACCGCCTCCGCCGCGCCCGCCCGCCCCGCCGAGGTCCCGTTGCCCGCCGACGCCTCCCGCCACCGGCTCTGGTGGCAGGCACCCGGCGATGAAGGGTCCCTGATCGAACAGGGCCTGCCCGTCGGCAACGGCCGCATCGGAGCCCTCGCGAGCAACGACCCCGGCCGCGAACTGCTGCTCATCACCGACGCCACCATGTGGACCGGCGGCCTCAACGACACCCTCGACCAGGACGGCCAGTTCCCCTACGGCCGCGCCGACTTCGGCTCGTTCACACTGCTCGCCAAGCTCACCGTCGACATCCCCGACCACGACCTCGGCGCCGTGAGCGGCTACCGCCGCACCCTCGACCTCGCCCAGGGCCTGGTCACCAGCTCCTACGTCCGCTCCGGCGTCACCTACCGGCGCGAGATGTACGCCAGCCGGCCCGACGACGCCATCGTTGTGCACTTCACCCAGAGCGGCGGCGGCCGCTACACCGGCAGCATCACCCTCACCGGCACCCACGGCGAGCACCCCACCGCCGCCGAGTCCTTCGGCGCGACCCTCCCCAACGGCCTGCGCTACGGCGCCGCAGTCAAGGCCCGCGGCGACGGCGGCAAGGTCACCGTCCACGGCCCCCGCATTGACTTCTCCGGCTGCAAGAGCCTCACCGTGGTGGTCAGCGCCGGCACCAACTACGCGCCCGACGCCGAGGCCGGCTTCCGCGACCCCTCCCTCGACCCCGAGCGACTGGCCCGCACGAAGGCCCGCGCCGCCGCCGCGGAATCGGCCGACGCCCTGCGGCGCACCCACGTCGCCGACTACCGCGCCCTGTACGGACGGCTCGACCTCTCCCTCGGCACGTCCACGGCCGAGCAGCGCGAACTGGACACCTGGGAGCGTCTGCACGCCCGCACCCGCGATCCCGAACCCGACCCCGAGCTGGAGGCGGCCTACCTGCAGTTCGGCCGCTACCTGATGATCTGCGGCTCGCGCGACAGCCTGCCCCTGGGCCTCCAGGGCCTGTGGCTGGACGGCAACGACCCGGACTGGATGGGCGACTACCACACCGACATCAACATCCAGATGAACTACTGGATGGCCGACCGCACGGGCCTGTCCCCCTGTTTCGACGCCTTCACGGACTACTGCATCGCCCAGCTCCCGTCCTGGAACGACCTCACCCGCCGCCTGTTCAACGACCCCCGCAACCGCTACCGCAACTCCAGCGGCAAGAACGCCGGCTGGGCCGTCGCCTTCTCCACCAACCCCTTCGGTGGCAACGGCTGGTGGTGGCATCCGGCGGGGAACGCCTGGCTGTGCACCACCCTGTGGGAGCACTACGAGTACACCGGGTCACGCGAGTACCTGAAAAAGATCTACCCGCTCCTCAAGGGCGCGTGCGAGTTCTGGGAGGCGCGGCTGCTCACGATCACCCTCCCCGGCACCTCGAGAGAGGTGCTCGTGGACGACAGCGACTGGTCCCCGGAGCACGGCCCGCAGGACGCCAAGGGCATCACCTATGCTCAGGAAGTCGTGTGGACACTCTTCGGGAACTACTGCACCGCGGCCGCCGATCTCCGGCGGGACACCGACTACGCGGATACGATCGCCTCACTGCGCAGAAAGCTCTATCTGCCGCAGGTCAGCCCGACCACCGGCTGGCTGGAGGAGTGGATGTCGCCCGACAATCTAGGTGAGACCACGCACCGCCACCTGTCGCCGCTGATCAACCTGTTCCCCGGCGACCGTATCCGCCCGGACGGCTCCACCCCGGCCGACATCGTGGCCGGCGCCACCGCCCTGCTGGGCGCGCGGGGCATGGAGAGCTTCGGCTGGGCGAACGCCTGGCGGAGCCTGTGCTGGGCCCGCCTGAAGGATGCCGACAAGGCCTACCAGCTGGTCGTCAACAACCTCCGCCCGTCGACCGACGGCAGCAACGGTACGGCGTTCAACCTCTTCGACATCTACGAGGTGGAGCGCGGCCGGGGCATCTTCCAGATCGACGCCAACTTCGGTACGCCGGCCGCGATGGTGGAGATGCTGCTGTACTCCCGGCCGGGACACCTCGAACTGCTCCCGGCCCTCCCCGACGCCTGGGCCGCCACCGGCTTCGTCAAGGGCGTCCCCGCGCGAGGCGGCTTCGAGGTCGACCTGCGCTGGCGCGACGGGAAACCGACCGAGGCGCGGATCCACAGCGTCGGCGGCCGCACCACGACGGTCGCGTACGGCGACGTCTCGCGCACGGTGACCCTCGAGCGGGGCGCGTCCGTCACGCTGAAGGACTTCTCCTGATGAGGGCCGCGCTCCCGCTGGCCGCCGTCCTGCTGACGGTGGTCGCCTGCCAGTCCGCGCCCGCCGAGGCGACCGGCGACCCCAGCGGCGTCGTCACCTGGGGCGCCGGCGCCGATCGGATGAGCGAGGGCGTCGCCGGCCGCAGCTACCGGCTCGTCGTGCACACCAGCGTCGGCGGCACCGGCGTCCGGGTCCGGCTCTCCAACGCCTTCGGCGACCGGCCGATCACCTTCGACAGCGTCTACGCGGGCGTCCAGAAGCAGGGCGCCGAGCTGCGGGCGGGCAGCAACCGGCGCCTGGCCTTCGGCGGTGAGCGCTCGGTCACCGTGCCGGCGGGCGAGACCGTGTGGAGCGACCCGCTGCCCGGCCGGCTGCCCGCGGCGACCAACCTCGTCGTCAGCCT
Organism: Streptomyces sp. NPDC056479; assembly: GCF_042795335.1. Classification (NCBI taxonomy): domain Bacteria; kingdom Bacillati; phylum Actinomycetota; class Actinomycetes; order Kitasatosporales; family Streptomycetaceae; genus Streptomyces; species Streptomyces sp. NPDC056479. Next base: position 621,106 of record NZ_JBHTRZ010000002.1, on the reverse strand, counting down.
GCACAGCCCGGACGCGGGCGGCCCGGTGAGCGGCCACTGGATGGCCATGCAGACGTCGTACGCCACCCAGGGCGACCACACCGCCGAGGACAGCGGGGACGCCTGGACGATCCCGACCGGCTCCTGGTTCTACCTCGACGCCGTCTCCGTGCACGCCCCCGCGCGCACCGGAGCGGTGGTCGCCCTCGGCGACTCCATCACCGACGGCTGGCAGTCCACCTCGGACCTCAACCGCCGCTGGCCCGACTACCTGGCGCGCCGGCTGCAGAAGTCGGACACGGCGGTGAAGGGCGTGGCCAACGAGGGGATCTCCGGGAACAAGGTCCTCGCGGACGGCCCCGGCCAGAGCGCCCTGAACCGGCTGGACCGGGACGTGCTGTCCCAGCCGGGTGTGCGGACGGTGTTCCTCTTCCAGGGCGTGAACGACATCAAGGCCCATTCGGGCGTCACGGCCGAGGATCTGATCGAGGGTTACCGCGAGATCGTCGACCGGGCGCACGCGGCCGGCAAGTGCGTCGTCGGCGCGACCGTGGGCCCCTTCAAGGGCTGGCACGAATGGGACCCGGCCGCCGAGGCCGTACGCCAGGAGGTCAACGCCTTCATCCGCACCGGCGGCGAGTTCGACGCCGTCACCGACTTCGACCGCATCCTGCGCAGCCCCTACGACCAGGCGAGGATGCTGCCCGCCCTCGACGGCGGCGACCACATACACCCCAACGACAAGGGCATGCAGGCGATGGCCGACGCCGTCGACCTGACCGCCCTCGACTGCGACACCAGCGGGTGAGGGGCGTCAGCCCACGGTCTCCTCGCGGGTGATCAGCCCCTCCCGATAGGCGATGGCAACCGCCTCCGTACGGCTCGCCGCGCCGAGCTTGGCGAGGATGTTGGAGACATGGACGCTCGCCGTCTTGCCGGTGATGTACAGCTCTTCGCCGATCTGCCGGTTGCTGCGGCCGAGGGCGAGGAGATGCAGTACGTCCTGCTCGCGGGCCGTGAGCGGGGAGGAGCGGTCGGCCGTGGTCTCCGCGAGGCGGCCACGGCGGACCAGGGCGTCCACGCGCTCCAGCAGCGGCGTCGCGCCGAGCCGGGCCGCCGTCTCCCGGGCGGCCCGTGCCTCGGCGGCCGCCGCCTCACGGTCCTCCGCCGCCAGCAGGGCCTCGGCGTGGCGCAGCCGGCACCGGGCCCGCTCGTAGTCGTCGCCGTAGTCGAACGCGGCCACCGCCTTCGCCCACGCGTGAACGTCCGGCCCGGTCACGGCCCGCGCCCACTCCGCCTCCGCGCGGGCCAGCCACGCCATGCCTTCCGGGCCCTGCGGTGTGCCGTCCCCGCCACGGACGGCCGTCGTCCGCGCCAGCTCGACCAGCTCGGTCGCCGTGTCCGCCCAGCGGCGCGCCCCGGTCCCGTCACCGGTCAGACGCAGTTCGGCGGCCAGGTCGGCGACCGCGGACAGCGCGAGGGCGGCGAGCCGTACCGTGGCGTCCGGCAGCGTTCCCGCGTCGTCGGTGAGGGCGGCGACGGTGGACCGCATCTGCTCCACGGCCGCCTCCGCGTCACCGCGCAGCGCCGCGGCGTCGGTGAGCGCGATGCCCGCGACGAGCGTGCCCATCCAGTCGAACGGTCCCCGCAGCAGCACACGGGCCCGCTCGGCGGCCTCGAAGTCTCCGCGCGCCAGCGCGACGTACAGCGCCGGAGCGGCGGTGTAACCGCCCGCCGCGGGCAGCACCTCGGTGTCGGCCGCCGCGGCGGTCAGGCACTCGTCCCAGCGACCCAGCGTGTACAGCATCAGCAGCTGCAGATACCGCATCTCCAGCGGGTACGGCGAGGACAGCAACCCCGCACGCCGGGCGCGGTCCAGCCCCTCCGTCAGCCAGGGCAGACACCCCTCCAGGTCACCGGACTCGAAACAGCCGACGGCGAGGTTGAACAGGGCGCGCATCTCGACCGGTGCGTTTCCCGAACGCCGCGCCAACTCCCGGGCCTCACGCAGCCGTTCACGGCCCTCGGGTGTGCGCCGGCCGCCGCCCTCCAGCCCGGCCAGCGAGATGAGCAGGTCGGCCCGGGCATCCGTCACCTGGAGTTGCTCCGCGGTGCGCAGGGCCTCGCGGGCGACCCGCAGCGCCGTCTCGTTCTCCCCGACCTGGCGTGCCGCCAGGACATGTGTGGCCGCCGCCCACACCCACGTCCGCGACGGTGGCTCCGCCGGGATCAGGGAGAGCGCCTCGCTGCTGTAGGCGAAGGCCGCCGTCAGGCTGTCCACGTCGAGGAGATTGCCGGCCAGCGTGTAGCGGACCCGGGCGGCGAGTTCGTTGTCCGTGTCATGGCCGACGCCCGCGAGTGCGGAGCGGGTGAGGGAGACCGCCCGGTGCGACTCCCCGGCGTGCGCCGCGGCCGCCGACGCGCGCAGCGTCAGCGTCACCCGGTCGTTGCCCTCGCCCGAGGGCCGTGCCGCGGGCTCCACCGACGACCACAGGTCCAGCGCCGTCTCCAGATGCCGTAGCTCCTCGGCCGGCGCGCCGACCCGGTGCGCGTGGGCGGCGGCCTCCAGCGAGGCGGCCAGGGCCTCGGCCAGGTCATGGCTCTCGCGGTAGTGGTGGGCACGCTCCGCCGCCGTGTCGTCCGGACGGCCGCGCCCGGCGAGCAGGCGGGCGAACGTGCCGTGCAGCCGGGCCCGTTCACCGGGCAGCAGATCGGCGTAGACGGCCTCACGCGCGAGGGCGTGCCGGAAGGCGTACGTGTCCCCGTCGCCCGGCACGAGCAGCTGCCGCCCGACGGCCTCGCGCAGCGCCGACTCCAGCTCCTCCTCCGGAATGCCCACGGCACCCCGCAACAGGTCGTCCTCGACGCGACGCCCCGCGACCGCCGCCGTGCGCAGCACCTGCTGGGCGGTGTCGGACAGCTGCTCGAACCGGATGAGGAGGACATCGGCCAGCCCGCTGGGCACCCCGCCGGCCTCCGTGTCGGTGGCCGCGACCAGTTCCTCGGCGTAGAAGGCGTTGCCCTCGGCCCGCTCGACGATCCGCCGGACCGTGGTGTCCGGCAGCGGCTGCTCCTGCACGGCCCGCACCAGCTCCGTGACTTCGGCGTCGGCCATGGGCCGCAGCTCCAGCCGCTCGACGGCGGGCAGCCGCACCAGCTCGGCGAGCAGCGGCCGCAGCGGATGACGCCGGTGCAGATCGTCCGCGCGGTACGACGCGAACACGGCGAGCCGATGCGCGGGCGCCCCGCTCGCCGCCCGCTGCAGGATCCCGCGACTCAGCAGGAACCGCAGCAGATCCCGCGACGACTGGTCGGCCCAGTGCAGATCCTCCAGGACCAGCAGCACCGGTGCGATGTCCGCCAGATCGGCCAGCAGCCCGGCGATGCCCTCGAACAACCGCAGCCGGTCGCTCACGGCGTCCGTCCCACCGCCCAGCAGCCGGCCCACGACGGGATGCGCGGCGAGGACACCCGCGAACCGGTCGTCCCCGGCGACCACACCCAGGACCTCGGTGAACGGCAGATACGGCAGCCCGACGTCCCCGAGATCGACACAGTGCCCGGTCAGCACGATCATCCCGTCGGCGCGGGCCCGCCCCGCGGCCTCGTCCAGCACCCGGGTCTTGCCTACCCCGGCGTCCCCGGCGACCAGAACGGCCCGGGCGTCACCGCCCCGGGCACGCTCCAGCACCCCGGCGAGCCGGGCGAATTCGTCGTCCCGGCCGATGAGCGGGGTGCTGAAGGAGGCTTGCGACACGAACACATCCTGCCACTTGCCACTGACAGAGCTCGTGTCGTTGCGGGCGCGGGGAACTGCGTCTATCCACGCAAGGTCTTGGCCCAGTCCGCCGGCACCCGGCCCGCCGGCCCCGGCGTCGGCTGGTCCGCCGGATGGCTCGCCGGGGGAGCCAGGTCGGGCCCCGACTCGAACATTTCATTGGTGTCGTAGTTCCAGTACCAGGCCTCGCCGGGCTCGAAGCTCTGCACCAGGGGATGTCCGGTGTCCTGGAAATGCGCCGTCGCGTGCTTCGCGGGCGAGCTGTCGCAACACCCGACATGCCCGCACTGCGCGCACCGACGCAGATGGAACCACCATCCGCCGGCCTTGTCGCACTCCGGACACCCGCTGCCGCTCGGCGGCACGCTCGGATCGATACCGTTGATGTCGGTCATGAGGCCTCCTCGGAGGTGAGCGGGAGCAGCACCTGGAAACGTGTGTCGCCCGGCTCGGACTCCACCTGGATGGTGCCGTGGTGCTTGTTGGTCACGATCCGCCAGGAGATGTCGAGGCCGAGCCCGGTGCCCTCGCCCACGGGCTTGGTGGTGAAGAAGGGATCGAAGATCCGCCCCCGGTTCTCCGCCGGGATGCCGACCCCCGTGTCGCGGAACTCCACCAGCAGCCGGTCGTGATCCGGCGCCGTCCGCACCGTCAGCGTCCCCTCACCGCCCGCACTCTTGATCGCCGCGACCGCGTTGTCGATCAGGTTCGTCCACACCTGGTTGAGCTCCGCCGGGTAGGCCGGGATCTTCGGCAGCGTACGGTCGTAGTCCTTGACGACGTCGATCCGCTGCCCGATCTTGCCCGACAGCATCAGCAGGGTGCTGTCGAGGAGTTCGTGGACGTCGGCGTTCTGGAAGGGCGCGCGGTCGAGCTGGGAGTACTGCTTGGCCGCGTCGACGAGATGCGAGATGCGGGTGGTCGAGTCGTTGATCTCGTCCATCAACAGCTCGGTCTCGACGGTGTAGTTGAGCCAGCCGATCGCGCTCGGCAGGATCTCCTCGTCCACCGCCGCCGCGACCTGGTCCAGCCAGTCCTCGTCGAGACCGGCCTGGACGAAGGTGGGCGCGATCCGCCAGCCGTCCTGGATGTCGTGGTCGTCGAGCCAGTCGGTGACCGTGTCCTCGCGGTCGGCGGCCTCCAGCGGACTGAGCGTGGGGGCCTTGGCGACCCGCTCGGCGGTGCGCTCCTGGAGGTCGATGAGGTTCGCCATGACCTCGGGGGAGTACGAGCCCTGAGCGATGATCGCCAGCTTGTGCCGCATCTTGCCGACCCGCTCGCGCAGCGTCGCGGTCGCCCGAACGGCCGCCGCGGCGGGGTTGTTGAGCTCGTGCGTGAGCCCGGCGGACAACGAGCCCAGCGCCAGCAGCCGTTCGCGCTGTCCGATGGCCTGCTGGGTGCTCTTCGAACCGAAGAAGAGTCCCTCCAGCAGATGCACCGCCATCGGGAACCACTCCTGCATGATGTCCGCGAACGTGTCGGCGGGCAGCACGAAGAACCGTGTCGGCTCGGTGACGTGCATGGAGTTGTTGTAGACCTGCCGCACCCGGTCACCGAGGTACGCCTGCATGGACCCGGCGTACACCCCGCGCTGGGAGGTCCGGGTCACCTCCACATCGTCCCCGGCGACCCGCCGGTACAGCACGACCGTGCCCTCGATCATCACGTAGAAGCAGGTGGCGGGATCGCCCTCCGTGTACACCGGGCCGGGCTCGTACTTCTCCACCCGTCCCTCGCTGCACAGCCGGCCGAGCTGCTCCGGCGTGAGCTTCTCGAAGAGGAACAGCGACCCGATCTCCGCGGGCTCGCACGGGATCAACTGCTCGCTCATGACTGCTCCAGGTAGCGGTGGACGAGCATCACGGCCATGGCTCCCTCTCCGACGGCGGACGCGACACGCTTGGCGGACTCGGAGCGCGCGTCGCCCGCCACGAACACGCCGGGCACATTGGTCTCCAGGTGGTACGGCGGCCGGTCCAGCTCCCAGCCGGCCGGCGGCCGCCCGTCGGCGGCGAGGTCGGGTCCCGCCAGGATGAACCCGCGCTCGTCCCGCAGCACCGCCTCGTCCAGCCAGTCGGTCAGCGGGGCCGCGCCGATGAACACGAACATCCACTCGGCGTCGACGAGTTCGGTGCGCCCGCTGTCCACGTCGCGCAGGGTCACCTGCTCCAGGTGGCCGGAGCCGTGCGCGGACTCGACGACCGTCCGGGGGCGCACCGAGATGTTGGGCGCCTCCTCGATCTGCTGCACCAGGTAGTGCGACATGGACGCCGACAGCGACCCCCCGCGCACCAGCAGCGTCACCGACTTGGCGCCCCGCGCCAGATACATCGCCGCCTGTCCGGCGGAGTTGGCGCCGCCGACGATGTACACATCCTGACCCTGACAGGCGGGCGCCTCCGTGAGCGCCGACCCGTAGTACAGCCCGCGGCCGGTCAGGTCCTCACAGCCCGGCGCCTGCAACTGCCGGTAGGACACACCGGTCGCCAGGATCACGCTGTGCGCGGCGACCGCCGACCCGTCCGAGAACCGTACGATCCGGGCGGAGCCGCTCACCTCCAGTCCCGTCACCTCGCGCGCGGTGAGGATCTCGGCGCCGAACCTCGTCGCCTGACGCCGGGCCCGTTCGGTGAGCTGGGCGCCCGACACGCCGTCCGGGAAGCCGAGGTAGTTCTCGATCCGTGAGCTCTGCCCGGCCTGCCCGCCGGTCGCCGACCGTTCCACCAGCACGGTCCGCAGCCCCTCCGACGCCCCGTACACGGCCGCGCCGAGCCCGGCCGGGCCGCCGCCGATGACGACGAGGTCGTAGAAGTCGGCCGTCGGCGTCGTCGCCAGACCCACCTTCGCGGCCAGCTCGGGTGCCTCCGGCGCCACGAGGGGCGTCCCGTCGGGCGTCACCACCAGCGGCAGCCGCTGCCCGTCCTGCTCGGCGGCGGCCAGCAGCCGTTGTCCCTCCGGCTCGTCGGCGGAGTACCAGCGGTAGGGCACCTGGTTGCGGGCCAGGAACTCCCGCACCTCCGAGGAGCGCGCCGACCAGCGGTGCCCGACCACCTTGGTGCTGGGCACGGGCCGGTAGTCGCTGCGCCGCCACGCCTCCAGCAGGTCGTCCAGGACGGGGTAGAGCTTCTCCTCCGGCGGGTCCCACGGCTTGAGCAGGTAGTGGTCGACGTCGACGACATTGATCGCGTCGATCGCCGCGCTCGTGTCCGCGTACGCGGTCAGCAGCACCCGCCGCGCACCCGGGTACACGTCCAGGGCCTGTTCCAGGAACTCGATGCCGTTCATCTGGGGCATGCGGTAGTCGGCCAGGATCACGGCGACGAGGTCGCCGCGCAGCTTCAGCTCGCGCAGCGCCTCCAGCGCGGACTCGCCGGACTCAGCGCGCACGATCCGGTGCGACTCGCCGTAGCGCCGCCGCAGATCGCGGGCGACCGCCCGGGAGACTCCCGGGTCGTCGTCCACGGTCAGGATGACGGTCCGCGCTGCTTCGGCGGCCTGTGCCATACGTCTCCCACCCCGAGAGTCCGGTGTCGGGGCACGGCGCCCCGTCGTCACCGGCCCGGTCCTGCCCATCGTATGTTCGATCGCCCCGCTCCGCGCGGGTATGCCGGACCCTGTCGGTGTCAGCCTCGGCGCGGCCCGAGCACGCAGAACTCGTTGCCCTCGGGGTCCGCCAGCGTGACCCACGGCTCCTCGCCGGTCTGCCCGACGTCGGCGTGGCGCGCGCCGAGCGCGAGGAGGCGGCCGACCTCCGCGTCCTGGTCGTCGGGACGGAAGTCGAGATGGAGACGGTTCTTGATCGTCTTGCCCTCCGGGACCGGCCCGAAGATCAGTCCGGGCAGCCGGTCCCTCTCCTCCCGGATCTCGTACTCCTCGGCCGAGTCGTTCAGCACGACCCAGCCGAGTGCCTCGGCCCACCAACGGCCCAGGGCCACGGGATCGGCCGCGTCCACGTTCACCTGCTCCCACTGCAACGTCATGGCCGCAGCGTAGTGAAGACTGGGTGCGACGGACGTGACCGCGACACGAGGAGGCAGCCGGAATGACGCGCCCGATCACCGCAGGGGTGGACGGATCGGAGGAGAGCCTCGCCGGGCTGGCCTGGGCCGCCCGCGAAGCCGTCCGCCGCGGGCTCGCCCTGCGGGTGGTGCACGCCTGGCGGTTCCAGCAGCACGACGCGATCGACGCGGGGGACGAGCGCACCCAGGCCGAGTGGGTGCGCGACGGGCTGGCCGAGGCGGCCCGCACCGTCACCGAGCGGCACCCGGGCCTGGACGTGACCACCGACGTCGTCGAGGGTGCGCCCGCCGACGCGCTCGTCGCCGCCGCGGGCGAGGCCGAGATGCTGGTGCTGGGCTCGCGCGGCCACGGCCGGGTCGTCGGGTTCCTGCTGGGCTCCGTCGGGCAGCAGGTGATCGCCGGCGCCACGCGGCCCGTGGTGCGGGTGCGGGCCGGGGACGAGCCGTCCGGCGAGGCCGCCGGACGCGAGATAGTCGTGGGACAGCAGGGCGAGGCCGAGGACAGCGCCGCCATACTGAGGTTCGCCTTCGAGACGGCCGCGGCGCGTGGCGCGACCGTGCGCGCCGTGCGGGCCTGGACCCTGCCGCCGCTGTTCGCCTACAGCCCGGGATCCCTGAAGCTGCTGGACGAGGCCGGGGGACTGGAGCCGTACGAGAAGAAGGCATTGGGCGAGGCGCTGCGGCCGTGGCGGGAGCGCTTCCCCGACGTCCCCGTCGTCGAGCACGTGGAGATGGGCAGCGGCGGGCAGGTGCTGCTGTCGGTCTCCGGGCGGGCCCAGCTGCTGGTCGTCGGGCGCCGTGTCCGCCGCACGGCCGTGGGCGCCCGGATCGGCTCGGTGGCGAACGGCATGCTGCACCTCGCGGACTGCCCCGTGGCCGTGGTGCCGCACGACTGAGTCAGCCGGACCGCTGTCAGACCTCAGTCGGACATCGTCGGCTGCAGCGTCTCGCGGGCCGTGGGCAGGATGTTCTTGATGTAGTCCTCGACCACCGTGTCCAGGCCTATGTCGTGCTGCGCCCGCTCGGACAGGTACCAGCGGTGTTCGAGCAGCTCGTGGTAGATCTCGGCCGAGTCCATGGCGCCGCGCAGTGCCGGCGGCACGGCCCGCACGGTGGGCCGGAAGACGTCCCGCACCCAGCGGTGCGCGAGCACCTCCGGGCTGGCGCCGAGGGGGTCACCCGGGTCGTAGTCGTCCTGGGTGGCCATCCAGCTCTCCAGGTCGTTCAGCAGCCGCCGGGCCTGGTTCTCCTCGGTGTCCAGGCCCGTCAGGCGCAGCAACTGGCGCTGGTGGTGGCCGGCGTCGACGACCTTCGGCACGAACGTGACCGTGTCGCCGTTCGCCGCGTGCTCGATCTGCATCTCGGCCACGTCGAAACCGAGGTCGTTCAGTCGGCGTATCCGCCGCTCTATGTAGTGGTACTTGCCCGCCGGGTAGACGGAGGTGCGGGTCAGCTCCTGCCACAGGCTCTGATAGCGGGCGCAGATCTCGGTGCCGAACTCGATCGGGTCGACGGAGGGGTGGAGCGCCCCCGAGGCCTCCAGGTCCAGCAGCTCGCCGCTGATGTTGACCCGGGCGAGGTCCAGGTCGTAGTCGCGCTGGCCGACGCTCAGCTGCGGATGCAGATCGCCGGTCTCCGCGTCCACCAGATACGCGGCGTAGGCGCCCGCGTCGCGCCGGAACAGGGTGTTGGACAGCGAGCAGTCGCCCCAGGCGAACCCGGCGAGATGGAGGCGGACCAGCAGCACGGCCAGCGCGTCCATCAGCCGGTGCATGGTCGCCGGGCGCATGGTCGTCTCGAACATCGAGCGGTACGGCTGCGACCCGCGCAGATGGCGGGTGACCAGGACCGACTCCAGCGGGCCACCGCCGGCGTCGGTGCGGCCGGTGACCACGGCCAGCGGGTCGACCGCGGGAATGCCGAGACGGTCCAGGTCGCGCAGCAGCTCGTACTCCCGCAGGGCCGGGCGCTCGGCGAGCTCCTTGACGGCGATCACCTCGCTGCCGGCCCGGGCGTAGCGCACGATGTGGCGGGAGATGCCGCGCGGGAGCGGGACGAGGACTTCCTCCGGCCATTCCTCCAGCGGCAGCTGCCAGGGCAGCTCCAGCAGCAGGGCGGGGTGCTCCGGATTGGTCGCGCTGATCTGGAGTGCCATGGGCCGTTCGTCCTCGCCTCGCGGTGATCGTCAGCTCACCCTAAAGGGCGCGCTCCCGGGCCTGAAGAGCAGCTTCCCGCACCGGGCCCCGGTGCAGCGGCCCGTGTCCGGGCAGGAGTACGTCGCCCTTGAGGCCTTCGAACACGGCCAGCGACGCCACGGCCTTCGCCCGCTCGTGGTGGAACATGTCCGGCAGCAGCTGCGGCCCCTTGATCCGCGAGGTGGGGTGCCCGCTCACCAGCGCGTCGCCCGCGATCACCACACCGGCGTCCGGGAGGTGGAAGGCGCAGTGGCCGTCGGTGTGGCCGGGCGTGTGCACCGGCACGGGGCGGCCGGGCAGATCCAGCGGGCCGGCCGACGGGAACGCCTCGGGGGAGGTCACCGGGACGTGCGCGGTGCCGCCGGATCGGATCGCGTGGATCGCCCAGGGCAGGACACCCGGCCGCCAGCCGTTGCGCAGGACCGTCCCGACGTTCACCTGGTGCAGGAACTCCCGCCGGGCGTGCGGCACTTCGGCCTCGTGGAGGTATATCGGCGTGGCGTACGTGGTGCGCAGGTACTCGGCGTTGCCCAGGTGGTCGGTGTGCGCGTGCGTGATCAGTACGGCCGTGACCGCCTCCGGTGAGCTGCCCACCTCCGCCAGCGAGGCGAGCAGCTTCGGCCGGTCCCCGGGATAGCCGGTGTCGATCAGCGTGACCGCGTCCCCCTCGGTCAGGATCACCCAGTTCGTGTTGCTGCCGTGCACCAGATAGGTGCCGTCCGCGACTTGCTGCACATCTGCCCGCATGATCGTCCCGCGTGGTGAGGTCTGTGCCCGACGGACACAGCAAAGCAGATCAACGTGACGGTGTGACCGGTGGGTCGGGACGCATCCCGAACAGGAACCTCGTCAGCCGCGTTCTGCGCACCACACCCTCGTACAGGGCGAGGATCACCACCAGTGAACCGGTCACGATCACCGCGTACTCGACCACGATCGGCGCCGGCCGGCCCACCACGCCGTACGCCAGCGCGACCACCACCGGCTGGTGCAGCACGTACAGGGGCAGCGCGGCGATCCCGAGGTAGACCATCGCCCGTGACGGCGCCCGGGCCTCGCGCGGCCGGTCCAGCAGCCCGAGGATCGCCATGACCCAGCACCAGCCCGCCGCCCCGAACACGGCCCGCGTCACCAGCGCGAACGGGCTCCCGTCGGTGAACGGGTCGTCCAGCGAGACGAACCCGGGCGCGGTTCCCGCGAACAGCACGAGCCCGGCCACGCCCACCGGCACGGCGAGCCTGCGCAGCGCGGCACGCACGCGCGCGTCGTCGGCGAGGGTGTGGCCGAAGACGAAGAACACCAGGTAGGCCCAGCGGTTCCAGCCCGCGAAACCCTCCTCCATGCCCAGGAACGCGTTGATCACGGCGACCAGGAGGAGGGGCAGGAGCAGCAGGGCAGGGCGCCGCTCGACCGTCTGCCCCACCGCCTCCGCCCGTGCCGCCAGCGGCGCCGCGACCGGGGCGAGGAGCAGGCTGAAGGTGAGCAGGAGCACGACGAACCACAGATGGCCCGTCTCGAAGTGCTCCCCGGCAAGGATGAAGGGGAAGTCGGCCGCGTCCAGGTGGACCGTGAGGAAGCGGGGCCAGAAACGCCAGTACGACTCGTCGTAGCCCGGGTCGGCGGCCCGCAGCCGCAGCCACTGGGGGAGCGGGCACAGGAAGAGCGTGCCGAAGACCAGCGGAACGCCCAGGCGCAGCAGGCGCTCCCGGGCGAAGGACGCGGATCCGCGCCGGCGGATCGAGTGGCGGGAGCCGAGCCCGGCGACGAGGAACAGCATGGGCATCGCCCACACGACCCCGAACCCGGCGAGCACGGTGACGGCCTCGGTCGTCTGCGTGTTCTTGACGTAGAAGTCGTCGTCCGGCGAGAACACCAGCGAGGAGTGGAAGAAGACCAGACCGAGGACGACCAGGACGCGCAGCGTGTCGAGTTCGCCGCGACGGGGAGCGGTGGCCGGGAGCTGCGTCTGGGCGCTCATCCGGACCAGTGTGGAGGCGCGGCGGGGCTTCGCCCAGAGGAAGGGCTGCCTCCGGCACCGTCCGCCGGAGGCAGCCCCCGCGTGCGCCCGAAGCGGCCGCCTCTCCGCCTCAGTGCACGCCGTGCGGGCGGAACTGCACGCTGATGCGCGGTCCCGTGGCGCGTGTGGTCTTCGGTATCGAGTGCTCCCAGGTCCGCTGGCAGGAGCCGCCCATCACGATGAGGTCGCCGTGCCCCAGCGGCCGGCGCACCGTCTCGCCACCGCCCCGCATCGGGCGCAGCAGCAGATCCCGGGGCGCGCCCACGGAGAGGATCGCGACCATGGTGTTCTCGCGGGCGCCCCGCCCGATCCGGTCCCCGTGCCAGGCGACACTGTCCCGGCCGTCGCGGTAGTAGCAGAGCCCCGCCGTCGTGAACGGCTCGCCCAGTTCCTCGGCGTAGTGCGCGGACAGCGTGTCCCGGGCCTCGGCGAGGACGGGGTGCGGCAGTGCGTCGTCGGCGCCGTAGAAGGCGAGCAGTCGCGGTACGTCGACCACGTGGTCGTACATCGTGCGCCGTTCGGCACGCCAGGGGACCTCGCCGGCCAGCGCTTCGAACAACGCGTCGGCCCCGCTGAGCCAGCCGGGCAGGACGTCGATCCATGCGCCATGCGCGAGCCGGGTGCGGCGGATCCCGGGGAGGGAGCCGAGCCGCAGCTCGTCGGTCTGATCGAACAGGGAGCCCTGGAGGTGCGTGGCCATGCTTTCAGCGTACCCGTGAATCGAAAATCTGTTCCCATCAATTTCTTCGTACGTTCCGGCTCTTTGGATACATTGCTGTATCGGATACATTCACGTATCGAACGGAGGTGCCGGCATGACGGTCCAGGAAACGACCAAGCGCGTCACCAGGCGTCGCGTCCGCACGCGGGCCAATCTCCTCGACGCCGCGTTCGCCGTGTTCGCCGCCAAGGGGTTCGGCCGCGTCTCCATCGAGGAGGTCTGTGAGGCCGCCGGGTACAGCAGGGGCGCCTTCTACTCCAACTTCGACAGCTTGGACGAGCTGTTCTTCGCTCTCTACGGGGAGCGCGCCGACGTGATCGCGGAGCAGGTGTCCGGAGCGCTCGCCCTGGACGGTCCGGACCTGGACGTGCCGGCCGCCGTGGACCGGGTGACCGACGTGCTGCTGCTGGACCGCGACTGGCTGCTGGTGAAGACGGACTTCCTGGTGCACGCCGCCCGCCACCCGGCCGTCGCGCAGACCCTGCTGGAGCATCGCGCCCGGCTGCGCGGGGCCATCGCCGAACGGCTCGCCCGCGCGGCGGGTCACACCGAACTGCCCGCCGTCCTCGGCGACATCGACGGCGCAGCCCGCGCGGTCGTCGCCGCGTACGACGGAGTCACCACCCAACTGCTGCTGGACAAGGACGTCGAGCACGCTCGGGAGTGGCTGGGGCAACTGCTCACCGCGCTGCTCACCGACGGCAGCGACACCACCCGATGAGGACATGAGGAAGGGACGGTCGCCATGGATGCCGACGTCATCGTCGTCGGAGCGGGACTCGCGGGCCTGGTCGCCGCGAGCGAACTGACCAGCCGGGGCCGCAGGGTCGCGCTGGTGGACCAGGAGAACGCCGCCAACCTCGGCGGGCAGGCCTTCTGGTCCTTCGGCGGGCTCTTCCTCGTCGACTCCCCGGAGCAGCGGCGCCTGGGCATCAAGGACTCCCTCGACCTGGCCTGGAACGACTGGCAGGGCAGCGCCCAGTTCGACCGGGCGGACGACGAGGACTCCTGGGCGGTGCGCTGGGCGCGTGCGTACGTCGAGTTCGCGGCGGGCGAGAAGCGGGCCTGGCTGGACACGCACGGCATCAAGTTCCTGCCGACGGTGGGCTGGGCCGAGCGCGGCGACCTGCGTGCCGACGGCCACGGCAACTCCGTGCCCCGGTTCCACATCGCCTGGGGCACCGGCACCGGCGTCGTGGAGCCGTTCGTCCGGTACGCCAAGCAGGCCCAGAGCGACGGGCTGCTCACCTTCTACCACCGGTACCAGGTCGACGAGCTGGTCATCGAGGACGGCGCGGCGCGCGGCGTGCGCGGCACGGTCCTGGCCGAGGACCACTCGCCCCGGGGCGTCGCCTCCAACCGCGACCAGGTCGGAGAGTTCGAGCTCACCGCCCAGGCCGTGATCGTCACCTCCGGCGGCATCGGCGCCAACCACGACATCGTCCGCCGCCACTGGCCCGAGCGCCTCGGCACCGCGCCCACCGAGATGGTCACCGGCGTCCCCGCCTACGTCGACGGGCGGATGCTCGACATCAGCGACCGGGCGGGCGTACGGCTGGTCAACCGCGACCGCATGTGGCACTACACCGAGGGCCTGCAGAACTGGGACCCGATCTGGCCCGGCCACGGCATCCGCATCCTGCCCGGACCGTCCTCCATGTGGTTCGACGCCCTCGGCCGCCGCCTGCCCGACCCCTGCCTGCCGGGCTACGACACCCTCGGCACGCTCAAGCACCTGCGCACCGACGCGGACATCGCCGACCACGACCACTCCTGGTTCATCCTCACCCAGAAGATCATCGAGAAGGAGTTCGCGCTCTCGGGCTCCGAGCAGAACCCCGACATCACCGCCAAGGACCGCGCCGGGTTCCTCAAGGAGCGGGTGCTCGGCAAGGGCGCCCCTGGACCCGTTTCAGCGTTCCTGCGCAACGGCGCGGACTTCGTGACCGCCTCCAACCTGGAGCAACTGGTCGGCAAGATGAACCAGTTGACGGACAAACCGCTCCTCGACGCGGAGGGCATCCGGCGCCAGATCGAGGCCCGCGACCTGCAGATCGCCAACCCCTACAGCAAGGACGCCCAGGTGCAGGGCATCCGCAACGCCCGCCGCTACATCGGCGACCGTCTCGGCCGCGTCGCCACCCCGCACCGCATCCTCGACCCTGCGGCCGGCCCGCTGATCGGCGTCAAGCTGCACGTCCTGACCCGCAAGACCCTCGGCGGCGTCCAGACCGACCTCGACTCCCGCGCGCTCGGAGCCGACGGCACGCCCATCGACGGTCTGTACGCGGCGGGCGAGGTCGCCGGTTTCGGCGGCGGCGGTGTCCACGGCTACAACGCCCTGGAGGGCACCTTCCTCGGCGGCTGTCTGTTCTCGGGCCGGGCGGCGGGCCGGGCGGCGGCGCGGCAGACGGCCTGACCGTGGTGTGCGGCCCGTCTCCTCACGCCTGGAGGAGACGGGCCAGCACCGCGGCGTGACTCTCCTCGGGGGACTTCGACGCGGTCAGCAGCGTCACTTCGCCCTTGCTCGCCAGCTCCCGCACATGACCGACGAGTTCGGCCGCCTCGGGCTCGGCCAGCTCCGCACCGTAACGGCCCGCGAACTCCTCGTAGGACGCCTCACCCGCGTGATACCAACGCCGCAGCTCGGTGGACGGGGTGAGCCCCTTGGGCCACTCGTCCACCCGCGCCGCGTCCTTCGACAGACCGCGCGGCCACAGCCGGTCGACCAGGACGCGCACTCCGTCCTCGGGCTCGGGTGCTTCGTAGACGCGACGGATACGAACGCTCATGGCCGGGCCCTTCTCGGGTGCGAGTTCTCGGGTGTGTGCTCTCGGTGCGGCGGGCAACCCGTCGGTCCTGACGAGTTCCTCACAAGTGTCGGTCAGGGTCGACTCATGATCACGTACAAGCCCCGTGTCGCCCTGCTGGCCGCGTCGCTGCTGATGACCGGCTGCGGCGTCGGTGCCGCGGCGACGCCGGACCACGAACCCGCCGCCGTCAGGCCCACGACCGGTAAGCCCATGCCCGACATCGCCCTCGAAGCGGCCCCGCAGCAACTGCCGGGCCTGGGCCCCGGCACCTGGGCGAAAGTGCCCTCCGAGGCCCGGCAGGCGGTCGTGGTGACCGGACAGGGCAGGAACTCCGCACGGTCCACGGTCGTCCTGTACGAGCGCACCGACACCGGCTGGGAGGCCGGCGCCGAGTGGCCCGCCCACAACGCCCTGCGCGGCTGGACCGAGCGGCACCGCGCCGGTGATCTGCGTTCGCCCATCGGCGTCTTCACGCTCACGGACGCCGGAGGCCTGCGGCGCGACCCCGGCAGCAGACTGCCGTACGACCACGGCGTCGGATTCACCGCGACCGGCAGCGGCTTCGAGGGCGAGCCCCTCGCGGGCTCCTTCGACTACGTGATCGCCATCGACTACAACCGTGAGCCCGGCAAGTCCCCCCTCGACTGGACCCGCCCGCTCGGCGCCGGACGCGGCGGCGGCATATGGCTGCACGTCGACCACGGCGGGCCCACGC
The DNA here is from genome assembly GCF_042795335.1 of Streptomyces sp. NPDC056479. Lineage (NCBI taxonomy): Bacteria > Bacillati > Actinomycetota > Actinomycetes > Kitasatosporales > Streptomycetaceae > Streptomyces > Streptomyces sp. NPDC056479. The sequence goes on along the minus strand of NZ_JBHTRZ010000002.1, from coordinate 604,869 downwards.
AGGGCTGCGTCAGCATCGCGCGCGAGCACATGAGGGAACTGCTGCTCGCACTCGACCCCGACCGGCATCCCGTCGTCGTCATGGGCGACGCCGGCTCGCTGGCCCGCTGAAACCCGGGCCGCTTAGGATTCCGCCGCGTGTGCGCACATGTGCTGGTCGCCGAGGACGATGAGATGCAGGCCGAACTCATCCGCCGCACCCTGCTGGCGGAGGGTCACACCGCCACCGTGGTCCACGACGGGCCCGCCGCCCTGGACGCGGTCCGGCGGCAGCGGCCCGACCTGGTGGTGCTGGACCTCATGCTGCCGGTGATCGACGGCTTCGGGGTGTGCCGGGTGCTGCGCCGGGACGACGACGTCCCGGTGCTGATGCTGACGGCCCGCTCGGCCGAGGACGATGTGCTGCTCGGTCTCGAACTCGGCGCCGACGACTACATGACCAAGCCGTACAGCCCGCGCGAGCTGATGGCCCGCATCCGTACGGTGCTGCGCCGCAGCGGGCGGGCCACCGGGCGGCGGGAGGAGCCCGTCGTACGCGCGGCGGGCATCGCCGTCGACCCCGTACGGCACGAGGTGCGGTGCGACGGGGCGGCGGTGGAGTGCACGCCCGCCGAGTTCGAGATCCTGCTGGCCATGGTCGCCGAACCCGAACGGGTCTTCTCCCGGCGGCAGTTGCTGGAGTGCACCCGGGGCACCGACCGGGCCTCCACCGAACGGGCCGTCGATGTCCACATCATGAACCTGCGCAAGAAGGTCGAGGCCGACCCGCGCAGGCCCGCGCGGCTGCTGACCGTCTTCGGCGTCGGCTACAAGCTCAGTGGAGGCCGCGGATGACCGCCCGGATACCGCTGCGCAAGCGTCTGCTGGTCCGGCTGCTGATCGCCTCGGTGCTGATCGCCGTGTGTTCGGTGGCGGCGACGGCCTGGCTGGCGGTGGAGACCACCACCCGGGCGCTGCGGGAGGAACAGGGACAGGTCCTCGCCGAGGACATGGACGTCCTCGCCCGGCTCAGCGGTCATGCCGCCACCCACGCCGACTGGAAGGGGGTCGAGGAGACGGTCCGTGAGCTGTCCGCGCGGACCGGTCGCCGGATCGCCCTCACCACCACCGACCGCCGGACCATCACCGACTCGGCGCCGCGCGGCACCTCGCTGCCACCGCGCGCCGCCGCCACGGTCGATCCCCTGCACATCGACACCTACACGGAGCGGGGAGCGCAGCGGGGCGGAGTCGATCCGCGTGTCGTGGGCCCGTACCGCGTGACCGACCAGGAGCGGGCCCGGCTGGAGAAGCTCGCCGATCTGCGGCAGCGGTGCTTCGCCCGCAACGGCTACGAGGCCACCGTCGTGCAGACGCCGAGCGGCCGGCCGGTCGTCACCGACCACGACGGACCCGTCGCGGGCGGAGTCGTGCCCGACGAGTGCGCCGACGGACTGCTCAACACTCCCACGCCGACCGAGGAAAAGGCCCTGTCCGACCTGAACGAGCGCGCCCGCGGCTGTCTCGAACGGCACGGACTGAGCGGCTCGGACGCATTCGTCGCGGTCGACGTGACCGAGAAGCAACTCGGCACCCGCTACCTCATGGGCAAGACGGTCAGGGCCGGCGACCGGGCGGCGCTGCGCGAGGCGGACCGCTGCGTCGACGAGGCACGCCGCGCCCAGCTCGACCCGTACGTCGCCCCCGTGGCCGAGCTGTACCTGGGCGGCGGGGAAACCTCCGCCGTCCGGTTCGACATGTCACCGGCCAACAAGGCCAAGGTCGTCGGCGCCGCCGGACTCGTCCTGGCCGTCACCGTGGCCGTGACGGCCGTCGTCGCCACCCGGCTCGTCCGCCCGCTGCGGGCACTGACGGAGGCGGCCCAGCAGCCGCCCGAACTGCATGTGCGGGTCCCCGTCACCACCCGCGACGAGACCGGCATCCTCGCCTCGGCCTTCAACGAACTCTCCGAGCGCCGGGAGCGGTTGGAGGCCCAGCGCAAGGCGATGGTCAGCGATGTCGCCCATGAACTGCGCACCCCGCTGACCAATATCCGCGGCTGGCTGGAGGTCACCCGGGACGGCCTCGTCGACCCGGATCCCGCGCTGCTCGCGTCCCTGCACGAGGAGGCCCTCGTCCTCCAGCGCGTCATCGACGACCTGCAGGACCTGGCCGCCGCCGACGCCGGCACACTGCGCCTGCACCGCGAGCCCGTCCGCGCCGACGAACTCCTCGACCAGGTCGCCGCCGCCCACCGCGTCGCCGCCGACACGGCCGGCGTCACCCTGCGCACCACGGCGGACGGCACGCCCTGGCTGGATGCCGACCCTGTCCGGATGCGCCAGGCGCTCGGCAACCTCGTCTCCAACGCCCTGCGCCACACTCCGGCCGACGGCACGGTGACGCTCGCCGTCCGGCGCGACGGAGACGACGTCGTCCTCGACGTCACCGACACGGGCACCGGTATCGACCCCGCAGACCTGCCGTATGTCTTCGACCGGTTCTGGCGTGCGGAGAAGTCCCGCAGCCGGCGTACCGGAGGCAGCGGGCTGGGTCTGCCGATCGTGCGGCACCTGGTCGCCGCGCACGACGGCACGGTCGAGGCGGCGAGCGAGCCCGGAGCCGGTTCGGTGTTCACGCTGCGGCTGCCGGCCGCCGCGGCGCCGGAGTGAGCCGGGCGGCCGCGAGAGCGGGCAATCACCCGGCCCGCTGCCGCAGCGCCCTTCGCTCGGCCTCGCTCTTGCCACCCCAGATCCCGATGAACTGGTCCATGTCCAGCGCCCAGCGCAGACACTGGTCCCGGACCGAGCAGCGCCGGCAGACGGCCTTCGCCTGTTCCGTCTGGAGCACCGTCGGTCCCGATGTGCCGATCGGGTAGAAGAGGTCGGGGTCCTCATGGCGACAGGCGGCCTGGTTTCGCCAGTCGTTCATCAAAGTCACCTGCGATCGTCGAACGTGCCCTCGTGGGATGCACTACTCGTTTTCGAGTCGCCTGTCGATGCGCAAGTGAAACCCCGTTGGATCCCGGCAGATCCGGTCACTGTTCCCGCATGCCCCACGGGGAGCCGTACGCGGTGAGCAGGTCCAGGAAGGGCCGGGCCGGGAAGGCCTCCGGGCCCAGCACACCCGCGCCCGACCAGGCGCCGCTGGCGAGGAGTTCGAGCGCGACGACCGGGTTGAGGGCGGTCTGCCACACCACCGCCTGGCTGCCGTACTCCGCCATGGACCACTGGTTGTCGACCACGTGGTACAGGTACACCTCGCGCGGCTGTCCGTCCTTCACGCCCCGCACCCAGGTGCCGGCGCAGGTCTTGCCGTGCATCCGCTCGCCCAGTGTCGCCGGGTCGGGCAGGCACGCGGCGACGACATCCCGGGGCGAGACCCGCACCGGCCCCTCGGCACCGGGCACGGTCACCGGCTCGGTGCTGTCCAGGCCCAGCAGGTGCAGCGTCTTCAGCGTGCTGACGAACTCCTCGCCCAGGCCGTACTTGAACGTCACCCGGCGCGCGTCGACCCAGCGCGGGACCAGCAGCACCTCCTCGTGCTCCACGTTCACACACTCGACCGGACCGATGCCCTCGGGGAAGTCGAACACCTCCGGCTCGCTGAAGGGCTCCGTGGTGAACCAGCCGCGCCCGCTCTCGTAGACCACCGGCGGATTGAGGCACTCCTCGATCGTGGTCCAGATGCTGAAGGACGGCGCGAAGTCATAGCCGTCCACGGTGAGGTTGGCGCCGTCCCGGATGCCGATCTCCCCGATCTCGTCGAACAGCTCATCGGCGGCGTACCGGGCGAAGACGTCCGACAGACCCGGCTCCACGCCCATGCCGACCAGCGCCAGCGCGCCCGCCTTCTCCCAGTCGGCCGCCTGCTCGAACTGGGCATCGCCCAGCTTGACCCCGCACTCCTCGTACGGCCGCTCCGGATGCGGCCGCGACAGCGACATCGCCATGTCGACATATGTGGCCCCGGCCGTGCGCGCGGCCTGGAACAGCGGCATCACGAAGCGCGGGTCGGTGGCGTTGAGGAGCACGTCGCAGGCGTGCCGCTGCAGCAGCGCGGTCACCGCCGCCTCGTCGCTCGCGTCGACGCGCTCCGCCAGGAAGCGGGCGTCACCGCCGAGGGCCGCGACGGCCGCCTCGGCACGCGCGGGGTCGTAGTCGGCGACCACCATCGCCTCGAAGAACGGACGCCGGGCGGCGATCCGGGTGACGGCGGTACCCACCCCGCCGGCGCCCACGAGCAGTACACGCATGACAAGTCTCCCTCGACTGAAGGTCCACTGAAAGGTCTACGACGTGGTGGGGCCCCGCCGGTGATACAACGCCGTCCCGTCACGTAAGGTCAATGGCGTTGGCATAAGAATGGAGGACGCGATGCCGAAACCGGTCGTACCGGAGGAAAAGCGGCGTCGGCGTCGTCCCACCAAGAGTGGCACCGTGCTGTCGGAGCGGCTGATAGTCGACACGGCGTTGCGCATGCTGCGCGAGCACGGCAGCGCCGGCCTGACCGCCCGCCGTCTCGGCCTGGCCCTGGACGCCGACCCGAGCACGCTGTACCGGTACTTCCGCGGCATGGACGAACTGATCCTGGCCATCGGCGACGCCCTCATGGGCCAGGCGCTCGAGGGCTGGGAGCCGACGGGGGAGTGGCGTGCGGACCTGCGCGCCGTCGGCCTGCGCATCCACGCCGCGTACCTGGCCCATCCGCAGGCCGCCGTGCTGACCACCAGCCGGGTCACCGGCCGGGCCAACGAACTCGCCGCCGACGAGGCCGTCCTGGACATCCTGCGCGGGGCCGGGTTCCCGTTGCCGGAAACCGTCCGCATCTACCACGCCTTCATCGACCAGACGCTTGCCTTCGCGGCGCTCGACGCGGCGTCGCTGGCGCTGCCGAGCGATGCGCTGCGCGCCGACGAGGACATGTGGCGGTCGACGTATGCGCGGCTGCCTCGCACGACGCATCCTCGGATCGCCGAGGCGGCCACGCTGCTGGCGGCGCGGATGGTGAACAGCGCGTATCCGACGGCACTGGAGATGCTGCTGGACAGTGCCGCCGGCCGGCTCGCGGCGCCCCGCTGACTGTCTGCGGCGCCGCAGGACGGTCCTCCGGCGCGCTCAGCCGCGCAGTGCCTGGGCCGCCGTCGCCGTCACCGCCTCGGTCACCGCCGCCAGCGCGGGCGAGTCCAGCTTCCACTGCTGCCAGTACAGCGGGACATCGACCGGGCGGTCCGGGGCGAGCTGCACCAGGCGGCCCGCCCGCAGGTGCGGTTCCGCCTGGGCCTCGGGGAGCAGGCCCCAGCCGAGTCCCGCGACCACGGACGACAGGAAGCCCTCCGAGGTGGGCACCTGGTGCCGTACCGCACTCGCGCCCGTGCGGGTGCGCCGCAGCCTGCGGACGAAGGCGTCCTGGAGGTCGTCGCTGCGGTCGAAGGTCATCACCGGCGCCCGCACGAGCGCGTCCCCCAGCGAGCCGCCGAGATGCCGCTCGGTGAACTCCGGGCTGGCAGCGGCCAGATAGCGCATCCGGCCCAGCGGACGCACCGAACAGCCCGCCACCGCGTCCGGTGACGAGGTCACCGCCGCCATCACCAGCCCCTCGCGCAGCAGCGTCGCCGTACGGCTCTCGTCCTCCCGGCGCAGCTCGAAGCAGAGCCGCGGCTCCTCGGGTACACGGGTGAGCGCCGCCAGGAACCACGTGGCCAGCGAGTCGGCGTTGACCGCGATCGACACCGGGGTCGCGTCCCCCGCTCCGCTCAGCCCCAGTTCGGCACGGGCGTCGCGCTCCAGCCGGGCGAGCTGGCGGGCGAACCGGACGACGACCCCGCCCGACTCGGTCGCCCGCACCGGCTTCGTCCGCACCAGCAGCACCCGCCCCGTGCGCTGCTCCAGCGCCTTCACCCGCTGGCTCACCGCCGACGGCGTCACATGCAGCGCGGCGGCCGCCGCGTCGAAGGTGCCCTCGTCCACCACCGCCAGCAGCGTCCGCACCTGGTCGAGAGGAAGCTCGGTCAGCTCTGTCTTCATATCTGCTAAAGATACGTAAGAATCTTTAGCTGTACGTCAAGAGATCGCTTCCTTAGCGTCAATGGCATGACAAACGCCTTGACCACCGCCGCCGCCGGATTCGGCACGGGCCTCTCCCTGATCGTCGCCATCGGTGCGCAGAACGCCTTCGTCCTGCGCCAGGGGATCCGCCGTGACGCGGTCCTCGCCGTCGTCGGCATCTGCGCCCTGTCCGACGCCCTTCTGATCACCCTGGGCGTGGCCGGCGTCGGCGCGCTGGTCGTGGCGTGGCCGGGAGTGCTGACGGCGGTCGCGTGGATCGGCGGGGCGTTCCTGCTCTGCTACGGCGTCCTCGCCGCACGCCGGGTCTTCAAGCCGGGCGGCGCGCTGCTCACGGACGGCGACGCGGCGGGGTCACGGCGGCGGGCGGTGCTGACCTGCCTCGCCATGACCTGGCTCAACCCGCACGTCTACCTCGACACCGTCTTCCTGCTCGGCACGATCGCCGCCGACCGCGGACCGCTGCGCTGGACGTTCGGAATCGGGGCCGTGCTCGCCAGCCTGTGCTGGTTCGCGGCGCTCGGCTTCGGGGCCCGGCTGCTGAGCCGTCACCTCGCCAAGCCCGTCGCCTGGCGCGTCCTGGACGGAGTGATCGCCGTGACGATGATCGCCCTCGGCGCCTCCCTCATCGCCGGAAGCTGAGACGCCCGTCCGAACGCCCGGCCGGTGCTGCCATAGTGATCCCCGACGAGAAAGATGTAACGAGCATCCAGGAAGCGCGTGGACACCAGCGAGAGCAGTACCGATCCCCAGGAGACCGATCCCCGGGAGAAGGACCCCTCCCCGGTGCCGCCCCGGCGACGCGGCTGGCGTCGCTGGGCCATGGACACCCGGCCGCTGCGCCGCCCGGCCTACCGCCGCCTGTGGTCCTCGACCATCGTCACGGCCGTCGGCAGCCAGCTCACCGCGGTCGCCGTGCCCAAGCAGGTCTACGACATCACCGGGTCCTCGGCCTGGGTCGGAGCCGCCAGCCTCGCCGGACTGCTGCCGCTCGCGGTGTTCGCCCTGTGGGGCGGGGCCATCGCCGACAGCATGGACCGCCGCAAGCTGCTGCTGATCACCAACAGCGGCATCGCGGTGACCTCGCTGCTGTTCTGGCTCCAGGCCGTCACCGGGCTGGAGTCGGTGGCGGTGCTGATGGTGCTGCTCGCCGTGCAGCAGGCGTTCTGGGGGATCAACGCCCCCGCCCGCAACGCCTCCATCGCCCGCCTGGTGCCGGCCGGTGAACTGGCCGCCGCCAACGCCCTCGGCTCGACCGTCATGCAGACCGGCCAGGTGCTGGGCCCGTTGCTGGCGGGCGTCCTCATACCCGTCATCGGCCTGGCCGAGCTGTACCTCATCGACGCGCTCGCCCTGTGCGTCACGGTGTGGGCGGTCGTACGGCTGCCCGCGCTTCCGCCCCTGGCTGCCGCCGTGCAACGCCGCGCGGGCGTACGCGAGATCGCCGCGGGCTTCCGCTACATCGCCCTGCACAAGGTGCTGTTGCTGTCCTTCCTGGCCGACATCATCGCGATGGTCTTCGGCATGCCCCGCGCCCTGTTCCCCCAACTGGCCGGCCAGACCTACGCGTCGTACGGCGAAGGGCTCGCCCTCGGGCTGCTGTTCGCGGCGATCCCGATCGGCGCGGTGGCCGGCGGGCTGTTCTCCGGCACGTTCTCCCGGGCCCGCCGGCACGGCTGGATGGTGATCGGCGCGGTCGTCGTCTGGGGCGCCGCCATCACCGGTTTCGGGCTGAGCGGCAGTCTGTGGCTCGCGGTGATGTTCCTGGCCCTCGCCGGGGTCGCCGACATGGTCTCCATGGTCTTCCGCGGGGCGATCCTGCTGTCCGCCGCCAGCGACGAGATGCGCGGTCGGATGCAGGGCGTCTTCACGGTCGTGGTCGCGGGCGGCCCGCGTCTCGCCGACGTCCTGCACGGCACGGCGGGCTCGGCCTTCGGGGCCCGTACGGCGACCGTGGGCGGCGGCCTGCTGGTCGTCGTCCTCATGCTGGGGCTGGCCGCCGCGGTGCCCGCCCTGCGGCGCTATCGCGTCTGACGCTCAGAGCACGCTGCGCCGGTGCTGCCGGTACTGCTCCATCAGCTTGCCCCGGGTCATCTCCAGCCGGTACGCGAGGATTTCGGCGACGTGCCGCACCAGCGTCAGACCGAGTTCGGGATCCTCCTCGCACAGCCGCAGGACCGCAGCCGCGTCGAACTCGTAGGCGCGCACCGGGCTGAACGCCTCCGCGCCGAAGTCCCACTGGAACGGGGGGAACAGCCAGGACCACCCGAGCAGATCGCCCGCGCCGAGGCTGGCGACGGTGACCCGCTGCAGCGACGACAGGCGCTGGTCGAGGGAGACGGCGCCCGAGCGGATCACCCAGAAGCGGTCGGCCGTGCCGCCCGGCTCGAAGATCCGGGCGTCCTCCGGGAAGGAGACCTCCTGGGCCAGCGACATCAGGTGCCCGCGCTGCGGCGGCGGAAGGGCGGTGAGCAGTTTGATCGCTTTGGTCATGACACGGGGCTCCTCGCCGAGGACTGAGGTTCCGGTGCGTTCCCTGCGTCCATTTCAGCGGCTGCCGCCGCCCTGAGCACCTCGGCGGAGGGTGATTACCGGCGGATTCTTGCCCACAGGTCGTCGAGGGCATGAAAAAGCCCTGGCTGGACGGGGGAGGCCAGCCAGGGCCGTAGATGGTGGTGCAGGGGGGACGGATGCTGTCTACCCCGAGACCACGTATGGATGAACCGTAAACCATCTAGGGGGATCGCGCGTAACCGAGACCGGGGTACGTGACCGGTTTCGCTGGGCTGCGGGTTTCAGGTGCCGATCTCCGGTGCGCGTCCCGGAGGCGGCTTTCAGGTCCGCTCGGCGTGCCTGCCCGGGGTCAGGATCTCGTCCAGGACCGCGATCACGGTCTCGAAGGCCAGCGTCCGTACGCCGGCGTCGCGGGCCGCCTCCGGGTCGGTCGCCCTCAGGGTCTCGCTCCGTGCCCGCCATGTCCGCTCCTCCTGCCGGGCACAGGCCCTGGCGCGCTGCATCCGTCGCAGCAGTTCGTCTGAGTCCACGACATCGGTCATGAGTTCCGCGTACCCAGTTATCGGCCCGACGTGCGGTCATCCTTCCGGCGCCCGCACGGGCACGCCGAGGGGTCGGGCCAGACCGGTCACGCCCTCGTCGAGGCGTTGCAGGTGCCGCAGGACGCGATCGGTGACCCGGCCGTAGCGCGGTGCGCCGGGGCTCGTCGGTCCCAGCAGGGAGGCGATGCTCGGTCCGGTCTCGATCTCATCCTTGGCATGTTCGTCGGTGACGTGCGCGGTGATCGCGTCGAGGTTGTGCGTGATGCGACCCGCGGCGCGGCGCAGCCGGGGATCCGCCGCGATCGAGGGATGGGTGGGCAGCAGCTCGGCGGTCGCCGCCAGCGTCCTCGCGTGGTAGGCGCACGTCTCCAGCAGGGCCACGACATAGCGGGCGGTCTCCCGCCGGGCCCGCAGCGGTGTCACCGGATGCGTGAGCGGCTGGATGGCGGCCCGCAGGTCGGCCAGTGCCTGGTCCAGGTCGCGCGATTCGTCGAGCAGTTCGACCGGCGGCCCGCCGCTGAGCTGTTCGACGGCGCTGCGGGTGACGTTGCCGAGATGTTCCAGCACGGTGGCGAGGAGTTCGTTGGTGCGGCGGTCCGTCTGCACCGGCAGCACGAAGGCCGCCGCGATCACTCCGCAGGCCGCGCCCAGCGCCGTCTCCTCGATGCGCAGCACGAGCACCGAGAGGCTGTAGGTGTGCAGCAGGGTGTAGAGCAGCCCCAGCGCAGCCGTCACGAAGAACGACGACAGCGTGTAGGACAGCGGCGCCGAGTAGAACACCGCGAAGACGAACAGCAGCACCAGCACGAACGCCGTCCAGGTGTGGTGTCCTACGGCGCCCGCCAGCACGATTCCGGCCAGCACGCCGAGCACGGTGCCCAGCAGCCGGCGATAGCCCTTGACCAGGATCTCGCCGGTGGAAGCGGTGTTGAGGAACACGATCCAGCAGGTCAGCACCGCCCAGTACCAGCGGTCGCGGGACAGCAGCTCACCGCCGACCATGGCCAGCGCCGACCCCACGGCCACCTGCACGGCGGCCCGGGTGGTGGGCCGCTGCAGTCCGCCCGGCTCCTCGGTGGGGGCCTCCTCCTCGGCGTCGAGCACGGCGTCCTCCGCGTCCAGCTCCTCGCGGGAACGGGCGGTGGCCGGGGAGTCGTCCGACTCGTCCTGGGCCCCGCCGAGCGCGATGCGCAGCCCGAGCACGGCACGAGCGGTCTCGCCGACGGCCCGGAAGACGTCCTGCACGGGGGGCGGGGCGACCGGCAGGTTCTCCTCGTCGCGGTAGCCGAGCAGCCGGTTGCGCAGGTGGGACACCGAGGCTCCGGCGGCGACGGGGCGCAGGACGAGCAGCCGCAGCGCGTCGAGGTCCCGGCGCAGGGTCGCGGTCGCCGCGTCCTGTACGGGCTGGCGCCCGCCCGAGGGGACGGGCGCCCCCGGCAGATGCAGGGCCAGCGTGTCCACCCGCTCGGCACCGCGTGCGCGCAGCAGCGACAGTCCCAGGCGCTCCGCGGCGATCTCGGCGTCCGCGACACGGCGTTGCACGAGCCGGGCCAGGGCCTGGTCGGCGGCCCCGGCGTCCAGCCGGCCCTGGATCAGCAGTGCCGTCTCATGCAGGCGCGCGGTGCCCTCGCGTACGTGCTCCAGGGCCCGGTCCGCCTCCTCGGGACCGGCGTCGAGCAGGTCGAGCTGGGCGGACAGCAGCTGGGCCAGGCGGGCACGGAAGGCCTCGCGCAGCCGCTGGAGCACTCCCGTCGGTGTCTCGAAGACGAGCAGGAAACGCACCACGGCGCTGCACGCGAAGGCCACGGCGACCGAGCGGAACAGCGCGGGCAGGTCGCTCACGGTGGCGCCGACGAAGAGGGACACGAAGTAGATCTGGAAACCGATCAGGCCGAGTGCGGTGCCGCGTTCGCCGAACCGGCGGCCGTAGACGGCACAGAAGATGAGCGTGACGAAGACCAGGTCCCCGGCCAGGACGTTGCTGTGCAGCGCCGCCGCCAGGGTCATGGACGCCAGCGCCACCGGAAGTCCCAGGGCGAGCGTGACCGCCTGCTGTTCGCGCTGCTTCTCCCGGATGGCGAAGGTGGAGACCATCGCCGCCAGCGCCCCCGCCACCAGATGGGTCACATCGGTGCCCAGCAGGGCGAGCACGGCGACGGAGAGGGCGATCGAGCCCGCCGCGCGCAGGCCCGCCGCCAGCCTCAGCAGGCCGGGGTCCGACGCGGCGACACGGTGGCGCAACCGCGGCCGGACCGGCTCTCCCGCTGACTTCACGCCGTCGTACTCTCTCCCGCTCTCTTCGTGGTCACGGCGTGGGGGGGGAGGGGGGGGGGGGGAAAACCCACCCCCCCCCCCCCCCCCCACACCCCCCCCCCCCCCCCCCCCCCCCCCCCCCCCCCCCCCCCCCCCCCCCCCCCCT
>NZ_JBHTRZ010000002.1:473096-593342 GCF_042795335.1 Streptomyces sp. NPDC056479 | reverse complement strand
CGGGCGAGAACGGCTCCTCAGTTGGCTCCAATGCTGGTCCCCTCTCCCCTTCTTTTTGGGTGGCGGGGGGGGGCCCCTGGGCTGGTGAGGCCCCCACGCCTCACTCATCCGTCCCCCTCGGCGGCCCCCGCTCCGCCCTTCCCGCCGATCTGCGCCCGCAACTGCTCCGGCGTCAGATACGCGTGGACGAACTCGAAGTCCTTCAGCTTGGCCGGACTGCGGGACAGGAACCCGGTGCGCACGAAGTCGTCGCCGGCCACGGCGTTGAGCATCCAGTTCGTCATGACACGGGTCTTGGCGACGTTGGTGCGCAGCGCCGACCAGTGGTAGCCGCGGGCGACGGCCATCGCGGGCAGGCCCTTCAGCTCGACGCCGAGCGGCTTGGAGACGGCGTCGCGGCCGCCGAGGTCGACGACCAGGCCGAGGTCCTTGTGCCGGTACTGCCGCATCGGCTGCCCCCGCAGGGCGGCGATGACGTTGTCGGCCACGACCTTGCCCTGGCGCATCGCGTGCTGGGCGGTGGGCGGGCAGACGGCGCCCTCCTCGGCCTTGGCCTCGTCGGGGACCGCGGCGGCGTCGCCGAGCGCGAACACTCCGTCGTGCCCGGGCAGGCTCATCTCGGCCGTGACCGCGAGCCGGCCCCGCACCGTCTCGGCGCCCAGCGTGCCGATCAGCGGGCTGGCGACCACGCCGGCGGTCCAGATCAGGGTGCGGGTGGGCACCACCCGACCGTCCGTGAAGGTGACCTCCTCGGGACCCGCCTTCGCGATGGACACGCCCAGGGAGATCTCGATGCCGCGCTTGCGCAGGATCTCCTGGGCGTCCTTGCCGAGCTTCTCGCCGAGCTCGGGCATCAGCCCCGGCGCGATGTCGATCAGATGCCACTTGATCAGGCGCGGGTCGATCCGCGGATAGCGCTTGACCGCGTTGTGGGTCAGCATCTGCAGGCACGCCGCGGTCTCGGTGCCCGCGTACCCGCCGCCCACCACCACGAACTGCAGCCGTGCCGCACGCTCGTCCGGGTCCTGGCTGGCGTCGGCGAGGTCCAGCTGGGAGATGACATGGTCGCGCAGGTAGACGGCCTCCGCGAGTGTCTTCATGCCGTACGCGTGGTCCGTCAGCCCCGGGATGTCGAAGGTGCGGGTGATGCTGCCGGGGGCCAGCACGATGTAGTCGTAGGGCTCGTTGACGACCTTGTCGGTGATCGTGCGGACGACGCAGACCTTGCCCGCGAGGTCCACGCCGATGGCGCCGCCCGGGATGATCCGGGTGCGGTACCTGCGGCTGCGGCGCAGGGACACGGCGATCGACTGGGGGGTCAGGACGCCGGAGGCGACCTGGGGCAGAAGCGGAAGGTAGAGCTGATAGGAGGACGGCGTCACCAAGGTGATCTCGGCCTCGTCGGGGGAGAGTTTGCGTTCCAGCCGGCGAACGCATCCGACTCCGGCGAAGCCTGCGCCAACCACCAGGATCCTGGGTCGTGTCACGGTGATCATCCCTTCTGCGGCTCCAGGCGGTCTGCCTCGACGTCGTTCGCCTGCCCCTGGATCGCTGCTTCGCACGCCTCGATCCCACCGCGCCACCGGTCGTTCCGCCAGCCGGGTGCGGCAGGCAGATGAACCCGTCGTGAGCCACCCTGCCCCAACCGGCGCCGGGGCACACCGGTTCGGGAGGGAAAGACGTGTCCGCACGATCTCTTGACGGGTGATTGGTCTGAACCTAACGTCCGTAACGCTCATCCATATGAGGGATCGCAGTTCATATACGTGACCAGATATGAGATGCGGTCCACCCCCACGTCCGACAGGAGACAGGATGCGTCCACGCCTGCGCACCCTCACCGTCACCACCGCACTGTGCGCCACGTCGCTGCTCGCCGCCCCGCACGCCTTCGCCGAAGTCGAGCCAGGCGGCTGGCAGTCGGTCTCACCCGGCTACACCGAGCAGGAGCGGGGCTGCGGCCAGATCGACGGCCTGACCTTCCGGCTCACCTGCTCCACCGCCAGCGGCGACCAACGGGCTGAACGCCGCTACGCCACCTACACCGGCGGAACGCGTCAGTTCGAAGGCTACTTCCGCATCACCAGCCTCAGCGGTACCCGGATCAGCCTCAAGCAGACCTTCCACGAGTCGGGCTCCGGCCCCTACTTCATGCTCGCCGTCGAGCGCGGCGGCAGGCTGTACGCGGTGCACGGCGGCACCACGCTCTCGAACGCCGGGACGGTCGGCGCGACCGTCCGCGTCAACACCGTCCACCAGGTCGGCGCAGAGCACCGCACCTACATCAACGGCTCGCTCAAGCACACCTACGACAGCCCCGGCGGCAGCTTCTACGACAAGTTCGGCGCCTATCGCACCAACAGCGGCAACGGAACGGCCACCGTGGAGTGGAGCAACGTCCGCTTCTGGCGCAAGTAGCGGCCGCCGTATGCGAGGAAAGGCGCGCATCGCAGTGTCGGCAGCGCTGATCCTGGCGCTGCCGGCCTGCACGGTCGACCCGGCACAGCCGCTGCGAGGCGCCCTCACCACACCCACCGACATCGACCTGCACTGGCGCGACGAGCGGCCCGGAATCGCCGGTCACGTCCTGGAGTTCGCGACCGAGGAGGCGGGCCCCTACACCGTCCTGCAGTACCTCGCCCCCCAGGTGACGAGCTATCGCCACCCCGACCTCATGCCGCACACCACCTTCTCCTACCGGCTGCGCTCCTACCGGGGCCCCACCGTCCGCCCGCACCGGACCGAACGGCCCGACGGCCTCCGCTTCACCTGGACCGACCGCTCCTCGGGCGAGGACGGCTTCCTCCTGGAGATCCGCAAGCCGGAGGGCGCCCGATACGACCCCGTCGCCGTCCTCGCCCCGAACACCGAGGCCACCGACTTCGTCCCGCTCCCCGACGAACGGCACGCCGCTTACCGCGTCCGCGCCTTCTTCCTCGCAGAGCGATCGAACGTCGTACGGCTGACCACGGGCGAATAGGCGCGCTCAGCCGAAGACGTTGTCCGTGTCGTCCCAGTGCGCGAACTCGTCCGCCACCTGCTCCCGGGGTGCCCGCGAACGTGCCTGGTACATCGCGTCGATCTGGAGGGCGTAGTGCCGCACGATCTCGTCCCGGCGCAGCTTCATCGACGGCGTCAGCAGGCCACGGGCCACATCGAACGGCTCCGGCAGCACACGGAACACCCGGATGGACTCCGGCCGCGACACCGCGCTGTTGGCGGCGGCCACGGCCCGGGCGATCTCCTCCCGCAGTGCGTTCTCCTCGCGCGCCTCACGGATCCTCGCGTCGCTGCGCACGGCGAGTGACTCGCGCCAGTAGGCCAGGAAGTCGGGGTCCAGGGTGATCAGCGCCCCCACACAGGGCCGGTTGTCGCCGACGACCACCGCCTGATGGACCATCGGATGCATCCTGAGCCGCTGCTCCAGCAGCGCCGGGGAGACGCTCTTGCCGCTGCTGGTGACGATGATGTCCTTCTTGCGACCGGTGATCGTCAGATAGCCGTCCGAGTCCAGCCGGCCGAGATCTCCCGTGGCCAGCCAGCCGCCGTACAGCGCGGCCCGCGTCGACGCCTCGTCGTTGACGTAGCCCTGGAACACCGAGGGCCCGCGCACCAGGATCTCCCCGTCGTCGGCCACCCGGATGTCCATGCCCGGCAGCGCCTGCCCGACCGTCCCCGACATCTCCCGGCCCTCCGGCTGCGCCGTGACCCCGCCGCAGGTCTCGGTGAGGCCGTAGGCGTCGTTCACGTAGATGCCGATGCCCTCGTAGAACAGGGACAGTTCACGGTTCAGGGACGAGCCGCCCGATGTCGCGCGGACCACCCGTCCGCCCAGCGCGGCGCGCAGCTTGCGGTACACCGTCCGCTCGTACAGGGCGTGTTGCAGCCGCAGATCGAACCCGGGCCCGGGCCCGCCGCCCAGCCGATGACGCTCCAGCGCCGCCGCGAAGTCCCGAGCCGTGTCGGCGGCCCGCTCGAACAACGCGCCACGGCCCGCCTGTTGGGCCGCACGCAGGAAGTTCTTGTAGATCTTCTCGAAGATCGACGGCACGGCGCACAGCCAGGTCGGCCGGAAGGTGCGCAGCGAGGCAGACAGCGCCGCCTCGCTCAGGTCGGGCTCGTGCCCCATCAGCATGCCGCCCCGGATGCACAGAGCCTGCACCAGGAGCCCGTACACATGGGAGAAGGGCAGGAAGGCCAGGACCGACGCCTGCTGCCCGCCGGGCGGGATCACCGTGTGGCCCCAGCCCGCCAGGAGCGTGTCGCAGGGGCTCGCCAGTCCGCGGTGGCTGAGCGCGCAGCCGAGAGGGTGGCCCGTCGTGCCGGAGGTGTACATCACGGCCGCGGTGGAGTCCGGCAGCACGATCCGGCGCAGCGACTCGACCGTGGCGAGCGGGACGAACTCGCCCCGCTCCAAGAGCTGCTGGAGGCCGCCCGCGTCCAGCTGCCAGACATGGCGCAGTCGCGGGAGCGCCCCGCACACCGAGCCGACCGTCATGATCGCCTGCTCGTCCTCGACCACCACGGCCACGCACTCGGCGTCCCGCAGGATCCACTCGACCTGGTCGCGCGACGACGTCGGATAGATCGGGACCACCTCGGCGCCCACCGCCCACAGCGCGTAGCTGAGCACCGTCCACTCGTACCGGGTGCGCGCCATGATGGCCACGCGATGGCCGGGTGAGATACCGGACGCGATCAGGCCCTTGGCCAGATCGGTCACTTCGTCGCGTACCTCCGCGGCCGTGACCTCCTCCCATGTGGGGGAGGAGGGCTCGGGACGGCGCGCGAGCATCGGCAGTGTGGGGTTGACGGCCGCCGTCTCGAAGATGCTGTCGGCGAGCCCGCCGATCAAGGGTCTGACGGTGGGGGGAGCGAGGCCGAGGTCGCGCATGCACTGCTCCAGATGTGTACCGGGTGTGACGTCACCGACGAGTTCCGTTATCGGCGCTGCCCGAATCTAGCCCAGCTGAGACCGGATGTGTCGGGAACGGAGAACTCGGGAGTCACATCCGGTACGGCTGAAGCCACATCGTTGCCAGCGGGGGCAGTGTCAGGTGGATGTGACCGTCCTCCGGTTTGACGGGATCGTGGTTGACGACGTCGCTGCCGCCGTAGCGCGCGGCGTCGGTGTTGAGGGCCTCCTGCCAGGCGATCACGGAGTCGGGGACGGCGAGACGGTAGTCGTGGCGGACCACTGGGGAGAAGTTGCTGACCGAGAGCAGCGGGGTGCCGTCCGCGCCGAACCGCAGGAAGGCGAAGACGTTGTCCTCGGCGGCGTCCCCGAGCACCCACCGGAATCCGCCGGGGTCGGTGTCGCGCTCCCACAGGGCCGGGGTCGCCCGGTAGAGCATGTTGAGGTCACCGACCAGGTCCTGCACACCCCGATGGTCGCCCGCCGACGCGTACCCGGCGTCGAGCAGCCACCACTCCGGCCCGTGCTCCTGCGACCACTCGGCGCCCTGCGCGAACTCCTGCCCCATGAAGAGCAGTTGCTTGCCGGGATGGGCCCACATGAAGCCGAGATACGCGCGATGGTTGGCGCGACGCTGCCACCAGTCACCCGGCATCTTGGAGACCAGCGCCTGCTTGCCGTGCACCACCTCGTCATGGGAGATGGGCAGGACGTAGTTCTCGCTGTAGGCGTACACCATCGAGAACGTCATCTCGTTGTGGTGGTACTTGCGGTGGACCGGCTCCTTGGCGATGTACTCCAGGGAGTCGTGCATCCAGCCCATGTTCCACTTCAGCCCGAAGCCCAGCCCGCCGCTGTCGGTCGGCCGGGTCACCCCGCCCCAGGCGGTCGACTCCTCCGCGATGGTGATGACACCGGGGTTGCGCCGGTACACGGTCGCGTTCATCTCCTGGAGGAACGCCATCGCGTCCAGGTCCTCACGTCCGCCGAACACGTTCGGCGCCCACTGCCCGGAGTCCCGCGAGTAGTCGAGGTAGAGCATCGAGGCGACGGCGTCTACCCGCAGCCCGTCGATGTGGAACTCCTCGCACCAGTACGTCGCGTTGGCGACGAGGAAGTTGCGCACCTCGGTGCGCCCGTAGTCGAACTCGTACGTCCCCCAGTCCGGATGCTCGGCCCGCCGCGCGTCCCCTGGTTCGTACAGCGGATCCCCGTCGAACCGGCTCAGCGCCCAGTCGTCCTTGGGGAAATGGGCCGGCACCCAATCC
This sequence comes from Streptomyces sp. NPDC056479, assembly GCF_042795335.1. Lineage (NCBI taxonomy): Bacteria > Bacillati > Actinomycetota > Actinomycetes > Kitasatosporales > Streptomycetaceae > Streptomyces > Streptomyces sp. NPDC056479. The sequence continues at coordinate 587,159 of NZ_JBHTRZ010000002.1, read as the reverse complement.
ATGATCACGCCGATGCCGGCCCGGTGCAGGGCGTCGATCAGATACTTGAGGTCGTCGGGTGTACCGAGCCGGGAGGCGGGCGCGTAGAAGCCGGTGACCTGGTAGCCCCAGGAACCGGCGAAGGGGTGGTGCGCGACCGGCATGAACTCGACATGGGTGAAGCCGAGCTCGTTGACGTACGCGGGCAGCTCGTCGGCGAGTTGGCGGTACGTCAGTCCCGGCCGCCAGGACGGGAGGTGAACCTCGTACACCGAGAAGGGGGCCTGGTGCACGGGCACGTCACCGCGGTGCGCCATCCACTGCTCGTCGCCCCACTCGTGGTGCGAGGCGTGCACGATCGACGCGGTGTCCGGCGGGATCTCGGCACGACGCGCCATCGGGTCGGCCTTGAGGAAGCGATGGCCGTACCGGGAGGTGATCTCGAACTTGTACCGGGTGCCCTCGCCGATGCCCGGCAGGAACAGCTCCCATACCCCGGACGCCCCGAGCGATCGCATCGGGAACGCCGTCCCGTCCCAGCAGGTGAAGTCCCCGGCGACCCGCACGCCCCGCGCGTTCGGCGCCCACACGGTGAACCGGGTGCCGGCCACGCCCTGATGGTTCATCGGCTCGGCGCCGAGCGCCTTCCACAGTTGCTCGTGCCGGCCCTCCCGGACCAGGTGCAGGTCGAACTCGCCGAGGGCGGGCAGAAAGCGGTACGGGTCATGTACCTCGCGCTCGTCGGACCCGTCCTCGGCGTACGACACCAGCAGCGTGTACGCGGGGATCGTGACCAGCGGCAGTACGGCGGAGAACAGGCCGTCGCCCTCCGAGACCAGCGCGGTGCGCTCGCCGTCGACCACCACGCTCACCGCACTCGCGAACGGGCGCAGCGCCCGCAAGGCGACCCCGCCCGGCACCGGATGGGCGCCGAGCAGCGCGTGCGGATCGTGGTGGGCGCCCGTCAGCAGGCGATCACGCTCGCCCGGATCGAGGGCGGGCGCGGCGGCCGACCCGGCGGGGCCGGCCGGCTCGGGGCGCGAGGTCTCGTGCAGGGCCATGGGGTCAGACTCCTCTCACGGCGAGGCGTTCGATCGCCGCCATAGGTACGGGCAACCAGTCGGGGCGGTGCCGGGCCTCGTACAGCACCTCGTACACGGCACGGTCGGTCTCGTAGGCACGGAGCAGCCCGTGCTTCTTGCGGGGGTCCCACCCGGCGCGGGCGGCATAGCCGGCGCAGTAGGCCTCCCGGCAGCGGCGCGCCCACTCCGGACGCCACGGGCGGCGCTGCCGGGCGGCGTAGTCGAAGGAGCGCAGCATGCCGGCGATGTCCCGAACGGGGGAGTGGACGCCGCGTCGCTCGGCGAGCGGGCGGGACGGCTCGCCCTCGAAGTCGATGACGAACCACTCCCGGCCGGCCCGCAGCACCTGACCCAGGTGCAGGTCGCCGTGGATGCGCTGGGCGGCCGGCCCGGGATCGCAGCCGGCGAGGGCGCCGAAGGCGGTGCGCAGGCCGGGGACATGGGGCTGGAGCGCGGGGACGAAGTGCGCGGCGAGTTCCAGGCGCTCGGTCATCGCCGCCGCGGTACGGGCGTTCTCGGCGTGCGCCCCGGAGGGAAACGCCGAGGCCAGGGCCAGGTGCACCTCCGCCGTGGCCTGTCCCAGCTGACGGGCCTCCGCGGTGAAGTCGTGACCCGAGGCCAGAGCGTCCAGCGCCAGCGTCCAGCCGTCCGAGGCGTCCCGAAGGAACGGTTGCAGCACCCCGAGCGTCGCCTCCCAGGGATGCGTCGTGCGGAACCACGCCACCGGAGCCGGTACGCGGCCGCAGCCCTGCTGGGCCAGCGCACCGGACAGCTCCAGGTCGGGATTGACGCCGGGCTGGATGCGCCGGAACAGCTTCAGGATGTACGAGTCGCCGTACACCAGCGAGGAGTTGGACTGCTCGGCGTCCAGGAGCCGGGGCACGAGCCCGGCCGGCAGCGACACGGACGGGTCCGCCTCGAAGCGCAGCGGTCCGGCCGTGCCGGGGTGCCGCAGCCGGTCCAGGAGCAGCTGGGCCGAGCGGGGGTCCTGAAGCGCGTCGAAGACCGTCAGACCGGCGAGCGGCCCTTCTTCCGCACGGCCGATGAGGGCCTTCCCCAGGCGTGGCGAGAGATGCTGCCGTACGCCGAGCAGCAGCTGGTAGCAGTCGCCGGCCGGGGGAGCGCCGCCGGGCGAGGGCACCGCCGAGTGACCGGCGTGCACCAGCAGATGCAGACAGCCCGGGAACAGCTCCGTCATCGACAGCAGCGCGAGGTCCGTGACGGGCCGGTCCTTGCCCGCGAACCAGCGCTGCCGTGGCAGCCACTCGCGCAGCAGCCCGGCCAGTGAGGCCATCGGGCTGGCGTCGACGGTACGGGTGAATCGGGGAGATGCGGTCTTCTGCATGGTGACGCGTCCTTTCCTCGGCACACGCTCGAAGCTCACGCTCAAAGTCGTCTGCCGATGCGGGATGCGACTCGGGTGAGCCGGAACCAGTAGAAGCCGTGGCCCCCGAGGGTCAGCAGATACGGCAGTTCGCCGATGGCCGGGAAACGCACGCCGCCGAACAGCTCGACCGGGTGGCGCCCGTTGAACTCGCGCAGGTCGAGCTCGGTGGGCTGCGCGAAGCGCGCGAAGTTGTGCACACACAGCACCAGGTCGTCCTCGTACTCGCGCAGGAAGGCGAGGACCGCCGGATTCGACGACTGCAGTTCGGTGTACGAGCCGAGTCCGAACGCCGGGTTCTGCTTGCGGATCTCGATCATTCGGCGGGTCCAGTGCAGGAGAGAGGACGGCGAGGCCATCGACGCCTCGACGTTCGTCACCTGGTAGCCGTAGACCGGGTCCATGATGGTCGGCAGACAGAGCCGCCCGGGGTCGCAGGTGGAGAATCCGGCGTTGCGGTCCGGGGTCCACTGCATCGGGGTGCGGACGGCGTCGCGGTCGCCGAGCCAGATGTTGTCGCCCATGCCGATCTCGTCGCCGTAATAGAGAATCGGCGAGCCGGGGAGCGACAGCAGCAGGGCGGTGAAGAGTTCGATCGAGTGGCGGTCGTTGTCGAGGAGCGGTGCGAGGCGCCTGCGGATACCGATGTTGGCGCGCATGCGGGGGTCCTTGGCGTATTCCGCCCACATGTAGTCGCGTTCCTCGTCGGTGACCATCTCCAGGGTCAGCTCGTCGTGGTTGCGCAGGAAGATGCCCCACTGGCAGCCGGAGGGAATGGCCGGGGTCTTCGCGAGGATTTCGGAGACGGGATAGCGGGATTCCCGCCGTACGGCCATGAAGATGCGCGGCATGACGGGGAAGTGGAACGCCATGTGGCACTCGTCGCCGCCATCGGAGTAGTCGCCGAAGTAGTCGACCACGTCTTCGGGCCATTGGTTCGCTTCGGCCAGCAGCACCGTGTCCGGATACATCGCGTCGATGTCGCGGCGGACCCGCCTCAGAAACTCGTGCGTCGCGGGGAGGTTCTCGCAGTTCGTGCCCTCCTCGGCATAGAGATAGGGCACGGCGTCGAGCCGGAAGCCGTCGATGCCGAGGTCGAGCCAGAAGCGGAGGGCGGCCAGGATCTCCTCCTGCACGGCCGGGTTCTCGTAGTTCAGATCCGGCTGGTGGGAGAAGAAGCGGTGGAAGAAGTACTGTCCGCGGACCGGGTCGTACGTCCAGTTGGAAGGCTCGGTGTCGACGAAGATGATGCGGGCGTCGGCGTAGGCCTTGTCGTCGTCGGCCCACATGTAGTAGTCGCCGTAGGGGCCGTCGGGGTCCTTTCTGGACTCCTGGAACCACGGGTGCTGGTCGCTGGTGTGGTTCATGACGAAGTCGATGATGACCCGCATGCCCCGCTGGTGGGCGGCGTCGACGAATTCGACGAAGTCGGCGAGGTCCCCGAATTCGGGCAGCACGGAGGTGTAGTCGGAGACGTCGTAGCCGCCGTCGCGGAGGGGCGATTTGAAGAAGGGCGGCAGCCACAGGCAGTCGACGCCGAGCCATTGCAGGTAGTCGAGTTTGGCGGTGAGGCCTTTGAGGTCGCCGACGCCGTCGCCGTTGCTGTCCTGGAAGGAGCGGACCAGGACCTCGTAGAAGACGGCGCGTTTGAACCAGTCGGGATCACGATCCTTGGCAGGAGTGTCCTCGAACGTGTCCTGAACGGGCTCGTTGACGGTCATGGCGCTCAAGACCCTCCGATCTGCGGTGGCGATGCCTGGACGTGGAACACGTGCGCGGGCGCGCTCCCGGGCTCGAGGCGTACGTAGTTGCTCCTGCCCCAGCGGTAGGCCTCACCCGTCAGTTCGTCGTGCACGGAAAGGGAGGCGTCCCAGTCCAGGCCGAGTTGCGGCATGTCCAACGAGACCGTGGCTTCCTGGGTGTGGTGCGGATCAAGGTTGGCGACCACCAGAACCGTGTCCGGGCCCGTGCGCTTGCTGTACGCGATGACGGCGTCGTTGTCGGTGTGGTGGAAGCGGAGGTTCCGCAGCCGGTGGAGGGCGGGGTGGCACCTTCGGATCGCGTTGAGGCGGGTGAGCAGGGGTGTGATGGTGCGTTTTTGGCGTTCGGCGGTTTCCCAGTCGCGGGGGCGGATCTGGTATTTCTCCGAGTCGAGGTATTCCTCGCTGCCGGGGCGCAGGGGGGTGTTCTCGCAGAGTTCGTAGCCGCTGTAGATGCCCCAGGTGGGGGAGAGGGTGGCGGCGAGTACGGCGCGGACCTCGAAGGCGGGGCGGCCGCCGGTCTGCAGGTAGGCGTGCAGGATGTCGGGGGTGTTGGCGAAGAAGTTGGGGCGCATGTAGGAGGCGGCCTCGCCGGAGAGTTCGGTGAGGTATTCGGTGAGTTCCTGTTTGGTGTTGCGCCAGGTGAAGTAGGTGTAGGACTGCTGGAAGCCGGTCTGGGCCAGGGTGTGCATCATCGCGGGGCGGGTGAAGGCCTCGGCGAGGAAGATCACGTCGGGGTCGGTGCGGTTGATGCCGTCGATGACGTGCTGCCAGAACAGGACGGGTTTGGTGTGCGGGTTGTCGACCCGGAAGATCCGCACGCCGTGGTCCATCCAGTGCCGCAGGACGCGGCTGGTTTCGGTGATCAGGCCGTCGAGGTCGGCGTCGAAGGCGATGGGGTAGATGTCCTGGTACTTCTTCGGCGGGTTCTCGGCGTGGGCGATGGTGCCGTCGGGGCGGTGGTGGAACCACTCGGGGTGTTTGTCGACCCAGGGGTGGTCGGGGGAGCACTGCAGGGCGAAGTCCAGGGCGATCTCCAGGCCGAGTTCGCCGGCCCTGGTCACGAAGCGGTCGAAGTCGTCGAGGGTGCCCAGGTCGGGGTGGACGGCGTCGTGGCCGCCCTCGGGGGAGCCGATGGCCCAGGGCACGCCGACGTCGTCGGGGCCGGCGGAGAGGGTGTTGTTGCGGCCCTTGCGGAAGGTGGTGCCGATGGGGTGGATCGGGGGGAGGTAGACGACGTCGAAGCCCATCGCGGCGATGGCGGGCAGCCGCCGGGCGGCCGTCTCGAAGGTTCCGTGCGGGCGGGCGGGGGTGCCCTCGGAACGGGGGAAGAACTCGTACCAGGAGCCGTACAGGGCGCGTTCACGCTCGACCAGCAGCGGCAGCGGATCCGACGCCGTGACCAGATCCCGCACCGGATAACGCCCCAGCACCGCGTCCACGTTCGCCGCGAACGCCGCCGCGAGCCGTGACACGGGCGGCAGCGAGTCGTCCCGCAACGCCTCCGAGGCGGCCAGCAGGGCCGCCCGCTCCGTCTTGTCGGGCACACCGGCGGCGGCGCGCTCGTACAGGTCGCCGCCCGCCTCCAGGACCAGCCCGACGTCGATCCCGGCGGGGACCTTGATCCGGGCGGCGTGGCGCCAGGTGGCCACCGGATCGCTCCAGGCCTCCACATGGAACGTCCAGCGGCCCACCGCGGACGGTGTGACCTTGGCGCCCCAGCGGTCGCTGCCGGGGGCCAGTTCGTGCATCGGCGTCCACGGGCCGGGACGGCCGGCGGGGTCGGTCAGCACGACATTGGCGGCCACGGCGTCATGGCCTTCGCGGAACACGGTGGCGGTGACCTCGAAGGTCTCACCCACGACCGACTTCGCCGGATGCCTGCCCCATTCCACGGCCGGTCGTACATCCCGTACCGGGATACGGCCGACGGTTCCGGTGCCGGCACCGGTCCTGCTCTTGGTCCTGCCCATGGTTCACCTCCACCGTGCTCGAGGCCGGGCACAAGGCCCGGCCGGTGATGCGATCTGTGCCGGAAGCCGGCTACCTGCCGGCAGGAAAACGCCGCCGCCGCGATCTCGGCGGTCCCCGCCGTGCGGAGACGCTGGCCGTGCGGGGCCGTTCGTCCTGCTCCCGGAGATAGGCGGCCGGAGTGATGCGCAGATAACGCTCGGCGGCGTCCGCGGCCTCACGGGCGCAGCGCTTTCCCATCAGCACACAGAGGGTGTAGCCGGTGTCCTCGAAGGTGGCGCGCACCGTGAGGTCGGCCGGGGCCGCGAGCATGGCTCGTTCCCAGGCCCGGTATCGCCGCAGCTGGCGTGCGACTTCGGCTTTGGCGGGCAGCAGCATGGCCCCGTCCACCTTCCGGGCTCGATGGCGCGTTTCCCGACCGTCGGGCGGAAACCCGTGCGCGCACACGCACGGGTTCCGTTACGGGCATCGAGGTCTTCACACATGGTGCACGCTTGACCACTCAACGTCCTGTTGGATCTTCAACCATCTTGTTCGTGTCTCGTGTTGCACGAATGGCGTACCGCCCTCACCCTGAAGTGACTCAGAAGCGATCAGCGCTCACGCTCCGTGTTCGGGGCCCGTCCCGCAGGGGCGAGGAGAGCGGGAGCTTTCGCGGTGAGGAGGTAACGACGGTGAAGACCGCAGTGCCCTGCTACTACCACCTCGACGTGGAAGTGAGCCCCGAACGGGTGGGTCAGGTCAGCCGAATTCTGGCCGCTCACCTCCGGTACTGGGACCTGGAGACACTTGTCGAGCCCGTCCGCCGAGGCGCGGAGATGCTGTTGCGGGCCATCGACGAGCACGCGACGGACAAGAACACCTCGATCGAGATGTGGTGGAACGGCCAGCACCTCATCACCGCCGTCGGCGACAACGACCGCGCCCTGCGCCCGGACCACGAGCTGCGTACCTGCCTTCAGCATCTCGCCGCGATGAGCGACGGCTGGGGCTGCTGCGCCACCGAGTCCGGCAGCAAGGTCATCTGGTTCTCGCAGCGTGTCCGCGCCGCCGAACGCGCCCCGCTCGTCCCTGCGGCGCCCGCGCCCAGCCTGCGCGAGGCGCGAGGGGTACCCCGCGAGATGCCGGTGACGGCCGTCGCCGACGCGGCGGGCATCCGGGACGGCGTCCTGGAGGAGGCCCGGTGACCGGCCGCCGCAGCCGCAAAGGGGTGTCCGCGTGGAGCGGGCACCCCTACCCGCTGGGAGCCGCGCACGACGGACAGGGCACCAACTTCGCCCTTTTCAGCGAGGTCGCCGAACGCGTCGAACTGGTTCTGGTCGACGACAAGGGCCGGCCCGGTGTCGTACCGCTGACCGAGGTCGACGGCTTCGTTTGGCACGGCTATCTGCCCGGAGTGGGCCCGGGACAGCGCTACGGCTACCGGGTGCACGGCCCCTGGGACCCCGGCCTCGGCCACCGGTGCAATCCGGCGAAGCTGCTGCTCGACCCGTACAGCCGGGCGGTGGACGGGCAGGTGGACAACCACGCCTCCCTGTTCGAGCGCACGCCGGGCGGCCCCTCGCCGGCGGACAGCGCCGGGCACACCATGCTCGGCGTGGTGACCGAGCCGTACTTCGACTGGGGTGACGACCGCCCGCCGAGGCGGCCGTACGCCGACACCGTCATCTACGAGGCTCACGTACGCGGCCTGACCCGCAATCACCCCGACATCCCGTCCGAACTGCGCGGCACCTACGCCGGACTGGCGCACCCCGCGATCGTCGAGCACCTCACCTCGCTCGGTGTGACCGCCGTCGAGCTGATGCCGGTGCACCAGTACGTCCAGGACGGCGTGCTGCTCGACCGGGGCCTGTCCAACCACTGGGGCTACAACACGATCGGCTTCTTCGCGCCGCACAACGCCTACGCCGCCCGCGGCACCCGCGGCCAGCAGGTCGACGAGTTCAAGTCGATGGTGAAGGCGCTGCACGCGGCCGGCCTCGAAGTGATCCTGGACGTGGTGTACAACCACACCGCCGAGGGCAACGAGCGCGGCCCGACCCTCTCCTTCCGGGGCATCGACAACGCCTCGTACTACCGCCTGGTGGACGGCGACTGGGCGCACTACTACGACACCACCGGCACGGGCAACAGCCTACTGATGCGCCACCCCTACGTGCTCCAGCTGATCATGGACTCGCTGCGGTACTGGGTCACCGAGATGCACGTCGACGGTTTCCGCTTCGACCTCGCGGCCACGCTGGCCCGCCAGTTCCACGAGGTGGACCGGCTCTCGGCGTTCTTCGACCTGATCCAGCAGGACCCGGTGATCAGCCGCGTCAAGCTCATCGCGGAGCCGTGGGACGTGGGGGAAGGCGGCTACCAGGTGGGCAACTTCCCGCCGCTGTGGTCGGAGTGGAACGGCAAGTACCGCGACGCCGTACGGGACTTCTGGCGGGCCGAGCCCGGTTCGCTCGGCGAGTTCGCCTCCCGGCTGACCGGCTCCGCGGACCTGTACGCACACAGCCGGCGGCGCCCGCGCGCCAGCGTCAACTTCGTCACCGCGCACGACGGCTTCACCCTGCGCGACCTCGTCTCGTACAACGACAAGCACAACGAGGCCAACGGCGAGGGCAACCGGGACGGCGAGAGCCACAACCGGTCCTGGAACTGCGGGGCCGAGGGCGACACCGGGGACCCCGCCGTGCTCGCACTGCGCGCCCGGCAGCAGCGCAACTTCCTCGTCACACTCCTGCTGTCGCAGGGCATCCCGATGCTCTGCCACGGCGACGAACTCGGCCGTACCCAGGGCGGCAACAACAACGCCTACTGCCAGGACAACGAGGTCTCCTGGATCGACTGGCGGCTCACCGACGACCAGCGCGCACTCAGCGACTTCACCCGCTATGTCATCGCCCTGCGCGCCGCCCACCCCGTCCTGCGCCGCCGCCGCTTCTTCCAGGGCGAGACACCGACCCATCCCGAGCAGCCGCTGCCCGACCTGGTGTGGTTCCTCCCCGACGGCCGTGAGATGACGGCCGACGACTGGGACCGCTCCGACGCCCACGCCGTCGCCGCCTTCCTCAACGGCGACGCCATCGCCGAACCCGACTGGTGCGGGCGGCCCGTCGTGGACGACTCCTTCCTCCTGCTGTTCAACGGCTACTGGGAACCGGTGGAGTTCCGGCTCCCGGACGTCACGTACGGCGTCCGCTGGACGACCCTGATCGACACCGCCGACCCACAGGGCCCCCCGGACGAGACGGAACACAAGGCGAACACCGGCGTCCTGGTGGAACGCCGCAGCCTGCTGCTCCTCTCGAGACCCTCCCGGACGACTCAGTAGCGCCCTCTACCGCTCCCGACGCGAAGTCACCGTGAACTGCGCCCCGTCCTGGTCCCGCAGCACCGCCTCGTCGCTCCCCTTGGACAGCACGCTCCCGCCGTGCAGCTCCGCGGTCCGCGCGCACTCCGCCACATCCGCGACCGCGAAGTGCACCTGCCAGTGCGGCCGGATCGTGGGATCGGGCGCGGCCTCGAGGGCCCCCGACTCGATACGCGCCACGATGTCACCGCCGCTGCGCAGCACGACCTCCCCGCCCTCGTAGCGGACCTCGCAGCAGCCCCCCTCGCCCGACGCCCAGTCGAAGACCTCGCCGTAGAACAGGGCGGCGTCGAAGGCGTCACGGGTGTGCAGGCGGATGAAGGTGGGAGCGGCGCGGCGCCAGGTCTCCCAGTTGGAGATGAGCTCGCCCTCCCAGATGCCGAACGTCGCACCGTCCCGGTCGGCGAGCAGTGCCGCCCGGCCGGGCGGCAGGGAGAGCGGTCCGACGGCCGCGGTGCCGCCGCGTTCCTGTACTCGGGCCACGGCGTCGTCCGCGCTGGGCACGGCGAAGTACGGCGTCCAGGCGACGGCCATCTGCCACATCGTGGCGACCGCGGCGATGCCGGCCACCGGCACGTTGTGCGCCAGCGCGACCCGGAAGCGATCTCCCAGCTTGGCCGGCCGCCAGCGCCACCCCAGTACGGCCGAGTAGAACGCCTGGGTGGCCTCGAGATCACGGCTGGTCAGGCTCACCCAGCAGGGTGCGCCGAACACGGAGTGTGTGGACACGACATCGGCCGTGCTCCCGGGGGTTCTCGCATTGTTCATGGCAGTCGCGTCCTGGTCTCGCCCGACCGGCGGCCACCGGTCTGCTCCCAGTGTCCGGCCCGACGGGCTCATAGGCCTGTCGAGTACCCCCGGCAGTGCACCGAAACGGTGGATGTCCGGCCCCGCACTCACTGGCACCCGACCCGTGAAGGGACGAGGATGGGTGCCGTGGCACCGGTACCGAGCGAGCCCGCCGACGAGACCGAACGCATCGTTGAGCTGGAGGCGGAAGTCGACCAGCTCAAGAGGGCGGTGTACTCGCACGCCGTGGTGGACCAGGCGATCGGAATGATCGTCGCCCTCGGCCGGGTCGCCCCGGACCAGGGGTGGGCGGTGCTGAAGGAGGTCTCCCAGCACACCAACATCAAGCTCCGCCATGTGGCGGAACTGATTCTCATCTGGGGCCGGGAGGGGGAGATGCCGGCCGAGATCCGCGTCGAACTCGAAGAGGCCCTCGAACGCTACGGCCCGACGCAGATTCCGGGATCGGCCAAGGAGTGACTCACCCTTCCGGGGGTCAGCGTGCTTCGGCGAGCAGTTCCTCGCGCAACTGGGCGAAACAGCCGCTCAGCAAGCGGGAGACATGCATCTGCGAGATGCCGAGCTGCCGCGCGATGCGGCTCTGGGTCATCCCGACGAAGAAGCGGAGGTAGAGGATCGTCCGCTCACGTTCCGGGAGCCGTTGCAGACACGGCGAGGCGGACACACGGTCGACGACCACCTCGTACCCCGGGTCCGGACCGCCGATCGCGTCCCCCAGCGCATAACCGTCGGTGCCGGGCATCTCCGCCTCCAGCGACAGCGCGGAGAAGCACTCCAGGGCCTCCATGCCGGTGCGCACCTCGTCCTCGGTCAGCTGCGCGTTTTCGGCGATCTCGGCAACGGTGGGGGCCCGCCCCGGAGTCTGCTGCGACAGCTCCTTGACCGAGTTCCGCACCCGGTTGCGCAGGTCCTGCACCCGGCGCGGCACGTGTAGCGTCCACATGTGGTCGCGGAAGTGCCGCTTGATCTCGCCGGTGATGGTGGGGACCCCGTACGCCTCGAAGGCGTATCCGCGCGCCGGGTCGTAGTGGTCGACGGCCTTCACCAGGCCCAGGGCGGCCACCTGGTACAGATCCTCCAGGGACTCGCCACGGCCCTTGAACCGTACGGCTATCCGCTCGGCCATGGGGAGCCAGGCCTCGACCACTTCGTCCCTCAGCGCCTTGCGGTCCGGCCCGTCGGGCAGATCCACGAGCCGGTCGAATGCCGCGGCGGTGTCAGGGGCGTCGTCGTGGGGATGCTGCTTCGTTCTGGTGGTGGCACTCATCCGAGCGCACCTCCTCAAGCAGGTGCTGACTGGACAGACACCATGGGAGGCGCGGACTCGGACCTCACGGAGGACACCCAGGGGGCGGGCCGGCTCCCACGGACGTGCCTCCTGTCCGAAGCACATAGGAATAAATTCCCACCCCTATGGTACATGAAACGCATTTCGTGAATGCGACTACGTGTTGTCGAGGAATGACTGTCGGTCCGTGTCCGTGCCGCCGGGCGTGTGACCTTGACCTTTCCTTTGGTTCATTACCTCTGCTACAGAGGTAATGTCGTCGGTGTGGAAGAGGAGACCTTTCCCGAAGAGCTGGCAGACGCACTCGTCGGCGTCCAGCGGCTGATCCGGCGCAGACTGCGGCGGGAGATGCCCGCGCCGCCGCTGCGCAGCGCCGAGGTGGAGCTGTTGCGGCTGGTCGCTGAGCGGCCCGGCATCCGGATCTCGGAGGCCGCCAAGGAGCTGTACCTGGCGGGCAATTCGGTGTCCACGCTGGTCAACCAGCTGGCCCGGCAGGGCTATCTGGTCCGCGAGACGGACCCGGCCGACCGGCGCGCCGCCCGGCTGCTGCCCACCCCTGCGGCCGATGCCCGGCTCGGTGAGTGGCGCAAACGGCGCGCGGATCTCGTACGGCGTCAGATGTCCCGCCTGGACGAGGCGGACCGCGAGACGCTGCTCGCGGCGGTTCCGGCGCTGCGCAGACTGGCCGGCACCCTGCGCGAGGAGACGGAGCGACCATGACACGACACACCGCCGAGGCCGTGGCCTGCACCGGGCTCGCCTACGCCTTCGGCGAGACCAACGCGGTGGACGGACTCGATCTGACGGTGCGGGAGGGCGAGGTCTTCGGGCTGCTCGGTCCCAACGGCGCCGGAAAGACCACCGCGATCCGCTGCATCACCACCCTCCTGCCGGTGCCCGCCGGCATGGTCCGCGTCTTCGGGCGCGACGCCGCCGACGACCGGATGGCCGTACGCCGCCTGCTCGGCTACGTCCCGCAGCAGCTGTCCGCCGACGCGAGCCTCACCGGACGCGAGAACGTCGCCCTGTTCGCCCGCGTCTTCGACGTGCCCCGCCGCGAACGCGCCGCACGGGTCGGCCAGGCCCTCGGCGCGGTCGGCCTCACCGGCGCCGCCGACCGGCTCGCCGGCACCTACTCCGGCGGCATGGTCCGCCGCCTCGAACTCGCCCAGGCCCTGGTCAGCGCGCCCCGGCTGCTGATCCTCGACGAACCGACCATCGGCCTCGACCCGATCGCCCGCACCGGCGTGTGGGAGCACATCGGCGCCGTGCGCGCCGCCACCGGCATGACCGTCCTGGTCACCACCCACTACATGGACGAGGCCGACCAGTACTGCGACCGGGTCGGCCTCATGCACCACGGCCGCATCCGCGCCCTCGGCACCCCGGCCGAGCTCAGGGAGGGGCTCGGTGCCCGCAGGCGCGCCGAGGGGGCCGACGCCACCGACCCGCTGCCCACACTGGAGGACGTCTTCCGGGACATCGCCGGCAGCGGACTCGACGAGAGCTCAGGAGACTTCCGCGATGTCCGAAGCACCCGCCGCACCGCCCGCCGTGTCGGCTGACGGGGCCCACCCCGAAGGCATCGACCTGCTGCTGCGGCCACCCGAGCCGCGCGCCGGCTGGCGACTGCTGCCCGCCCGCGTCGTGGCCATGTGCGCCGTCGAACTCCAGAAGCTGCGCCACGACCGCACCGAGCTCTACACCCGCGCGGTCCAACCCGCGCTCTGGCTGCTGATCTTCGGCCAGACCTTCACCCGCATCAAGGCGATCCCCACAGACGGCATCCCCTACATCGACTATCTGGCGCCCGGCATCATCGCCCAGTCCGCGATGTTCATCGCCATCTTCTACGGCATCCAGATCATCTGGGAGCGCGACGCCGGCATCCTCAACAAGCTGCTCGTCACACCCACCCCGCGCTCGGCGCTCATCACCGGCAAGGCGTTCGCGGCCGGGGTGAAGTCCCTGATCCAGGCGGTCGTCGTGATCCTCATCGCCGCGGTGCTCGGCGTCGCGCTGACCTGGAACCCGCTGAAGCTGCTCGGGGTGGCCGCCGTCGTCGTGCTCGGCTCCGCGTTCTTCGCCTGTCTGTCGATGACCATCGCCGGCATCGTCCTCAGCCGCGACCGGCTGATGGGATTCGGGCAGGCCATCACGATGCCGCTGTTCTTCGGCTCCAACGCCCTCTACCCGTTGTCCGTGATGCCGGGCTGGCTCCAGGCGGTCAGCAAGGCCAACCCGCTCAGCTACCAGGTCGACGCCCTGCGCGGGCTCCTCCTCGGCACCCCCGCCCACCTCGCGCTCGACTTCGCCGTCCTGCTCGTGGCCGCCGCGCTCGGTATCACCGCGGCCTCCTCGCTGCTCGGCCGGCTGGCCCGCTGATCTTGGCGCGGAACGTGATGTGCGGCACGTGGGTGAACGCCCCCGGGCGGCCCGGAAGCGGATTCTTCCTGCCCACGGCTTGATCGGTGATCAAGGGGGCGAATGGGCAGGCCACAGCGCATTCTGCTCATTTGACAGTGCACTGAGCACAAAGATAGGAAGCAGCTCTCTGGGTCGAGAGGTGGATTGTGTACGAGCCGAACGTGGTCGGGGACTGGCACGAGTACGACGAGCATGCCGGTCTGCGTGTCCGCGTCCACCGCCTGGAAGCCGCCGAGCCGCCGCGTGGACGGGACGACGCCGCCGAGGGTCTGACCTACTTCAGGGTCCGCGTCACCGTCGAGAACCGCGGTGAGCGGCATCTCGGCATCCACCTCGAGGACGGCCAGATGGACGTGCGGATCGGCCGCGAAGGCGAGGCGGCGTTCATCGACTGGCGCAACTCGCAGTTCATCGAGGGCTTCGACGTCTACCCGCTGCGCCGGGCCACGGCCGTGCTCTACGCCGCCGGTCCGGAGGCGAGCCTGAGCCAGGTCGACATCCAGATCCAGCTGCGGGTCGAGGAGGAGTGGTCCGACCGCCGGCTGTGGAGCGGCGGTCTCGGTCTCCAGGAGAACTGCGTGGGCACCCACTCGGCGACCCTGCGCGACGGCCTCGCGCACCAGGTCAGCAACTTCCTGCGGGAGCAGGCCGAAGAGGGCACCGCCTGACGGGTGAGCGCCCTCGGGCGGCTCAGTGCGGGATGCCGTCGATGATCTCGCGGGCGCCCTGGCGCAGCAGCGCGACCGCTACCGACGTACCCAGGGTCGCGGGGTCGAGCCGGCCCGCCCACTCGTGGGCGTTCAGGCGCGTCTTGCCGTCCGGGGTGAACACACACGCCCGCAGCGACAGTTCGCCGCTGCGGTCGACGCGTCCGTAGCCGGCGATGGGGCTGTTGCAGTGCCCTTGCAGGACGTGCAGGAACATGCGCTCGGCGGTGGCCTCCCGATGGGTGTCCGGGTCCCCGAGGCCGCTGACGCCGTCGATCAGCTCGGTGTCGCCCTCCCGGCACTGGAGCGCGAGGATGCCCGCGCCGATCGGCGGCATCATCACCTCGGGGGAGAGAACCTCGCTGATCACGTCAGTGCGGTCGATGCGCTCCAGACCGGCCACCGCCAGCAGCAGCGCGTCCGCCTCACCGGCCGCGAGCTTCTGCAGCCGCCGGTTGGCGTTGCCGCGGAACGGCACGCACTCCAGCTGCGGGTGTGTGGCGGCCAGCTGGGCCACCCGGCGTACCGAGGAGGTGCCGATGCGCGTCCCGGCGGGCAGCTGGTCCAGCGTGAGCCCGTCCGGGTGCACCAGCGCGTCCCTGATGTCGTCCCGCTTCAGGAACGCGGCGAACGTCGTCCCCGCGGGCAGCGGCCGGTCGGCGGGGATGTCCTTGACGCAGTGCACGGCGAGATCGGCCTCGCCCGCCAGCAGGGCGGCGTCGACCTCCTTGGTGAACGCGCCCTTGCCCTCGACCTGGGAGAGATCGCCCATCCATTTGTCACCGGTCGTCTTCACCGGCACGACCTCGGTGCGCACACCGGGGTGCAGGACCGCCAACTCGGCGCGGACGCGCTCCACTTGGGCGAGTGCCATCGGCGAGTCGCGGGAGACGATACGGATCAGTTCAGGCGCGGACATGCGGACACGATAGACCGTCACAACCCCGCGTTCGCACGCCACCGCCCGATTCCCGTACTGCCCCGCACCCGTGGCGGCGAGGTGAGTACCATCAGCGCGGCCACCGTGAACAGCCCTCCGGCCAGCAAGGTGCCGCGCACACCGACGGCGGGCAGCAACGCGCCCCCGAGCAGCGCACCTGCGGCGATGCCCAGGTTGTAGGCGGCCGAGTTGGCCGCGAGGGCGGTCTCGGTGCGGCCCGGCGCCACCTGGAGCACCCGGCTCTGCGTCGCCATGAACGCGGTCGCGACCGAGGCGCCCAGCACCATGATCAGCGCAATCGTCGCCGCCGGGACATGGCCCGTCGCCCACAGCCCGATCAGCGCCACCGCCTGGGCCGCCACCGGCACGGTCAGCGTGGCACGCGGATGGCGGTCGAGGAGCGGTCCGGTCACGGTGACCGCGGCCAGCGCCGCCCCGCCGAACGCGAGCAGCACCGCACCGACGGCGTCGCCGCCGAATCCGCCCACCTCGGTGAGGAAGGCGACGATGTACGTGAACCCGGCGAAGGCACCGGTCACCGACAGGACGGTGACGGCCAGCACGACGCGAAACCCGCGCCGGTCGGGGGCGGCGCCGTACGCGGAGTGGCCGTCCTGCGGGCGGGACGACGGCAGCAGGATGCCGACGGTCACGAGCGAGAGCAGCGCGAGCACCCCGAGCAGCGCGAAGGGCGTCCGCCAGTCCGTGTGCCCGCCCAGCCACGTCCCGGCCGGAACCCCGGCCACCGTGGCCAGGGAACCCCCGACGGACAGCAGCCCGATGACCCGCCCCCGGCGCTCGGGCGGGAAGAGGCCGACCGCGACGGGCCCCATCACCGACCAGAACACCGCCTGCCCCAGCGCGGTCGCCACGCGCGCCGCCAGCAGCACCCCGTACGACACCCCGCCCAGCGCCGACACCCAACTCGCCAGGGCGAGCAGCCCCAGAATCGCCGTGAGCAGATACCGGCGCGGCACCGAGCGGGTGAGGTGGGCCAGGGGCAGCGACGCCACGGCCACGGTCAGGCCGTAGCCGGTGACCAGAGCGCCCACCGCGGTGAGCGACACCCGCAGATCGTCCGCCATGAACGCGAGCAGCCCGACGGGCAGGTTCTCGGTGGTGTTGAAGGTGAACGCCGCCAGCATCAGCGCCGCGACGACGGCGGCACGCCGCCAGGGTGCCGGACGTACGCTGACCATCCAACCGCCTTTCCGCCAGGGGGAGTCGGGGCCAGCGTGCCGGGCCACCGCCGGCGGTCTCCACTCTTTCGGTCCAGGACGAATCGACGCTTACGACGGGGGTCGCCATGCCGCTCGCCCTGCACCTCGGCACCGACGACCTCACCCGCTGCCGGTTCGCGATCTCGCCGCTGTGCCAGACCCACGAGGCGCTGCGGATGCTCCGTAGGCCCCGACGGCACGGCTACCACCGAAGCTGGCTGCGCCGGGTCCGCCGTACGGTCGACGGCCTCGACCTGGCACTCCTGTGGCTGTTCGTCGCGCCCCCGGGCGGCTACACGCCGGACTTCCTCGGCGCACCCCCCGAGGTGCCGTATCCGGCCTTCGACGACGAACTGGCCCGTATGCGCGCCACCGACCCCGCCCTGGCGCACGCGGAGATGACCCGTTCCCTGGCCTGCACCCCCGGTCTCATCGATTCACCCCGGGGGCGCGCCGCGCTCGACGACCCGGCCGCCACCGTCCGGCGCCTGGCCGACCTCACCGAACGGGCCTGGCACGCCCTGCTCGCCCCGGACTGGCCGCGCCACCGGGCCGTACTCGAGGCGGACATCGCACAGCGCTCGCGCAGAGCGGCAGACGGCGGCCTCGACGCGCTGCTGACCGGTCTGCACCCGACGGTCGACTGGGCCGACCGCACCCTCACCCTGCGCCGGTACGCCGATGTGGCGGACGCGCAACGTCCGGACGGCAGAGGCGTGCTGCTCATGCCGAGTGTGTTCGTGTGGCCGGACGTGGTGAGCGGATTCGCCCGGCCCTGGCAGCCAACGGTCATCTATCCGGCCCGGGGCATGGGCCGCCTCCACACGGCGCCGGAGCCGCGCCCGCCGCAGGCACTCGGCCGGCTGCTCGGACACCAGCGCGCCGCCGTCCTCGCAGGACTCACCGCGCCCTCCTCGACGACGGAGCTGGCCCGACGGCACGGACTGGCCCTGTCGAGTGTGTCGGCACACCTCTCGGTGCTGCGGGAGACCGGCCTGCTGGAGTCCCGGCGGCAGGGCCACTACGTCCTGTACGCGCGAACGGCCCTGGGCGACGCCCTCGTCGAGGGGGACGCCGGCCCAGGGACCGCTTGAGTCGACCGCCCGCGGTGTCAGGCGTTCGGGTCGAACGAGATGCCCGACGGCTTCGCCGACGACAGGTGGGACGCGAAGTTGCCGTCCTTCAGGCCGAAGTTGGCGCTGCCCCAGTTGGCCGCGACCAGCTTGTCCCGGATACCCGACGGGTAGCCGTTCCAGCCGACCAGCGGCGGGTACTGCCAGGTGCCCTCGTGGTTCTCCGGCGGCTCGTCATTGGAGTTGGCCAGCCGGAAACAGTGCGTGCTGATGCCGTCCTTGTGGTAGACGATCTTCGGGTGCGTGCCGTCGAAGCGCACCGAGGAAGCGGCGTGGACCGTGAACGAACCGTGGTTGGACGTCGAGACGTACTGCACCGCGTTGTTCTGCACCCACACCACGACGTGCTCCCAGTCGTGCCGGTGCCCGCCGATGCTGCTGCCCGCGACCGCCTGGTCCTTCTCGAAGTACAGGGCGTACAGGTAGGCGCACCAGCCGTTGTTGCACTTGTAGCGCGAGTACCCGTTGGTGTTGTTCAGGTCCGAGGCGTCACGGCAGCTGCCGTTGAGAGCGCCGGTCGGGTTGAGGCCGCCGTTGAGGGTGCCGTCCGGGCCGATGGCGGGCGTGGAGTAGCAGCCGTCGGTGTCGTAGTCGTAGGCGGGCTGGTAGGTGTTCTCGCCCGCCTCGGCGTTGGCCGGCAGCGCCCCGGGCGGAGCGGCGAGGGCGATGCTGGGGAAGGCGATGACGAGCGCGGCGGCACCGGCCAGACCGGTGAGCCATCTGTTGCGGTGCCTGCGGAACGTCTGTGACGACACAGCGTCTCCTCGGGGTCCTGATGCAGCCCAACGGCTGTGGGGGGAAGGGGAGTTCAGGATCCCGGGATTTCACTTACGCGCCAAGGGCCACGGGCGTACCAGTGGTGAAGGGCAGCGCAATAATTGCCGCCGAACCTGTGAGTCAGGCGTCGTCCGGCAGGTGGGCCGCCGAGTCCTCCGGCATCAGGTCCGGGCGCAGCCGCTGCCACGACGGCTGACGCAGCAGCCCGGACCGGGTACGGACGCTGTAGCGCACCTCGCCCACCAGCCGGGGCTGCACCCAGTGGGCGCCCGCCACATGGGGCACGGGATCGAAGGGACATCCGTCCGTCGCGCCGGCCCGCAGCAGTCCGGCGAGCTCGGTGCGCTCGGCCTCGCTCCAGCCGGTGCCCACGCCGCCGATGTACCGCAGCCGTCCGTCGGGCGAGAACTGCCCGACCAGCAGCGAGCCCGGCAGGCCCGCGATCCGTCCCTTGCCGGGCAGCCAGCCGCCGACGATCACGTCCTCGCTGTGCATGTGGCGGATCTTGATCCAGGCACGGGAGCGCACCCCGGGCTCGTACAGCGAGTCCAGCCGCTTGCACACCAGGCCCTCGAGCCCGTACTCGCGGGTGGCCTCCAGGGCCTGTGCGCCACGTCCCACCAGGGCGCCCGGCGTCGACCAGTGCGGCCCGTCGAGGTCCAGCTCCTCCAGCCGGCCGCGGCGCCGGGAATAGGGGACCTTGAGCAGCGAGTGGCCCGCGAGGTGCATCACGTCGAACAGCACCAGATGGACAGGAGTGCGCGCGGCCATCCTGGCGGCGCGCGCGGGGGCGTGCACCAGTCCCATGCGGGACTGCAGCAACTGGAAGTTCGCGCGCCCCTGTTCGTCCAGCGCCAGGATCTCCCCGTCCAGTACGGCGGACGTGGCGCCGAGCGCCTCTCCGAGCGGCCGCAGTTCGGGATAGGCGGCGGTGATGTCCTCGCCGGAACGGGCCCGCAGCAGCAGCGTGCCGTCCCCTGCCAGATAGGCCACCGCGCGCTGGCCGTCCTGTTTGGTCTCGTACGCCCAGCGCGCGTCCTGCGCGGCGGGCGGCAGGGTGCCGGGCGTGGCGAGCATCGGAGGGATCAGTGGCAGGGTCACGGGTCAGTTCTCGACGGCCCCGCCCTCCCTCACGCACCCCGGCCGCCGATTTCCCCTGATCGGCGGCCCGTACGTCACTGGTCCGCGTTCGGCGGCACGGCTCGCACCAGGCCCGACTGATAGGCCATCACCACGAGTTGGGCACGGTCGCGGGCGCCCAGCTTCGTCATGGCGCGGTGCACATGGGTGCGCACGGTCAGCGGGCTGACGAAGAGCTTCTCGGCGATCTCCTCGTTGGAGTGCCCCTCGGCCGCCCAGGCCATGACCTCCCGCTCGCGCGCGGTCAGGGCGGCGAGGCCGTCGGGAGCGGCGGACTGGGAGCTCTCGGCGGGGGAGGCCAGGAACCGGGTGATCAGCGTGCGGGTCGCGGTGGGGGAGAGCAGGGACTCGCCGGCGGCCACGGTCCGGATGCCGTCGAGCAGCACGTCCGCGGTGACGTCCTTGCCGAGGAAGCCGCTCGCCCCGGCCCGCAGTGCCTGTGCCACGTACTCGTCGATCTCGAACGTGGTCAGGATGAGCACCCGTACCGTCGCCAGGCCCGGGTCCGCGCAGATCGCGGAGGTGGCGGCCAGTCCGTCGGTGCCGGGCATGCGGATGTCCATCAGGACCAGGTCGGGGCGGTGGGTCCGGGCGAGGTCGACCGCCTCGGTGCCGTCGGTGGCCTCGGCGACCACCTCCATGTCCGCACAGGAGTCGATCAGGATCCGGAAGGTGGCCCGCAGCAGGGCCTGGTCGTCGGCGAGCAGTACGCGGATGGTCATGTGCGGGTTCTTCCGGTTCCGGGGCGGTCGGCTACAGCTTCCAGGGAACGGCTCGGCCTGTCGTCGTGCATCCGCCGACAAGCAGGTACTCGCACCGCAGTACGCCGCCGTGCGCAAGGTCATCCCCCAGGGGGAGCGGGCCCGTCCTCACCACACACACGGCAGCTCCACCTCGATCATGGTCGGTCCCCCGGCCGGACTCGACACCCGGACGGTCCCGTCGAGCGCCGCGACCCGTCGCCGCACCCCGAGCAGGCCCGATCCGGCGGACTCGTCCACCCCGCCCCGGCCCTCGTCGCCCACGACGACCCGCAGCCCGCGCATGGTCCGTACGAGGCGGACCGCGGCCGTGGGCGAGCCGCTGTGCTTGGCCACGTTGGTGAGTGCCTCGGCCACCACGAAGTAGCCGGCCGCCTCCACCGCGGCGGGCGCCCGCGGACCCTCGTCCGCCAGGCCGTCCACGTCCACGGTCACCCGCAGTCCTCCGCCCCGCTCGGGTTCGCCCGAGCGGGGCGACCCCCACCCGGCGGCCAGCGCCCGCACCGCACCCGTCAGCCCCCGGTCGCTCAGGATCGGCGGGTGGATGCCGCGCACCACGTCGCGCAGCTCGGCCAGTGCCTCCTCGGCCTGCTCCTGGGCGTCGTCCAGCAGCTTGCGCGCGGCGTCCGGATCACGGTCGTAGGCGCGCTTGGCCAGCCCGATCCGCATGGACAGTGACACCAGCCGGGCCTGAGCGCCGTCGTGCAGGTCCCGCTCGATTCGGCGCAGCTCGGCGCCGTGCGCGGCGACGGCATCGGCCCGGGTCGCGGTCAGCTGCTCGACCCGCGCGGCAAGCAGCGCCCGCGGGGACGGCCTGAGCAGCGCTGTCGACCAACGGGCCTCCAGATCCGCCAGGCGCTCGATCCAGGGCAGCACGACGGCCCGCCGGTGCAGCAGCCCGCACCCCACGCCGTCCACGACGAGCCCGAGCGGCCACAGCGGAAGTGCGAGCACGATCAGCGCGCCGTAGCCGTAGTAGGCGAGCATCCAGCGCAGATCGGTGCGGGTGCCGGGGTCGCGCACGGCCGTGCGCAGCCGTTCGGTGAGCGGTCCGTCGATGCTCCGGTACGCCTCGGGGATCTCCCGCCCCGTCCAGGCGGTGGTCAGCCTCCGCTTGGCCCCGGCGATGCGCCGGACGAGCAGCACCGTCTCGGGGAGCAGCCAGGCGCCGATCACGGCGAGCGTGCCGACGGCGGTGATCAGCAGCACGGTGATGAACAGGTACATCCCGAAGGCCATCGCGGCGGCCACCAGGAGATGGGCCGTTGCGCGCCCGGCCTGCCGCACCGTCGTCCGCATGTCCTTCACGCTAGGCGTCCCGGGACCCGCGCGCGGGGGGTGCGGGCACCAGGGGCGCGGGTGTAGCCCGCTCCACCATGCTCACATCCGTTCAATCAAGTGACTTAGATTGTAGGGAGGTGAAGCCGCGGCGGTTCGAGGGACTGGCCGTCGACGGCCGGTGCGAAGTCCCGTGCGGTGGTGATCATGGCAGGCAGGACGCTGCGGGAGGAACAGGCGGGCGCGACGCGGGAGCTGCTGCTGACCGCGGCCGAGCGGCTGTTCGCCGAGCACGGCGTGTACGCGGTGTCCAACCGCCAGGTCAGCGAGGCCGCGGGACAGGGCAACAACACCGCCGTCGGCTACCACTTCGGCACCAAGACCGACCTGGTCCGCGCCATCGTCCGCCGCCACGCCGTCCGCATCGAGGAGATCCGCGCCCGCCTGGTCGCAGAGGTGGCCGACCCGGACGAGGTGCGCGGCTGGGTGGACTGCCTGGTCCGCCCCTCCCTCGAACACCTCGCCGCGCTCGGCAGCCCCACCTGGTACGCGCGGTTCTGCGCCCAGGTCGTCGCCGATCCCGCGCTGCACCGGATCATGGTCGAGGAGGCCCTCACCGCCCCGTCCCTCCAGACGATCATCGAGGGACTGAACCACTGTCTGCCCGACCTCCCGGCCGAGGTCCGCGCGGAACGCGGCGAGATGGTCCGCCACCTGATCGTGCACGTGGCCGCCGAACGCGAGCGTGCCCTCGCCGAGCACACCACCACCCCGCGCTCCACCTGGGACGACGCCGCCACCGGCCTGACCGACGCCGTCGTGGGAATGTGGCTGGCACCTGTCACGCCCACCCGCTGACGCCACCGCACGAGGAGCCATGACCGTGACAGCGACGCTCGGTGGACGGGGCGGGTCATGAGCCCCCGGCGGACGACCCCGCTCGCGGACGACGTCAGCCCGGACAGACCCGCCCTCGCCCGCGGCGCCGGCCAGCATGTCCTGGTCGTCGCCGGCGACCCAGGCCTCGCCGAACTCCTGTCGACCATTCTGGAGTTGGCCGGCTACCGGATCAGCCTCACCGGCACCGCCGCCGAGGCGCTCGCGCGGGTCGCCAAGCGCAGCTTCGACCTGGTCGTCTTCGACACCGACGTGCCCGACCGGGCAAGCCTCGGCGGGGAGCACCGTCCCCGGCTTCCGCACCGCCCGCCCGTCCTCCTGCTCACCGAGTGCGACTCCCTGCCGCGGCTCGTGCCCGAACTCGGCCCGGGGGAGCGGGACTACGTCACCAAGCCGTTCCGGGTGGCCGAGGTCCTCGCCCGCATCCAGGTCCTGCTGCGCGACGCCCGCACCGGCCCGCCCAGGAGCACTCCGCTGCACTACGGCGACCTCGTGCTGGACGACACCGTCTGCCGCGCACACCGTGGCACGCGGGCGCTCGATCTCACGCCCGCGGAGTACCGGCTGCTGCGCCATCTCCTGGTCAACGCGCACCGGGTGCTGTCCAAGGAGCAGATCGGCCGCTACGTCTGGGGCGACCATCGCGGCGACAACGCCATCGAGCAGCTCGTCTCCCGGCTGCGCCGCAAGGTCGACCGGGAAGCGCCGGCGCTGATCCACACCCGGCGGGGCTTCGGGTACTGGCTGGGCCGGGCCGACCCGAATTCGCCTGGCGGAGACGGCAGTTGAGAGCGGCCCTGTGATCTGAGCCACGTCAGTCTTCTGTCAGGAAACTGACCGGAAGGCGTCAGACCCCTCTGTTTGCATGTGCTCATCGACACCGCCCCCCACATCCGAGGTGAGCCATGGCCGAGATCCTGACCGACGCCACGCCCCAACCACGGGACGACGTCCCCGAGTTCCCCATGCCCAGGGAGTCCCGCTGCCCCTTCGACCCGCCGCCCGCGCTGAAGGACCTCCAGGAAGAGGGCCCGCTGACCAAGGTGCGGCTGTGGGACGGCAGTGAGTCCTGGCTCGTGACCCGGTACGCCGAGCAGCGGGCCCTGCTGGGCGACCCGCGCGTCAGCGCCGACACCGACCGGCCCGGCTACCCCACCAAGGCCAGCCCCGAGGGCGGTGAGGGCAAGCTCAGCTTCATCATGATGGACGACCCCGAACACGCCCGGCTGCGCCGGATGGTGACGGCGCCGTTCGCCGTCAAGAAGGTCGAGGCCCTGCGGCCGGCCGTGCAGCGCATCGTGGACGGTTTGATCGACGACATGCTGGCCGGACCCGCCCCGGTGGACCTGGTGGACGTGTTCGCCCTGCCGATCCCCTCGCTGGTCATCTGCGAGCTGCTGGGCGTGCCGTACGAGGAGCACGAGTTCTTCCAGGAGAACACCAGGACCATGGTCCGAACGACCGCCACGCCCGAGGAGCGGGGCGCGGCGAGCCGTGAGGTCGCGGGCTATCTCGCCGGCCTCCTGGGCAGGCGTCTCGCCGATCCCAAGGACGACCTGCTCTCCGGCATCGCCGCGCGCATCACCGCCGGCGAACTGACCCATCAGCAGGCGACCGAGATGGCCCTGCTCCTGCTGATCGCCGGGCACGAGACCACCGCGAACATGATCGCGCTGGGCACCCTGGCCCTGCTCCGGAACCCCGGCCAACTGGCCCTGCTGCGCGAGACCGACGACCCGAGGTTCGTAGCCGGGGCCGTCGAAGAACTCCTGCGCTATCTGCACATCACGCACCTCGGCCGACGGCGGGCCGTGACCGAGGACATCGAGATCGCGGGCCGCGTGATCAAGGCCGGCGAAGGCGTGATCATGGTCAATGAGATCGGCAACCGCGACCCCGAGGTCTTCACCGACCCCGACCGCCTCGACCTCACCCGCGACGCCCGCCGCCACGTCGCCTTCGGCTTCGGCGTCCACCAGTGCCTGGGCCAGCCGCTGGCCCGGATGGAGCTGCAGGTCGTCTACGGCACCCTCTACCGGCGCATCCCGACGCTGAAACTCGCCTGTGCGCTGGAGGACGTCCGGTTCAAGACCGACGCGTTCATCTACGGCGTCCACGCACTGCCCGTGTCCTGGTGACCGCTCCCCACCACCCCGCAACACCCAAGTCTTAGGAGGGGAACCCGATCATGAAGGTGGAGCTGGAGGCCGACAAGTGCGTCGCGTCCGGGCAGTGCGTGCTCGCCGCGATGGACGTCTTCGACCAGGACGACGACGGCATCGCGATCCTGCTCGACGAGCAGCCCGCCGCCGAACATCTCGACGGCGTGCGGGAAGCCGTGGCGATCTGCCCGGCCGCCGCGATCCGGCTGGTCGACCGGTGAGGCGAGTCGTCGTCGTGGGTGCCTCGGCCGCCGGACTCGCGGCGGCCGAGACGCTCCGCCGCGAGGGCTACGACGGCGCCCTCACCCTCGTCGGAGACGAACCGCTCGTCCCGTACGACCGCCCGCCCCTGTCCAAGCAACTGCTGTCCGGCGCATGGGAACCCGAACGCCTGGCCCTGCGCACCCCGGACGACCTGTCCGGGCTCGGCCTCGACCTACGACTCGGCGTGCCCGCCACGGGCCTGCGACTCGCCGACGGCACGGTCGAGTCGGCCGACGGCTCGACGGTGCCGTACGACGCTCTGATCGTGGCCACCGGGGTACGGCCGCGCAGACTGCCCGGCGTGGGCGGGCATGTGCTGCGCACCCTGGACGACGCGGTGCGGCTGCGGGACCGGCTGACGCCGGGCACGCGGCTGGCGGTGGTCGGCGCCGGGTTCCTCGGGGCCGAGGCCGCCGCCGTCGCCTGGCGGCTGGGCTGCGAGGTGACCCTTCTCGAACCCGCCCCGGTGCCGCTGGCCCACGCCGTCGGGACCGAGGTCGGCGAGGTGCTGACACGCGCTCACCTGGAGCGGGGGATCGACCTGCGCTGCGGGGCCACCGTCACCGAGGCGGTCGAGGGCGGGGTGCGGCTCGCCGACGGTGAACTCGTCGAGGCCGACGAGGTGTTGGTCGCGGTCGGCTCGCTGCCCAACACCGACTGGCTCGCCGGCAGCGGGCTCACCGTCGGCGACGGCGTGGTGTGCGACGAGTACTGTGAGGCGGCGCGGAACGTGTACGCCGCAGGGGACGTCGCCCGGTGGTACAACCCGCTGTTCGGGCGGTCCATGCGGATCGAGCACCGCACCAACGCCGCCGAACAGGGCATGGCGGCCGCCCGCAACCTCCTTCGCCCCGACGCCCGCAAGCCATTCGCGCAGGTGCCGTACTTCTGGTCCGACCAGTACGACATGAAGGTCCAGGCGTACGGATATCTGCGCGGCCACGACGAAGTCTCCGTGGTGGAGGGCGACTTGACCGATGGCCGGTTCGTGGCCGCCTACCGTGCCGGAGACCGCGTGACCGGCGCCCTCGCGGTGGGCATGCCGCCCAAGGCGATCCGGCGGTGGCGGCAGGCCATCGCGTCCGGCGTGAGCTGGCGGGAGGTGGTGGGGGTCGATGCCATCGCAAATTAATTGAGTTACGCAATGAGATGTTAAAGTGGCGGCATGTCCACACCACCACTCCCCGAACTCCCCGACACGCCCGCGTCCCCGGAAGTGGTCGAGATCGAGCGTGCGCTCACCCGCATCACCTATCTGAGTACGCGGGCCCGGCAGCACGACCGGCTGATGACGCTGGCCGGCGTGCCGCTGGACCGGGCCGCAGTGGCGCTGCTGCGTCAGGTCGCCGACTCGGAGCCGCTGCGCCCCGGGGAGCTGGCCGGGCGGCTCGGTGTGGAGGCCTCGCACGTCACGCGCACGGTGCAGCAGTTGCAGAAGTCCGGCTACGTCACCCGCGTCCCGGACCCCCAGGACCGCCGGGCCCAGCGCATCGAGCTCACCGAGGCCGGCGGTCAGGCCATCGCCCGGGTCCGGGACGCCGGCGCCCGGGGCATGCAGCTCGCCCTGGCCGACTGGACACCCGAGGAACTGCGTCAGCTGGCCACCCTCTTCCACCGCATGGTCGACGACTTCCTCAGCCACGCCGTCGACGAGGACGGCGAACGGCAGCCGACGGCACCGTCCGGAACCGCCTGAACCGGACGCTCACGCGGAGGCCGTGCGAGAGCGCCGATCGGACGGGCCGGGAGCGGGCGCGGCCCGTCCGGGCGAGGCCGGCTCCCGCAGCCCGCACAGCAGCAGCCGCCCCAGTGCGGGCAGGACGATGAGCGGGACCAGCGCCGTCCGCAGCGAGGTGGCGTCGGCCAGCGCGCCGACGGCCGGCGCGGCCAGCCCGCCCACACTCACGGCCAGCCCCAGCGTCACTCCGCTCGCGGTGCCCACCCGCCGGGGCAGGTAGTCCTGGCCGAGCGTGACGTGCAGCGAGAACGGGACATACAGACCGGCCGACGTCAGCGCGACGAACAGATACACCGACGGCCCCGGTACGAGCACCACTCCGGCCACCGCGAGCACCGACAGCGTGTACGCCTGACGTACGACCGCGAGCCGCCCGTACCGCTCGGCGAGCCGGCCTCCGGTCACGGTGCCCACCGCGCCGCCCGCGTAGAGCACGCCCAGCGCGGCCGTGCCGGCCATCTCCCCGCCGCCGGTCCGCTGACGCACGTACAGCGAGACGAAGGCGCTCAGGCCTACGAACACGACCGACCGGCACATGATCGCGCCGGAAAGGCGCAGGAACGACGGCCAGTCGTCGGTGCCGACGCCCTCGCCCTCACGTTCGGCCGCGCCACGGCCCGCGGCCGAACGCACCGCCGCCGCACACAGGGCCGCTCCCACGACGGCCGGCACGAACAGCAGGGGAGAGGCGCCGAGTCCGCCGGTGGCGACCACCGCCGCCACCAGCAGCGGCGCGAGGGCGAAACCGACGTTGCCGCCGAGGGAGAACCAGCCCATCGCCGTATGACTGCCCCGCGAGGCGGCTCGGGCCGCGCGGGCCGCCTCCGGGTGGTAGGCGGCGACCCCGATACCGGACACGGCCACCACCGCCAGCGTGAGCGCGTAGGACCCGGTGACACCACTGAGCGCCACCCCCGCGCCGCCGGTCAGCGCGCTCAGCGGCAGCAGCCAGGGCATCGCCCACCGGTCGGTGAGCGCCCCGAACAGCGGCTGCACCACCGACGACAGCAAGGACGCGGCGAGGACGACACCGGAGGCCGCGGCATAGCTGTAGGCGCGCTCGGCGACGAAGTAGGGGACGAGGGCCGCGACGGCACCTTGGTACACGTCGACACAGGCATGGCCCAGGGACATCAGGGTGATCGCTCGGCTGTGTTTCTCGGTCACCCTGCGATCGTCGCCATCCGCAACCCTGTCCCGCTTCCGATAACCTGCCGAAGTGTGTCGAACATCCGCCACACCCTGACTGCACCGACCCGCGCCAAGGTCCTGGCCGCCGGGGAACGCATCGACGCCCACCGGCACGACGACCACCAGATCGTCTACGCGGGCTCCGGCGTCCTCGCCGTCACCACCGACGCCGGCACCTGGTTCGCGCCCGGCAACCGCGCCATCTGGGTCCCCGCGGGCACCGCGCACGCGCATCGCGCCCACGGCCAGCTCGATCTGTACCTGGTCGGCCTGCCCGCCGACGACGACCCTCCCCCGGACTCCGTCCGGGGGTACCCCCATCTCGCTTCGCTCGGCCTGGACGCCCCCACCGTGCTCGCCGTAGGCCCGCTCCTGCGTGAGCTGATCCTCGCCTACACCCGCGACCCCGACGACGACGGCCCCGAGCGCCGCCGCCTGCTCGCCGTGCTGCGCGACCAGTTGCGCGCCTCGCCCCAGGAGCCCCTGCGGCTGCCCACGGCCACGGATCCACGCCTCGCCGCGGTCTGCGCGCTCGTCCACGCCGACCCGGCCGACCCGCGCACCCTCGCCGCGCTCGGCGCCGCGACCGGGGTCGGCGAGCGCACCCTCAGCCGGCTCTTCCGCGGCGAGTTCGGCATGACCTTCCCGCAGTGGCGGACCCAGTCGCGCCTCTACCACGCGCTGCGTCTGCTCGCCGAGGACACCCCCGTCACCACGGTCGCCCACCGCTGCGGCTGGTCCTCCGCGAGCGCCTTCATCGACGTCTTCCGCCGCTCCTTCGGATACACCCCGGGAACCCACAACCGCCGTACGCACCAGGGCGGATGAACGGGCGGGGGCGGATGGCGGACCGGGATCTACCCTCCGGTAGCATCCGGCGGCAGGCCATCCAAGGAGGATCCGTGCCCCGGTCCGAACGCTCGCCCCTGCTGCTCGCCGGCCTGCTGGCCGCGGCCGGGGTCACTCACCTCGCCGCCCCACGCCAGTACGACGCGATCGTGCCGAGCGCCCTGCCCGGGAAGCCCCGGACCTGGACGTATGCCAGTGGCGTCGTCGAGCTCGCCCTGGCCGCCGGAGTCGCGCTGCCGCGCACCCGCAAGGCCGCCGCGCTGGCCTCGGCCGCCTTCTTCGTCGGTGTGCTCCCCGCGAACGTGAAGATGGCCGTCGACTGGCGGCACCGCCCGGCCCCCCAGAAGGCAGCCGCCATCGGCCGGCTGCCGTTGCAGATCCCCCTCGTGCTGTGGGCCCGAAGCGTCGCGAAGAACACGGAGGGCCGGGCATGAGCGCACAGCTGAAGGCCGGCGACAAGGTCGAGGACTTCGAGCTGCCGGACGAGACCGGCACCGTCCGCGCTCTCACCGAGCTGCTCGCCGAGGGACCGGTGGTGCTCTTCTTCTACCCCGCCGCCCTGAGCCCCGGCTGCACCGCGGAGGCCTGCCACTTCCGTGATCTCGCCGCCGAGTTCGCCGCCGTCGGCGCACGGCCCGTCGGCATCAGCGGGGACGCGGTCGAACGCCAGCAGCAGTTCGCCGACCGTCACACCCTCGGCATGCCGCTGCTGTCCGACGCGGACGGCAAGATCCGCGAGCTGTTCGGGGTGACGCGCGGCTTCTCGCTGGCCCCCACCAAACGGGCCACCTTCGTGATCGGGCAGGACCGCACCGTCCTTGAGGTCGTCCGCAGCGAACTGCGGATGAACACCCACGCCGACCGGGCCCTCGCCGCGCTGCGCAAGTGAGCGGACGGTCACCCCGGGCCGCGGCGGGCGCGAGCGCCGTGACGGCACCGGGGTGACCGCCCGGGCGGCGCGGTTGATGCGGTGCGGCCGAGGACTCATGCTGGACGACATGGAGCGCGTCTCCGCCGCGGTGATCCTCGATGCCCAGGGTGTGGTGAAGGGGTGGAGTGAGGGTGCCCGGCGGCTGACCGGCCGCACCGCCGAGGAGGTCGTCGGACGGCCCGCGCGGGACCTTCTCGCCGAGGAACCGCCGCCCGCGGCCGTGGCCGCCCTGACCGGCACCGCCGTCCTGCGCCACCGCGACGGCTCACGGGTGCCCCTGACCCTGCGGGCGCACGCCGTGCTGGGCGAGGACGGCGCATCCGACGGCTACATGGTCACCGGCGAACCCGCGGGCGGACCGGATTCGGATCTGGGCGAGCGGGCCTTCCAGCAGGCGTCGATGTCGATGTCGGTGTTCGACACCGAGCAGCGCTATCTGCGGCTCAACGACGTCGCCTGCCACGTGATGGGCGTACCCGAGGACGTCCTGATCGGCCGGCACTTCCCGGACACCGTGGAGGACGCCGAGCACAGCCGCGGCTTCCACTGGCATGTGCGCCAGGTCGCCGAGACGGGCCGGCCGATCCGCTACGAGAGCTTCACCGGAGCCCCGGCCCTGAACCGGGAGCACGCCTGGAGCATCGAGATGTGGCCGGTCCGGGACACCGCCGGCGCTGTCGTGGGCACGGCCCTCGCGGCGTTCGACAGCTCCGACCAGTACTGGGCGCGGCAGCGGCTGGCCCTGCTGAACGAGGCCGCCGCGGCCATCGGCACCACCCTGGACGTGGTGCGCACCGCCGAGGAGCTGATCGGGGTCGTGGTACCCCGGTTCGCCGACTTCGCCAGCGTGGACCTGTTCGACTGGGTCCTGGACTCGGAGGAACCCCCCGCGCTGTCCGGCACCGACATCGCCATGCGCCGGATCGCCCACGGCTCCGGCAGCGAGGGCACCCCGGAGGCGGCCGTGCACCTGGGCGAGGTGGACTACTACCCGCCCTTCTCGCCGCCGGCGCGGGCGATCCTGGAAAGCCGGGTCATCCAGAGCCAGGCGGGCGAGCCGGCGTTCATGCGGTGGATCGCGGAACGCAACGCCCGGGCCCCGCAGGGCCGCCGCCACCGCGTGGGTGCCCACTCGATGATGGCGGTGCCGTTGCGGGCCCGTGGCACCACGCTCGGCGTCGCGGTCGTCGTCCGTATCAGACAGTCCGACGACTACGTCGATGACGACGCCGTCTTCGCCGAGGAACTCGCCAGCCGGGCCGCCGTCTGCATCGACAACTCCCGCCGCTTCGCCCGGGAACGCACCACCGCGCTGGCCCTCCAGCACAATCTGCTGCCCCGGGGACTGTCCGGACAGGCGGCCGTCGAAGTGGCCCACCGCTACCGGCCCTCCGGATCGCAGGCCGGCATCGGCGGCGACTGGTTCGACGTGATTCCGCTGTCCGGCAGCCGGGTCGCCCTCGTCGTCGGCGACGTCGTCGGACACGGCATCCCGTCGTCGGCCACCATGGGCCGCCTCTGCACGGCCGTGCGCACCCTCGCCGACGTGGACCTGCCGCCCGATGAACTCCTCACCCACCTCGACGACCTCGTCACCCATCTGGCCGGGGACGACTCCGACGAGGTCGCCGAACTGGGCGCCACCTGCCTCTACTCCGTCTACGACCCCGTCAGCCGATGCCTCAGCCTCGCCGCCGCCGGCCATCCGCCGCCGGCCGTCGTCCTGCCCGACGGCACCGCCCGGGTCGTCGAGATGAACGCCGGGCCGCCCCTCGGGGTCGGGGGACTGCCCTTCGAGGCCATGGAGGTGCAGCTGCCGGAGGGCGCCCTGGTCGCCCTGTACACGGACGGTCTGATCGAGGACCGCGACCGCGACATCGACCACTCCACCGCCGAACTGTGCCGCGCGCTGACCGCGCCCGCCGAGACCCTCGACGCGCTGTGCGACGGAGTGCTCAAGGCCGTCCTGCCGGAGGACCCCAGCGACGACGTGGCTCTGCTGCTGGCCCGCACCAGGGCCCTGGGCGCCGACCGCATCGCCACCTGGGACGTGGCGCCCGACCCCGAACATGTGGCGGTCAGCCGGCAGGCGGCCACGGAGCAGCTGACCGCGTGGGGGCTGGACGAGGCGGCCTTCGTCACCGAACTCGTCGTCAGTGAACTCGTCACCAACGCCATCCGCTACGGCGCACCGCCCATCCAGCTCCGGCTGATCCGCGACCGCACCCTCATCTGCGAGGTGTCCGACGGCAGTTCGACCTCCCCGCATCTGCGCCGGGCCCACGCCTACGACGAAGGCGGGCGCGGGCTGCTGCTGGTCGCCCAGCTCACCCGGCGCTGGGGCAGCCGGCAGACCGGCAGCGGCAAGACGATCTGGGCCGAACAGCCGCTGCCGCCGGTGTGATCACTCGAACGAACAGCCCGGGTTCGGCGCGTCCTCTGAGAACGGCGCGCCGTGCGGCAGGACATAGAGCACGTCGAGGACGACCGGCGTGGCGCCTTCGTTGCGGCCTATGTGCACATTCCCGGGCCCGGCCGGCTCCTGGATGAAGCTCCCCTTCGGGTAGACGCCGTCGGAGGCGCAGGTGGAGTCGTAGTGGCTCAGCGTGCCCTGCTGGGCGAAGGCGTACAGCGGGCCGTCGTGGTAGTGCCAGCCGGTGGCCTGACCCGGCGGAATGGTGATCTCGCGAAGGATGTAGTCGGTGTCGCCCACCGTCTTCTGACTGATCGTCCGGGCGCTGACACCCGGCCCGGGCGGAGTCGCCTGGGCGGGCGCGGCGACGAGGACGGTGGCGGCGGCCACGGCGCCGGTGACGGCGGTGCGGAGCGCGGAGCGCATTCGAGGAGCCTCCTGGGGCGAGAGCGGCTGTCGCCGTGAACATAGAGGCGGGGAACGGCAGTTGGGGGCGGAACCACAAGATCCGCTGAAATCACCGGACGCCGGACGCGTCCGGGCTCAGGCCCTCCCCGCAGGCCGTTCCCGTACGACCTCCTCGGCCGCCTTGTCGTCCCGCAGCCCCAGGTAGCGCGGATGCCGCAGCAGGCCGTCACGCGTCCACTCGGTGAAGTCGATCTGCGCGACCAGCTCCGGCCTCGCCCATCGCGCGCCCGCCTGACGCACCGGCCCGTCGAACGGCGACCGCGCCACCCGCATCCCGTCCAGGCGCTCCCGCAGTTCCAGCAGCGTGCCCCGGTCGAAGCCGGTGCCGACCTTGCCCGCGTACCGCAGCCCCCCGGCCTCGTGGTAGCCGAGCAGCAGCGCACCGAGCCCCACCCGGCTCCCGGCCGGCTCGGTGAACCCGCCGACGACGAACTCCTGCCCCTGAGCGCACTTGAGTTTGAGCCAGTCCCGGGACCGGCGCGGCTGGTAGTCCCCGTCGGCCCGCTTGGCGATCAGGCCCTCCCAGCCCCGGGCGCAGGCGTCGGCCAGGAGGTCGGCCCCGCCCTCGTTGCGGTGGGCCGACATCCGCAGCGGTGTGCGGTAGGCCAGCGCCCGCCGCAGCAGGGACTTGCGGACCCTCAGCGGCAGTCGCGTGATGTCCTGCCCGTCCAGCCTGAGCAGGTCGAAGACGTAGTACGTCACCGCGACACCGCTCGCCTCCACGTCCTGCCGCCTGGTCAGTCCCATCCGCTGCTGGAGCCAGGAGAAGTCGGTGCGGCCCCGCGAGAACGCGACCATCTCCCCGTCGACGGTGAAGTCCTGACACGACTGCTCGCCGAGCGCGTCCACGACCTCCGGGTACGTGGCGTCGATCCGCCGGCCGGAGCGGGACAGCAGCGAGGTACGGGCGCCCGCACGCACCGCCAGAACCCGCACCCCGTCCAGCTTCCGTTCGAAGATCCAGTCCTCGCCCGAGAAGTCACGCCGGTCGCTCAGCGTGGCCAGCATCGGCTGCGCGGCCGGATCCGCCCCGGGGCGGGCCGTCCGCAGCAGCCGCCGCTGCTCGTCGGGGAGCGTGGCCAGCAGTCCGGTCGCCACCGTTCAGCCCTCGTCGCCGTCCGCGGCGACCTGGGCGAGGGTGCGGCCGGTCCGGACCGAACGGGCCCGGTACGGATCGGGGGTGCCGTGCGCGCGGGCC
The DNA here is from genome assembly GCF_042795335.1 of Streptomyces sp. NPDC056479. Classification (NCBI taxonomy): domain Bacteria; kingdom Bacillati; phylum Actinomycetota; class Actinomycetes; order Kitasatosporales; family Streptomycetaceae; genus Streptomyces; species Streptomyces sp. NPDC056479. The sequence goes on along the minus strand of NZ_JBHTRZ010000002.1, from coordinate 553,024 downwards.
CGCCCCTTGCCGGTCTTCACGAGCAGCCACGCCTCCCGGTCGTCCTGCCCGCCGCGGATCCGGGTGAGGGCGTACTCGCCGTGCAGCTTCGACCCGCTCAGCCGGAACGTGGCATGACCGCCCTCCAGCGACTCGCCGAAGTCGACCGGCCTGCCCTTGCGGTCATGACTGAGCGGCTCGTACGTGCCGTTGTCCCAGACGATCACCGTGCCGCCGCCGTACTCGCCCTTCGGGATCACACCCTCGAAGTCCTCGTACTCCAGCGGATGATCCTCGGTGGGCATCGCGAGCCGCTTGTCGTGGGGATCGTCGGAGGGTCCTTTCGGCACCGACCAGGACTTCAGTACGTCGTCCACCTGGAGCCGGAAGTCGAAGTGCAGGGTCCTTGCGTCATGGATCTGCACCACGAACCGGGGCTCCTCACCGGCGGCGGCCGAGCGCCCCTCCGGCTCACGCGTCCGACCGAAGTCACGCTTGCCGTGATACTCCCGCAGCTGGTCCTTCTCACCCACGAGCGCCTCCTTCCCGAGCGCCCCGGGTACCCCGCGAGGGCACCCGCGACTCCCGCTCAGAACTCCTCGTGCACCTCGGGGTCCCCGCCCAGCCGGCGATGGGTCCGGTCGGCCACGGCGGCCATCTGGGTGGCGTCCAGGGTGAAGCCGTGGACGTCGAGGTTCTCGCGCTGCCGCTGCGGGTTCCCGGACTTCGGGATGGGCAGGGCGCCCAGCTGGGTGTGCCAGCGCAGGACGATCTGGCCGGGAGTCACCCCGAGGGCGTCGGCGATGCCCTTGACGACCGGGTCCTCCAGGAGGCTGGAGCCGCGTCCCAGCGGGCTCCAGCTCTCGGTGACGATGTCCTTGCCGGTGTGGAAGGCGCGCAGCTCGTCCTGAGGGAACAGCGGATGCAGCTCGATCTGGTTGACGGAGGGCAGGACGCCGGTCTCCTTCTCCAGCCGCTCGATGTGCTGGGGCGTGAAGTTGGAGACGCCGATCGACCTGACCAGCCCGTCCTCGCGGAGCTTGATCATGGCCCGCCAGGAGTCGACGTATTTGTCGACACGGGGGAGCGGCCAGTGGATCAGATACAGGTCGACGTATTCGAGGCCCAGACGGCTCCGGGACTCCTCGAAGGAGGCGAGGGTCTCCTCGTAGCCGTGGTGCCGGCCCGGGAGCTTCGTCGTGACGACGACCTCCTCGCGCGGAACGCCGCCGCGGGCGACGCCCCGGCCCACCCCCGTCTCGTTGCGGTAGTTGGTCGCCGTGTCGACCAGGCGGTAGCCCAGCTCCAGGTCGTCCGCCACCGCCTGTTCCGCCTGGGCGTCGTCCATCGGCCAGGTACCCAGACCGATGCCGGGGATCGTCGTACCGTCGTTGAGCGTGTGCAGCGGAATGCCGATCACTGTGGGACCTTCCCTCGACTGTGCCGTACCACCAGCGTCACGGATAGGGTGAGGATTGATCAACCGGGCGGGTGGGGATGAGGGCGGCGGACGGCATGGGCGGCACCGAGGAGAAGCGGCCGGCGGGACCCGGACGTCCCACGTCGCGCGACGTCGCCCGGCTGGCCGGGGTGTCGCACACGGCCGTCTCCTTCGTCTTCAACGGCCGCGCCGAAGGCAACCTCTCGCCCGCCACCCAGGAGCGCATCCGCCGCGCCGCCACCGAGCTGGGCTATCGCCCGGACCCCGTCGCCCGCGGTCTGCGCCGCCGCCGTACGGCCGTGATCGGCCTGGTCACCGACGAGATCGCCACCTCGCCCTTCGCGGGCCGGCTGCTGCGCGGCGCCATGGAGACCGCCTGGGCCAGCGAGCACCTCGTGCTCACCATCGACTCCGGCGGCGACCCGGCCAAGGAGGACGCGGCCGTCGCCGAACTCCTCGACCGGCGGGTGGACGGCATCATCTACGCCGCCATGTCGCTGCGCCGGGTCCGAGTCCCGGAGGGCCTGCACCGCACCCACTCCGTGCTCGCCAACTGCCTGCCCGAGGACGACTCCCTGCCCGCCGTCATCCCCGCCGAGCGCGCGGGCGGTCGCACGGCCGCCCGGCTGCTGCTGGACCAGGGGCACCACAGGGTCGCGATGGTCGGCGGCCAGGAAGACATCGCCTCCGTCGACCGGCTGCGGGGCTTCCGGGACGCGCTTCGGGCTGAGGGCATCACCGTCCCCAAAGAGTGGGTCGTGCGGACCGGGGGCGAGATCAGCGGGGGCTACGAGGGCGCGATGCGCGTCCTCGACGGCGTCCCCGCCGACCGGCGCCCCACCGGGATCTTCTGCTACAACGACCGCGTCGCTTCGGGTGCCCTGCACGCAGCGACCCGGCTCGGCATCGCCGTTCCCGCCGAGCTGTCGGTGGTCGGCTACGACGACCAGGAGCACATGGCGGAGTTCCTCAACCCGCCGCTCACCAGCGTCGCGCTGCCGCACCGGGAGATGGGTGACGCCGCCGCGCGCCTGCTCCTGGACGCCATCGACACGGGCCGGACGCCGCCCGCGACGGTACGGCGCCTGGCCTGCCCGGTGATCAGCCGGGCGTCGGTGGGACCAGCTCCCAGCCGGTGACCGTGGCCGCGGCGCCGGTCACGACGAGTTCGGCGACATCGTCCGGCCGCCGGTAGATCCGCTCGGTGAGCATCGCCCGGTCGCCGACGAACAGCTCGAACAGCGATCCGTCGACGAGGATCCGCACCTCACCGGCCGGCGCCCGCACCACGATCGGCGCCGGCCTCTCGGGCCGTGTCCGGCGCCAGTCACCGCGGTCGAGCGTCACGGTGCCCTCGTCCGGGTCCAGCAGCACGGTCAGCTCAGCACCCGAGGCGGACCGCAGCAGACTCACGGTGGTGCGGCCGGCTGTGGTCACGGTCAGGTCGTACGCCTCCGGCAGTGCGGCACGACGTGCCCTCCCCGTGGCGAACGGCTCGGCGGCACGCAGCAGTTCGAGCTCCCGCGCCGGTACGACACGCAGGGAACCGTCGGGGTGGACGTCCACGACACGCGGGGCGGTCAGCACTCCGGCCCATCCCGCGCGATCGACCTCCTCCTGCTCACGGGCCTCCCACGACCAACCCCACAGCAAAGTCCGGTCGGGCTCCTGGAGTACGGCGGGCGCGTAGAAGTCACGGCCGTGGTCCAGCCGTCCGCCGGTACGTGGCTCGAAGCGCAACTCGCTTTCACCCTCGGGTCGCAGATGACCCGTCAGATATCCGGTGGCACAGGGGTTTCCGTCCCAGAGCGACAGCACCAGCACCCATTCCCCGCCCGCCGTCTCGAAGAGCTGAGGGCACTCCCAGCCCACCGCCTTGTCGCCGAGGACCTCCGCGGCCACCGGGTCGTCACCGTCGAGGAGCACCCCGGCGAACCGCCAGTCGGCCAGGTCGTCGCAGTCGTACAGCAGTACCGACGGTGTGCCGTCCGCGTGCCCGGCGCCGACCAGGGCCCAGCGCCGGCCGCCGCTTCTGAAGACGTACGGGTCGCGGAACATCACCACATCGAGTCCGGCCGGCGGGCCGGTCACGACCGGTGTGGGCAGGGGCCGCCAGTCGGTGAGCGTCTCGTCCCGCGGCATCAAAGCCCGCGCCAGACAGATCGAGCCGAGCCCGGTGTGGTGCCGGTCGACGCCCGTGTAGACGGCCGTCGGCACGCCGTCGTCGTCGACCACGCAGCCCGACCAGCAGCCCGCCTCGTCGGGGCCGCCGGGGGTCGGGGTGAGCGCGATCGGATGGTGTTCCCAGTGGACGAGGTCGGGGCTGGAGACATGACCCCAGTGGACGTTCTCGTGCACGGGGGCGTCGGGGTTGTGCTGGTAGAAGAGGTGATGGCGGCCCCGCCAACGGAAGGGCCCGTTCGGGTCGTTGATCCAGTTGGCGGGGGGACGGACCCGGAAGTGCGGGGCGCCGGGGTCCGTGGACCGAGCTGCGAGGCTCAACGGTTGACTCCTGCGGACGTGATGCCCTCGCGGAGAGGGCGCTGACCGACGACGAACACGGCGACGGCGGGGATCATGGAGAGGACGACACCGGCGAGCACCACCGAGATGGAGCCGGTGCCCAGGTTGCCCTGAAGGGAGACCAGCCCCAGCGGAAGGGTGTAGTTCTGGCCGGAGGTCTCCAGGATGAGCGGGCGGAAGAACTCGTTCCAGTGGTAGTTGAAGGCCAGTACCCCCACGATCGCGAGGCCGGGCGCGGCCAGCGGGGCGTACACGGACCGGAAGATCCGCCAGGGCCCGCAGCCGTCCAGCATCGCCGCCTCGCCCAGGTCCTTGGGCATGCCCAGGAAGTACTGGCGCATCAGGAAGGTCCCGAACGCGGTCGGGAAGGCCGGGATGATCAGACCGAGCAGGGTGTCGGTCAGGCCCATCGACTTCAGCACCAGGAACACCGGCACGATCGTGACCTGCAACGGCACCATCATGGTCGCCAGGACCAGCCCGAACAGCGGCTTCTTGAACCGGAATTCGAGGCGGGCGAAGGCATATCCGGCCAGGCCGGCCGTGATCATCTGGCCCACCGCGATCAACGCGGTCACCAGCGTCGAGTTCAGGGCGAGCAGCCAGACGTCGATCTGGTCGAAGACCCCGCGGTACGCCTCGGCCGAAGGGCTCGTCGGGATGATGCTCGGCGGCAGGTCGAATGCCTCGGCCGGGGTGCGCAGCGATGTGGAGACGGTCCAGATGACCGGGCCCAGGGTCAGCAGCGCGCACACGGCCAGCCCGGCGATCCGGGCCCACGGCGCGAGGGAGTGCCGGGTGCGGCTCGGGGAGAGGGTTGCTTGGCTCATGGGAGGCTCACCGGCTCACTGGTAGTGGACGAAACGCCGGCTGAGCCGGAACTGGAGGGCGGTGACCGCCATGATCAGCACGAACAGCAGCACGCCCACCGCCGAGGCCGCGCCGAAGCGGAGCTGCTCGAACGCGCTCTCGTAGATGACCATCACCACGGTGCGGGTGGCGTCCCCCGGCCCGCCGTTGGTGAGGACGTACGGCTGTTCGAAGACCTGGAGCGCGTTGATGATGCCGACCACCGACGCGACCAGCAGCGTGGGTGACAGCAGCGGCAGCGTGATGCTCAGATGCTTGCGCGGCCCGGTCGCGCCGTCGATCGAGGCGGCCTCGTGGATCTCCTTGGGGATGTTGTTCAGCCCGCCCACGAACAGCAGGAACGAGAACCCGAACTGCTGCCAGACGTAGACCAGGATCACCGTGGCCATCGCCGCGTTCTCGGACGTCAGCCAGGGCACCGGAGCGATCCCGACCAGTCCGAGCAGCCAGTTCACGACGCCGAAGTCCTGGTTGAACAGGTACTTCATCACCACCGAGATCGACGCCGCCGACAGCACCAGCGGGAAGAAGAACGCCGACCGGAACACCGAGCGCAGCCAGACCGGCATACGCCCGTTCACCGCCAGGGCCAGCACCAGAGCGATCATCAGCTGCAGCGCCACCGCGAACACCATGAACACCAGCGTGTTGCCGAAGGACACCAGCACGGTCGAATCGGTGAAGACCTCACGGTAGTTGGCGGCACCGGCGAAGCTCGGGTCGTCGATGACGTTCCAGTGGAAGAGGCTGAGGATCACCGATCCGATGATCGGGACGACCGTGAAGACGACGATGCCGACGATCGTGGGCGCCAGGAACAGCGTGGCCAGCAGCCGGGTGCCGCGGTCGCGGGCGGAGCGCCGGGGTGCGGGGGCCGGTGGAGCGGCCGGCGGCTGCGGCCGTACGGCCGGTATCTGGGTGTTCGTCATACGTCACGCTCCATGGCCTTCTCCAGATCGCCCTGCATCCGGCGCAGCGCGGGACCCACCGAGCGCCGGGAGGCCAGTGCGGTACCGGTGTGCTTGAGCAGCACCTGCTCGACCTCGGCGACCTGCGGCGGCGCCGGGATCGGCCCGGTGTCGGGGAACTTGTCGAGGGTGTCGTAGAAGACCGGCCAGTGGTCCGGGCCGGTCTCGCGGTACCGGTCGGCCGTGAGCATCGAGCGGCGCGCCGGGGTGGTCTGATTGGTGGAGAACAGCCGCATCAGGGTGTCCCGGCGGGCGGCGTACTTGATGAACTCCCAGGCCTCCTCCTGCCGCTTCGAGGTGCGCAGCAGCGCGTAGCCGGCGGCGCCGAACTGCATGCGCTGGGTGCGCCAACGCGGGAAGTACTGCACGTCGAAGGCGTCTCCCTTCATTCCGGCCAGGTGCAGACCGCCGGCCCAGAAGCCGCCCGCGGGCGTGACGCCGACCCGGCCGGTGGAGAACACGCCGATCAGGTTCTGGCCGTTGCCGCCCTCGGGCCGGGTGCACAGGCCCTCCTGGACGAGGGAGGCGAGATAGTCGTACGCCTCCTCCACGCGCGCGTCGGTGGCCTGCGGGGTCGTCCACCGGAAGCCGCCTCCGCGCCCGGCCCGGTCGGCGGCCGGATAGAAGGAGTCCCACAGCCAGGCGCCGCCGGGCGCCTTGGACTCGGCGAGCAGGTTGGTGTCGTTGGCGAACAGCCAGGGCACCACACCGCCCCACAGCCGGTTGGTCCAGAAGTACGGCGTGAACTGGGAGCCGCTGGCCTGCTTCATGTCCCGCAGCAGCGCGGTGAAGTCGTCGCGGGTCCAGTCGGCGGCGGGGAAGCCCGCACCCGCGCGCTTCAGCACCTGGTTGTTGACGTACATGTCGGCCGCGTTGAACTCGACCGGCAGCTGGTACAGGGACCCCTCGTACATCATCGACTCCACCAGCGAGGGGTGAACGTCGGCGAAGTACTCGCGCAGCTCCTCGGCGTCCCGCTTCACCCAGTCGTCCAGCGGGACGCCGAGGCGCTGCGCGAACAGCTGGACGCCCTCGGTGGCGACGTACACCAGATCGGGTGCCGTGCCCGCCGCGATCTGGGTGAGGATCTTCGCGAAGAAGTCGGACCAGTCGACGGCCTGAACGGCGTTGATCCGCAGCTTGATGTCGGGGTGGACCTGCTTGAAGCCCTCGGTGAGGGTGCGGACGGCCTCCGGTCCGTAGGCGGGGCCGAGCGTGGCGACGACGAGCGAGCCGTCGTCGCGGCCGGGGATGTCGGCTCCGGTGAGCCGGTCCCAGCTCGCGGCGGTACCGGCGAGCGCGGCGGCTCCCGCGCCGTAGGCGCCGTACCGCAACAGTGTGCGGCGGGTGGGATGCGAGTCGGTCATGCAGCGGGCCTAACTCGTGTTAGTCGAGTAGTGATGCCCCAGATGATGGGAAGCCCGTCACGGCCCTGTCAATAGTCGTGAACCACTTGACCTTTAACGAGTTAGGTCGCAAAGTCCTGGTCCACATGAGCCGCCCTCCCGACGCCTGTCGCGTCCGACGAGAGGAACGATGTGTGATGCCCGCGATGACCAGGAGAGCCCTGCTCGCCGGCTCGGCCGCGGGGGCCTCGGCCGCGCTGCTGCCGACCGCGTCCCCGGCCGCCGCGAAACCCCGGAAGACAGCCGCCACCTGCGCGAGCTACCGCGCCGAGTACCACTTCACGGTCCCCGACCAGTGGAAGAACGACCCGCAGCGCCCGGTCTGGATCGACGGCGAATACCACTACTACTACCTGTACAACCCGGACTATTTCACCGGGGGAACCACCGCCGGTACGGCCTGGCGCCTGGCCACCACGGCCGACCTGGTCACCTTCAGGGACCGCGGGATCGCCGTCCCGAAGGACACGACCCCCAACGGTGACGTCTGGTCCGGCTCGGCGGTGATCGACACGGACGACACGGCGGGCTTCGGCGCGGGCGCGGTGATCGTCGTCGTCACCATGGCGCCGGACGAGGTGACGCAGGCGCAGTACCTGTACTACTCGACCGACGGGGGCCGTACGTTCCACAACCACGGCACCGAGCCCGTGCTGCCGAACCCGGGCGTGCGGGACTTCCGCGACCCGAAGGTGATCCGCGACGAGGAGCGCGGCCGTTGGGTGATGACGCTCGCCGAGAACGACAAAGTGGGCTTCTACGACTCCACCGACCTGAAGTCCTGGACGTACGTCAGCGGCTTCGTCAAGGGCGGTATCGGCGTCCTGGAGTGCCCGGATCTGTTCCGCATCACCGCCGACGACGGCACCGTGAAGTGGGTGCTCGGTGTCAGCGCGAACGGCAAGGGAGCCGGGCTGCCGAACACCTACGCGTACTGGACGGGCTCCTTCGACGGCACGGCCTTCATCGCCGACGCCGACGCCCCGCAGTGGCTCGACCACGGCTGGGACTGGTACGCCGCCGTCACCTTCGAAAGGCACCGCGGCGACGGCTCCGTCGACCCGTCGGTCCGCTACGCCATGGGCTGGCTGAACAACTGGGACTACGCGAACACCACGCCCACCATCGACTGCGACGGCTTCAACGGCACCGACTCGATCGTCCGGCAGATCACGCTGAAGCGCTCCACCTCCGGCGCGTACTACCTGGCCTCACAGCCGGTCGCCGCGCTGGACGACCACGTCTCCCGCACGGTGAGCCTCGGCGATCTGGAGGTCTCCGGCACCCGAGTGCTCGACCACCAGGGCATCGCCTACGAATTGACCTGCGAGATCACCTGGGACCAACTCACCGGCGCCGGCCTGCAACTACGCCGGTCGCCGGACGGCAGCCGCCACGTCGACGCCGGGATCTACGGCGACTTCGCCTTCCTCAACCGCCGTCCCACCATGAACCCGGATGCGTCCGGCCGGTGGCAGGAGAGCCACAGCCCGTTCGACCCGGCCGCCCGCAGTGTGCGGCTGCGCATCCTGGTCGACCGCACTTCGGTCGAGATGTTCGTGGACGACGGCCGGTACACACACTCCTCGGAGGTCTTCCCGTATCTGATCGACACCGGGCTCGCCCTGTTCACGATCGACGGCACGGCGGTCTTCCGGGACGTGGTGATACGGGAGTTCTCGCTGTGAAGGGGTGCTGACGGCCCACCAGGGTGCCCGTCCGCCGAGGCCCTGTCGCCACGTCGGCCCAACGCTGTCACGATCTTCCTGGAACCGGCTCGGACCGGAGCCGGTCCGGGCGACCGACGGAGCGTGCGGATGACGAGGGACAGGGCCACTGCGGACGGGACGGAGCAGGTCGCGGGGATCGAGGTGAAGCCGGTCGCCGGGCACATCGGCGCGGAGATCACGGGCGTCGACCTGTCCGGTGAACCGCACGACTCCGTGGTCGCCACGATCCGGGCGGCGGTGCTGCGCTGGAAGGTCGTGTTCTTCCGGGGGCAACGGCTGGACCACGCCGGGCATGTGGGCTTCGCGCGCCGGTTCGGGGAGCCGGTCGTCCTGCGCAGGCGCGGCAGCGCGTCCCCGGCGGACTTCCCCGAGATCGAGACGACCGCCGACCGGCTGGAACTGGGCGGGAAGTTCGGCATGGAGCACGACGAGTGGCTGCGGCGGCGCCGGCACACGCTGCTGCGGGGCTGGCACTGCGACCACGGCGCCCGGATCGACCCGCCCGCCGCGACGATCCTGCGCGCCGAGACCGTACCGCCGTACGGCGGCGACACGACCTGGTCCAACCTCGCCGCCGCGTACGCCGGACTCTCCGGGCCGGTGCGGGAGTTCGTGGACGGGCTGCGGGCCGAGCACCGCCTCGGGGTCGGCTACCAGCCCCGGCCCGGCGAGGACGCGTACGTCCGTCATCTGCTGGACCATCAGGTCGCCTCGCTGCACCCCCTGGTACGCGTCCATCCGGAGACGGGGGAGCGGGTGCTCTACGTCAACGGCTACTACGTCGAGCAGATCGCCGGGCTCTCACGTACCGAGAGCCGGGCGATCCTCGACATGCTGCTGGAGCAGGCGGTGCGCCCCGAGTACACGGTCCGCTTCCGCTGGGAGCCCGGCAGCGTGGCCTTCTGGGACAACCGGGCCACCATCCACCTCGCCCCCAGTGACAACGCCCACCTCGACTTCCCCCGGGTCATGCACCGGGTGATGCTCGCCGGTGACGTACCGGTGGGGGTGGACGGCAAGCCCTCGGAGCCGGTCACCGGAACCGAACCGGGGCGCTGGTAGCAGAAGGCGACGGGGCGCTCCGGTTCGCGCTCTCAGCGGGCGAACAGCTCCCGCAGCTCCTTCGCGAGGTCGTCCGGCGCCTCCTCGGCCATGAAGTGGCCGCAGGTGACGGTCGTGTGCCGCAGATCCGGTGCCCAGGCACGCCACAGCTCGGCCGCGTCGAAGCCGAGCGCCGCGCCCCAGTCCTGCTGCAGCACGCTCACCGGCATCCACAGCGTGTTTCCCGCCTCCCGGTCGGCCCGGTCGTGCTCGATGTCGACGCCGGCGGAGGCCCGGTAGTCGGCGACGATCGAGGGCACCGCCTCGCGGCAGGCCGTCAGGTAGGCGACACGCACCTCGTCCGGGATCGCCCGCCGGTCGGCCGTCCAGATGTCGAGGAAGTGTCCGAAGAAGGCGTCCGGGTCGGCACTGATCATGCGTTCGGGCAGGCCCGGCGGCTGGGCCATCAGATAGAGGTGGAAGCCGACGGCGGCCGTGACGCCGTGCATCACGTCCCACATGTCCAGGGTCGGCAGCACGTCGAGAGACGCCAGATGGGTCGCCGTCTCCGGGTGGTCGAGTCCGGCGCGAAACGCCACCAGGGCCCCGCGATCGTGCCCGGCCAGGGCGAAGCGCTCGTGTCCGAGTGCGCGGGCCAGGGCCACTATGTCCGCGGCCATGGTCCGCTTCGCGTAGCCGGACCCGTCGGTCTCCGCAGGCTTGTCGCTGGCGCCGTAGCCGCGCAGGTCCGGGCAGATGACCGTGTGGTCCGCGGCGAGATCGGCGGCCACATGGCGCCACATCAGATGGGTCTGCGGGAAGCCGTGCAGCAGGACGACGGGCGGGCCGGAGCCGCCGACGGCCGTGTACAGGGACACGCCGTCGGCGACGGGGACGCGGTGATGATCGAAGCCGGCGATGACCGGGGTCATGGCTTCGCTCCTTTCGCTGCTCATCGGGGAGTGGGGATTCCTCGATCCTGCCGGGGGCGGATGAGCAGTGAATGAGCGGCGGGCCGGCCCAAGGGCGGGTCGAAGGGCGGTCCCTTCGCGGGAGCAGGGTGATCAGTGCTCCTGGACGCCGGCGCTGTCGTGGACGAACAAGGTCCGGGTGTCCGAGGAGCTGTAGCGCTCCTTGAGCTCGAACTCGTCGGCGGTACCGGCCACCGGGGCGTCCGGCGGCTCGAAGTACAGGACGTAGGTCTTGGCCGTGTCGGATTCGCTCTCGAGCTGAATCCACCCCAGATAGCCCGGTGCGGGAAACGTACCGGTGGCCTTGACCGTGACCGCGCTGGGCGAGCGGGTGACCGTGATCTGGGCCGTACCGAGCTCGAGGCGCTTGAAACCGCCCTCCTTCCAGCGCCTGAAGAGGTCGATCCACTCCTGCGGCCACGGCCCGCCGAGAGCGGTGGGCGGCATGGTCCCGCCCTCCACGCGGTCGAGGATGTGTTCGGCGTGCTCGACGACGTCGTCGTACTCCCAGAGGTTCATCGAGTGAGGGATCATGTGATCGCGGTCGGTCGCACTGAACATCGGCCGGATGTGCAGCTCGTACACAGGGGTGCGCATCAGGAATAGACCTCCATACGAACCTCTTTGAGCTCGACCTCGTCGAGCGGGGGTAGGGGGTGCGGGGGAAGGCCGGTCGGGCTGGGCGCGGGGATGAACTGCAGGGTGAACGCCAGGTCGGCGCCGTCCGCGCCCAACGAGTCCAGCGTGGACGTCACGTCGAAGCGCGCCGTGCGCGAGACGGGGTGGTGGGAGACGGGCGGACCGCCGTGGTCGTGGTCGTGGTGCATGTGCGGGTGGGCGCGCCACAGGGTCACGTAACCCGCCCCGAACCGACGGGTGAACTCACTGTCGTCGGGCTGGAACGGCAGGCCGGCGGGGTGCAGGAAACCGCGCAGCATGTAGCTCCCGGTGTTCGGCACCTTGAGCTCGTCGAGTCGCACGAGCAGTCGCTTCCCCCGGGTCTCGGGCACCGAGAACCCGAGTCGTACGACCTCCTTGTCGCGCAGCTCCGTGACGAGGTCGGCGTTCGCGTCGAGTGGTGTGAGCGGTTCGGTCGCCAGGAGCCTGAGCGGGAGCGAGGGTGGCACGGGAACGGCGAATGCCGCTTTGAGCTGTTCGGTGTACTCGTACTCGTAGTCGAGTTCCGTGGTCCTGATGAAGTGGGAGACCTTGTTCCGGGGCTGCGAGGTGAAACCTCGCAGTACGTGGTCCGGTGACGTCAGGGGCGGTGTTCCGTTGCGGTGCTGCCATTCCGCCCACATCAGGTCGATGAATGCGTGGAAGCTGAAGTAGATCGCGTCCTCGGCCGCCGTCTCGGGATTCGCCATCGCGCCGCCGATGTAAAAACTGTGCATAGTGTCGTGCGGACCGCTTTCGAGGCGTCCGGAGTCGCCGAGGAGATCGCCGCTCGGATATCCGGCGAACTCCTTCTGGTCCGTCTCCGTCGTGACGATCTGAAGCGTGTTCGGCGGCAGCGACGCGGCCGCTGAACTGCGCGGGGCCTTCAGTCCGGGCTTCTTGAAGGCGAGCGGGAACTTTTCGGGGGTCTGCACGCTGATCCAGTCCCAGTACGGAATGGTGACGTTCTGCGTGCGCGGCGGGTCGGCCGCCTGGAGCAGCTTCTCGAAGTAGTGCAGATGCGCCCGGTGCCAGGGCAGGAAGAGGTCGCTGCCGTGCTCGCAGGGTCCCGCGGAACCGTTGTGCAAAGACGCCTGGAACGCGTATCCGGCCGGATCGTCCTCGTTCACCTCCGAACGCTGCCGCAGAATGTTGAGCGCGTGAATGTAGTCGTTCAATTCCGCGTCGGTGAGCGAGTTGATGTCTTTGCGGACCTTGGGCACTTTGCCTCCCATGGGGCGCAGCTGCGGCGGCCGGCCGCCGGCCCGCCTCAGCATTCAGCATCAGGCGGGTGGGAACCTGTCGCAAACCGGCAGCGCGGCCCTCACCTCTCAGCCGGCCGCCACTCCTGGAAGGTGCGAGGGTGCGCGCGCCGCAGCAAACCGGCCATTCACCTGACCGGTTCAACCGATGTCGCAGGGCGGCCCGTCGGGCACCGCCGACGAGCCGCTACGATCACGGCATGGTTACGGCTTGGCCGCCTCGGCGCATCGACAGGACCCGCCCCGGAGCGGGTCCGTTGCTGCGCGTACTGGCCCTGGCCGTCCTTCTGTTCGGCGTCCTCATGACGCACGGCGGGCACGCGGAGAGCGCCGATGGACACCTCTCCGCCAGTGCGATGGCCCCTGCGGCACCGCCGGCCGGCGGGGTTCTTCACGCGGCCGCCGGATCCGCACCGGTCATCGCCGCCGGAACCGACGACCACCGTGGTGGACAAGCGCCGTCACATCCTGGCGAGCAGTGCCTGTCCGGGCAGCCTCAGCAGGGTTCCGGACTGGTGGCGCCCTGCTCGGCGGCGTGGGTTCGCGAATCGACCAGTGCCGATGCGTCCCCGGCGGTGCGTATGCCTGCCACAAGCCGGCCCGTCGAAGGGGCTTCACCAGCGGCCCTGATAGCAGCCTCCGTGGTGCAGCAGGTCTAGGAGCACGCGGTCCTTCATCCGGTCCGCCGGTCGTCACCGGTTCGGCCGGTACCACCCGACGAGTGCCGTAGCCCATGCTCATGATGGGTCGTCACGTTTCGTCGACCGTCCTGCCCCCACCCATGCCCGGCCTCGCTCCGTCCTGAAATTCGGGGGCGAGCCGGCCGCGCGGAGGACTTGTGCCGACTCATTCCTGCACGCCCGCACACGCCACCCGGGCCCCGTGCGGCTCATTCCGGTGGCGCCGGTTCGTCTCGGCGGCCCGCGCCACCCTGCTGATGGCGCTCATGCTGTGCGCCGTCGTTCACGGAGCGACCGAGCAGACACACAAGGCGGTGTCCTTGCCGGCCGTCTCGTCGGCGTTGACCGCCGCCGGGGACCGGCATGGACCCCACGGTCCCCTCGAGTCCGAGGACTGCGCGGCGGACGCGATCGTCCGCAACGCCTCCTCGTCGGCCGAGGACCTTCCCCTCGGCGCGATGGCCCTGGCCGTGCTCATCGTCCTCTCCGTGGTGGTGGGAAGCCCCCTCGTCCGGCTCGCGTCCCGCAGACGTCGAAGCGCACGAACCGGCCGCGTGACACTCGTCCGCACGTCTCGCTGGCGGATCTAGACCACTCGCTCGCAGCCGACCGACTCGTCGGCTGCCGCGCCCCCACGGCAGGAACGGACCCCGCGGTCCCCCTTTCCCGCCATGGGCGCGAGATGAACCCGCACCGTGCATTCATCGAGCGAGAGTGAAAACACAGACATGCAGTCATTGACCAAGGTCGCGGTCACCTCTGGCCAGGCCGCTTTGACCCGGCTGGTCGGCAGCACCCCGCTGTTGCGGGTGTCGGAGCCGCTCGCCCCGGCCGGGCGGGGCTTCTGGGCGAAGCTTGAGGGCTTCAATCCCGGCGGTATCAAGGACCGTCCGGGGCTGTACATGGTGGAGCGGGCCCGGGCCCGCGGCGAACTGCGGCCCGGCGGACGGATCATCGAGTCCACCAGCGGGACCCTGGGCCTGGGCCTGGCGCTGGCCGGGATGGTGTACGGCCACCCGGTCACCCTGGTCACCGATCCGGGCATGGAGTCGTCCATGACCCGGCTGCTGACCGCGTACGGCGCCCACGTCAACGTCGTCTCCGAGCCGCACCCCACGGGCGGCTGGCAGCAGGCCCGCCGGGCGCGCGTGCAGCGATTGCTGGAGCAGCACCCCGACTCCTGGTGCCCGGACCAGTACAACAACCCGGACAACGTCGCCGCCTACACCCCGCTGGCCCTTGAACTCGCCTCCGAGATGGGCCACATCGACGTGCTGGTGTGCAGTGTCGGCACCGGAGGCCACTCGGCCGGCGTCTCCCGAGTCCTGCGCCAGCTCTACCCGGAGGTGACCGTCGTGGGCGTGGACACGACCGGTTCCACGATCTTCGGCCAGCCGGCCCGGCCCCGCCTGATGCGCGGCCTCGGCTCCAGCATCTACCCCCGCAACGTCGCCTACGACAACTTCTCCGAGGTGCACTGGGTCGCCCCGGCAGAGTCGGTGTGGACCTGCCGTCAACTGGCCGCCTCCCACTACGCCACCGGCGGCTGGAGCGTCGGCGCGGTCGCGCTGGTGGCCGGCTGGCTGGCCCGCACGATGCCCGCCGACGCACGGATCGTCGCGATCTTCCCCGATGGCCCGCAGCGTTACCTGGGGACGGTCTACGACGACGACTACTGCGCCGCACACGGCCTCCTCGACGCCCCGCCGGCACCCGAACCCGAGCTGATCGGCCGCCTGGACGAGAAGGAGGTCACCTGCTGGACCCGGTGCACCACCGTGATCGACCCCCTCACCCTGCGCTCCGATCTCCCGGAGGAGGGCCGGTGAAGGGGCTGCTCACCCAGGTGCGTTCGTACGAACGCAGCGTCCAGCTGTTGATGGTGAACCAGTTCACCATCAACCTCGGCTTCTACATGCTGATGCCCTACCTGGCCGCCCACCTCTCCGGCACCCTCGGCCTGTCCGGCTGGATCGTCGGACTCGTCCTCGGCGTACGGAACTTCAGCCAGCAGGGCATGTTCCTGGTCGGCGGCACGCTCGCCGACCGGCTCGGCTACAAGCCGATGATCGTCGCCGGGTGCGTGCTGCGCACCCTCGGCTTCGCGACCCTCGGCCTGGTGGACTCACTGCCCGCGCTGCTCGCCGCCTCCGCGGCCACCGGGCTGGCCGGAGCGCTGTTCAACCCGGCCGTGCGGGCCTACCTCGCGGCCGACGCGGGGGAGCGCAGGGTCGAGGCGTTCGCCCTGTTCAACGTGTTCTACCAGGCCGGCATCCTGCTCGGCCCGCTGGTGGGCATGGTGCTGACCGGGGTGGACTTCCGCATCACCTGCCTGGTGGCGGCAGGGATCTTCGCCCTGCTGAGCGTCGTACAGATCCGTGCCCTGCCCGCTCGCCGGGCCGCGGACACCGACCGGCAACCGACCGACGGCGGTCCGGGTGTGCTCGCTCAGTGGCGCGGCATCCTCGCCAACCGGCCGTTCCTGCTCTTCTCGCTCGCCATGATCGGTTCGTACGTCCTGTCGTTCCAGGTCTACCTGGCGCTGCCGCTGGAGGTGCGCCGGCTCGGCGGCGACGGGGAGTTCGGGACGGCGGCGGTCGCGGTGCTGTTCGCGGTCTCCGGGCTCAGCACCATCCTCGGGCAGACACGGGTGACGGCATGGTGCAAGGCGCGGTACGCATCCGGGCAGGCGCTCGTGCGGGGGCTGGCGGTGATGGGCTCGGCTTTCGTTCCGCTGCTGTTTTCCACGGCCGTGCCCGTACCGGAGTCCCGGTTCGGCCTGTGGCTGCTCGCGGCGGTTCCGCCGACTCTCGCCGCGCTGCTCCTGGCGGTGGGCACGATGATCGCCTACCCGTTCGAGATGGACACCATCGTCCGTCTCTCGGATGACCGGCTCGTCGCCACGCACTACGGGCTCTACAACACCATCTGCGGCATAGGTATCACCGTCGGGAACCTGGCCACGGGCGCCGCGCTCGACGCGGCCCGCGCGGCCGGGATGCCCGAGCTGCCATGGATCACGCTGTGCGCACTCGGTCTGGCGTGCTCGGCCGCCCTGTACGGTCTGCACCGCACCGGCCGGCTGGCGGCGCCGCCCGCTGCCGAGCCGCTGCACGCCACCGTCTAGCTCACCGGCCTTCCGGCTCAGGGGGGCGGGGCAGTGCATGACGCCCCGCCCCCTGCTGGACGCCGCTATCTGCCGCGCCGGCCGCAGTGGCCCAGGAACATGTCGACACCGCTGGTGACAAGACGGTCCGTCAGGTCCTCGTCGATGTCAGCGCGATCGCCACCTGAAGGTCGGGGATCTCCAGGCGCCCTGCTCGGCGAGCGCGGTCAGGGCGCCGGTGACCGCGGGATGGTGGCTCTCCGTGCCCCGATTCCGCCAGGCCTCGCCAGCCCGGGGAAGCGGTGGACCTCGGCGGCGACGAGGTTGTGCAGGGCGGTGACCTCGTCGTTGATGCGCACGGCGTGAACCCGGGCGCGCGCCGCGTCGACGAGGGCGGAACGCAGCTCTTCGATCGGCGTCGCCGTCGCCTCCACCGTCGCGGCCGCCGGCTCGAGCGAGGATCGGCAGCCGGCTTCGATGACGCCTTCACGGTGTGTGCCGTGGCAGCCGGTGCCGGTGCCGGTGCCGGCGTGGCGCTGGCCTCGTACCGCGCGGCAAGCCGCAGGCGACCGGCGGACCGCACGTGCACTGAACAGGGCCGGCGGCCCGGCGCTCAGTCCCGCACCTGCTCCTTGCCCTCACGCCGGCGGTTCAGGAGAGCGCTCACCAGGATGACCACGCCGATGGCGACGACGGTGCCGGCCTGGTACAGGGCGGTCGCCACGTTGTCCGGGATGAAGGGCAGTGAGCCGAGCCCCAGGGAGGGCGCGGCGACGGCCCAGGCCGCCACCAGACCCCCGAGGACGATGAGTACGACAGCTCCTCGCGGCCCGAGGTCCGCCCACCAGGGCGCGTCGGCGCCGTACTCCTGCTTGTCGCTGGTCTCGACATCCTTGTCGGTCATGGCCTCTTCTTCCGTGCGGGGCGTGATCACCCGTACAGACGCAGGATGTGGCTCAAACGTTTCACTTCACAGCTGCGTCGTCCGTTCACAGCCGTCGCCGTCGGCCGGCGGATCCGAGCCGCACTAATCTGGGAAAACGCCACGGAAATCCTGGAAACGGACCACCCCGTCGGCAGCCGGTGACCCACGATGTGGAGGGCGGTGGCAGACGTGGGCCCTGGCTTCGGTGTGCTCGGGCCGGTGACGGCCTGGGACGCGGACGGGAACGCGATCGCCCTGAAGGGGCCAAGACACCGCTCGGTACTGGCCCGGCTCATCGTCGCGCGGGGACGCGTCGTGCCCGTCGCCCGCCTGGTCGACGACCTCTGGATGGACCCGCCCGCCGACGCCGTGGGCGCCGTGCGCACCTTCGTCGCCGCCCTGCGCCGCGCCCTCGAACCCGGCCGCCCGCCACGCACCCCGGCCCGGCTGCTGGTCACCGACGGACCGGGCTACGCCCTGCGCGCCGCCACGGACACGGTCGACGCCTGGCGGTTCGAGCGGACGGTCGCCGACGCCCCGACGCTGCCGCCCAAGGAGGCGGTCGTACGGCTGGACGAGGCGCTCGGCCGGTGGCGGGGCCCCGCCTACGCGGAGTTCGCCGAGCAGCCATGGGCCCGCGCCGAGAGCCGCCGCCTGGCCGAGCTGCGACAGCACGCCGTGGAGCTGCGCGCCGAGTCACTGCTGGCCCTCGGTCAGGCCGACCGGGCGGCCGCGGACCTCCGGGCGCACACCGCCGAACACCCCTGGCGGGAGAACGCCTGGCGCCTGCTGGCCCTCGCCCTCTACCGCACGGGCCGTCAGGCCGACGCGCTGGACGTCCTGCGCAGGGCGCGCGTGCTGCTGGCCGAGCAACTGGGCATCGATCCCGGCCCCGGCCTGCGCGCGTTGGAGGCGGACATCCTCCATCAGGCCGACCATCTGGGGCGCGCGGACAACCCCGTCGGCCGGGTCTGGGAGCGGGTCGCCGCCGCTTACGACCGCACCGTCGCCCCCGGCGCCCGCGCCCGCCTGGAGTCCACGGCCGGTCTGCTGCGCAACCTCGCCCTGACCGGCGGCAGCGGACTGCCGGCCGCCCGCGAGCACCGCGTCGCCGCGGTCGAGGCCGCCGAGGAACTGGGGGACGCCGCACTGACCGCCCGGGTCATCGGCGCCTACGACGTCCCCGCGATCTGGACCAGGCTCGACGACCCTGAACAGGCGGCGCACATCGTGGCCGCCGCCGAGCGCACCCTCACCGCCCTCCCCGCCCAAGGCCACGACGCCGACAAGGCCCGGCTGCTCGCCACCATCGCCCTGGAGTCGCGCGGCACCCGGCTCTCCCGGGGCCCTCGGGCCGCCCGCCGGGCGGAGGAGATCGCCCGCCGGCTGGACGATCCGGCGCTGCTCGCGTTCGCCCTCAACGCGTCCTTCATGCAGTGCTTCGACCGCACCGGGCTGGCGCCGCGCCGTGACGCGATCGGCGCGGAACTGGTCGCGCTCTCCGCCCGGCACGGCCTGTCCACCTTCGAGATCCTCGGCCACCTCGTGCGCCTCCAGGCCCGCAGCGCACTCGGCGACTTCACCGCGGCCGACCACCACGCGGCCGCCGCCGACGCCCTGGCCGCACGGCACGAGCACCCACTCGTGGGCGTGTTCACCGGGTGGTACGCGGCGCTGCGGCTGGACGTCACGGGCCAGGCACCCGTGCCCGAGGTGGAGGCGGCCTACCGGGACGCGGCCGCCCTGCTCGACGGGGCGGGCATGCCGGGCCTGTCCCGGGGCCTGCAGCCGCTCGCGCTGCTGTGCCTGCGTGTACGGCACGCCCTGCCGCTCGACTTCGACGAGGACACGGACTGGGGCCCGTACGCCCCCTGGGCGCACCCCCTGCTCCTCCTCGACCAAGGCCGCCGTACCGAAGCCGCCGACGCCCTGCGCGCGACACCCGAACCGCCCCGCGACCTCCTCCAGGAGGCCCTGTGGTGCCTCACCGCCCGCGCGGCCGCGGCCCTCGGCGACCGGCGGACCATGGCCCGTGCCCACGCCGCGCTCACCCCGGCGGCGGACGAACTGGCGGGAGCGGGCAGCGGGTTGCTGACCCTGGGGCCGGTCCCGGCATACCTGCACGAGCACGCTCACCGTATTACGGACCACGAACAGACGGCCGACCGGTCGGCTCACCGATGAACCGATGAACGAGACTCGTCGTCGTACAGGTGAATGATCGACAACGCTCGTGCCGGGTACCCGCCGTCGGCAGAGCGCGCCCGCGTGCCCCTCGCCGCGTGCGACGAGGAAGGAAGCACATGCCGACTCCGGGGCCCCGTACCGCCGTCACGCTCGTCGACGTACTGCTGCACGCCGCCGAGGAGACCCCCGGTCAGGTCGTCGTCCACGTCCGCGGAGACGGCGCCGAACACGCGGTGACCTTCGCCGAGCTCCGCGACGACGCACTGCGGGTGGCCGGCGGTCTGCGCGCGGCGGGACTCGAACCCGGCACCCCCGTCCCTCTCCTCGCGGCTCTCGGCGAGGACTTCCAGCCGATGTTCTGGGGAGCGCTGACGGCCGGACTCGTACCCGTGCCGCTCGCCGCGGAGGCGCGACGGGTGGGACCGGTCTGGGAGTTCCTCGGCAGGCCCCCCGTCCTGGTGGACGACACCACCGAGGAACTGCTCGCCGAGCTCCCCGGCCCGGTGCGCGCCCTGCGACTGGACACGCTGCGCGAGGGCCGCCCGCCCGGCACGCTGCCCCGCCGAAGCCCACAGGACCTCGCGTTCCTGCAGTTCTCCTCGGGCAGCACGGGCGCACCCAAGGGCGTGGAACTCACCCACGAGGCCGTCCTCGCCAACCTCCGCCAGATCCGCACCGCCATGGCGATCACCCCCGACGACGTCGTGGCCGGCTGGATGCCGTACTTCCACGACATGGGTCTGATAGGCACCCACCTCGTCCCCATGGCGGCGGGGCTGAAGCAGATACGGCTCGAACCCCTGACCTTCGCCAAGCGCCCCGCGCTGTGGCTGGAATCGGTGGCACGGCACCGGGCGACCCTGCTGTCGGCGGCGAACTTCGCGCTGGCGCTCGCGGTGCGGCGGGTGCCGGAGAGCACCTGGGCCGCACTGGACCTGAGCTCCGTGCGCCTGATGCTGGTGGGTGCCGAGCCGATCGCACCGCGCGTGTGGCGGGAGTTCACCGCCAAGGCGGAGCCGGCCGGGCTGGATGCCACGGCCATGCTCCCCGTGTACGGGCTGGCCGAGGCCACGCTCGCCGTGACGGTGCCCCCGCTCGGGGAGGTCGCCGCGCCCCTGCGGCTGGACCGGAAGGCGCTCGGCCGAGGTCGGGCGGTCCCCGCGGACCCCGGCCCGGACGCCGTCGAGTTCATGGACGTGGGCCGACCCGTGCCGGACTGCGAGATCCGGGTCGTCGACGACTCCGGCAGGCCGCTCGGCGACCGGAGGGTCGGCCACATCGAGGTCCGCGGCCCCCAGCTGGCCCGCGGCTACCACCGCACTCCCGAGGTCACCGCGTCCGCGTTCGCCGAAGGCCGGCTGCGCACCGGCGACCTGGGCTTCCTGAGCGAAGGCCGGCTCTGTGTCACCGGTCGGCACAAGGACGTCGTGTTCGTCGGCGGACGTACCTTCCATGCCCCCGATCTGGAGGAGACCGCGGCCGCCACGCCGGGTCTGCCCCAGGGGACGGTGGCGGCGATCGGGTCCCCCGACCCGGACACCGGGGGCGACCGGGTGGTGGTCTTCGTGCAGTGGGCAAGGCCCGCCCTGGCCACGGCACTTCCGGTGCTGGACGCGGCGGCGGCCCGGGTCCGCGAGGCGCTGGGCCACGACGACGTACGGGTGCTGCCCCTGCCGCCGGGGGCGTTTCCCCGGACGACCAGCGGCAAGCTGCGGCGCGCGCTGATGCGGGACCGGTTCGAGGCGGGCGCCTATGCGGCGGTCGAGGAACGGGTCGCGACCGCGCGGGCCGAGAGCTCGACCGCCCGGCAGGAGCAGCCCGGTCCCCACAGGGCCGGGCCACCGCGTTCGCGGCGTGACGTCGAGGAAGCGGTGCGGGCGATCTGGGCCCAGGTGCTGGAGCTCTCGACCGCCGACATCGACAGGGACGACCGCTTCTTCGCCCTAGGGGGCTCCTCGCTCAAGGCGATGGCCGTGCTCGCCGAGATCGAGGACACCTTCTCCGTCACGGTGGAACCCCGTGTCCTGCGCGACCATGACACCGTGGCCGCACTGGCCGGGCATGTGCTGGCCCTGCTCGGAGATGTTGACGGTGCGTCAGGCGCTGCCGAGGTGCGCGCCTCCGCACCGCCCCACCCAGACGTGGCGAACCGACCGCTGGCCGTACTCGGCATGGCCTGCCGTTTCCCGGGCGCGCCGACGCCCGAGGCCTTCTGGGACCTGCTCGTCTCCGGCCGCGACACGCTGACGTCCGTCCCCGACGGCCGTTGGGAGGACGCCCCCGGCTTCCACGGCTCCTTCCTCCCCGATCCCGCGGACTTCGACGCCGCCCGCTTCGGCATGGACGACGAGGAGGCCCGCGCCACCGACCCCCAGGCGCGGATCTTCCTGGAGCTGGCCCACGAGGCGCTGGAACGTGCCGGGTACGCGGGAGCGCGCCGCCACGGCCGCCGGGTGGGCGTGTTCGCCGCCGTCGGCGACAGCGGCTACCGCGAGATCCTGGCCTCCGCCGCCGACGGCGACCTGGCCGCACATCCCGGCGCCCTCACCGGCAACCTGCCCAACCTGATCGCCGCCCGTCTCTCCCAGGCACTCGACCTCGACGGCCCCGCCCTGGCCGTGGACACCGCCTGCTCCTCGGCGCTCGTGGCGCTCCACCTGGCCCGGCGCAGCCTGCAGAGCGGCGAGTGCGATGTCGCCGTGGTCGGCGGCGTCCAGCTCGCCCTCACCCCGACCGGCCACCGGCTGCTCGCCCGCGCGGGCGCCCTGTCCCCGACGGGCGGCAGCCGGCCCTTCGGTGCCACCGCCGACGGAATCGTGCCCGGCGAGGGCGGAGCGGCCCTCGTCCTCGTCCGCACGGACGACGCCCTGCGGGACGGCGACCCCGTGCTGGCCCTGGTCCGGGGCACGGCCGTCAACAACGACGGCCGGTCGCTGAGCCTGCTCGCCCCCAACCCGCGCACCCAGCGCGAGGTCATCACCCAGGCTTACGACGAGTGCGGCATCGACCTCGACGCGGTGTCGTACATCGAGGCGCACGGCACCGGCACTCCGGTCGGCGACCCCGTCGAGGCGCAGTCGCTCGGCCACGCCTTCCCGCCCCGCACCGACGGGCTGCCGCGCCTGCTCGGCTCGGTCAAGGCGAACATCGGGCACCTGCTGAACGCCGCCGGAATGCCGGGCCTGGTCAAGACGGTCCTGGCGCTCCAGCACCGGCAGGTCCCGCCGTCCCCGAACACCACCCCGCCCGCCCCCTACCTGGAACGTGTCGCCCCCGGCTTCCGGCTCGTCACCGAGCAGCGGGAATGGCGGGTCCCCGGGCCGCTGATCGCGGGCGTCAACGCCTTCGGCTTCGGCGGCACGAACGCACACGCCGTCCTGGAGGAGGCGCCCGGACGGACGGCCTCGCCGGCGCCCGCCGTCGACGGCCCGCACCTCCTCACGCTGTCGGCCCACAGCCCCGACGCCCTGCGGGAGGCCGCCGCCGACCTGGCCGCGCATGTCCGTACGCACCCGGAACTGCGGGAAGCGGACGTCTGCGCCACCGTCAACACTGCCCGCGACGACGGTCCCCACCGTCTCCTCGTGGTCGCCGACGGCGATCTCGCGGACGGTCTCGACGCCGCCCGCGCCAAGGACTTCACGGTCGCTCGTTCCCGGCCCCGGACGGTGTTCCTGCTGCCGGGCCAGGGAGCCCAGCGCCCCGGCCAGGGCAGCGCGCTGTACCGGTCGGCGCCGGTGTTCCGGGAGGTCCTCGACGAGGCGTCCTCGCTGACGGGTCCCGTGCTCGGGCACTCGCTCGCCGAGTGGTGCCTCGATCCCCGTATGGATGCCGGGGAGTTGGCCAGGACGGAGGTGGCCCAGCCGCTGCTCGTGGCGTTCGGGGTGGGTCTGGCCCGGCAGTTGGCGGAGTGGGGCATGTCCGCCGATGCCGTCGCCGGGCACAGTGTGGGCGAGATCGCGGCGGCGTGTGTCGCGGGTTCGCTGAGCCTGGCCGAGGCGGTCGGGTTCGCCGCGGAGCGCGGGCGGTTGGTGGGTGAACTGGCCCTTCCCGGAGCCATGGCCGCGGTGAGGGGCGACGAGGACACCGTCGTCGATTTCGTCGGCCCGGTCGGCGTCGCCGCCGTCAACGGGCCCGGGCAGGTGGTGATCTCGGGTGCCGAGGACGCCGTGGACCGAGCCATCGCGGAGCTGACGAGGCGGGGCGTGGCCACGCGCAGGCTCCGTGTCTCCCACGCCTTCCACTCACCGCTGCTGGAGCCGGTCCTCGATCCGCTGCGGGATGCCGCGAAGGCACTGACGGTCAAGCCGGCGGACGTACCGATGCTCAGCACGGTCACCGGGGAGTGGCAGCCCGGTCTCACGCCCGCCTACTGGCAGGGGCATGCGGTCCAGCCGGTGCGGTTCGGGGCCGCGGTGGCGCGGCTTCTGGACGAGGGCTACGACACCTTCCTCGAACTTGGCCCCGGGAACACCCTGGGCGGGGCGGTCCGTTCCGTCGTCGTGGCGCGGGACGCCTCGGACGTGGCGGTGCTTTCGACGGGAGCCTCGGCGGGGGCGGCCCGTGACGCGGACGGGAGCGGCGCGCGAGCGCTGCTGGAGACGGCAGGCCGGCTCTGGGCCCGCGGTGCGTCCCTGGACCGGACGACCCCGGCCGCCGGGCGGCCGAGGGTGCCGGTACCGACGTACCCCTTCCAGCGCACCCGTCACTGGCCGCGCAGGCCCGCCCCGGCGTCCATGGTGCGGCGCCTCGACTGGCGGGACGCACCGCTGAGGTTCGCCACCGGGCCCCGAGTGGTACGGCTGCTCGGCGGCGACCGGGCGCTCGGCCGGGCGCTGACCGAGCGGCTCCTCGGCCGCGGGGTGACGGTGCTGGGCGACGACGCAGCGGTCGGGACGCCGGCGGACACCGTGGTGTGGCTGGGCGAAGAGGAGGCCGCGCGGGACGGCAGCCCGCAGGGCCTCGACGCCGCCACCAAGGCAGCCGTCACCTCACTGCGCCACGCCCTCGACCTGCTGCGCGACTGCTCACGCCTCCTCGTGGTCACCGAGGACGCCTACGTCACCGGCACTTCGGACACGGAAGAGCCGAACCCGGCGCAGGCCCTCCTGCACGGCTTCGCGCTGGCACTCCCGGACGAGCACCCGGGGCTCGCGGTACAGGGCGTCGACCTGTCCTGCGGCGACCCGCTCGCCGCCCGGGTCGACGCCCTGGTACGGGAGTTGGGCTCGGCCCGGGAGCCGGGCGCCGAGGGCGCGGTCGCATGGCGCTCCGGGCGCCGGCTCGGCCGTACGCCTGCCGACGTGGCGGAGACCGAGGCTCCCGCAGCGCCCGGGCAACTGCCGCCGGACGGCACCTTTCTGATCACCGGGGGCGCCGGAGGGCTCGGTTCTGCGCTCGCGCGTGACTTGGCGGGGCGCGGCGCCTGCGAGCTGATCCTCACGGGACGTTCCGGGAACGTGCCCGACGCACTGCTCGCCGAACTCCGGGCCCAGGGCGCGCGGGCCCGGTACCACGCGGCCGACGTGGCGGACGAGGCCGCCGTCGACGCCCTGTTCGCCGTACTGCCCCCGCTGGACGGGGTCTTCCACGCCGCGGGAACGGTCCGACCGGGCACCCTGCGCGCCAAGACCGACGACGAGATCGGGCAGGTGCTCGCCGCGAAGGTACGCGGCACGGCCCTGCTGGCCGAGGCGCTGCGCCGACACGGCCAGGAACCGGCCGTATGCGTCGCCTTCTCCTCCGTCTCCTCGGTCCTGCCCGGACTGGCGGGCGCGCTCGGCGACTACGCGGCGGCCAACGCCTTCCTGGACGCCTTCGCCGCCGCCGAGCGCGCGGCGGGCCGGCCCTGGCAGGCGATCGGCTTCGGGCCCGTCGCCGACACGGGCCTGGCCGCCGGGTATGCCGACGCGGGCCTGGCCGCCGGATCGTCGGCCGAGGCACGCCTGCGCGCTCGCGGTCTGAGCCCCATGAGCACGCGGGCCGCTGTCACGGCCCTGCGGAAGGCGGTCGCCGCCGATGCCGCGCACGTGCTCGTGACTTCCACGAAGGCGTCGGCACAGACCGCCGCCACCGAAGGCGTGCACCTCCCGGTGCCCTCCGCGCCCGCTGAGATCGTCGCCGCCGCGGAACGCCCGGCCACCACGATCGCCACGTCACTCGGCGAACCCGCCCGCATCACGGCCCTGATTCGCCGCCTCCTGGCCGAGGCCCTCCACCGCGCCCCCGAGGACATAGGCGCGGACGAGCAGTTCCTCAGCCTCGGCCTGGACTCGCTCACCGCCGTCGACCTCGCACGCCGCCTGGAGGCGGAACTCGGGCTGCCCCTGCCCGCCACGCTGCTCTTCGAGCACCGGACGGTCGGCGAACTGACCGCGCACCTCAGCACACGGCGGCCGGAAGCCCCCGCCGTGCCCGCGCCCGTGAGCCGCCCGCAGGCGAACACCCCGACCCCCCTCACCCCGCTGCAACTCGCCTTCCTCACCACCGAGGCGCTCTACGAAGGCGTCACCGCCTACGGCTACATCCGCCAGACCGTCCGCGGCCCCCTCGACCCCGACCTCCTCGGCCAGGCCTTCGCCCACCTCGCCGCACGGCACCCCATGCTGCGGCTGCGCATCACCGAGGGCGGCACGCCGCCGCGCCAGTACACCGAGCCCGCCGAGCCCACCGACCGCGCTCCCCGTTGGTACGAAGTGCACGAGCCGGATGCCGCCATCGCAGTCCACGATCTCGAACGGCGGCTGTACAACCGCCCGTTCGACCTGACCGCCGAAGCCCCGGCCCGCGCCGTGCTGGTGCGCGACCGCGACCGCGACCACGCCCACCTGCTGCTCGTCGTCCACCACAGCGCGGCGGACGGCTTCAGTCTCAAGGTCCTGTGCGAGGAACTCTGGTCCCTGTACAGCGCGCTCGCCCACGCCCGCCCCCTCGAACTCCCGTCTCCACGCGCCGAGTTCACCGACTATGCGACCCGCGTGACCGCCGACCGCGAGTCCGCGTCGTTCACCCGGGACCAGCGGTACTGGCGAGACCGCGTCGCCGCGCACACGGCGGCGGCCACGACCCCGGCCCTGCCGTACGACGGCGACCCGGCAGCCCTGCCGGCGCCGCCGCTCACCCATCACCAGTCGACCGTCGACGCCTCGCTCACGGCCGCACTGCGGGAGACGGCGGCCCGCCACGAAGTCTCCCTCTTCCATCTGCTCCTCGCGGTGTACGGCCGCTGCCTGGCCCGCTGGGGCGGACAGCGGGCCGTCGGCGTGAACGTGGCACGTGCCCGGCGGGAAGCGCCGCTGCCCGGGATCGAGCGCCTCGTGGGGCCGCTCGCCGACACGCTCCCGGTGTTCGTCACCGTCGACGCGGACGAGCCCGTGACCGCGCTGGCCCAGCGGCTGCGGCACATCTGGCGCGAGGCGGAGGCCCACGGGACGCTCGCCAGCCCCGACATCGCCGCGCTGCTGCCCGCCACCGGCCCCGCTCCCCGTACGGTCGCCCCGGCCGGGTTCAGCTTCGCCCGCTTCCCCGTGAGCCACGGCCGCGACTGGCCGGTCACCGTGACGCCTACGGCGGCGGCCACCGCTTCCGCGGCGACCAGGCTCGGACTGCTGTGCTGGGAATCGGACGAGTCGCTGCACTTCTCCTGGAACCACCCCGCGCAGCTCTTCCGCCCTGCCACCGTCGAGCGCCTGGCGGGGGAGTACGTGCGGGAACTGCGCGCCGCCACCGAGCAGTCCGCCCCCGCCCGCAGTCACGACGGCGACGAGGGGATCGCCGACCGTCTGTGGGCCCGGTTCCGGGCGACACCGACGGCCGTCGCCGTGAATACCGGCAGCGCCACGCTCACCTACGCCGAACTCGACGCCGCCTCCGCCTCCCTCGCGACCCGGCTGCGCGCGAACGGCGTACGCCCCGGCGATCTCGTCGGCCTGCTCACCGAACCCGGTCCGGACACCGTCGTGGGCGTGGTGGGCATCCTCCGGGCGGGCGCGGGCTGGGTGCCCCTGGACGCGGCCCATCCCGTGGCCCGGCTGCGGGATCAGGTGACACGCACCGGCGTCGGCGCGGTGGTCTGCCACGCCGAGACGCGCGAGACCGCCGACGCCCTGGACGGCGTCACACCGATCACCGCCGACGTCCGGGCCCCGGCCGTGCGGAACCCGATCGAGCCGCCGCCCGCCGACCCGGACGCGATCGCCTACGTGATCTTCACGTCGGGTTCCACCGGGCGCCCCAAGGCGGTCCCCATCACCCACCGGTCCATGCTGAACTACCTCGACTGGTCACTGACCACCTTCGGCTACGGCCCCGGCGACCACCTCGTGCAGACCGCGTCCGTCTGCTTCGACGCCTCCGTACGCCAGTTGCTGGCACCGCTGCTGGCCGGCGCGACCGTCCACACCCTCACCCGGGACCTTCTGCGCGATCCCGAGGCGCTCCTGGACCGTCTCGTCGACGACCGGATCACGGTGTGGAGTTCGGTGCCGACGCTGTGGGAGCGGCTGCTGACCGCCGCCGAGACCCGGGCGAGGCAGAACGGCACCGCTCCGGACCTGTCAGCACTGCGCTGGGTGCACGTCGGCGGCGAGGCACTGCCCGCCGCGCACGTACGCCGGTGGTTCGACCTGCTGGACGTGCGCGGAGGAGCGGAGCACAGGATCTCCAATCTGTACGGGCCCACCGAGG
Organism: Streptomyces sp. NPDC056479; assembly: GCF_042795335.1. Taxonomy (NCBI): domain Bacteria; kingdom Bacillati; phylum Actinomycetota; class Actinomycetes; order Kitasatosporales; family Streptomycetaceae; genus Streptomyces; species Streptomyces sp. NPDC056479. The sequence goes on along the minus strand of NZ_JBHTRZ010000002.1, from coordinate 524,593 downwards.
CCACCATCAACGCCACCTGCCACATCATCGACACCCGCCCGGCCGACGACGTACGGCAGTTGCCCATCGGCCGCCCCGTGGCCGGCACCGAACTGGCCGTCGTCGCCGAGGACGGACGCCTGTGCGCTCCCGGCGAGGCCGGTGAACTGCTGATCGCAGGAACGGGCCTGACGCCGGGTTACCTGGGCGACCCGCAGCTCACCGCGGGGGCCTTCGTCGAGCGCGACGGCCGCCGCTGGTACCGCAGCGGTGACCGGGTCAGTCAAGGCCCGGACGGCGTAATGGAGTTCCTCGGCCGCCGCGACGACCAGGTCAAGGTCCGCGGGCACCGAGTGGAGCTCGGCGAGGTCGAGGCCGCGTTGCTCGCCCACCCCGACGTCGCGCGTGCCGCCGTACTCCTCGCCGACGGACGGCTGGTGGCGTACCTCGAGTCCCGGTCCGGAGCGGCCGAGCCCGACACCCGCGAGGTGCGGACCTTCCTGTCCCGTGTGCTGCCGTCGTACATGCTTCCCGGACGCATCCGCACGCTGCCCGCGATGCCCCTGACCGGCACCGGCAAGATCGACCGGAACCGGCTGGCCCCCGAGAGCGAGGCGACCGACGAGCCCGCGCTCCCGGAGCTCCCGACCGGTGGGCAGCGAACCCCGCCCGCCACTCCGACCGAGCACACCGTGGCGCGCATCCTGTCGGCCCTGCTCGACGCACCGGACGTCTCCCGCGAGGACGACTTCTTCGAACTCGGCGGCGACTCCATCATGGTGCTGGAATTCTTCGCCCGGCTGCGCGAGGAACTGCCCGCGGTGCCCCGCCCGACGACCGTCTACACCCACCGCACGGTGAGCGCCCTCGCGGCAGCGCTCGACCGGGTCGCCACCGAAGCGTCGGCACCCCGCCCGACCCCGCCGGATGCCGTCCCCGCGCAGCCCGCCGTAGGCCCCTACCCCCTCACTCCCTCCCAACGGGGCTTCCTGCTCGCCGACACCATCAATTCCGACGCGGGCTCCGGTTGGCTGGCCCGGTTCCGGCTGAGCGGACCGCTGCGCCTAGACGTCCTCCAGCGCGCGGTGGACGTTCTGGTGGCCCGTCATCCGATGCTGCGCACCCTCTTCCCGGCGGGCGCCCGTCCGCCCGTGCAGCAGGAGCTGCCGCACTCGCTGCGCCTTCCGGTCGAGTCGGAGACCCTCGCGCACCCCGACCTGCTGGAGCAGCGGATCGCCGAGGAGGCCCGGCGCCGACTGGAGCCGTGGGCCTGGCCGTTGCTCCGGCTGCGGCTGTTCACCGTGGCACCCACCGAGCACGTCCTCCTCGTCCACGCCCACCACCTCATCGGCGACGGCTACAGTGCCGCCCTTCTCACCAGGGAACTCCTCACCGCCTACGACCGGCTCGACCGAGGCCTGCCGCACGGACTCCCGCCGCTCGACGGCACCTTCCGCGACCACGTGACCCAGTCGGCCGTACGGCCCCGCCCGCAGGGACCCGAGGCGGAGCAATACCGCGCCCGTCTCCGCGCGCCCTACACCCCGCCCGTGCTGCGCCGGCCGACCGCCGAGGACGCCGACACGCAACCGGCGTTCCACACCACGGGATTCACCCTGGACGCGGCCACCACCGGCGGGTTGCGCCGTCTCGCCCGAGCGGCACACCGCACCCTGTACGTGCCGCTGCTCACCGCCTACTACCGCGCGCTCGCCGACCTCACCGGCCGGCGCGACCTGATGCTCGGGCTCGCAGTCACCGGACGCGAGGAGTCCACCGCGGACGCGCACCGGGTGTTCGGCCCGTTCGCGGAGGCGGTGGCCCTGCGCCCAGCGCCGCCCGCCGGGGAAGCGACAGAGGAGCGAACCGCCGCCTTCGACGACGACTTGCGGCGTGTGGCCATCGAGGCGGATCTGGCCCGGGCCGAGGGCCCCGGCGAAACGCGCACGGCGGCAGGACTGCCGCACCACGCCCAGTTCTTCTTCACCTTCCTCGACTTCACGTCTCTGGGGTCCGAGTCGGGCGGCGGCCTGTCCCTGCACGCGGACGAGTCCGACACCTCCCTGGCCCCACCGCCGGTCGGCACCGATGTGTTCCTGGCCGTGCGGCCGGTGGCGGACGGCGAAGGCCTGCGGGTCACCGCGCGGGCCTCGGCGGCCGCCCTCACATTCGGTGAAGTGACCGGGTTCGCCCGGGAGATGGAGAGGCAGCTGCTCGAAGCCGTTCGCGGCACCGGCGGCCGCCGGCGACCCAGGCTGGACGCCGCGCTCGTCGGATACCTGCCGGCCCCGCACCACCTCGCCGCGCTCGCCGGGCTTCCGCACGACACCCCCGGCCTCGGTCGTGAGGAGGTCCGCGCTCTCCTCTTCCCGGACGGTCGTGCCCGTCTCCTGGAGGAGACCGCGACCCCGCTGGGGAACTCCGGCTTCGTCGCCCTGCCGCTCTTCGCCGACGAGCTGGCCCCGGCGGGCGATCTGGCGGCCCGCACCGCCCGCGCCGTCGAGCATGCCGCCTCACTCGGCGCACGCCGTGTCTCGCTCGCGGGCATGATCCCGTCGCTCACCGGCTACGGCTACGACGTCCTGCGGGAGACCACGACCGAGGCGGCGATCACCACCGGACACGCGACCACGACCGTCGCCGTGGTGAAGACCGTCCAGGCCGCGCTCGCGGCGACCGGCCGCCGATTCGACGAGCTGTCGCTCGCCGTCGTCGGCTGTGGCTCGATCGGGACCTCGTCCCTACGACTTCTGCTGGCGACGGCCTCACGCCCACCGGCCCGGCTCCTGCTGTGCGACGTGCCCGGCAGTACCGCGCGGCTCGAACAGCTGGCGGCGGAGCTGTCGTCCGAGCGCCCTCGGATGCCGGTCCAGGTCGTCGAATCGGGGCGGACGCTGCCCCCGGCGGTCTACGCGGCCGATGTGATCGTCACCGCCGTCAGCGGCGCGAGCAACATCCTCGACGTCGCTCGCCTGCGTCCCGGCACGATCGTCGTCGACGACTCCTTCCCGCACTGCTTCGACACCGCGAGCGCGCTGGACCGGATGAGCCGGGACCAGGACGTCCTGGTCGTCGGGGGCGGGCTGCTGGCCGTGGGGGGCACGCGGACACGGCTCAGCGAGGACCTGCCGACCGTGGCGAGCGCGGGCTTCGCCATGCGGCCCGGAATTCCGGGCACCCTGGCCTCCTGCCGACTGGAGTCACTGCTGCACGCCCACCTCGCCGAACCCTGCCGTACTCCGGGCGAACTGCCCCTGATCCACGGCCTGGTGGACCTGCCCCGTGCCCTCGCCCACTGGGACGCGGCCGAGGCGGCCGGAATACGGCCCGCCCCGCTGCATCTGCTGGACCGTGTCGTCGCCGGGGACGGACGACTGCCGCTCAGGCCCCCGGGCGCCAGCCCAGTGCCGGACCCAGCCGGGTCGCGACATCGGTGAGGATCTGCACGTAGTCCTCGTGCTCGAAGGCGAACGGCAGCGCGAACGCCACCTCGTCCACCTCGCGGAACGCGGCGTGGGCGTGGAGGCGTTCGGCGATCTCCGCCGAGGTGCCGACGAGGTCCGGCGCGAACAGCAGCCGCGCCGGACCCTGCGGTGAGGTGGTGCGTGGGGTGCGCTTGGCGACGTACTCCTCGTACTTCGCACCCTGTTCGGGTGTCGCGGAGTCGGTGGGGATCACGACGAGGCCCTGGGAGACTCGGGCCTGCTCGCCGTCGGGGTGGTGGGCGCGGAAGGCTCGGATGTGGGAGAGCTGGATCTGGGCGAAGTCCGGTGCCCCGGCCGCGTCCTCGGGCCCCGGCGCCTTGACGACGCTGCTGGTCAGGAAGTTCATGCCGTGCTCGCCGGCCCACTGGGCCGAACTCAGGCTGCCGCCTCCGTACCACATACGGCTGCCCAGGCCGGGTGCCTGCGGCTGCACCCGGTCCGCGAAGACTTCGAAGCCCTCCGTGCCGCTGAAATCCGTGGCCGGCTTGCCCCGCACGAAGTCCAGCAGCCGCCGTACCCGTTCGTACCCGAAGTCCTCGCCGTCGGCCGTGTCCGGGTAGAGGGCCTCCTTGATCCGGTCGAAGTGCATCGGTGGGCCGACGCTCACACCCGGATTGAGGCGGCCGCCGGAGAGCAGGTCGACCGTCGCCAGGTCCTCCGCCAGCCGCAGCGGGTTCTCCCAGCCGAGCGGGATGACCGCGGTGCCCAGCTCGATACGGCTGGTGCGCTGAGAGGCTGCGGCCAGTACGGCGACGGGGGAGGAGATGCCGTACTGCAGATGGCGGTGGCGGACCCACGCGCTGTCGAAGCCGAGCCGTTCGCCCAGCTCGATGATCTCCAGCGTGGACTCATGGCCCCGGCGCGGATCCGCCTCGTCGAAGAGCCCGATGGTGAGGAAGCCCAGCTTGCGCAGCGGGCGTGAGGTCGGCGGCATGGGCTCCTCCATCATTGAACCTTCAATGGGACTGCTCAGATGCCAACTCGATCACAACCCGCGCTGTTCCCGTCGTCCGCGATCACTTCAAGGGGATCGTCACCTCGTCCTCGACCGGCGGGTCGACCTCCTGCGCGAGGTTGCCGGTCGCGGCGTAGCAACGCAGACGGAGAGTCTCCGGAGTGACGTCCACGCGGAGGAACTGCTTGAAGAACGGCGGGCTGTACGTCGCCGAGCTCGGTGAGAACAGCTGGGTGTGGATCTTGCGCACGGGGAGGCGGAACCGCTTGGCCCGGTCGGGACGCCGTCCCGTGCCCAGCAGACCGGCGACCAGGCGGGTGCGCCAGGTGATGCGGGCGTCGGGGTCCGCCGCGCGACCCGGCTGGATCTCCAGCCGCTCGGCGATGACGGCCGTGGCCTGCGCCTCGGTGAGGGTGAAGAAGCAGCGCAGGCGCAGTCGGCGGCCGTAGAGCCTGCTGTAGAAGGCCAGGGAGTCGCCGCGCAGCGGATAGCAGCGGAAGTCCTTCTCGGTGACGTTCGCTATGTCGACCCGCGGGATGGTGTGGGTGGCGTGCGTGAACGCACCGCCGCCCGAGACCACGTACTGGATCGTGCGGCCGTCCACCTGTACCGGATAGCGCTGGTAGTTGTGGATGTCGCCGCCGATCGCCGCGACATAGCGGTGGGCCGGATCTCGGACGATCTCGTCGACGGTGCCGCCGCCCTCGATCGCGCAGGGATGGTGTTCACCGTCCACGTACAGGGGCGAGCCCGTGACGAGGACCTTCGGGCGGGGATCCTTCGACACCTCACGCAGCCAGGCGCCCTGTTCGGCGTCGATCCCGCCGAGCAGCCCGGTGTCGATGCCGACGATCCGCACCGGCCCGGCGTCGATCGCCCAGTACGGCCCCGGCTGGACGGCCTGCTGACCGACCGCCGACCTCAACTGCCGTGCCTCGGGCAGCCGTTGGCCGTCGCCCTTGCGCGGCCGGTGCCATAGCAGCCGGCGCAGCCAGGCCCGGCCGAGCGGACGTGGCGCGGGCTCCGGTGCGAGGGGCGGGGCGCCGTCGCAGAAGACGCGCATGAAGGCGCCGAGGTCCTCGTACCAGTCGTGGTTGCCCGGTATCGCGTATATGGGCGCCTGATAGTCCTGGTACGGGCGGAAGAACTTGGAGCCGTAGTCGTCGGCGCTTCCGACGGGATAGATCACATCACTGGCGAGGACCGTGAAGCGTGTGTCCTGACCCACCTTCAAAACCCCCGGTACGACGGCGTACTGAGGGTCGTCGCCCTCGCCGGTGTCGCCGATGACGAGGAAGGAGAACCGGTCGGGGTCGTCCCGCCGGATCACCTTGTCGGCGGGCGCGCCGGCGGCCGTGCGCTGTGCCACCCAGCGGCTTCGGGTGCGTCCTGTGGGGTCGCCGAACCAGGACGCCAGCACACCGTTGCGTGCGGCCCACAGCATCTTGGGGTTGAGCCAGGAGATCTTCTCGACCTTGTGCGGCACCAGCCGCTTGTACGTGCCGAGTTCGGTGGCGCCCCAGCCGGCGCCCTGGGCGGTATCGCGTGAGGAGTCAGACACCGGTGCACCGTAACAATGATCTAGAGAACGGCGAGAGGGGGAGCGGGGGCGCGGCGCGTCGCCGGGGCCCCGGCCCCTTCGCGTCAGGACTTGCGGGCGTACGTCTCCCGGCGCGGCGGCCGTGCGTGGGCAGCGGCCTTCAACCCCGGTGCTCGGCTCACCTGTTGCGCCGGTGCCGTGCCAGCTCCACCTCGCTTGCCCGGGCCGGAACGGCTTCGCTCGCCGTCGCCGAGGACCAGGAGCGGGTCGAACATCACGACCACTCCGGCCAGCACCAGGAAGATGATCGGCCCCAGCAGCATGGGGAGCAGCAGTGAACTGGGCGAGTCGCCGGCCCAGTTCGCGCCGGTCGTGCCGTGCAGGTGCACGTCGACGGCCGCCATGCCCGTGTAGTGCATCCCGGAGACGGCCACACCCATGACCAGGCTCGCCCCCAGGCTGGTGAGGAAGCCGCGGATGGTGACGGCCGCCCACAGCGCCGCGGTCGCGGCGACGATCGCGATGAGGACGGACAGCGAGACGGTGAGCGCGTCGTACCGGATGTCGCCGTCGAGGCGCAGCGCCGCCATCCCCAGATAGTGCATCGCCGCCACACCGAGCCCGGTGGTGACGCCGGCGCCGGTGAGCGCGCCCCTGCCCGCGCCCCGATAGCCCACGATGAACACACCGATGCCGACGACGACGATCGCCACGGCGAGGCTGAGGACGGTGAGTCCCGCGTCGTAGCCGACCCGGGACTCCTCGACCTGGAAGCCGATCATGGCGATGAAGTGCATGGTCCAGATGCCGCAGCCGATCGACGCGGCGCCCAGCGCCAGCCAACCCGGCTTCCACGACTGTTTGTCGAGCAGGGACCGCACGATGCACCGCAGCCCCAACGCCCCTCCCAGGCAGGCCATCAGATAAGCCGCCACCGGGGTCACCGCACCATAGCGGAACCCGTCAACCGTGCCTTGCATAAGCCAACTCCCCCCAGAGTCCTGGCTGGTTGTGGAGCAAATGTGTACGGGGCATGGGGTGTGAAGCAAGCCTTTACCGCCGGTAGCTGTTTAACTCTGCATTACCGGGAACCGACTCCGGCCACAGAAGGATGAGATTCGGCCAGATGGCGACCGGCGGTCGATGGATCTGCCCAGGCCCCGAGTGGTGTCGGTCCGGCGGCTGTGGCACAGATGGAGTGAGGGCGGGCGGCAGCGGTGATCGGGGACCAGCGGAAGGGGCCGTCATGCGGGAACTCGCGATCATCGAGGCACCGTCCGTGCTCGGCCTGCGTCCGGCCGGGGTCCAGGAGCTGCCGGCGGCCCTGCTGGAGGCCGGACTGCTCGCCGGTCTCGACGCCGTACGGGCCGGCACGGTCGAGCCACCGGCGTACGACCCGACGAGGGACGCCGACACCGGCGTGCTCAATCCCCACGGCATCGCGGAGTACTCCGTCCGGCTGGCCGATGCCGTCGGCGACGCCCTCGACGGCGGCCGATTCCCGGTCGTCCTCGGCGGGGACTGCACCGTCCTGCTCGGCAACCTGCTCGCGCTGCGCCGTCGCGGACGTCCCGGACTGCTGTTCCTCGACGGTCACACCGACTTCTACCAGCCCTCGGCGGAGCCGAACGGCGAAGCGGCCTCGATGGAACTCGCCCTGGCCACGGGGCGTGGCCCTCGGCTGCTCACCGACCTGGAGCGGCGCGGCCCGCTGCTGCGGGACGAGGACGTGGTGGCCTTCGGCTTCCGCGACGCCGGCGAGTCCGCCGAGGCCGGTATGCAGCCGCTGCCGGCCGAGCTGCACACGATCGACCTCGACAGCGTGCGCGCGTGCGGTGCGGCCATGGCCGCACGCCGGGCCGTCGACCGGCTCACCGCCGGAACGAGCACCGGATTCTGGGTACACCTCGATGTCGACGTCCTGGACGACGCGATCATGCCCGCCGTCGACTACCGGCAGCCGGGCGGCCTGACCTGGCAGGAACTGGAGATCGTGCTGAGCACGGCACTGGGCGACCCCGCAGCCGTAGGGCTCGACGTGACGATCTTCAACCCCCGCCTCGACCCGGACGGCACGATCGCCGCCCGCCTCGCCGAGTACCTGCGCCGGGCGCTGTCGGCCCGCGCCGGCACGAACCTCACATAGCGCACTCGACGCACGAGGCGTGCGGGATCTTGCGGCACGGCCCGGCCCCTGCGGCCCGTACGACTTTGCCGAACCGGCAACGAACATCGCGACGCCTCTCCTCGCCCACGCACGATGGCGGTACGCCGAGCCCTCGCACAGCACCTCCGGAGGAACCATGCCGCGCCCCGTCCACGCCACGGACATCACCCACCGCCTGATCCCCGCTCCCGCCGGGCGGCTCCATCTCGCGGAGCAGGGGACCGGCCCGCTCGTTCTCCTTGTGCACGGGTTTCCGGAGTCCTGGTACTCGTGGCGCCACCAACTGCCGGCGCTGGCGGCGGCCGGATACCGCGCGGTCGCCGTGGACGTGCGCGGCTACGGCCGTTCCTCCAGGCCCGAGTCGGAGGATGCCTACCGAATGCTGGAGCTGGTGGCGGACAACGTCGCCGTGGTGGAGGCCCTCGGGGAGCGGTCCGCCGTCATCGTGGGGCACGACTGGGGCGCGACCATCGCCGCCGACTCCGCGCTGCTGCGTCCCGATGTGTTCCGCGCGGTCGGACTGCTGAGCGTGCCCTACACCCCGCCCGGCGGACCGAAACCGAGCGAGGTGTTCGCCGGTATGGGCGGGCCGGAGGAGTTCTACGTCTCCTACTTCCAGCGGCCCGGTCGCGCCGAGGCCGAGATCGAGCCCGACGTCCGTGGCTGGCTCGCGGGCTTCTACGCCGCCCTGTCCGCCGACACCATGCCGGGCCCCGGCGCCCCCGACCCGCACTTCGTCACCTCCGGAGGTACCCTGCGCGACCGGTTCCCCGGGGGACGGCTGCCCGCCTGGCTCGACGAGTCGGACCTGGACATCTATGCCGGGGAGTTCGAACGCACCGGTATGACCGGAGCCCTGAACCGCTACCGGAACATGGACCGCGACTGGGTGGACCTGGCCGACCACGCCGGCGCCCCCGTCACCCAGCCCTCACTGTTCCTCGGCGGCTCGCTGGACGCCTCCACCGCCTGGCTGGCCGACGCGATCGAGGCCTACCCCACGACCCTGCCGGGCCTGCTGTCCTCTCACGTCCTCGACGGCTGCGGCCACTGGGTCCAGCAGGAACGCCCTGAGGAGACCAACCGACTGCTCATCGACTGGCTCGCAGCCCTGCCGGGAGCCGCATAGCCATCGTGCCTTGTTAAGTGGACCGGCAGTCCGTATGATGAATTTCATGCGGACTGACGGTCCGTTTTTGCTCAGGTGCCCTGCCATGACAAGCCGCCATCACCGGGCACTGGGACCACAGCGCCGTGTCCCGGCCAGGCGTCGACTTCGTAGGAGCGAACTCATGACCACCCCCGACACCACCCTGGTCATCGGCGCCACCGGCACCACCGGCCGCCGCGTCACCGCCGGGCTCGTCGCCGAGGGCCACCGCGTCAAGGCCGCCGGCCGAAGTGCCACCCCGATGGAAGGCGCGGAGGCTGTCCGCTTCGATTGGAACGAGCCCGCGACCTGGGACGAAGCCCTGGACGGCGTCGACCGCGCCTACCTCATCCCGCCCATCGGCTCCTCGGACCCGGCCGCGGTCATGCTGCCCTTCCTCCGCAAGGCCCGTGCGAGGGGCGTGCGTCGTGCGGTGCTGCTCAGCTCATCGGCGATCCCCGCGGGCGGTCCGGCGGTGGGTCAGGTCCACGAGGCTCTGCCCGGCCTGTTCGAGGAGTGGGCGGTGCTGCGGCCCTCGTGGTTCATGCAGAACTTCGCCGGCCTCACCCCCCACGCACGCGGCATCCGCGACGAGGGCGCCATCCTCACGGCCTCGGGAGACGGCCGCGTCGCGTTCATCGACGCCGAGGACATCGCCGCCGTCGCCGTACGGGCCCTGACCGACGGTCAGGCCCCCGACACCGACCTGATCCTCACCGGGCCGCAGACGCTGAGCTACGACGATGTCGCCGCGATCATCACCGAGATCACCGGCCGGCCCGTGGTGCACAAGCGGCTGACCTTCGAGGAGCTGCGCGACCGCTGGGCGGCCGAGATCCCCCTGGAGTTCGCCACCATGCTGGCCGGCATGGACCGCGCCATCGCCGGCGGAGCCGAGGACCGCACCTCGGACACCGTCGAGCGCCTCACCGGCCGACCCCCGGGCACGTTCCGCGCCTTCGTCGAACGGGAGGTCCGATGAAACAGCTGATGTTCCAGGACGATCCGTCGTTCTGGTTCGAGACCCTGCGCAACCTGGGCCTCGCCGCCTATGGCGGCTCGGACGTGGGCGAGGTCATCGCCACCGCCTCCCGCGTCACCTCCGGCGACTACGACGGCTGGCACGACGCCTGGCTGTCCACCGCCGAACGCCTGGAGACCGAGGCACGCGCGGCCCACCCCGTCAGCGCCCGCGACGGACTGCTGCGCGCCTCCAGCTACTACCGGGCGGCCGAGTTCTTCCTCCACGGCAACCCCGGCGACCCGCGCATCGACCATGCCTACGAGCGTGGCGTCGCCTGCTTCCGCGACGCCATCGCCCACCTCCCCGATGTCACGCCCGTCGAGATCCCGTACGAGGACACCGTGCTGCACGGCTACTTCTACCGGGCGGCGGGTACGGGCCCAGGCCCGAGGCCGACGCTGGTGATGCACAACGGATTCGACGGCGCCGCCGAGGAACTGCACTTCTTCGGCGCACTCGGCGGACAGGAACGCGGCTACCACGTCCTGACCTTCGACGGCCCCGGACAGCCCGCCGCCGTCCACCGCAACGGGCCGGCCTTCCGGCCGGACTGGGAGAACGTGGTCGGCCCCGTCCTGGACTTCCTCACCCAGGACCCGGGCGTCGACCCCGCCCGCATCGCGCTGCTCGGTGTCAGCCTCGGCGGCTACCTCGCGCCCCGCGCGGCCGCCTACGAGCCTCGCCTGGCAGCCGTCGTCGCCCTCGACGGCGTCTTCGACGCCGTCTCCGCGCTGACCGCGCACCTCCCGTTGCCGCACGAGGAAGCCGTCCGGCGCGCGGCGGCCGAGCACGACGAGGAAATGGACCGCCTGATCGCCCATGCCCGGGCGCGGAGCCCGATCCTGCGCTGGGCCCTCGACCACGGCCGCTACGTCACCAGGACCTCCACCGACCGTGAGTTCCTGGCCGAGTACGCCCGCTACACCTTCAAGGACGGCAGCGCCGGGAAGATCTCCTGCCCTGTGCTGGTGTGCGAGGCAACCGACGACCTCTTCTACTCCGCCACCGAGGAATCCGATCCGCGCAAGTTCTACCGGCACCTCGCCGCACCCAGGACACTCCTGAGCTTCACCGAGGAGGAAGGAGGTGACGCCCACTGCCACCCGGGCGCCATCCGGCTGGCGGTAGCGCGTATCTTCGACTGGCTCGACGACACGATATGACCCACCGCAGGCCAAAAGGAGGGCCCATGGCCCACCACCCCGAGCGCAGAGAGCGCGCGGACGCCCAGCGCAACCGGGCGGCCATCCTCGCGGCCGCCGACGCTCTCTTCGCCGCGAGCAGCAGCCCCAACAACGTGTCGATGGACGACATCGCCGCGGCCTCGGGGGTGGGCAAGGGCACCCTCTTCCGCCGCTTCGGCGACCGGGCCGGCTTGATCGGCGCCCTCATCGCCTCCCGCCTCGAGCCTCTCCGGCAAGCCGTGCGGGAGGCGCAGGACGCAGAGGGTTCGTCGCCACGGCAGCTGGTGAAGGACCTGCTCGACGCCTCGCTGCGCTTCAAGATCGAGAACCGGAACCTGATGTCGGCCGCGGAGGACGCCGGACTCAGCAGCCCGTACCAGGCCGAGCACTACGGCTCGTGGCATGAACTCCTGCGCGTGGCGCTGGACCAGGTGCCCGAAGTCAGCGACGCGGAGTTCACCGCCCACGCGCTGCTGGCCGCCATTCGCGCCGACCTGGTGGTGCACCTGATCGACGCTCAGAAGAAGACGCCCGAAGGTCTGCGGTCGGCGCTCGCGGCCCACGTCGACAACGTCCTCGGCAACAGCGCCGATCCGTCACGGGTCCGGGGATAGGGACGGCTTCTCAGAGGACCCGGCGCGGAATCCCGACGGAAGAGCTCTAGGCCGCTCGACCGGCCGACGGCACCGGCCGCCGGAGCAGATAAGCGGCCGCCGTGGAGACCAGGACCGTCATGCAGGCGATGAACACCAGGCCCGCGCCCTCCAGACCGAGGGGACCCGTCAGTACGCCCACCCCGATGACCGGAAGCGAGATGCCGGTGTAGGCGACCACGAACAGCGCCGAGATGACCGCCGCGCGCCGGTCCGCCGGGGACGCACCGGCCACGGCGGACAGCGCCGCGCGGAACGACAGCCCCTGACCGCCCCCGCCGACGATCGCGCTCGCCACCACCAGCGCCAGCAGATCCCAGAACAACGCGCCCGCGAGCAGCGCCAGCCCGGCGAGGAGAGCGGCACAGCCCAACGGCAGCGACCGGCTCACCCCGACGCGGCCGACGGCCAGTTGCCCGGCGACCGAGGCGAAGAAGGCCAGCGCCACGATCAGTCCGCTCACGGCGTGGTTGCGTTCGTTCAGGGACTCCGCGAGGAAAGCCGGGCTGACCGAAGTGAACACCCCGAACAGGGCGAAACCCACGAAGGAGGCCGCCGCCGCCGGACCGAACACCGACCGCACCTGCGGCGGCAGGCTCGCCCCTTGCGGCCGTACGGTCCTCAGCGGCCGGCGCTCCGCCACGGTCTCCGGCAGCCACAGCACGACGGCCGCCGAACAGGCCACCAGGGCGAGATGCACGGCGAACGGCAGATACAGCGGCCAGGGAGCGTACTGCGCCAGCAAGCCGGCGAGCAGCGGACCGCAGCCCAGGCCGCCCATGTTGGCGGCGGTGGCGACCAAGGTGGCGCGGGCGCCGCCGTCACGTGGCGCCAGCTCCATCACATAGGCCGTGGCGGCCCCGGTGAGCAGACCGGCGGACAGTCCCGACAGCAGCCGTCCCACGAACAGCCAGCCCAGCGCGGTGGCGAGGAGGAAACAGACGGCACTGGCAGCCGCGAATCCCAGGGCCCACAGAATCACCGGACGTCGGCCCACGGCGTCCGAGACGTTGCCCGCGAGCAGCAGCACACCGATGACCCCGAAGGCGTAGACGGCGTACACGATGGTGACGGTCAGCTCGGAGAACCCGAACTTGTCCTGGTAGTGGCCGTAGAGGGGAGTCGGCAGTGTGGTGCCGGCCATGCACACGGCGAACACCGCCCCGCCGAGCAGACACGCCCGCCACCCCCCGCGATCATCGAGGGCCGTCTCCCGGGCGGTGTCGTTCCTCAGCGTCATCAGTGGTCGTACTCGTCCGGCAACAGCATCCCGGGCCCGCCGACCTGCAGACCCAGCGGATCCGCGCGGCCCGTCGGCTCCTCCCACGGCTCCTGGCGGCCCAGCGCCGTGAGGTCGAGCCACGGGTAGCCGTTGTGGAACTCCTCGATGCCCCGGCCGTATGTGGAGTAGGTGTGGAACACGGCGTCCCCGACGCGCAGGAACGCGCTGATCCCCGGATAGTCGCCGCGCATCCACTCCTCCCACGGCTGTCCCGCCTCGGCGAGCTCGGCCGCGGTGCGCTGGGCGACCTGCACCGGAGCGACCCGTTCGTCGACGGTGGCGTGGAAGTCGTAGTTGAAGTCGCTGCCGGCCGAGGAGTACCAGGGGAAAGTCCACCCCATCCGCTCGCGGTACGCGGCGAGCTTCGCGTACGGCGCCCGGGTCACCGCGACCAGTGTCGTGTTGCGGGCGTTCAGCTGCCGCTGCCTGGACGGGATCTGATCGGCCGCCGAGGAGCAGCTGGGGCAGCCCGTGGCGCGGGGGTGCTCGGTGCCGTCGGCGTCGATGTCGAACGTCCACATGAAGTGATGCATGACCAGCTGGGATCGCCCGTCGAAGAGGTCCAGCAGGCCGACCCTCCCGTTAGGTCCCTCGAAGCGGTACGGCTCGTCTACCCGGACCATCGGCAGCCGTCGCCGCTCGGCGTTGACCAGGTCCCGCGCCCGGGTGAGCTCCTTCTCCAAGGCCAGCAGCTGCTTGCGGGCCGCCGCCCACTCCTCACGCGACACCACATCCGGCAGGTTCGCCATCGAGGTCATCGGATCCTCCCCATCGGGCCGGTGCTGAGAGCAGGCAGAGCGGGCACGCCTCAAGCTTGCTCCAGCGCCACTGGGGCCGCACATCCGCCGCTCCGGCACCCTGCACGGCGACGCTCGCCACGCCGACGGCCCCGACAACGCCCGAAGTCTGCGGACGCTGTCGGAGCACCTGCTCGTCAGGCGGGCCGAATCAGCCGCGGATCACCTGGCGAGCTCGACCAACTCGTCCAGCCGCGTGAGCTTGCGCGGGTTCGCCGTCGCGTAGATGCGGGTGACCCGGCCGTTCTCCACCACGAGGCTCACCGCGGCCGGCCGGCCACCGGATTCCACCCGGGCCGCGGGGGCGCCGTTGAGCCACACGGCCGTCGTCTCGAACGCGGACCGGTCCGAGCGGGTGAGCAACGTCGCCACGACCTCGGCCCCGTGGACCGGAGCCAGTGCGGCGGCCGCCAGCCCGCCGCCGTCGGCGATCAGGACCACATCGGGCGCCATGACCTCCATCAGGTCCTGCAATCGCCCCGTGCGCAGTGCCGCCAGGAACCGCTCGACCATGGCCTGCTGCTGCGACCGGCTCACCTCCATCCGGGGCCGCCGGGCCGCCACGTGCTCGCGGGCCCGCCGCGCGATCTGCCGCACCGCGGGTGCCGACCTGCCGACGGCCTCGGCGATCTCGCCGTGCGGCAGGTCGAAGACCTCGCGGAGCACGAACACCGCCCGTTCCACGGGTCCGAGCGTCTCCAGCACGGTCAGCATCGCGATCGAGACGCTCTCCGCGAGTTCGACGTCCTCGGCGACGTCGGGGCTGGTCAGCAGCGGCTCCGGCAGCCATTCACCGACATAGTCCTCGCGGCTGCGCGCCAGCGACCGCAGACGGTTGAGGGCCTGGCGGGTAACGGTCCGCACGAGGTACGCGCGCGGGTCACGCACCTCGGCGTGGTCGACCTCCGCCCACCGCAGCCAGGACTCCTGCAGCACGTCCTCCGCGTCGGCGGCCGAGCCGAGCATCTCGTAGGCGACCGTGAAGAGCAGGCTGCGGTGGGCGACGAAGGGGTCCTCGGTCATCACGCCGACGCCACACCGGACTTCTCGGACCGCGCCGCCAGCGGGATCTCGCAGGCGTCGGAGAAACCCTGTGAGGTGACGCCGTTCGCCACGTTGGCCCTCGTCGCCAGATTGACGAACGCGATGTACGCCGTGAGCTCGACCATCGCCGCCGTGCCGAGCCGCTCCAGCAGACCGGCGTACTGCTCGTCGGTCACGGTCGGGGGCGTGTTCGTCATGGCCTGCGCATACCCCATCACGTCCCGCTCCAGCGGCGTGAACACCCCGGACTCCCTCCAGCGCGGCACCTAGCTCGCCTTGGCCAGGTCCAGGTTCTGGTTCTGCGCCTGGAAGTAGCCGACGTCGAGGCACCAGCTGCACCCGACCTGCACGGCGACGGCCATGTGCGCGAACGACTTCAGACTCGCGTCCGCCGCCTTCCACGCGCCCACCTTGCCGCCGAACTCCAGATTGGCCTGGGCGACCTCGGGGCTGTGCCACACCACCTCGACGTTCTCGGGCACCGCCCCGAGCTGATTGATCATGTTCTCCTTGAGATCGGCGGGGAGTTCGGCCTTCGGGAGGCGAAGCGCCATGGTGTCCTCCTGGTATGTCTGCGAGTTCGACATGAAGACACCGGCGAGCCGACGAACGTGACAGCCGCGGAAGGCTACTTCGCCTCGCCGAGGGCATCCAGCTCGGCGACCGCGTCGGCGGGCAGGTCCAGTGCGGCGCCGGCGATGTTCTCGCGCAGGTGCTCCGTCGAGGACGTGCCGGGAATGAGCAGCAGATTCGGCGAGCGCTGAAGCAGCCAGGCGAGTGCCACGGACATCGGTGTGCCGTCCAGCCGCGTGGCGACCTTGCGCAGCGTGTCCGACTGCAGGGGCGACATGCCGCCCAGCGGCCAGTACGGCACATACGCGATGCCTTGCCGGGCCGTGCTGTCGACCAGCGCATCGTCCTGCCGGTTGGCGAGGTTGTAGAAGTTCTGCACACACACGACGGGGGCGATCGACCGGGCCTCGGCGACCTGGTCCGCGTCGACCGTGCTCAGCCCGAGGTGACGGATCAGCCCCTGCTCACGCAGCTCGGCCAGCGCGCCGAACTGTTCGGCGATCGACCCCGGTACGGGCGAGTCGAGTCCGCCGACCCGCAGGTTCACGACGTCGAGCGCGTCGAGGCCGAGGCGCCGCAGGTTGTCGTGGACCTGCTGCACCAGCTCGCCCGGTGTACGGGCAGGGAGCCACCCGCCCCGCTCGTCCCGGCGTGCGCCGACCTTGGTGACGATGCGCAGGTCGTCCGGGTACGGCGCGAGCGCCTCGCGGATGATCTCGTTGGTGACGTACGGGCCGTAGAAGTCGGCCGTGTCGATGTGCCGGATGCCCATCTCGATGGCCGTGCGCAGTACGGCGACGGCGCCGCCGCGGTCCTCTGGCGGGCCGAACACGCCGGGCCCGGCCAGCTGCATGGCGCCGTAGCCGAACCGGGCGAGGGTGAGGTCGCCGACGCGGTAGGCGCCGCCGGGAAGCTCGTTGACAGTCATGATCCCTTTCCGCTCGCCGGCATGTCCGGGAGCAGATCCGACGCTACGAAACACTCGCGGGCACAGCCTGAGCCCTGCTCATCCTGGGGGCGACAGGACCAGGCACCGTGCTGCCGGCGCTCGTAGGATCGAAGGCATGAGCAGGCCGAACGCGCTCGGCGAGTACCTTCGGGCCCGCCGGGAACTGACCGATCCGGCGGACGTGGGACTGCCGGTCGTGGGCGTACGCCGCACCCCGGGCCTGCGCCGCGAGGAGGTCGCCACCCTCGCCGGGGTCAGCGCCGACTACTACCTCCGCCTGGAACAGGGCCGCGACCGCAACCCCTCCCCGCAGGTACTGGAGGCCCTGGCAAGGGTGTTCCGGCTGGACCCGGCCGCCACCCAGCACCTGCTGAGCCTGTCCACGGCCCGCCCGGCCACGCCGCCCCGGCGACCGCGCCGCGAGGCCGTGCCGGCCGGGATCAGGCAACTCCTCGACGCCATCAACCTGCCGGCGTTCGTGGAGAGCCGGATGTTCGAGGTGCTCGCCGCGAATCCGCTGGCCACCGCCGTGTCACCCAACATCCGGCCCGGGGGCAACCGGCTGCGCGCGATCCTCCTCGACCCCGCCGAGCGGGAGCTCTACCCGGACTGGGACCAGGCGGTCAGGGGCCTGATCGCCGGGTTCCGCACCTCCGTGGGCAGCGACGTCGACGACCCGAGGATCGTCCAGCTGGTCGGCGAGCTGTCGCTGGCCAGCGACACGTTCCGGAGGCTGTGGGCCCGGCACGACGTCAGCGCGCTGGCCGGAGGAACGATGCGGCTGCGCCATCCGCAGGTCGGCATGCTGGAGCTGCGCCGGGAGAAACTGCCGATCACCGACTCCGGCGGCCAGATTCTGGCGATCTACCACGCCGAGCCCGGATCGGAATCGGCCCGCGCGCTGGACTCACTGCGTCCGCCGACGGCCACCGAGATGCACGGCAGATCGACGGCCGACGACGGAACCGCGTGAGCCCGAGCGCTCGACCTGCGGCTCAGAACGTCCGCTTCAGCAGGTCGAGCAGCGCCTCCCAGTGCCGCTCGTCGGCGCCGTGGTCGTACGCCGAGGTGTCGGCCTGCGTGTAGCCGTGGTGCGCGCCCTCGTAGACCTCGCACTGGTGACGGACCCCGGCCGCGGTCAGTGCTGCGGCGAGGCGCTCCATCTGCTCGGGCGGCATCGAGTGGTCCGCGTCGGCGTGGCCGAAGTACAGCTCCGCCGTGACGTGTTCGGCGACCAGGTGCGGACTGTCCGGCGCGTCGGTCGCCAACTGCCCGCCGTGGAAACCGGCCGCGGCGGCCACCCGGTCCGGATAGGCACCGGCGGTGCGCAGCGCGAGCCGCGCGCCCATGCAGTAACCGGTGAGGGCGACCGGACCGTCGGCGAACTCGGGCCGCTCGGCCATCCAGCGCAGATAGGCACCGGCGTCCCGCATCGCGAGTTCGGGCGTCAGGGTCTGCAGGACCGGAGCGATCTTCTCCCACAGCTCCGGGCGCGCGGCGGGGTCGATGAACTCGGGCAGGTCGAAGACCGGGCTGCGTCCGTGCCGGTAGAAGACGTTCGGCACCAGGACCGTGTAACCCGCGCCCGCGAGCCGGTCGGCCATCGACCGCAGATGGGGACGCAGCCCGAAGGCGTCCTGGTACAAGAGCACGCCGGGCCGGGGCAGGCCGTCGTCCGGACGGGCCAGATAGGCGTCCGCCACGCCGTCCTCGGTGGGGACGTCCACGTCTGTTCCCTGTACGGAGGTCATGGGGGTTGCCTCTCTGCGCAGTCCATGGCGATCAGGTCGCCGACCCGGCGGAATCGGGCCGCACGCATGGTTGCACGCACCATCCATCCGGGCCCCGCCACCCCCTCCCACTTGGGGACGGCTTTACTCGAACCGGGATGTGTCCCCTGCTCCCTTCCGTACGATCTCGACCTCACCGGACGAGAAGTCGATCACCGTCGTCGGCTCGGTGCCGCAGTCCCCGGAGTCGACCACCGCGTCCAGCACATGATCGAGCCGGTCCTTGATCTCCCAGCCCTGGGTCATCGGTTCGTCCTCGTCCGGCAGCAGCAGCGTGCTCGACAGCAGCGGCTCCCCGAGCTCGGAGAGCAGCGCCTGGGTGACGACGTGGTCGGGGATGCGCACGCCCACCGTCTTCTTCTTCGGATGCTGGAGCATGCGCGGCACCTCCTTCGTCGCGGGCAGGATGAACGTGTAGCTGCCGGGCGTCGACGCCTTGATCGCGCGGAACACGTCGTTGTCGATGTGGACGAACTGTCCGAGCTGCGCGAAGTCCTGGCAGACGAGGGTGAAATGGTGCCGGTCGTCCAGGCGGCGAATGGTCCGGATCCGGTCGATGCCGTCACGGCTGCCCAGCCGGCAGCCCAGCGCATAGCAGGAGTCCGTCGGATACGCGATCAGCGCACCGGCGCGGACGCTGTCGGCGACCTGGGCAATGGTGCGCGGCTGAGGATTGTCGGGGTGCACATCGAAGTACTTCGCCATTGGACGAGCCTATGCCCTGGACGCCCGACGACTGCGCAGGCCGGGGCGGGCGGGACCCGGGAGCACGGCGTCGCGGGCACATAAATCGCTGGTGAGCGCGATAGGACCGGCAGCAGAATGACTGCGGCTCAGGCGGTGGAGGGGGTACGCGAGGTGGGTGCGCTGTCGACGGCGTACGACGAACAGGTGCGCGGCCATGTCCCGCCGTACCCGCCCGTCGGAACCGTCCTCGCCCAGGACGGCCCGGTCCTCCGCGTCCACCACGACACCCACGCGACCGTCCGGCACGCACCCCTGCCGCGCACGACCGCCCCGTCAGAGGTGGCCGCCCTGATCCGCCGGCAGCAGGAGGCGTGCGCCGAGCGGAACGAGCCGGTCCAGTGGCGGACTTACGGCCATGACGAGGTGTCACCGGATGCGGCCCTGCTCATGGCCGGGTTCCGCCCCGGCCCAGAGCGGTCTCTGTTGATCGCCGGTCTGTCGAGCCTGAGAGCCGAGAGGAAGCCGCCGCGCAGGCACCGGGTGCGAGGGCTGAACCACGGCGACCACCGGACGCGCGAGGTCGCGGCCATGGCCGCGTCCGGGGGACCGTACCGCAAGGCCTACGCCGAACTCCGGGCCGATCATGGGGGGTTGTACCACCGGACCCACGTCCAGCTGCTGGAGTCGGAGGCGCGGCTGATCGGCGTGGGCTGGGCCGAGCACCTGGAGGGCACCGGCTTCCTCGCGATCCAGGGGATGACGGGGCCGCACCCCGAGTTCCTGCCCCAGTGGGGGCGATGGGCGACCGGCTCGCTGCCCTCGAAGGACATCACGCACGTCGTCGCCGAGACCGCGGACGACCGGCTGAAGACGGCGCTGATCGAGGCGGGGTTCGAGGAGGTGTCGAGCGTACGGACGTACCGCTGGGGCCCGCCGGGATCCACCCCGGCCACCACGCGCCCGGTGCGGGTGCTGCTCGACGAGCCCGAGTACGACGGCCTTCTGCACGCCTTCAAGGAGAGGTTCTCCTTCAGGCCCAGCGTCTCCTACTACCCGGGCATCGAGGAGCCGGAGGCGTCCGTCACCTGGCACGTGGGCGACATCAGCGACACCGCCGGCCGACTGCTGACCGCGCTCCCGGACGACCACCCGGTCCGGCTCGTGCAGGCCATCGCCGAACGCGGCCTGCGCGCATGCGCCCGCCCCGGCGAGCCGTTGTACTCGGCCGACTGGAACCACCAGGGCTACGTCTTCGACCCCACCCGCGTCGGCGGACCCGGCCGACCGGGCTGGCCCGGGGTCGTCTGCCGGGAGGGTGACTACCACAAGTACCTCAGCGCGGACCTGCGCCTGGGCACCTTCTGGCACCCGTGGGAGGAATCCCTCTGCGTCTTCGGCGCCGACCTGCTCACCGAGGTCGAGGCGGACCTCACCGCCGCACTGGGCACCGTCATGCGCCGGGGCGGCCGCAACACCGGCAACGTCTGGACGTTCGAGTCGGTGTCCGGCCGGCCCACCTTCACGGACTCGTGAGGTAACGTCCCCGACCGGTACGTCGTGGAACAGTGCAGGACGAGGTGAAGGCCGACGTGGCTGGCAGGGAGGACGGGAGCCGTCAGGCAGCGGTGAGGGGCGCCGACGGCTCGGCGTGGGCGGAGGAGTTGCTGGAGCATCTGCGGCCGAACGGACGGGACGTCCGCCAGGTCGTCGCCTGGCTCGCGGACGCCGTGCGGGGCGTCGCCTCGCTCCAGGACGACACCGGCAGGCACCTCGCCGGCACCCGGCAGCCGCTGGACGACCAGCTCGTCGAGGCCGTGGCCGCCGGCCGCATCGCCTCCGCCGCCTGGGAAGGCCAGGACCGTCATCTGCGGCTGGTCAGAGTGACGTATCCGAACCCGTCGGCGGCGGGTGTCCTCGCCGTCTCGCGCGAGACCCCCTTCGACCGCCGTGCCGCCGATATCGTCACGCACACCGTCCAGGTCATCGAACTCCTGCTCAGGGCGGGCGAGACGACCGCCGCCGGACTCCGGCTCGAACAGGCCACGTCCGATCTGCGGCTGGCGATCCTTCAGCTGCTGATGGTGGAGGACACCGTCTCGGCGCGCCGCGTCGCCGCGGGGCTGTGGCCCGGCCTGCTGGACACGGACACCGCGTCCGTCCACGTCGTCGAGGGCACGGTCGAGGAGCGCGACCGGCTCGCCGACGAATGCATCGACGTGACCGGTGAGCGGGCGCTGGTCGTGCTCTGTCCGGCGGTCGACGAGCATGTGATCGTCGTGACGCCCGGCGAGGCCGAGGCCCGGGAACTGCGGTCACTGATCGGCCCGCGCCCCCGCACCTTCCTAGGCGGCAGCGCCCGGCATAGCCTGGCCCGCACCGCCACCGCGTACGGACAGGCCGTGAGCGCCCTCGCCGTCGCGCACTTCCGCCCGGACAAGGCCGCGGTCTACGCCGAGCGCACCCACCCCGAGCGCCTCATCGACCCGGCGGCCCTGCGCGACTGGACCGACCGGCTGCTGCGCCCGCTCGACACCCTGCCGCACCACACCCGCGCCGAACTGCTCGCCACCACCCGGCTGGGCCTGGAGTTCACCGCCGTCAACGCGGCCAAGGTCCTCGGCGTCAGCCGCAACACCGTCCGCGCCCGGATGGAACGGGTGGAGTCCCTGCTGCGCACGGACTTCGCCGACCTGACCGCCCGCGCCGTGGTCCACCTCGCGCTCAACATCCAGGTGAGCCTGCCGGACGCGCCGGCCGGCACCGGCACCGAGGAAGCGGCCTCCACCTCGCTGTGCGACCTGCTGTCCGGGCTCGCCATGCGCACCTGGGCGCAGGACCTCCTCGGCCACCTGGACCGGGACGCCCGGGATTTGCGTCGCACCCTGCGGACCTGGATCATCGCGGGCGGAAACGCCGAACGGACGGCGCAGACCCTCGGCGTGCACGCCCAGACCGTCCGCGAGCACGTCCGCAGCGCGGAGCCCGTCCTCGAACGCCAGCTGCTGGCCGGCGGCACCGACCTCTATGAGGTCGTCCTGGCCCATCTCGCGCTGGGCGACCTCGAGCAGCCCGCCCTGCACGGGGCGAAACCGGGCCTTTAGGACTCACCTGTGCACGGGTGAGTCCTGCCGGCGGCACAGTGGGCATCGATGCGATACCCAATGTCTGGGTCGCAGACGTAAGTTCGACTTTCCGCGGGGGCTCGACCGGAACGGGGGACCGGTCGCGTCCCCGCGCCCCGAACGCGTCACCCCCGCAGCCGCACCGGTATCTCCTGCCAGCCGAACGCGATGAACGACGGCACCTGACGCAGCTCGTCCACCCCGACGGTCAGCTCCAGATCGGGGAAGCGGTCGAAGAGCGCGGGCAGCACCGTCAGGGCCTCGACGCGGGCCAGCGGCGCGCCGATGCACCGGTGCACCCCGATCCCGAAGGCCAGATGGTCGTCGGCCCCGCGCGAGGCGTCGAAGGCGTCCGCGTCCGGGCCGTAGTGCGCGGGGTCCACCCCGGCGGCGGCGAACGTCGTGATGATCGCGTCGCCCGCCGCGATGGTCACGTCCCCGATCTCGATGTCGCTGACCGCGAACCGCAGAGGCAGCGCCGCGATCGACGGGTGCACCCGCAGCGTCTCGTCGATCACCGCGTCCCAGCCGATCTTCCCGGACCGTACGGCGGCCAGCTGCTCGGGATGGGTCAGCAGGGCGACGACCGCGTTGCCGATGAGATTGACCGTCGTCTCGAACCCGGCGCCGATGACCAGCAGCAGCGTGTACAACAGCTCCTCGTCGCTGAGCCGGTCGCCGTCCTCGTCGCGCACCCTGATCAGTTCGGTCGTCAGATCGTCCCCGGGATGCTCACTGCGGTGGGCGATCAGCGCGGGCAGCACTGTACCGATCTGCTGCTGCACGAACGCGGCGTGCTCCGGGCTCGGGTCGGAGGTGTCCATGATCGCCGCGACGAGGTTTCCGGTCGCCTCCCGCAACTCGTCGGGGACACCGAAGAGTTCGCAGATCATCTGCATCGGCAGAGGATGGGCGAGCCCGGCCTTGAGATCGACCTCCGCGCCGCCCTTGTCGAGGGTGTCGAGCAGCTCGGCGGTGATCGCCTCCACACGCGCTCGCATCGACTCCGTGCGCCGCTGGGTGAAGCTCGGCGCGACCAGCTTGCGCAGCCGGGTGTGGTCGGTGCCGTACGTGGAGAGCATGTTGACCACGCCGACCCAGCCCAGGATCCAGCCCCAGGAGGGGTGTTCGCCGATCTCGGGCCACAGCCGCCAGTGCCGCCGGGGATCCTTGCTGACCCGGGGGTCGAGGATGAGTTCCTTGAGCGTGTCGTATCCCGTGGGCGCCCACGCGGGGATGCCGCCGGGCAGCTCCACGGGCACGATCGGGCCGAGCGCGCGCAGCCGGGCGCTCTCGGCGGGGATGTCGGCGCCGAACGGGTCGATGGCGAAGCGGTCGATACGGTCGGTCACGGTCACTGCGGAACTCCAGGATGGTCGGGGGAGCGAGGGCTGAACCGGACGGGCAGCGAGGTCAGCGAGCGATGGAAGGGGCCGGGCCGCCAGGTCAGGCGCGCCCGCGGCAGCACCGGCTCCAGGTCGGGCAGCCACTGGGTGAGCCGCTCGATCGCCTCGGTGGCGATGAGCAGCGTGTGCTGCCGGACCGGGCAGGCGTGCGGGCCCGCCGACCAGGACAGGTGCGAGGCGTCCCGGGGGTGCCGGCCGCCGGCGTCGTCCCGTTCGGCGAAGTGCGCGATCGCCCCGTAGGAGACGACCACCGGTACCGCGGCTCTGAGCCACGTGCCGTGGAAGGACACCGGCCTGCGCGCGTAGTGGATGCCGTAGTTGGCCAGCGGTGTCTCATGGTGGAGCACCTCCACCACCGCGTCCGTCACCGGGCGGGCGCCGCTGGTGAGGGTGGAGTAGTAGCGCGCGTCGCCGAGGATGCGGGACAGCGCGTTCGACACCAGGTTCGCCGTCGGCTCGTGCCCGGCGCCGAGGGTGAGGAACACCTGCCAGGTGACCTCCTCGGGGGTGAGTCCGGCGGGGTGGTCAAGGAGCCGGCTCGGCAGGTCGTCGCCCCGCAGCTGCGACTTGGCCGCGATCAGTTCCAGTACGTAGCCGCCGAACTCGGCCTCGCCCTCGGCCGCTTCGGCGCCGCCCTCCATCAGCTTGCCCAGCGCGGTGTTCAGCCGGTCGCTCTGGCTGTCGGGCATCCCGAAGAGGCTGTTGAACACCAGCGCCATCAGCGGCCGGGTGAACTCGGCCACCAGATCGGCCTCGCCCTTCGGCCCGAACCGGCCCACCAGCACCCGCACCGCCCGGTGCACCCGGGCCCGCAGGTCATGCGGTTCGATCCGGTCGAAGGTGTCGATCAGCGTGGTGCGGTACCGGACATGGGCCGCGCCGTCGGCGAACAGCGTGTTCGGCCGCCAGCGCATCATGCCGAGGACCGGCGAGTCGTCGGCGACCGTGGCCTCCCACGGGCGCGGGTCGTGCGAGAACGTGTCCGTGTCGTGCAGCAGATCCAGCGCAGCCCGCCGCTCGGTGACGACATACGCGGGCACGCCGGGCGCCAACTCGGCCCAGCCGACCGGGCCCTGGGCGCGCAGGTCGTCGTAGTAGCGGTACGGATCCAGTGCGAAGCCGTCCTCCCACAGCCGCACGGGCGCCGAGCGGGAGAAGGCCTGCCGGTCGGGGGAGTGGGTGGTCACCGGGCCTCCGGGGCGTGGAGTTCGATCAGGTGCTGGACCAGCGCGAGCAGCGCGTCGACGGACGAGTCCGAGTCCCGCGCGTCACACGTCACCATCGGCGTGCCCGCCGCCAGGTCCAGGGCGGCGCGCAGCTGTTCCTCGGTGTGGTGCCGGGGCGCGTCCGGGAAGGCGTTGAGGGCGACGGCGTACGGCAGCCCCGACTCCTCCACCAGCCCCAGCACATCGAACGACGCGTCGATCCGACGGCTGTCGACCAGTACGAGCGCACCCAGCGCGCCGTACGCGATGTCGTCCCAGAGCGCCCGGAACCGTTCCTGCCCGGGTGTGCCGAACAGATACAGCACGACCCCGCCGGGCAGGCTGATCCGGCCGAAGTCGACGGCGACGGTGGTCGTCGACTTGTCCCGCACCCCGGCCAGATCGTCCAGTGGCGCGGACGCCTCGCTGATCGGCTCCTCGGTGTGCAGCGGGCGGATCTCGGAGACGGAACCGATCAGGGTCGTCTTGCCCACGCCGAAGGGACCGGCGACCAGGATCTTGACCAGGTCGCGGGCGGTGTCGGGCAGGTGGACGTCCCCGGACGGGCCCGGGGGAGCGCTAGGTGTGCTTGAGGGCGCGAAGGCCATCGGCCACTCTCTCCAGCAGGTCGGGGGCGAAGCGTTCGGCGGGCGGGATCGGCGGGCGGGCCGACGCCAGGTCCCGGTCGATGAGTTCGCCAGCCAGAACGCGCACGGCGGAGACCGGCAACCGCAGCAGCGCGGCGGCCTCCACGACCGTCAGCGAACCGCCGTCCAGGGCGTCCAGCAGGGCGAGTTGAGCGGCGGGCAGTCCGGTGGGCGGGGGCGTACCGGTGCTCCTGAGCACCGACAGCCGTTCCAGCTGGGGCCGGCTGGAACGGGCCACGCCGCCGGTCGACAGATAGGCGGGAACCAGGGGGCGGCCGGCACGGCGCCCGGTCATGCCGACGCGCCGCCGTCGGCACCTCGGGGCGCGGCGGCCATCGCCTTCTCACCCAGCCGCGCCACCTGCGAGTGCACCCGGTGCGCCAGCAGATCCAGGCGCACCTCCTCGTCCCCGTAGGCGGCCACACAGGTGCCGTGGTCCGTCGGCACGATCAGCACGTACCCGTGGTCCGACTCGATGACGACCTGCCGCACCTCGGCGCCCTCCCGGTCGGCGAACGCCGCCGCAGCCGTGCGGCACGCCCCCTGCACGGTGCCGGTGATCGCGGCCACCCGCTCCGCCGTGGGCCGGGTGAGCGTGTCCGTGTACCCGGTCACCAGACCGTCCCGGGTGAGCAGTACGGCGGCGACCACGTGCGGCACCTGCACGATCGGATCGAGCACCCATGCAGTGTCCCCCGCATCGCGGCTGGTCATCGGGCCGTTCCCCCTTCGTGGTCGTGGTCGTGGTCGTGGTCGTGGTCGTGGTCGTGGTCGGCTTGATCCGGGTCGTCTGCCGTGGGCTCACCGGCCGCTGACCGGGCCGCCGCGGTACCGGCCTGCAGCGCGCCGAGTGCCGCGGCGGCCTGCTCCGGGCGGCGCACCGCGGGCCGGGGTTCCGGCGTGTCACCGGACGGCGCGGTCACCTGCGTGCGGCGCCGGCGCTGCGGCAGGCCGCCGGTGTCTCGTGGCGCGTGGTGCCCGGATACGGTGCCGGAGGCGTCGTCGGCATGGTCGGACCCGTATCCGTGCGAGGTGCCGGACACCTCGGATCGGGAGGCTGCGGATGCCCCGTTCGCGGAGGCTGCGGAAGCCCCGCTTCCGGAGGCAACGGATGTCTCGCGCCCTGAAGCGGCGGAATCCTCGTCCCGGGAGGCCGGGCGCGTGGAGCGCGGTGCGCTGGCCGCGGGCGGTCGCTCGTCGGGGTCGATACGGCTGAGCAGGTGGCTGTCGACCCGCAGCACCGCCCGCACCCCGCCGTACGGCGAGGGCGAGGACAGATCGACGCCCAGATCGAACTGCCGGGTGAGCTGCCCGATCGCGGCGAGGCCCATACGCGGCGGATCGCCCAGCTCGGTCAGCAGAATCGGGTCGGAACCCGCCACCAAGCGCTGTGCGCGGGCGCGTTCCTCCTGGGTCATGCCCAGGCCCGCGTCGTCGATCGTGACACAGACGCCGTGATGGACGTGCTCCAGGTTGACCACGACGTCGGTGTCCGGCGCGGAGTGCCGCAGGGCGTTGTCGACGAGCTCGGCGACGATGATCGCGACGGGCTCCACGGCGTGGGACACCAGCGCGGTGCCCGCGCTGAGGTGGTTGTGGATCCGGACCCGGTGGTAGCCCACGAGCCGGGCCTGGCCGCCGGTCACCGCGTCCACCAGGTGCGACTCCTCGCGGGCGAGCCCCACCCAGGCCCCGCACACCACGGCGGCGACCTGTGCCCGCCGCAGGGACTGCTCGTTCTCGTGGTCCAGTTGGAACAGTGTCTGGGCCAACTCGGGCTCGTCGTACTTCTGTTGAAGACCGCGCAGCGCGTCCTGGAGGCGGTACAGGGCCGCCTGGATCTCACGTGTCGCTCCGCGCATGCCGGCCTGCGCGGCCGCGTCGATCCGCGTGCGCTGCCCGGCCAGCTCGGTGCGCAGCCCGGTCAGGACGTGCTCCAGGGCCGGGCCCAGCGGTGACGCCTCGGTCTGCGGATGCAGCGGACCGGGCACGGGGACATGCGGATGGGCGAGTTGCTGGGCGGTGGCCGGGACACGCTGAGTCGCCAGATGCTCGATCTCGGCCGTGAACGCGTCGACCGCGCCGTCGAGTTGACTACGCAACGCGGCGATCTCGGCGCGGCGGCGCGCCAGTTGGCGCTGTGCGCGCAGCAGCCCGCCGCCCAAGGCGAGAGCGGACACCATGCCGACGGCGAGACCGCCGGTGGCCAGGTCCGGTAGTTCGATCATCGAGTCGGTTTCCAGAGGTCGGTTCCGGGCAGTCGGGCAGGGCTGGTTCCGAGGGCCGTCGGGCGAGCCGCTCGCAGCACAGTACACACCGTCATCGATCGATCTCGCACGGTCCGCGGATACTTCGCTTCGAAAGTGAAGGGACTCTGCTCACTTCTGCGAGGACTGTCTGAATTGCCGTACGACGAGGCCGAGTTGGCGTCGATCAGGGGGTTCACGGGTTCCGGGCCGGGTGCGGGAATGGCCGCCCCCGCGTCGTGTACCAGGTCGGGCGCCGGGTACTCGGGCGAGGTCAGGAACGAGAGCGCTGGGAGGAGGCCCGTATGACCAGTGGCACGGAGACCGGCGGCGTCACCGGTACCCAGGACAAGGGCCCGTTCCGCAAGGCCCAGGCCGACAGTCGCAAGGGTGCCGAAATGGGCAAGGCGCTCCTCGCCAGCGACTGGGCGGCGGCTGAGAGACAGCCGAGCGGCAGCTGAAGCAAGCCCGTTCCCACGGCCCGGAGACCGAGAACGCCGAACGTGTCGGGGCTTTCGCCTGTCCGCAGGCGTGCTGGAGGCTCGAAGTGCCGTGGAGGAGACCCCCGCTTCGCCAACCGGCTTTGTACACGTAGGGTTTACATGCGTTCGGCTCGTCGAACCGGGCACTGTTGCTATGGTGCTACTCATCGGTAGCAAGCCGAACGGGGGGATGTCGGGGGTCGGCACATCGGTGCCGTGACGCCTCGGCGGGTCGTCGCCACGGAGGTCGGGCAAGGGGGCCCGACCGACCGGGACGCCCGCGCGTATTCAGCACCTCACCCTCGAACTCCAGTTCGTCATCCATCGATGCAGACAGGTGAGACTCACCACATGGTTCGTTCCCTGGTCGATCTGCTGTTCCAGCACGCCGCCCATCACCCCGACCGAACCGCCTACCGCTACCTCGCCACCGGCGACTGCGACGGTGAGATCCAGGAGATCTCCTACGGCCGTCTCGCCGACCGGTCCCGGGCCGTCGCCGCCTGGCTCCAGGAGCGCGGCCTCGCCGGGTCCCGCGCCATGCTGCTGTACCCGCCCGGCCTGGAGTTCATCAGCGCCTACCTCGGCTGTCTCGCGGCCGGAGTCGTCGCCGTACCGGGTGTCCCGCCGCAGGGCCGCGCGCAGAACCACCGCGCCCTGACCCGGATGAAGCGGCTGATCGCCGATGCCGACGCCAAAGTGATCCTGGGCGGCCGCGAGGTGATCGCGGCCCTGGCAGACCAGGCGGAGCACCTGCCCGAGCTCGCCGACCTCACCCGCGTCGCCACCCAGGACGTCCCCGACGAGGCCGCCGCCTCCTGGCGCGAGCCCGACCTCACCGCCGACTCGGTCGCCTTCCTCCAATACACCTCAGGCTCCACCTCGGCCCCGCGCGGCGTGATGGTCACCCACGGGAACCTGCTCGACAACGAGCGGGTCATCACCGAACGCATGGGCCACACACCGGACGTCATGGCCGAGTACGGCCACGAGATGTTCGTCAGCTGGCTGCCCGTGTACCACGACATGGGCCTCATAGGACCCGTCCTCAACACGGTCCACCTCGGCGCCACCGCCACCTTCTTCTCGCCGCTGCACTTCCTCCAGCGGCCCGAGCGCTGGCTGACCGCGATCAGCCACTACCGCCCGCACACCAGCGGCGGCCCCAACTTCGCGTACGAGCTCTGCCTCAAGCACGCCACCCCCGGGCTCCTCGACGGACTCGACCTCAGCAGCTGGAAGGTCGCCTTCAACGGCGCCGAACCGGTACGCGCCGCCACCCTGCGACGCTTCACCGACACCTTCGCCCCGGCCGGCTTCCGCAGCGAGGCGCTCTACCCCTGCTACGGCCTCGCCGAGGCCACCCTGATGGTCACCGGCAGCACGGTCCACACCCCGCCCACGCTGCTCCAGGCACCCGAAACCGGCCCGCACGCCGGACAGGCCGACGCCGCGGCGGTGAGCTCCGGCCGCCCCGGCCCCGATGTCACCGTCGCCATCGCCGACCCCGAACGGCACGAGGAACTGCCCGAGGGCGAAACCGGCGAGATCTGGGTGCGCGGCGCGAGCGTCGCCAAGGGCTACTGGCGCAACGCCCTCGCCACCCGCGAGACCTTCCGCGCCACCCTGGCCGGTCACGAGGGCCGCTTCCTGCGCACCGGTGACCTCGGATTCCTCAGCGACGGCGAACTGTTCGTCACCGGCCGCCTGAAGGACCTCATCGTCATCGACGGACGCAATCACTACCCGCAGGACCTGGAACTCACCGCCGAGATGGCCCACCCGGAGCTGCGCCCCGGCTGCACCGCCGCGTTCTCCGTCGAGGGGGACCACGGTGGAGCGGGCGGCGAACAGCCCGTCGTCGTCGCCGAGATCGCCCCGGACGCCGCGTCCGAGGCGGAGAAGATCATCGACGTCATCCGCAGCGGCATCGGCGACGCCCACGGCCTGTCCGTGCGCGACGTCGTCCTGGTCCGGCCCGGCACCATCCCCAAGACGTCCAGCGGCAAGATCCAGCGCCGCGCCACCCGGGCCGCCTATCTGGACGGCACCCTCGCCGTCGTCACCGAGCCCTCCCTGAGCTGACTCCGCCCGGCCGGTCGTCGTACGCCGTCGAATGCGCCGTACGCAGAACCGCGACGGCCGTTCCGCCACGCCACCGGCGTGAGCCCACGGCCGGACCGGTCCCCGAGCCGGACGGGCCGTACGGCCGTCGGCGCCACGGGTCGTACCGCCGCCCCGCCCTTTGCCCGAATCCACGAGGACACCTGTTCCTGATGCCTGCGCACGAGTCCACGAAGCAGTCCCCCGAGCCGTCCCTCACCACACCGGAGGGTGTGCGGGCCTGGCTGGAGTCGGCCGTCGCCGAGGCGGCCGGGCTCGACCCGCTGACCGTCGACCCGGACCGCCCGATCGCCGAATTCGGTCTGGGATCAAGGCAGTTGGTGACCCTGGCCGCCGAGCTGTCCGCGTCGACCGGCCGGAGCGCGGACCCGTCCCTGGTCTTCAACCACCCGACCATCGCGGCGCTCGCCGAGGCGGTGTTCGCCGACCCGCCCGCGCCCGCGACACCCGAGGTCGCTTCGGTGGGCGACGCTCCGGGGCGGGCCGAGGACGACATCGCGCTCATCTCCATGGCCTGCCGTTTCCCCGGGGGTGTCGACAGCCCCGAGGCTCTGTGGCGGCTGCTCGCCGCCGGCGAGGACGCCATCACCGAGGTGCCGGCGGGCCGTTGGGACACCCAGGGGCTGCACGACCCCGACCCGGAGGCCACCGGGAAGGCCTACTCCCTGCACGGTGGCTACCTCTCCGCGATCGACCGCTTCGACGCGGCCTTCTTCGGGATCTCGCCGCGCGAGGCCGCCGCCATGGACCCCCAGCAACGGCTGCTGTTGCAGACCGGCTGGGAGGCGATCGAACGTGCCGGGATCGTCCCGGAGACGCTGAACGGCAGCTCCACAGGCGTCTACATCGGCCTCTACGACAGCGGCTATCTGGCCTCGGCTGCGCTGGACCAGCTCGACGGGCACGTCGGCACGGGCTCCGCGTCCAGTGTGGCGTCCGGTCGAATCGCCTACACCCTCGGCCTGCAGGGTCCGGCGGTCACCGTCGACACCGCCTGCTCGTCCTCCCTGGTCGCGCTGCACCTGGCGGCGCGGGCCCTGGCGGCCGGTGAGTGCGACCTCGCGCTGGCGGGCGGCGCGACCATGCTGGTGACCCCGCGGGGGCATGTGGAGTTCAGCAGGCTGCGCGGACTGTCGCCGTCCGGGCGGTGCAGTCCCTTCTCCGCGGACGCCGACGGAGTGGTGTGGGCCGAGGGCTGCGGCGTGGTGCTGCTCAAGCGGCTCGCCGACGCGCGCCGGGACGGCGACCGAATCCTCGCGGTCGTCAAGGGTTCGGCGATCAACCAGGACGGCCGCAGCCAGGGCCTGAGCGCCCCCAACGGCCCCGCCCAGGAGCGCGTCCTGCGCGCCGCCCTCGACGCGGCCGGGCTGCGACCGGACGACCTGGACCACATCGAGGCGCACGGCACCGGCACCCCGCTGGGCGACCCCATCGAGGGCCGCGCCCTG
This sequence comes from Streptomyces sp. NPDC056479, assembly GCF_042795335.1. NCBI lineage: Bacteria > Bacillati > Actinomycetota > Actinomycetes > Kitasatosporales > Streptomycetaceae > Streptomyces > Streptomyces sp. NPDC056479. The sequence goes on along the minus strand of NZ_JBHTRZ010000002.1, from coordinate 492,654 downwards.
ACCGCCGTCTTCGGCCCCGACCGTCCCGCCGACCGCCCGCTCGGCGTCGGCTCCCTCAAGTCCAACATCGGCCACACCCAGGCCGCCGCGGGCATCGCCGGCGTCATCAAGACCGTGCTCGCCCTCGCCCACGAACGCATACCGGCGTCCCTGCACGCCGAGACCCCCACCGAGCACATCGACTGGGAGCACGGCGGACTGCGCGTACTGCGCGAGGCCCAGGCCTGGCCCAGGGACCCCGAGCGGGTCCGGCGCGCCGGGGTGAGCGCCTTCGGGATCAGCGGCACCAACGCCCATGTGGTGCTGGAGGAGGCAACGGCAGTGGCCGGTGCCACGCCCGAGGACCAGCCGCAGTCGCCCGGCGACATCCCGGGCGCGACCCTCTTCCCGCTCTCCGCCCGCGCCCTCCCCGCCCTGCGCGCACAGGCCGATCGTCTGCTCCGAACCCTGGAGCGGCAACCTGAGTTGCCGCTCCCCGATGTGGCCGCGACGCTCACCCACCACCGCACCCACTTCGAGCACCGGGCCGTCGTCCAGGCCGGTGACCGCGACGAACTGCTCACCGCCCTGCGCGCACTCACCGAGGACCGGCCGGACCCCGACCTGACCGTCGGCCCCCAGCAGACCCGCCCCGCCGGCAAGGTGGCGTTCGTCTTCCCCGGCCAGGGATCCCAGTGGCCCGGCATGGCACGTGATCTGCTCGCCCGCGACCCGGTGTTCGCCGATGAACTCGACCGCTGCGACGCCGCCCTGCGCCCCTTCACCGACTGGTCGGTGACCTCCGTCCTGCGCGGCGACGCGGGCGCTCCGGGCCTGGACCGTGTCGATGTCGTCCAGCCGGTGCTCTTCGCCGTGATGGTGTCGCTGGCCGCGGTGTGGCGCGCTCGGGGTGTACGGCCGGACGCGGTCGTCGGACACAGCCAGGGCGAGGTCGCCGCGGCATGCGTCGCCGGTGCGCTCAGCCTCAACGACGCTGCGGCCGTGGTCGCCCTGCGCAGCCAGGCCCTGACCGAGCTGTCCGGCACCGGCACCATGGCCGTCGTAGCCCTGCCGCACACCGAGGTCGAGACACAACTCGCCCGGAACGGCGGCGAGATCGGTGTCGCGGCCGTCAACAGCGGTCGCTCGACCGTGGTCGCCGGTGCCGTGGAGGCGGTGGAAGCCCTGCTCGCCGACCTGGACCGGCAGCAGGTCTTCGTCCGCCGCCTCGACGTCGACTACGCCTCCCACAGCACCCAGGTCGAGCGGGTCCGCGCCACGATCCTCGACGAACTCGACGGAGTCACCACCTACCCCGCCTCCGTCGCCTGGTACTCCACGGTCACGACCGAACCGGTCACTGAGGAAGTCCAAGCCGACTACTGGTACACCAACCTGCGCGAACCCGTCCGCTTCGCGCCCACCGTCGAACGCATGGCTGCCGACGGATACCGCCACTTCGTCGAACTCGCCCCGCACCCGTCGCTGCTCACCGCCCTGCGCACCATCGACGAGGACCTGGTCGCCGTCGGATCGCTGCGCCGCGACGAGGACGGCCCCGCCTGTCTGGACCGCGCCGCCGCCGAACTCCACGTCCACGGCCGGCGGATCGACTGGCGCCGCCTGGTCCCGCACACGGATCCGGTGGACCTGCCGACGTACGCCTGGGACGAACAGCGCCACTGGATCGAGCCCGCCGCCTCCGCCACCGCCCCGGGACTCTTCGACCGCGCCGCGCACCCGTTGCTCGGGATCCAGCTCCAGTCGGCCGACGAGACCCGCTGGACCTTCCGCGACGAGTGGTCCCCGGCCACCGCCGACTGGCTGCCCGACCACACCGTCTTCGGCCGGACCGTCGTCTCGGGCACCACCCTGATGGAGCTGTGCCGCGCCGCCCTCGCCGTGGCCCGCCCCGACACCCCCGCCGACATCACCGACCTGCTTCTCCTGACACCCCTCACCCTGCCCGCCACCGGCACGGTCGAGGTGTCCGTGGAGGTGGTCACCGCCGGGGCCGCACCGGAGATCACGGTCCACAGCCGCCCGCGCGGCCAGGAGGCCACGGACTGGACCCTGCACGCCACCGCGTCCGCCGCCCCCACCACCCTGCCGGCCGACGAGCCACCGACGTGGCCCGAGACGGCCGAACCGGCCTGGCGCGAGGACACCTACCAGCGCCTGACGGAGCTCGGCCTCGGCTACGGCCCCGCCTTCCAGGGGGTACGGCAGGCCACCGCGGCCGGCGACGGGACCCTGCTGGCCCGGCTCTCGCTGCCGCCCGCGGCCCGCGACACGGCCGACCCCTACCCGCTGCACCCCGCACTCCTGGACGCCGCACTGCACGTGGCCGCCGCCCTGGACACCTCGGATCAGCGCGTACTGCTGCCCGTCGCGGTGGCCCGCTGCGTCCTGCCGCCCGGCGGAGCGACGGACCTGATCGCGTCCGTGCACCGGACGGACGCCTCCGACACGGACCTCACGCTGGACGTCACCCTGTGGGACGCCGACGGCTTCCCGGCGGGCCGACTGCAGGGCGTACGGCTGCGGGCCGTGAACCCGGCCGACCTGAGCGGCGGGTCGGAGAACGCGCGCCACCTGTACGAGGTGGCCTGGGCCGCCGTACCGGAGGCGCCCGCCGAGACCGGCGGCGCGGCGAACGCCCAGGCGGCCACCTACGACGGCTCCGACACCGTCGTGCGGCTCTGGCCCCGGACGACGGCGGAGACCGAACCGGCCGCCGCGGCCCATGAGTTGGCGGCCACCGCCCTCGCCGAATTGCAGGCGCTGATCGCGCTTCCGCCGGACGAGGCACCCGCACGCACCATCTGGGTGACCCGTGGAGCGGTCGCAGCCGCCGACGGGGACACGGTTCCCGGCCTCGCGCAGTCGGTGCTGTGGGGGCTGGCGCGCAGCGCCCGTGCCGAACACCCCTATCTCGGGCTGACCTTGCTGGACATCGACGGTGACGAGCTGCCGCCGTCGAGTGTGGTGACGCGCGCCGACGAGCCCGAACTCGCCCTGCGGGGCGACGTGTTGTACGCCCCACGCCTCGTGCGGGCCCGCCCCGCCCCGCCGGAGCGGCCCGAGCGGATCCCCACCGACGGGACCGTGCTGATCACCGGAGGACTCGGCGCGGTGGGCCGGCACATCGCCCGCATGCTCGCCGAGAACGGCGTCCCGCGTCTGCTGCTGACGTCCCGTCAAGGGCCCGACGACCCGCGCGTGGCCGACGTCACCGCCGAACTGACCGCACTCGGCGCCGACGTCGAGGTCGTCGCCTGCGACATCGCCGACGCGGCGGCCGTGGCGGACGTACTGGACCGTGTCGGCGACGAGTGGCCCCTGCGCGGCGTGGTGCACTGCGCCGGTGTCCTCGCCGACGGCGTGGTCGCGGAGCTGAGCCCCGAGCGCCTCGGGCAGGTGCTGCGCCCCAAGGCCGACGGCGCCGCCCACCTGCACCGGCTCACCGCCGATCACCCGCTCGACCTCTTCCTGCTGGTCTCCTCCGCCGCGGGAGTCGTCGGCAACGCGGGCCAGGCCAACTACGCGGCCGCCAACGTCTTCCTCGACCAACTCGCCCACCACCGACGCGCTGTGGGCCTGCCAGGCGTCTCGGTGTCGTTCGGCGCCTGGGCGGGGGAGGGGCTCGCCGCCGAGCACGCCGACCTGGACCGGATGGCCCGCCTCGGCCACCGGGCCATGACCGCCGAGCAGGGCCGGGAGCTGACCGAGCTGGCCTTGCGGCGCGGTGCCCCGCACCTGGTCGCCTGGGCACTGGACCTGCCCCGGCTGAGGACCGCCGCACCGACGGACGCGCTGTGGCGCACCCTGCTGCCCGCACCCCGGCCGGACCGGGCCGGCGGCCGCACCCTCGCCGACCGCCTGGCCCGGCTGCCGGAGCCCGAACGCGCCGCCCGTGTCCTCGCTCTGGTCCGCGAGGAGGCCGCCCACGCGCTCGGGCTGCGCTCGGCGGAGTCCGTCCGCACCGACCAGCCGCTGCGCGACCTCGGCATGGACTCGGTGACGGCGGTCGACCTGCGCAACCGCATCAGCACCCGCATCGGCACCAAACTCCCCGCCACGCTGCTCTTCGACCACCCCACGCCGACCCGCCTCGCCGAGTACCTGCTGACCAACGCCCTGGCGACGACGGGGCCTGCGAGTCACGAGGCCGCGCCCGCACCGGCGCCCGCCTCGGACGAGCCGGTGGCCCTCGTCGCCATGGCCTGCCGACTGCCCGGCGGAGTCGCCGACCCCGAGGGGCTGTGGCGCCTCGTCGCGGAGGGCCGGGACGCGGTCGGCCCGTTCCCGGCGGGGCGGTGGGACGTCGAGTCGCTGTACGACCCCGACCCGGACGCCCTCGGCAAGTCCTACGCCCGTGAGGGCGGCTTCCTCGACGACATCGAGACCTTCGACGCGGGCTTCTTCGGGATCACCCCGAGGGAGGCTGCGGCCATGGACCCCCAGCAGCGACTGCTGCTGGAGACGGCCTGGGAGTCGCTCGAGCGAGCCGGAATCGTCCCCGCCGACCTGGCGGGCAGCACGACCGGTGTGTACGTCGGGATGTTCGGCAGCGACTACCTGTCCGGCACCCGGCTCGACCAACTCGACGGCTACGTCGGCACCGGTTCCGCCCTGAGCGTGGCCTCGGGCCGGCTCGCGTACACGCTGGGGCTGAACGGGCCCGCGATGACCGTGGACACGGCCTGCTCGTCGTCGCTCGTGGCCGTGCATCTGGCGGCGCAGGCGCTGCGCGCGGGCGAGTGCGATCTGGCGCTGGCCGGCGGTGTCACGCTGATGGTCACGCCGCAGACCTTCGTCGAGTTCAGCCGGCTGCGGGGGCTGTCCCCGACGGGCCGCTGCCGGTCCTTCTCCGACGCCGCCGACGGTGCCATCTGGGCCGAGGGCGCCGGGATGGTCGTACTGAAGCGACTCGGTGACGCCCGGCGCGACGGCGACCGGATCCTGGCCGTGCTGCGCGGCACCGCGGTCAACCAGGACGGCCGCAGCCAGGGCCTGTCCGCTCCGAACGGCCCCGCCCAGGAACAGGTCATCCGCCGCGCGCTCGCGCAGTCCGGGCTGCGGCCCGAGGACATCGACCACATCGAGGCACACGGCACGGGCACCACGCTGGGCGACCCGATCGAGGCGAACGCCCTCACGGAGGTCTTCGGCGCCTCGCGTGCCGAGGGGCGGCCGCTGTACCTCGGCTCGCTGAAGTCCAACGTCGGGCACACACAGGCCGCTTCGGGTGTGGTCGGCCTGATCAAGGTCGTGCAGTCGCTGCGCCACGCGACCCTGCCCCGCACCCTGCACGCCGACACGCCCAGCCGGCACGTCGACTGGGCGGAAAGCGGGCTGCGGCTGCTGCGGGAGGAGGTCCCCTGGCCCGCGTCGACGGGGCGGGTGCGGCGTGCGGGTGTGAGCGCGTTCGGGATCAGCGGTACCAACGCGCATGTGATCGTGGAGGAGGCCGAGCCCCTCGCGCTCGATCCCGCGGACGAACCTTCCGCGGGCAAGCGCCTGTTCGTGCTTTCCGGGCGTAGCGAGCCGGGCCTGCGTGGGCAGGCGGCCGCGCTGGCACGCCACCTCGCCGAGGACTCCGCCGGGCTGCCGGACATCGCACACACCCTGGCCCGCCACCGCAGCCACTTCGAGCGGCGTACGGCGGTCGTGGCCGAGGACCGGGATGAACTGCGTTCCGTGCTGGGTGAGTTGGCGGCCGGACGCATCTCGCTCCCCCCGCTCCGGGAGGAGCAGACGGGCAAGGTCGCTTTCGTCCACGCCGGTCATGGCGGTCAGTGGCCCGGCATGGGGCTGGACCTGATGGGGGAGTCGGCGGCGTTCCGCGAGGAGCTGACGCGGATCGACGAGGCCGTGCAGCGGCACGTGGGCTGGTCGGTGCTCAACGCGCTGCGGGCGCCGGAGGAGTTCTCCCCGCTGGAGCGCACCGAGTACCTGCAGCCGACGCTGTTCGCGGTGAACGCGGCGCTGACGGCCGCCTGGCGCTCGCTGGGCGTCACCCCGGACGCCATGACCGGGCACAGCCTGGGCGAGATCGCCGCCGCCTACAGCGCGGGAGCGCTCAGCCTGGACGACGCCGTGCAGGTGGTGACCGGGCGTGCCCAGGCCGTCGTACCGGTCGCGGGCAAGGGCGGCATGCTCTCCCTGGACCTGCCGCGCCCCCGGGTCGAAGAACTGCTCGCCCCCTACGCCGGCCGCCTGTTCGTCGCCGCCGTCAACAGCCCGCACTCCACGGCGGTTTCCGGCGACGCCGACACACTGGCCGAACTGCGTCGCAGCCTGGGCGAGCGGGGGATCGAGGCCCGGTCGCTGTCGACGCCGTTCGCCTCGCACACCCCGCTGATGGCCCCCTTGCGCGAAGACCTCCTCGACCGCTTCTCCGGCATCCGGGGCACCCGCACCGGGACCCCGCTGTACTCGACGGTGCTGGCGGAGCCCGTGTCCGGGGAGCGCCTGGACCCTGAGTACTGGTACGCCAACCTCAGCGAGCCGGTCCGCTTCGCGGACACGATCCGGCGCATGTTGGACGACGGCTACCGCTACTTCGTCGAGCTCAGCCCGCACCCCTCCCTCGGCGCGTCCATCGAGGCGGTGGCGGCCGATGCCGGAATCGACGCGGTCGGCATCGGCTCGCTGCGCCGCCGCAACGGCGGGCGGGACGTACTGCTCGGCAGGCTGGGGGAGTTGTACACGGCCGGCCACACGCCCGACTGGACGCCGCTGTTCCCGGCGGACCGCCGCGTCGACCTGCCGACCTACGCCTTCGCCCGCGAACGCCACTGGCTCGCCCCCGCACCCGCCACCGCGACGGGTGCCTCACCGCTCCTGGCCACACACGTGGAGGCCAGCGACGAAGCCGACCGGCACCTCTTCCAGAGCGAGGTGGACCTGCGCGACAGCCGCTTCGCCTATCTGACCGACCACCGCGTCACCGGCGAGGTGTGGCTCCCCGGCTCCGCCTTCCTCGACATGGCGCTGGAGGCCGCGTACGCCGTCGAGGGCGCCGCCGACGCACGACTCGCCGACGTGCGGTTCCTCCAGCCGCTGCGTCTCGACGAGTCCCGGGCGACCCGGCTGCAACTGGTCCTGCACCCCGCCGACGGCGGCTTCCGCGACTTCACCGTCTCCTCGGCTCCCACGGCACGCGGACAGCGCGCAAGCTGGGAACGCCACGTCGCAGGCCGCATCGCCGTCACCCCGGCCGAACCCATGGCCGACCCGGGCGAGCCGCTCGCCGCGCTGCGGGAACGATGCACCGAGCAGGTCGACCTGCCGGCCGTCTACGGCGGTCTCGCCGCCCTCGGCATCGAATACGGCCCCGCCTTCCGAGGCCTCGAGTCGGGCCACCGCACCCGGTCGGCCGGCCTCGCCCGACTGGCCGACACACCCGCCGCCGGTCATCTGCTCCACCCGGCCGTCCTCGACGCCGCCTTCCACACCGCCGCACTGCCCGGCGACGCACCCCAGGGCAGGGCGTTCGTGCCCGCCGGGGTCCGACGCCTGCGCCACACCGGGCTGCGCACCACACCCGCGTGGGTCACCTGCGAGCTGCGGTCCGTCTCCGGCGACACCGCGACACTGGACCTCCGCCTGTACGACGAGAACGACCAACTGGTGCTGGAGGCCGAGGAGTTCGAGCTGGCCGCGCTCTCTCCGCTGGACGGAGCGCTCTTCGAGACCCGCTGGCAGCCCCGCCCGAACGCCGACGAGCCGCCCGCGAAGGGCAGTTGGCTGATCCTGGCCGACGAGTCGGGTGTGGCCGCCGGACTCGTCGAGCGGCTCGGTGACTCGACGCCGCATGTGATCGCCCGCAGGGGCGAGACGTTCGCCGTCGAGGGGCCGGGCCGCTACGTCCTCGACCCGGCCGACCCGGGGCATCTCGCCCGCCTCCTCGACGAGGCCTTCGCGAGTGAAGCGCCCGGTCGAGTCGTCCAGTTGTCCGCCCTTGACGCGCCCGCGATCGAGGACGACCGCACGGCCGAGCAGGCGGCCCGGCTGTGCTGTCTGAGCACCCTGCACCTGGTCCGCACACTCGCCGACCGCGTCCAAGGCTCGACGCCGCGCCTCTTCGTCGTCGCCCGGGGCAGCCAGGCGGCCGGTGAGAGCGAGCAGGTGACGCATCCCGAGCAGGCGCTCGCCTGGGGCTTCGGCCTCACCGTGGCGCAGGAGTACCCGGAGCTCAGGACCACCCTCGTCGACCTCCCGTCGACGGACGGCGCCGACGCTCTGTGGGCCCAGCTGCGGCACGCCGACGACGAACGGCTCGTCGCGCTGCGCGGTGCCGGACGACTGGTGCCCCGGCTGACCCGCACCCGCCCCGACGAAGGCGGCCACGGCACGATCACTCCCGACGGCGTCCACGTGATCACCGGTGGTCTGGGTGGCCTCGGGCGTGTCGTCGCCGAGCGGCTCGTCCGCCGTGGCGCCCGCCGGCTGGCCCTGATGAGCCGTAGCGCGCCCACCGAGGACGCCCTGGGCTGGATCCGGCTGCTGCAAGAGCAGGGCGTGACCGTGCACCTGGCCCGCGCGGACGTCGCCGACCGCGACGGCCTGACGGCCGCCTTGGACGCCGTACGCCACGCACTCGGGCCGATCACCGGGGTCGTGCACGCGGCCGGTGTCCTGGACGACGCCGCGATCGCCAACCTGACCGACGAGCGCGTCCTGCGCGTCCTCGCCCCCAAGGTCCTGGGTACCGCCCTGCTCACCGAACTCACCCCGGACACGGCTGACTTGGTGCTGTTCGCGTCGGCGGCCGGTCTGCTCGGCTCGGCCGGACAGAGCCCCTACTCCGCGGCGAACGCCTTCCTCGACGCCTGGGCCCACCACCTCTCCCGTTCGGACCGTCGGGCGCTGAGCCTGGACTGGGGGGCCTGGTCGGGCGTCGGCATGGTGGCCGAGTCCGGCACCCGCGAGACGGAGACGGCCCGCTCGGGCCTGGTCGCCTTCTCCGCACAGGACGGCGGTGAGCTCTTCGAGCGGGTGCTGACCACGGCCCGCCGCCAGCTCGCGCCGCTGGCCCTGGACTGGGAGATGCTGGCCCTCGATCCCGAGGCCGCCCGCACCCGCCCGATCCTGGCCGACCTGGTCACCCTCCCCACCGGGACACCCGGCACGGACGACCTCGTCAAGAAGGTGTTCGCGGCGACCGACGACACCGAGCGGGGCGCCCGGCTGGAGGCCTATGTGCGCGCCAGGGTCGGCGAGGTCTCCGGCGGCTCGGTCCAGGTGTCCGCGACCACGGCCCTGAAGGAGCTCGGCCTCGACTCCCTGATGCTCGTGCGGCTGCGCAACGCCTTCGCCCGCGAACTCGGCGTCGGACTCCCCGCCGCCACCGTCTTCTCCGCCGCCGACATCCGGGGCCTCGCCCAGGCCCTCGGCGAGGCCCTGCCCGAACGGGAGGCAGCGGCGCAGAAGGAGCCGCAGCACACGACCGAGGTTCCGGCCGTCGAGCCGCACCCCGCGACCCGTGACGTCGTACGCCTCCTGCGCAGCGCGCGACCCGGCATGCCGGAAGCGGCCCACGCCGTGGGTCTGGCGGTGCGCCTCACCACAGCGACCACCCGTGAGGCGCTCACCGGCATCCTCGCCCGCCTCACCGCACGGCACGCGGCCCTGCGCACCGCCGTCGTCACCGCCGCCGAGGGCGGACGGCACCTGCGGGTGGATCGCGAACTGCCGCAGCCGCTCCTGCGGTGGACGGTCGTGCCGGCGGACACCGCCCTCGACCCGGCCGACCGGCTGCGCGCACTCCTGGAGCCGGCGTTCGACCTCGCGCTCGCACCCCTGTGGCGATTCGAGCTGCTCGATGCCGGCGAGCGCGGCCAGATCCTGGTGTACGGCGCCCACCACGCCGTCAGCGATCTCCAGTCGCTGCTGCTGGTCGCGGGCGAGATCGACGCGGAACGGTCCGGCGCCCCGCTGGGCGACACCGTCACCAACCGCGACATTCACCTGCTGATCGAGGCCCAGCGCACCGATGAGCAGACGAACAGCCGGGCCGATGCGTCCGATTGGCGTGCCGCGTTCCAGGGTGCAGCGCGCCTCGACCTGACCCTGAGCCGACCGCGCCCGGGGACCCGCTCGTACCGCGCCGGCAGTGTCACCGTGCCGATCCCCGACGGGCTGAAGGACCGGATCTCGGCCGCCGCGAGCCGCCTGGCCGTGACGCCCGCCGCGTTCTGCCTCGGCACTCTGACCGTCCTGCTGGCCAGAAAGCGGGAGCGTGAACGTTTCGTCCTCGCGGTGCCGGTGGACACCCGCATCCACGCCGACGCCTACGACGCGGTGGGCTTCTTCGGTGTGCCGGTGCCCTTCCCCGCCGAGGCGAACGCGGGAGAGCGGATCGAGGAGGTGCTGCGCCGCACCGACGGGCGTCTGGAGAGGGTGCTCGCCAAGGGCGCCATGTTCTCCGACGTGCTGCCGGTGCTGGCCGAGCAGGGGCTGTACCGGGCGAACGCGCCGCTGGTGGAGGTGTACTTCAACTACGTGCGCGCCGCCGGCCGGTTGAGCGGGCTCGAGGTGCTGCCGGCGGGGACCGGTTACTCCGACCTCGACCTGATGATCACGATGACGCCGGACGCGGGGCGGGTCCGCCTCGACCACAATCTCGACATCCTGGACGCGGCGACGGTCACCGAGCTGGCGGAGGACCTGCTGCGGCTGCTCGCGGAGACGGCCGAGGAGCCGACGAGCCCCGTGCGGGCGACGAAGGAGGTCCCCGAACAGGCCGCGGCCGCCCCGCCCCGCACGCTGGCCCTCGCCGCCACCTTCGCCCTCGGCAACCTCCCTGCGATGTGCGAAACGGCCCTCGGCGAGGCGGTGCGCGACGGCAGCGCCACGACCGTCGCGGAAGCCCCGTACCACCATGTGCTGGCCGGTCTGCGCGACCCGTCCGGAGTCTTCGCCGACCCGGCCACGACGGCGGGCGTCGTCCTGCTGCGGGCGACCGACCTGCAACGCTTCGGCCCCGTCGACGACACGCTCCTGGCCGAACTGCGCACCGCCTACCCGGACGCCCTGCGCACGGTCGCCGAGCGCACCGGCAAGCCGTTGATCGTCGGCATCCTGCCCTCCGCACAGCCCGAGGACCGCCTCCGCCGGTGGGAGCGGCAGATCACCGCCGACCTGGCCGAGGTGCCCGGCATCGCCGTCCTCGGTCCCGACGACTGGACCCGCCACCACCCCGTCGGGGAACCCTTCGACGAGCGCACCGACCGCCTGGCCCATCTGCCGTTCACCCCGGAGTTCCAGGCGGCCGTGGCCCTGAGCCTCGCCGAGGTCTTCAGGGCGGTACGACGCCCGGCGCCGAAGGTGATCGCGGTCGACGGCGACGAGACCCTGTGGAGCGGCGTGGCCGGCGAGGTCGGCCCGGAGGCCGTGGATCTGACCGGCCCGCGAGCCCTGCTGGCGCGCCGGCTGCTGCAGTGGCGCTCGGGGGGCGCGCTGCTGGTGCTGGTCAGCAACAACGACGAGGACACCGTCCGCGCCGTACTGGACCGCCCGGACAGCCTGTTGAAGGCGGAGCACTTCAGCGTGCTCTCCGCGGAGTGGGGCCCCAAGCCGGTCCGTCTGTCCGAGGCGGCGCGCACGCTCAACCTCGGGCTGGACAGCTTCCTGTTCCTCGACGACAACCCGGCCGAGATCGCGAAGGTGCGCGCCGCGCTGCCGCAGGTGCTGTCGGTGACCTGCCCGACGGCGGCCGAACTGCCGGCGTTCCTGGGGCGGTTGTGGCCGCTGGTCCCCGCGGCGGCGACGGCCGAGGACGCGCTGCGGGCACGGTTCTACGAGCAGGAGCGGGAGCGGGACGCCGTCCGGGAACAGGCGGGCTTCGAGGAGTTCCTGGAGCAGCTGGACCTGGAGGTCGACGTCCTGGCCCTGTCCGAGGCCGATGTGCCGCGGGCGGAGCAACTCGTGCGCCGCACCAACCAGTTCACCCTCCATGCCCGCTCCGCCGACGGCGGCGACGTCGCCCGGTGGCGCGAGCACGGCGAGGTGTGGACGGCGACGGCCCGGGACCGCTTCGGTGACTACGGCCAGATCGGCCTCCTCGCCCTGCGCCACGAGGGCGACCGACTCGACGTCCTGGCCTGGTCGATGAGCTGCCGCGCACTCGGCCGGGGCGTCGAGGAACGGCTGCTGCAGTGGCTCGCCCACCGCGCCGAGGAACTGCACTGCGCCAAGGTCCGCCTGACGGCGGAACGCACGGCGCGCAACACCCCCGCCCGCCGTCTGCTGGCGGCACTGGGCGGCGGCGACCAGGACGACGAACGGATCGAGATGGTCGTCACGCCGGAGCACCTGAGGACATTCCGCTCCTGGCGGCGCCCATGACGGGACGGGGACGTGCGGACGGCAACGAGGAAAGGGCAGGGCAACACCGTGAAGGGCTCTCATGCGTGAGGTGAACGAGAACATGTCGGCAGCCGCCGGCCGGCGGGCGACGGAGGAGGCGATCGAGCGGGGCGGAGTCGGTCTGACGGTGTCCGACCTGCTGGCCAAGGTGCAGGGGGCGGCCGAGCCGTCCCTGCGGCCGGATGACGGGGTCCCTTCGACGCCCCACCGGACCGCTCCGGGCACGGTCCCGCCGGTCGGTCCACGTGATATCGACGAACTCGCCACCGCCGTCGCGGCCGTGGCGGGCCGTTACGTCCCGGCGGGACAACTGGCGCCCGACGTCGACTTCTTCGACGCCGGGGGCACCTCCGTGAACGCGGTCGAGCTCCTCTCGGCGCTGGAGGACGAGCTGGGCATGTCGCTCGATCTCGACGAGGTGTTCGCCGACGCCAGGCCGATCGCCCTGGCCAGGCGCCGCCGGGAGAGCACGGGAGCCGTGATCGCCGTACCGGACACGGCAGATGCTGTGCCGCGGACGTCGATTCAGCCGCCGCCGTCGGCCGTCGCCCCGCCGCCCCTCACCGCCCCGTCGGACGCGGCGGCCCGCCCCGAGGACCTCACCCAGATCCTCGCCGACCTGTCCCTCGCCGACCGCCTCCCCTTCGTCGCCTCGCCCGACCCCCTCCCGCCGCGCCGCGTGCTGCTGACCGGAGCCACCGGCTTCCTCGGCAGCCATATGCTCCTGGACCTGCTGCGGCACAGCGACGCCCACGTCCACTGCCTGGTCCGTGCCGCCGGCGAGGCGGCGGCCGAGGCCCGGCTCGGCGAGGCGCTCAAGAGCTATGGGCTGCCCTGGTCGTCGGAGGTCCGCCGCCGCATCTCCGTGCTCCCCGGCGACATCCGCCACCCCCGTCTGGGCCTGTCGGACGAGGTCTGGAACACCCTCGCCCACGAACTGGACAGTGTCGTCTCGGTCGCGGCCGCCGTGGACTTCCTACGCGGCTATCAGTCGTTGCGCACCAGCAACGTCCTCGGTGCCCTCACCCTCGCCGAACTCGCCGCGACCGGCCGTCCCAAGCCCCTGCACCACATCTCCTCCGTCGCCGTCTTCAACGAGGTCGGCATCCCCTCCATGGGCGAGGACGACCCACTCGCCCACATCGACCGGCTCATCGCCGGATACGACCAGACCAAGTGGGCCGCGGAAGTCGCCCTGCGCCGCGCCCGCGACCACGGGCTCGTGGTCACCGCCCTGCGGCCGGGCGGCATCGGCGGCCACACCAGGACCGGCGCCTACAACCCGCAGGACCTCAGCAGCGGCCTCATCTCGGCCTTCGGCCGCTTCCGCACCGTCCCCGCCTTCCGCTACCTCAACGCCGCCCCGGTCGACTGGGTCAGCCGTGTCGCGGTCGCCGCCGTCTGCGAACCCGACGCCTGGGGCTTCGACTACAACCTCACCGGCGAGCCCAACACCCTCGACGACGTCGTACGGGACATGGCACTCGGCGGCATGCACGTCCGCGTACAGGACTGGGACGAGTGGCGCACCGACGCCGTGGCCCGCCTGGAGGCCGACCCGGTCCCCGAACTGGCCTTCCTCACCCGTGTGTTGCAGAGCCCCACCGCCCTGAAGCTGTGCGAGGCGACCCTCAAGGGCCCGGCGGCCACGGCCGACCGCACCACCGCACTGGTCGAGGCCCTCGGACTGCCGCCCGCCGCCCGTTACGACGCCCGGGCCCAGCTGAAGACCTTCGAGCGTCTCGCCGACGACGGTCTGGCCCGCCTGCCGCACAAGGACGACCAGCCCTACCTGTGGTTCACCGAAACCACCAAGGGCGGCGTCGGTCCCGTCGGAGCCACCCCCGACACCCCGTGCTCGATGTCCCTCACCCTCTCCATCGCGGGCATGCACCAGCTGGTGACGGACCGTCGGGTCGACGTCCGCGGCGAGGTCGCCTGCACGGCCGTCCACCCCGAGCCGCTCATCGTCGAGCGCGGCGACATCTGGATCCGCCCCGAGGAAGGCATCCCGCAGCAGCATGGGCTTCGTCACCAACTCCTGCGCTACCGACTGGAGTTGACGGACGCCGACGGTGGCCGCTGGTGGCTGGAGGGCCACAAGTACGCCCGCGCCCGCCGCGACGTCTGGCGCCAGACACGCGCCCTCGCCGTGGAACTCGGCCGCGAGGGCGAACCGGCGAGGCTCGCGGGCGAGGTCGTGGTCCCCGCGGATTCCTACGTACGCGACCAGATCGACGGCATCAAGGTCGACCCGCGCCTGACCAGCCAGGAGAAGCGCGCCGCCAAGCTGACCTGGCTCGCCTGGTTCGGCCTGGAGATGGGCCGCGGACTGCTCGGCCCGTTCGCCCGCGCCGCCGCGGACCTGCTCGACCTGCGCCGTACCCAGACCCCCACGGAGCACCGCCGATGATCTTCCGCGCGACCAGCCCCAGGACCACCAGGCCCGCCCTGCGCAGGGTCAGGACCACCACGGCCCTGCGCCCTCTCCACCACCGCCTCGACCCGGCGAGGGTCGAGGAGATCCCGTTCCACGCGAGTGACGGCGTGCGCCTCGGCCTCACCCGCATCGGCCCCGGCGACCAGGACCGCCCCGCCGTGCTGCTCCTGCACGGGCACACCGCCTCGGCCGACATGTTCCTGCTGCCCGAGACCCGCAATCTGGTCGACGTCCTCCTGGACGAGGGCTACGAACCCTGGCTGCTCGACTGGCGGGGCAGCTGCCGGCTGCCGTACAACGAGACGGGCCGCCGCTACACCTACGACGACGTCGCCCTCTACGACATCCCCGAGGCCGTCGCCCACATCCGCAGCCGCATCGGCGACCGCCCCCTGTTCGTGGTCGCCCACTGCATCGGCTCACTCACCCTGTCCCTGAGCATGACGGCGGGCCTGGTGCCCGGCCTCGCGGGCGTCGTGTCCCAGGGCGTCTTCCTCACTCCCAAGCTCGCCGGCCGCACCTCCCTGCGCATGTCCCTCGCCGGGGAACTGCTGAAGTCCCGTATCGACCACATCCCCGTCGACTTCCGCAAGGTCGGCCTGTGGTCGAAGTACACCCCGCTGTTCGCCCTGGCCTCCCGCAAGGCGAGCTGCCCGGACCCCACCTGCCAGATCCTGCACCACTCGGCCTGGGGGACCGGTGCCTCCCTCTTCGTCCACGAGCACCTGAGCGAGACCACCCACAACCGGCTCGCCGAACTCCTCGGCCCCGCTCCCTTGTGGATCCTGCCGCACCTGCGCCGCATCGAACTGGCCCGCACCGTCGTCCGCTGGCACGACACCGACCACCGCTACCGGGCCCTGCCGCAGAACGCCCTGGACGCGGCGGCCCGTATCGACGCCCCCGTCCTGCTCCTGGCCGGCAGCGAGAACGGGCTGTGGCTCGACTCCCAGCGGCTCTGCCGCGACGTCCTCGCCCACCGCCAGCCACAACTGGACGTGACGTACACCGAGATCCCCGGCTACGGCCACCTGGACACGTTCCTCGGCAGGGGAGCGGCCCTCGACGTGTTCGGTCACATCCTCGATTTCCTGGGCGAACTCCGGTGACGGCAGCCGGGACGGACGGATACCGTACCGGTCAGTAACCGGTAACGCACTCCAGGAGGCCACCCATGCCGCAGCTCGAAGTCGACGCCGCGAGGCTGACGTACGACGACGAGGGCCCCCGCGACGGCGAGGGTGTGCCCCTGGTGTTCGTCCACGGCTGGACGGCGGACCGGCACCGCTGGGACCACCAGATGGCCCACTTCGCGAAGCAGCGGCGCGTCGTCCGGCTCGACCTGCGCGGACACGGCGAGAGCACCGGGGCGGGAGTGCGCACGATCGACGCCCTGGCCAAGGACGTCCTCGCCCTGCTCGATCACCTGGAGATCGAGCGGTTCGCGATCGTCGGCCACTCGATGGGCGGCATGATCGCCCAGACCATCGCCCTGGGCCACCCGGAGCGCGTCGAGCGCATGGTGCTCGTGAACTCCATCGGCAAGATGGCCTACAACCGGGGCCGTGCCCTGCTGATGGCGGCCTCGACCCTCGTCCCCTTCAAGCTGTTCGTCGCCACCAACATCCAGCGCGCCTTCGCCCCCGGGTATCCGCGTGAGGAGATCCGCGAGTACGTCCGCGCCTCGGCCGGCACGCCCCGGGAAGTCGTCATGACGCTCTACGGAGCCATGCGCGCCTTCGACGTCCTGGACAAGGTCGCCGAGATACGGACGCCCACGCTGATGGTGCACGGCTACCACGACATCCAGCTGCCCCTGTCCCAGATGCTGCGGATGGCCAAGGCCTACCCGGACGCAGTGGTCCGCGTCGTGGACGCCGGCCATGAACTGCCCGTGGAGAAGCCCGCCGAGCTGACGACGGCGCTCGACCGGTTCCTCACCGACCACACGTAGCCACTCCGCACCTCGTTCGGGCCTCGGCCGTCCCTGAGTCTTATTTAAGCCTTGCCTTATATAAGCGAGTGCTGGCATAGTGAGATCCGTGCACGCCTTCGATGTGCTGGGTGATCCGGTGCGACGCCGGATATTGGAGCTGCTCGCCTCCGGCGAGCAGGCGTCGGGCGACATCAGCGCCGTGATCCAGGAGGAGTTCGGAATCTCCCAACCCGCCGTCTCACAGCACCTGCGGGTGCTGCGCGAGAGCGGCTTCGCGTCGGTCCGGGCGGAGGGCACACGGCGGCTGTACGCCGTCGACGCCGCGCCGCTGCGCGAGGTGGACGCATGGCTGGAGAGATTCCGCGGTTTCTGGGAGCAGCGCCTTGACGCCCTCGGAACGGAACTCGCGCGAGGCAAGCGCGAACGCAGACTGAGAAAGGGAGCGAACGAGGATGAGTGAGATCGTCGACGAGCTGAACCGCCTGCACCGGCAGGTCGGTGTCCGCCAGGTCGAGGCCGGCGAGGCCCGTACGGTGCTGATGCGGCGCACCTACGACGCCGAGGTCGCCGACGTGTGGGACGCGGTGACCTCGCCCGAGCGCATCGGCCGCTGGTTCCTGCCGGTGAGCGGGGAGTTCAAGGTGGGCGGGCGGTACCAGCTGGAGGGCCAGGCGGGCGGCGAGATCCTGCACTGCGAGGAGCCGACCCGGCTGCGGGTGAGCTGGCTGTACGGTCCCGATCCGGGGTTCAGTGAGGTCGAGCTGCGACTCACGCCGGAGGGCGGGGAGCGCACGGTGCTGGAACTGGAGCACGTGGCCGTGGTGCCGCCCGACTTCTGGGGCCGGTTCGGACCGGGAGCGGTGGGTGTCGGCTGGGACATGGCGCTCATGAGCCTCGGTCTGCACCTCGCCGGCGGCGGGATGACCAAGGAGGAGGGCGAGGCCTGGCAGGTCTCGGACGAGGGGAAGGCGTACGCGACGCGGTCGGGCGAGCTGTGGGGAGAGGCCTATGCCGCTTCGGGCGCCGAAGGGGAGGTCGTGGCGGCCACGACGGCGGCGACGATCGCGTTCTACACCGGGGCCGAGTCATAGGTCCGCTATCCCGGAACGGTCGTAGAGGGGGTCGAAACTTTCGGCCCCCTCTGGTGTTAGTGATGCTGCTTGCGCTTTCTTCAGCCAACTCGGACGGGTGGATGTGAAGCCTGTTGACGGCTTCGAGTGGTGCTCCTAGGGTCTGCCGCGAAATTCGGAACGAAGTCCGAAAGTTTCGAACTCGAGAAGCCTGTCCACTCACCCGAAGAAGGGACGAGATGGTGACCCGCACATCCATCGACCCACCTCCCAGGCGCCGGACCCGACGCTCCCGTACCCGCACCGCAGTGGCCCTCGGTATGGCCGGCCTGCTCGCCACGGCCGGCGTCACCGCCCTCGCGGGCACCGCCCAAGCAGCGAGCACCCTCGGCGCGGCGGCCGCCGAGAAGGGCCGCTACTTCGGTGCCGCGGTCGCCGCGAACCACCTGGGCGAAGCCGCCTACGTCTCGACGCTCAACACCGAGTTCAACTCGGTGACGCCGGAGAACGAGATGAAGTGGGACGCCACCGAGCGCACCCGTGGCACCTTCACCTTCGGTTCCGCCGACCAGGTCGTGAACCATGCCCAGAGCCGGGGCATGAAGGTCCGCGGGCACACCCTGGTCTGGCACTCCCAGTTACCGAGCTGGGTCGCAGGACTGGGCACCGCCGACCTCAGATCGGCGATGAACAACCACATCACCCAGGTCATGCAGCACTACAAGGGCAAGATCCACTCCTGGGACGTCGTGAACGAGGCCTTCCAGGACGGCAGCAGCGGCGCGCGACGCAGCTCGCCCTTCCAGGACAAGCTCGGCAACGGCTTCATCGAGGAGGCGTTCCGCACCGCCCGCGCGGCGGACCCGGCCGCCAAGCTCTGCTACAACGACTACAACACCGACGGCGTCAACGCGAAGAGCAATGCCGTCTACAACCTGGTCAGGGACTTCAAGTCCCGTGGTGTGCCGATCGACTGCGTCGGCTTCCAGTCCCACTTCAACAGCGCCTCACCGGTCCCCTCCGACTACCAGGCGAACCTCCAACGCTTCGCCGACCTCGGCGTCGACGTGCAGATCACCGAGCTGGACATCGAGGGCTCGGGCACCGCGCAGGCCAACAGCTACGGCAGCGTGGTGCGGGCCTGTCTGGCCGTTCCGCGCTGCACCGGCATCACCGTCTGGGGCGTCACCGACAAGTACTCCTGGCGCGCGAGCGGAACGCCCCTGCTGTTCGACGGCAACTACAGCAAGAAGGCCGCCTACAACTCGGTGCTGACCGCGCTCGGCGGCTCTTCCTCCGGCGGCGGCACACCGGGCGCCGCCTGCACGGCGACCTACAGCAAGGCCGAGGACTGGAGCGACCGCTTCAACGGCAAGGTCACCGTCACCGCGGGCAGTTCGGCCATCAGTGACTGGACCGTGGGCGTCACGGTGACGTCTCCGCAGAAGGTCTCCGCGACCTGGAACGGCACGCCCTCCTGGGACGGCAGCGGCAACGTCATGACGATGAGGCCGAACGGCAACGGCACTCTGGCCGCCGGAGCGTCCACCAGCTTCGGCTTCACGGTCATGAAGAACGGCAACAGCGCGGCCCCGGCGATCGGTTCCTGCACGGCGCCCTGACCGGCTCCGGCCGGTGGGGGGGGGGGGGGGGGGGCCCCCCCCCCCCCACACCCACACCCCCCCCCCCCCCCCCTTTCCCCGCCCCCTTTTTTTTTCTTTCTCCCACCACCCCCCCCCCCCCCCCTTCTTTTTC
>NZ_JBHTRZ010000002.1:6669-473086 GCF_042795335.1 Streptomyces sp. NPDC056479 | reverse complement strand
AAGAAAAAGGGGTGGCCCGGGCGGTTGTTCCTTGCGCTGCCCCCGGCCTTTTTCTGTCTGGTTTCCCCGGCGCGACGCCTTTCCCCCCACACCGGCCCCACCCCCGCTCACGTTCCTTGCAGCGTCCGCTTGGCGAGTTCGTACGCCGGCAGCATCGCCCGGTGCTCGTCGGTGTCCATTCCGCCGAGGTGGATGACGACCGGACCCTGCTTCGTCGAGACCGCCAGCGCGGTCTCCTCCTTCGTCTCCTCCAGCAGCTCGCTCGTGACGAGGTACTTCACCTCGACACCCTTGAGGCCCCCCGCTCCGAAGGTGCTGTACTTCGCCTTGCTCGCGCCGTTCTCCGCCTGGACGAAGGCCTCCAGTACGGCACGGGCGTCGCCGTCAGCCGCTTCGCCCGTCCAGACGCGGAGGAAGCCGATGTTCCCGGCCGGCTTGGCGTCGACCTCGCAGGCGGCCGTGACCGGGCCCTGGTGCAGGAGCGCGTCGGCGACCTCCTGGGCCAACTCGCTGTCGGGCTCGGCGGAATCCTCACCGCCGCCGCCCGTTCCGTCGTCGATGGCCTCCGCCTTCCAGTCCTCCGCGATGTCGAAGGTGACGGGAAGCTCGCACGCCGAGCCGGCCGCGCCGATGCTGCCCCCGCTCTTCACCGTCGTATCGTCGGCACTCGCCGCGTCGGCCGACGCCGAGGCACTGGACGACGTCTTCGCGTCGTCCTCCGCCGCCCCCGAACAGCCCGTCAGCACCCCGGCCAGCAAAGCCGCCTGGGCCAGCCGCAGCCGTGCCTTTCCCGCCCCCACCAGCATCGCGATTTCCCCTCCCGATCTTGCTCAACCGGCTCACAGTATCCGAGACCACCGACGAGGCCGATCCTGGCCCTGCGGCATCATGAGGTGATGACCTCGCTGAGCTTCGACCGCCACTGCGACGAGATCGTCTCCCAGACCGAACGGCTCGCGGGCCATGTGCGCGGCGCGGACATGACCGCCCCGGTGCTCTCCTGCCCCGGCTGGAACCTCGGCCAGTTGCTGCGGCACGTCGGCGGCGACCACCGCTGGGCGGAGGAGATCGTCCGCACCCGCGCCACAGGTCCGGTCCCGGACGACGGGGTCAACGACCTCACCGCCCGCACCGACGAGGACGCGTCCGTCATCATCCCGTGGCTCACCGAAGGAGCGGCACGGCTCAGCGCAACCCTCCGCGCCGCCGGGCCCGACGCCCTCGCCTGGAACCCTTCCGACGAGCGGCCGGCGCCGGTGGCGTTCTGGGCCCGGCGCATGACGTACGAGACCGTCGTGCACCGGGCCGACGCGGCCCTGGCGGCCGGGGCCGAGTTCGGACTGGACACCGACCTCGCAGTGGACGCGGTGGAGGAATGGCTGGAGTACTCCACCTTCCCCGAGGCGTTCGAGCCCCGGCCGGACCTGCCCGAACTGCTCGGCCCCGACCGCATGCTCCACTTCGACGCGACCGACACCGCGGAGTGGCACGTGGACCTCACCGGCGAGCGCCCCGTCTGGCGCCCTGGGACCGCCGACGCCACCGCCACTGCACGCGGCCCGGTGACCGACCTGCTTCTCTACTTCTACAAGCGCCCCGCGTTCGCCGTCGAAACCAAGGGCGACACGGCACTGCTCGACCTGTGGCGGACCCGCTCGGGCTTCTGGCTGGAGGCGCCGGAGGCGTGAACTAGTCGGCGGTGCGAGGGACGACGTTGATGTTGAACGTGTGGGAGCCGAGTCCGCCGGCGATGCCCATGAACAGGAACGCGAAGTGTTCCTGCCCGCGTGCGGTGGTGATGCCTCCGATGTCCAGCTGGGACGACGGGGGCCAGCCGAGGTCGGTGAGCAGTCGGCCGGTGGTCCGCTTGGCCCCGGCGTCGTCGCCGGAGAGGAAGACGGTGCTCGGGCCGTCGAGTCCGTCCGGGGCGGTCATCACGGTGGAGTCCATCGTGCACAGCGTCTTGACCACGGAGGTCAGGGGGAAGGCTGCCTGGATCTGTTCCCCCAGGCTGCTGTTGGGGTGCGAGAGCTGGGTGTAGTCGTCGGAGAGGCCGACCCCGACGTCGATCAGCAGCTTGCCGGCCAGCGCCGGGGTCCCGATGGATTGCAGCAGCTCGAGCGAGACGGTGCCCGGAGTGGCATTGACCAAGACCTCTGCGTGGGCGGCGGTGTCGCCCAGGTTCACCACGGGGTGGTCGAGGTCCGTCCGCTCCTCCGGGGTCCGGGAGCCGAGGAGCACCTCGTGTCCTGCGGTGCTCCAGCCGTGGGCCAGTGCTCGTGCGACGTTGCCGGTGCCGAGTAGTCCTATACGCATGCTGTGACGCTAGGCGGGGCGGGGGCCCGGCGGATCGGACGGCGGGTCCAGCTGGACCGGCACCAAGGTCGTAGTCCTGTGGTCCCGTGGGCTCTCGCTTCTCGCCGGTTTTGCCGAACCGGCAACACTCTTTGTCACTCGCCGACGTGTCGCGCAGGCTTTTGGAACAAGGACCGGGCAGTCCCGCGCGGGAACCGAGCCCGAGTCCCGCCACACCACCTGCGTACCCGGAGGCGACATGACCGAGACCCACCCCCTGAAGGCCGCCGAGTTCTGGGAGGCCCGTTACCGCGACGGCGGTCGGCTGTGGAGTGGTCGCCCCAACGCGCTGCTCGTCCGCGAGGTGGACGACTTCGGGCCCGGCCGCGCGCTCGACCTCGGGTGCGGCGAAGGGGCCGACGCGGTGTGGCTCGCCTCGCGCGGCTGGCGGGTCACCGGCGCCGACATCTCGCACACGGCCTTGGAGCGCGCCGCGCGGCATGCCGCAGAGGCCGGTGTGAGCGACCGTACGGCCTGGG
This sequence comes from Streptomyces sp. NPDC056479, assembly GCF_042795335.1. Classification (NCBI taxonomy): domain Bacteria; kingdom Bacillati; phylum Actinomycetota; class Actinomycetes; order Kitasatosporales; family Streptomycetaceae; genus Streptomyces; species Streptomyces sp. NPDC056479. The sequence continues at coordinate 470,252 of NZ_JBHTRZ010000002.1, read as the reverse complement.
AACGGCATGTCCTTGGAGAGACGTTCCCGGAGGGATCCTTCGACCTGGTGAACGCGCAGTTTCTGCAGTCGCCGGTCGAACTCGACCAGCAGCGCGTGCTGCGGCAGGCCGCCGACGCCGTCGCACCCGGCGGCACCCTTCTCATCGTCATGCACGCCGGCTGGCCGTCATGGCAGACCGAGCCGCCTTTCGACGCGGAGTTCCCGACGCTGAGCAGCGTCCTCGACGAACTCGCGCTCCCCGAGGCCGGCTGGACCGTGGAGACGCTGGAGACGGTGCGCAGTGAGCACGTGTCGCCCGAGGGGGTGGACGGTTTCCGCTACGACAACGTGTGGCGCATCCGGCGGGCCGGCGCCTGACGTGCACGTTGGTACCGGCGCGCGGACTGGGATCCGCGCGGCGGTGGACTCCTGCGGCGGTGGATCTGCGCTCAGGGACGGCTCGTCAGGTAACCGCCCATAGAGGTGAAGTACTCGCTCGCCCCCAACTCCCGGCCGTCTTCCGTCCGTACGCGTGTGATCGCCAGTCCGTGATTGCCGCCGGTTCGGGCGTCGGCCCCGGCGACGATCACCACGCCGTCGCCCTCGCGGTAGAAGATGCGGCCGGGTGTGCCGCCGTAACGGCCCTCGGAGACCACCGCGGCGAGGACCTCGAGCCGCTTGCCCTTGTGGAAGGTGAAGGTGCTGGGGTACGGCTCGGACTGGGCGCGGATCAGGCGCTGGAGGTCCTCCGCCGGCCAGGTCCAGTCGATGCGGCTGTCCTCGATGGACCGCTTGTGGAAGAAGCTGGCCCGGGACCGGTCCTGCTTGGTGAACTCCGTCTGCCCGGACGCGATGAGGCCGAGCGCGCCGATGGTGACCGGGGCGATGAGGTCGACGGTCTTGTGGAAGAGGTCGGTGGCGGTGTCCGTCGGCCCGACGGGCACGGCCTCCTGCCGGACGATGTCGCCGGCGTCGAGTTCGTCGTTCATCATGTGCGCGGTGACGCCCACTTCGGACTCGCCGTTGATCAGTGCCCAGATCAGCGGGGAGAAGCCGGCGTACTTCGGCAGGAGCGAGTCGTGCACGTTCAGAGTGCCGTGACGCGGGAGGTCGAAGATGCGCGGAGGGATCCAGGTCCGCCAGTTGTTGGCCACGATGATGTCCGGGTCGGCCTCCTTGAGGCGCTCGAACAGCTCTTCGTCGTCAGGGCGGTTGCGGATCACCACCGGGACCCGGTGCTCCTCGGCGAGGTCGGCGACCGAGTCGCTCCAGATCTTCTCGTAGGCGTGCTCGCTCTTGGGGTGTGTGACGACCAGGACCACGTCGTGTTCGGAGTCCAGGAGGGCTTGAAGGGTGCGATGCCCCCAGGTCTGGTAGCCGAACATGACGACCCGCATGGGCTTCCTCCTCAGAGCAGGGATTGACCGAGGCCAAGTAAAGCAAGGCTTGCCTTAGTGCACAACGGGCCTATGTGGCCTGCCACTTGAGTCGAGGCGTCCTATCGACACCTTCTCGGAATTAGCTTAGGCTCACCTAAGTTCCCGGTTTGCCGCTCTGTCGGCCCGCCCCGCTCCCCGTACTTTCCCCACGCCCGACAGGCGACTGCCCCGCACGATGGGAGAGACATGTCACAGGTTCTTCCTGGTGACGCAACACCGGTTCACGACCTCATTGGCATCGGCTTCGGACCGTCCAATGTCGCCATGGCGATCGCGCTCAGCGAGCACAACGCACGGGCCGGGAGGCAGGAGGCGATCACCTCCCACTTCTTCGAGCAGCAGCCCTGCTTCGGCTGGCACCGTGGCATGCTCATCGACGACGCGACCATGCAAGTGTCCTTTCTCAAGGACCTGGTGACGCTCCGGAACCCGTCCAGCGAGTACAGCTTCCTCTGCTACCTGAAGAGCAAGGGACGGCTGATCGACTTCATCAACCACAAGAACCTGTTCCCGCTGCGGGTCGAGTTCCACGACTACTTCGAGTGGGCGGCGGCCAAGGTCGAGGACATGGTCTCCTACGGTCATGAGGTCGTCGGGGTCGCGCCCGTGGTCCGTGACGGAGCCGTGGAGTACCTGGAGGTGACGGTCCGTTCGGGGGAGGGGCTCCTGGTTCACCGGGCCCGCAATCTCGTCATCGGCACCGGCCTGCGCCCCCTCATGCCGGAAGGTATGGAGCGCGGCGAACGCGTCTGGCACAACTCCGAATTACTGGCGAAAGTCGATGAGTTGGAGGGCGTCTCGCCCTCTCGCTTCATCGTCGTGGGCGCCGGGCAGAGCGCCGCCGAGAACGTCGCCTACCTGCACCGCCGTTTCCCCGAGGCCGAGATCTGCGCGGTCTTCTCCCGCTACGGATACAGCCCCGCCGACGACAGCAGCTTCGCCAACCGGATCTTCGACCCCGCGGCGGTCGACGAGTATTTCGCCGCGCCCGAGAACGTCAAACGCCGGCTGATGGACTACCACGGCAACACCAACTACTCCGTGGTGGACATCGACCTGATCGACGACCTGTACCGGCAGATGTACCAGGAGAAGGTCCTCGGCACCGAGCGGCTCCGCTTCCTCAACGTGTCGCGGCTCACCGACGTCAAGGAGACGCCGGACAAGGTCCGTGCCACCGTGACGTCCCTCGTCACCGGCGACGAGACACCCCTCGACGCGGACGTCGTGGTCTTCGCCACCGGCTACAGCCCCGCCGACCCTCTGGGCCTCCTCGGCGAGGTCGCCGACCACTGCCTGCGCGATGACGAGGGCCGTGTCCGAGTCGAGCGGGACTACCGCATCGCGACGGACCCCGACCTGCCCTGCGGCATCTACCTGCAGGGCGGCACCGAACACACCCACGGCATCACGTCGTCCCTGCTGTCCAACACCGCCACCAGGGTCGGCGAGATCCTCGACTCGCTCCTCGACCGGGGTCTCAAGTCCGCCTCCGACGAGGCCCGGACGGTCGCCGACGGAACCGGCAGCACCGCCGCCCGTTAGGACGCCCACTTGCCGTGAACCACCAACAGGCCCGAGCTTAGGGGGTGTTGTGGGCACGATCCTTTCTGAACCAAAGGGATAACGTACGTCGACATGGGCACGACTGCAGTCGAGCGCCCGGCGCTCAAGGGCACGGCACCGGCCCGTCGGCGACGGGTCATGGGTTTGGGCACGCTGGTGGTGATCCTCGTGATCGCGGCGCTGGCGTCGTTGGCCGTCGGCGCGCGCGCGTTGAGCCCTGCCGAGGTGTGGCACGGGCTGTTCGCGCCGCCGGACGCCGATCAACGCCTCACCGAGATCAGGCTCATCGTGCAGACCGTGCGGGTGCCCCGGACGGTGCTCGCGATCGTCGCGGGCACCGCCCTGGGTGTCGGCGGGGCGTTGATCCAGGGCTACACGCGCAACCCGATCGCCGACACCGGCCTGCTGGGGGTGAACACCGGCGCCTCGTTCGCCGTGGTGTCGGTGATCGCCCTGTTCGGACTCACCGATCCGTTCCAGTACGTCTGGTTCGCCTTCCTCGGGGCCGCGGCCGCCGGTGTCGTCGTGTTCGGTCTGGCGAGCATCGGCAGGGGAGCCGGTAATCCGTTGACGCTCGCTCTGGCCGGACAGGGCGTCGCGGTGTTCCTCATGGCGATGACCACCGCGGTCGCGCTGACGGACAAGGAGTCGCTGAACGCGCTGCGGTTCTGGAACGCGGGCTCCGTGGCCGGTGTCGGATTCGACGTCATCTGGCCGGTGACCGGATTCATCGTGGTCGGGCTGGTGCTGGCCCTGACCACACTGCCCGCCATCAACCTGCTCAACCTCGGCGACGACGTGGCGCGAGGGCTGGGCCTGAACATCGCGCTGAGCCGGACCATCGGCATCACCGCCATCACCCTGCTGGCGGGCGCGGCGACGGCGGCGTGCGGCCCCATCGCGTTCCTCGGGCTCATGGTGGCCCATGTGGCCCGCTATCTGACCGGGCCCGACTATCGCTGGCTGGTGCCGTACGCCGGTCTGCTCGGAGCCGTCATCCTGCTGGTCTGCGACATCGTGGGCCGCCTGGTGGTGCGGCCGAGCGAGCTGGACGCGGGTGTCCTGGTCGCTCTTCTCGGCGCCCCGTTCTTCGCGGTTCTGGTGTGGCGCGGAAAGTTCAAGAACGCATGAGCGGGGTGGACTTGAAGGCGAACGGGACAGACGTGCAGCCGAACCCGGCGGACATGAAGCCGTCGGTGGTGCCGGGCGTGCGCCTCGGCAGCGTGTCGTTCGTCTGGCGCCCCTGGGTCGTCCTGGTCACGCTGCTGCTGGCGGCGGCGACCTTCCTGGTGTTCTGTCTGTCCATCGGTGTCGGGGAATTCCCCATCGGTCTTGACCAGGTGATCGCCACACTCCTCGGCCGGGGCGAGCAGGTCGACGAGTTCGTCATCATGGACCTGCGGATGCCGCGTGCCCTGGCCGGGCTCGTCGTGGGAATCGCGCTGGGGGTGTCCGGGGCGATCACGCAGTCCATCGCGCGCAATCCGCTGGCCAGCCCGGACATTCTCGGGATCACCGGTGGCGCCAGCGCGGTCGCGGTGTTTCTGGTGACCGTCTCGGGCGGGACCGCCGCGGCGATCGTCAACTCGGTGGGCCTGTCCGCGGCGGCGCTCGCGGGCGGACTGGGTACTGGTCTGCTGGTGTACTTCCTGGCCTGGCGGCGCGGGATCGACGGCTTCCGGCTCATCCTGATCGGCATCTCGGTGAGCGCCGTGATGGAGGCGATCACGACCTGGATGCTGGTCACGGCCGACATCAGGGATGTGGCCCGGGCCCAGGCCTGGCTGGTCGGCTCGCTGGACGACCGGTCCTGGGGCGAGGTCCGGGTGGCGATCTGGGGCACGCTGGTCCTGATGGTCGTCGTGGCCTGTGTGTCCTTCCAGTTCAAGCCGCTGCATCTGGGCGACGACGTCGCCGCGGGCCTGGGCGTCCGGTACACGAGGGTGCGAGCGGTCCTGTTGCTGTGCGCGGTCCTGCTGGCCGGCGTGGCGGTGAGCGCGGCAGGTCCGGTCCCGTTCGTCGCGCTCGTGGCGCCGCAGGTGGCCATGCGGCTGGCGAGGTGTCCGACGCCGCCGATGGTGGCGTCCGGCGTGGTGGGCGCCCTGCTGCTGATCGGCGCGGACCTGGTGGCGCGCACGGCGCTGCCGGTCAGCCTCCCGGTCGGCGTGGTCACCGCCGCGATCGGCGGTCCCTTCCTTGTCTATCTGCTGGTGCGGGCGAACCTCAGGTAGCCGGAGCAAAGGTCAGGAAGCGTGAACGGAGGGGGCCTTGTGGGCGCTCAGCAGACAACAACCGAGACCGAGGCAGGAGTCGTCGACGCCGCACGGCTTGCGGCCGAAGGCGTCACGGTCGGGTACGGCGCCCGGACGGTCATCGAGGATCTCGACGTGGCGATCCCGTCCGGCGTCGTCACCACGATCATCGGGCCCAACGGCTGCGGGAAGTCGACCCTGTTGCGGACCCTGTCGCGGCTGCTGAAGCCGGCCAGGGGAACGGTCGTGCTGGACGGCGACGACATCGGCAGACTCAGGACCAGGGACGTGGCGAAGAAGCTCGGCCTGCTGCCGCAGGCGCCGGTCGCGCCGGAGGGGCTGACGGTGGCCGACCTGGTCGCCAGGGGCCGTCATCCGCACCAGAGCTGGCTGCGGCAGTGGTCGTCGGACGACGCCGCCGTCGTGGAGCGTGCGCTGGCCATGACCGGGGTTGCCGACCTGGGCGATCGCCCGGTTGACTCTCTGTCCGGCGGACAGCGTCAACGCGTCTGGATCTCCATGACGTTGGCCCAGGGCACCGACCTGCTGCTGCTGGACGAGCCGACCACCTACCTGGATCTGGCGCACGCGATCGACGTGCTCGACCTGGTGGACGATCTCCACGAGTCGGGGTGCACCGTGGTCATGGTGCTGCACGACCTCAACCTGGCCACGCGCTACAGCGACAACCTCATCGTGATGAGGGAGGGTTCGATCCTGGCGCAGGGTCACCCACGGGACGTGATCACCGCCGAGCTGCTGCACGAGGCGTTCGGTCTGCGCGCCCTGGTGATCGACGACCCGGTGGGTGACAGGCCGCTCATCGTGCCGATCGGTCGCACTCACGTCCAACTCCCGTAGATATCCATAAAGTTGGAGAAGTTAGGCTAGGCTTGCCTCACCTGCTCACGCTAAGGTTTGCCTGCCCTTAGACGGGGGTGCAGTGGAAAGCGCGAAAGCAAGGGGAATGCGGATGCTCCTCACCAGAACGACGCGTATGAAGCCCTGGCGGCGGCTGGCCGCCACCCTGTCCGCCGCGACTCTCGGCGTCGGCCTCCTCGCGGGATGCGGGTCCGACTCGTCCGACTCGGCGGACAACGCGAGCGACAACAACTCGACTGCCGCCGCCGGCGTATTCCCGGTCACGGTGGAGCACGCATTCGGATCCACGAAGATCACCAAGGCTCCCGAGCGGGTCGTCACCGTCGGCTACACGGACGACCAGACCGTCCTGGCGTTCGGCATCAAGCCGGTCGGCATGACCGACCAGTACCCGAACCCGGCGGGCAAGAGCCCCGACATCAACACGCAGTGGCCCTGGGTGAAGGACAAGTGGGGCGACGCCAAGCCCGAGGTCATCATGAAGAACGGTGACTCCGGCCCCAACTACGAGAAGATCGCCACCCTGCGTCCCGATCTCATCATCGCGGTCTATTCCGAGGTCGACCAGGCCGCCTATGACAAGCTCTCCAAGATCGCTCCGACCGTCGGCCGTACCAAGGCCGAGAAGGAGCCGTTCAGCGCGCCCTGGCAGGACAACGCGTTGCAGATCTCCAAGGCCCTCGGCAAGGCTGACGAGGGCGAGAAGATGATCTCGGATGTGCAGGAGCAGCTCGACGCCGCCAAGAAGGCACACCCCGAGTTCGGGAAGGAGACGGCCGTCTCCCTGTCCTGGTACGAGAACTCGGTGGCGCCGTTCACCTCGACCGACGTGCGCGGACGGCTGGTGTCGGGCATCGGCTTCAAGTACCGGACCGAGATCGACAAGGTCGCCGACGGCAGCTTCTACACCAAGCTCTCGCCCGAGCGCATCGACCTGGTCGACGTCGACCGCATCTTCGTGATCAACGACAAGGCGGACACGGAGGCGCTGAAGAAGTTCAAGCTGTTCACCAACCTGGACGCGGTCAAGAACGGCAAGGTGTCGTACCTGCTGGACAGTGAGGGCCCTGCGGTCGGCGCGGCCATCTCCCAGGGCACGCTGCTCTCCATGCCGTACGCGATCGACGAACTCGTCAAGTCGGCTGGCTAGGTGTGAGCGCCACCGACACGCGCGTCGCCCCGGCGACCCTGCGCACGGCGACCGGACGCGAGGCCACCCGATGGGTCGCGGCGCACTGCCGCGAAGTGCCCTGGCTGACGGTCGCCACCGTGCTCACCACGGTCGCGGGGGCGGCGCTCCAGGTCCTGCCCCTGCTCCTGCTCGGCCGTGTGGTCGACGGGGTGGTGGAGGGCAGGGCGCGCTCCATCCTGGTCACGATCGGGGCGTTGATGGTGGCCGCCGCACTGCTCGGCGCGGCGGCCACCGCGGTGTCGACATACCTCATCGGGCGGCTGGGCGCGGATCTGCTCGCGCGGCTGCGCGAAGGCGCCGTCCGGGCCGTGCTCGGGATGCCGAGCGCCCGGATCGAGCAGGTCGGCAGGGGAGATGTGCTGTCCAGGGTCGGAGACGACGTGGCCGTCATCTCCAAGGGCATCCGTACGGCCATCCCCACGGTGTTCTCGGCGGGGGTGCTGGTCGTCATCGCGACGGTCGGCATGTTCGGCCTGGACTGGCGGCTCGGCCTGGCCGGCGCCGGCGCGCTGCCCGCCTACGCGCTGGCCCTGCGCTGGTATCTGCCCCGGTCCGCCCCGCTCTACCAGAAGCAGCGGGCCGCCCAGGCCGACCGCGCGCAGGCGCTGATCAGCGGCCTGAACGGCATCGACACGGTCCGGGCGTACCGCTTGGAGGGTGCCGTCCGCGAGAAGGTCACCGAGGAGTCGTGGCGGGTGCGCGAGCTCGGGATCGAGGTCTTCCGGTTCTTCGGCCGGTTCGTCGGCCGGGAGAACCGCGCCGAGTTCATCGGGCTGACCCTGATCCTCATGGTCGGATACGCCCTGCTGGAGACCGATGCCGCCAGCCTGGGCGAGGTGTCGGCGGCGCCGCTGCTGTTCCACCGGCTGTTCGTCCCCCTCGGCGCCATCATGTTCACCTTCGACGAGGCACAGAAGTCGGGCGCGAGCCTGACCCGCCTGGTCGGAGTGCTGGAGGAGCCCACGGAGGAGCGACTCGTCGGCGACACGGCCGTAGCGGCGGCTCGCGCCGGGTCGTACCCGGTGGCGGTCGATGGCCTGACGTTCCGTTACCCCGGCGGCGAGGAGCCGGTTCTGCGGGACGTCACCCTGACGATCCCGGCCGGCGGTTCGCTCGCGCTGGTGGGGGCGACGGGTGCGGGCAAGACGACCCTTGCCGCGCTGATCGCGGGCATCGGGACCCCGGAGGCCGGGTCGGTGCGTGTCGGGTCGACCGACCTCGCCGGACTGGACGAGGCCGGGGCGCGTGCCCTGGTGAGCATCCTGACCCAGGAGACCCATGTCTTCTCCGGGCCACTCGCCGACGACCTGCGGCTAGCCGCGCCGGACGCGACCGACGACGGGCTGATGGACGCGCTGCGCACGGTAGGCGCCGACGGCTGGGTCGAGGCGCTGCCCGACGGGCTGAACACCCCGGTCGGTGAGGGCGGTGAGCGCCTGGACGTCACCAAGGTCGCCCAGATCGCCCTGGCCCGGCTGGTGCTGGCCCGGTCGCCGGTCGTGGTGCTCGACGAGTCGACGGCGGAGGCGGGCAGCGAGGGCGCCGCCGAACTGGACCGGGCCGTGCTGGCGGCCTGTTCGGGCCGGACCACGCTGTTCGTGGCGCACCGGCTGACCCAGGCGATGGCGGCGGACCGGATCGCGGTGCTGGACGCGGGACGCGTGGTCGAGCAGGGAACGCACGAGGAACTGGTGGCTCTGGGCGGCCGGTACGCACGACTGTGGCGGGCCTGGCGAGAGGGCAGTTGAGCAACCTCTGATCTGAGTTGGGCCGACTTTCGTACGGTGGAAGGAACGCGGAGTCTTCGATGATGGAACCGAGCGCTCGTCACGTACTGCTGTCCCCCGAGCAACTGGCCGCCGTACGCAGGCGCATCGGCGACCATTCCGACCGGACCGTCGCCGCAGCGTGCGCCATCGGGCTGTCGTACTGGGCGACCGGTCTGGGGCCCGACGGTATCGACCTCACGCCCGGCACCCTGTTCACCGAGGTTCTCGGATGGGTCGACAACGGCGGTGACGGGCCCGGTGGTTGGGAGGTCGGGGAGGACGGCCGGGCCATCGCCGTCCCGGAGCCGGTGGCGCCCACCGACGCCCAGCTCGCGCTGGACGATCTGGCCGACTTCCCGGACCGGCCTCTCGGGACGATCGGCCCGTCGAGTGTCGCCGCGAGGCTCGAGGCCCTGGCCGGGTGGAACGACACCGAGGCCAACCGGGTGCGCCCGACCATCGTCGAGCTGTTCCGCGAGCAGGCCCGGATCCGACCGGACGCGGTCGCCGTCGTCGACGAGCGCCGGTCGCTGACGTACCGGCAGGCGGACGAGCTGTCCGGTCAGTTGGCCCACCATCTGGTCGCACGCGGACTCGCCGCCGAACAGGTCGTCGGTATCTCGCTCGGCCGCTCCGCCGACATGGTGATCGGACTCCTCGCCGTGCTCCGGGCGGGCTGTGCGTTCGTACCGCTCGATCCGCAGTGGCCCGCCGCGCGACGGGCCGTCGTCGTCGAGGACGCGCGGGTCGTGCTGCAGCTCAACGACTCGGGGGAGCACGACTCCGATGAACCGCAGGCCGTGGCCGTGGACTTGGGCGACTGGCGGTTCGGCTCCTACGCCACCGAGGGACCCCAGGTCTCCGTCCTGGGCGACGCCCTGGCGTACGTGATCTTCACGTCCGGGTCGACCGGGCGGCCCAAGGGCGCGATGATCCGGCACGAGGCGATCAGCGAGCGTCTGCTGTGGCAGGTCAACGAGATCCTGCGCTTCGGCCACGACGACGCGTCGCTGTTCAAGGCGCCGTTGTCCTTCGACATATCCATCAACGAGATCTTCCTGCCGCTGGTGAGCGGCGCCCGGCTGGTCGTCCTGCGGCCCGGCGGCGAACGCGACCCGCACCACCTGCTGAGCGTGATCGCCGAGCGGCGCGTCACCTTCACGTACCTGGTGTCGTCCATGCTGGACGTGCTGCTGGAGATGGCGGCCGACTCCGGGAAGCTGGACAGCCTGCGGCACGTGTGGTGCGGCGGCGAGGTGCTGACCCCGGAGCTGTACGAGCGGTTCCGCACCAAGCTCGACATCCCCATGTACCACGGCTACGGCCCCGCCGAGACGACGATCGGCGTCTCGCACGTCATCTACCGCGGCGCGGCGGAACGCCTGTCGACGTCCATCGGCAAGGCCAACCCCAACACCCAGCTGTACGTACTCGACGACGAGCTGCGCCCGGTCCCGGTCGGCGTCGGCGGCGAACTCTACGTAGGCGGATTCCTCCTGGGGCGCGGATATGTCGGCGCGCCCGGCCTGACGGCTTCCCGGTTCGTCGCCAACCCCTTCGCCGACGACGGCTCCCGGCTGTACCGCACCGGTGACCTGGCGCGATACGCCCCCGACGGTTCGCTGGACTTCCTCGGCCGAGCCGACAACCAGATCAAGATCCGCGGAATGCGGCTGGAGATCGAGGACGTCGAGGTCGGTCTCGCGGAGCACCCCGGCGTACGGCACACCTGCGTCGTGGCGAAGAAGAACACGGCGGGCGGCACCTACCTCGTGGGGTACGTGATACCGGCCGCCGGGAGAGAGGACCTGCGAGCCGACGAGGTCAAGGCGTGGGCCGGCGAGCACATGGTCGAGTACATGGTGCCCGCGCACATCGTCGTCATGACGGAATTCCCGCTCACCGCGAACGGCAAGCTCGATCGGAACGCCCTGCCGGAGCCGGTGGTCGCAGCGGGTTCGCTGACACAGCCCACGACCGAGAAGGAGCGCGCGGTCTGCGCCGCGGTCGCGGCGGTGCTGCGGCTCGAAGAGGTGGGTGTCGACCAGGACTTCTTCCAGCTCGGCGGCGACAGCATCCTCGCGATCTCGCTGCTGAGCGCGCTGCGTGACGCCGGGCTCTACGTCACGGCACGGCAGATCTTCACCAACAGCACCGTGGGGGCGCTGGCGGCGGTGGCGAGCCGTGAGGACACCTCCACGGTGGACCGCCGTGATGTCGCGACCGGTTCCGTCGTGGGCTCGCCCATCGTGCAGTGGCTCGGCGAGACCACGGACGCGATCGACGGCTTCGTGCAGTCGGTGGTCCTCAACACCCCGGCGGACCTGACCGCCGACGCCCTCGACGAGATCCTCTCCGCCGTGGTCCGGCGGCACGACATGCTGCGCGCCAGACTGGTGCGCGGCGAGCGCTGGAGCTTCGACATACCGGGGGCCGACGAGGCCGTCGCCGGGTGGCAGGAGAGCGACCGGCCCCTCGACGCGTGCGTCGCACTCGCCACCGACGGGCTGGACCCGGCGTCCGGAGCGATGCTGCGGGCCGTCTGGCGCCGCGGGGCACGGCAGCTGGTCCTGGTCGCCCACCACGTGGTGATCGACGGCGTGTCCTGGCGGGTCCTGATGGAGGACCTGGCCACGGCGTGGCGGCAGTTCACCGCGGGAGGGCCGATCGAGCTGCCCCCGGCGGGCACGTCCTTTCGGCGCTGGACGCAGTTGCTGGAGCGTGCCGCCTTCGACGCGGACAGCTCCTACTACTGGCGTGCCCTGCCGGGAGAGGACGAGCAGCTCGGCAGGCGCCCGCTCTCCGCGGCCGACACCGTCGCGCGGGAGCGGATACGGACCGTCTCGGTCGGCCCCGACGTCACGGCCGCGCTGCTGGGTGAGATCCCCGCCAAGTTCCACACGGGCGTCAACGACGTCCTGCTGACCGCGCTCGCCGTCGCCCTCGCCCGCCTGCGCCGGGACCTCGGACAGACGCAGACCTTCGCGCACATCGAACTCGAAGGCCACGGCCGCGAAGGACAGTTCGTGGTGGGCTCCGCCGGCTTCGACCCGGAACTGTCGCGGACCGTGGGCTGGTTCACCACCCTCTTCCCGGTGACCGTGGACCCCGGCGCGGCGCCCGACTTCACGGCGCCGGGGTACCTGGCCGCCGCGCTCAAGGCGGTCAAGGAAGACCTCGCGCAAGTGCCGGACAACGGCGTCTCCTACGGCGCTCTGCGCTATCTGACCCAGACAGCGTTCGACGCGCCCGCACCGCAGGTCCTCTTCAACTACCTCGGCCGTTTCGACGCGGGCGCTGCGGGCGACTGGCAACTCGCGGGCACAACAGGTCAGTTGGGTGAAAAGCGCGACCCGAGGATGCGTCTGCCGCGCGCCTTGGAGTTCAACGCCATCGCCGAGCCGGGACCCGCCTCCACCGGCGAGTACGAACTGGTCACCAACATCTCCTGGCCCGACGGCATGTTCACCGACGAGGACATCACGACCCTCGGCGAGTACTTCCGAACGGCCCTCACCGGCCTGGCCACGCTCGACGAGGGCGGCCACTCTCCCAGCGACTTCGCCCTGGTGCCGCTCACCCAGGCCGATGTCGACGACCTGGACGGCCCGGCACTGCGGCACATCCTGCCGTTGACCCCGTTGCAGGAGGGCCTGTACTTCCACTCCGTCTTCGACGACGACTCCGCGGGCGCCTACGTCGAGCAGCAACTCCTGACGCTGGACGGCGACGTGGACGCCGACCGGCTCGCGGCCGCGGCCACCCGACTGCTCGTGCTGTACCCGAACCTGGCCGCGCGGTTCGTGGCCCTCGCCGACGGTCGCGTGGTCTCCGTACTGGACAGCGCCGTGCGGGCGCCCTTCACCACACTGCACCGCCCCGGCATCACCGACGCCGAGATACGCGACTACGCCGAGAGTGACCGCCGAGCCGGGTTCGACCTCGCCACCGGCCCGCTCATGCGGTACACGCTCATCGACGCGGGCTCACGGCACGTCCTGGTGCAGACCGTGCACCACATCATCGCCGACGGCTGGTCGGTGCCGCCGATGCTCCGCGCCCTGCTGGCCGAGTACCACGCGCCCGGGACCGTGTTCCCGGTCGGCGGCTTCCCCGACTACGTCGGCTGGCTCGCAGGGCGCGACGACGACGAGAGTGACCGCGTCTGGGGTGAGCAACTCGCCGAGCTGCCCGGCCCCACGCTGGTCGCCGAGGGGCATACCCCGTCCGACCGGTTCACCGACATCGCCGTGGAGCCGGAGGCCGACATCGACGCCGCCGCCCGGTCCGCCGGCGTGCCGCTGAGCGTCGCCGTGCACAGCGCCTGGGCGGTGACCCTGGGCGGCATCCTGCACGGCACGGACGTCGTGTTCGGCTCCACGGTGTCCGGCCGCGATGCCGAGGTGCCCGGCATCGAGGACATGGTGGGGCTGTTCATCAACACGATTCCCGTGCGGGCCGGTTGGGCCCCCACGACCACGGCGGGCGCCCTGCTCGCCTCGGTGCGGGAACACCAGAGCGCGGTGCTGGCGCACCAGCACGTCTCACTGGCGGGGATCGGCCGTCAGACCGGCTCCGGCTCCCTCTTCGACACACTGGTCGTCTTCGACGTCGCGACCGATGTCGACGGTCTGCGGCGGCCCGGCGACACGCTGGTCATCTCGGAGATCATGAACGAGGGTGCCCCGCACTACCCGTTGACGCTGGTGGTGGAACGCGCGCTCGACGGCCGTCCGCGCTTCAACCTGATCTACGACGGTGAGCTGCTGCGGGAGACGACCGCCCAGGCGATCCTGCGCACGTTCTCCTCGACCCTCACCGGCCTGCTCACCCGCCCGGACACCCTGGTCGACGACCTTGCGCCCGAGAGCGACCGGCTTCCCGCGCGGATCACTCCGACGACCCTGGGCGAACTGTTCGACGCCGCCGCACACCGTGACCCGGCGGCCACCGCCGTCACCCAGTGCGCCCTCGACGGCGGCACCCGGTCCCTGACATACGGCGAACTGGCCGCAGCGAGAGACCAGTTGGCCTCGGCCCTGCGCGCGGCCGGGGTCGGGCCGGGCAAGCGGGTCGCCGTCGCGGTGCCGCGCTCCGTCGAGCAGGTCGTCGCCCTGGTCGCAATCGTCAGCGCGGGCGGCGCGTACGTGCCGCTGGACCTGGCGTACCCGGACGAACGGCTGGAGTACATCCTCGCCGACGCCGCTCCGCAGGTCGTCCTCGTCGACCGTGAACAGCGGGACCGCTTCACGGGGCTGCTGGCCAGGGCAGGTGTGCCGGCCCGGGTGCTCGTGCGGGGAGACGAGCCGCCGGCCGGCGACGTCGGGGACGCCACGGCGCCCGAGGTGAGTTGGCACGACCCGGCCTACGTCATCTACACGTCCGGCTCCACCGGCCGGCCCAAGGGCGTCGTGGTCCCGCACTCCAGCGTGGTCACGCTGCTCGCCAACACCCAGCCCGACATGGACTTCGGCCCGCACGACGTGTGGGTCCAGTTCCACTCCTTCTCCTTCGACTTCGCGGTCTGGGAGCTGTGGGGAGCGCTCGCGTACGGCGGTGGGCTGCTGGTGCCGGAGTACGGGCTGACCCGTTCCCCGGTCGACTTCCACCGGCTGGTCCGCGAGCGCGGGGTGACCGTGCTCAACCAGACGCCGTCCGCGTTCTACCAGTTCATCGAGGCCGACCGGCACGCCGGAGAACCGCTCCCCGCACTGCGTCGGATCATCTTCGGCGGCGAGGCACTGGAGCTGGGGCGCCTGCGCGGCTGGGTCGAGCGGCACGGCACCGGCTCGCCCGAACTGGTCAACATGTACGGCATCACCGAGACCACCGTCCATGTCACCCACCGGGTGCTGACCGACGAGGACTTCGCACACGGCGACGACGTCAGCCCGATCGGCGGCCCCATACCCGGCCTGGTCACCTACCTGCTCGACGACCGGCTCCGGCCCGTACCGCCGGGGCGTGAGGGCGCCATCTACGTCGCAGGCGACCAGGTGTCCCTCGGCTACCTGGGCAGGCCGGGGCTCACCGCGGGCCGGTTCGTGGCGAACCCCTTCGCGGGCGACGGCTCCCGCATGTACCACACCGGTGACCTCGCCCGCCGCACGCTCGACGGTGAGCTGGAGTTCACCGGACGGGCCGACGACCAGGTGCAACTCAAAGGGTTCAGGGTCGAGTTGGGCGAGGTGGAGTCCGCGGTCAGGGAACTCGACGGCGTGGTCGACGTGGCCGTAACCGTGGCGGACAGCGGCGATCACCTGGTCGCGCACGTCGTGGGCGCGCTGTCGGGCGACTTCACCGAGCTGCTGTCCCGGAAGCTGCCGGTGCACATGGTGCCGGGCCGGGTGCTGCCCCTCGACGCACTGCCGCTGACGGTCAACGGCAAGCTGGACCGCAAAGCCTTGATCGAGCGTGCGGCCGCGCCTCATAGGGGCGCGGGGAACTGCGCGACCAGCCATGAGGCACCCGCGGGTGGAACCGTCGCCCTAGCCGCACTCATCGGCGTCTTCACTCAGACGCTGCCCGTCCCCGAAGCGGACGCCGACACCGACTTCTTCCGCGCCGGAGGCGACAGCATCATCGCCATCACGGTCGTGAACAGGGCCCGAACACTCGGCCTGCCCATCGCGCCCCGCGACGTGTTCCTGCTCAGGACCCCCCGCGCGCTCGCCGATCACCTCGCGGCGAGCGCCCCGCAGGCCGCCGCGCCCCCTGCCGCCCGCCGCGAGGACGGCCCGCTGCCCCCGACCCCGATCATCCTGCGCCAGCGCGAACTGGGCGGATCCCTCACCCGGTTCGCCCAGGCCAGGACACTGCCCGCCCCCGAGGGCACCGACTTCGCCGACGCCCGGCGCGCCGCGAACGCCGTGGTCGCCACGCATCCGGCACTCCGGCTGCGCCTGCGCGTCGAGCACGGGGTCTGGGCCCTGCGCACCGAACCGGCCCGCGGGGTCACCGTCGTCAGGCCGGACACGACCGACGCCACGACGGCGGCGAACGAGGCCGCCGGACGCCTCGACCCCGAGTCCGGGGAGGTCATCGCGTTCTCGTGGCTGGAGGCGACCCGAACCCTGGTGGTCACCGTCCACCACCTCGCCGTCGACTCCGTGTCCTGGCTGGTCCTGCTGGACGACCTGGCCACCGCCCTGCGCGGGGAGCCCCTCGCACCGCCGACCACGTCCTACGCCGAGTACGCCGAAGCGCTGACGCTCCGGTCGGCCCACGCGATCGACGGCCTCGGGCACTGGATCACCACGCTTCAGGCGCCCGCGCTGCTGCCCGCCGTCGACGGGCTGCGCGAGACCACGGTCGTCCTCCCGCCCGAGGTGAGCGACCTCGTCACCCGCACCGCGCCCGCCGCACTCGGCGTCGGACTCACCGAGTTGCTGTGCGGCGCTCTGCGCACGGCGCTGACCCGTATCCAGTCGACGCCCACCGATCTCGCGATCGAGCTGGAGCGACACGGCCGGGTCCCGGCCCTCGACCACCACGACTACACCCGCACCGTCGGCTGGTTCACCTCCATCGCGCCCGTACGGCTCACCGCGCACACCGACCCCGTCGCGGCGGCCCGCGAGATCGCCGACCGGCAGCCGGACGAGCGCGCTCACGTCGCGTACGGCCAACTCCGGTACCTCGACCCGCAGACGGCCCCGCTGCTCACCGCCCGCCCGCAGGTGCTGTTCAACTACCTCGGCCGGGGCAGCGAATCCCAGGCGCTGCACATCACGGGCGGCGACCAGGGCAGCCCGTATGCCGTCGAGGTCAACGCATGGCTCGACGAGGCCACGGGGAGCCTGCACGCGGCCTTCACCCTCGCCGAGGGCATCCCCTACGAGATAACCGACCACTGGCACGGCGCACTGGAACGCATCGCGGACGCCTCCGCGACGGCCGAGCGCACCGCGCCCGTCACCCCGCTCCAACGCGGTCTGTTCTTCCAGGCCCAGATGGCGGGTTCGGCGGGACACTACGTCGCCCAGAGCTGGTTCACCTTCGACCGGCGACTGGACACCGATGCGCTGGCCGAGGCGATGGCGTACGTGATCGCCCGGCACCCGGTCGTAGGTGCCGGCTTCACCACCGACGACGACGGCAACCCGGTCCAGACCCTCGCCGCGGGCCGCCGCGTCGGCGTCCGGACGATCGCCCTGTCCACGGACGCGGAGGTCGACGCCCTGCGCGCCCGCGACCGCGACACGGGATTCGATCCCGGCGAGCCGCCGCTGATCAGGATGACGGTGGTGCGGCTGCCCGACGACCGCGACGGCCTGCTGCTGAGCTACCACCTGCTGCTGTGGGACGGCTGGTCCCGCGAGATCGTGCTGAGGGAGCTGTTCGACGCCTATCAGGCCGTCCTCGCGGGCGAGTTCCCGGCACCGACTCCGGCCACCCCGAGCTTCGAGGAGCACGCCCGGGCGCTCGACGCCAAGGACCCCGCCGTATCGGAACGTTTCTGGGCGGACCAGCTGGCCGGCCTCCCCGGCCCGACGCTGCTGGCCGGACCGGCGCCCGCCCTCTCGGACGACCTGCCACTCGCGCTCGTGCACACCCTGTCCGCCGAGCAGTCGGACCTGCTGAGGGAAGCTGCCAGGGCGCACGGCGTCACTCTGAACTCGCTGCTGACGGGGGCCTTCGGCCTGCTGCTGGGCGCCCGCACGGGCCGCAGTGACGCCGTGTTCGGTGTGACCGTCTCCGGCCGGGAGGGCGAGGGGCTGGCCGACATCGTCGGCGTGCTGCTCAACACCGTGCCCATGTGGACCCGGGCGAGGCCCGACGACACCGTCCGTGAGTACCTCTCGGCCGTGCAGGCCGCCAGGGTCGCGGCGATGGAGCACGAGCACATGGGGCTCGGTGAGATCCAGCGGGCCAGCGGGCACGACACGCTGTTCGACAACCTGTTCGTGCTCCAGAACTTCCTGGACATGGACGCGTTCGCCGAGATGAACGCCCGGCACGGCATCACCTCGGTGAAGGCAGACGACTCCACCCACTATCCGTTCACGTGGGTCGTCACGCCCGGCGACCGGCTCACGGTCAAGCTGGAGTACCGCGACGAGGACACCGGCAAGGCCCGTCGTCTCCTCGACGACTACCTGCGCGTACTCGAAGACCTGGCCCGGGCGACCGGACCGGTCGGCGCATTGCGGGGGCTGGGGTCGCAGCCCGCGCCGGGCGAGCGTACGGACGTCGGCACGGACACCGTGGTCGACCGGTTCGACCAGGCCGCGGACCGTGACCCGCAGCGGGTGGCGCTGGTCGCCCATGGCTCGGCCATGACCTTCGCCGAACTGCGGGACCGCAGCCGTGCGGTCGCGGGGGTGCTCGCCGCGCGCGGCATCGGCCCCGAGACGACCGTGGGGCTCGCGATCCCGCGCTCCCTCGACTGGATCGCGGCGCTGTTCGCCGTCCTGCGCGTCGGCGCCGCGTATGTGCCGCTGGAGCTGGACCATCCGGACGAGCGGATCGCCGCGATCGTCGAGGACGCCCGCCCGGACGTGATCCTCACCGTGAGCGCCGTTTCTCCGCGCCTGACGGGCGAGTTGCTCGAGTTGGACCGTCCGCTGCCGGACGCCGAGCCGTTCGTGACGTTCACGCCGGACGACCCGCACCGGCTGCGGCATCCCGCGTACACGATCTACACCTCCGGATCGACCGGGAAGCCCAAGGGCGTGGTGACCGAGTACGCCGGGCTCACCAACATGCTGATCAACCATCAGCGCCGGATCTTCGAACCGGTGCTGGCGGAGCACGGGCACCGGGTCTTCCGGATCGCCCACACCGTGTCGTTCGCGTTCGACATGTCGTGGGAGGAACTGCTGTGGCTCGCCGACGGGCATGAAGTGCACATCTGCGACGAGGAGTTGCGACGCGACGCGCCCCGCCTGGTCGAGTACTGCCTGGAGCACGCCATCGACGTCATCAACGTGACGCCGACCTACGCCCAGCAACTGGTCGCCGAGGGTCTGTTGGACAACCCCGGTCGGCGTCCGCCGCTGGTGCTCCTGGGCGGCGAGGCCGTCACCCCGACGCTGTGGCAGCGACTCGCCGAGACCGGGGGAACCGTCGGCTACAACCTGTACGGACCGACCGAGTACACCATCAACACCCTGGGCGTCGGCACCTTCGAGTGCGAGGACCCGGTGGTGGGGGTGGCCATCGACAACACCGACGTGTACGTGCTGGACCCGTGGCTACGGCCCCTGCCGGACGGCGTCCCCGGCGAGCTGTACGTCTCGGGCATCGGCATCGCGCGCGGCTATCTCGGGCAGCCCGCCCAGACCGCGCACCGCTTCGTCGCCTGCCCCTTCGGCGAACCCGGCGAGCGCATGTACCGCACCGGGGACCTGGTGCTCCGGCGGTCCGACGGGAACCTGATGTACCTGGGCCGCACCGATCAGCAGGTCAAGATCCGCGGTCACCGGGTCGAACTCGGCGAGGTCGAGGCGGTGTTCGCGGCGCACCCGGCGGTGCGCTTCGTCGCCGCGGTCGCCCAGCCCGACCCCCAGGTCGACGGCGCGTACCGGCTGGCCGCCTACCTCGTGCTGGACGGCGCGGATCTGGCGGAGGTGGCCGCCGAGGTGGGCGCCGGGCTGCCGGACTTCCTGCGCCCGACGCACTACGCTCAGGTCGACGGCATCCCGCTCACGGTGAACGGGAAGGCTGACACGAAGGCCTTGCCGGAGGCCAAGCCGCTCGGCGCGCTGACCACGGCGGGGGAGCGCCCTCCCGTGACCGAGACCGAGACCGTGGTGTGCGAGTACTTCGCCGAGGCACTGGACCTGGACGACGACGAGGTGAGCGCGGTGAGCGACTTCGTGTCCCTGGGAGGCCACTCCATGCTGGCGGTGCGTCTCATCGGACTGCTCCGCCGCGAGTACGGTCCGGTGATCACGATCCGAGACCTGTTCACCCTGCGAACCCCGGAAGCGATTGCCCGCCACCTCGATGACCACTCCTGACACGCAGCGGCCCCGCCCGGGGTCCTACATCCTCCGGACCGCTCTGCGCCGCAACCGCGCCGCCATGGCCTGGGGCACCGTCCTCATGGGCCTGTACCAGGCCGGCGAGACCGCCTTCCCGATCGCGCTGGGACTCATCGTCGAGCACACGATGCAGAACCGGAGCCTCGGCTCGCTCGGCCTGTCCATCGCCGCGCTGGCCGTGATCATCACGACCGTCTCGTTGTCGTGGCGGTTCGGGATGCGCGTCCTGCAGAAGGCCAACACGACCGAGGCGCACCGCTGGCGGGTGAAGGTCGCGGCCTGCGGCCTTCAGCCGGTGGCCAGGGACGTCGACCTCAAGTCCGGCGAGATACTGACGATCGCCACCGAGGACGCCGACCAGACCGCCGACATCATCGAGGTGGTGCCGCTGCTGATCAGCTCGCTGGTCGCGGTGGTCGTCGCGGCAGTCGCGCTGGGCCTCGCCGACATCCGGCTCGGTCTGCTGGTGATCGTGGGCACCGTCGCGATCATGTCGATCCTGAGCGTGCTGTCCAGGCGGATCGGCTCCAGCACCCAGGAGCAGCAGGCCCGGGTGGCGCGGGCGGGTGCCAAGGTCGCCGACCTGATCACAGGCCTGCGTCCGCTGCACGGCTTCGGCGGCAACCACGCGGCGTTCCGGTCCTATCGGAACGTCAGCACGGAGGCGAAGCTCCAGGCGATCACGGTCGCCAAGGTCAACGGCGCGTACGCGGGCGCCGCGCTGGCCCTCAACGCGGTCCTCGCCGGCGCCGTGACCCTGACGGCGGGCTGGCTGGCCTTCGACGGGCAGATCAACATCGGGGAACTCGTCATGGCCGTGGGGCTGGCGCAGTTCATCATGGAGCCGCTCAGACTGTTCTCGGAGATGCCGAAGTACGTGATGATGGCGCGCGCCTCGGCCGAGCGGATGGCGCTGGTCCTGACCGCGCCGCCGGTCACGACGCCGGGGCCGGAATTCCCGGTCGCGGGCGGCGACCTGGAGCTCGACAGCGTCCGATACGGAACGTTGCGGGACCTGAAGTTCCGGGTGTCCGCCGGGGAGTTCGTGGCGATCGCCGCCTACCAGCCGCGCGTGGCGGCCGACCTCGCGTCGGTCCTGGCCGTGAACGTCCCGTCCGACGCGTACGAGGGAGCGGTGCGGGTCAGCGGGCGGGAGCTCGCGGACCTGTCGATCGACGCGGTCCGCGCGCACATGCTGGTGAACCCGTACGACGGCGAGATCTTCGCGGGCACCCTCCGCACGAACATCGACCCGTCCGGCACCAGCCGGTCGGTCCCCGAGGCCGTCGATGCGTCCATGCTGACGGACGTCGTCGCCCTTCACCGCGACGGACTCGACTACGGCGTCCGCGACCGCGGCGCGAACCTCTCGGGCGGACAACGGCAACGGCTGTCCCTGGCCCGGGCGTTGGCGGCCGACAGCGACGTCCTGGTCCTGCACGACCCGACGACCGCCGTCGACGCGGTCACCGAACAGCTCATCGCGCGCAACGTCGCGAAGCTGCGCCGGGGCCGCACCACCGTCGTGATCACCAGCAGCCCGGCCCTCCTGGACGCCGCCGACCGGGTCCTCGTACTCGACGACGGGGTCGTCACGGCCGAGGACACGCATCGGAACCTGCTCGCCACCGACGAGGACTACCGTCTGGCGGTGGCTCGGTGACGCGCCCCGTCGGCAGCACACATCGCCAACTGGTCGGCCATCCGCGTGAACGGCTCGACGGGATCGGTACGATGCCGGCTCACCGCCGCCGGGGCGGAATCTGCGTTGCCGAGGGGACTCGCCGCCCACGATGCTGAGGCCATGAGGCACTCCGTATGCGGCTGAGGCTGCAGCAGTTCCGGCCCAGGATCGGGCCGCACGAACACCGTGTCGTCCAGCCGCGCCAGCCCCTCCGTCACACTTCCCTGCGCCCCCCCGAGCCCATCGGCCTGCTGCTCGGCGACCACGACGGGCTGAACCGGCTCGCGGGCCTGCTCTCCTTCGCCGCCTACTCCCGGCACACGATCGTCCATGTACCTCTGCGCGACGGCCTCCCGCCCGACGAGGGCGTTGGCGAACCGGTCGACCTCGTGGTGGCCCACCACACGCTCGGCCTACGCCCCAGCAAGTGGCCCGAGTTGCGGCGCAAGCTGGTGAACGGCACTTCGCTGACCGTCCGCACCGACGAGGCACGCACCGCCCGGGACGCCGCCGCCTGGCGAGAACACTGGGAGCGGCCCGACTCCCGGGACGGGCTGCGGCACGCCACCCACGCCCGAACCTTCTTCTTGTTCGGCAGCAGGGACGTCTTCGCAGAGACGGCTGCGTGCTTCGCCTACGCGGCGGGCTGGGGCCCGCAACACAAGCGTGTCGTCGAAGGACGCTCGGCGTTGATGACAGCGCTCCCGACGCTGGTCCAGGAACCCGGCGGCGGGCACCCCCTTGAGGTGCTGATCTGCTTCAAGTCGTATCCGCCCTACGCCCACTTCAGGCGCCCTGGCGCCGAGTCGCGCCTGGGCGCCGAGTGAATCGTCACCCTGCCCCCGGCTGAGCGCCCAATGCCCAGGCGACACCCCTGAGCAGTGCGTGCCGCCAGCCCGCCCGGTCGTGGCCCGACGCCGACCTTGAGATCCGTACGGTCGCGCCGGCCTGCTCGGTCAGGGCCTCGGCCAGCTCGCAGTGGGGCAGCATCCGCTTCTCGTGTTCCCCCACGTCGAACGCGATCCGTAGCCCGGACAGGTCGGGACGCTGTTCCCGCAGGCGCGCGGCGACGGCTCCGCCGACCGGTCCGCCCAGGGGGTCGGCCGAGGGATCGGCCGGGTCGATGGCGGCGGGCGTCCACCAGAACGACCCCGACTGGCAGGCGACACGGGAGACCAGATCCGGGAACTCCAGCGCCGCGTACATGGCGCTCAGTCCGCCAAGGCTCTGACCCGCGACCACCAACCGGTCCAGGTCGGCGGGTACTCCGGAGTCCCTCACCAGCGGCAGCAGCTCGTCCCGGACCGCTTCCCACAGTTCGGGCCTGCACGTGAACTCTGCGGCCCTGTCCTTGGCCGGGAGGAAGACGAGCGTGACCGGGGGCAACTCGCCACTGGCGACGGCCGAGTCGAACGCGGTCATGGCAGGGTGCAGGTACAGCCAGTCGTCCCCGTCGAGCAGCAGGACCACCGGTCCACCGCCCCCGGCCGGGTGGACGCGTACGGTACGGCGCCCGCCGAGCCGCTCACTGGCCCAGCGGATCCGGGTGCGGGGGAGGGGCAGGACGTCGGCGGCGCCGATGACGGGCCAGTGGGGCTGTGCCGGGGCGTCCGGGGTCGCCGCGATGGACCGGTCGGCGCCCGCACCGACCGGGTTGAGCGGGTCGGCGTACGCCGCGTCGCCCACGAGGAACTGGTACGTCACCCGCAGCCGCGCGGGCATGCGGACTTCGGCGTACCAGCAGTCAGTGTCGCCCCAGCGGCGCAGGGGTACCGAATCCGACCAGCTCTCGAAGCCGATGCTCGCCGCTTCGGCCCCGCGCCGGAGGAAGAGGGTCATCCAGCCGCCGTCGTCGGCGGGCACCGACGCGGGTGCCCCTGCCGCCGCCCAGAATTCGTCGGTGCCGGGTTTGCCGGGCATTCCGAACTCGGCGAAGGCGTTCTCCATGTCGGCCGTGACCGGGCGCATGAACGTCTCCTTGTGACGGGGAAGCGACGACGGCTAAGCTCCTGTCAATTAGGCCAGGCTAACCTAATGTTGCCGTTCCGAGGAGGCACTCACCATGAGCACCAACCCCTTCGACGACAGCGAAGGCCGTTTCCTGGTCCTTGTGAACGACGAGGGCCAGTACTCCCTTTGGCCTTCCTTCGCGGCGGTGCCCGGCGGGTGGAGGATCGTCGTCGACGAGAACACCCGGGAGGCGTGCCTGGAGTACATCGAGGCCCACTGGACCGACCTGCGCCCCCGGTCCCTCTCGGTGTCCATGGACGGCTGACCTCAATGCCTGAAGCCACCCCGCCTCACTCCGGGAGCTCAAGGCGGACTTCGTAGCCGCCGTCGGCCGTGGGTCCGGAGGTGATGGTGCCACCGAGGAGCTCGGCGCGCTGGCGCAGTCCGACCAGGCCGTGGCGGGAGCCGGGCAGGCCGAGCGGGGGCCGGGTGGGAGCGGTGTTGGTGACGGTGGCGTGCACGGTGCCGTCGGCGTGCTGGACGCGAATGGTCGTTCTGGCCCCTGGGGCATGTTTGCGCACATTGGTCAGCGCCTCCTGCACCGTACGGAACACGGCACGCTGGAGGGGCGGCGCCAGGCCGTCGGGCAGGTCGGTGTCCAACTTGGCATCGAGGCCGCTGTCGACCACCAGCCGTTGCAGATCGGCGAGGGACGGTTGCGGGGTGAGCTCCGTCGGGCGGCTCCCTGAGGCGCGCAGCACGCTCACCATGTGCCGCAGCTCGTCGAGAGTGCGCACGCTGAGCCGCCGGATCGCGGACGCCGTCTCCCGGGCCTCCGCGTCACGGCTGCGCATCTGCAGCGCCCCGGCCTGCACGGCGATCAGGCTGACCTGATGGGAGACCACGTCGTGCATCTCCCGGGCGAGCTGTGTGCGTTCCTTGGCCAGTACCGTCTGCGTGATGAGCTGCTGCTCACGCTCGCGCACCTTGGAGATCTCGGCCAGCCGAAGCGACAGGTCACGTCGGGCCTGGACGAGCTGGCCGAGGAAGACGGGTGCGACCGCTTCCGCCAGGCTGTAGCTGACCGTGATGAGGGTGGAAGAGGTGTCCGGAAGATCGGCGAACTCCGGTGACGGCCAGGACCAGACGGTGATGTTGCAAACGGTGAACACGGCGGCGCAGAACCCCAGCAAGGTGCGGTGGCGGCTGAGGGAGGCCAGCGTGTACAGCGCGGCCAGCGAGGCGAACACGGCGTCGGTGACCAGGACGCCGGGCAGCGTGAGGGCAAAGGTCGTCAGCGGCAGCCGACGGCGCAGCGTCAGTGCGAAGGCGCCGAGCAGCGCACAGGCCAGAGCCGGTCGCTCGTCGCCCTGAACATTGACCCAGACGTCCAGCAGCGACACTCCGACCAGAGCAACGTCGATCAGCGGGGCGGGCACGCGGCGTGATCTCATCAGCCCTCCCGTTCTCCCGGCTGCCGGAGCAGACCCGCGCGTTCGGCGAGCAGGGCGGCTTGGACCCGGCTGCCCACCTCCAGCTTGTTGAGCACGGTGCTCACGTGATCCTTGACCGTGCCGGTGCTCAGGTGCATCCGCAGGCCGATGTCGGCATTGGACAGTCCCTCGGCGATGAGGACCAGGACTCCGCGCTCGCGCTCGGTCAGCCGGGTGACCGCCTGGACGGCGGGTTCCAGGTGGCTGTGGTCCAGATAGCCGTCCACGACGGTGCGGGTGACCGAGGACGACAGCACGGCACCGCCGTCGGCCAATGTGTGCACCAGATGGGGCAGCTGCTGGGGATCGGTGTCCTTGAGCAGGAAGCCGGCGGCCCCAGAACGCAGCGCTGCCGCCACGTACTCGTCCATGTCGAAAGTCGTGAGCATGGCCACCACCGGTGGATCCGGCAGTCGACGCAGATCGGCCAGAACGGTGAGACCGTCGACGTCCGGCATGCGGATGTCGAGCAGCACCACATCGGGACGTGACTGCCGAACGGCGTGGACGGCCTGTCCGCCGGGGACGGCCGCCACGACCTCGATGTCGTCCGCGCTGTTCAGAATGTGCTGGAAGCCCGTACGGATCAGGGCTTCGTCGTCGACCACCAGTACCCGGATCACTTGTGTTCCACCCCGTCGTCGGACCGACGCCGGATTCCCACGACGTCCTGCGCGACTTTTAGGTTACTTTGAGGCGTTTACCGGCACATAGCGGGGGAAGTACCGCCGATCGGCGGGGTGGCTCCGGACGATCGACGGGTGCCATGCGGCACGTGCGCTGCGGATGCTGAGGCACATGACCGGCAACGCATCCTCGGCCCTACCGTCGACGGTGAAACCCGCCCTGGGGCCCGGTCCTCCCGCGGCCGCCCCTGCCCGGGCGCCGTCGGCCGGCCGGCTGATCGGCATCGACCTCGCCCGCGGACTCGCGGTCTTCGGCATGTACGCGACCCACGTCGGCCCCGATCCGTCGGTCGGCGGGCCAGTGGGCTTCCTGTTGGAGCTGGCGCGCGGCCGTTCCTCCGCCCTGTTCGCCGTGCTCGCCGGATTCACCCTCGTCATCATCAGCGGCCGCCCGACCCCACGGACCGGGCGCGCCGGGCGGCAAGCGGCCGGCCGGGTCGTCATCCGGGGCATCGTCCTGATAGCGCTGGGCTTCGCACTGACCGCCCTGGACACCTCGGTCGCCGTGATCCTCTCCTTCTACGGGCTGATCTTCCTCACCGTGCTCCCGCTGTACCGGCTGCGGGCCACGACGCTCGCGGTGATCGCCGCCGCGGGAGCCCTCGTGCTGCCCCAGGTGCTGTACGTCATTCAGCAGTCGATCTACGACGGAACCTGGTCGGACACGGTCATCGCCTGGGATCCACTTGCCCGGATCGGCGACTCGGACGGATTCGTGGAGCTGCTGTTCACCGGCGAGTACCCGGTCCTCACCTGGGCATCGTTCATGATCGCCGGCATGGCGCTGGCCCGGCTCGACCTCATCGATGCCAAGGTCCGCACCCGCCTCGCGCTCACCGGCGGCGCGCTCGTCGTGGCCGGCTACGGCGGCTCCTGGCTGGCCCTGCACCTCGTAGCGCGGGCCCGTACCGTCATCACCGGCGCCACGGACGGGGGTTCGGCATCCTCTGCCTGGTGGTCCGACAGCGTCGGTGACATCACGGACAGCACCCCGCCGGAGTGGCTGCTGGTGGCCGCACCGCACAGCCAGACGACCTTCTCCATCCTCGGCAACACCGGTGTCGCCCTCGCCATCGTGGCGGCCTGCGTCACCGCCGTGCACCGAACACCGCACGTCATGCGCCTGTTGCGACCTGCCGCAGCGGTGGGCATGGTGTCGCTCAGCGCCTACGTGCTGCACATCGTCGCTCTTCGTATCTTCGGCAGTGAGGACGACTCGATGTCCGTTCTGCTGGTGCTGTCCGGCTACATCGCAGGCGCCACGGTGTTCGCCATGCTCTGGACCCGCCTGTTCCGCCGGGGCCCGCTGGAGTACCTCCTGCACATGGCGACCCGGCCGGCCCGCCGCATCAGGTGACGACGTGCGCCAACGCGATGGGCGGGCTGGTGAGTTGAGCCGCGGATACGGCGCTGCGACGACTTGAGGAGAATTGAAACGCGGCGCCCCGCTGGGAACGGGGCGCCCATGCCGCCGGTGGGCTCAGAGGATGAAGACGCTCTGGGCTGTTTCCGTGTGGTACGTCTCGCCCGGGTAGACCAGCCACTCGACCGGCCCGGAGCAGTCCGGTCCGGAGTGGACCTCGGCGATGGCGTCGGTGTAGTTGTCCACCGAGGACGGGTACCGATCGATGGCGTAGCAGCCACTCGGGTTTTCGTATGCGTTGCCGTTGAGTACCAGGACGCCTTCCGCCGCGTACGCCGATCCCGGCACCGTGACCGCCAAGGTCGCGGCGGCCGCCAGCGCCCCCAGGGCCACGGCCATGCGTCGTCGCATCATGTTGAGGTCCCCTCGTAGAGCGGACCGCGCATGATGCGACCCGCCGAGGTCACTCAAGGTATTGGATCGAGTGCTGTACGTATTCAGCGTGCGGAGGCAACCTCTCCGTCGCAGGAGTGCGCCGCCAGGCTTCGGTTGTGACCAAAGCTGGGTTTGCGTCGGGGGCGATGTCGGTCGGGTAGGGCTCCGGGGTGAGGCGCGCGCAACTCACGGGCGGAGAGTCGGAGTTCATCGGACGTCCTGCCCCAGCCGCTCCCTCCGTGAAATTGACCCTTATGAGAAGTTTATGGATTTGGGGATCCGTCCGCGTCCCGGCGTCGAATCAAGTGCATGGATGGTTCCGGCCACAGCCCGCGTCGTTCGCACTCGGTAGCGACCCGAAACCGGTATGCAACGCCGGCCGGTCAGTGCCGGTCGGTGCTTCCTCGGCGGCTTCCAAGGAGCTGAGATGGTGGACAAGCCGGTGGAAATGTTGCCCACCGCTCGGGAGGAGACCACGGTCCTCCTGGACGGTGGCGGTGAACCGACCGCAATCGAGAGAACCCTCGCCGCGGTGCTGGCCGGGGTCGTACGGACCGAACAGGTACCGGTCGACGGTCACTTCTTCAATGACCTCGGTGCCGACTCCCTGGTGATGGCGCACTTCTGCGCGCGCGTCAGGAAGCGGGCGGATCTGCCGTCGGTGTCGATGAAGGACGTCTATCGGCACCCGACGATCAGGAGCCTGGCGACGGCGCTCGTGGATGCCCCGCCCGTTCCCCGGGCGGAGCCGGCGGCCGCGACCCCGGCGGCGGAGCCGGTCCCACCCCCGGCCCAGTCCCCGCCGAGCAGGCGCCAGTACGTCCTGTGCGGCGCCCTGCAACTTCTCGCCTTCCTCGGATACGTCTATCTCCTCGCCCTCGGCACCGCCCGAGGCTACGAGTGGATCTCCGCCGGATCGGGTGCGCTCGACGTGTACCTGCGGTCGGTCCTGTTCGGCGGGGTGGTCTTCCTGGCCCTGTGTGTCCTTCCCGTCCTGGCGAAATGGACCCTGGTCGGCCGGTGGAAGCCCCACCACATCCCCGTCTGGAGCCTTGCGTACGTCCGCTTCTGGATCGTCAAGACGCTGGTGCGGTCGGATCCGATGGTGCTGTTCAGCGGCTCCCCGCTCTACCTGTTCTACCTCAGGGCACTGGGCGCGAAGGTCGGGCGGGGCGCCGTGGTCCTGTCCCGGAACGTGCCCGTATGCACCGACCTGCTCACCATCGGCGACGGCACGGTCATCCGCAAGGACTCGTTCTTCTCCTGCTACCGGGCGCACGCCGGACTCATCCAGCCGGGCCCGGTCACCCTCGGCCGGAACGTGCTGGTCAGTGAGGCCACGGTGCTCGACATCGGCACATCGCTCGGCGACGGGGCGCAGCTCGGGCACGCCTCCTCGCTGCACCGCGGGCAGGCGGTGCCCGAAGGCGAGCACTGGCACGGGTCCCCGGCACAGCGGACCGACGTGGACTACCAGGTGGTGGGGCAGCTGCGCTGCGGTGCGGTGCGCAGAGCCACACACAGCGTTGTGCAACTGCTGCTCGCGCTGGTCGTGTACGTACCCCTGGCGGTCGGCGGCGCGGCCGCACTGCTCGTCGAGGTCCCGCAGCTCAGCACGGCTCTGGAGCCGGGGCCCGCGGTCTTCTCCGACGGGACGTTCTACCTCGAGGCCCTGGCGATGTCCTTCGTGCTCGTCTTCGGCGCCGTGCCCGCAGGTCTCCTCGTCCTGACCGCCGTTCCCCGTCTGCTCAGCCTGGCCATCACACCGGGCAGGACCTACCGTCTCTACAGCTTCCACTTCGAGGTGCACCGGACCATCACGCTCCTGACCAACTGGAAGTTCCTGAAGCGCCTGTTCGGTGACAGCTCCGCGATCGTCCACTACCTGCGAGGCCTCGGGTACGACCTGTCCCGCGTCCAGCAGACCGGGTCGAACTTCGGCACGGAGATGAAGCACGAGACGCCGTATCTCAGCTCCGTCGGGCGCGGCACGATGATCGCGGACGGCCTGTCGATGATGAATGCCGACTTCTCCAGTACCGCGTTCCGCGTGTCCCACGTGTCGATCGGGCCGCGCAACTTCCTCGGCAACAGGATCGCGTACCCCACACGCGGCAGGACCGGCGACAACTGTCTCCTGGCGACGAAGGTGATGGTGCCGGTCGACGGGGAGGTCCGCGAGGGCGTCGGGCTGCTGGGCTCGCCCAGCTTCGAGATTCCGCGTTCGGTCCTGCGGGACAGCACCTTCGACCGGCTCAAGGGCCGTACGGAGCTGCGGCGCGGCCTTGCCGCGAAGAACAGGCACAACGTGGGCACCATGGCGTGGTACCTGCTGACGCGTTGGGTCTATGTCTTCGCCCTCACCCTGCTCGTCACCTTCGCCGCGGAGCTGTACGGGCCGCTCGGCGTGGCGGGGATCATGCTGGCCGACATCCTGGCCGTGCTGTTCACCATCGCGTACTTCGTGCTCGTCGAACGCGTCGTCACAGCGGTCCGTCCCCTGAGGCCGCTGTTCTGCTCGATCTACACCCCGGACTTCTGGCAGCACGAGCGCTACTGGAAGGTGCCGTCGGAGACCTACCTGAAGATGCTCAACGGCACCCCGTTCAAGAACGTCGTCTGGCGGTTGCTGGGGGTGCGGCTCGGCCGCATGGTCTTCGACGACGGCTGCTTTCTGACGGAACGGGCCATGGCCGCCATCGGGGACGGCTGCACGCTCAACCTGGGCAGCGTGGTCCAGTGCCACTCGCAGGAGGACGGCGCCTTCAAGTCCGACCGGATCACGATCGGCTCCGGATGCACCCTCGGGGTCGGCGCCTTCGTGCACTACGGCGTGACGGTCGGCGACGGCGCGGTGCTCGGCCCCGACTCCTTCCTGATGAAGGGAGAGGTGGTCCCACAGGAGGCCTGGTGGGGCGGGAATCCGGCAAGGCCCATCCGCCCGGACAGCGAGGGCGAGGGGAGGCTGGCTCCATGACATCCGTGACATCCATGACCGCGACCGCTGAGGCCGGCCGGGAGTTCTGGCAGGGCGTGCTCACCGCCGGTGGGGTCACCACGGTCCCCCGGTGGACCCTCGACCCGGTAGCCGGCGTCGCCGAGCACGAGACGACGCTGCCCGGCGAACTGACGGACGCGTTGAGCCGCCTGGCGGACGAGCTGGCGGTCCCCCTCCGCTCGGTGTTGCTGGCCGCGCACGCCAAGGTGCTGGCCGCTCTGTCCGGCGAGTACGAGGTCACGACCGGCTACATCGCCGTATCGGCCGGGCGGCCGCTGCCGTGCCGACTGGCCGCCGAACCCGACTCGTGGCGGATGCTGGTGCTTCACGCCCACCGGGCCGAGTCGGAACTGCTGCTGCACAAGGACTTCCCCGTCGAGGCCCTCCGGCGTGAGTTGGGCCTGCCCGGACCGTCCAGCGAGGCCGTGTTCGATCCGATCGGCGACGGCGGCGCACTCGCCGAGAATGCCGTACTGCGGCTGGAGATCCCGCGACGCGGCGATCGGCGCACACTGCGGCTGCGGTACCGGACCGACGCGCTCGACGCGGGCTGCGCCGCGAGGATCGTGGGCTACCACCTCACCGCACTCACGCTGATCGCCGCCGATCCGGACGCCGCGCACGACCGGCAGAGCCTGCTCTCCGCCGAGGAACGCCGCTTCCAGCTCGAAGGACTCGCCGGACCCCGGCGGGAACTGCCCGACCGGCGCTTCCACGAGCTGTTCGAACAACGCGTCAGGACGCACCCGGACGCCGTGGCGGCCGTATGCGGCGACCGGCGGTGGACCTACCGGGAACTCAACGCGCGGGCCAACCGGCTGGGGCGGGCCCTGCTGGCGCGAGGGCTGGGCAGGGAAGG
Source organism: Streptomyces sp. NPDC056479 (assembly GCF_042795335.1). NCBI lineage: Bacteria > Bacillati > Actinomycetota > Actinomycetes > Kitasatosporales > Streptomycetaceae > Streptomyces > Streptomyces sp. NPDC056479. The sequence goes on along the minus strand of NZ_JBHTRZ010000002.1, from coordinate 438,715 downwards.
CGTCGTCGCGGTGGTGACGGAGCGGAACCTGGACTGGGCGGCCGCCGTCCTCGCGGTCTTCAAGAGCGGTGGGGCGTATCTGCCCGTCGAGCCGCACTTCCCGGCCGAGCGCATCGCGAACATGCTCACGCGTGCCGGGTGCCGGCTCGTGCTGACCGAGCCGGGCAGCACCACGATGCTCGACCGGGCCCTCGACACGCTGCCCGCGGTCCAGGCGCTCTCCGTCGACGCGGCCTACGCGGAGGGCCACCCGGACTCCGACCTCGGCGTCGGCGTCGCGCAAGACCAGCTCGCCTACATCTACTTCACGTCGGGCTCCACCGGCGAGCCCAAGGGAGCCATGTGCGAGCACGCGGGCATGCTCAACCACCTCTACGCCAAGATCGACGACCTGAGGATCGGGGAGCGGCAGGTGGTCGCCCAGACCGCGCCCCAGTGCTTCGACATCTCCCTGTGGCAACTGGTCTCCGCACTTCTGACCGGTGGGCGGACCCTGCTCGTCGAACAGGACGCGATCCTGGACGTCCCGCGGTTCGTCGACACGATCGCCCGCGGCGGGGTCAACGTGCTCCAGGTCGTGCCGTCGTACCTCGACGCCGTCCTGTCCTACCTGGAGCGGCAGCCACGCGCGCTGCCGGATCTGCGGTGCGTGTCGGTCACCGGCGAGGCGCTGAAAGGGGAGCTCGTACAGCGCTGGTTCGCGGCCGAGCCCGGTGTCGGGCTGGTCAACGCGTACGGCCTGACCGAGACTTCGGACGACACCAACCACGAGGTGATGGGCCGGGCGCCGGACAACGGACGGATCTCGCTCGGCTCGCCCATCGGCAACGTGCACATCTACGTCGTGGACGAGTACCTGTCACCGGTGCCGCTCGGCGCCCCAGGTGCGATCGTCTTCTCCGGGGTCTGCGTCGGCCGTGGCTATGTCAACGACCCCGAGCGCACCCGGCAGTCCTTCATGGCGGATCCGCATCACACGGGCCGACGGCTCTACCGGGGCGGCGACTACGGCCGCTGGACGCCCGGGGGCAAGATGGAGTTCCTCGGCCGCCAGGACACCCAGGTCAAGATCCGCGGATTCCGGATCGAGATCGGCGAGGTCGAGAGCGCCATGCTGCGGGCACCGGGTGTCCGCGACGGCGCGGTGGTGCCCGTCGAGGGGGCCGGCCAGGGCGGGCGCCTGGTGGCCTTCTACTCCGGTCGGAGCCCGCTTGAGGACGGCGTCCTCAGGGACAGGCTGGGCCGGTCGCTGCCCGCGTACATGGTCCCCTCGGAGTTCCACTGGCAGGAGAACCTGCCGGTCACCGCCAACGGCAAGGTCGACAGGAAATCGCTGACCGCGCTCGCCGCACAGTTCGGTGCAGTGGCGCAGAACGTCGGACCCGAAGGCAGCGAACCGGACCTGGCCGAGGAGGGCCGCGACACGCCCCGGACGCCGACCGAACGGCGGCTGGCCGCCTTGTGGGCTCAGGTGCTCGACATACCGGAGCACACGATCCGCCGGCACGACCACTTCTTCGACCGGGGCGGCACCTCTCTCGCGGCGGTGCGGCTCGCGATCGCCCTGGACCGTGCGGTGGACATCAAGGACCTCACGCGCCACCCGGTCCTGGCCGACCTGGCCCGTGTCGTCAACGGCAGATCCCGAGCGGCCGCGCCCTCGGCCTCCGCGGCCGGCGTCGGCCCCGGCCCCCCGGCTTCCTCCTGAACCGCGACCGAAAGGAGACCGAGATGTCGTCCTCGCTCCCCGTGTCGACGCTCGACGCCGACCTGCAGCCCGGCAAACCCCCGATCCTGCGCGCCGACTCCAGCGGTGACGCGGCGAGTTGGGCCGCCGAGCACCGGGACGCGGTGCGCGCCATCGTCGCCGAGCACGGTTCGGTCCTGGTCCGCGGCCTCGGGCTCGGCGACCAGGCAGAGACCGCGGGCGTCTTCCGGCGGCTGGCCGCCGGTCTGATGACCGAGAAGGAGGCTTTCGCACCCCGGCGCACCTACGCCGACGGCGTGTACTCCTCGTCGAAGTGGCCGCCGCACCAGCCGATGTGCATGCACCATGAGCTCAGTTACACCCTGGAATTCCCCGGCCTCATGATGTTCGCCTGCCTCAGTGCCCCCGACGTCGGCGGGGCGACCGCGCTGGCCGACGCACCGACCGTGCTGAACGCGCTGCCCACCGAACTCGTCGAGCGGTTCCTGACGGAGGGCTGGCTGCTCACCCGCAACTACAACGAGGAGATCGGGGCGTCCTTGGCCGATGCCTTCGGCAGCGAGGACCGCGGTGCGGTCGAGAACCACTGCCGGGCGGCCGCCATCGAGTTCGAGTGGCAGCCCGACGGCGGACTGCGGACCTGGCAGCGCCGCAGCGCCGTAGTGCGGCACCCGATCACGGGCCGGCCATGCTGGTTCAACCAGATCGCGTTCCTCAACGAGTGGACGCTGGCCCCCGAGATACGTGAGTACCTGGTGGACGTCTACGGCGCCGACGGGCTGCCGTTCAACACCCGCTACGGGGACGGCGCACCGATCGGCGAGGACACCGTGCAGCTGCTGAACGAGGTCTATCAGTCCCATACCGTGCGCGAGCCATGGCAGTCCGGCGACCTGATGCTCGTCGACAACGTCCGCACCGCCCACAGCAGGGAGCCGTACGAGGGGCCGCGCGAGGTGCTCGTCGCGATGACGGACGCGGTGCGCCTGGCCGACTGCTCGCCGACCGTGGAGGTGATCACCGCATGACCACCACCCATTCGACCACCTGGGAGTCCGCACCCTCCGGGCAGGTCGCCGTGCCACCGTTCGCGGTCGTGTCCGGCGGCCAGGTCCAGCAGGCGCTGCAGGGGCGCGAGAAGCAGATCGTGGAGGTGGTCGAGGACACCTATCGGCTGCACAGCGCCGGTGATTCGGTGAACCCGCCGTCCCACTTCCTGCGCTTCCCCGACCGCCCGTCGTCCCGGATCATCGCCCTGCCCGCCTCGATCGGTGGGGACGCCGGGGTGGACGGCCTGAAGTGGATCTCCAGCTTCCCGCAGAACGTGGCGGCCGGGATCCCCAGGGCCTCGGCGGTGCTCATCCTCAACGACCGCCACACCGGCTACCCGTTCGCCTGCATGGAAGCCTCGATCATCAGTGCCACGAGGACGGCCGCGTCGGCGGCACTGGCGGCGGACACGCTCAGCCGCGGCCGACGGCGCCCGACGCGCATCGGATTCGTCGGGACGGGCCTGATCGCCCGCTACATCCACACCTTCCTGGCCGGTACCGGCTGGTCGTTCGACGCCATCGGCGTACACGACGTGTCCGCCGAGAGCGCGGCCGGTTTCCGCTGCTACCTGGAACAGTCCGGCGCCACCGGCTGGATCGCCGTGCACGACAGCCCAGAGGAGCTGATCCGCCAGAGCGACCTGGTCGTCTTCGCCACGGTCGCCGCCCGGCCGCACGTCCGCGATCCGTCGTGGTTCGCGCACCATCCGCTCGTGCTGCACGTGTCGCTGCGCGACCTGGCTCCGGAGGTCGTGCTCGCCTCGGACAACATCGTCGACGACATCGAGCACTGTCTGCGGGCGGAGACCTCCGTCCACCTGACCGAACGGCTCACGGGCAACCGCGACTTCCTGATGGGCACGCTGGCGGACGTGATGGCCGCCCGCGTGACTCCGTCGGCGGAGCGGACGGTGGTGTTCTCGCCGTTCGGACTCGGGGTGCTCGATCTGGCAGTCGGCAAGTACGTCTACGACGAGGTGGTCGGCTCCGGAGAGCTGCACGTCGTCGACGGCTTCTTCCATGAGCTGCGCCGGTACGGATGAAGACCATCCGGCCGGGCCGTCTTTTCAATCCGCGGAGGCCATCGTGTCAGTCATATCCGCTCCCTACACCTTCAACGAGGAGGATCTCTACGTCGACCTCCAGTCGATACTGGGGCGCAGGCTTTTCCTGAAGTGCGAGGGCTTCAACTTCGCCGGCTCGATCAAGCTGAAGCCCGCCACCGAGATGGTGGAGGCCGCCGAGCAGGTTGGAGTCCTGACTCCGCAGTCGGTCCTGCTCGAGTCCTCTTCGGGGAACATGGGCGTAGCCCTCAGCATGATCGCGGCGAGCAAGGGCTACCGGTTCCTGTGCGTGACGGACTCCCGCTGCAACCTGTCCACCCGGCTGGTGATGGAGGCCCTGGGAGCCCAGGTGCACGTGGTCACCGAGCCGAGCGCCCACGGCGGCTTCCTCCGTGCGCGGCTCGAGTACTGCCGCGCGCTGTCCGACCTCGACGACCGGTATGTGTGGCTCAGCCAGTACACCAACCCGGGCAACTGGAGAGCGCACTACCTCAGGACGGGGCCGGCGATCGCCCGTTCGTTCCCGGGACTGGACGTACTGTTCGTCGGAGCCGGCACCACCGGGACACTGATGGGCTGCGCCCGCTATTTCCGGCAGTGGCACCGGCGGGTCCTCATCGTCGCGGTGGACACCGCCGGCTCGGTGACCTTCGGCGACACCCCGCGCCGCCGCATGCTTCCCGGCCTGGGCATGAGCGTCAGCCCGCCGCTGCTCGACGACTCCTACGTCGACGAGGCGGTGCACGTCGAGGAGGCGGACACCATCCGCGCCTGTCACCACCTGGCCCGACGCGGCTTCCTCTTCGGCGGCTCCACCGGCACCGTCGTCAGCGGCGCCATGCGCTGGCTGGCCGCGCACGACTCGGCCGGCCTCACCGCCGTGGCCATCGCCCCGGACCTGGGAGAGCGTTACCTCGAGACCGTTTACCAGGCCAACTGGGTCCAGGGCCTCTACGGCGAGGACGTGCTCCGCCCGGGCGACTCGGCCAGCACCGACTCCGAGGCCGCCCGCACCGCACCGCCGGTGCCCGCGCCTGGGCCTTGGATGCACCACCGCCACCAGGAGGACGAATCCTGGGCCGGGGACACCACGACCGTAAGCCCGAGCCGGCCGTCACCGGGATCATGGACATCCGAATCCGCCCCCCTGCGGGATGCGGACGACGGCCGGGCCTCGGACACTGTGGAAGAGGGCGGGTGACACCCACCATGACGGATTGGGGCAGACACACAGGCGGGAGAGGGTGTGGCGAAGCGGCAGGCGCCCGGTGCCGGGCACATCGGCACATCCGAGACGGACCGGCTCTTGCTGTCCGTCGCTGCCGGCAGTCAGGACGCCTTCAGTCGGCTGTACGACGCGGCCGTCGGCCCGGTCTACGGCATCGCGTGCCGGGTCCTGCAAGACCCGGCCCGCGCCGAAGAGGTCGCGCAGGAGGTCATGCTCGAGGTCTGGCAGAGCGCCCCGCGCTATCGGCCCGAGAGCGGGCACGCCATGACCTGGATGATGACCATCGCCCACCATCGCGCCGTGGACAGCGTCCGCACCCTGCGGAGGTCCGCTGAACGCGAGCGCGCCGTCTCCCAGCAGGAGTCGACTCTCGCCTTCGACGACGTCGTGGAGACCGTGGAGTCGCTCGGAGAACGCGAACAAGTCCGCTCCTGTCTGAAGGAGCTCACCGCCGAGCTGCGGCAACCGGTAGTGCTCGCGTACTACCAGGGCCTGACCCATACGGAGATCGCTGCGGCGCTGTCCCTGCCGCTCGGCACCGTCAAAGGCCGTCTGCGCAGGGCACTGACCCGCCTGCGGCAATGCCTGGGAGCTCCGCCGTGATCACAGTCGACCCACACGACCTCGCGGGGGCCTATGCGGTGGACGCCCTCACCCAGGAGGAGCGGGAGGCGTTCCGGCGGCACCTCGCGGACTGCCCTGACTGCGCGCGTGAGATCGCACGTCAGCAGGAGGCGGCGGCCTGGCTCGCCCTCGCTGCCGCCCGTACCCCGCCACCGGGGTTGAAAGAACGTGTCCTCGCCGAGGTGGCGCGGACCTCCCAGATTCCGGTGACGCCCCCCGGGCGGGCCGATGAGGGCCGCAACCGACGATCCACGTCACGTCTGCTGCAGCTCGCGCTGGCCGCCAGTGTGGCCGCGGCCGCCGCGCTCGGCGGTCTGGCGGCCTGGCAGCACCAGGAGGAGCGGCAGACACGCCAGGAAGCCGCGACCAATGCCTCCGACATCGCTCGGCTCATCGCGGCCCCCGACACCACATTCGTCAGGAAGGGCGTGGCCTACGGCGGCTCCGGCACCGTCGCGGTTTCACGCCACCTGGACCAGGCCGCCTACTTCTGCCAGGACCTGGCTGCCCTGCCCCCGAACAAGACCTACCAGTTGTGGTACGTCGCCGCCGGGGACGAAGTCCGCTCCGCCGGGCTCATCCCGGGCAAGGCCGCTCTCCAAGCGGTGTCCCTGCCCCCGCCCGGCGCCGCGGCCTCCCTTGCCATCACAGTCGAACCAAGCGCAGGCTCCCCCGAACCCACCTCCAAGCCCCTCGCCACGTGGCTCCTCCCCACGTCCTGATCCCTCCGTACGACTCAGGACGTCTTCGCAGCGGACCGCTTCGTGCTCCTGTTTCTGCCGGTGCCCGTGCTGCTGCGCCGTGGCTTTGCGGGAGCGGTCTTCCGCGTCGTGGCCTTCTCCGTGTCTCCGGCCGTCTGCGACGGCTCTGTCCGGGTCTGCACGGTCGCCCACTTGAACTCGATCTCCAGCTCGATCTCCCCATTGCCGATCTCGACCTCGATCTCGCTGCGAAGGTCGTCGGGGATCCGCAAGCTCAGTGTTCCGGCGCCGAGTTTGAACTCGGCCTCGTCACCTTCCCTCAGCGCATCCGCGAGTGCTGTGAGCTGGTCAGCCGCCTCAAGGCGTGACAGCGAGCGCTTCTGCTCGAACTTGAGGTCCTTCATGGGGGCGCCTCCGCGTTCGGCCGGTCGGGCTACTTCCAATCTCGGCCCACCGGGATCACTCCGCACCTCGGCGTGAGCACCTCCCGTGCGCGAGGCAGGAGGCGGTTCTAGGGTTGATGGAGAGAACCAAACTCACCAGGAGGGCATGCGACATGTCCACTGCATCTCAAACCCCTGTCCTGGACACACTTGCCGCCATGACGGTCGACTCGATCGAGCGATGCGGCATGCCTCCGGACATGCTCATGCTCACTCGGATCGCGGCTCTCGCCGCCTCGGACGCCCCGCCGATCTCGTACGTGGCGCACATCGACCCCGCCCTCAAGGCCGGCATGACCGCCGACCAGCTGCAGGACGTCCTGGTCGCCATCGCGCCCATCGTGGGCACGGCCCGCGTCATGACGGCGGCGGGCAACATCGCCACGGCGCTCGGCATCGCCATCGCCGTCGCCGATGCCGAGATCCAGGCCCAGAGCTGACGGCAAGGTGCGGCTCACGCAGCCGAGTTGAGAGCGGGAACGACCTTCCTACATCTCACCCACCTGCGCCGACACCTCACCCAAGGCCTCGCGGGCGGCTTCCAGCGCCGCCACCCGGTCGGCCGGCACCAGCCCGATGCGGGTCCGCCGGTCGAGCAGGTCGGACTCGTCGAGGGCGCCTTCGTGGCGTACGGCCCACAGGAGTTCGGCGGCGGTGACGGGATGTCCCGGAAGCACGGGCTCGCCCAGCCTGGAATCGCGTGTGCCCAGCGCCTGGATCGCCGGTGCCTCGGTGCCGTAGCGCTGGACCAGACGGCGCGGCGCCCTCAGGGAGCCCAGCGCGTCGGGTGACGCGGCACCGACGAGGGGGAGGGAGGCGGTGGGGGAGGGCCCGGCCGTGAGGCGGTGGGCGGCGACAGCGGTGTCCACGGCGTCCTGCGCCATCCGGCGGTAGGTCGTGAGCTTGCCGCCGACCACCGTGATCACGCCCTCGGACGAGGTGAGGACCGCGTGTCGGCGCGAGATGTCGGAGGTCCGCGGCGCCCCGCCGGAGCTCGCCGTCGACGTGGTGTCGAGCAGGGGGCGCAGGCCCGCGAACGCGCCGACGACGTCCTCGCGTCGGACGGGGACGTCCAGGACGGAGCCGAGGACGTCGAGCAGGAAGCCGATGTCCGTCTCGGGCACCTCGGGGACGTCGGGGATGTCTCCCTCGACGGGCTCGTCGGTGAGGCCGACGTAGACCCGGCCGTCGCCCTGGGGCAGGACCAGGACGAAGCGGTTGGTCTCGCCCGGGACCGGGACGTGCAGTCCCGCGGGCAGCGGGCCCAGGTGCTCGGAGCGCAGGACGAGATGAGTGCCGCGCGAGGGGCGGATCCGGATGCCGTCCACCAGGCCGCCCGCCCAGACGCCGGAGGCGTTGATCACGACGCGGGCCCTGATCTCGCCCTCCTCGCCGGTGAGTCCGTCGCGTATCCGGGCGCCGGACGCGGTCAGTTCCAGCGCCTTGACGCGGGTCAGGATCCGCGCGCCCTGCGCGGCCGCGGTGCGGGCGATCGCCGTCACCAGGCGGGCGTCGTCGGTGAGCCGGCCGTCCCAGGACAGCAGACCGCCGCGCAGGCCCTGGGTGCGCAGGGCGGGGGCGAGATGCCGGGTCTCCACCATGGAGAGGCGGCGCGGCGCGGGCAGGGTGGCGCGGGCCGTGCGGGCCGCCAGGCGCAGGGCGTCACCGGCTCGGAACCCGGCCCGGGCAAGGGTCGACTGGGCACGCGAGACGAGGGGCGTCAGGGGCAGCACGAAGGGCTGGGCCCGCACCAGATGCGGTGCCGTGCGCTCCATCAGCACCCCGCGTTCGACGGCGCTCTCATGCGCCACGTCCAGCTGCGCCGAGGCGAGATAGCGCAGCCCGCCGTGGATGAGCTTGCTGCTGAAGCGCGAGGTGCCGAACGCCAGGTCGTGGGCGTCGATCGCGGCCACCGTCAGCCCCCGGGCGGCGGCGTCCAGTGCGGCTCCGGCGCCCGTCGCGCCCAGCCCGACGACCAGGACGTCCACGGCCGGACCCCCGACGGTCTCGGCCAGTTCGCGCGAGCGCCGGGCCGCGGACAGCGACGATCCGGGAACCGGGGGAGTGGCAGGGGTCATGGCGTGAGGGTCCTCTCCAGGATGCTGCGCAGTTCCGCCAGGAAGGCCTCACTGCTCAGGTCGGCGTCGTCCTCGTCGGTCATGGTCCGCAGGGACAGGGTGAAGGACTGCACGATCAGCAGCAGGGCCCGCGCCTGCCGTTCGACATGCGCGTGACGTACGGATCCGTCCTCGTGCCCCTCCCGCAGGGCTTCGGTGAGCAGGGCGAGGAGGGCCTGCTGACTCGCGCCGCGGCGGTCGAGGACGTACGGGAGCAGCAGTTCCGGATCGACGTCGATGATCTTCATGAAGAGCGGATGGACACGGAAGGCCGCCACACCGGCCACCAGCCCGTCGACGATCAGTGCGCGCGTGGCCGTGCCGGGCCGCCGTTCGGGCATGGCGCCGGTGGCGACCGCGACCCACTCGCGGGTCATCAAGTCACCCACCAGAGAGCGCACATCGGGCCAGCGGCGGTACAGCGTCATCCGGGAGACACCCGCGCGGCGGGCCACGTCGGTCAGCGTCGTACGGCGGACTCCGACGGCCAGGACACAGTCGCGCACCGCGTCCAGCACCGCGTCACTGTCCGAGTGGTTGTGACGAATAGGCGTCATGTGTCACAGTGTAACGCCTGCGGGGCCGACGAGAACACGGCATCGCTCGAATCGACCGGTGAGGACGAGATCCATGGACATGCTGTGGAGCGGCTGGGGCGACCCGGCCAAGGCGGCGCCGCTGCCCGAGACAGTGATCGGCCTGCTGCGCGATCTGCTCGGGGTCAAGCCGCTCACCACCGGGCCGGTCGCCCTGGAGGACATCGCCGTACCCGAGCCGGGACTCGAACCCGCCGTACACCAGGCCCTCTCCGCCGCGGTCGGTGGCGAGGCGCACGTCCGCACCGACGCGGAGAGCCGCATCCGGCACACACGCGGCAAGTCCACCCCCGATCTGCTGCGGATCCGTGAGGGCGAGGTCGACGACATCCCCGCGGCCGTGGTGCTCCCCGCCGGCCACGACGAAGTGCTCGCCGCGCTGCGGGTGTGCGCCGAACACGGCCTGGCCGTGGTGCCGTTCGGCGGTGGCACGTCCGTCGTCGGCGGCCTCGCCCCCGCCCGCCGCGGCCCCTTCGTCGCCCTGGACCTGCGCCGTATGAACCGGCTGCTCGCCCTCGACCCCGTCTCCCGCACCGCCACCCTGCAGCCGGGCCTGCGCGCGCCCGACGCCGAGGCACTGCTGGCCGAACAGGGCTTCACCCTCGGCCACTTCCCCCAGTCCTACGAGTGGGCCAGCATCGGCGGGTTCGCCGCCGCCCGCTCCAGCGGCCAGGCGTCCGCCGGCTACGGCCGCTTCGACGAGATGGTCCTGGGCCTGACCCTTGCCACCCCCGAGGGCACCCTCGACACGGGCCGCGCACCGCGCTCGGCGGCCGGCCCCGACCTGCGGCAGCTCGTGCTCGGCTCGGAGGGCGCGTTCGGCGTCATCACGTCCGTCACCGTGCGGATCCGGCCCGTCCCCGCGACCTGTGTGTACGAGGGCTGGCGCTTCGACTCCTTCGAGGCGGGCTCCGCCGCGCTGCGCCGACTCGCCCAGGACGGCCCGCGACCGACGGTGCTGCGCCTGTCCGACGAGACCGAGACGCTGATCGGCCTCGCCCAGCCCGACGCCATCGGCGCCGGACAGCGGTCCGCGGGATGCATGGCGATCACCGGTTACGAAGGCACCGACGAGGACACGTCGTATCGCAGGGAGCGGGCGGCGGCCGTCCTGCGGGAGTGCGGTGGAACCCCACTGGGCGAGGAGCCGGGCCGGCGCTGGGCGCACGGCCGCTACTCGGCGCCGTACCTCCGGGACTCCCTGCTGGACGCGGGGGCGTTCGTCGAGACGCTGGAGACGGCGGCCTTCTGGTCACGCGTGCCCGAGCTCTACGCCTCCGTGCGCGACGCGCTCACCGGCACGCTCACCGAGGCCGGCACTCCGCCGCTTGTCATGTGCCACATCTCCCACGTCTACGAGAACGGCGCCTCGCTGTACTTCACCGTCGTCTCGGCACAGGGCGACGACCCGCTCCCGCACTGGGAGAAGGCCAAGCACGCCGCCAACGAGGCGATCCTCGCGGCGGGCGGCACGATCAGCCACCATCACGGTGTGGGCACCGACCACCGGGACTGGTACGTCCGCGAGGCGGGCCCTCTGGGCATCGAGGCACTGCGTGCCGTCAAGCGCCGCCTGGACCCGGCCGGACTGCTCAACCCGGGCGTCCTGCTGCCCCTCGACTGACCGGCTCACGCACCTGCGAGTCCGGCTCCCGCACCACTCCCGCTCATCCACCACCCGCCCGCCTCCGGCAGCGCCCCCGTCGGCCTGAAAGGCACACCGATGCGACAGTTCACCGCCATCGTCAACCCCACGGCGGGCGGATCCGCCACAGCGGCCGCACTGCTGGACGTCGCCCGGCCGTTGCGGGAGGCCGGGGCCGACCTGGAGACCCAGTACAGCCGCAGCCTGGTCCACGCCCAGGAACTGGCACGGGACGCCGGAGAGCGGGGCCGGGTGGTGCTGGCCGTCGGCGGCGACGGGATGGCCGGCGGCATCGGCGGCGCCCTCAGCGGCACCGACGTCCTGCTCGGCCTCGTCCCGGCCGGGCGCGGCAACGACTTCGCCCGTGCGCTGAACCTGCCCACCGACCCGACGGCCCTCGCCGAGGTGCTGCTGCACCACGAGCCCCGCAAGGTCGACACCATCGAGGTCGAGTCCGCCGTCCACCAGCGCACGGTGGTACTCGGCAGCGTCTACGCCGGCGTCGACGCACTGGCCAACCGCCACGCCAACAACGCCACCCTGCTGCGCGGCGCGGCCTCCTACTACGCGGGCGGACTGCGCGCCGTCACCACCTGGCGCGCCGCGCGCTACCGGGTCACCGTCGACGGCCAGGAGCACCTGCACACCGGGTACACGGTCGTGGCCGCCAACTCCGGCTACTACGGCTCCGGTCGGCTCATCGCCCCAGAAGCCCGCGTGGACGACGGCCTGCTGGACGTGGTGATGATTCGCGAGGCACCGCGCCGCCTCTTCTTCGCCCTGATGAACGAGCTCAAGACCGGCGCCCACGTCCGGCGCCCCCAGGTACAGATCCTGCGCGGCAAGGAGATCCGTATCGCCGCCGACCGCGAGGTGCCCTACGGCGCCGACGGCGAGGTCGAGGCGACCCTCCCGGTCACCGTCAGAGTCCTGCCTGGAGCCCTGCGCGTACTGAGCTGAGGCCGGCTCACTCCTGCCGCGAGCACGCTCCGGTGTGGTGCCGCCTCATGAGCCTTCCACGGGGATCCGCGGACGGGCAGCCCTGAGCTGGTCGTGGGCGGTGCCGCGATCGGCCTCGTCCTGGATGAGCAGCGAGAGCAGCGCGGCCACCGGCAGTCCGGCCTCGGCGGGGTGCCGCAGCAGCTTGCCGGGCTGGATCCGGTAGGTGTTGGTGCGGCCCTCGCGGACATGGGACAGATAGCCGTCCCGCTCCAGGTCGGAAATGATCTTCTGCACCGCCCGTTCGGTGAGCCGGCAGTGCGCCGCGATCTGCCGGATACGAACGTCCGGATTGTCGGCGATCGTCGCCAGTACGCGGGCGTGGTTGGTCAGGAATGTCCATCCGGTGTGCGGCTCAGGCACTGCATCCATGACCCAAGACTACGACTGAGCGTTCACGTATACAAAAACACGCACTGCATTTCATGTATCTGTTGACGTGTTCGGTGGTTCGGGTCAGTCTTGTACGGAGACGGGGAGCATCTGTGGGAGAGAGGCGGTCATGCCGGAGCTCACGTCCTTCACGCAGCCCTCCGGGGGCGCCGACGACCGTGCGAACACCGCGGGAGCACCGGCGGCGAGGTCGCCGCGCGCGCTGACCACCGCGTTGCGCCCGGACGGCGACCGGGTCGGCGTGAAGGTGTGCGGAGAACTCGACCTCGACACCAGCGAGCGGTTCCGCAGCGCGTTGCGCGAGGCGCTGAGCCGCTCGGTCCGTGGCGTCGATCTGGATCTGGGGGGCGTCTCGTTCTGCGACTGCGCCGCCCTCAACATCCTGCTCGCCCTGCGCCAGCAAGCGTTGAAGCAGGACAAGACCGTGGCCATCCATGTGAGCAGTACGGCGGTCGATCGCCTGCTCGCCCTGACCGGTACACAGGCGCTGTTCGCCGACCCGGACGGGGAGAGTCCGGCGGCCGAGGACACCCGGATCACGGGGGACTTCGACGAGGAACTGCGGATCGAGGTCGCCCAGCTGCGCCGGGCCATGCGGACCCGGCCGACCATCGACCTGGCCCGGGGCGTCCTCATGGCCTCCTTCAACCTGAGTCCCGCGGACGCCTGGACGGTGCTGGTCACGGTCTCTCAGCACACCAACACCAAACTGCACACCCTGGCCGGGGATCTGGTCACGGCGGTGCAGGGCGAGGCGCTGCCGGAAGAGCTGCGCGAGCAACTGTCGACCGCGGTCGCCAAGGTCAACTCGGTGGACGGAGAGTCGCGGTTGCGTTGACCGGCGGCGCGACGGCAGGGTTCGGGGTGTGCCTACCTTGCTGATCGTCCATCACACACCCTCGCCCAACTGCCAGGCGATGCTGGAAGCCGTCGTCTCGGGCGCGACCGCGCCCGAGATCGAGGACGTCGAGGTCGTGCGGCGACCGGCACTGTCGGCCACGGCCTCGGACGTACTGGACGCCGACGGCTACCTCCTCGGCACCCCGGCCAACCTGGGCTACATCTCCGGTGCCCTCAAGCACTTCTTCGACCAGATCTACTACCCGTGCCTGGACGCGACCCGAGGCCGGCCCTTCAGTCACTTCGTGCACGGCGGCAGCGATGTGACCGGCGCCGTGCGAGCGATCGACTCGATCACGACCGGCCTCGCCTGGCGAAGCGCCGCGCAACCCGTGACGGTGACGGGCGAGCCCGGCAAGGCCGACATCGAGGCCTGCTGGGAACTGGGGGCGACGCTCGCCGCCGGTCTGATGGACTGAGCACGGGGCGATCGCCCACGTGAGCAGCGGCTCCGACCTGGATGCTCGGACGAGGTTTACGGAGCTCATAAGATATTTCTGTGAATTCGCGAGGCGGTTGAACACCCTGGGGTCGGCCTCCGTATAGGGGCAAGGGATTTTCATGCCCTGACCGACCACGAGGCGTAGGAGTACTTCCTTGGGACGCAGCACGCGAAGACGCCCAACGGGCGCACGGCGCGCGACTTTTGCAGCGGTCGCGCTGATGTTGGGCGGCGGCGGCCTCGTGGGGGCCAACGTCTATGCCTCGGCGACCGAAGACGGTGGAACGGACTCCGCTGAGACGTTGTCCTCCCCGGCCGGCACCATCGACTGCCCGGACGTCGGCACCAAGCTGACGGCCGTGCCGGACGACGCGAAGGAGGACGTCGCCAAGGAACTCGCTCTCCTGGACCAGCAGATCGCCGACGCCTACCAGCGTTTGACGGAGTCGGCGCAGGCGATCCAGCAGGACGCCGGCTTCGCCGACAACGCGATCATGAACCCGCTCAAGGAGAAGCGCGGCGCGACGATCGAGCGGATCGCCATCGCCGTGGACCGCACCGGCGATCGGCCGGAGGGCCTGGAGGCCCTCGCCGCCTGCACGCTGCGCCCCGCCGAGAGCGCCAGCGGCGACCAGGCGACCGGTGACGAAGGCGGGGACGGCGCCCAGGACAACGGCGGCGACAACCAGGACGACGCCGGCCAGGGCGACCAACAGCAGGGCGACGGCCAGCAGCAGGGCAACGGTGGACAGGCCGGCAACGGTCCCGCGGTCGCGGACTACGTGGACATCAAGTCCGTACAGCCGAACGTCCAGAACCCGGCGCTGACGTCCGACGCCTCCCGCGGCACCTTCGCCACCAGCTGCGGAGTCAACGAGAACGGCCTGTTCAACTCGGACAACGTCATCGTGGCCCCCGGCGTCTCCAACGGTGCCCACCACTTCCACGACTACATCGGCAACCAGTCCAACGACGCCTTCGCGAGCGACGAGGACCTGGCGAACGCCGAGACGAGCTGTGTGAACCAGGGCGACAAGTCCACCTACTACTGGCCCGTGATCCGTCTCCAGAACGGCAGCCAGGAACAGGACGCCAACTCGCCCGGCGGCGGTATCGAGGGCAACGCCGGTGAGATCGTCACTCCCAAGGAAGTGACGCTGAACTTCGTGGGCAGCCCCCGCAGCAAGGTCACCGAGATGCCGCGCCTGCTGCGCATCATCACCGGTGACGCCAAGGCGTTCATCAACGGCACCGCCAACGCCAACGCCTCCTGGAGCTGCACCGGGTTCGAGGACCGGCAGCTGAAGGACAAGTACCCGCTGTGCCCGCAGGGCAGCGACGTGGTGCGCACCTTCAAGTTCCAGAGCTGCTGGGACGGGACGAACATCGACAGCGCCAACCACCGCACCCACGTGGCGTTCGCCGCGGCGGACGGCAGCTGCGCGAACGGCTTCAAGGCCATTCCGCAGCTGGTGCAGCGGATCGTGTACGACGTCGACGCGCCGAGCCTCCAGGACGGCGGCAAGACGACCCCGCTGTTCGCGGTGGACTCCTTCCCGGAGCAGCTGCACAAGCCGGTCACCGACCACGGCGACTTCATCAACGTCTTCAGCGAGGACCTGATGGGCGAGATGGTCGACTGCATCAACGCGGGCCGCGAGTGCGGCGTCGGAGCCGACGAGGGCGACGACCCGGGCCAGGAGGAGCCCACGCAGCCGCCGACCGAGGATCCCACTACTCCGCCGGCCGACGAGGACCCTGAGCCGGGTGACGGAAACGGCAACGGAGGCGGCGAGCAGACGGACCCGCCGGCCAACGAGGACCCGGAGACCGAGGCCCCCGCGACCGAAGAGCCCGGCGACGAGGCGCCCGCGACCGACCCGGCCGACGACGACAAGCCCACCGTGTCGAGCACGGTGGCGCCCAAGTCGGACGGAACCCCGTCGGCCCCCGCGGACAACGATCAGGCACAGGGCGGCTCCGGCGACGACGCGACGCAGCCCGCCGGTGTCGGCGACGACGCCGAGGACAGTCTGGGGACCAAGCCGCAGGCGGTCAGCGGCGACCTGGCCGAGACGGGCACCACGCTGTGGCCGGCCGCGGCCGGTGCCGTCCTCCTCATGGGCGGCCTCCTGCTGCTGATGCGCACCAGGCGCGGCTCCCGACGAGGGTGACGACGCCGCGGAACGGTGCATGACGCGCCGACGTTCCACAGGGGCCCGGACCGGCCTACCCGGTCCGGGCCCCTCGCGTTGACTAGTCCACGATGGCGCCGCAGGAGATGTTGACGTCCGTCGCGGTCAGCGTGCGGGCCCGGTCGGAGGCGACGAAGGCGGCCACGTCGCCCACGTCCGCGAGCGTCGCGCCCCGCCCGAGCTGTGTCGAGGCGACCAAGCCGTCGACGATCGCGTCCCGGCCGGGGAACCCCTCCGGCAGGGTCTCCGGCACGCCGCCGGACTTCAGCGTCACGACGCGGATGCCGTGTGGGCCCAGCTCGATGGCCCACTGGCGGCGCAGCCCCTCCAGCGCGTCCAGCGCGATCTTGAAACCGCCGAGGCCGGGCAGGGTCTGCGGACCGCCGCCGCCGAAGGTGAGGATCACCCCCGCACGGCGGGCGATCATGTGCCGCGCCGCCGCCCGGGTCGTCAGGAACTGCGAGCGCATGGCGGTCACGATGGGCTGGAGGAAGTCCGCCTCCGAGATCTCCATCAGCGGTTTCTGGACATCTCCGTAACCGATGGCGTTGAACGAGGCATCGATCCGCCCCGTCCGGGCGACGACCCCGTCCACGAAGGCGTCCACGGCCGCCGCCTCCCGCGCATCGACCACGGACGTCTCCACCGTCCGGCCGTCGGCGCGCATCTCCTCGGCCAGCTTGTCCAGCGCTGCCGAGCTGCGCGCCGCGAGGAAGACCCGAGCCCCCTCGCGGGCGAATGCGCGCGCCGCCGCCCCGCCGATGGGGCCGCTCGCGCCATACACCACCGCGACCTTGTCCTTGAGCAACATGATCTCGATCTCCGTTCCGATCGGGCTGCCGACCGTCCGGCCACGCGGCGCGGCCCCAGCCCTCATCCGATACGTCGGCGCCGAGACCCGGGATTCGACACGCCCGCGCGGATCACGGCGTCGGGATACCCGCAGGCCGCGCCGGACGGCCGAGGCGCACCGGTACGCCGGGGGAGTACAGGACGCTGACGGGCGCGGCGCTCGGGGCGGGCAGTCCCGCCGCGGTGATCAGGTTCTCCTCGCAGGTCAGCAGCTCGGCCCGGTACAGCGGCCACCGAGGGTGGTGGTTGGGCAGGTACGCCAGCGGCGTGGGCTGGCCGAAGAAGGCGTTGTGCATTCCCCAGCGGGCGGTGAGGAAGTGCTCCAGCTCGGTGGGCTCCTCGATGCGTTCGCCGGTGCGTACGGTGATCCGGCTCGACGCGCCGCGCGGGCCGGGCCAGCGGCGGGAACTCGTGTAGGTGACGGTGTCGCCGTCCGCGCGGACGGTCATCCGGGACCACAGATACGGCAGCCGGAAGCCGACCCGCCCCATCACGACCGGGATCAGCCGTGACGCGTCCATCGACCGGAAGACGACGCCACGCCGCCCGTGCTCGTCCACCGAGTACAGACGCACATTGGTCTCCGGAAACGTCCCGAGATACGGCACGCCGGGCAGCCGCAGCCAGCCGACCCGGTGCATCCGGAACGCGACCAGCCCGACGTAGGTGACGCCGTCGTGCGTGTCCGGCACCGTCCCCCTGGGCAGCAGCCCGGCCACGACCTCCGGTTCGACGGCCCAGTGGATGAAGGCGAGGTCGAGCCACTCCTGGGTGAGGAGCGGGATGGGTATGCGGCGGGGCGCGTCCGGGGTGACAGGAGTGGGTTGCAGCACGAGGACAGGATGACAGAGCCCGCATCCGTCCCGCTGCGGGAGAGCCCCGAGCCCGCCGTCAGCGGTAGCGCGCGGCGATGGCGGCGAGGTACCCGCGCAGCATGAGCCTGGCCTCGTCGAGGATCCCCGGATCGCCCTCGGGGTCCCGGCGGAACGCCTCCTGGGAGAGGGCGTCGGCGGCGAGGACCGCGGCGTGACAGGCACGGGCGAGTGCCTCGTCGTCCCGGACGAGACCGAGGGCGAGCAGGACGCGCCGGATGCCGTCCGCCATCCGGCGCTTGTGCTCCCGGTCCGCCGCGCGGGTCTGCTTGGTGAGGCTGCTGCCGAAC
Organism: Streptomyces sp. NPDC056479; assembly: GCF_042795335.1. Lineage (NCBI taxonomy): Bacteria > Bacillati > Actinomycetota > Actinomycetes > Kitasatosporales > Streptomycetaceae > Streptomyces > Streptomyces sp. NPDC056479. The sequence goes on along the minus strand of NZ_JBHTRZ010000002.1, from coordinate 420,594 downwards.
CACAGGGCCCTGAATCCGTGCTCGGTGCGGTAGATCGCGGCGTGGGCATCGATGAGTACGCCCACGGGGTCGTCCCACTGCTCGGCCGCCGCGGCGCGGACCAGGTCGTCCATCGTGTCCTCGAGCCGGGCGAAGTAGCCGGCCGCGAGGGCGTCGATGACGGCGTCCCGGTCGGGCAGGTACTGGTACAGCGAGCCGACCGAGACCTTGGCCTCCGCCGCGATCCGGGTCGTCGTCAGCGCCTGGACGCCCTCGCGGACCAGGACGCGTTCCGCGGCCTGAAGGACCCGGGCCAGGCGCGCCTTGCTGCGTGCCTGCTGCGGAGTACGGCGCAGGGGGACCTGCCAGGTGCCGCCGGGCTCCGGCGTGGGGTCGCCCATGGATACGGCCTCCGAACATGAACGTGACATTGTTTCAGGTTTAGGCTAGCGTCGCGCACATGACAGGCTCAAGCTCGGCGCTGGGTCAGGAGCGTGCCGCAGTGGCCGAGGCGTGCCGTCGACTGGGGGCCGAGGGGCTGCTCATCGGTACGGCGGGGAACGTCAGCGTGCGGGTGGAGGACCGTGTCGCGATCACGGCCACCGGCGCGGTACTGGCCGAGCTCTCGCCGGACCAGGTGACCGTGGTCGATCTCGACAGCAAGGTCGTGGCGGGGACGTACCGGCCCACCTCCGAACTGGACCTGCATCTCGGCGTCTACCACCGCTACGGCGCGGGCGCGGTCGTCCACACCCACGCGCCGATGGCCACCGCGCTGTCCTGCGTTCTCGATGAACTGCCCTGCATCCACTACCAGTTGCTGGCTCTGGGCGGCTCGGTGCGCGTGGCGCCGTATGCCACTTTCGGCACACCCGAGCTCGCCGAGTCCGTCCTGACGGCGCTGGAAGGCCGTGGCGCCGCACTGATGGCCAGCCATGGCGCACTCACCCACGCCCCGACACTGAGCAAGGCCGTCGAACACGCGCTGCTGCTGGAGTGGGCGTGTGGTGTGTACCAGCACGCGGCGGCCCTCGGCACGCCCCGGGTTCTCGACGAACACCAGCAACTCGCCGTCATCGAGGCCGCGCTCACCCGGAACTACGGCACCACCCACCCCGTACCACCCGTGCAGGAGGGAAACCGATGAAGGTCGTCACGCTGGGCGTGCACGTGCTGGACGTACTGGTGCGGCCGGTGGAGGCCATACCCGAGGGCCAGGGCGCGACCTTGGTCGAGGACATCAGGATGACCGCCGCCGGGACGGCCGGCGGCACCGCGCTCACCCTCGCCAAGCTCGGAGCCTCGGTGCACAGCGCCGGGGCCATCGGGTCCGACCCCACCGGGGACATGCTGGTCCAGCTGCTGGGCGCGGCCGGCATCGACACCACCCACCTCGTCCGCCGCACGGACACCCCGACCTCCGCGAGCGTCCTGCCCATCCGCCCCAACGGCGACCGCCCCTCGCTCCACCTCCTCGGCGCCAACATCACCTACGGCCCCGACGACGTGCCCTGGGACGCGATCGCCGACGCGGACCACCTCCACCTCGGCGGCCCCGAGCTGATCGGCGTCGACACCGCCACGCGGATCCTGTCGTACGCCAAGGAGCACGGCGCGGCCACCTCGGTGGACCTGCTCGCCCCCGGTGTGCTGGGCAGCTTCGAACAGATCGAATCGGCGCTGCCGTACATCGACCACATGCTGCCCAACGAGGACCAGGTCCTCGGATTCACCGGCGAGCCGGACCTGGTCGCGGGCGCGCACAAGCTGCTCGCCGCCGGGACGGGCCTGGTGGCGGTCACGCGGGGCGGTGACGGCGCCCTGCTGGTGACCCCGGACGGCACCGAGAAGGTCCCCGCCTTCGCGATCGACGTCGTCGACACGACCGGTTGCGGCGACGCCTTCTCGGCCGGCTTCGTACGTGGCATCGGGCTGGGCCGCAGCCCGTACGACTCCGCCGTCCTCGGCTGCGCCGCGGCCGCACTGGTGGCGCAGGGGCTCGGAAGTGATCACGGGGACTTCGACCTCGCGGGCGCGGACGCGTTCGCGGCGACGAACAAGCCGCGCGCCTGATTGCGCCCCCTTCAGTCGTCCCGGTGGCTGACGATGTTGAGGACGTTGCCGTCGGGCGCGCGGACGAGGAAGCGGCGCAGACCCCACGGTTCATCGGTGAGCGGGTGCACGATCTCGTACCCGCGCCGCAGCGCCTCGGCGTACGCCGGGTCGACCCCCGCGCCGACGCGGACCGAGACGGCGGCCGGCTCCGGCGCGGAGGCGTCGCGCGTCACGAGCTGGATCTGCGCCCGCCCGTCAGGTGACTGATAGCGGGCGACCCAGCCCAGGTTCATGGCCTCGTCGCGCAGGCCGAGGTAGCCCATGTAGAACTCGCGTGCGGCCGCGATGTCCGGGACGTAGAGGTTGGCGGTGATGCCGGTGGGTTCCATCGTGACTCCCTTCCGAGCCTGCCTGCCGCTTCCCGACGTTACTGCGTTCCCCCGCCCGCCGAGCGGACCGCCGCGAAGGCCGACGTGGGTCAGTTGAGGGCGTCCTCCATGTCCGTCTGCCAGTAGGTGACGCTCAGCGCGCTGTCGTAGTGGACGCCCTTGGCCGGCAGGGAGGGCGTGGCCGCCGGGCCGCCGTCGCTGTTCGGGGTGCGGCCCTGGAAGCCGACCGCAAGCCTGTGGCCGGTGTTTCCGCCCGTGCCGCTGCCGTCGGCCGCGCTGAGCAGGACGCCCGCGTAACCGGAGGCGCCCGGCTCCAGCATCGTCACGGCCTGCGGCTGGGTGTCCTCGATCGCCTGCGGCACCCACTGCATCTCGTCGAAGCGGAGCACCGGGTAGTACATCAGCGCGCACCGCTTCGAGCCGGTGTTGGTCACGGTGAGCAGCATGTGGTTGAGCGGGCGGGAGACCGGCTGGGCCGTGGTCCTGGTGTTGGACCCGTTGCACATGGTCAGATCCGTTTGGGCGTCGTCGTCCTTCGCACCCTTGCCGGCGCTGCCGCCGGTGTTGCTCTGCGCCGACTTGCCCGGCGCGGCGTTCTGGTCCGACGACTGCGTTGACCCGGTGCCCTGCCCCGATCCGGTGCCCTGTCCGGTCTGCTGCGACGCCTGGTCCTGGGCCGGCTTCGACGCGCTCGTGCTCGGCGACCCGGACTGCGCGGCGCCCTCGTCACGGGTGCCGGAACCGCTGTCGCAGGCGGTGAGGGCGAGGGCGGTGAGGGCGGCGCCGGAGGCGGCGAGCAGGCGGGTGTGGCGGAACGTACGCATGGCTGAATCCTTGTCCGTGCAAAGGAGATGAGTGCATCCGCTCGACCCGTCGAGGGAGCGGCGTGCTTGGATGACCAGAGCTTGATCCGGTTCCCGTCCCAGCCGCCACGCCTTGCGGGCGATCAGGGACGCTGGAACGGCTGGACTGGGTCTGACCTGGAGAAACGCCCGTCCCCTGGAACGGGGGAACGGGACACGGGGGAGGGAGGAACGGTGTCGGAAGGCACTGCGGCGGCCGCGGGGAGCACCGATTTCGCGGCGTTTCTGCGGCAGTTGAAGGACCGCTCGGGGCTCAGCTACGGAGTCCTCGGCAAACGACTGCACATGAGTACGTCGACGCTGCACCGGTACTGCAACGGGGATGCCGTCCCCACCGACTACGCGCCCGTCGAGCGACTGGCCCGGCTGTGCAAGGCCTCGCCGGACGAGCTGATGGAGCTGCATCGGCGGTGGGTGCTGGCGGATGCGTTGCGGGGGAGGAAGGGGGCGGGGGAGGGCACCACCGTCGTGCCGGACGCCCCGGAGGCCGAGTCCGTTCCTGCCGATGCCGCGGAGCCCGTGCCCGCTCCCGCCGACAGCCCGGGTTCCCTACCGCCGACCCCCGCCGTACATCCGCGCCGCCTCCGCAGTCGTACCGCCGTCCTGGCGGGTGTCGGTGCGGCGGTCGTGCTCGGCGCCGTCGCGTTGGCCGTCGGCCTGCCGTCGGACGGGAAGCAGGGGGACGACGGCCGGGGCAGCCCCATCGGTGCCGCCGCCCCGAAGGACGCTTCCGCTCAGCCGACGAAGGACGAGCCGAAGGCCTCGGCGTCCCCCACGAAGGGCGGGACGAACTCCCCGTCCCCCTCCCCGTCACCGACTCCGAAGAAGAGCGAGGGCGGTGCCGGGACCGGAGCAGGCAGCGCCGACAAGCCGGACGCCAAGCCTCCGCTCACCGTCAACACCCGTCCCTACGGCTGGGAACACCCGTGCTCCCAGCACTATCTGATCGACCGGCCGGCGACGGGGGTCGGCCCGCCCCCGGTGGAGCAGGACGCGCCGGGCTGGGTCGGGGCGTACAAGGCCGTGTCGGCCGGGGAACAGTTGGTGACGCTGACCGTTCAGGGCACGGGGCACGAGACGGTGGTCGTCGACAGCCTGAAGGTCCGGGTGGTCGGCAAGGACACGCCCCTGGCGTGGAACGACTATGTGATGGGCGTTGGGTGTGGGGGAAGTGTGCCGACCCGGCCCTTCACCGTGGCGCTCGACGGGGCACGGCCGACCGTCGTTGCCGGAGCCGGGCAGCGGACCTTCCCGTTCAAGGTGAGCGAGTCGGATCCGGAGGTCTTCAAGATCACGGCCGACGCGTCGGCGTACGACGTGACCTGGTATCTGGAGCTCGCCTGGTCCAGCGGTGACCGGCAGGGCACGCTGGTCGTCGACGACGACGGCAAGCCGTTCCGCACGAGTGGCAACAACGGGCGTCCGGCGTACGAGTTCCCACTCGGCGGCCAGAAGTGGCTGAAGTCGATCGGCGGATGACGTTGGGCCCCCGGCGGGCGGTCCGTGCCGACCTTGCCGTCTCCCCGCCCCTCAGACGGACCGCCCCTCGCCCGCCGTCGTCATGTCCTGGCTCCCGACGACGGCGAGCAGTTCCAGACGGGCCGCGCCCTCCGTGCCCGGCGGCGCGGTGAACCACAGCAGCCGCTGATGGCCGTCCTCGCTCAACAGGCTGTGGCAGTCCACCTCGATGACGCCGAGCGTGGGGTGGACGATCCGCTTGTGGTCCGCCCGGCGCACGGCCACGTCACGGGTGTCCCACAGCGCCGCGAACTCCTCACTGGAGTGCCGCAGCCGGGCCACCAGCCGGGCGACGTCGGCGTCCCGGCCGCGCCGGGCGGTCACCGCCCGCAGGTCGGAGACGAACACGACGGAATGGTGGGGGTGGTCCTCGGGCGGATAGATGGAGCGCGAGGCGGGATCGGTGAACCAGCGGTAGAGGAACCCTGTCGTGGCACCGCCCGCCGCGGGGCCGCCGCCCACCGCGTGCGCGCCGAGCAGGGCGACGGCCAACGGGTTCTGCGCCAAGGTCTCGTGCAGCGCGGTGATGACCATGGCGGGTGTCGTCGTGAGCCGGTCGAGGAGGCTGAGCAGGCCGGGCTCGACGTGGGCGGCGGGACCGTGCGCGGCCGGGGGTACGCGGCGGTCCGCGAGGTGGAAGAGATGGTCGCGTTCGTCCCTGGTCAGCCGCAGCGCACGGGCCAGGGCGGCCAGCGTCTGGTCGGAGGGCTGGGCGCCACGGCCGCGCTCCAGCTCCGTGTAGTAGTCCGCGGACAACCCGGCCAGCTGCGCCACCTCCTCACGGCGGAGACCGGGCACACGGCGCCGGGGCCCGGCCGGCAGGCCGACATCGCGGGGCCGGACGCGGGCGCGCCGGGACTTGAGGAACGCGGCGAGTTCGGGAAGGTCCACAGGCCCATCCTGCCTCCGACCGCCCCGCTCACCCAGGGGACGGCAACCCCAGGGTGAGCGCAGCCCTGGTCGGGGGCGTGGCATCGGACGAGGGTTGAGCCCGCAAGCGCCGTATCCCGAACCCGAGCCGAAGGAGCACATCCGTGCCGTTCGCGAACTTCAAGGTCCCCGCCGGGACCCTGACCACCGAGCAGATGACCCAGATCGTCACCACCGCCACGGAGCTGTACGTCGACATCTACGGCGAGCGCGCCCGGGCCACCACCCTGGTGCTCGTCGAGGAGGTCCCCGACGGCGGCTGGGGCATCGGCGGTGACGTCCTGACCCTCGCCAAGCTTCAGCAGGCGCCGGGCAGTTGACCGGCCGGGGAGGCGTCACCCCTGAGACGCCGCACCCGGTGGCTCACGCGGTCGCGAGCGAGACCTCGGTGGCCTTGAACAGGACGGTGACGGCGGAACCCGCGGCCAGGGCGAGATCGGCCACCGCGTCCTTGGTGATCGCGGCGGTCACTTCGCCGCCGTCGACCGAGACCCGCACCGAGGCCATGGCGGCGCCCGTCGCGACCTCGCGCACGGTGCCGGGCAGCCGGTTGCGGATGGACAGGCCCTCCACGGGGCCGGTGGCCAGCGAGACCTCGGTGGCCTTGATCAGGGCGCGCACGGCGGAACCCTCCGCGAGGCCCAGGTCGTTGACCCCGTCGAGCGTGATGGCGGCGGTGACGTCCTGGCCGCCGTCGAGGTGGACCCTGACCGTCGCCATGGCCTCTCCCGGGGTGACGGAGGTGACGGTGCCGGGGATCTGGTTGCGGATGCTCAGGCTCATGGTCGTACGCCTCGCAGATGGTGAGTTTTGCCCCCATCAGGGGTGCTGTGGGACCCACCGTAATCGGGCGGAGTCCTGCCCCGCGGGAACTCAGGCGGGGTACGCGTGTGTCTGGGCCGCCTTGACCGTCGCCCAGACCGTGGCTCCGGGGCGCAGGTCGAGCTCGGCCGCGGCGATGGTCGTGAGGTCGGCGGCCAGGGGCAGTTCGCCGGTGAGGTCGGCGCGGATCTGGTCGCCGTGGGTCTCCAGGCCGGCCACCTCGCAGCGCCACAGGTTGCGGGCGCTGGAGCCGGTGGGGCGATCGCGGTGCAGGGTGACCGCGCCGGGCGGGAACGCGACGAAGACCGGGCCGGTGAGGACCTCGGTGGTCGTGATCGCGGGGCCGCCGTCGATGCGCACCGTGTGCCCCTGCGCCTCGCCCCGGTAGAGGTTCAGGCCGACCAGGTGCGCGATGTAGTCGGTGCGCGGATGGCGGGCGATGTCGGCCGGTGTGCCCTCCTGGACGACGTGGCCGTCCTCGACGACGACCAGCCGGTCGGCCAGCACCATGGCGTCCAGCGGGTCATGGGTGACGAGCACGGCGACCGCCTCGAAGTCGGCCAGATGGTGGCGGAGCTGGGCGCGCACATCGAGGCGGGTGCGGGCGTCGAGGGCGGCGAGCGGTTCGTCGAGGAGCAGCAGGCGCGGGTGGGTGGCCAGGGCGCGGGCGAGGGCCACGCGCTGGGCCTGGCCGCCGGAGAGCTTGCGCGGCTTGCTTGCGGAGTGGTCGGCGAGCCCCATGCGCTCCAGCCATACGGCGGCCTGGGCGCGGGCCTCCGCCTTGGTGGCGCCGTGACAGCGAGGCCCGAAGGCCACGTTGTCCAGCGCGCTGAGGTGGGGGAAGAGCAGGTAGTCCTGGAAGACGACGCCGACGGGGCGGGTCTCTGGGCGCGTACGATCCAACTCCGCGCCGTCCAGTCGGAGATGACCGCCGGACAGGGGAACGAGACCGGCGAGTGCCCGCAGCGCGGTCGTCTTGCCCGCGCCGTTCGGGCCGAGCAGCGCCACGACGTCGCCGGGCGCCGCGTGCAGTGTCACGTCGAGGCGGAAGGAGCCGCGCTCCACCACCAGGCGGGCGTCGAGCCCCGTACCCGTCGGGGCGGGGGCATCGGTGGTGATCTTCTCGAGGTCGGTCATGAGGCGGTCATCCATCGGTCACGCAACCCGGCCAGCACCGCGACCGACACGGCGAGCAGCACGAGGCTGAGGGCGATCGCCGCTTCCGGGTCGTTCTGGAGGGCGAGGTAGACGGCGAGCGGCATGGTCTGGGTACGGCCCGGGAAGTTGCCGGCGAAGGTGATCGTCGCGCCGAACTCGCCGAGCGCCCGCGCCCAGGCGAGCACGGCGCCGGCGGCGATGCCAGGGGCGATGAGCGGCAGGGTGACCCGGCGGAACGCCGTGAAGCGCGAGGCGCCCAGGGTCGTGGCGGCCTCCTCGTAGCGCGGGTCGGCGGCCCGCAGGGTGCCCTCCACGCTGATGACCAGGAACGGCATCGCGACGAACGCCTCAGCCACCACCACACCCGCCGTCGTGAACGGCAGCGTGACCCCGAACCAGTCGTCCAGCCAGCGCCCCACCACGCCGTTGCGGCCCAGCGCCATCAGCAGCGCCACGCCGCCGACGACCGGCGGCAGGACGAGCGGCAGGGTGACCAGGGCCCGGACGATCCCCCGCCCGGGGAACTCGACCCGGGCCAGCAGCCAGGCCAGCGGCACGCCGATCACCAGGCTCACCGCGGTCGCCGCCGTCGCGGAGACCAGGGACAGCTGGAGCGCCTGCCACACCTCGGAACTGGTCAGCAGGTCGGGCATGCTGCGCCAGGGGGCACGGATCAGCAGGGCGACGAGCGGGAGAACCAGGAAGGCCAGGCCGATCAGTGCGGGCAGGAGCAGCGGCAACGGGGCACCCCCGCGCCCTCGAAGAGCTCTGCGGGAGTCCCCGCGGACGCGGCGGCGCCGCGGGCCACCCGTCAGGGTGTCCGCGGCGCCGGCCTTGTCCATGGCGGAGTTCACGGCTTCAGGAACCCGGACTCGGTCAGGACCTTCTGGCCCTCGGGCGACTGCACCAGCGCGATGAACGCCTTGGCCGCGTCGGTGTTCTGCGACTCCTTGAGCAGGGTGATCGGGTAGTCGTTGATGGCGTCGGCCGACTCGGGGAACTCCACGCCCTCCACCTTGTCACCCGCCGCCTTCACATCGGTCTTGTAGACGACCGCCGCGTCGGCCTCCTTCAACACCACCTTGATGAGGGCGGATTTGACATCCTCCTCGTAGGAGACCGGCGTGAGCTTCAGCTTGCTCGCGTCGAGGGCCTTCTGGGCGGCGGCACCGCACGGCACCGTCTTGTCGCACAGCACCACCTTGAGGCCGGACTTGGTGAGGTCCTTGAGCGAAGCGATCTTGTCCGGGTTGCCCGGCAGGGTCGCGATCTCCAGCTGGTTGCGAACGAAGGTCGCGGGCGTGCCCGTAGCGTCCCCGGCATCCGTGACGATCTTCATTGTCTTGGGGCTGGCCGAGGCGAACACGTCGGCGGGCGCGCCGCCCGTGATGCTCGCGGCGAGGGCGTCGCTGCCGCCGAAGCTGAAGGTCACCTTCGTGCCCGGGTGCTCCTTCTCGAACTTCTTGCCGAGCTTCGTGAAGCTCTCCTTGAGCGAGGCCGCCCCGAAGACGATCACCTCGCCGGACAGCTTGTCCGCGGCGGAGGCCGACGCGGAGGAGTCCGAGTTCGTGGCGGAGTCCGACTCGGAGGACGAGCAGGCGCTCAGGGCCAGCAGGGCGGCGGCGCCTGCGCCGGTCACCTTCAGCATCCGGCGGCTCCTGCGCACGGAACGGGTCATCACGGGTCCACTCCCTCTGGTCCTGAACGGACGCACTCTGGTCCGGTACGGACCCTGCTACGGTCTTGCGACCTTGTTCACGGTCCGTCGACGCCCGCGGTCTCGCGGCGTCCACGGCCCTTCGATGTCCTGCGGTCTTTCGACGACCACGTTGGTCGACTTGATCACGGCGGTGGCCGGAACGCCGGGCTCCAACCCGAGCTCCTCAGCCGACTCGCGGCTGACCATCGCCACCACCCGGAACGGCCCGGCCTGGATCTCCACCTGGGCCGACACATCCCCGAGGGTCACCTCGGTGACGATGCCGGAGAGCCGGTTGCGGGCCGAGGAGCCGGTGGACTCCCGTTCGGCCCGGTGCAGCCGCCGGGCGTAGGACGCCAGGGCCGGGCCGGGGATGATGCGGTGGCCCAGCCCGTCGCGTTCGGCGGTGAGTTTCCCGCCGTCCACGAGTCGCCTCACGGTGTCGGCGCTGACTCCGAGTAATGCGGCAGCGTCACCGATCCGGTAGGTGTGCATGCGTCGATGATAATGCCGCAAGTGCGAGGCGAAAGTCTCCTGTCGCATCGCATGAGCCGGATCCTTCATCCACTGGCCTGGCATGTGCGTTTGTACGGGAGTGGTGTTCGGGTACGGTCATCCGGGAGGTGGTAGCCCGTGAGTCAGTCCCTCGCAGCTGCCCGTACGACCGCCGGAGCGGCGGCGGAACTCATCCTCGCCGGAGACCTGGACCGCCCGGCCCGGCTGACGGTGGCCGACCTTCTCGGCTGGGCTCAGCACCGCGCCGAGGTCGCCTTCGAGTGCGCGACCAGCGGCATCCAACGCCACCGCTTCACCGGCCCGCTCCTGCACGACGTCCTCATGGACGCCGGCCCCGCCTTCGACCCCGCCCGCCGCAAGGACCGCCTGCGTTTCCTGATCGCCGTGCGCGGCGCCGACGGCCACCGCGCCCTGCTCTCCTGGGCGGAGATCGACCCGGACTTCGGCCGTGCCCCGGTCCTGCTGGCGGTCACCCTCGACGGCACACCCCTCGACCGCGCCGGCCCTCAGCTCGTCCTGCCCCAGGACCGGTGCGGCGCCCGGTACATCAGCGGTATCGAGGCGATTCAGGTGGACGGCGGGTACAGCGCCTGGAGCTGACCGACCGCGAGCGCCAATTCGCCGACCGCCTCCTGGCCGATGCTGTACCTGGGCACACCGAGGCGCTAGGGGGCCGCGCATGCTGCTGCGCCAGCTGGAGTACCTCGTCGCGCTCGCCCGGGAGCGGCACTTCGCCCGCGCGGCCGCCGCCTGTTACGTCTCCCAGCCGTCGCTGTCCGCCGCGATACGGCGGCTCGAACGCGAACTCGACGTGCCGATCGTGCGGCGGGGGCGCCGGTACGAGGGGCTCACCCCGGAGGGCGAGTTGGTCCTGGCGTGGGCGCACCGCATCCTCGCCGAGCAGGACGCGCTGCGACAGGAGCTGTCGGCGCTGCGCGGAGGTCTGACCGGCACCCTGCGGCTGGGTGTCGTACCCACGGCGCTGCCGGTCGCCTCCCTCCCGACCACCCCTTTCTGCGAGCGCCATCCGCGCGCCGCGGTGGCCCTGGAGTCGCTGTCCTCGGCGCAGATCACGCACGGCCTGGCGGAGTTCGAACTGGGGCGAAGATCGTCGATCGCGACGCGGTCGACCGCGCCCTGCGCAGCGGCCGGTTGGCGGGCTACGCGGGCGACGTCTGGTACCCGCAGCCCGCCCCCGCCGACCACCCCTGGCGCACCATGCCGCACCACGGCATGACCCCGCACATCTCGGGCTCCTCCCTCTCCGCGCAGGCCCGCTACGCCGCAGGCACCCGCGAGATCCTGGAGTCCTGGTTCGCGGGCCGCCCGATCCGTGACGAGTACCTGATCGTGGACGGGGGTGCTCTCGCCGGAACCGGCGCCCTTTCCTACTCGGTCAGCCGGTGACCGTGGGGACCACCGCCCGCCGCGCTCACACGCGGTCGATGTGCACGTTCGTCGACTTCACCCGGGCGGTGGCCTCCATCCCCACTTCCAGTCCCAACTCCTCCACGGCCTCCCGGGTCAGCAGCGACACCAGCCGGTGCGGCCCGGCCTGGATCTCCACCTGCGCCGCCACGTCACCCAGCTTGATCGCGGTGACGATGCCGGGAAAGGCGTTGCGCACCGAGGTGTAGGAGGCGTCCTCCTCGCCGCTGCCGCCCTTGGCCAGCTCGACCGAGAAGGCGGCCAGGTCCTTCCCGTCGATGAGCCGCCTGCCGCCCTCGTCCCGGTGGGTCGCCACCCGCCCCGCGTCCGCCCACCGCCGCGCGGTGTCCGGGCTCACGCCGAGCAGCCGTGCGGCCTGGCCGATCGTGTATGCCTGCATGCAGGCCAAGATAGGTCAGGCGTGGGGGCGGGAAGCACACCAGGCCTGCCTCGTTCGGCTAGCCGTGCAGCTCCCGATACGCCACCACCGCCCCGGGATGCAGCGGCACGGCGCCCGTCGAGATCAGGCTTCGGGCGTCGAGGAACTGCGTGCCCAGGGACGTCGTCGGGACGAGATGGGTGGCGCGGCGCACCAGAACGTCGGTGAGGGCCGCGGCGACGGGGGACGGCAGGTCGGGGCGGCACAGCAGGAGGTTGGCCACGCCGATGGTGGTCACTTCGGGTGTGCCCCGGTATGTGCCCGCCGGCACCGTCACCGCCTCGAGACCCGATCCGTAGCGATCCGTACCGGCGCGCAGACGGGGGAGCAGGTCGGCCAGGGGCAGCAGGCGGATGCCGCGCCGGGTGTCGAGGGCGGAGAGCGTCGGCAGCGGAATGCCGCCCGACACCAGGAGGGCGTCGATCGTCCCGTCCCGCATCGCCCGGGCCGCCCGCGGCAGCAACAGGTGGCGGACGAGGACGTCGGTGCCCGGGGTCAGGCCCGCGGCGCTCAGCAGGCGGTCGCCGAGCACGGCACCGCCGGATGCGGGCGCGCCCAGCGAAACGGTGCGCCCCGCCAGGTCGGCGACGGTGTGGATCGGTGTGTCGGCGCGCACGGCCAGTTGAAGGTAGTTCTCGTAGACCCGGCCGATCGCCCGCAGCGGCACCGGGCGGCCGAACGGTGCCGAGCCCGCGTGCGCGGCCCACGCGATGTCGGCCAGGGCCAGCGCCACCTCGGCCCGGCCCGTCTGCAGCAGCCGTATGTTGGCGACGCTGGCCTCGCTGTTGATCACCTCGCAGGACAGCCGGGGGTAGGCCGCCCGCACCTGGTCGGCGAGCAGTCGCCCGAAGGCGGCGTAGAAGTTGCCGGACTCGCCGGTCGCGATCCGCAGCCTGCCCTGCGGGCCTCGGTCCGCGTGCCGTGCGTCGGCCGTCCCGGCGGCCGCGAGCACTCCGGTGCACGCCGCCGCGAGGGCCGCGCGCAGGGCGGTGCGGCGAGCCGGGCCGGTCATGGCGTACGGCCCTTCGACGAGGGTGGTCGTGGTGTGCGGTCCTTCGCCGAGGGTGCCTCGTCTCCGGCGCGCGGGAGTATGACCTGGACCCGCAGGCCGTGCGGCCGCGCCGACGCGAACTCGACGCGCCCGCCCCGGCCGGCCGCCAACTGCTCGGCGATCGCCAGACCGAGTCCGCTGCCGCGTACGTCCCGGTGGCGCTCCGAACGCCAGAAGCGGGTGCCCGCCTGGCGGAGTTCGGCCGTGACGAGGCCCGGACCGTCGTCCCGTACCTCGAACACCGCGTCCGGGCCGTCGGTGAAGCAGCGAGTGGCGACGCGGGCGCCGCGCCCCGCGTACTTGATCGCGTTGTCGAGCAGGATGTCGGCGACCTGGGCCAGTTCGGCCTCCGAGCAGGCCATGGGGACGCGGGGACCGGGCACGGAGTCGAGGCGGACTCCGGCCTGTTCGGCCACCGGGTGCCACAGCTGTGCCTGGGCGACGGCGACCGTCGTCGCGTCGCAGCACGCTTCCGGCGCGTCCGTCACGGCCAGCTCTCCGGCGCGGTGCTCGGCGTTCGCGAGGGCGAGCAGGTCGTCGAGAAGGAGCTCCATGCGTTCGAGTTCGGCCGTGACGCCTGTGTAGGTGCGAGTGGCGGAGTCGGGCAGGCGGAGCTGGAGGGAGTCGATGCGCAGGCGCAGCGCGGCGAGCGGGTTGCGCAGCTGGTGGGAGGTGTCGGCCACCAGACGGCGCTGCTGTTCCAGCGCGGTGGTCACCGCGTCGGCCATCCGGTTGAAGCCCGTGGCCAGCTGCCGCAGTTCGGGCGGCCCGCCGGCCCGCGCGTGCTCGGCCGGCAACCCGGCCGCCAGCGTGCCGACCGCCCGGTCCAGGTGATGCAGGGGGCGTACGACCCACCGTGTGGCGGCGCGGGCGAGCAGCACGCAGGCCACCGCGAACAGGCCCGCCCCGGCCAGGACCAGCGCCCAGCGCAGCGCGATGTCGTCGGCGGCGGCCCGCACCGAGGCCCGCAGCACCACGGCGCCGGACACCCGGGTGCCGGTGCCCACCGGGCGGGCGAGCAGTGCGGTGCCGCGCGACCAGGGGCGCAGGGTGCCCCCGGGTGCCACGCGCTGGTTGCGCAGCGCCGCGTCGATCAGCCTGGCGACGGCCGGGTCCGCGGCGCGCATGCCGCCGCTCTGCACGACCGGGGCGCGCCGGGGGTCGACGACCACGACCGCCTCGCCGTACAGCTCGGAGTACCGGCTCACCTCGGCGGTCAGCACGCCGGTGTCACCCCTCTCCGCGGCCTGCCCGGCCAGCCCGGCGAAGCGGTCGAGGTCACCGGTGCGGGCCGCGACGAGCTGCTCGGTGCGCTGGGTGGCGGTGACGCCGAGCAGGGGCACGGCGAAACCGGCCACCGCGAGCACCGCGAAGGCCAGGACGACGGTCAGCACCCGAGTACGCATGGCCCGGGTCAGCCGCCGAACCGGTAGCCGAAACCGCGGATGGTCGTCAGCACCTCCGGGCGTCCGAGCTTGGCCCGCAGCTGGGTGAGATGCACGTCGAGCGAGCGGGACACCGCCAGATAGGCATCGCCCCACACCTCGTCCATCAGCTGCTGGCGACTGACGGCCGTACCGGCACGGGCCGCCAGCGCGGCCAGCACCGCGAACTCCTTGGTGGTCAGCCGCACATCGGCACCGCCCACCGTCACCCGGCGGGCGTCGAGATCGACTTCGACGTCACCCGCGCGCACCGTGCGCGTCGCCGGCGCGGCCGGGGTGGCGGCGCGGCGGGTGACGGCCTCGATACGGGCCAGTAGCTCGGCCAGCCGTACCGGTTTGACCAGGTAGTCGTCGGCGCCGAGCCGCAGGCCCCGCACCACCGACCGCTCGTCGCCCCGCGCGGTGAGCACCACCACCGGAAGACGGCTCACCGCACGCAGCTTGCGCAGCACCTCGAGGCCGTCGAGGTCGGGCAGGCCCAGGTCGAGCAGCAGCACATCGGCCTGGCGGTGGCGGGCGAGGACCTCCTCGCCGCGCCGCACCCGGGTGGGCAGATGACCGTGCTCGTACAGGACCTCGGTCAGCGCACCGGCGACCCCGTCGTCGTCCTCGGCCAGCAGTACGTGCACGCTCGCCACCCTCCCGGTCAGTCCTTGGCCTCGCTCTCCAGCGGCGATCCGTCCGACGTCTCGCGCATCCGAATGTAGACGAGCAGCGAGATCAGGACACAGGCGGTGACGTAGTAGAAGTACCAGCTCTCGTGACCGGCGTCCTTGAACCACAGGGCGACGTACTCGGCGGTCCCGCCGAACACGGCCACGGTCAGCGCGTACGGCAGCCCGACGCCCAGCGCCCGGATCGACGTAGGGAACAGCTCCGCCTTCACCACCGCGCTGATCGAGGTGTACAGGGAGCTGACCGCCAGCGGGCCGACCATGAGCAGGAACGCGTACACCGGATCGCTGGTGTGCGAAAGGAGGGTGAGCGACGGCACCACGACCACGGCGCCCAGCACGCCGAACGCGATCAGCATCGGACGCCGCCCGACCCGGTCGGAGAGCAGCCCCATGATCGGCTGGAGCAGCACGAACACCAGCAGCGCGAAGAAGTTGATCCAGGCCGCCGTCGGCTTGGCGATGCCGCTGGTGTTGACCATGAACTTCTGCAGGTAGGTGGTGTACGTGTAGAAGAACAGCGTGCCGCCCATGGTCAGTCCGACGACGACCAGGCACTGCCGGGGGTAGGACAGCAGCATCCGCAGGCTGCCGCGCGCCGGCTCACCGTCCTGCTTCTCCTCGCTCTCGGCGGCCGCCCGCTCGAAGCTCTCCGACTCGTCCATGCCGCGCCGCAGCCACAGCACGACGATGGCCCCGGCGGCACCGACGACGAACGCGATCCGCCAGCCCCACGCCTCCATCTGCGTCCCGCTGAGCGCCTGCTGGAGGATGATCTGCAGCCCGAGCGCCGTCAGCTGGCCGGCGATGAGCGTGACGTACTGGAAGCTGGAGTAATAGCCGCGCCGGCCGGGCGAGGCCACCTCCGACATGTAGGTGGCCGACGTCGAGTACTCCCCGCCGACCGACAGACCTTGCAGCAACCGAGCCGCCACCAGCAGCACCGGCGCGACGACACCGATCGCGTCGTACGACGGGGTCAGCGCCACGATCAGGGAACCGGCCGCCATCAGCGTCACCGACAGCGTCAGTGCGGCGCGCCGCCCCCGGCGGTCGGCGTACCGCCCCAGCACCCAGCCGCCGATCGGCCGCATCAGGAAGCCGACGGCGAACACGGCGGCGGTGTTCAGCAGTTGGGCGGTCTGGTCGCCGGACGGAAAGAACGCGGCGGCGAAGTACACGCTGAACGCCGTGTACGCGTACCAGTCGTACCACTCGATCAGGTTGCCGATCGATCCGCGCAGGATGTTGCTGACGACTCTGCGCTCGCCGTGGCGCGAGTCCCGCGCGCCTGCGGCCGTGGTCTGTGTGGCCATCGAGAACTCCCTTGTCTGCGGCCTGGGAGCACACAGAGTCGACCGCACGACAGGGCCGTTCAAGATCGCGAACCAAGTCCTAACAGTCCCTTAGGACGATGGGGCGGAGGTGTCGCGAGCTGCGAGAGTTCCGGACCGCCGAGACTGTCCCGCCCTGCGCCGGATCGAACAACGCACGATGGCTGGGCGAGAGGCCGTCTCGCGTGGCCCGTCGACGACTGGGCCCTGTCGTTCGGATCATCCCGGCGACGCGGGGCCTGGCACGCACCAGGCCCCGCTCGGCTCGGCCAGGAGGAACCGATCCTCGCAGCCGGGCTGATCCGAACGGCAGGGGCCTAGGGCACGAGGATCAGCTTGCCCGGAACATGTCCCGCTTCGCTGCGCTCGTGGACCTGTACGGCGTCCGCGAGAGGGCGGCTCTCGGCGACGCGGATCCGCAGTCGGCCCTCGGCCGCCAGGCGGGCGTGCTCGGCGAGGGTGCCCGCGGGGTGTGTGCCGCCGGCGTGGAAGGTGACACCGTGCTCCGCGGCCTGCGGGTCGGCGATGGTGACGATGCGGTCGGTGGTCCCGCGCAGCTCGATCAGGACCGGCAGATCGCCCGAACCGGCCGCGTCGAACACCGCGTCCACGCCCTGCGGTGCCACCGCCCGGACCTGGTCGGCAAGACCCTCGCCGTAGGCGACGGGCAGCGCGCCGAGCGCACGCAGGTGGTCGTGGTTGCCGGGCGACGCGGTGCCGACGACGGTCACGCCCCGCGCCACGGCCAACTGCACGGCGAGCGAACCGACCGCACCCGCGGCACCGTGCAACAGCAACGTCTCGCCCTCCGCGAGACCGAGCAGGTCCAGCACCTCGCTCGCCGTCTCACTGGCCACGGGCAGCGCGGCGGCCGTCTCCCAGTCCAGCCCGGCGGGCTTGGCGGCGAAACTGTTCAGCAGGGCGTACGGCGCGTAGGCGCCGGTCTCCGTCCAGCCGAGGACGTCGTCCCCCACCGAGACCCCGGTCACGCCCTCGCCGACCTCGTCGACGACTCCGGCGGCCTCGATACCGGGGACCGCGGGGAAGGAGGAGGGGCCCAGGAAGGGCACCCAACCGCCCCGGATCTTGTGGTCGACGGGGTTGACCGCCGCCGCCCTCACCCGGATCCGCACCTGGCCGGGACCCGCGTGCGGCTCCTCGAACTCGGCGAACCGCAGCACGTCCGGGCTGCCGTACTCCTCATAGACGATCGCCTTCATGTCACGCACTCCTCATGATCGGTAAATGTGCGGCCCGTCGCTGAGCGGAGGACCGTGGCAACGGCTCCATGGTTGGTCGGCACCTCCTTCCACCCCGCTGTCCTTTCGGCCGGTCCGGGCTGGCCGAAGGGACAGGCCGGCCGGGGAAGTGGCTGGTTACGGTGGTGTGCATGGACCTCTCCGGAGCAGTCGACGTGATCCGCGCACCGCTGAGCGAGACGCTGCCGCGGCTCTCCGCCGTGCTCGCCGAGGTCATCCCGCACATGGGGGCGGCCGAGCTGGCGAGCAACTGCTCGTTCTCGCCCTTCAAGACCCACGGCGCCTCGCCGGGCCGCTCGGGATCCGTCATCACCACCGCCGACGTGGCGGCGCTGCGGGAACACGTGCCGGTCCGGGGCACCTGGCAGGGGCGGGGCCGGATGGCGGGCGCCGAGGTGCCCGTACTGGTACTCGCCAGCGACGTCACCGAACGAGGCGCCTGGCTGGTGCTCATCCGCACCGAGGACACTCCCGTCCCGGCCAACCGGCTCGCCTTCGCGCAGGCGATGTGGGATCTGGTGACCGCGCACCGCGAACGCATGGGCATGGAGGCGGTCCCGGGCACGCTGGGCCCGGCACGGGCGGCGGCCGCGGCCCGCGCGGCGGCCATCGCCGAGCTCGGCGACGCGCACGGAGCCTCGCTCACGGCCCTGCTCGAGGTCCTGCGCCGCAGGGACCTCGACGACGCGACGGCCCGGTCCCGCGCCATCGACCTGGCCTCCGTGGCGCTGATCGACCTGCGCAGCCAGGGCGAGCGGGACCAGGCCCTGGTGGAGGAGCGGACGGACCACGCGTTCGCCCGCCTCGCGGACTCGCTGCGTCCGTCGCTGCGCGCCCGGGGCGTACGCCTGGACCTGGGTACCCCCGGCGCGGAGGAGGGCGCGGACCGGGTGCTGCCCGCCGATGTGTCCAACACCGCCCAGGCCGTGGTCCGCGCTGTCGTCCATGCCGCCCTGGACGACCAGGGGCGAGGGCCCGTGCCGGGCGAGGCCGGCGAGGAGCAGACCGTGCGGCGGGTCCACATCGCCTGGAAGGCCGACGCCGACGAACTGCGCGCCACCGTACGGGACGACGGGCCGGGCATCCTCTCCCGCGCCGCGCTGGACCGGCGCCGCGTCGGCGAGCGTCTGTCGGCACTGGGCGGGCACGTCGACCTCGACGCGGTGCCCGGCTGGGGCACGACGGTGACGGTCCGGGTGCCGCTGGCCCCGCCGCAGACCCCGCGCGAGGACCCGCTTACCGCGCTGGGCGAACGGGAGCTGGAGGTGCTGCGTCACCTCGCGCGGGGCCGCCGCAACCGGGACATCGCGCAGGACCTGCACATCAGCGAGTCCACGGTGAAGTTCCATGTCGCGAACATCCTCGAGAAGCTCGGCGTCAGCTCCCGCGGTGAGGCCGCCGCCCTGGCCCACGAGTGGGGAGCGGCGTCCTCCTGAACCCGGTTACGCCGCGCCGTCCGCGTGCCGCACCGTGACGACGATCTTGCCGACCTGGTCGCCCGCCGCCATATAACGGTGGGCCTCGGTGATGTCCGCGAGGTCGAAGGTGCGGTCGACGACCGGGGTGAAGGACCCCGAGGCGAGCCCCGCGTTCACGAACGCGACCGCGCGGCGCAGCCGCTCGGGGTTCGTGGTGATCTCGAAGAGGGTGTACGTGCTGCTGGTCAGCGCCGGGTATGACTGAGCGTTGGGCAGCGGGGTGGGGCGCGGGTCGAGCGCGCCGTAGACCACGAGGAACCCGCCGGGAGCGATGCCCTGGGCGATGGTCTCGACGCCCGGCCCGGCGATCGGGTCGAAGGCCAGGCGGACGCCTTCGCCGCCGGTGATCTCCTTGACGCGGGCGGGCAGGTCCTCCTCGTCGGTGACGACGACATGAGCCGCGCCGGCGTCCAGGAGGCGCTGCTTCTTGCCGGCGCCCCGTGTGGTCGCGATCGGGACGGCACCGATGTGCCGGGCGATCTGGATGGCGGCCAGTCCGACGCTGCTGGAGGCCGCGGTGATCAGGACGTGGTCGCCCGGCCCCACATGACCGCTCTCGGCGAGCGGGCCGTAGGCGGTGACGTAGGCCATCCAGACGGCGGCCGCCCGGACGGGGTCGATGTTCGCGGGGCGGGGCACGACCGCGGAGGCCGGGACGATCACGTGGTCGCCGTAGGTGCCGTAGTCGGTCTGGAGGAACGCCGGCACGACCGCGACCGGGTCCCCCTCGGCGAGACCGTCCACGCCCTCGCCGACCGCTTCGACGACGCCCGCTGCCTCGTAGCCGAGCGTGGAGGGGAAGACCGGCTCGTAGAAGTAGGCGCCCGCGCGGTACATGATCTCGGCCCGGTTCAGGCCGATCGCGTCGACGCGGATCCGTACCTCTCCGGCGCCCGGGGCGCCGACTTCGACGTCGCGGAGGGTCAGGACCTCGGGGCCGCCGGTCCGGTCGAACTGTACGAGGGTTGCCATGGCGCTTCCGTCCTTGGAGCAGGGTTCGGTGAGGCGCACCGAATCGGCTCGGTGCGCAGGCTCAACCCTGCCCCAAGGTTCGATGACCGTCAAATTTTGAGCGGCATCGAAATAGGCACCCTCGAAACGCCCTTGCCGACTCAGGTCGTGCTCGCCGTCTCCTCCGCCGTGGCCGCGTCCACCACGGCCGAGAGCAGGCCGGGGAACCGCTCCTCCATCTCCTCCGTGCGCAGCGTGTTCAGCTTCGCCGTGCCCTTGTAGTACTGCCGGATCACCCCGGCCTCGCGCAGCACGTTGAAGTGATGGGTGAGCGTCGACAGCGACACCGGCGCCTCGAAGGAGCCGCAGCTCATGTCCGCATCCGCCCGGGCGAGTTGGAACACCACCGTGCGCCGGACCGGATCGACCAGCGCGTCCAGGACCTGCTGGAGCGAGACCTCCGACAGGTTGGGATGCTCCACTGTCCGGGCGGCGGTGCGGGGGCGGGCCACGGTGACTCCTTCAGGTGGTGTCGATCTTTGGACGGTATCGATGCGGTGAGGCCATAGTACGACCGCCGTCGAAATCGGGATCCGGCTCCAAGGCCCTCCCGGCGGGGCGCGAAGTGTCGCGCCCCGGCAGCGTCAGCACCTGCGTCCGGCGCACAACTCCAGCCGCTCTCCCGGAAACTGCTCACGGAAGCCGCGGTCGTGCGAGACCGCCACCACCGCTCCGGGGTAGGCCGCCAGCGCCGCCTCCAGGTCCTCGACGAGGTCGAGCGCGAGATGGTTCGTCGGCTCGTCGAGTACGAGGAGGTCCGCGGGCCGGGTCACGAGACGGGCGAGCTGGAGCCGCCGCTGCTGGCCCGCGGACAGCGCCGCGACCGGGACGTGCAGGTCCTCCTCGCGGAACAGGCCCAGCGCCAGCAGCCGCTCGGCGTACTCGTCCGGCAGTCCCGGCCGCCCGGCCGCGAAGGCGGCGAGCAGCGGAAGCCGCGTGGAGCGGGCGGGCAGCTCCTGTGCGAGGTATCCGATCCGGGCGGGGCGCCGTACCGTGCCCTGGTCCGGCTCCAGTTCGCCGGCCAGGACGCGCAGCAGCGTCGTCTTGCCCGCCCCGTTCTCGCCGGTGACCAGCAGCCGCTGACCGGGTGCGACGGTCAGTGGCCCGTCCAAACGCAACCGCTCGCCGACCACCACGCCGTCGAGCTCGGCGAGCGGGCGGTCCGGAGAGTGCCCGTCGCCCGGCGACAGTGCCGCCGTGAACCGCAGCGGTTCCGGCGGCGCCGACACCGGGTTCCGCCGCAGTAGGGCCAGCCGCTCGCGGGCCGCGCGCACCTGCCCGCCGAGCTTCGCCTCGTGCGAGCGCCGGTGCTTGCCGAAGCCCTGCCGGGGATCCTTGCCGGTGCCGGCCAGCCGCCTCCCGGCGGCGTCGAGCAGCTCCTCGATCCGCGCCACTTCCTCCAGCCACTCACGGTGTTCCTGCTCCGCACGTCGCCGGGCGGAGGCCTTCGCGGCGCGGTAACCGGCCCAGCCGTCGCCGAAGCGGTGCACCGTGCGTGCGTCCCGGTCCACCTCCAGGATCGTGGTGGCGACGCGCTCCAGGAAGCCACGGTCATGGGTGACCACGACGACCGTGCCGCGGTGTGCTCGCAGGTGCTCCTGGAGCCAGTGCACGGCCGCCGCGTCGAGATGGTTCGTCGGTTCGTCGAGAAGCAGCAGCTCGGGGGCGGCGGCCAGCACGCAGGCCAGCGCCAGCCGCGACTGCTCGCCGCCGGACAGTGAACCGAGCACCCGGTCGCGGGTGATGCCGTCGAGCCCGAGGCCGCGCACAGCGGCGTCGACGCGTACGTCCGCCTCGTATCCGCCGCGTTCCTCGTACGCGATCAACAGCTCACCGTACGCGGCGAGTTCGTCCTCCGACGCCTCACCGAGGCCTTCCTCCGCCGCGCGCAACCTCCGCTCCATGTCGCGCAGCTCGGCGAGGGCGAGGTCGACGGCGTCCCGCACGGTGCAGTCCGGGTCGAGGTCGAGGGTCTGCGTGAGGTGCCCGATGCCGCCGGGGAAGCCGACGGTGAACTCCCCGGCGTCCGGCGCCTCGGCCCCGGCGAGCAGCCGCAGCAGGGTGGACTTGCCGGAGCCGTTCTCGCCGATGACGGCGGCCTTCTCGCCCGGGCGGACGGTGAAGGAGACCTGGTCGAGGACGGTCCGGGTGCCGTAGTTCTTGGTGACGTCCTTGACGGACAGCTGCGCCACGGCAGCGGGCATGGCGGTATGGGCGCGTTCGCGCATGTGACTTCCCCTGGGATGCGAAGGGTCTACGGGCGGCGGTGACGGCGACGTGGGCCGTGCCCGGACTCAGAGGAAGTAGAAGAAGGCCATGCGCCCACCATAACAAAACGAACCGTCTCGTCTCCACCGCTTATTCGGCCGCGCGACTGGCCGAGCTGAGCCGAGAGTGCCGGGCGTCGGGCCGAGTGAAACAGTGCGGGCTGGGGACTTGGTGGGAAAGCCGGGTTTCAGCGGCGTTACCCATGGGGGCTGGCCCGGCCAGGCTCCTCTGGTTCAGACCGTGAGCCGGGGGAGCCGCCGTCACCCGCGGTCAGGAAAGGCCGCCCCGCTCGCAGACCAGGCGGGCGACCTCACGCAGCTTTACGTTGTTCTGCTGCGAGTAGCGGCGCAGAACGTCGAACGCCTGCTCCTCCGTCAAGCGGTGGCTGCCCATGAGGATGCCCATGGCCTCACCGATCATGTGGCGCGTGGCGACGGCGTGTTCCATCTGGGCGTGAGCGCGGGCGCTGGAGAAGGCGACCGCGGCGTGCGAGGCCAGCAACCAGCCGGCCAGTTCGCTGGCCTCGGTGAAGGCACCGGGCTTGTAGGAGTAGACGTTCAGCGCGCCGAGATCCTCGTCCTCCGTGTACAGCAGGAAACCCATCATGCTGCCCACGCCGAGCCGATGGGCGGCGGGCGCGAACTTGGGCCATTTCGGCTGCTCCACGTTGAAGTCGGGGATACGGAACACCCGCTCGCCCAGCCTGGTCAGGGCGGCATCGAAGCACGGGCCCTCACCCAGCCGCTCCTGCAGCCGGTCACTTTCGACGACGAGCTCCTGCGTGGGCGCGAGCGTCTGGACCTTCTTGCTCTGCACCACCAGAATCCCGGCCGCGTCGCAGCCCTCCACCAGCTCGATCGCGGAGCTGGTGATCCGCTCCAGCGTGGCGTCCACGGACTCCTGGGCCAGAAGATCCCGGGCCATCGACGCCATCTGCTGCGCGAACCGAGACCAGTCCATCGCCTACTCCACCTCTTGGGTGCGCCCCGGTCGGGCCCTCCACTCAGCATGGCACGGGAGACTCACGGCGCTCTCGTCCGACCGCCTTGCGACGACCCCGACCGGCCGGGTTCGGCCGCACGCCATGCTCCGGTAGCTTGAGGTGCCGCGGCTCGCGTAGGCCGGGAGTCAGACCTCGGAGAGTAGATCGTCGGCGACGGTGGGTGCCCGGCGCGGCAGATATCCGTGCAGCGCCACCGAGTGGTGGGTGACCAGCGCTTCGAAGGCCGCCGGGTCGTGCGTGGCGCGGGCCGGCGCATCATCGCCGTCCCGCTCCGACGGTCGTGTCGATTCCGATGTCATGGGACCCCCCCGTGACCGTCGAGCACGGTCACACCCTCTACTTGTCACCTCGGCCTCAAGCGTTCGCGCCAGGGAGCCATCCATCGCGATGCCCTGTAGATCCTCTACTGTGGCCGTCGATATAGGACTCACAGGACTTAAAGGATTTACAGGACTCGAACCATTGCCCTCCTCCGAGCCCGCCCCTGAGCCCGAACGCCGGTCCTGGGCACCGCTGCTGGCCGTCTGCGCCGGGTACTTCATGGTGATCCTGGACGTGACGGTCATCAACGTCGCCGTGCCGGTGATCGGCCGGGAGCTGTCGGCCTCCCTCACCGGCATCCAGTGGATCACCGACGGGTACACGCTGGTCTTCGCCGGATTCCTGCTGACCGGTGGTGCGCTGGGCGACCGGTTGGGCAACCGCCGGGTCTTCTGCTCGGGCGTGGCCGTGTTCACGGTGTCCTCGGCCGCGTGCGCCCTGGCGCCCAACTCCCCATTCCTCGTGGTGGCCCGCCTCCTGGAGGGACTCGGCGCGGCACTGATCGTGCCCGGATCCCTCGCTCTGCTCCAGCAGGCCTACCCGGCATCCGCCGCACGCGCACGGGCCTTCGGGCTGTGGGGTTCGATGGCGGGCATCGCGGCCTCGGCCGGCCCGCTGCTGGGAGGGCTGCTCGTCTCCACGGTGGGCTGGCGCTGGGTGTTCCTCATCAACCTGCCCGTCGGCGCGGCCTGTCTCGCCCTGACGCTGCGGCACGTGGCACCCTCACCCCGGCGCGCCGACCGCGCCCTGGACTGGCCGGCGCAGTGCGCGGTCGTGGCGGCGGTGGCCCTGCTCACGGCGGGGCTGAACGAGGCCGGGCGGCGGGGCTGGTCCGATCCGGCCGTGCTCGCGGGGCTGGGCCTGGCGGTACTGGCCGTCGCGGCGTTCGCGGTGCGTGAGTGGCTCGCCCGGTCGCCCGTCCTACCGTTGAACCTGCTGCGCTCACGCGCGATGAGCGGCGGGGCCGCCATCGGGCTGCTGTTCAACTTCGGCTTCTACGGCATGGTGTTCACCGCCAGCCTGGACTTCCAGCACGAGCGCGGCTACAGCGCCCTCGAGACCGGTCTCGCGCTGTTCCCGGCGGTGGCGATGACCATGTTCGCCTCCGTTGTGTCCGGACGGCTGACCCGTCGCTCCGGCGACCGTCCGCTGGTGATCTCCGGCATGCTCCTGGCCGCCCTGGGACTGGCAGGCTGGGCCGCGGCGGGAGCCGACCCCGCCTACGCGCTGCTGGTGGCCCCGATGATGGCCGCGGGATTCGGCACCTCCTTCGCCCTCACCGGCTCGACCGCCACCGTGATAGGTGCCGCGCCTCCGGCCTACTCGGGCACCGCCTCCGCCCTGTTCAACACCACCCGCCAGATCGGCAGCGCCACCGGTGTGGCACTCGGCGGCAGCCTGCTCGCCACGGCCGTCGACCACGGCACCGGGCTGCGCATCAGCATGGGGATCGGCGCGTTCGCCTATCTGACCGCGGCAGTCCTGGCGTACATCTGCGTGCCCGCGAAACCCGGAAGCACCTAGGGCGTCCCGAGCGGGAGAACACCCACTCAGGCGCCTCAGTTGATTGCGCGAAGAAAATGACTGCGATTGCGCATAGCGCGCGTACGCAATCAATCTCCCGGGTACTCCTCGATCACATCCGCACGCGAAAGGGGCTGCCAGGCATGCAGATCGATCTGAAGGGCCGTACCGCACTGGTCACCGGTTCCACCCAGGGCATCGGCGCGGCGATCGCCGTCGGTCTGGCCCGCGCCGGGGCCCGAGTGGGCGTCAACGGGCGCAATCCGCAACGGGTGGAGCAGAGTGTCGCCGAGCTGGCCCGGGAGGTGCCCGGCGCCGAGTGGGTGCCGGTGCCGGCGGACGTCACCACGCAGGAGGGCGCGGACCGCGTGGCCGAGACGGTGCCGGACGTGGACATCCTCGTCAACAACCTCGGCATCTTCGGCAGCGCCGACCCACTCCAGATCACCGACGAGGAGTGGCGGCGCTACTTCGAGGTGAACGTGCTGACCGCCGTACGGCTCACGCGGATGTTCCTGCCGGGCATGGCCGAACGCGGCTGGGGACGGGTGCAGTACATCTCCAGCGACTCGGCGATCGTGACTCCGGCGGAGATGATCCACTACGGCATGTCCAAGACCGCGCTGCTCGCCGTCAGCCGGGGCTTCGCCAAGCAGGCGGCCGGCACGGGGGTGACCGTGAACTCCGTCATCGCCGGGCCCACCCACACGGGCGGCGTGGAGGACTTCGTCTACGAACTCGTCGACCGCGACCTGCCCTGGGACGAGGCCCAGCGTGCCTTCATGCGTGAGCACCGGCCGCAGAGCCTGCTGCAGCGCCTGATCGAACCGGAGGAGATCGCCAACATGGTGGTCTACCTCAGCTCCGACCAGGCCTCGGCCACCACCGGCGGCGCGGTGCGCGTGGACGGCGGCTACGTCGACTCCATCCTGCCGTAGGCAATCGTCGGGCTGCGGTCCCCACAGGGTCGGCCGACAATGGGCAGTGGATCGCCTGCCCGGCCCGACCACGACGCCGCGGCGGCGCGTCGGCACGAGAGGAACGTGCTCATGCGCGCTGAGTCTTCGCAGGCCGCGCGGACAGGAGCCTTCATCGCGGTCGCGGTTGCCCTGTTCTGCATCCAGTTGGATTTCTTCGCGCTGAACCTGGCCGTCCCCGGGATCGCCGACGAGTTCGATGTCACGGCGTCGACCGCCCAGTGGACGCTTTCGGCGTACATGCTCTCCATCGGCTGCTGCTTCATCGTGGGCGGCCGGGTCGGCGATGTCTTCGGCCGGAGGGGCGCCCTGCTCGGCGGGACGGCGCTGTTCGCGGCCGGGTCGGTCGGCTGTGCGCTCGCGCCGGACCTCTGGACGCTCGTCGTGGCACGGATCGTGCAGGGCGTCGGCGCGGGATTCGTGTTCCCGGTGTCGGTCTCCGTCATCTCCAACGCCTTCGGGGACACGACCCGGGCACGCGCCCTGGGAGCGGCGTTCGGGATCGCCAACGTGGGCACGGCACTGGGGCCGTTCGTGGGCGGCGGCTTCACCGAAGGGCCCGGCTGGCGCTGGATCTTCTGGCTCCTCGCACCGCTGAGCCTGCTCGCGCTGGTCGTGGCGTACCGGTATGTCCCCGACTCCCGGGATCCGACCGCCCCACGCCAACTCGACCTGGCCGGTGGCCTGACCGTCGTGTGCGCCCTGGCGGCGCTCACGCTGGCCGTCGAGCGCGGCAGCGTCTGGGGCTGGGACCACGCCCGCACGCTCACCCTGCTGGCGATCGCCGCCGTCGCGGGCGCGCTGTTCCTGTGGCGGGAACGGCGTGCCCGGCATCCCCTCATCGATCTGCGGCTGTTCCGCAACACGTCCTACGTCCTGGTGACGGGCTCGGGAACCGTCACCAACATGGCCTACGCCGTCACCGTCTTCGTGTCGACGCTGTACCTCCAACAGGTGCGGGGACTGTCACCACTCGACGCCGGCGTGGTGTTCCTGGCACCGGCCGTGCTCGTGGCACTCAGCGGACCGCTCGGCGCACGGCTGTCCGGGCGCCTGCGGCCGACGGCGGTGATGGCACTGGCCGGAGCGATCGCCGGCACCGGCCTGTTCGCGCTCAGCAGTGTCACGGCCTGGTGGCTGTACGTTCCGGTGTTCGCCTGGTGCGGGCTGGGCCTCGGTCTCGGCTGGACGTTTGCCAGCGTGGCCACCCAGCAGGTCGTGTCGCCCGAACGGGCCGGCGAGGCCTCGGGCGTGCTGCTGACCTTCCTGGTCACGCTGGGCGGAGTCGCGCTGGCCGGCGCCGCGACCGCGATCACCGCGATGGTGCCGGAGCGCTCGCCCGAGGCCGCGTACGACGCCATCCTGCGGTTCTCGGGAGTGGTGCTCCTGGCGGCTGCCCTGGTCGTCATGGCCGTACGCCACCGGCTCGTCGTCCTCGGCAGAGTCCCGCCGCTCGGCACACGGGCGCCACGCGGCGGGCGTGTGCCGTGAAGGGCCGGGCGGAACGGACGGCGATCCTGCACCGGTCGGTGCGGGTGACCCTCGCCGCGGCCACGGGGTTCTACACCTTCGTGTACGGGCTCGACGAACCGGTGCTGGCGCTGTACTCCCTGTTCGCGCCGATCTCCCTCGGCCTGCTGTCCCCGATCCCCGGATCCGGGCGGCGACGGGCCGAGGTGATGCTGAAGGCGCTGCCCGTCGGCCTGCTCCTGGTGGCCCTCGGAACCGTACTGGCGGTGACGACCTGGGCGGCCGTGCTCGGCATGCTCGCCGTGGGCTTCCTGCTCGCCTTCGCGTCGATCGCGGGCCCACGTCCGGCCGGCGCGGCGCCGGGACTCCAGCTCTTCTACATCCTGGCCTGCTTCCCGCCGTACGCACCCGACACCCTAGGGCTGCGGCTCGCGGGGCTCACCTTCGGCGTGGTGGTGCTGGCCCTGTGCGAGCTGTTCCTGCTGCCACAGCCGCCGGACCCGACCTACCGCACCACCCTTGCCGAGGCTCTCACGACGGCAAGAGACACCATCGCCGGGCGTACCGGCTTGTCTCCCAAGGCCCTGCGGGAGGCGGGCGCGCGGCTGCGGCTGTCCAACATCCCGCCCGCGGAGCGCCCGGCGGGAGCGGGCCGCGCGGTCCGCGGCCTCTCCCAGGCGGGGGCCGCCGCCCGGCGCCTGCTCGAACAACTGGCCCATCTCACCGAGACCGGCGAGTTCCGTGAACTCGTCCAATACGGCGCCCGAGCGGGCGAACCCGCCAGCGGCCGGGGCCGTACCGATCGGGCCTCCGGGTCGCTGCTGAAGGAGGTGGTGTCCTTGTGCGACAGGACGGTCGCCGCTCTGCACACGGGCCGCGCCGCTCCCGGTCCGCAACGGATGGACAAGGCCATCGACGCCTTCCAGCAGACGCGGGTCCGACAGGTGACGGGCCCGGCCGACGAGGTACCGCCGGTGACGGTGCTGCGCCGGCAGGCGGCGCTGCTGGCCGTCGCGGAGTCGGTGCGCATCCTGGAGATCGCCGTACGGGTCGGCCTGGAGGGGCGGCGCACCGCGCCGATCGAGCCGCGCGAGCTCTTCTGGTACACCCAGGCGCCCACGATCCGGCTATGGGCGCGGCGGATCAAGGGCAACCTGACGCTGAGCTCGGTCCAGTGCCAGAACGCCCTGCGGATCGCCGTGGCCCTGGCCGCCGCACGGCTGGTCGCCGGTTCGCTCGATCTGACCCACGGCTTCTGGGTGCTCCTCGCGGTGCTCACGCTGAGCCGGACCACGATGGGGGAGACCTGGGCGGCCATCCGCCAGGCCGTCACCGGCAACCTCGTGGGCGCCGTCGCTGCGGGCGCGCTGCTCGTCGGCCTCGGCCGGCACACCGAGGCCTACGCCGCGATCCTCGCGCCCGCCATGCTGATCGCCTTCTCGCTCGGGCCGCTGCTCGGCATCGCCTGGGCGCAGGCCCTGTTCACGCTGGTGGTGTCCACCGCGTTCGCCCAGATCGCCCCGTCCTCCTGGCGACTGGCCGAGGCACGGATCGTGGACGTGGTGACCGGCAGCGCCATCGGTCTGCTGTGCGCGACACTCGCCTGGCCGGCCGGCGCCCGCAGGGAAGTGCGCCGCACCATGGCGGGGCTGCTGCGGGAGTGCGGCCCGCTGATCAAGGGCACCGTCGGCGTGCTGACCGCCGTGCCACCGGGTTCGGTCCCGACCCCGTCCACGTTCCGTGTCCTGCACCGGCTGCATCTCGCGGAGTCCGCCTATGCCCAGTTCCGCAGTGAACCGAGGAGCGACGCGCCCGTCCGCGCCGACTGGCATGCCTTGCTCATCGCGACCAACCAGATCCTGCTCGGCGCCCAGTGGCTGCCCCGTTTCGACCTGTCCACGACCGCCCTGCCCCAGGAGGCCGCCGACCGGGTACGGACCGGCGCCCGCGCGCTCGCGGAGACCGCCGAACGGCTCGCCGCCCTGTGCGACGGCGTGCGCCCGCCGCCGCAGCGGACACGGCACATGCCCTCGGAACCGACCGAACTGCCGCTGCCCGCGCTGGTCGACCTCGACGTGTGGCTGCGCAGCCTCACCCGCCAGCTCACCCGTGTCGAGGCCGAGCTGCCCGCCGCGATCAGTCAGGCACCGCCCGGCACATCGGCCGCCGGCACCACGAGATCCGGGCACGGAGACCGGGGCGCGCCGTGACCGGCCCGAGCGTGCGCCCCGAACTGCGGCCCCCGTCGGTACGCGGGTGGGTGTGGTGGCTGCCGCTGGCCGCCGTGATCGTCGACCTGGCCGCCGAATTCATCGTCCACGGCCGCGAGCCGGTAAGCTTCATGCTCATCGCCGTACCGCCCCTGGCCGCCGCGACCCGTGGTCCGCGCGGCACCGCCCTGTCGGCCGTGGTGTGCCTGGCACTGCAGATGTGGATGGCCGCCCGCCGCCCCGGCCACTTCGACGAGCAGCACCATGTCGCCGTCTACATCGCCACGGCGCTCATCGGCATCGCCAGCGTCGCCCTGGCCCGCCAGCGTCGCCCTGGCCCGCCAGCGGGAGCGAACCCGGCAGCATCTGATCCGGGCCAACTCGGTGGCGGAGGCCATGCAGCGGACCTTGCTGCGCCCCGTACCGCGCAGGCTCGGTCCGGTACGCGCCGCCGGGTTCTACGAAGCGGGGGAGGGCGGCACCCTCGTCGGCGGCGACCTGTACGACGTGTGCGAGACGCCCTTCGGAGTGCGGGCGATCATCGGCGACGTCCGCGGCAAGGGGCTGGACGCGGTCCAGACGGTCGCGGCGGTACTGGGCAGCTTCCGGGTCTCGGCGCACGAATGGCAGAGCCTCAGCAGCCTGGCCGGACGGCTGGAACTCAGCATCGCCCGCAACAGCCCGGCCGGCGACGGCGGCGACCCGGAGCTCTTCGTGACCGCCCTGGTGCTGGAGTTCCCGCCAGGCGGCGGCGAAGTGAGGATCGTCGACCGTGGCCACCCCGCACCCCTGGTGGTCGGCCCGCAGGGCGCCCGGCGACTGGTCACCGCGCCCGGACTGCCGCTGGGGCTGGGCGGGCTGGCGCCCGGCGGGGACGACACGACGGTGCACCTGCTGGATCCGTCGGAGGTGCTGGTCCTGCACACGGACGGGGTCAGCGAGGCACGCGACGCGGAGGGCGTCTTCTACCCGGTCCTGCAACGGCTGGGCGAACGGTTCGGCGGCGAGCGCGCACCCGACCCGGAAGCGGTCGTGTCGTTCGTACGGACCGACGCGGAACGCTGGTCGGCCGCTTCCGACGAGGACGACCGAGCGGTCCTCGCCCTCTCCCTGCTGGAGATCGCACCCGCACGGCAGGACGCGGCGGACACCACGGCCGAGTTCAGGGAGCCGGATCGGCGGCCGTGAGCGGACGGCCGCCGACTCGCGAACCTGTTGGTGCCCGGCCTCAGTCGCCGCTCAGTCGCGTTGCCCGGTCCTTCTCGGTGGCCACGGCGGAGGCGGAGAGGAGCGTCGCGGTGGCGAGGCTGCCC
Source organism: Streptomyces sp. NPDC056479 (assembly GCF_042795335.1). Classification (NCBI taxonomy): domain Bacteria; kingdom Bacillati; phylum Actinomycetota; class Actinomycetes; order Kitasatosporales; family Streptomycetaceae; genus Streptomyces; species Streptomyces sp. NPDC056479. The sequence goes on along the minus strand of NZ_JBHTRZ010000002.1, from coordinate 389,460 downwards.
CAGAGGGCGGTCGGGCCGTGGGGTGCGAGAGAGGTGATGACGACGGGGGAGACGGCGAGGCCGAAGCCGGTGGACAGTTCGAAGCGGGCGAGCGTACGACCCAGGACATGGGGCGGGACGAGGGCGGTGACGAGCGCGGTCGCACTGCCGGCGTAGACGATCTCGCCGACGGTGCAGAGCACGGACACCGCGGCGACGGCCGCTGCACCCCGGCCCGGTCCCAGCGATGTGGCCGCGAGGAAACCGAGATAGGAAGCGGCGAGGACCACACCGGCGAGAGCCAGCACGGTCCGCCGGGAGAAGCGGGACAGCGCGACGGTGACCGGAACCTGCAAGGTGACCACCAGCACCGTGTTGGCCACGAAGATGGCCGCCGACCACATGGGAGACGCGTCCAACTGCGTCACCAGGACCAGCGGAAGCGCGATCTCGGGGACGTTGAGGCAGAAGACGTAGACCACGTTGGCGGCCAGCAGCGCACGCATCCGGGGGGCGGGCCCGGCGTCCGCGTCCTTCGCCAGGCCGGCCGGCCGCGCACGCAGCTGGACCGACCATGCCAGGGCCGCCGCGACGAGGTACGCGAGCCCGGTGACAGCGGCCAGCGCCTGCAGCGCGGCGCTGCCGCCCGCGAGGGACGCGGTGGCGACGAGCGCGCCCACGCCCATTCCGGCGTTGCGCAGCGCGCGGCCTCCCGCGAGCGCGGCGTCGCGGTCCCGGCCGTGGGACACGGTGGCCACGAGAGCCGCGTGGGCGGCCGGCCAGGCCTGGTTGCCGATGCCGAGGAAGAGCGCCGCCGTCCCGAACGGCCAGACATGCCCGGCAGGGGTGGCCAGCAGCAGCGCCACGCCCAGCACCCGCACCAGCATCGACGCCGCCACGACCGTGCTGCGGGCGCCCCGGTCCAGCCATCGGCCCACCGCGGGCATGCATCCCAGACCGGCGACCACGGCGACCGTCATGGCGATGCCGGTGACCGGCGCGGACAGCTTCAGCACCAGCACGCCGTAGAGCAGCAGAAAGGGGCGCAGCAGGCCGGTGCCGAGCGCGTCCACGGCCAGGGCGACGGCATAGCGGGGGCCACCGGAGGCACGGACGAGGGCGCGGGGCCGGATCTTGAGGGCGGTCGTCATGGCGTCAAACGGTGCGTACGGCCGGCCCGCCGGGCACGTCGGTTGACGGACATCGTCAACCGACGCCGGCGTCGGCGCGCCGGTCGGCGATGATGAAGGGTGACCTTGAGGATCGATATCAGCGGCCTGCCGCCCGAGCGGCTGCGGTTCGCCGCCTCCCCGCTGGCCGAGCTGACCGCGATGCTGCACGTGCTGGCCGAACCCGGGCATCATCCGCAGTTCGCCGAGTGGGCCGCGGAAGTCTGGGTCGGGCTGGGGCCGGAACTCGCCGAGCGGATCAGGGAGTCGGAGTTCCTCTGGCGTTCCTCACAGGCCGACTTCCTGTTCCCCGCACGACCGCGGCCGACCCTCGCCGAGGAGTTGGACGACGTCGACGGGATCGACGACGAGACGTATGTGACCGCCGCGCTCGTCACCACCTGCGGTGGCAACCGGGCTCACTTCGCGACGCCGTCACCGCTCACCGACGCCACCGCGCGCGAGCGGGCCCTCGACCTGGCCCAGGCCCGCGGCGCCCGGCAGGAGGCGTTCGCGGAACGCCTGCTCGCGGACCCGGCCGCTGTGCGGGCGCGGGTGCGCCACACCCTCGAACGGTGTGCCGAGGCCTTCTTCGACGCCACCTGGACGGGCGTCGCCGTCCAACTCGCCACCGACCTGCGCCTGAAGAACGACCTGCTGAAGCGCCAGGGCATCGCGGCGGCGCTCGCATCGGTCTCCGGCGCGGTCACGCTGGCACCGGACGACGACTGCATCATCGTGGACAAGCTGCAGGACAAGTCGACCACCGCCCAGGGCAGCGGGGTCACCTTCATCCCGAGTGTCTTCGGCAGTCCGCACCTCGTGGTGGTCCACACGCCCGGGTGGCAGCCGGTGGTGCAGTACCCCGTGGCCGAGCGGAGCACGGCAGAGCCGGTCTCGCTGGAAGCGGTCACCCTACGGCTTGACGCACTCGGGCATCCGGTACGGCTGCGGCTGCTGCGGACCCTCGCCCGCGGCCCGCACACCACCGGCGAGCTCGCCCACACCTGGGAACTCTCACCCCCGGAGGTCTCCCGCCACCTCGCCGTGCTGCGCCGCGCGGGCCTGCTCACGGCCCGCCGGCACGGTCGCTACGTCCGTCACGCCCTCGATCTGCCCGCCCTGACGGCACTGGGCACAGACCTGCTGGCGGCCGTACTGCGCTGAGCGGCGGCTTCGGTCCCTGCCATCCCAGCCTCAACGGTGATCGCGGAGCGGGGGGGGGGGGGGGGGGACCCCCACCCCCCCCCCCCCCCCACCACCATTCAGACGCCTCAAGCCGCGATGCACCGGGCATGCGCCGCCAGCAGCGCCGGCATCGACAGCACCGGGCCCTCCGGGTCCTTCGCCGCGTCGTCCCAGCGGCGCAGCGCCACCGCCTCCCCGGCCAGCGGATGCGCCGCGAACCGAGTCACCTCGCCCTCGTCCATAGGACCGCCCTGGGCCTTCAGGGACGCGATGGACACCGGGCTGAGCAGAGCGCGGTACGTAGGGTCGGTCGCCACCAGGTAGCGCTTGGCCGGCACGTGCTGGGCGATCACCCACGCCGCCCGCTCACCCAGCCGGCGTCGGGCGAACGCGGCGCCCGCCAACTCGTGCGGCAGGCCCGGGTGTTCGGCCCGTACCGGCCGGGCGCGGCCGATGTCGTGGAGCGCCGCGGCGACGACCAGTTCGTCGTCCGCGCCCGCGTCCGCCGCCAGCCACGCCGTCTGCAGCGCGTGCGTCCGCTGGTCGACGGCCTCACCGCCGTACGGCAGGCCCGCGAGGCCGTCGATCAGCGCGGTCAGTTCCTCGTCCGTGAGCGGGTTCCGTGGGATGTGGGTGGTCATCGTTCCTCCGTTGTGCGGATCGTCTCCGCGAGTTCCTCCGCGAGCCGCGGGGTCGCCGCGACCACGCCGGACCAGCGACGGGTGAGGTCGGGGTCGATCTCCAGCGGACGGCCGTGCACATCGATCACCGCACCGCCCGCCGCGGGCACGGTCAGCATCGCGGCCGCGAGGTCCACGATCCGGTGCGTGTCGGAACCGGCGTCGGCGAACGCGTCCGTCGAGCCCTCGGCCACCAGCACCGCTTCCAGACAACTCGTCGACAGGATGCGGATCCTGGCGGCCCGCGTCGCCACCCGCCACCACGCGTCGGCGATGTGCGGCTGCGGGCGCAGAAGGCTGACTGCCGCGCCGTCCAGTTCGGTTCGGCCGCTCGTGCGATACGGCGACGGCTGCCCGGCCACCGTGTGCCAGCAGCGCCCGGTGTCCAGCCAGCAGGTCAGCGCCTCGGTCGGCACCCCGTCCACCGCGACGACGCCCGCGAAGGCGGACAGCGGAACACCCGAGGCGGCGTTCGCCGTGCCGTCCACCGGGTCGGTGACGAGCGTGACGGCGGAGCCGTTGTCGATGTGCCCCAGTTCCTCACTGAGCAGGTTGATCCGGTGGGCGTTCACCACCTCGGCGATCGCGGTGTCCACCAGGATGTCCAGCCGCATCGTCGGCGTCCCGTCGGCGCCCTGCTGGACCTTCTCGGCCAGCTCGGCCCGGTCGTAGGTCTCGCGCGCGGTCCGGAAGGCGTGCACGGCCGCCCGGGTCGCCGCGGCCAGCGCCGCGTGGACGCCGGACGGCAGCACCGGTTCGGGCACCGGCCAGCGGATGTGGCCGTTCATGCCGCGTCACCCCCCGATGCCGCCCGCAGCACGGCCGCCACGACCGGCCAGGGGTGCCCAGGTTCGGCCAGCACCAGGTCGGCCCGCAGACCCGCCTCCAGTCGCCCGCGGTCCCGCAGCCCGGCGACCTCCGCGGCACCGCCGGTGACCAGGCCGACCGCCTCGGGCAGCGGCGCGAGACCCTCCTCGGCGAGCAGCAGCGCCGCCCCGAGCAGCCCCGACGGCAGATAGTCGGAGGCCAGCGCGGTGACCAGCCCCCCGGCGACCAGCTCGCGGCCGGAGGCGTTGCCGTTGTGCGAGTGGCCTCGCAGGACGTTCGGCGCGCCCATCACGACCGGCATCCCGTGTTCACGCGCGGCCTTCGCGGCCGCCACGGTGGTGGGGAACTCCGCGACCGCGCCGCCCCGTTCGCACAGCTCCTCGATCTCCTGAGGCGAGCTGGGGTCGTGGCCGAGCAGCCGGACCCGGCCCGCGCGTGCCTCTTCACCGAGCCAGTCCAGCGCCTCCTCGCGGACGTCGAGCCGGCCGTCCCGCTCCACGATCAGCTGATCCACGTAGGCACGGGCCTCGTCCTCGGTGATCCCGCGGGTGCCGACGAGATACCGCTCGTAATAGGCCCGGTCCGTGTACTGACCCTGGCCCGGCGTGTGGTCCTCGTGCGACACCAGGATCGGCCCGTCGCCGCCGGTCTCCGCCAGCCGCTGCCGAAGCCCCGTCAGGCCCTCCGGGCAACGGACGTCCAGGCGGTGCAGGATCCGGTGGTCCACCAGGCCCTCGTCGCCCCGGCCCGCCACGACCGCGCAGATCCGCCGTGCGTTCTCCAGGGTCCGGCGCACCCCGCGTCCGCCGCTCTCCTCGAACGCCGCGCCATGGAACGCGGTCGTCACTCCGGCCGCACGCAGCTTGCCCTCGAAGGACAACAACGCGAACTCCAGAGGCAGTTCGGCGCCGGGCCGGGGCAGCATCTCCTTCTCCAGACCGTCGCTGTGCACATCGACGAGGCCGGGCAGACAGAGCATGCCCTGCCCGTCGACGTCGGCCTCCACCCCGGCCGGGTGCGGTTCGACGACGGCGATGCGGCCGTCGCGTACGGCCACCAGGGCGTCGTCCAGGACCCGGTCCGGCAGGACCGCCCGGACGTGCCCGAGCACGTAGTCGGCGGGCGGACCGCCCAGCGTCCAGCCCTGGGCCGGCGTCTGCGCCGGCCCTCTGCTCACCAGTCCCGTGCTCATGCCGCCGCCTCCAGCATCTCGGCCGGAGTGCCCTGCCGGGCGATCCGGCCGTCCCTGACGAACACCACCCGGGACGCCAACTGCCGGATGGCGTCCATGTCGTGGAAGACGGCGAGCACGGCGACGCCCTGCCCGGCCAGTGAGTCGATCAGCTCCAGCGCGGCCTCCCGGTTGGCCGGGTCCAGCGCGGAGACCGGCTCGTCGAGCAGCAGCAGCCGGGGCGGCTGCACCGTGCCCGCGGCGAGGTTCACGCGCTGGCGCTCACCGCCGGACAGGACACTGCAGTCGACGTCCCAGAGCGTCTCGTCGAGGTTCAGCCGGCGCAGCGCGTCCGCGCCGGCCTCCCGCGCCTCGGCCCGGTCGAGCCCGCGCCGACGGGCGGTCGCGGCGACCACCTCCAGCGGGCCGGTGCGCGGCGGGGCGGCGAGGAACTGGGAGACGTAACCGAACTCCCGGCCGCGCAGCCGGGCCATCTCCCGGTCGGGCAGCGTGGTCAGCTCGACCGGTCCGGCCGCCGTACGCAGCCGTACCGAACCGGAGTCCGGCAGGTACGTGCGGTACACGCAGCGCAGCAGCGAGGACTTGCCGGCGCCGCTGGGGCCCGCGAGGGCGACGTGCTCACCGGTGGCCACGTCGAGGTCGACGCCGTGCAGCGACGGGACGATCCGGCCGTCGATGCTGTGCAGGGTGAAGGACTTGGACAGGGCGCGTACGCAGAGGACGGCGTCCTGGGACGCAGGGGTACTCACCGGGCTCACCTCCGGGCGGCGGCGACGAGCCGCTGGGTGTAGGGGTGGTGGGGATCGTGGAAGAGCTGGTCGGTCAGGCCCTGTTCGACGACCCGGCCCGTCTGCATGACGAGCGTGCGGTCGGTCAGTGCCTCGATCACGGAGAAGTCGTGGCTGACGACCACGGCGGCGACGTCCCGCTCGGCGAGCAGGCTGCGCAGCAGGTCGAGCACGCCGGCGGCGACGGAGGCGTCGAGCCCGGTGGTGGGCTCGTCGAGCAGCAGCACGGGTGGTTCGGTGGCCAGGGCCTTGGCGATCTGCACGCGCTGCCGCATGCCGCCGGAGAAGGTGTGCACGGGGTCGTCCATGCGGGACAGCGGTACCTCGACCCGGTCGAGGAGCTCGGCCGCGCGGCGCCGGATGGCGTGATAGCCGCGCCAGCCCGCCGCGGTCAGCCGCTCGGCGATGTTGCCGCCGGCGGAGACACGCAGGTCGAGTCCGGCGGCCGGGTCCTGGTAGACCACGGCCATCGAGTCGATCCGCAGCCGGCGTCGTACGGCCGGCGGAAGCGAGAGCACCTCGGACCCGCCGCCGTCCACGGTGGCCAGGTGGACCCGCCCGGCCGTGGCCGGCTCGTCGCCGATGACACAGCGCAGCACAGTGGACTTTCCGGAGCCCGACTCGCCGATGAGGCCCAGGGCTTCCCCGGGCGCCACGTCGAAGGAGACGTCCCAGGCGGCCACCACCGCACCGGTGGACGGGCTGATCGCGGTGCCGTGCTCGGGGCCGGTGCCGGGTACGGCGGCCGCGCCGCCCGCGCCGTGCACCTTGCCGATGCCGTCGACGCGCAGAGCCCAATCGGGCCCGCCCGCCGGTGCCTTGCGCGCGGGCGCCGCTTCCTCGTCCGCGGTGGCCGGGCCGACCTCGGGCGCGCTACGGCGTCCCGCGCGGGCCCGGGGATCGGGCAGCAGGGCCAGCGGAGCGCGGTCCCGGTGGGCGGCGATGTCGGCGTCCCCCGCCTGGACCCGCGCACACCACTCGGTGTCGCTGCACGCGAAGGCGCCCTCGGTACCGGCGTTGACGAGGTAGACGTCGTCGCTGCCGCAGAACTTGCAGCGTCCGCCCGGCTCGTGCTCGACCTCGAAGGGCACGTCGTCGAAGGTGAGGGGCCGGACCTCGGTGTGCGGCGGCACCGCGTAGATCCGCTTCTCGCGGCCGGCGCCGAACAGGTTCAGGTGCTCGGCCCGGTGCAGCCGCGGCACGTCCCAGCGGGGGATGGGGCTGGTCGCCATCACATAGCGGCCGCCGACCAGCACCGGGTAGCCGGTGCTCGCGGTGATCATCCCGTTGCGGACGATGTCCTCGTACAGGCTGACCCACATCGCGGAGTAGTCGCCCTCGGCGTGCATCCGCGCGCACTCGGCCACCGACTTCTGCACACCGCGCAGCGGTTCGGGCACCGGCACCTGATAGACCACCACGTGCCCGTCGCCGAGTGCCTCCTCGGGGATGCGGTGACGGGTCTGCACGACCGTCGCCTCGCGGGTGTCGGCCGACTCGTCGCACCCTGTGGTCTGCGCGATCATCCGGCGCAGGTTGGTGGCGTTGACGCCGGCGTCGTCGCCCTGGTCGATCACCTTCACCGTGTCGCCGGCGCCGATCACCCCCAGGGTGACCTGGAGCCCGCCCGAGCCCCACCCGCGCGCCACCGGCATCTCCCGGGAGCCGAAGGGGACTTGGTAGCCGGGCACGCAGACGGCGGCGAGTGTGGCCCGGCGGATCTCCCGCTTCGCGTCCTCGTCCAGGATCCCGGTGGGCGGGCTGCCCGCGTCCGCCTCGGCGACGAGCGCACCGACAGTGGCCTTGTGTGCCGTGCTCATCGGCAGTCCTTTCCTGCGGGCTGAGCGGCCCGCACCGGCGGTTCCTCGCCCGCGTCGGCGGCGGCCCGCATGGCTTGCTTCCGCTCGGTCATCGAGCGGAAGGTGACGTAGTGGGGGAGCTTCAGGTGCTCCAGGAAGCCGCCCGAGTCGAGGCCGTCGAGGGTGAGCAGGAGCAGCTGCTCCAACGGACCGCTGCGGCCGAACCGACGGTTGGCGACGTCCAGGTTGGCCATGGCGATCGCCTTGCGCTCGTTGTGCCCGAAGCACAGTCCGTAGCCGATGTCGAAGCGGGTACGGTCCTCCTCCGCGCCGTCCAGATCCTCGATGGCCTCGGCCTCGGTGACCCGGAACTCGCCGACGGTGACGGGGTTCTGGGTGTGCGGGTGGCGCACGCGCAGCGGCAGCCGGCCGTGCCTGAGCTCGCCCAGGGTGATCTCGTGCACATCGCCGTCAGGCCCGAGGATCGAGCGGTACCAGAGCGCCATCAGCGCACCGGACTCGGCGCGGGCCATGGCGGCCAGGACGGCGGACCTGTCGGCGGGCGGCCGCGCGGGCCTGCGGGTGATGTCGTGCGGCTCGGGGTCCTCGCCGGTCCGGCCCTCGGCGACCAGTTCCATCTTGCGCAGCAGGTCGAGGAACCGGCGCGGGTTGCGCTGCTCGTCGGTGCGCTCGGCGGTGTCCACGGTCGCAGGACCCTCGGGCCGGGGCTCCGGCGGGCCCGCGGGCTGCTCAAGCAGCCGGCCCGTGTAATCGGAGGTACGGCCCAGCAGTTGCGGTCCGTCGGGCTCGCGGAACGCCGGCACGATACGGCGCAGCACGGTCATCTCGCCCGGGTCGACGGGCTCGCTGACCGCCAGCCGCGGCAGCGTGGACCGCTGGGCGCGCAGCAGGTGCGAGGCTTCCAGGGTGTCGCCCTCGGCCTGGCGGAAGGCGGCGGCCGCGGTCGGCTCGTCGTAGAGCCCGGCCTCGCCCATCACCCGGTCGACGGCCAGCCGGAAACGGGCCGTGATCTGCTCGGTGGACGCCCAGGGCGCGGGCGCGTGGTCGCGCTTGCGGCGGACGAGGTCCTCGGCGGCGAGGATCGCCTCCAGTCCTCCGCGTGCTCCCGAGTACCCCATCAGTTCTCCTCCTCGGACACGACATCGGCGATGAAGGTGACGGTGGTGCTGCGCGGCAGGCCCATGAGGCTGCCGTCGGGTGCGGCGAGCATCAGATCGACCCCGGCGGGGAAGCCGCCGACGGCCTCGGCGCGTGCCTCGACGAACCCGTCCGGCAGGCCGTCCGGCGCCACTTCCCGCTCACCCGGAACGCCGGGCCCGGACAGCCGCCAGGTGCGCGGCCCGCCCTCCAGCGCGGACACGGGCAGGCACAGCACGGCGCCGTCCTCCGGCGTGTCGGCCGCACCCCGGGCCAGCCGCAGGATCTCCTCCGGCGCGACGGGCCGTACGGCGGCGACGAGCCGGGCCTGCTCCAGCGGCACCACGGGGGCGTTGGTCGCCACGCTCACCACGTCCGACCAGAGCCCGGCGCCGTCCTCCTCCAGGACGCGGATGCCGGTGCCGAGGTCCGCCAGGGCGAGGACCGGCAGCAATGCGGACGGCACCTCGGCCGCCACGGCCGCGGGAACACGGGTCACCGTGCCCGGTCGCGCGAGCGCGTCCAGTACGGCGCGGAAGACACCCTGCGCCTGGGCGGGAGGCAGCTTGGCCGCGCTCACCAGCTCCGCGGTACCGAAGGCGTCGTAGGCGGGCCTCGGCACGGTTTCGACGGCGGTCACGTCAGCTCCTCGAACTCGACGACGGTCGGGGCGAGTTCCGCCCACTCCTGGCTCTCCCGCCGCTCCCGGCGGCTCGCGACCCGTTCGCACAGCAGGTCGACATCGGCGGCCCGGGGCCGGCCGGCCTCCACCTCGGCGTCGAGCAGCGCGGCGGCCAGTACGGCCGCGCGATCGTCACCGAGGCGCATGGCCCAGCCGCGCCGGCCGGCGAGCTCCACCTCCGCCCGGCAGGCCAGGACGTCACCGAGCAGGAACCTCTGTTCCAGCACCGGTTCGCGGACCTGCGCGGTCACACAGCCGACCTCGGGTGCCACCAGCACCCGTACCTGTGCGCCGTCGGCGATACAGGCGTCGGCCAGTTCGATCAGTTCGGCCCTGTCGGCCTCGGCCAGCAGGGCGCAGCGCTGCTCCCTGCTCAACTCGTGTGTCACCACTACTCCCAGTTGCTTGCGGTGATCGCTTTCTGTGGCGTCGGAGCGCCCCGCGGTGCGACGGTCGCGTCGCCGGCGGTCTCTTCCTCGAGCTCGACCACGACGCGGAGGGCATCGGCGCGGGTCCAGGTACGGCTGCACATCAGGACGTTGCCGGCCGCCTCGTCGCGGCTGACGCTCTCCACCAGCCACGCGGGCAGGCTGCTCTCCATGCGCAGGGCACGCAGGGCCTCCGCCGGCGGGACGTCGATGCTGACCCGGCACCAGGCCCGCGTCGGCCGCACCCGCACCATCTGGCGGAGCACCAGGTCGACGGAGTCGACGGCGTGCAGCGCCAGATCCAGGTCGGGCACCTCGTCCACCGGGATCCACTCATGGACCCAGGAGGCGAGGAGGTCGTCGATGTAGAACTCGCGCTCCACCTCGTGCACGGCTGTGCCGGCGGGGCGCTCGAACCGTTCCGCGAGGTCGGCGGGCAGGGGGACCCTGCGCACCGACTTGACCAGGGCCCGCGGCGTGGCTCCGGCGGCCGAGATCGTGGCGGACCACGACGGCGGGGCGCTGCGCGAGATGACGTAGTCGATGCGCCGGTTGACGTACGTGCCCGACCCCTGGGTCCGGCGGACGACGAACCGGCGTTCCAACTCCTGGACGGCCGCCCGTGCGGCGGCCCGGCCCACGCCGAACCGCCGGGCGATCTCCGCCTCGCTGGCGACCCGGGTGCCACGGGGGCACTCGGCCAGCTCGGCGGACAACTGCTCCGCGATTTCCAGATACCTGGTCGCACTCACAAGAGGAACTCTCGTCGGCCAAGTCGTCCGGACAACCTGCTGCCGACCAACGTGTCCGACCGGGAGTGTGAACAGCCGTGTCAGTTGTTTCGCGGTTCGAGACGGCCTTCCGCCTTGGATTCCATGGCGGTGTCGGTTGATCGGCTGCCCATTTCCATCTGCCCGTCAGCGGACGACCCGGCGCAGCCACACCGCCAGCAACTCCACGGCGAGCACGGTGGCGAACACCATCAGCAGCACGGTGGTGACCACCCCGAAGTCCAGCACCCGCGAGGCGTTCAGGAGGTCGAAGCCGATTCCGCCCGCGCCGACGATGCCCAGCAGGGTCGCGGAGCGGATGTTGACGTCGAGCTGGTAGAGGACGTGCCCGACGAACGCGGGCGCGGCCTGCGGCAGCGTCGCCGAGCAGAAGACCTGCAGGCGCCCGGCACCCGTCGCACGCACCGCGGCCTCCACTCCTGGGTCGACCTCCTCCAGGGAGTCGGCGACGAGCTTGCCGAGCAGCCCCACCGCACCGACGCCGAGGGCCAGTGCGCCGGCCACCGCGCCCAGACCGGTGATCACTACGAAGACGATGGCGAGCACGAGTTCCGGAACCCCGCGGACCAGCACCACCACGACGCGGAACACGGCGGCCGTGGCGGGCGACGGTGCCACATTGCGGGCGGCCAGCGCGCCGATGGGCAGTGCCAGGACCGCGCCGATCAGGGTCGCCGCGAAGGCGATCTTGATGGTGTCGAAGAGGTCGGTCAGCAGGTCCGGCAGAATGCCGCCGGTCTGCGGCGGCCAGAACAGCCCGAGCGTGCCGCCGAGGTTGCCCAGTGCCCCGAAGAACTGCTCCGGTGCGAGGCCCGCCCCCCACACGGAGGCGACCAGCGCGAGAACGGTCACGGCCGAGTAGACGGTCCGGCGGACGCGGCGGGCATTCCATGGCGGGCTGATACGGGGTGCCACTGCGGGGCGGACCGACTGAGCGGGGTTGTGCGGGTCGGGCCTGTCGCTCGCAGCCGCCCGTGGCACGGCGGCGAGGACGGGCCGGCGAGTGGCGGAAGACTGGGACGCGGCGCCCTTGGCCCGCGTCCGCCGCCCGCCTGTGCCGGCGTTCCGCAGCAGCACCCGGCGAATGGCGCCGGAGACCAGCTCCACCAGGACGCACAGCACCAGGACCACCAGCGCCAGTGCCATGCCCCGCCGGTAGTCCAGGGCGTTCAGCGCCCCGGCGATCTCGAAGCCGAGGCCGTTCACGCCGACGAAGCCGAGGACGACCGAGATCCGCAGATTGATGTCCAGCCGGTGCAGGGCGTTGGCCACCAGGGAGGGCAGCACCTGCGGCAGCACACCGGAGACCAGCTGCTGCAGACGCCCGGCGCCGGTGGCGCGCACGGCGGTCCGCGGTCCCTCGTCGATCTGCTCGATCGCGTCGGCGTACATCTTGCCTACCATGCCGACCGAGTGCAGGCCCATGGCGAGGACGCCGGTCAGCGCGCCGAGTCCGAAGACACGGAAGAAGACGATCGCCAGCACCACGTCCGGTACGGCCCTGGCGAGCACGATGACACCGCGCGCGGCGAACCGGGCGCTCGGGTGCGGGGTGGTGTTGCCGGCGGCCAGCACCGCCACCGGGACACTGAGCAGCACCGACAGCAGCGTCGCGCACATGACGACGGCCATCGTCTGCCCGCACAGCCGCAGCAGTTCGGCGGGGGGCGGGAAGTCGAGCGGGAACATCCGTCCGGCGAAGTCCGCCGCGTTCGAGGCACTGTCGACGAGGGTGGCGGCGTTGATGCGCAGGTCGGCGAAGGCCCAGCAGGCGAAAGCGGTCAGCGCGGCGATGACGAGCAGCGCGGCGAGGTCGCCCGCTCGGGGCCGGGGCACCGTCCGACGGGCGTCGGCGGGCCGCTTCGTCGGGGTGGGGGAGGGCGGCGTCGGGGCGGCCGCGGTCGACACGGTCATGGGCTCAGCCCGCCGTCGCCGCGAGGACCGCCGGGGACGCGGCACCCGGCCCCGCGTACACGGACATCACTTCGTCCCGCGTCAGACCGGAGACGGCACTGTCCATCAGCACCCGGCCGGCCCGCAGGCCGACGATCCGGTGGCCCCAGGAGAGGGCCAGGTCGACCTGGTGCAGGCTGCACAGCACGGTGAGCCGCTCCTCCTCGCCGATCTCCTTGATCAGCCGCATGATCTGCGCCGAGGACTCCGGGTCGAGCGAGGCCACCGGCTCGTCGGCGAGCAGGATCTCGGGTCGCTGCGTCAGCGCCCGGGCTACGGCCACCCGCTGCTGCTGGCCGCCGGAGAGGGTGTCCGCCCGCTGGAAGGCCTGGTCCAGCAGACCCACACGCTCCAGGTGACGCAGCGCCTCGCGCCGCACCGACTGCGGGTAGGTGAGGAGCCCGAGACGGGGGCCGCGGAGCCGGCCGAGCGCACCGGTGCACACGTTCTCCAGCACCGTGAGACTGCCGACGAGATGGAACTGCTGGAAGACGAAGCCGATACGGCGGCGCAGCCGGCGCAGTTGCGTTCCACGGGCACGGCCCACATCGGTGCCGAGGACGGTGACCGTGCCGCTGGTCGCCTGCTGGAGTCCGTCGACATGGCGCAGCAAGGTCGACTTGCCGGATCCCGAGAGACCGAGCAGCACGACCATCTCCCCGGCCCGCACGGTGAGCGAGACGTCGTCGAGGGCGCGAACCTCGGAATCGAAATGTTTGCTGACGCCCTCGAATCGCACGACGGGTTCGGGCAGATGGTCCGTGGTCATGGTGCGCTCCGACTCTTTCGATCTCTTGCGATGAACTGAACTGCCGTAGGCAAAACCGGAATTGCGGAGCCGAGTGGCACCGCAATCCCGGTCTGTGGCTTTATGCGCGTTTCTCCGCTCGGGAACCCGAAGCGCAGGTCAGGACTCCACGCACTGCTTGTCCTTGGTGACCTCGCAGACCTTGCGGACACCGTCGTAGTCCGCGTCGCCGACCGTCGCGTAACCCCAGTCGCCCGCGTCGTCGACCTCGCACTTGCCGCTGCCGGTGCAATAGCCGTTGGCCTTGAGATAGTCGGCATTGGCCATGGTCTGGAAGGCGTTCGTGATCTTCTGCTTGAGCTCGGCGTCGAGATCGTCACTGATCGCCACCGGGGAGCCGGGAATGAGGCCGGACTTCCACACCGTGGTGATCTCGCCCTGCTTCAGCTGCCCCTTTTCGATCAGCTGCTTGTCGACCATGGTGTCGTAGGCGAACCCGGCCTCGCACTGGCCGCTCTTGACGGCGAGCACCGACGCGTCGTGGCCGCCGGCCATCACCGGGGTGATGCCCTTCTCCACATCCACTCCTGCGTCCAGCAGCCCGGATCGCGGGTAGAGGTAGCCGGAGGTCGAGTTGGGGTCGACGAAGCAGACCTTCTTGCCCGCGAAACCCTTGAGATCCTTGATCGAGGAGCCCGTCTTGACGATGGCGTAGGAACGGTAGCCGGGCTTGTCGCCCTTGTTCTCGACACCGGCGGCGACCGGAGTCGCCTTCACACCGGAACTCTTGGCCTGGACATAGGAGAACGGTCCGTACGCAGCGATCTGGATCTTGCCGGAGCGCTGGCCTTCGATGACGGCCGCGTAATTCGTTGCCTTCTGGAAGGTGATCGTCTTGCCGGTCTCCTTCTCCAGCATCTTGATCACGGATGCGTAGGAGGCCTTGAGGTCCGTGGAGTTCTCGGCGGGGACAGCGGCCATCACCAAGGGGTCGCCGCCCTTTCCGTCCGACGCCGTGGTCGATTTCGACGCCGCGCTCTCACCGCAGCCGGCCAGGACGAGAACAGAAGTGGCACCGAGGGCGAGTACGCCGAGATTGCGCCGAATCACAGGAAACATCGTTCGATTTCTCCTCAAACGGCCCTCTGGGGTGCCGCCGGAACGGGTTTTGAACGGGACCCAGGCTGAATCCGGCCCATGCCGTGGCAGAGAAGCGACGGTTACGACCCGTCGAACGAGTCCCGTCTCTTACCGCCAGCCGACCGGACGACTCCGGCCCCACCCGAGGCGCGCCCGGCGGGAACCGGCACCGTCAGGAGGGCCGCGGGACGCGCTCGATCGCCACCATGGCGGCGTCGTCCCCCAGATGCCCGCCGACGTGCCGCAACAGGTCCCTGCACAGGCCGGTGAGGAGCGCGTCGGGACCCTTGCCGGCCTTGCCGGCCATCCGTTCCGCGAGCGGGTAGAACGTGCCCTCGCGGTTGCGGGCCTCGATGACACCGTCCGTGTAGAGAAGGGCGATGTCGCCCTGCTCGAAGGCGAACGTCTCCTCCGACAGCTCGCTGTCCACGAACTCGGTGAGACCCAGGGGCGGTGCGGGGCTGCGCACCTCGAGGGCGCTGACCCGGCCGTGACGCAGCAGCAGAGGCGGGGGGTGTCCGCAGTTGATCAGGTGCAGGACCGGCTCCTCGTCCGGGATGTCCATCGCCGCGGCGGTGATGAACGCCTCGCCGCGATCCTCGGTCGCGGTGTCGGGAGCCGCGGGGTCGTCCAGATTCGAGGAGACGGTTCCCTCCAGGAACGCCATGAGCGCCGGCAGATCGGCCTGTCTGTGGGCCGCGCCCCGGAAGGCACCCAGCAGAAGGGCGGCGTCCCCGACCGCCTCCAGGCCCTTGCCCCGGACATCGCCGATGACGATCCGGGTCGCGTGCTCGGTGCGGGCGGCGGCGTACAGATCGCCGCCGATCTGCGCCTCGGACTCCGCGGCCAGGTAGACCGACGCGATGCGCAACGAACCCACCCGCTGGGGGAGTGGCTTGAGCACCACCTCCTGCGCGGCCGTCGCAACCGACCGCAACTGCACCAGTTCCCTTTCATGGCGCTCCCGCCGGGCGGCGAAAGAGGTCACGAACGCCGACATCAGGATCAGAGTGATCAGCTGAACGGAGTGGTTCAGATCGACGAGGCTGGTGCGCGCCGCCGCCACAACGGCCTGGGCCGTCACGGCGAGCGCGCCGACGCACGCGGTCGCCCGGGGGCCGGCGAACGAGGCTGTGACGGCGGGTGCGGATACCAGGAACGGCCCGAGGTGGACGCTGGACGGAGCCAGGATGTCGACCACCGTGACGATCGCGATCAGCACGATGGGCACCGCCAACAGCGCCGGACGTGGCTCCTGTGACCAACGAAGATCTCTGAGGCGTCGCGGAACCATACGTTCTGGATACACCCTGCCGCGCCCCGGCGCCCGTACCGACGCCCACGCACATGCTGCCCCATGCGGACGCGGTGCCCGGCCGTCCGGCCTGGCACCGCATCCATGTTCGCGGACGGTGATCTCAGTGCCGCAGGGACGGCGTCCCGGCCGACACCGCACGGCGGGTGCCGCTGCGGTAGGTCGAGATGCCCAGAGCGAGCAGCCAGTAGCTGAGGATGGCGCCCATCGAAGCGGTGGTGCCCCAGCCGTTCGCCGCGTAGAAGTTCGCCGGCTCGTTGCCGAAGAACAAGGACGGCACGAAGACCAGATTGACGCCGGCCAGGACGTAGGCGGTGCGGCCGGTCCAGCGCGGCAACAGCTTCGTACGGGAGATGCCGTAACCCACCGCGGCCAGGAACAGCGCCAGCATCAGACGGCCGATCGACCCGTAGAGGATGTAGGTGCCGCTGACCGTGATGGTCGGATCGATGGACCGGTCGGCGGCGATGACCGCGCCGGCCTCCAGGCCGCTGGAGACCAGGGTGACCGTCGCGTAGACGAGCCCGCCGGCGAACGCCATCGAACCCACCCACTCATGGGCCGGGTTCACCCGCTTGATGAGCTCACGGAAGGCCGTCACGAACACGATCAGGAACGCCAGGGCGATGATCCCGATCAGCAGCCTGGCCAGGATGTTCGAGTCCGGCGGCGGACCGGAGTAGACGAAGTACAGCGGTACCTCGATGATCAGTGCGGCCGCGGCGCAGATGGCGGCGAGGCCGGTCAGGCGCCTGGCGAAGGTCTCGGTCATGGGGTCCCCCGAAGTCCGGTGGCGGATTTCTCGTCGACTCGCTGCCGACGACATGAATCGTGCCGCGAACGACGCCGCCGGTCCCTGGGCCTGGACACCCGACATCAGGGTGGCCCTACCGACACCTATGGCGCGCGGAAGACCCGCCCGAGCGCCTCGGACAGCGCGGCCGGCGCCCCCGCACCGGTCAGGGGTGACAGCCGGGCGCCCAGATATCCGTCCGGGCGGATGAGGAAGGCCGCCGGGTCCTCGACGCAGTACAGCCGCTCGAACTCCGTCGCGCCGTCCCGGTAGACGGGGAGGTGCCGGCCGTCAGCGTCGACCTGTCCGCCGGAGGCTTCCGCCGCCGACCCGTTCCGGGCGACGACGAACGCGGCCACCTTGCCGGCCGCCAGCCGGTGGACAGTGGCCGCCGCCTCGCGGCACGCGATGAGGGAGTGGGCCGAGTCGGCGTAGAGCACCAGGACGTGCCCGCGGTCGCGCAGCAGGTCGTACAGGCGCAGGGGTACCGCGGCCACGCCGGCGGCGAGACCACGACAGTCGGGAGCCCGGTCGCCGGGCCCTGGAGCGGGCGATCCCGAGCCGCCACCGCCGGGCCCCGCGTCGTCGGCCGCCACCAGGGGACTGCCCGGGTAGGCGATGAGCAACTGGGCCTCACGCAGCATCACCGTCGTGATGTTGTCCGAAGTGGCCCGGATCCCCTCGGACGCATGCTTGACCGTGCGTCCCACCACCTCCTCGCCGACGGGACGACGCTCGGCGTCATAGCTGTCCAGCAGTTGGGGATGGGCGCCGCCCTCCAGCGCGAGAGCCAGCTTCCAGGCGAGGTTGTAGGCGTCCTGAATGCCGGTGTTCATGCCCTGGGCACCGGTCGGCGGGTGGATGTGCGCGGCATCCCCGGCGACGAAGACCCGGCCCACGGAATACCGGTCGACAAGGCGATGGCTGATGCGGAAGACCGACGACCAGCGCATCGCCGACGCCGTGGTGGGCTGCGGGGAGAGCCGGTCGAGGACCGTCTGGATGTGCTCGATGCGGGGCGCTCTCCCGCCCTCCAGCCCATGGGCCACCGAGTCCGGCGAGGTCCCCTCGCCGCTCGTGGAGAGCTCGGGCGGCACCAGCATCGACATGCGGTACCGGCGATCCCCGGGCAGCGGGACGCAGACCAGGACGTCGTCGACGTGGCCGTCCGCGTCGTGGTGCATGGCACGCACTCCGTACCCCTGCGGAAGGTCCCAGTCCACCTCCACGTCGGCGAGCATGTACTCCTGCGGAAACGCACCTCCCTCGAAGGAGAGCCCGAGCCCCTTGCGCACTGTGCTGTGCGCCCCGTCGCAGCCGATCAGGAAGCGTGATCGCACCTCCTGGTGTGCACCGGACGCCGTGACGATCCGGCTGACGACGCCGTCCTCGTCCTGGGTGAACCCCAGCAGTTCAGTGCCCCGCTCGATCCCGGTGTCGAAACGGGCGAGGTGCTCCTCGATGATCCGCTCCGTCTCGTACTGGGGGAGTGCCGCGAAGACGTAAGGGACCTCGGGCGGCAGCCGCAGCTCGAAGCGCGCCTGCTCGACCCCGTTGGCGTACATCAGCTGTCCGCGCAGCGGCACGGCCACCTCCAGAGCGGCGCGCACCATGCCCATCCGGTCCCAGATCTCCAGCGTCCGCGGCTGGACGCCCACGGCCTTGGCGTACGGCAACCGGGCCGGAAGCCTGTCGATGACGCGGCAGGCGACGCCCTGCCGCCGCAGTTCCGCCGCCGCGGTCAGACCGACCGGTCCCGCACCCGCGATCAGCACATCCGTGTCCACCACCGGCGTCTCCCGCCAGGAGCCCCCTTCTGCCCGCCTCCATCGTCCACCGCCGCGAACCGGACAGCGACTCAAGGCCCAGCTCCCGCAGCAGTGGTGCCGGACCGCATCCAGGCGCGGGTGCCGAATGACGTGCACGCCCGCGAGGCCACGAGGGCAGCGGCGCGCAGGGCGTGGACGAACTCCCGTGACGTCAACTGCCGTTGGCCGGCGAGGTGATGGGTGAGGGCTCCATGCAGGACGTCTCCGGCGCCGAGGGTGTCCGCCACCGGCACCGGGGGCACCTCGATCGTCCCGCCGCCGTCGGGGCCGGCCCACATGATGGGCCCGTCTCCCTGGGTGACCGCCGTCCAGGCGACCCCGTGCTGTCGGAGGAACCGCAGGGTGTCGGTGGGGGTGTGGTCGGTGCCGGGCGGATGGAAGTCGGCGGAGCATACCGCGACGTCGATGGAAGGGAGCAGACGCTGTGTGCCCTCCTTCCAGCTGCCCGCGTCGAGGAGGGTGCGGCGGACGGCACCGCGCGCGGCATGGGCGGTGGCCGTGGCCAGTTCCATGTGGTGGCCGTCGAGTTGGACGATGTCGCAGGCCGCCACCAGTGCGTCGAGGTCGTCGGGCGGGGCGAGCCGGTGTGAGGTCGCGTTGGTCGAGGCGACGGCACGCTGTCCGCTGGAGGCGGTGACCATGATGGACGACACGGCGGGCGGGTCGGCCGAGTGGGACGCCAGGTCCGACACGGTCACGCCCGCCCGGTCGAGGTCGGCCGTGACCGCGAGCGCCAGCGGGTGGGAGCCGATGGCGGTGAGCAGTCTGGGGGCGCCGCCCAGGTGGGCGAAGGTCACCGCCGCGTTCGCCGCCGGGCCGCCCGCGGCCACGGTCTGTTCGCGGGCGGTGAGTTTCTCGTCGGGAGCCGGCACATGATCGACGAGCTGGATGACATCCAGGGTGCACAGGCCGACGAACAGCCCTGCCGGTCGCCTTGTCGTTGGCGGTTCCATCCAGGTACACCTCCGCTCGGCCGGACGCCCCGGGCTCGCCGCCGCCCAGATCACCGAGGCGGGTTCCTTCAACCGTGCCCCGGCGCACCGTTGCCCACCCGTCCGTGGCGGCGAGGGTGACAAGCCGGGGCAGGAGACCGGTCAGGAAGACGAGCCAGGAGACCGGTCAGGAATCGAGAAGCCCCGGCCGGTTGGTCGCGCCTAGCGTGGTGGCCATGGAAACCACAGCATCCACCGCCACCACCCTGTCCCTCGCATCCGTCACGCTCGAGGTGGCGGACACCGAGGCCGCTCACCGCTTCTACACCGCCTTCGGGGTGGACAAGCACATACGCCTGCGGGCCTCCGAGGCGCCCTCCACCGGATTCCGCGGCTTCACACTGGCGCTCACCGTGTCCGGCCCGGCGACCGTCGACCACTTCCTGGACGCGGCCGTGAAGGCAGGCGCCACGGTCGTGAAGCCCGCCGCGAAGTCGCTTTGGGGCTACGGCGGAGTCGTCCAGGCACCCGACGGGACGATCTGGAAGGCCGCGACCTCGGCCAAGAAGGACACCGGCCCGGCCACGAGCGAGATCGACGAGATCGTCCTGCTGCTGGGAGTCGAGGACGTGAAGGCCACCAAGCAGTTCTACGTCGGCCGGGGCCTGACCGTGGCCAGGAGTTTCGGCGGCAAGTACGCCGAGTTCACATCCGGCGAGGCCGGCCCCGTCAAGCTGGCGTTGTACAAGCGTCGCGGCCTGGCCAAGGACCTCGGAGTCCCCGCCGACGGCACCGGTTCGCACCGCGTCGTCCTCGGCGGCACCGCCGGCTCCTTCACCGACCCGGACGGATTCACGTGGGAGGCCGCCACGTCGCCAGAGCCCCGGCCCTGACCCCCCGAGCCGAACGAAGCTGCTCACGGCGCAACACCCGACATGCATGGGCCCGAGTCACGCTGGACACGATCTGTGATGCTCCGGATACCTTGCGGAGTCGTAGCCGGCGGATGAGGGGAAGCGTATGGACTCGGGCAGGCGTCAGTTCCTTGGAAGGTTCGGGGCCGCACTGACGGGAGTTGCGGCGCCGTTCGCCCTCCCTGAGGACCTGCTCCAGGAGAGTCACGCCCACCCGGACCTGAGCCCTGGTCCGAGC
This sequence comes from Streptomyces sp. NPDC056479, assembly GCF_042795335.1. NCBI lineage: Bacteria > Bacillati > Actinomycetota > Actinomycetes > Kitasatosporales > Streptomycetaceae > Streptomyces > Streptomyces sp. NPDC056479. The sequence goes on along the minus strand of NZ_JBHTRZ010000002.1, from coordinate 368,916 downwards.
CCCGTGACAGACCCGCGAACCGGCACCGGCACCCATCACGAGCGCTACATGTGGCTGGCCATCGAGCAGGCCCGGAAGAATCCCGAGTGGCCGTTCGGTGCGGTGATCGTCCACACCCGTACCGGCAGGATCCTGGGGAGCGGGGTCAACACCGGGGCGATCAGTCCGGTCCTGCACGGCGAGATGGTCGCCATGAACGACTACGTACGCCGGCAGGGCAACCAGGGCTGGGCCGACGCCACCCTGTACACGACCGGTGAGCCCTGCTCGATGTGCATGAGCGCGATGGCGTGGGCGAATCTGCGGCGCGTCGTCTGGGCGAGCTCGATCGACGAGATCCGCCGCACCGAGATCATCCAGATCGACCTGTCCGCACGGCAGGTGGCCGAATCCGCGAGCTCCTTCTACGCCCCGGAACTGCTCCTGGGCGGCGTACTGGCCCATCACACGAACCGCCTCTTCGAGGAGGCTCGACGACGGCGCCAGAGCCTCCCGGACGGGCATGACCTGAAGCGCGGGTAGGCGCGACCGGAGTCCGAAACCACGATCGCCGTATACCTGTCGTTATGCTCGATCACTGTGAGTGACCCACGGCAAGGGCAGGCCGGCGAGCCCCTGGCGCAACCGCCGACGGAACCGGGAATCGCCCTGCACGTGGCCGTCGTACTCCTGGTGACGGCCTCCGGTGCGGTGGAAGCCATCTCCTTCACCGCGTTGGACCATGTCTTCGCCGGGGTCATGACTAGCAACATCGCTCTGCTCGGGATGGCGATCGGGCGGGGGCAGGCAACGGGTGTCACCGCGGCAGTGCTGGCATTGACGGGCTTCGGTGTGGGCGCGGCCGTCACCGCCTGGCTCACCCGGCGGCGCGAGGGCGTGGCCACCCATTGGTCGCCGCCCGTGATGTTCTGCCTTGCCGGAGAGGTGGTCGTGCTGGCCGTGGGCGCGGGGATCTGGGCGGCCGTGGGCGGAGAGCCGGGGCAAGGCGCGCGCGACGCCCTGCAGTTCGGGGCCGCGGCGACGATGGGCATCCAGTCGGCGGCCATGGTGGCGGCCGGGCGCGCGGCGGCGCCGACCACCTATCTCACCGGCACGCTGGCCACGTACATCGTGAAGGGCGTGGGAGCGGGCAGCCCGGATCGCTGGGCGCCGGCCCGGCTGGCAGCCCTGGTGGCGGGAGCGGCGGCCTCGATGGCGCTGCTGCGGGCGGCTCCGGAGTGGGCCGGCGTGCTTCCCGTGGTGCTGGCGGTGTGCGCCATCGTGGCCGCCGGTCTGCCCCTGGTCCGGATGCGTCGTAGCTCCGTCGGCTGATCAGGCCGCTGTGCGCGCCCTATCCGCCATGGCTGACCGGCGCGAGAGCCGCAATCGCCCCGACCAGCAGGACAAGGACGGTCAGACGCGCCCGGATGAACCTCCGCATGTGGCTTCCCCTTTCCGGCGTTCGGTCAGGCCTGGCGTACCCGCCGCTCCGGCGAGAGCAGAGCGACCAACGCGCCACGACCCCTGTGTGTCCTTCTATAGCCGACCAGAGCTTGTCGGCCCAGCCGTCGTGCTTACGCGCGGTCGCCCTCGGGGGACCCGATCGAGCGGCCGGCGGCGAAGATCCGTGCGCAGCGTCGGGTCATGGCCTCGGGGGACTGGTCGGGATGGTTGATCCACCACCGGACCAGAGCGGTGCACAGGCCACGCCAGGCGTACTTGAGGGCGTCGGCGTCCAACGGGTCCGTGGATCCGGCCGTGTGCAGAAGATCGGCGCTGCCGATCGCGGCGAGGTCGTCGATGGCGCCGCGGTAGTACGCCGCGCGCTGGGCGGCGTCGCTGTCGGGCGGCAGGGTGGCGTCGTAGAGGACGAACCAAGCCTCGCGCTGCCCGTCCAGTGCGGTGAACAGGGCGCCCAGCACGCGCAGGTGGGTGGGCGCCGCACCGGTGTCGGGTTCGGCCATCGCGGCGCGGACGGCGTTCAGCAGCCGGTCGCCGACCGGGTCGAGGCAGGCGAGGTAGAGGTCCTGCTTGCTGCCGAAGTACTGGTGCAGCAGTGGCTTGGTGACGCCCACGCGCGCGGCGATGGCGGCGATGGTGGTGGCCTCGTAGCCCTGGCGGCCGAACTCCTCGGTGGCCGCGGCAAGAACCTGTCGTTCGCGTGCGGCCCTCGGTACGCCCTTGGTGCCGGCCTTGGAGGGGAGCGTTGTCATGGCCTCGATCTTACCCTAGGGTAATTTACCGTTTGGTAAGTTCCTTGGATCCCGCTGGGAGCGCACTCATGTCTGCCACTGCGACCGACCCCGACACCTCCCGCACACGCTCCTGGTGGGGCTGGGGCTACGCCGACGCCCACCCCGACGACGCCGAATGCGCTGCGCTGGGCGCTCTGTTGCCGGGCACTCTGCCCCGCCCGCTGCCGATACCCCGGGTCGCCGACCTTGCCATCGGCCGCCCCGGCGTGACACCCCCGCCCGCCCTGGCACACGTGGTCACCGCCGATCCCGAAGAGCGTGCCGCCCACGCCATGGGCAGGGCCTACCGCGATGTCATCCGGGCCCTGCGCGGCCGACCCGGCCGTATCCCCGACCTCGTCGCCCGCCCGACCGGCGACCAGGAGGTTGCCGACCTCCTGGACTGGGCGGGCGAGCACGGCGTGGCCGTCATCCCCTTCGGTGGCGGCTCCTCGGTGGTCGGCGGTGTGGAGTACCGCGGCGACGCCCATCGCGCGGTCCTCTCGCTCGACCTGACCGCGATGGACCGGGTCCTGGAGATCGACACCGCCAGCCGCTCGGCCCTCATCCAGGCAGGAGCCCTGGGTCCCGTGCTGGAAGGGCAGTTGCGGCCTCACGGTCTGACCCTGCGCCACTTCCCGCAGAGCTTCGAGTTCTCCACCCTCGGCGGCTGGCTGGCCACCCGGGCCGGCGGTCACTACGCCACCGTCCACACCCACATCGACGACTTCGCACAGTCCCTGCGTGTGGTCACGCCCGCCGGCACCGGCACGTCCTGGCGCCTGCCCGCCTCGGGCGCCGGACCGTCGCCCGACCGGCTCTTCCTCGGAAGCGAAGGGGCGCTCGGCGTCATCACCGAGGCGTGGATGCGGCTGCAGGAACGCCCCCGGTACAAGGCCTCCGCATCCGTGACCTTCACCGACTTCCCTCGCGCACTGGACGCGGTACGGGCCATCGCCCAGTCCGACCTCGCCCCGGCCAACTGCCGTCTGCTCGACCCCGGCGAGGCACTGCTGTCCGGCGCCTCGAACGACGGCTCCAGCGTCCTCGTCCTGGGCTTCGAATCCGCCACCACCCGCGTCGACGACCGCCTCGCGACCGCCTTGGACCTGGCCCGCGACCACGGCGGGCGAGGCGAGGCGCCGAAGGCGGACCGCGACGCCCCGGCCGACGCGGCCGTCAGCGCCTGGCGCTCGGCGTTCCTTCGCATGCCCTATCTGCGCGACGGTCTGGCCCGCATGGGAGCCGTCGTCGACACCTTCGAGACCGCCGCCACCTGGGACAGGATTCCCGCCCTGATCGACGCCGTCCGGACCGAGGTGGGCGCCGCCGCCCTCAAGGCGACCGGGCACCAGGCCACCATCAACTGCCGTCTGACCCACGTCTACCCCGACGGCGCCGCTCCCTACTTCACCGTGGCCGTCGCCGGCCGCCCGGGCGACGAAGTCGAGGTCTGGGACGACATCAAAGCCGTCGCGAGCGACGTCCTGCACCGGCACCGCGCATCGATCACCCACCACCACGCCGTCGGCCGAGACCACCGCCCCGGCTATGACCTCCAGCGCCCGGACCCCTTTGCCCTGGCGCTCCGCGCCGCCAAGGACGCCCTGGACCCGCACCGCATCCTCAACCCGGGCGTTCTGCTCGATTGACAGCGGAAATCACATCTGCGCAAGCACCCAAAAGCGTGAACTGTGTGGTTCTTGTGCACTACTCCGTTAGCATGATCGAACTTACGAGCGAGCATGCGCGTTCGTGCTTCACCGGAGAGTCCGTGCTGTCCGAATCGAAGTGTGCCCTATCAACTACATCGAAAATATCGGCTAAAGACCATTGATAAATAGATCATCGCGGTGGTTGTCGCGAACGGCGCGAATAGCGCGAAAAGACCGCATAAGCAAGTTCGCCATGCGGTGGGACCTGCGGGTGGTGTGGTGGGCCGGGGCGGCCGTGGTGGCCCTCGGGTTCCTGATCGCGCTGGAGGTCGCGGCGCGTCGCTACGACGTGCCGGGGCCCCTCACCAACCAGGCGCGGGAGGTGATGTTCCCGCCCAAGTCGGGCTTCCTGCTGTACGGCAGCATGGCGTTGATGACGGTGGTGCTCACCTGGCGGCAACGCCTCCTTGCGGCCGCCGTCGCGATCGGCATCGACATCGCCTTCGTGCTCGGGCGGTGGGCCCTCGACGTGAAGGTGACGGAAGGCCACCCCTTCGGTAACGGCGCGCTGCTGGTGATGTTGGGCTGTGCGGTCATCGCCCTCACACGCCGCACGGGCCGGGAACGCGTGCTGCTGCTGAAAGGCGTCGGGCTGGGCCTGCTTCTGGTGGCCGGCCGGAAAACGGGCGATGCCTGGCTGCTGATCACGTCGAAGACACGCCCGACGGTGTTGGACCAGTACGTGGCGACCGCCGACAACGCACTGGCCAACCCGTCGTGGATCGTGGGCCGGCTCGTCAGGGCGACCGGTCCCGTCGGCGCCCATGTTCTGGACTACGTCTATGTGCAGCTTGCGCTGGCCGCGGTCGTCGTCGCGCTCTACCAGCTGCGCCATGTGGCGACCGAACGCCGATTCCCCGGCCACCATCTGGTGCGCACCTTCTTGGTGATCGGCCTTTTGGGGCCGGCGATCTACATGATCTTCCCGGTGGTCGGCCCGGTCTTCGCCTTCGGCGCCGACGGAGGCCAGTGGGCGGCGAGCAACCTGTGGCCGGAGACACCGCCGCCTCTCACCACGCCCCACCCGATGCCCTTCGACGGCATCACCCCCCGCAACTGCATGCCGAGCCTGCACACCGCCTGGGCCACCGTGCTGTTCATCCACTCCCGCACGGGCCCGCGGCTGCTGCGCTACGCAGGCACTTTCTGGCTGATGGCCACACTCGGCGCAACGCTGGGATTCGGCTACCACTACGGCGTGGACCTGGTGGCGGGCGTGGTGTTCGCACTCACCATCGAAACAGCCCTGCGTTCGCTCGCACGCGGCTGGGACCGATCAGGAATTCAGCTGGTCGCCTACGGCACGGCCGTATTCGCCGCGCTGTTGCTGTCCTACCGCTATCTGCCCATGGAGATGGCGAGACTTCCATGGCTGTTCGGACCACTGCTCATTCTGGCCATGACCTCGATGATCTACGGCTACATGCGGACCACCAGACAGTGGGACCCGAAGGCCGCTTCGGCGCTGCAACCGACACCGCAGCCCGAACTCGTCTGAAGCACGCGCCCGCCGCCCACCCGCCGACACGACTCGGGCGGGTGTGGCAGTGCGTCGGAACGTGACGCCCGCGATCCTCACCGACTCATGACCACACAGCCGGGGCCGCCCTGCCACCGCCGGAGCGGGCGTGGTCGGCAGCCCACGCGGACAGCACCCTCAGGGCTTCGTCCGACGGCGACCCGGGATCGGCGAGAAACGTGAACAGACTCTGGTCCGGATCGCCGGGGAACGTCAGCACCTCCGTGTGAAGAGTGAGGCGGCCGGCGATGGGGTGGTGCAGGACCTTGGTGTCGTGGCTGAACTGGACGACCTTCTGCCCCGCCCACCAGCGGCGGAATGGTTCGCTCTGCATGGACAGCTCGCCCACGATCTCGGCGGTGCGGGTGTCGTCGGGGTGGCGGGCGGCATCCATCCGGAGCGTTCCCACGATCCCCGAGGCGACCAGCTCCCAACTGTCCGCGAAGAGCGACCGCGCGGCCTCGTCGAGCACGATCCAGCGGGCGGCGTTGCGATCCCGGACGGGCATGGCGTCGAAGTCGGCGAGCAACGCGCGCGCCATCCGGTTGCCGGCCAGGATGTCGGTACGGCGCCCCAGCACGAAGGCCGGCGTGTCCCCGAGGCGGGCGAGCAGCGCGTGGATTCCCGGACGCACCTTCTGCACGGCACGAGGCGCGCGCCGGCGACCCGCGGCCGGCCGACGCGCCACCGCGTGCAGATAGCCGCGCTCCGCCGGATCGAGCTGCAGAGCGCTCGCCAGGGCGTCGAGTACGGCGTCCGAGGGTGTGATGGGCCTGCCCTGCTCCAGGCGCGTGTAGTAATCCACGCTGACGCCCGCCAACGCCGCCAGCTCCTCCCGGCGCAGGCCGGGCACCCGACGCGGGGACGCGTCGTGGATACCGATCCGCTGCGGATCCATCGCCGCGCGCCGGGCGCGCAGGAAGTCGCCGAGCCCTTCGTTCCGCTCCATGAAGCCATGGTCGCGCGCGCGGCCCCGAGGTGCGGCGGCGAAGGTGGCCCCGCGGATCCCAGGAAGAGGCGAGCCAGCTCGACGGTCGTCGCGGACGCCGGCCGGCGGTTGGCTGGAGAGTGGAACGCCACCAGGGCGTTCCTTCCCCACTCCCCTCGCCGTGTGCCTGTCGCACGGCACTACCGCACGGAGTCTTCGACATGCCTTCCACCTGGCTCATCACCGGCGCGACCTCGGGCTTCGGCCGCCTCGTCGCCGAACGCGCGCTCGCCACCGGCTCCCATGTGATCGCCGTGGGCCGCCGCGGCGACCGGCTCGCCGAGCTGGCCGATCGCGCCCCGCACGGGCAGATCACCACCCTCGCGCTGGATGTCACCGCGCCCGACGCGGAGGAGGTCCTGGCCGCCGCCGTGCAATCGGCGGGACGCCTGGACGTATTGATCAACAACGCCGGCTACGGGCTGTTCGGATCCGTCGAGCAGATCGGTGCCGACGAGGCCCGCGCGATCTTCGACACCAACGTACTGGCCAACCTCGCCGTCCTGCGCGCCACGCTCCCGGCGCTGCGGGCGGCCCGCGGCCGGATCGTGCAGCTGTCCTCGCTCATCGGCCAGTTCGCCTGGCCGTCCTCGGGCCTGTACGCGGCGTCCAAAGGCGCCGTGGAACTGATCAGCGAGGCCCTCGCCCACGAACTGGCCCCCACGGGAGCCAAGGTCACCATCATCGAACCGGGCACGTTCGCCACCGAGTTCGCCACCAGCCTCCGCGTCGTCGCCCCGGACGACGTCTACATGCCGACCGTCGGCAAGTTCCTCACCGACTTCTCCGAACTGCCGCCCGAGGCGTTCGGCGACCCCGAGGCGGTGGCGAACGCGATCATGGATGTGACGACGATGGAGGAACCGCCCTTGCGCTTGGCCGTCGGTGACGACGCGGTGGAAGGCATCCGGGCTTCCCTTCGCTCGCGTCTGGCGGAACTGGAGAGTTGGGAGTCGTTTTCCCGCGCCTAGGCCGAAATGCTGCGAGTGATCGCGGCGAGGAGAGTGTCTTCGCCGGAGGCGCCGTCGTCCGTGGCCCAGCAGACATAGCCGTCGGGGCGGATGAGTAGGGCCGTGGCGCCGAGATCCTCGGTGGATGTGGCGTGGACGAGGTCGACGCGGGGTGGGAGCGGAAGGCGGGCCGAGAAGGTCTTGGCGAGGTCGAGCAGGACCGCGTGCCCGGAGCCGTAGAGCACCGAGAGCCGAGTGGAGCCGCTCTCGGTGATGAGGTCGGTGTCGGGTACGCGGTGCCCGGTGAGCGGGTGGTCGCCGGGCAGTGCGTAGCGCAGCGAGAGGCCGGACATCAGTCCCGCGAGGTGGCGGTTGGTGTCGGGCAGTCGCAGCAGGTCGGTGAAGATGTCCCGCAGGGCGGTCATGTCCTCGCTCGGGTTCGGGCCTGCCAGGACGCGTTGTGCGGAGGTGTGGTGCAGGACTTGGGCTGCGACGGGATGGCGTTCGGTGTGGTAGCTGTCCAGGAGGCCGTTCGGCGCCCGGTCCTGGATGACCGCGGCGAGCTTCCAGCCGAGGTTGAACGCGTCCTGTATGCCGAGGTTGAGCCCTTGGCCCCCGAGCGGGGGATGGATGTGGGCGGCGTCTCCCGCGAACAGGACGCGGCCGACGCGGTATTGCTCCAGCTGACGGGTCGCGTCACCGAACCGGGAGGAGTTGTCCACCACGCCGAGGGCGGTCTCGGGGCCGTAGACGGCGGTGAGCGCGGCGCTGATCTCCTCGGGGTCGACCGGGGTGTCGCGGTCGGTGTCCGTCTGCTCCGCGCGTCCGAAGGTGAACCGGTAGCGGTCGTCGCCGAGCGGCACCAGCATGGCCCAGTAACCGCCCGCATGCCGGGTGAGAGTGCTCATGTGCCCCATCTGACGCGGCACCAGTGACGATACGGCCGTCAGGCGGATGTCGGCCAACACCGCCTGATGCGTGCCGGGCCTGCCGGGGAACGGCAGGTCGAGGAGCTTGCGGACAGTGCTGTGTCCCCCGTCGCACGCCACGAGGTACCGGGCCCGCACGCGCACCCCGCCCGCCGTCACGACAACGCCGTCGTCGTCCGGCTCGACCCCTGTGACGGCGGTACCGCGCTGAACCCGCACTCTGGTGCGGCTCGCCCGCTCTTCGAGGACTTCCTCGATCTCCCACTGCGGGATCGCGATCGGGAACGGGTGCCTGGTCTGCCACGGCGTGCAGTCCAGCGGCACGGGGAGGGCCGCGAAGTGTCCGCCGACGGGATCACGTGACACGGCCCGCCGCAGCAGCGGTTCCAACAGCCCGCGCGATTCCAGCAGTTCGGCGGTCCGCGGCTGGATCCCGCCGCCTTTCACCTGCTGGGCGAACTGCGGCAGCTTCTCCAGCACGAGGGTGTCGACCCCGGCCAGGCCCAGTTCGTACGCCAGCGTCAGTCCTGTCGGGCCGGCGCCCACGACGACGATCTCGGTCTCGTTCCCGGTCTCGTTCTCGGTCAAGACGACTCTCCTTCGCTTCCCACGATCACTCGCCTCGGAGTAAATGTATACCAGGTGCAGATATAGCCTCGGGGTAGTGATCTGTTAGGGTGGGCGCCGTGGACGGCAAGCCAGGGCTACGGGAACGAAAGAAGCAGCGGACTCGCGCGGCCATTTCCGACGCGGCGATCACGCTCTTCCTCGAACACGGCTTCAACCAGGTCTCGGTGGCCCAGGTGGCCGAGGCGGCCGAGGTGTCCAAGCGGACACTCTTCGCGTACTTCCCGACCAAGGAAGACCTGGTCCTGCACCGCCTCGCCGACCACGAGAGTGAGATCGCGCGTGTCGTACGGGCCCGCCCGACCGGCACGGCCCCGCTGACGGCAGTGCGCGAGCACTTCCTCAAGGGCCTACGCGAACGGGACCCGATCACCGGCCTCAACGACCACCCGCAGGTGCGCAAGCTCCACCGCATGATCCTCGACGCACCGTCCCTGGCGGCCCGGATGGAACGGTTCAAGGCCGTTGCCGAACGGGCACTGGCGCAGGCGTTGCGGGAGACGGCTGACACTCCCGAACTCACCGCACGGCTCGCCTCCGTCCAGATCGTCGGGGTCCACTGGGCTCTCGCCCAGGACAACGCCGACCGCCTGGTGCACGGGGAGTCGGCCGACGCCCGCTCCGCGGGGGCGGTCTCCGATGCGGAGTACGCGTTCGCGCTGCTGGAGAACGGATTGCGGGAACTGGCGTAAGGCTTGTGGTGCAAGCTTGTGCCGCGCCGAAGTGGATGAGCGGGCGTATCCGTGTCGCACGCCTACCGCGGTCGCATCAGGTCCAGGTCCTCGCCCCATGCGTCCAGCACGGCGCCGTGCCCGGCCCGCCGGGCTTGCAGCTCGACATCGGCGAAGAGGCCGCGCTGTGCGGGCGCGTCACCCGTTCTTGAGATGCGGTCCACATCGTCGAGCAGCTTGCGGGTGTTCCAGCCGGGCAGCGGGAATCGGCGGAGCTCCCACTCCAGGTACTTGTTGTAGGGACGGGGTCGGCGGTCGAGAGTGAAAAGCAGTTCCAGCAGAAACCTCATGCTGTCGACGGCATCGAGGCGGGCCGCGAGCGCATGCCCGTCACGGTCGTTCTTGATGGAGCGGTAAAGGGAGTTGGCGTAGGCGTCCAGCCACTCACCCGCGTCCCGAAACGCTTCATCGGCGTCGAGGTGTGCCTTGGCCGCCAGGATCTGGGCGATGCCTCCGTCCAGCCGGTCGAGCAGGATCTGGGCACGGGCGAGGGCGTACCGCTCGAAGCCCGGCATTCCGGCGGCGCGGAACTCGTCCAAGGTGAGGATGACGAGGTCGAGCTGGGGGGTGCGGTGCTCCGCATGCCGGGCCAGAGTCGTTGCCGCGCCCTCGGCAAGGACGACGTACAGGTCGTGATCGGAGTATTCGGTGCTCATGCCCTCATGGGCCTGGGAGCCCTTGAGTACGAGTCCGACGACAGCCGGGTCGGCGGCGGCGAGTTCGATGAACGCGTCGTAGAGGAGCGGCTGCTGAGCAGTCATTACGTGATCTCCGGTGGCGTTGGGACGGGCATGCCGACTGGCGGGCCCCTGCTGACCGGGTCCCCAGTACCATCCGCGACGGCGCTTGGCCGACGCCCGGAAGATCAACGCACGTGCGGACACTACCTTCCGCCTGTGAAGAATCAAGGGGCTCGGAACTGAGCGGGTCAGTTCTGGGCGGTGGGCCGGACCACGATCTCGTTCACGTCGACGGTCGCGGGCTGCTCGACGGCGAACGCGATGGCTTGGGCGATCGCCTCGGGCGGGATCGCGATCTGGTCCCGCATTTCCGTGATCTGCTCTCGGACCTGGGGATTCGTAGATGCCTCGGCGAAGTCGGTCCCTACCACGCCGGGCGAGACAGTGGTCACCCGCAGAGAATCACCGGCCTCTTGACGCAGGCCTTCGCAGATGGCGCGGACCGCGAACTTCGTACCGGCGTAGACCGCCATGGTCGGCACGATACGAAATGCGGCCGTGGAGGCGATGGTGATGAAGTGGCCCGCGCCCTGGGCCCGGAAGACCGGCAACGCCGCGCCGATTCCGTGCAGCACGCCCTTCACGTTGACGTCGACCATCTGGTCCCACTCGTCGACCCGCAGATCGTCCAGAGGCGAGACCGTGCCGACCCCCGCGTTGCTGACCAGCACGTCGAGCCGGCCGAATCGCTCGCCGGCCAGTGCGACCAGGGCCTGCAGGTCGTCGCGTCGCGTCACGTCCGTGCGGATCTGCACTGCCGTGCCGCCCGACTTCTCGATCCGCGCCACCAGCTCCGCGAGACGCTCGGACCGGCGCGCACCCAGGACGAGCCGCGCGCCCCGCTCGGCCAGCAGCAGCGCGGTCGCCTCGCCGATGCCACTGCTGGCTCCCGTGATCGCCACGACCTTGCCATCGATTCCCGACACGATGTCCGCCTCATCCCTCTCGTCGGTGAGAGCTGCATCTCCCACTCGGGATCCAGTCTGTGAGGGATTTAGCCTGGTATCCAGAGCCTGTTTATTCTGGGACCAGGGATGCCATCCATCATGCAGAAGCAGCCGATTCAACGCCGTGAGCTGGGCGCCTTCCTTCGCAGCCGCAGAGAGCGGATCACCCCTGACCAAGTCGGACTGCCGCCCACGGGCCGACGACGGACCCCGGGTCTGCGCCGGGAAGAACTCGCGCTGCTCGCCGGGATCAGCGCCACCTGGTACACGTACCTCGAGCAGGGCCGGGACATCCGCGCCTCGGACCAGGTACTCGACGCTCTGGCCTCCACGCTGCGCCTCGACCGGTACGAGCGTGGTCATCTCTTTGAGCTCGCCGGTCACGCGTCTGAGGCCGAAACCGAGGAACCCGAGCCGCTCACCGCCGAGGTGGCGGCCGTCCCGCTGCTGCTCCAGCCGCATCCGGCGTACATCATCGGCGGCAATTACGACGTGCTCAGCTGCAACCGGGCGGCCGACGAGCTCTTCCCGCACCTCACCGCGGCGGTGGACCGGCCGGCGAACTTCGTCCGCTGGGTGTTCCTCGAACCTGCCGCGCGGGCCGTGCTGGTCGATTGGGAACTCGAGGCACGCGGGCTGCTCGCCCGGCTGAGGACCTTGGCCGGACGCCACCCCGGCGACCCCCGGTACACCCGGCTGATCGACGAGCTGAACGCGGGCAGCCCGGAAGCACGCGCCTGGTGGCCGCTGTACGACGTCCAGGCCCGGCACGGCGGACGGAAACGGCTACGGCGTCCGGGACGCGGGGTGACCGATTTCGCGTACACCGCATTCCACCTGGCCGAACAGCCGGAACAGACACTGGTCATCTACTCCGACGACCGGGAATCGGCTGATTGAACCCCCGCGCCTGTGCAGGTGCGAAGGATGATGACTCAGAAGTCGCTGGGCAGCCCGCTCGCCTCGGCGATGCCGCGCAGCTCTTCGGTTTGCTTGTGCCGTTCCCTGATGCAGTCGGCGATCTCGTCGAGGCGCTCGGGGTCGGAAGCGGTGGTCGCGTCTGTGACGATCCGGACCGGACCGGTCTCGTCGACGTCGATCTCGATCACTTCGTTGTCGAGGCGGCCGGTGGCGGCCGTGGCGATGACGAGGGCGGCCTCGTCGCGGATCTCCTGGGACAGCTCGTCGCCGGTCCCTGAGTCGACCGGGAGGTCGAGGCTGGAGAGGCGCTCCTCGTCGATCGCCTTGAGGATCGGTTCCACCACACCCAGCAGGAGGCGGTAGTCCTCCGTTTCCATCCGGATGCGCAGGAACTCCAGGTACAGGTCTACGGGCCGTCCGTCGCCATGCGGAATCTCGGATTCAGTCATGCGGACCCGGGTTCCCGAAGAATGCGATTCAGACACGTCGCCAGCGGGCCATCGTGAAGGAGAACACACCGAACAGCACCAGACCGGACGCGACGCAGACCAGTAGCCAGGGGCCGAGCGGGGTGTCGACGAAGGTGCGCAGGGTGTCGTCCAGCCCCTTGGCCTGGTCGGGCTCGTATTCGATGGCCGCGCGGACGGCGAAGACGCCGGCCACTGCGAACACCAGCCCACGCGCGGCGCCCCCGGCCACGCCGGTGACGTCCACCAGCCGCCGTGTCCGGTGGCTCATCCGTCCCAGCCTGAGATCGTCGTGATACTTGCGCAGGACCGCCCGTACGGCGATCCAGCCACCGGCCACGACGACGGCGATCCCTGCCGCCCCGACCAACCACTGACCGGCGGGTATCTCCAGCGCCATGGCGGTGGCGTCCCGCGACTGCTGGTCGCTGGATCCGCCGCCGCTCTGGTCCCGGTTCACCGCGAACGACAGCACGGAATAGGCGACGAAGACGTAGAACCCGAAGCGGACGGTCGCCAGCAGCCGCTTGCGTGCGCTGCGTCCGTCCTTGCCGACGGAGCCGAACAGTGCCTCGGACAACCGCCACAGGGCCATGCCGGCCAGTCCGATGCCCAGCGCCCACAGCAGCACCGCGCCGAACGGCTTCTGCGACAGTTCCGCCAAGGCCCCGCCGCGGTCGGCCTGCTGGTTCGTGTCACCGAAGGCGATCTGCAGCGCCAGGACACCGACGAGCAGGTAGATGACGCCCCGGGCGGTGAGCCCGGCCCGTGCGGCCCACTCGATGACCGAACCACGCGCCGCCCGTCGGGCCCGGAACCGACCAGTCGATGCCAACGCACTCGTGTCCATGTATACCTCCCGGCAATCCGGATGCCCCGGCTCGGCCGCCACACACGCGGCCCTGTCACGGGTGGTGGAGGCCGTGCCCGACGAGGCTGCGGGTGTTGGGGGGAGGGGCTCGGACCGGATGGTGGCGTCACATCGCGTCACATTGCGACCTCGAGCGGACTCCGTTCGGGACCGTGTCCGTTGCCCGGCGCCGGATCGCCGGCTGGGCCGGGTGCGCTGCGGCCCGAGTTGCCGTCACAGGCCGCGGCTGTCAGGTGCGCGTGCTGACGTAGCGCACGTTCGGGCCCCACTTCGCCCTCGCCGCTGCCATGCACCAGTGGCACAGCGGAGAACCGCCACGGCCGTACCTCTGGGTCTTGCGATGGCATACAGCGCACGGACCTACCTGTTCGCCGCCGCAGATGAGCGCGGAGGGGTCCGGCTCGGTGACCGGGGGTCGGGAAGGGATCATCGCGTGCGCCCTGTTCCGGGTGACGTCTGTCCGCCACTGCTATGTCAGGGTACGCCGCGTATGGCACGTTCGTTCGAGTCTGGTTGGAGGTGGCGACCGAGTCCGTCCGAAGGCGGCGACACAAGACCGGTGACATTGCCGGTCCGCGCGCCGCAGCCGGTCCCCGACAGTGGCACGGCCAGCCCGACGGCGGTGCCCCACGGCGGGCGCGCGACCGACGCCCCATGTCTCGCGTGTCCGCGGCACGGGCCGCCCGCCACGACAGAGAGGACGACTCGTCGTGCAGCTCCACTCCCACACCACCTCACGGACGCATGCCTCCGGCTCTCCCCGGCGCCGGACCGGGCGACTGGCCGGTGCCGCCGCGGCCCTTGCGGCGGTCGTCGGCCTCGGAACCCTGACCAGCCCGGGCGCCCACGCGGCGGACAACCCCTACGAGCGCGGCCCGGCCCCCACCACGTCCAGCATCGAGGCGCTGCGCGGCCCGTACGCCGTGTCGCAGACGTCCGTCTCCTCGCTGTCCGTCACCGGATTCGGCGGCGGCACCATCTACTACCCGACCAGTACCAGCGACGGCACCTTCGGCGCCGTGGCCATCTCGCCCGGCTACACCGCCTACGAGTCGTCGATCTCGTGGCTGGGACCGCGCCTGGCCTCGCAGGGCTTCGTGGTGTTCACCATCGACACGCTCACCACCCTCGATCAGCCCGACTCCCGCGGCCGTCAACTGCTGGCCGCCCTGGACCATCTCACCGAGCGCAGTTCGGTACGCAGCCGCATCGACGCCGGCCGCCTGGGTGTCATGGGCCACTCGATGGGCGGCGGGGGCAGCCTGGAGGCCGCCAAGTCGCGTCCGGCACTGCAGGCGGCCATTCCGCTGACCCCGTGGAACCTCGACAAGACCTGGCCCGAGGTCACCACGCCGACCCTGATCTTCGGAGCCGACGGCGACACCGTCGCCCCGGTCGCCTCCCACGCCGAACCGTTCTACTCCAGCCTGTCCTCCTCGCTCGACCGCGGATACCTGGAGCTGAACTCGGCGACCCACTTCACGCCCAACTCGTCGAACACGACGATCGCGAAGTACAGCATTTCCTGGCTCAAGCGGTTCATCGACAACGACACCCGCTACGAACAGTTCCTGTGCCCGCTGCCCCGACCGAGCCTGACCATCGAGGAGTACCGGGGCAACTGCCCGCACACCTCCTGACGCCGCCCGGCGTTCCGGCGCCGGTGTTGTGCCCGGGCACTGTCGCGACGGCAGGTGGTTGGACGGGCGCACAGTCCGCCCAGCCACCGTGCGCGGCCAACACGCAGGTGACACCCCCGATTTGTGCGCCTGGAGGCGTGGACGTCAGTCTTCCGGTCCTCGTTACGCGCAAGTAGCGTCCCGGGAATGACCGGAGACAGGAGCAGTGTGCGGACGGCTCCCCGCTTACGGAGCCGGAACGGAGAAGACAGCGCCGGGTCGGTCGTCGTCGATCGCGGCCATCTCGAACTCGCCCGTGGCAGACGGCAGTTGTTGGACGGGCCGGTGGACGACGCCCGCGAGTCCCTGCTGCTCGCCGAGTCCCTGTTGGCCGCCGACGCCCCCGAGCAGGCCGAGGCCGCCCGCCTCTGCGCAGTGGACGCCGCCTGGGCGGCGGGGGACATCACGGCGTGCCTGAGCACGCTGGGCGCCGACCACCCGTCGACGCCCGAGGCCACGGACCCCGCGGTATCCCTCGATGAGGACGGTTCGCCGCGTGCCGGATGGCCCCGCGACGCGTTCGTGCGGGACTACCGAGACGGCATGTACGCCCTGCTGACCGGGCGTCCGGAACTCGCCGTCGAGCCGCTGCGGCGCGTGCTGGACCGTGCGTGCACGGATGACCGGCCCGAGCGGCTGTTGCGCGCCGCGGCGGCGGCACTGCTGCTCGGGGACGTCCGCGCAGCCCGCACCGCAGGAGCCCGCGCCCTCGCGTCGGCGCGCACCGCGGACGCTGCCGCGTTCGAGGCCAGGGCTCTGGAGTACCTGGCCTACGGCGAACTGCGCGCCGGCCGCCACGCGCAGGCGCGCGCCCACGCCGAGGAGGGCGTGCGGGTCGCGCTGGCGGCCGGGCACCGCAATACGGCGGCGAGTCACCACGCGATGCTCGCCCTGGCGGCCTCGATCGAGGGTGACACCGGTGTGGTCGCCGGCCATGCCTCGGCCGCCCTGACCACCGCCCGCCGCCATGGCCTGGCCCAGGCGGCGACCCTGGCCGAGTGGGCCGTCGCCCGCGCCGACCTGGCCCGCGGCCGTCCCCTGGAGGCCGCCGACCGGCTGGGCCCGCTCGTCGGGCCGAGTCCCCGGCGCGGTCACTTCGCCGTGTGGATGCTCGCCGTGCCCTGCTTCGTCGAGGCCACGGTGCTCGCCGGGCACCCGGCGGAGGCACCGACGGTCGTCACCGACCTCGCCCTGTGGGCGGCGTTCGGCGCCGACCCGCACGCCCCCGCCCAGCTCGCCCGCTGCCGTGCGCTACTCGCTCCCGGGGACTGCGCCGACGACCTCTACCTGCGCGCGCTCGCCCTGCACGACGAAACGGGCGGGGACTTCGAACGCGCCCGCACGGAGCTCCTGTACGGCCGATGGCTGCGGCGGCGGCGCCGACTGCGGGAGGCTCGTAGCCGGCTCGGAGCCGCCCTGGTCGGCTTCGAACGCTGCGGTGCCTTCGCCTGGGCCGACCAGACGCGCGGTGAGCTGCGGGCCAACGGAGCCGCGCCCATGACCCAGGCGGCCGGAGGGCTGTCGCGGCTGACGCCACAGCAGCTGCGCATCGCACGGCACGTGGCCGAGGGCGCCACCAACCGGGAGGTGGCCCAGCGGCTGGCCGTCAGCACTCGCACGGTCGACTACCACCTGCGCAACGTCTTCGCCGCCCTCGGCGTACGCTCCCGCATCGAACTGGCACGCATGGTCGACCAGGAGAGCCGCTGAACCTCCGCCCGGCCGGGTGAGCCCAGCAGTCAACGAGAGGATCTCGGTGGTCCGCACGGAAGAATGCCGTTGCACGACCCTAGGGACCGACCGGACGGTATGCCATCCTTCGAGGCAGGACGAGTCGGGTGACGACCGTCGCACGGGCAGCGCACCCCGCCGGACACCGCTGAGCCGGCCCGGTGCCGGAGCACTGCCGGGACGCCGAGGTTGGGGGAGGACCGCGATGCATCCTGCCGTACGCGCACGCACGAGGATCAGCACCGGGCCGAAGCCCGTTCCACAGCCGCGGACACGTCGCATCCGATCGCTGATCGACGCGGACGCGCTGCGTGTCCTGCACCGGGCGGCCCGCGTCCTGCTCGACGACCTGCCGGAGCTGACCGACCGGCTCCTGGCGGTCCTGAGCGAGCAGGAACCGGCGTACCGGACCGCCCTGGAGAACGATCACTCCGGCACCTGGGAGGAGGTGCACCGCTCGCTGCGGCACAGCGTGACCTCGCTGCTCGATCCGCGGGGCACCCGCGACGCCGCCCACCGCTGCACCTGGCGGATCGGCGTCGCCCGGGCCGAGCAGGGGCTGCCGCTGGACGCCCTGCTGCACGCGTTCCGGGTGGGCGGGTCCCTGGTGTGGCAGCGGCTGGTGGAGGAGACCTCCCGCTCGGCGCCCGAGGACATCCGGCTCCTCGTGCACGTGGCCACCGACGTGTGGGAATTCGTCGACGAGCACTGCAGCCTCGTGGCCGACGCCTACCGGCAGGCCGAGCGGCAACTGGCCTGGCGGCGCGAGAACCGGGTACGGCTGCTCGCGGCGGCCCTCCTGGACGGCACGAGCCGGATCGCCGACCTGCCCGAGACGGCCGAGGGACTGCGCCTGCCGGAGCACGGCCGGTACGTCGTCGTCGCGGTCGCCGGCGCCCGGCCGCAGCTCCCCATGGGCGTCCGCGCCGCAGCCGTACCGCCCGCCCCGCACGTGTACTGGCACTCAGGAGTGGAAGTGGACTACGGCATCGTCCTGGTCGGCGATGAAGGGGACGAGGGGAACAAGGGGGACGACCGCGACCCCGTGGAGGCGCTGGGCCTGACCGCCGACGGCACGTCCTGCGGCCGGATCGGCGTCGGCAGCGCCGTGGCGGGACTGGCCGCGGTGGGCGACGCCCGGCGCCTGTCCGACCTGGCCCTGAGCATCTGCGGGCCCGAGGGCGGCACGGTGCGGCTCACCGAGCATCTGCCCGAGGCTCTGGTGATCTCCTGTCCGGAGCTGGGGGCGACCCTCACCGAGCAGGTTCTCGGCCCCCTGCTGCGGCTGGAGCCGGCCGACCGGGACGTACTGCTGGACACCCTGGCCGCCTGGTTCGTGTGCGACGGCTCCGCCCAGCGTGCAGGTGAGCGCCTGTACTGCCACCGAAACACCGTCCTGAACCGGCTTCGCCGCTGCGAGCAGCTCACCGGCCGCTCACTGGCACGCCCGGCGGACGTGGTGGAGATCAGCCTCGCCCTGACGGCACGGCGGCTGCTGCGCGGCTGACCGGGTATTCCGCCGGCACGCGCGCGGTACACCTGTCGGAGATGCGCGTGACCGGTCCGGGTGATGCACTCGGGGGAGGGGACCGGTCGGCTGGAGGCACCATGGCTTTCAGGGAAAGGCCGCGTGGACCCATCGAGCACCTGCGGCGGCCCTGGGTGCGTGTGGGCCTGGTGGCGCGGATCAACGCGGTGGCCTTCCGGGTGTTCTCCTTCGGCGTGAGGCGTGAGATACAGCGGTTGCCCGATGTGTTGCTCGAGGGCGAGACGGTCGAGATGCTCGCCACAGGGGGCTATGGCAGAGGCAACGGGCTGCTGGCCATGACGAATCAGCGGCTGGTCTTCTACTCCCACGGCGTGTTGTCGCAGCAGGTGGAGGACTTTCCGTACAGCCGGATCAGCTCTGTGCAGTGGTCCGGCGGCCTGCTGATGGGGACGCTCAGTGTGATCGCATCGGGCGACAGGACCGAGATCAGGCAGGTGCCGAGAGATCAGGGGAAGGCACTCGCCGATCTGCTGGGGCAACGGATCTCGGCCGGCGCGCTGCGCCCTGAGGCACAGCCCGCGCGCACCCTCGGGTCTGCCGATTACATCGCTGCCCGCCTGGGGACGCTGGACCAGTTGCGCGCGGCCGGCGCGATCACGGAAGAGGAGTACCGGGGCCGCCGGACCACCATCCTGCACGGCCTCTAGGGGAAGCGGCTCCGTGCGCGGACCCGCGGGGCGTCCGGCCGGCGCGGGAACGAGCGCCGCGAACGGCTGTTTGGCACCGCCCCGTTGAGTGCACGCGTGCCCCCTCGCCTGAGTGCATGCGCACCCGCTCGCCCGAGTGCACACGCGCCCGCCCCGCCGATCCGTGGCCCGGCCTTCGGCACCACTGCCCCTGGGCACCCGCACAACCCCCGGCCACCTGCGTTGGGACCACGCAGCGACCTCGCCCGAACACCTGTACCGCCCGCCCGACCCCGTGCTGTCGTGGGCTGCCCCTCCCCCCGAAGCACCCGTGCCCGACGGCACGGATCCGAGGAGTCGTGATGCCCGAAGCACCACCGGACGAAGAGCCCGCCCTGTACGTCGAGGGCCTCGACGTGACCTACGGCCGCGCCCTGTCCGCCCTTCGTTCCGTGTCCCTGACCGTCCCGCACGGCACGGTCGTCGCCCTGCTCGGCGCCAACGGCGCGGGCAAGACGACCCTGTTGCGGGCGGTGTCGGGCACCCTGCGCCTGCACCGCGGCGCGATCACGGCCGGCCGTATCCGCTACGGCACCACGGAACTCGACGGGCGTGACCCGGTCGCCGCGGTGCGCGCCGGAGTCGTCCAGGTCCCCGAGGGCCGCCGGGTCTTCGCCGGGCTCACCGTCGACGAGAACCTGCGCAGCGGCGGTCTCGGTCTCGGACGGCGCCGCCCCGCTCAGGTCGCCGAGGCCCGGGACCGGGTCTTCGCGCTCTTCCCGCGACTGGCCGAGCGCACCCGGCAGGCGGCCGGTCTGCTCTCCGGCGGCGAGCAGCAGATGCTCGCCATCGGCCGCGCCCTGATGGCCGCACCGCGACTGCTCCTGCTCGACGAGCCCTCCCTGGGCCTCGCCCCGCAGATGGTGTACCGGATCGCCGAGGTCGTCCGCGAGATCAACACCCAGGGCACCGCAGTCCTGCTGGTCGAGCAGAACGCGGGCATGGCACTGTCCCTCGCCGACACCGCCCACGTCTTGGAGGTCGGAGAGGTCCGCCTCTCCGGGCCCGCCGACGAACTCGCCCGCACCGACGCCGTACGGCGCCTGTACCTGGGCGAGACCCCAGAGGCCATGGACGCCACAGAGGCCATGGAGACCCCAGAGGTCATGGACACCACAGAGACCATGAGGACCACAAACACCACGGAGACCACCTCGGACACGGAGACCAGCGAGGTCGCCAAGGCCGCCGGAACCACCGAGGGGCAGGGAGCCGCGTGACCGTCCGCGCCACCGCACCGCCCGAACTCGCCGTGACGGACGTGACAGTCCGGTTCGCCGGGCTCACCGCCCTGGACGCGGTGTCCTTCACCGTCGCCCCGGGCTCGATCCACGCACTCATCGGACCCAACGGAGCGGGCAAGTCGACCTGTTTCAACGTGCTGTCGGGGCTGTGCCGCCCGGCCGCCGGGGCCGTACGCCTCGGCGACGCCGAACTGACCCGGCTCGCCCCACACCGCATCGCCGCCCTCGGCGTCGCCCGCACCTTCCAGAACATCGTTACCACCCAGGGCACGGTCGCCGACAACCTGATGCTCGGCCGCCATGTCCTGTCCCGGGCCGGATTCGCCGCCAGCGCGCTGCGCCTGCCCCACGCACGGCGCGAACAGCGCGAACACCTCGACCGCGCCCGCGAGATCGCCGAACTCACCGGTCTGGCACAGCACTTCGAAAGCCCGGTCGCCCTGCTCTCCTACGGCGACCGCAAGCGAGTGGAGTTCGCCCGCGCCCTGTGCCTGGAACCCAGCGTCCTGCTGCTGGACGAGCCGGTCGCCGGGATGAACGCGGCCGAGCGCGCCCGCACGGCGCAGGTCGTACACGCCGTACGTGCCGAACTCGGCCTGTCCGTAGTGCTGGTGGAGCACGACATGGGGCTGGTGATGCGGCTCGCCGACGAGGTCACCGTCCTCGACTTCGGCCGGGTCATCGCGCACGGCACCCCGGACGAGGTCCGCAGTGACCCGGAAGTGCTGCGCGCCTACCTCGGCACCGGGGCCGAAGAGGAGGACGCGGCATGACCACCTTCCTGGACAACGTCTTCAACGGCCTCGCCCTCGGCGCGGTCTACGCCCTCGTCGCCCTCGGCTTCGTGATCATCTTCAAGGCGTCCGGGGTGATGAACTTCGCCCACGGCTCGCTGCTCCTGCTCGGCGGCTATCTCACCGCGGTACTCCACGACGACCTCGGCTTCGCGGCGGCCCTCGCGGTGTCCGTCCTGGTGACCGCGGCCGTGGCCGGGGCCATGGACCGCTTCCTGCTCCAGGCCGGCGGGGGAGCGGACCCGCACGCCGCCCATGTGCAGACCATCGTCACCATCGGCGTCGACATCGTCATCCTCACCGACCTGTCGCGGCGCATCGGCGGCGACCTGCTCACGCTCGGCGACCCGTGGGGCGACTCGGTCAGCGGGCTGGGTCCGGTGACCGTCGCCGACAGCCGCATCGCCGCGATCGTGGTCTCCACCGTGGTCATCGCCGGTGTCTTCGCCCTGTTCCGGTACACCTCCTGGGGCCTGTCGCTGCGCGCCTCGGCCGAGGACGTCGAGGCGGCCGCCCTGATGGGCGTACGGCTGGTGCGGGTGCGCACGCTCGCCTGGTGCCTGGCCGGTGCGCTGGCGGCCCTCGCGGCGGTCTTCCTCGCCGCGTTCCCGGCGCCCGGCCTGGAGCGCACCACGGGACAGATCGCCCTGAAGGCGTTCCCGGCGGCGATCCTCGGCGGCATGGCCTCGCCGCCCGGCGCCCTCGCGGGCAGCCTGCTGATCGGCCTGACCGAGGCGCTCGTCGCGGGCTACCAGTCCGATCTCCACGTCCTGGGCGAGGGGTTCGGCGACGTCGCCCCCTACGCGGTGATGGTGCTGGTCCTTCTGGTGCGGCCCACCGGGCTGTTCGGCGGAAAGGCGGCGGTCCGTGTCTGAGCGACTCTCCCGCGCCCGCGCCGTACGCCTCGGCTGGACCTTCGCCGCCGTCACCGTCCTGTGCGCGCTGCCGTTCTACCTCGACGCGTTCTGGCTGCGCATCGGCCTGTTCGCGATGGCGGCGGCCGTCGGGGCGGTGGGCCTCGGCCTGCTGTCCGGCACCGCCGGCCAACTCTCCCTCGGCCATGCCTTCTTCCTCGCCGTGGGCGCCTACGGCTACGTATGGCTGGCCGGTGAGCCCGGACCCGGGTTGCCCACCGCCCCGGCCGCCGTACTCGCGGTCCTGCTCGCCGGAGCGGCGGGCGGCCTGTTCAGCCCCGTCGCCGGCCGGGTGCGCGGCATCTACCTCGGCGTCGCCACCCTCGCCCTGGTCTTCCTCGGACACCACGTCCTGCTCACCGCGGACTCCGTCACCGGCGGATTCAACGGCCGTTCGGTGCCACCGCTGGAAGTGGGCGGCTTCTCCTTCTCCGCCGACTCCGAACTGACCCTGCTGGGTGTGCCGTTCGGCGCCGAGGAACGGCTGTGGTACCTGGGGCTCGCGCTGTTCGCGCTCACCTGGTTCACCGCCAGAGGCCTGCTCCGCGGCCGTCCCGGACGCGCCCTGGTGGCCCTGCGCGACAGCGAGACCGCGGCCGCGGTGATGGGCGTCGACGTCTCCCGCTACCGCTCGGCGGCCTTCGTGGTGTCGTCCATGTACGCGGGCCTGGCCGGGGTGATGCTCGCCCTCTCCTTCCGCCGCGTGGTGCCCGACTACTTCGGCCTCGTCCTATCGGTCGACTACCTCGCCATGATCGTCATCGGCGGGCTCGGATCGGTGGCCGGAGCCACCGTCGGCGCCGTGTTCGTCACGGCACTGCCGCTGCTGATGACCCGATACGCCGATCAACTCCCGCTGGTGGCCGCCCCCGGCACCACCGGCGGCACGGTCGGCCCCACCGAGGCGGCCCGCTACCTCTACGGAGCGTCGATCGTCCTGATCCTCCTCTTCGCCCCCGACGGCCTGCACGGCCTGGTCCGGCGCCTGCGCGCCCGCCTGCGCAAGCCCCGGACCGCACCACCACCCTCGAACGCCACCTCCCCGTCCCAGCCACCCGCGCCAGCCGTACGAGCCAAGGAGCCCACCCCGTGAAGCCCACGCACGACCACACGCACCGCGCCGCACCGCGCACCAAGCCGCTCCTGGCCGCGGCCCTCGCCGCCCTCCTGCTCGCCGGCACCGGATGCAGCTCCAAGGCCAACTCCTCCGACAGCGCGGGCGACGGCGCCGACGGCATCAAGACCGGGCCCGGAGTGAGTGACAAGACCATCAAGCTCGGCGCCCTGACGGACCTCACCGGCCCGTACGCGACCCTCGGCAAGAGCATCGTGCAGGCCCAGCAGATGTGGGCCGACGAGGTCAACGCCGACGGCGGCATCTGCGACCGCCGCGTCGAAATCGTCGTCAAGGACCACGGCTACGACGTCCAGAAGGCCGTCACCGCCTACGCCGACATCTCCGCGGACGTCGTGGCGATGCCCCAGGTCATCGGATCGCCCGTGATGGCCGCCCTGCTCGACGACATCGAGCGGGACAAGGTGCTCACCTTCCCGCAGGCCTGGGCCGCCTCCCTCCTCGACCGGGAGTCCGTGCAAGTCCTGGGCACCACCTATGACATCGACATGATCGCCGCGGTCGACTTCCTCACCCGCACCAAGGGGCTGGCGAAGGGCGACACGATCGGTCACGTCTACTTCGAGGGTGACTACGGCGCCAACGCGCTCGAAGGCTCGCAGTGGGCCGGGAAGAAGGCGGGCCTGAAGGTCGTCGGACAGAAGATCAAGGCCACCGACACCGATCTGTCCGCGCAGGTCTCGGCGCTGCGAAAGGAGGGCGTCAAGGCGATCCTGATCAGTGCCGGACCGGCCCAGACCGCCTCGCTGGTCGGCGTCGCGGCCTCCCGCGGCCTGAAGGTCCCCGTCGTCAGCAGCGCCCCCGGATACGCGCCGCAGCTGATGAAGACGCCGGCGGCGCCCGCCCTCACCGCCATGCTGAACATCGTCAGCGCCGCACCGGCCGCAAGCTCCGACCTGGCCGGGGTGCGCAAGATGGTCGCCTCGTACAAGAAGAAGTACCCGGACTCCCTGGTCGATGCCGGAGTTCTCTCCGGCTACAACGCCGCTCAGATCATGGGCGCCGACCTGAAGAAGGCCTGCGAGAACGGCAGCCTCGCCCGCGAGGACGTGGTCAAGGCGCACCGCGCCCAGTCCAACGTCGACGTCGGCCTCGGCACCGCGCAGGACTTCTCCGACAAGGCGCAGCCCGCGAGTTCCTCGACGTACGTGCAGAAGCCGGACGCCAAGGCGGTCGGAGCCGCGGTGAACGTGGAGGAGGCGCACACCGCGCCGGGTGTCGAGGAATACCTCGCCTCTCGGAGCCAGTGACCCCGGGGGCTCCCTGACGGCACGTCGGCCGGGCCGCGGCACCATCGCCGTGGCCCGGCATGACGGTGGCTCAGAAGGCGAATGCCGATGCTCCCTGAGTTTCCTTGATGCATGAATTGGCGAATGTGTGCTCGTAGTTCACGCGCGTACCCCGCCATACACCCACGATGGTGACGACAACGGGCCGGTACTCCCTCGTGCAGGGGCGTCCCGTGTCATTTCCGCGGAGGGTGGCCAGGCGGTCGAGGTCGCCGTTCACGCGATCCAGTTCCGCACAGGCCTGCCGCGAGTCGGGGTGAGTCCCCGAAGTGGTGTACGCACAGTTCAGCGTCACCGCGCGCTCCGGGGTCGCGCTGACGGCGCTCTCGCCGTGGCCGGTGGTGAGGACCAGGGCCGAGGGGGCGTACAGCGAAGCGGGGGCACTGTGGGCGGGCGTACTCAAGGGCCCCGCCACGGCTGCGGTGAGCAGAACTCCCGACATTGCCCAGCGTGTCATCGGTCGCATGGTGTGTCTCCCTTGTGGTCGTGGTGCTGAAGGCCTCGAAGTACCCGTCCTATTGCCTCTGTTTCAGGGCGGACAAGAATGAAGCACTCGCATCGCTTCAATTCAGACCAAATTGCCTATTGAATCACTGGCTTGATTGGCCAAGTGGGCTTCACGGTCGAGGAGGTGAGGGGTCTTGCGGGCTATTCGCCGGTTGCGGGTGTGGCCGAGGTGCCCGGGGTGTGAAATGGCCTGAATGTTGTGAGCGTTTCTTCGGTGGCGTGAGGGGACGCACCGAGAAGCAAGAGGACGATCAGACGTGGATGTGTATGAGGCCGTGAACAGTCGTCGAGCTGTTCGTGCCTTCCGCGATGACCCGGTGCCCAAGGAGGTACTCGAACGCGTGCTGGCCGCATCCTCGCGGGCTCCTTCGAGTGGGAACCTCCAGCCGTGGCTTGTGTACGTCGTGGCCGGCGAGCCCTTGGCCGAACTGAAGCGGCGCGCGACGGCCAGGGCACGGGCGGGAGACCCTGGTGATGAGCGGGAGTATCCGATGTACCCGGCCGAACTGGTATCGCCGTATCTGGACCGCTTCTCAGCCGCGGCCGCCCAGCGATACGAAGCGCTGGGAATCGAGCGCGACGACCTCGACAGGCCCAGGAAGATCGCCACCTTGAACTCGGAGGCCTTCGGAGCGCCGGTCGTGCTCTTCTGCTACCTCGACCGGACGATGGGGCGAGGGCAGTGGGGGGACGCGGGGATGTACCTGCAGACGGTCATGCTGTTGCTGAGGGCGGAAGGGCTGCACAGCTGCCCCCAGGTGATGTGGACGATGTATCGCAGGACCGTCAGCGAGATGGTCGGGGCCGACCACGGGCTCGTGCTGTTCTGCGGAGTCGCGGTGGGATTCGAGAAGGAGGGCGTCCCGCCGCTGCGTACCGGGCGGGCGGACATGACGGACACGGTGAGCTTCGTCGGACTGTGAGGGAGGGGCTAGGCGACCCGGACGCCCACGATGCAGGTGTCGTCGTCCGTGTCGGACCTGCTGTAGGTGAGCAGGCGGTCCAATTGCTGTTCGAGCGTGGGCCGGAGCGTGCGGGCGGCCGCGAGCAGTTGGGTCAGGGATTCCTCCACGGACCGGTCTCGGCGCTCGATCAGGCCATCCGTGTACATCAACAAGGTGTCGTCGATGGCCAGTTGGACCTCGTGTTCCTCGTACGTCGCCTGGGGTACGGCCCCCAGCAGCATGCCCTTGACCAGCGGCAGGGGCGTCGCTTCTCCGTCGCGTACCAGAACGGGCGGCAGATGGCCGGCCCTGGCCCAGCGCAGGGTGTGGCGCTCGGGGTCGTACAGGCCGCAGACCGCCGTCGCGGTGACGCCGCCGGTCAGATGGTGGGCCACCATGTTGAGCCAGGACAGCAACTGGGCCGGCCCGGCACCCGTCACGGCGAGGCCACGCAGCGCGTTGCGCAGGACGACCATGGTGGTGGCGGCGTCGATGCCGTGTCCGGCGACGTCTCCCACGCACAGCAGCACCAGCCGGGACGGCAGCACGACGGCGTCGTACCAGTCGCCGCCCACGAGCTGCTGGGTTTCCGCCGGCCGGTAACGAACCGCCACCTGGAGGCCGGGGGCGTCCAGGGGCGCCTGCGCCGGCGGCATGATCGCGTGCTGCAACTGGAGGGTGAGCCGGTTGCGTTCGCTCGCCTGCTGCTCGGAGTGGGCGAGCTGGTCACGTGTGGCGGCCAGCGCCACCTCCGTCCAGTGGTGCGCGGAGATGTCCTGGTAGGCGCCCCGTACGACGAACAGCCGGCCGTCGGAGTCCAGTTCCGGTTCGGCCACCACACGGATGTGCCGGGTCACCCCGTCGGGTCGCTGGAGCCGGAAGGCCGTGGACGCGGGACGGCGGTGGTGCAGCAGCGTACGCAGGAACCTGCCGATGGCGACGGTGTCGTCCGGGTGGGCATGGGCGGGCAGGTCCTCCAACGGAACCGGGCCGCTCGCGGGAGTCTTGCCGTAGAGGCTGTAGAGCTGGGCGTTCCAGGTGATCTCACCGGTGAGGAGGTTCTCCTCGAAACCGCCGATGCG
This sequence comes from Streptomyces sp. NPDC056479, assembly GCF_042795335.1. Classification (NCBI taxonomy): domain Bacteria; kingdom Bacillati; phylum Actinomycetota; class Actinomycetes; order Kitasatosporales; family Streptomycetaceae; genus Streptomyces; species Streptomyces sp. NPDC056479. The sequence goes on along the minus strand of NZ_JBHTRZ010000002.1, from coordinate 341,744 downwards.
ACCGAGGCGCTGAGCGTGCTGCAGCAGGCTCGCCAGCCGTGCCGTCTCGTTCTCCGTGCGCCAGATGAGCAGGACGCAGCCGCCGTGCCGAGTGATGCCTATGTCGGCGACCGCTGCCAGCGGAACGTCGTCGACCAGCGCGGTCAGCCGCACCCGGCGGGCGCGGAAGGGCTCGCCCGTGGCGTAGACCCGTTCGATCTGCTCGAACAGCTCGCTCTCGCCGGCGACCATCGGGTACGCCTCGAGCAGCAGGGAGCCGTTGACGACGCCTCGGGGCCGCCCGCTCGGGTCGAGGAAGCGGTTGTTGACGTGGTGGATACGGAAGTCGACGAGTTCCCCGCCGTTGTCCAGATGCGGGACCAGTACCAGCGCCGGGTCGTGCAGACCGTCGGCCAGATCCATCAGCTCGGCGACGTCCGGCAGCACACCGGGCCGCCCATCGCCGTCCGGCTGGCGCGGGGCGGAGGTTTCCAGGGTGTGCGCGCACAGCTCGGCCAGGGCCTCGACCTGGCGGACGATCTGCGGGGACTGGGGCTCCAGCGGTGAGGGCCAGACGATCTCGAGCACTCCGTGGATCCGGCCGCCGGTGCCGGCCGGTACGGCGACCCGGCCGCCGTCCGGGTGCTGGTGCCGGCCGATGGAGGGCAGCCCGCTTTCCGACAGGGAGCCGATCCAGTGGCCGGTGGTCTCGCCGAGCCCGCGACGCGCCACGGTCGCCACGCCCGGCGGCACATACCGCCAGCGTCCCGCCTCCGCGACCGAGAACCCGGCACTGCCCGCCAGGCTGAGCGAGCCGTCGCCGCCCAGCGCCCAGATGGCCACCGCTTCCGCACCGAGCGGCCTGAGGGCGTGTTCCATCAGGGACTCGGCGACGGTCTGGGTGTCGGGGGCGGCCAGTGCACCGCTCTCGGCGGCCCGCAGCCGTACGGCGCAGGAGCCGCTCTCCGTCGCGTCGGTGGACTCCACACCGCCCGCCGTGTTCGCGAGGAACGCGGTGGCCACCTCGGAGAGCCGGTCGCGCGAAGCCTGGTTGATGACCTCGACGGCGAATTCGAGGGGCGCCATCCCGGCCTGCTCGGCAAGCTCTGCGAGTTGCCGTGCGGCCTGCGTCGGTCCGCACCCGAGCCGCTCGACCAGGATGCCCTTGGCCAGCTCGATCAGGGCCCGCCCGTCCGCCTCGGCCTGGGCCGCCCGCACCTCCCGGCGCAGCCGCTCCACGGTCGCCGCCAGCCTGCCGACGGGGGAGCGACGGCCGTCGTCGTCCCGTCCGCCCCCGTCGCTCCCGGCCACCGTGCCGGGCCGGGCGGCGGGAAGAGATTCCGCGCCGCCAGCGGTCTCCGGCTCGGTCGGATGGTGGGAATTGCTCACGGTTGACCTGTTCCTCGGCTGGGACGTCCGAGGACGCCGGACGGTCGGATGCTGCGCACGGCGGCTCGACCGCCCGTCACATGGACAGCCAGCGCTGGACGCGGCTGATGAGGTCGTTGGTGTCGACGGGCTTGGTGACGTAGTCGTTCGCCCCGGACGCCAGGCTCTTCTCCTGGTCCCCGGGCATGGCCTTGGCGGTGACCGTGATGATGGGCAGGTCCGCGTACTGGGGCATCGAGCGGATCTCCGTGGTGGCGGCGTAGCCGTCCATCTCCGGCATCATCACGTCCATCAGGACCAGCGAGACATCCTTGTGGGCAAGCAGCGTCTGGATGCCCTTGCGGCCGTTCTCGGCGTGCAGGACATGGAAGCCGTGGAGCTCCAGTGCCCCGCTGAGCGCGAAGAGGTTGCGCGCGTCGTCGTCGACCACGAGCACCGTACGGCCGACGAGGGCGTCGTCGACGACCTGTGCGACCGCGTGCTGGGGTTCCTCGGTGCGCACCAGCTGGAGCACGTCTCCGGGTTCCTCGGCGGACAGGTGCAGGGTGATGCGTTCGCGCAGCTCGTCCAGGCTGGAGAGGAAGTCCAGCGGGCGACCGTCGGCGCGTGAGCGCAAGAGCTGCTCCTGCGCCAGGTCCATGTGATGACCGGTGTGCACGAGCACCGGCACACTGGCCAGCGCCGAGTCACCTTCCATGGCCTGCAGCAGACGTGCGCCCTCGTCGTCGGGCATGCCGAGCTCCAGGACGACACAGTGGCAGGGGTCGGCGGCCAGTGTGCTCGCCGCCTCCTGCGCCCCGACCGCCGTGATGATGTCGATCGCCCCGAGCGGGTGGTCGGGGTCCGGTGCGATGTCAGCGACCGCGCGTTCGGCGACCAGGGTGAGCAGTCCGCGCGTACGGCCTTCGACGACGAGCAGTCGGCGCCTGCGCTCCGCGGGAGCCTTGATGGAGGGTGCGTCCGACGGCGAGGCCGGCAGGAGCTCGGCGGCGGTGGTGGGCGGCTGCTCCGCCGGCCGGCCGCCACCGTCGAGCACCATCTCGAAGTCGGCGCGTGCCACGGGAAGGTAGAGCGTGAAGGTGCTGCCCTGACCGGGCGTGCTGTCGACCGTGACCGCGCCGCCGAGCAGATGGGCGATCTCCCGGGTGATGGACAGGCCGAGGCCGGTGCCGCCGTACTTGCGACTGGTGGTGCCGTCCGCCTGCTGGAACGCCCCGAAGATCGTCTCCAGTTGCTGCTTGGGGATGCCGATGCCGGTGTCCTTGACACGGAAGGCCACCAGGGGACTGTCGCGGCGGACGCCCATGGGCACCTCCCGCTCCGCGGCACGTTCGATCCGCAGTTCCACGCCGCCCTGCTCGGTGAACTTCACCGCGTTCGACAGCAGATTGCGCAGGACCTGCCGCAACCGGGAGCCGTCGGTGAGCAGATCGGTCGGCGTGCCCGGTGCGGTGGCCACCGCGAAGTCCAGGCTCTTCTGCGTCGTCATCGGGCGGAACGTCGCCTCGACGTACTCCAGCAGCTCGCGCAGCGGGATGCATTCGGGAGTGACGTCCATCTTGCCGGCCTCGACCTTCGAGAGATCGAGGATGTCGTTGATCAGCTGCAGCAGGTCCGAGCCCGCCGAGTGGATGATGCCCGCGTACTCGACCTGCTTCGGCGTGAGGTTGCGCGAGGGGTTCTGCGCCAGCAACTGCGCGAGGATCAGCAGGCTGTTGAGCGGTGTGCGCAGCTCGTGGCTCATGTTCGCCAGGAACTCCGACTTGTACTTCGACGCCAGCGCCAGCTCCCGCGCGCGGGTCTCCAGTTCCTGCCGTGCCTGCTCGATCTGCAGGTTCTTGGCCTCGATGTCACGGTTCTGCGAGGCCAGCAGGGAGGCCTTCTCCTCCAGTTCGGCGTTGGAGCGCTGCAGTTCGTCCTGCTGGACCTGCAACTCCTCGGACCGGGCCTGGAGTTCGGCGGTGAGCCGCTGGGACTCGTCCAGCAGCTCGTCGGTGCGGGCGTTGGCCACGATGGTGTTGAGGTTGACGCCGATGGTCGGCATCAGCTGGGCGAGGAAGTCCTGGTGGATCTGGGTGAAGCGGGTGACGGAGGCCAGCTCGATCACACCGAGGACCTGGTCCTCGACCACGATGGGCAGTATCACCAAGGCACTGGGAACCGTCTGCCCGAGGCCGGAGGAGATGGTCACATAGCCCGGCGGCAGCTCCTCCACGCTGACGGTACGGCGGTTGCGCGCGGCCTGCCCGAGCAACGAGCGTCCGACGCGGACGCGTTCGGGCCGGTCGGTGTCGTCGGGACGGCCGTACGAGCCCACCAGCCGCAGTTCGGGCCCGCGCACGGTGTCCTCGGCGGCGTAGAAGGCGCCGTACTGCGCCGAGACCAGGGGCGCGAGCTCGTCCATGATGAGCTCGGCGACGACGGGAAGATCACGGTGGCCCTGCATCAGCCCGGAGATCCGGGCGAGGTTGGTCTTGAGCCAGTCCTGCTCCTGGTTGGCCCGTGTGGTCTCCCGCAGGGACCCCACCATGGAGTTGATGTTGTCCTTGAGTTCGGCGACCTCGCCCGATGCCTCCACGGTGATCGAGCGGGTCAGGTCGCCCTCGGCGACGGCGCTCGCGACCTCGGCGATGGCGCGGACCTGGCGGGTGAGGTTCCCGGCCAGTTCATTGACGTTCTCCGTCAGCCGCTTCCAGGTGCCCTCGACTCCCTCGACCTCCGCCTGTCCGCCGAGCCGTCCCTCGCTGCCGACCTCACGGGCGACGCGGGTGACCTCGGCGGCGAACGACGACAGTTGGTCGACCATCGTGTTGATGGTGGTCTTCAGCTCCAGGATCTCGCCCCGGGCATCGACGTCGATCTTCTTCGACAGGTCGCCGCCCGCCACCGCCGTCGTCACCAGCGCGATGTTGCGGACCTGGCCGGTCAGGTTGTTGGCCATGGAGTTGACGTTGTCGGTGAGGTCCTTCCACGTGCCCGCCACGTTCGGCACGTGCGCCTGACCGCCGAGCCGGCCCTCGGTGCCGACCTCACGGGCGACACGGGTCACCTCGTCGGCGAACGCGGAGAGCGTGTCGACCATCGTGTTGATGACGTCCGCCAGGGCGGCGACCTCGCCCTCGGCCTCGACCGTGATCTTCTGGGACAGGTCACCCCGTGCGACCGCGGTGGCGACCTTGGTGATCGAGCGGACCTGGCCGGTCAGGTTCGACGCCATCACATTGACGTTGTCCGTGAGGTCCTTCCACGTCCCCGAGGCGCCCCGGACGATCGCCTGGCCGCCCAGATTGCCCTCGGTGCCGACCTCCCGGGCGACGCGGGTGACTTCGTCGGCGAAGGCCGACAGTTGGTCGACCATCGTGTTGATCGTGGTCTTCAGCTCCAGGATCTCGCCGCGGGCGTCCACGGTGATCTTCTGTGAGAGGTCGCCCTGTGCGACGGCCGTGGCCACCTGGGCGACATTGCGAACCTGCGCGGTGAGATTGCCCGCCATGAAGTTCACGGAGTCCGTGAGGTCGCGCCAAGTGCCCTTCACCCCCTTGACGTCCGCCTGGCCGCCCAGGCGGCCCTCGGTGCCGACCTCCCGGGCGACGCGGGTGACCTCGTCGCCGAAGGCGGAGAGCTGGTCGACCATCGTGTTGATGGTGTTCTTGAGCTGAAGGATCTCGCCGCGGGCGTCCACGGTGATCTTCTGCGAGAGGTCGCCCTGCGCGACCGCGGTGGTCACCTGGGCGATGTTGCGGACCTGGGAAGTGAGGTTGCCCGCCATGAAGTTGACCGAATCGGTCAGGTCGCGCCACACCCCGCCCACCCCGGGCACCTGGGCCTGACCGCCGAGACGGCCCTCGCTTCCGACCTCGCGGGCCACGCGGGTGACTTCGTCGGCGAAGGCCGACAGTTGGTCGACCATCGTGTTGACGGTCTCCTTCAGCTGCAGGATCTCGCCCCGCGCGGGCACGTCGACCTTCTGCGACAGATCGCCCTTGGCGACCGCCGTCGCCACCTGCGCGATGTCACGCACCTGAGTGGTGAGATTGCCCGCCATGGCGTTGACCGAGTCCGTCAGATCGGCCCAGGTGCCCGAGACGCCCGGCACCTCGGCCTGGCCCCCCAGCGTTCCCTCGGTGCCGACCTCGCGCGCCACCCGGGTCACTTCCGAGGTGAACACCGACAGCTGGTCCACCATGCCGTTGAAGACGGTGGCGATGTCGCCGAGCAGGCCCTCACCGTCGGACGGCAACCGGGTGCCGAAGTCGCCGTCGCGCACGGCGGTCAGTCCGGCCAGCAGCTGCCGTAGCTCACGCTCGCCAGGGGCTCCGTCGACGGCCTCGATCGTCTTGCTCGTCATGCGCACCCTCGTTCCGCTCCCCAAGAGCCCTCGTACCGAGGACTCGGAACCGCGCCGGCCCGTGAAGGCCCACTCATCGTCCGGTTTCCGCTGTTCACGGGTTCGGCCGGATGAAAAGATCCGGTGAAGGTTAACTCAGTTGCCGAGCGACAACAAAAGCCTGGGGCGGGGGTTCCTGCAAGACGGCGAACTCGCCGCCGGGGACGCATACCCCGGGGGATTCGGGGTACTTGGACGCGTTCAGCGCAGCCGCCGTCACGACCGTGGGCTTCTCATCGGACGAAGTGGGTACCCGGGTGCCCTGTCTGGAGGACTTGGGCTGAGGACGTGGGCTGTGGAACTCACCGAATGGCTGCTGGCCCCGGGCGAACGGGGCAACGGCGCCACTCGTCTGGACAACCGCCGATCAGAACGAGTGGCTTGGTCGCGCGGCAACCTGGTGCGGCCCCTCGTCCATGGGGCGATGTACTTCCGGGCACTGCTCAGCGCGATCAGAGCGCAGCGCGCGGGGGACCTGCTGCTGTTCACCGATTGGCGGGGGGACCCGGACGAGCGCCTGGACGGCCCCGGCAGCGAGATCGGCCGGGTCCTGGCGGAGGCGGCCGAGCGCGGAGTGATCGTCAAGGGGCTGCTGTGGCGCTCCCACCTGGACCGCTTCCAGTTCAGCGAGGCGGAGAACCGCCACCTCGGCGAGGAGATCGAAGCGGCCGGCGGCGAATGCCTGCTCGACATGCGGGTGCGCCCCGGCGGCTCGCACCACCAGAAGCTCGTGGTGCTCCGCCACGTCGACCGTCCCGAGCTCGACGTCGCGTTCGTCGGCGGCATCGACCTGTGCCACAACCGCAACGACGACGCGACGCACCGCGGCGATCCGCAGTCACTGCGCATCGCCGCCGCGTACGGACCGCACCCACCGTGGCACGACGTCCAGCTCGCGATAAGCGGACCTGCCGTCGGCGACATCGAGGCAGTCTTCCGGGAACGCTGGGAAGACCCCGCACCACTCACCCGCAGCCCCCTCGTCCGCCTGCGGGAGCTCGCTCACCGCGAGGACACGGATGCCGACCGGCTACCACCGCAGACGTCCGACCCCCAGCCGTGCGGCACACAGACCCTCCAGGTCCTCCGTACCTATCCCAACCGGCTGCTGCGCGGCTACGACTTCGCCCCCGACGGCGAGCGCAGCATCGCCCGCGGCTACCGCAAGTCGCTCAGCCGGGCCCGGGCCCTGATCTACCTCGAGGACCAGTACCTGTGGTCACCGCACGTGGTGGAATGCTTCGCCGAGGCGCTGTCGGCCAACCCCGGACTACGCCTGATCGCGGTCATCCCCTCCGTCCCCGAACAGGACGGCCGACTCACCCTGCCGATGAACCTGATCGGCCGGATCACGGCGCTGGACAGGCTGCGCCGTGCCGGTGGCGGGCGCGTCGCGGTCTACGGGCTCGAGAACCACGCCGGGACACCGGTGTACGTACACGCCAAGGTCTGTGTGATCGACGACGTGTGGGCCTCGGTCGGATCGGACAACGTCAACCTCCGCTCCTGGACCCACGACTCGGAACTCACCTGCGCCGTGCTGGACGAGACCACAGACCCGCGCGAGCCGCGCGACCCCGGTGGTCTCGGCGACGGCGCACGTGGCTTCGCCAGGGATCTCCGCCTGGAACTGTCGCGCGAGCACCTGGACCTGGCCGCACCCCCGGCCCCGCACGCGCCGGACCCGCTGTGCGACCCCGCCAAGGCCTTCGACGCCTTCGCCGCGAGCGCCGCCGCACTGGACGCCTGGCACGACAACGGCCACCGCGGCCCGAGGCCTCCGGGACGCCTGCGCACCTATCGCCGCCCGAACCTTTCCCGTACGACCAAGACACTCTGCACGCCGCTGCATCGCCTCCTCATCGACCCGGACGGCCGGCCCTTCGGGATGCGGCGTCGCAACGAGTACTGATGCGCCGACGTGCGGGAGCAGCCGCACAGCTAGGAGCCTCGACGCCATGGGTACTGCCGTCCACGTCCCCCAGACCCGGGACATGATCGGGGACGAGCTCTCCGGAGACGAGGCGTTCGCCGCGTTGCGCCACTACGGGGGAGTGCGGCTGCTGATGGACTCGTTCGCACGGTTCCGTTACGCGGACGGCTTCACCAACGCGCGTGCGCTCGCCTTCCAGGTGGTGCTCGGGCTGGTGCCGTGCACCGTGGCGCTGGTCGGGCTGGCCACGTCGGTGCACACGGAGGGCGTGGGCCGGATCATCGAGCTCACACTCGGCCGGATCGTGCCGGGGGCGAGCGCCGAGATCGTCGAGGGCGCGTTCCAGGGGACCCGGCGGACCGCTCACGGCGATGTCTGGAGCACGCTCGCGCTGTGGCTCGGTCTGGGCTTCGCGCTGTTGAACCTCGCCTCGGCCATGGGGCAGATCGAGCGCGGCGCCAACCGTATCTACGGTATCGAGCGCGACCGCCCCCTTCCGCGCAAGTATGGGCGGGCGATGGTTCTCGCACTCGCCGCCGGTGTGCCCCTGGTGCTGGGGTTCGTCGTACTCGTCGCCGGCGAGGCCGTGGGCGACGCGGTGGCGGACTCCGCCGGCTGGGAAGGCGGCGGGCCGCAGTGGTGGGGTGTGCTCGACATCCCCGTGGGGCTCGCGCTGGCCTGGGTCGCCTCCGCCGTGATCTTCCGCTGGTCGCCCCGCCGGGTCCAGCCGGGCTACACCTGGCTGGCGTTCGGCTCGGCCGTGCACCTGCTGCTGTGGGTGTCGGCCACCTGGCTGCTGGCGCTGTACGTCGAGGAGAGCGGTGCCTTCGGCGCCGTGTACGGCCCCCTCACCGCCTTCATCGCCCTGCTGCTGTGGGCCAACCTCACCGCCGTGGCACTCTTCCTCGGCATCGCCTTCGCGGCGCAGCTGGAGGCGGCCCGCGCAGGCATCGAATCGGCGGTTCGGCCGGATCCTGGACCAGGTGCGTGAGGCGAGGCGACGGCCAAGACCGTGCGGGGATGCCGCCGCTTCGCCTGGCACCTGCCTGAGTGCAACCGAACCGGTATGGATCGGTGGCCGTGCAAAGCGCTCGGCCGATGCAAGAACACAGGGCGGGCTCGCAGCCGCCCGACTGGCTGCGGACGGCCATCCGGTGGTGGCCATCCAGCCGTGCGGAAACGACCGGGTCGGGCCGCTCAACCTCTGGGAAAGGCCGGAGGACTGGGCCGAGTCCGAGGATGCGACCGACTACGCCGGCTGGGGCACTTCCCTCGATGACGACGCGAAAGGCGCCCTCACCTTCCGGTTGTTCCCGCCCCTCGCTCCTGGGCCCCGGAGACACGAGGCCCACAGGTCTTCCGCCCTCACCGCAGCGGGTTCTCGAACTACAACATCGCAGCAGCAGGCCATGAGCCGCCGCGAATTCCAGTAGCTCGCCGAAGCTTCGTGTGGAGATCAAGGCCCGGATGTCAGAGATGGCCTTCCCGCCGGTGGCCGTGCCGCACCGGCCACCGGATTTGCTTCATGTGCTGTGAGACGGTCCGTTCAGCGGCGCAGCTTCACCTTGTTGACCGCGGCCACACCCAGTGCCGCGAGAGCGATCTGGAACAGCCACTCGACCCAGTCGACGCCCTTGGTGTCGGCGACGTCGAGGCCGGAGGCGATGCCGGTTCCGATGAACGCGGCGATGATGCCGACGGCGATGGTCCACAGGACGCCGATGCGCTGGCGGCCGGGAACCACGAGTCGGCCGAGAACACCGATCACAATGCCGATAACAATGGCGCTGAACACGCCCGAGATCTCCATGAGCGGTATGCCACCCCTCAATCGTTGGTGGCATACGAGTGCCCGTTCGAATCGATTTCAGTCCTTCGTCTCAGCCCTTCACCGCCCCCGACGTGAGGCCTTGAACGATATGACGGCTGGCGAAGGCGAACAGGAGCATGGTCGGCAGGATGGTGAGCACGGCCGCCGCGGACATCGAGCCCCAGTCGATGTTGAAGCTGGAGATGAAGCCGTTCAGGGCCGTCGGGACGGTCTTGTTGCTGTCGCTGTTCATGAGCGTCACCGACAGGAAGAGCTCGTTCCAGCAGTTGACGAAGTTGAAGATGAACGCGGCGATGATGCCGGGGCGCATCACCGGCAACAGAACCCGGAAGAGCGCTCCGAACCGGGACAGGCCGTCGATCATGGCGGCCTCTTCCAGCGCGTCCGGGATGTTCTCGAAGAAGCCGCGCAGCATCACCGTGCAGAAGGGGACGCACACCGCGATGTAGACGAGGATCAGGCCGAAGCGATTGTCGACCAGCTTCAGATCGGTCATCAGCAGGTAGAGCGGTCCCAGCGCGATGAACGACGGGATCATCTGGGTCACCAGCGCGGCCATCAGCAGTGCGGACTTGGTGCGGAACTCGAAGCGGGCCAGCACATACGCCGAGAGCATCGAGATCGCCGTGGCCGTCACGCCCGCCACGGTGGAGACGATCAGACTGTTGGTGAGGTACGTCCCGAAGTCGGCCGTGCCGAACAGGCCGCTGTAGTTCTCCAGGGAGAAGCGCTCGGGCCAGTAGGCGAGCGGGAAGTGGAAGATGTCGCCGGGCGCCTTGAGCGAGGTGACGGTGATCCAGTAGAGCGGGAAGACGGTGAAGAGCAGCCACACACCGAGGAAGGTGAACTTGACGGCCCGGCCGACCGCGGTCTCCTTGCCGATCACGGCCTCAGTCCCTTCTTCTCACGCGTGGCCATGAGGAAGAACACCGCGAACACCAGCAGCGCGGCCACCACGAGGAGGCCGAGCGCGGAGGCCCTGCCGTAGTCGCCCTGCTGAGTGATCTTGATCATCCAGGTGGTCACGATGTGCGTCTCGTTGTTGGGCCCGCCGCCGGTCATGCCGAAGATCAGGTCGGGGAAGTTGAAGATCCAGATCACCCGCAGCAGCACGGTCAGTGCCAGCGTGGTGCGGATGTACGGGATGGTGATCTGGAAGAGCGTGCGTGCCTTGCCCGCGCCGTCCAGCGCGGCGGCTTCGTAGAGCTCGTCGGGGATCGACTGGAGCGCCGCCAGGATCATGATCGCGAAGAAGGTGACGCCGTACCAGACGTTGGCGATGAGGACCGCCACCATCGCCGTCTTCGGGTCCGCCAGCCAGGCGATCGGCTCGTCGATCAGACCGGCCTTCTGCAGCAGGTCGTTGACGACGCCGAACTCGCTGTTGAACAGCCAGCGGAACAGGATGCCGATGAGGAATCCGGAGATCGCCCAGGGGAAGAAGATCAGCGCCTGGTAGAGGCCGCGGAAGCGGAAGCGGCGGCGCAGCCACAGCGCGAGGGCGAAGCCGATCACCAGCTGGGGGACGATCGAACCGACCACCCAGACCGCGGTGTTGCCCAGTACGGTGCCCCAGGCCGGGTCGGCGAAGACGTCGCGGAAGTTCTTGAGCCCGACCCAGGAAGTGTCGGTCAGGTCGGTCAACTTCCAGTTGCGGAAGGCCATCTGGCCGCCCGCGATCATGGGGTAGTAGGTGAAGACCGCCACGAAGACCGCGGCCGGCGCCATGAAGGCGGCGATGCTCAGGCCGCGCCGGGTGGTGAACTCCCGTCGGCGGCCCCGCTGGGGGAGACCTCGCTTGCGAGAGGCCTCCCCACCGCCCGGCGCCGGCGTCTTCGCCGTAGTCGTTGAAGCGACGGACATGTCTACTGCTCCTGCCGCCACTTCTCGGTCCAGTACGCGTCCCAGCCCGCCAGCAGTTTCTTGGGCGTCGTCTTGCCGAGGATCAGCTTCTGTACGTCGGCGTCCGCCTTCTGCTGCCACTCGGCCCACCAGGTGACTCCTCGCGGCTGGGTGACGACCAGGTACTGCTCCGGATGCTCGGTCATGGTGACGTAGCTCGACCAGGGGCCGGTCCTGTAGAAGGAGTCGCTGCTCGCGGACTTGAGGATGGGCACAAGGCTGTTCTTCTTGGTGAACGTCGTCGACGCCTCGCCCTCGGAGAGGAACTCGACCAGCTTGACGGCCTCGGCCTTGTGCCCGCTGCCCTTGGCGACACCCCACCCGGCGGTGGCCAGCGGCTGCACGGTCTTGCCGCCGGGCCCGGCCACCAGCGGCGCGGTGCTCCACTGGTCCTTCGAGATCGACTTCGACTTCGAGACCGTGGCGATCACCTCGGGGTCCTGCAACAGGAACGCCGTCGACCCGTTGGAGAAGGCCTCGACCATCTCCGGATAGCCCCAGGAGACGGACGACTTGGGAGAGGCCTGCTTGAAGAGCTCAAGGTAGTTCTCGATCGCGTCCTCCGCCTCGGGGGCGGAGAAGATCGTACGGCCGTTCTTGAGCTTGAAGCCGTTGGCCGGGTCGACATGGTCGGCGAGGTAGGCCTCGATGGCGGCGGTGGCATTGCTGTTGGAGTTGGCGCCACCGCGGAAGGCGTAGCCGTAGCGGCGCTTGGCCGGGTCGTGAACAGCGGAAGCCTGCTCCACGAGTTCCGCCCAGCTGGCCGGCGGCTTGCTGAAGCCCGCCTCCTTGATCAGGTCGGTGCGGTAGAAGAGGCTCAGACCGTAGAAGCCGTACGGGACGAAGTACGTCCTGCCCTTGGCGTCCTTGGAGGCTTTGACGGCGTTCTCCGTCATGCCCTCCCAGCCCTTCCAGCCGTCGAGGTCCTTCTTCATGTCGTAGAGCCAGCCGTTGTTCGACCAGGGCCCTACGGTGATGTCGCGGACCTCCAGCACATCCACTCCGCTGCCGGACTGGAGCATCTGCTGGAGCTTCTGGTCGGCCTGCTCGGTGGGCGGGGAGACCAGGTTGACCTTGATCTTGGGGTTCTGCTGCTCGAAGTCGGCTATGAGGTCCTTGAGCAGGTCGGTGCGGGTGGGGTTCGTCAGGCTCTCGACCATGTTGAGGGTGACTGTTCCGTTCGCCTCGGGGCTCATGGTGGAACAGCCGGTCAGGACCATCGCGGCGGCGGTGCCGAGCGCGAGAGCTGCCGTCCTTCTTCTCATTGTGCTGACCTCTTCCCTGAGTTTTCTCGGGCCCACTTGCCGAGGACGGGGACGCATTCCTCGGCGAAGTACTCGTAGTCGGCGGCGGTGTTGTAGACGTGGGCGGACAGGCGCATGTAGCCGACGCCGTCGAAGCTGGTGAAGGCCGCCTCCACACCCAGTTCGAGGGCCACCCGGTCGCGCAGTGCGTCGGCCTCGATCCGGTCGGCGGCGAGGCCGTCCGGGAGGCGCACCAGACGCATGCCGGGCACGGGCATGCCGACGTCGACCGCGCGGTCCGCGCCGGTCGGCTCGGCGAGCGCGGTGCCGATGACATGGGCGCCGTAGTCGGCCAGTTCGTCCATGTAGCGGCGGGCGGCGGGCCACCCCCAAGCGCGCTCGACGAAGGCGAGGGACGTCGGCGCGGCCAGGTAGGCGGTGGCGTCGATGGTGCCCTGCTGGTCGAAGCGGTCGGGGAAGGGGTCGGCCGCCGCCCACGAGTCGATGAGGGGGTGGAGCCGGTCGCGCAGCGGGCCGCGCGCGACCAGCGCCGCGGTGCCGCGTGGGGCACAGCCCCACTTGTGCAGATTGCCGGTCCAGAAGTCGTATGTGGCATCGGCGAGCGGGTCGGCGAGCAGCCCCGGCGCGTGCGCGCCGTCGACGAGGACGGGGATGCCGCGCCGGCGGGCCTCCGCCCCGATGCGTTCCACGGGCAGCCGCCGCGCGGTGGCCGAGGTGATCTGATCGACGACCACGAGCTCGGTGGCGTCGCTGAACTCGCCGGCCACGGCCTCGTACGCCTGGTCCTCGTCCGCGTCCAGCGGCACTCGGGCGGTACGGACCCGGCCGCCCCACCGACGTGCCAGCCGCTCGGCACCCATCGTGACGGCGCCGTAGCCGTGGTCGGTGACGAGGATTTCCCCGCCGTGGCGAACCGGGAGGGCGGCGTAGACGACGCTCGCGCCGGCACTGGCATTCGGTACGAGGGCAAGGTCGTCGGCACTGACGCGCAGGAAGTCGGCGAGCTCGGCACGGGTGGCGGCGAGCCGCTGCGGTAGCGCGGGGAACCACACCACGGGCGAGCGCTCCATCTCCACCCGCAGCAGTTCCTGCCGCTCCTGCGCCACCAGCGGAACCGCCCCGAAGGAGCCGTGGTTCAGGTGCTTGAGGGCAGGATCCAGCGACCACGCCCGCTCGGCGGGCCGGCCGTCCGCCAGCAGCAGAGGGCGCGGTGCGATGGTCACCTCGGTCTCGCTCACAGGACTCCACATCTGGACAGGGACAAGCCCGCGGAAGCTCACACTCCGTTCCGGGACTCATATGATGACTCGGCATCCTGCACGGCTTCCATGGCGGAAACAAGGGTCGTACAGTGAAAGTCATCAGATGACTTTGGGGGACGAGGCGCATCCGACACATCTGGGACTCGCTAGAGTGCTCCGAGGGGACCGCGGCGTGATCGCGGGCCCGTCAGGGGAGGAAGAGGGGACGGATGTCCGCAGTCGAGAGGGCGTTCCACGGCCTACGGCACATGATCGCCACGGGGCGCCTCGGCCCGGGCGAACGCATTCCGCCCGAGGGGGACCTGTGTGAGGAGCTGGGTGTCTCACGAGGGTCCCTGCGCGAGGCCGTACGGATGCTCGCCGCCCTGGGCGTCATCGAGCCGCGGCACGGCTCGGGGACGTACGTCTCACAGCTGAGGCCCGAGGATGTGATCGGCAGCCTGTCCCTGACGCTCGAACTCCTCCCGCTTTCGGGCCTGTTGGAGGTCTACGAGATCCGGCGCGTCCTCGAGGCCCACGTCGCCGCCCAGGCGGCCGCCCGCTGCACGCCGGAGACGGTGCGCACGCTCTTCTCGCTCATCGAGGACATGGAGGCCACGAGCGACCCCACCAAGGCCTCCGAACTCGACCACCGCTTCCATGCGGAGATCGCCCAGGTCGGCGGCAACCCCACCCTGGCCTCCCTGTTGGCGGTCTTCCGCGCCCGCTCCCGCAAATACCAGGTCTTCACCCTGCCCGAAGGCCCTGAACTGCGCAGGAAGAGCGACGACGACCACCGCGTCCTGGCCACTGCCATCGCCGACCGTGACCCCGTCGCCGCGGCCGGTGCGGCACAGGCACACGTCGCGCAGACAGAGCGGTGGCTGCGCGCGTTCATGCCGCCGGTGGAGGAGGTCGACGGGTCGGAAAAGCCATCACGGAAGGGTGGGTCGGCCTGACGGCTGCGGATCGCGGCGCACGCGCTGGATTTCCGGCAGCCGGGTCGAACCGACCCCTGTGCCGGTCATGGCTGTTGCGGTCTCCATGACTCGTTCAACCCAGTGTGACCCGAGCGAGGACCGGTAGGTGGTCGCTGCCGGTGGCGGACAGCGTGCGTATGTGGCCCACGGTCGCTGAACGGGCCATGACCTGGTCGATTCGGGCCAGGGGAAAGGCCTCGGGGAAGCTGAAGGCGAAGCCGCGCGCCGCTGTGTTCAGCCGTGAGGTCAGTGGGGTCAGCCCACGGTCGTCCACGGTGCCGTTGAGATCGCCGAGCAGGAGGACCCTCTTCAGGTTCTCGGCCGCGATGGCCTGGCCCAGCAGGCGGGCGCTCTCGTCGCGCCCGGAGGAGGCGAGGCCGCTCGCCCGGATGCGGACCGAGGGCAGGTGCGCGACGTACGCCGCGATGTCGCCATGCGGCGTGTGGACCACGGTCCGCAATCCGCGACTCCAACTCTCGGTGATCTGCCGGGGTTTGATGTCCACCGGCCGGGCACCGGTCAGCGGGTGCTTCGACCAGAGCCCGACGGTGCCCCGGACGGCGTGGTAGGGGTAGTCCGAGGCCAATGTCTGCGCGTACACCGCCAGTGCCGGTGGCACCAGCTCCTCCAACGCGATGAGATCGGGCTCGGCGCCGGCCAGGGCGCGTGCCGTGCCCGCCGGGTCGGTGTTCTCGTCGCTGACGTTGTGCTGCACCACGACCAGGTCATGCGGGCCAGGGGCCGACCCGGGCAGGAGCAGGCCGCCGAACAGATGCGTCCAGGTTGCCACCGGCAGCAGCAGCGCCAGCAGCGCGATGCCCGAACGGCGGGGCAGCGCCAGGACGAGAAGCGCCATGACCACCAGTCCGAGCCATGGAAGGAACGCTTCCAGCAGACTGCCCAGGCGACCAACGGAGTTGGGCACCGCCCGATGGAAGGCCATGAGCCCGCCCGTCACCACCGCGAGCAGCGCGAGCACCTGGCCGCGCCTCCAGCCCGGCCGCCACCCTTGCTCCCGTTTCGTGCTCCCGTCCGCCGCCGGCCGGGACCGGCACCCGGTCCACCGGCCCACGGATGTCATGCCCTCCACCACGGTGTCCCATCTGTCTTATTGACCTTGCTGCCCAGGACGGTTCACCAGCGGCGTTCAGTTCCGGCAGCCCCACCGGCACCCTCAGGGCACATACGGCTCAGGAGCAGGAGTGAAGCGCATCGTCCCAGGCACGGGGACTGCGGTAGTGGTTTTTGTGCCCTGCCGCGAGCACGTGGCGCAGCTCCGCGAGGTGCTGGGTGCCCGTAGGGAGATCCAGTTGGGCGAGGAGGGCCAGAGCTGCGGTCGGTTCCAGGTCGCCGTAGACGTCGTGGTAGCTCGCCCGGAGGCCCTTGAAGAGGGCGGTGTGCAGGGCTGGAAGCCGCACGGAGGTGCGGTACGCCGGCTCCTTCACCGGCCAGGGCACGGGGCCCGAACACTCCAGAACCCGACCGGCCCGGCGCAGCAGCGCTGCCGATGGTTCGGCCACCAGTCGTTCGATGTCGTTGCCGAGCACCTCGGCGAAGGCCGTCGCGGCAGTAGCGCGGTCCTCGAACCAATCGACCCACAGCGAGTAGGTGAGCGCCTCGGCGTCCCTGTCCGCCTCCAACCGCTGACGGTAGCCATCCCAGAGCACGTCGGCCGGCAGGGGACCCCCCGCACTCTCATGCGCGAACCGCATCTCGCACGTCACCCAGTACTCGTCGAGGAGATCCAGCAGCCCAAAGGCCAGCCGTACCTGGTCGGCTGCCGGTGTGTCCTCGGCGAATACGTCGCCTGCCCAGGAATGCGCCACTTGGCCGGCCGTGAGCAACACGCTCGGTGTCTCGGCGCTCACCCACCCGTCGTGCACTTGGCTGACGCCCTGATCGGCGAGCCAACGCCGCGCGGCCTGCATGGCTTTGGTCTGCATGGCTTGCATCTCCATCTCGATCAGGCAGGTGCCTCTACGGGTGGTAGAGGGCTTTGGCACGCGCCACGTCGACGGGTTCGGCCTGCCCGAGATACAGGAAGTAGTTCACCTGCCACGCCTGAGAGCCGTGTGCCTGACGATTCGCCGTGGTCACCCACGGCGGGTAGACGCGGAACCCTCGCTTGCCGCCGGAGCCGTTCCGGGACACGATGCCGCGCCGGCACAACACCTCTCGCGGGAACACGAACTGTCCGAAGTGACCGCTGTCGCGGCTGCTGATGACGAAGAGATCAACCCCGTCCTCGGCATCGAAGGGCCGGATCGGGCCCTCCTTGGATCGCTGCCACACGGTGACGAACTGGCCCACCTTCGTCGGGGTGGTCTTGGCCACGCGGAACCTGACCGACAGCCCATCGAGTGTGAACCCGTGCGCCGCGTACTCAGCACTCTTCGGTTCGGGCACCGGTTGTGCGCAAGCAAAGCCGCTCGGGTCGTACACCAATGTCTTCGCCGCGAGCAGGTCGCCATGAAGCCCTGCCCAGGGCTGATTCGCCGCCATCCGTACATCCTGCCATCACGTCCACCATGCATCGCCGAGTGCACAGGGCTGCTGTTCAGCAACGGGATGTGACTAGTCGGGGCCGATCGGTGGAGCGGCGGCGTGCCTCGGCCGAGAGGGCGGTGGCGGGTGGAGGATCGGTGGCGCGGCGCCCAGGGACGGGTCGCACGCGTACTGCCCTACCGCGTGAAGAGGTCCGGCTATGAATCTGTTGGTCGAAGCCCCGCTGACCGCTCAGGGCCAGCTGCTCTTGATCGGCCGGCTTCACGGCGCCTTCGGCGCCATCAGGGCGGTGGCGTGATGGCCGCTCCGCGCGGGGACGCGCCGGAGGGCGGTCGTTATGGCGAGGACGTCTTCCGCCCGGAGCAGGCGGGGGAGGGCGAGCGTATCGACTTCGGCGCCCTTGCCTACGACGACATCACCATGGCGCGGCTGCGGGCACTCGGGGTCGGCCCGGGGTGGAGTTGCCTCGATGTGGGTGCCGGTACGGGCACGGTCTCCCGAAGGCTGCTCGGTGAGGCCGGAGTGGCGAGCGTGCTTGCTGTGGATCGTGATGCACGTTTCCTCGCCGAGCGGTCCGTGCCCGGGCTGGAGGTGCTGGAGGCTGACATCACGTCCCCGAACTCTGTCTCCGGCCGCTTCCGGCTCGTGCACGCGCGCTTCGTGCTGATGCATTTGCCCCAGCGTGAACGCCTGATCAGAACGCTGTCCGGGCTGGTGGAGCCCGGGGGTGTGCTGGTGCTCAGCGACGCGGTCGACCTGACGAGCGAGCGGGCCCCCGACACGCCGTACACCGCGGTGATGCGGGCGATGTGGCAGGGGCTGCGGGCCACGATCGGTACGGATGTCTCCTGGGTGCCCTCGTACCCGCAGCTGCTGCGCGGGGCTGGGCTCGTGCCGGTCGCTGCCGAGATCCATGTGCCGCCGCTGGTGCCGGGCAGTCCCATCAGCCGGTTCTGGGCGGATACGTGGGAGCGGAGCAGGTCGGCGATGCTCGCGACCGGCCTGGTCGACGACGCCACGATCGACGCGGCGGTCCGGTACCTGGGCTCTCAGGAGTGCGCCGCGCTGTCGGCCGGCATGCTCACCGCCTGGGGACGGAAACCCGAGGACGCTCCGCACTGACCGCCTCACGACGTCGGGAATCTGCCGGTCGATGTGCGCGTTACCTGCCCACGAGCGGCGGTCATCCCCGCCGAGGGGGCTCGGGAATGCGGCGCAGGGGCATGTTGTTGAAACCTACGCCTGACATGCTCGAGTCAAATGGCTCGTGGTAGCGGAAGGGAGTCCCCCAATGGCACGCAGCAGCACACGCCCCGTCGTGAAGCTGACGTCGACGGCCGGCACCGGTGTCACCTATGTGACCCGCAAGAGCCGTCTCAACGACCCCGACCGGCTGGTCCTGCGCAAGTACGACCCGGTCGCCGACGCTCACGTCCTGTTCCGCGAGGAACGCTGACGCAGGCATCCCGGCACCCCGCGGTGAAGGCAGTGACGAAAGGACATTCCATGAGGCTCGGCATTCATCCCGTCTCCCGTCCGGTCATCTTCCGCGACCGCACGTCGGGATTCGCCCTGCTGACCCGCTCCACCCTCGACTCGCAGCGGACGGTCGAGTGGGAGGACGGCAACACCCACCCGGTGGTGGACGTCGAGATCTCGTCGGCAAGCCACCCGTTCTACACCGGCACCTCACGTGTCGTGGACACCGCAGGACGGGTGGAGCGATTCGAGCGGCGCTACGGCCGTACCGCTGCCGCCGGCGAATGACAGCCGGCACTCCGGCCCGTCGAAAGGAAACCACGATGAAGGTGCGCAAGTCACTGCGTTCGCTCAAGGCCAGGCCCGGCGCCCAGGTGGTGCGCCGAAGGGGCGTGACCTTCGTGATCAACAAGAAGGAGCCGCGCTTCAAGGCCCGCCAGGGCTGACGGATCGCCTCCCCGCACACAGTCGGCCGGCCCGGCATCCGCGATCATCACGGGTGCCGGGCCGGCGGCACGCCTGAGCGGCCGACCGGCGTGGGACCACCACCATCCGTGGAGCGCGCATCCGCACGCTCACGTGGGCGCTTCCGTCCCGGCCTGCTCGCTCACCATGTACCGCGCATACCAGTCCGGCCAGTCCGGGTCCTCCGCACCGATGCGCGCCTCGTGCTCGCCGTGCGCCGCCGCAGCCCGCCTCATGGCACCGGCCAGATCCTCGGCCGAGGCGAACGAGGTGGTGGCGGGATCCACCCGTCCCGGAAGCCTGCTGGTGATCTCCTGCAACAGCCAGCCGTTGCCGTCCGGGTCACTGAACGACAGGAATGACCCGTAACTGCCGTGCTGCGGAGCGGGACCGGGTACCCGGGCGTCGCCGTCGGCGTGATGGAAGACGCCGCCGGCGTCGTGAAACACATCGCTCGGGTCGGCACCGCGCCGCATCAGCTCGTCGTGGGAGGCGTCGATGTCGTCGACGACCAGCTGCAGACCCTGAGCCGAGCCCGGGGCCTGATCGGTGACCGCGCTGCCGAAGATGACCGACGCCGGGGAACCGGGAGGCGTCACCTGCACCACCCGGAAGTCCCCGTCGGGGGCGACGTCCGCGTCGAGTCTCCAGCCCAGCCCCGTGTAGAAGTCCTTGGCCTGGTCGACGTCGGACACCGGCACAACGACGACCTCGAGTTTCATGTCCATGGCTTGCGCCTCCCGTCTCGGAGGGAATCCCGGCAACGACCGGACCCGCGATGGCGCCGGGCTTGGGCAACCCATCCGACGGCTCTCGAAACGCGTCACAAGCGCGTGGAATCTCGCGCCCGGCGCGGCGGCGCCCCGGCACCCGGACGAACGGGCCGTGCCGTGTTCCAGCGTAGACACGCCTCCGATCAGGCCGCACGTGGACGCTCGCCCACTTCTCCGGCGGCGGAGCCGGCCGCCGTCCGGGACGAGGCAGCGGACCTCAGTGTGCGATGAGCTGCTGGCCGCCGTCGATGTCGTACGTGGCGCCCGTGACAGCGCCGTTGGTCATGATGTGCAGGGCGAGGGCGGCGACATCCGACGGTCCGACCACCCGGCCGATGGGCAGCGTCTTTCTCAACTCCTGGCGCCTGGCCTCGAGTTGGTCACCGAGGAGGGCGGCCGACAGGGGCGTGTCCACGAACCCGGCCGCGATGAGGTTGACCCGGACCGGGGCGACCTCCAGCGCCAGGTTGGCGGTCAGCGGCGGCAGCGCCGCGGTGAGGGCGCCCATCACGGCCATCCCCGGCGCGGGCCGCCGGGCGCCGGTGCCTCCGATGAACAGCAGGGTTCCCCCGGCCCTGACCTTCTGCCTGCTCGCCCGTGCCACCGCCAGCATCATCGCGATACGCCTGCCGAAGTCATGCCCGGCCTCGGTCAGGTCGAGTTCGGCGAGGGGGGTGTACGACGGGCTCCCCGCCGTGACCATCACATGGTCGACCTGTCCGGGCAGGTCGTCGAGAAAGCGCTCCAGGCGGGCGGCGTCCTGGGCGTCGAACGCGGCCGTGCTCAGCGGGTTGAGTTCGTCCGCCGCCCGCTCGAGTCGTTCGGCGTCGCGCGCCACGAGCACCAGCTCGCCGTCGGCCGCACGCACCTGGCGCGCGGTCTCCAGGCCGATGCCGGAGCTGCCTCCCACCACCACGACCGTCTGTCCGGCCAGCTTTCCGCGCGCTCCACCGGCTCCTGCATCGGTTCCATTCACAGGGGTCACCACCCTCAGAACACGGTTTCCGTACGACCCGTCGCATGGTGCTGCCTGAGCAGGAAGACGGAGTGCATGAGCGGATGAGGCAGCCCCAGCTCGTCCGGTGGAGCGCCTCGAATCCGCAGCTCAAGTCTGTCACTTGTCCCGCTGAACGGCATTCTGACCCGGCTTCGGCCATGACCGGGCCTGGCATCCATCCGCCTGCCCCCGCTAGGTCCTGACGGCCGCCGTCCTGTCCGGCGCACGCGTGTCCTGCCCGTCCGACCCGCGGCCGGCGAAGCGCATGGCGACGCATGCCCCGAAGTACAGCGTGGCGACGATCAGCAGCAGTGCCTGGTAGCCCGTCACCAGGGCCAGGTACTCGAGCGCGCCCCCGGTCAGCGCACCCAGCAGGTTCGCGCCGAACGCGGATGTCGGGTCGGGCGCCAGCGCGAGCCGGTCCGAGAAGATGAGGTTGGCGCAGAAGATGGGCGCGAACGCCAGGGCGATAGCGGCGGCGAGTCGGCCGACGAAGGGCAGCGACAGCACGGCCTGCGTCGGCACCAGCCAGGCCAGCGCGAGGGAGCCGAAGAGCAGGAGCTGGAGCACCGGCATGTTGACGCGCCGCAACCTGCGTCTGACCTCGACCGCGGCGAGGACGGAGAGCAGGACGCCGAAGAACACGAGGGCGTTGACCAGCCAGGTCGTACCGAAGTAGAGCGCGAAGCCGATGACGTTCTTCGTCTCGAGCAGCATGAAGGCAGCGCCCAGCAGGAACATGTCGACATAGCGCAGAGTGCTCCGGATGCGCACCCCTGTCAGGCGCACCGACAGCAGCGTCACCAGCAGGATCGCGCCGAGCGAGCCCAGGTAGATCGTGGGAATGCTGCGATGGAGAAGATACGGGAAGGGGTGGTCGTCGGTCGCGGCCGCCGGGACGGGGCCGCTGGGCCGCCATACCTGCCTGCAGGACTGGTCGGCGGGGGTCATTCCGGCCACCAGCACGGCCGCGTTCCGCTTGTACGTCGTCATACAGGGAGCGTGGCCGTACACGTCGTCGAGGTCGCCGGCGAATCGGTCGACCAACCAGCTCTTGCGGTAGTAGTTGTACATGGCGAAGGCGCCGTCCGGCGTCAGGTGATCGCGGGCGGCCTCGAACGCCTGCTGGGTGAACAGGTAGCTCTCCAGCCGCAGATTGCTCGCCCCCGACACCAGCGTCAGGGAGTCCGGCAGCGCCAGGACGATGAGGTCGTACTTGGCGTTCGTGCGCTCCAGGAACGCCCGCCCGTCGTTGATGTGGACGTGCACCCGGGGATCGTCGTAGGGCCGGGCGGGGTGCAGTTGTGCGCCGATCTCCTGCAGACGGGGATCGATCTCGACCGCGTCCACATGCTCGGCTCCGTGTGCCAGCGCGACAGCGACGTCGTTGCCGTTGCCGGCCCCGATGATCAGCACCCGCTTGTGCGGGTTGCGGGGCGTCTGGTCATACGCCTGCCGGTAGGGCGAGTTGTCCCGCATCAGCACCGGCAGTGGCGCGGTGCTCTGGTGCGGGACGCCGTTGGCGGAGATGTAGTACGTCCGGGTCTTGGTCGGCGACGGCTCGAGCTCGATCTTGTAGTACGGCGACCAGGAGATATGCGGCGTCGTCGTCTCCAGGAGCAGCGCGGCGACCATCGCGGTGAGGGGGATGCCGTACAGCAGGGTGTTGCGGCGTCCGCCGAGGATCAGCAGCGCCGCGGCGGCGAGCACGCCCCACACCACGGAGGGTGCGCGCAGCCAGGACAGCGCGGCGAAGGAGGCCGAGCCGGTGATGCTGCCGAGCAGGTCGTAGCGGTAGGCGTCGAGGGAGGGGAGCTGCCGGAAGAGGTCCGCGGTGATCTTGCCGATTCCGGCCATGATCACCGCGGTCAGCAGGAAGATGGCCGGCAGCGTCACCCACTGGGGCAGGCCGGTGGTCTTCACGGCGGTGAAGTAGATGACGTCACCGCTGCTCTGGCGTACCTGCACCGGGTAGGTGCGTACGAGGATGACGAGAAGGGCGAGCGGAACGGGGGTCCAGCGTTTGAGCCACTGCCCGCGCTCGGCGGGGATCAGGAACCCGATGCCGATGCCGAGGAACGATCCCAGCAGGATGAAGTTCGAGAAGTAGCTCAGATGGACGACGTTGGCACCGGCCCATCTGATGAGCGCCAACTCGACGAAGAGCATGGTGGTGCTGGCCAGCACGAGCCTCCAGCGCACCGAGTGTACTGATTGCCCGGTTTTGGTCAGCTTCATGCGCGATTACGGTGCCAGGTTCGGAGGGACGAGTCGAGATGCCTTGCCGGTGACGCCTGACTCCGTAGGGCATCAGCGGGCGCGTCGGGCCAGGAGGATCCTCTACGTCCGCCGGGGATCCGGTCAGGCTTGGAGGCGTTCGGTGTAGGCCTCGGTCGGCGGAGCGGGGGTCGGGCTCGTCATGCCCACCGACCAGAACCCGGTGCTGCCGGGAACGGACGTCACGTCGTTGAGGTACGGCCCCGGCGCCGCGCCGGCAGGGCCCCGAACCACGCTCCAGCTGCCGCTGTCCCGGCGTAGGTATGTACTACGGTTCTGGTCCTGGTAGTTCCAGCCCGAGATCCAGGCGGCCCGGCCTTGTGCGTCCCCCGCGATTCCGGTCAACGACCCGAGGGTGAAGCCCGCTTCGACCCGGGTCCAGGCCGTTCCGTCCCAGTGGCTCAGGGCAGGATTGCCGGGACGGCCCGGCGGTCCACCGATGCCGGCCTCCGTGCCCACTGCCCAGACGTCGGCCGGACCGGCCGGGTGGAGATCGGCGATGCCCAGACGCAGGCCCGCGACCGGGGGCAGGACGGTCCATGACCCGTCCCAGCGGGCCACGAGTCCGGACCAGCCTCCGCCGTTCGACTGGTCACCGCACACCCACACTTCGCCCGGTGGGCGCAGTACGACCCGGTAGAGATTCGCGCTCGCCACCGGCAGCGGATCCAGCCATTGCCAGCGTTGCCCTTCCCGGTACAGCAGCCGGGCGGCTCCGTCCCGGCTGCCGCAGATCCACACCCGGCGGTCGGGGCCGACCGCCACCGAGTTCAGCCGGACGTCCGGCTCGCCCAAACCCGGGAACGCGGTCTCGCGCCAGGTTGCTCCGTCCCAGCGCAACAGCGGGCTGCCGTTTCCGGCGGGCCGGCCCACGCTCCATGCGGCGCTGGAGCAGACACCGGCGACATCGCTCAACCGTGTGTGCGTCAGATGCGACAGGTCCGTCTTCGTCCACGCGCTGCCGTTCCACAGCATGGCGAGACCTCGCCCGGAGGACGGACCCGCGAGGCCCTCCTCGCCCACGGCCCACGCCAGTTCGGGCCCCGCGGCGGCGATACGGCGCAGCTGGGCGGCGGGAGTGCTCCCGGATGCCGGCACGGACTGCCAGCCCTGCGCGCGAGGCGCCGCCGTGTCGGCCCGGGACGGTGCCGGGGCGAGCGCGAGCCCCGACAGTGCGCCGATCGTCCCTGCCACAAATCGCCGTCGTTTCACCGCTGGATCCCTCCGGGCACAGGGAACGGAATGGGGGACCACGGTGAACCAGCAGGCCGCGGTCGTCTAGATAGGCACATGACAAAGCGCTTGGTTTGGCGCGGATCCGAATGGTTGTTGCCGCGAAGAGGGCCGGGGCCGCAGGTCTGCCGCCCCCGTGCAATTTCGTCGTGCGCGGGCACACGGGAGGGGCATGGGCGTGCCGGCGGCCGGTGGGGGCGCTGGACTGATCAGCTGGGAGGCCAGAACGTGGAAGGGCCGCAGGATGCGGAGACCGGTCGGCGGGGGAGACGAGTGCCCGTTCCGGAAGTGTCCGCAGCGCTGACCGGAGCGCTGGACGCCATCGGCGCCAGTGCCTACGTGGTGGACGAGCGGGGCTGCATCATCGCGGTCAACGCCCGCGCCGAGAGCCTGCTCGCGAGGCCCGCCGACGACCTCCTCGGGTATGACGCGCACGACCTGCTGCATCGCGGACCGCACGGCCAGCCGCTGCCGAGATCCCAATGCGCCATGCGGCAGGCGTTTCACGCCGGGCGCCCCGCACAGGTCGACGAGGACTACTTCGCACGTGCGGACGGTTCCGTGCAGCCCATCTCGTGGCTGATCACGCCGTACGACACCGGCGACCACCAGGCCTGCACGCTCGTGATCTTCCACAGCCGGGAGAAGGTGCAGGAAGCCGATCCGCGACCGGAGCCGCCGACCGCTGCGCTGCCGGAGCTGGAGAGGCTGGCCCTGCTGGCCGAGGCCACCGGGCAGCTGACCTCCACGCTCGACGTCGACGACGCGCTGAAACGGCTGACCGCTCTGGTGGTGCCTCGGCTCGCGGACTGGGTCGTGGTCGATCTGATCACCGAGCGCGACGAGGTGTGGCGCGCCGTCGTCGTCCACGCGGACGGTGAGACTCACGCGCACCATGAGGACCTGGAGGGTCCGATGCCGCCGGTCCTGGAGGATTCCCCCATGCCTCTGTCCAGGGCACTGCGCGGTGTCGCCTCCACGGTGACCGGCCCTGAGACCTACCATCGGGCCCCGGATTCCGGCATCGCGGTCGAGCAGCGCCGCCTGTTCGACGCGACCGGCATGCACTCCGCGGCCATCGCCCCCGTCCGCGGCACACGCGAGGTCCTGGGAGCGCTGACCCTGGGCCGTGCCGAGAATCCGGTCGCCTTCACCACCGGGGACCTCACCTTGGTCGAGGACATCGCGCGCCGTGCCGGCCTCGCGCTGGACAACGCCCGCCTCTACCAGCGACAGCGCAAGGTCGCGGAGACCATGCAGAACCATCTGCTGCCGCAGATGCCGGTCGTCGCGGGCCTTCAGCTGACGGCCCGCTACCTGCCCGCGCCCGATGCCTCCCAGGTCGGCGGGGACTGGTACGACGCCTTCCCGCTCGCCGACGGAGCCACCGCCCTGGCCATCGGCGACGTCGTCGGCCATGACCTCGAGGCCGCGGCCGGCATGGCACAACTGCGCAACGTGCTGCGCGCCTATGCGTGGTCGCATCAGGAACCGCCCAGCCGGATCGTGGAACGGCTCGACGAGGCGATGGAGCACATCACCAATGTCACCATGGCGACCCTGATCTTCGCCCGCATCGAAGTGACGGGCGACGGGCACTGGCAGCTCTCCTGGACCAACGCGGGCCACCCTCCGCCGCTGCTGATCAGCCGCGACGGCGTGGCCGGTTACCTCACCGCCGGCCACGGTGTCGCACTGGGCACCGGATTGCGCACGCCGCGACCCGACGCCGAAGCGGTGCTGCGACCCGGATCCACACTGGTGCTGTACACCGACGGCCTCATCGAAGCGCCCGGCGTCATCCTCGACGTAGGCCTGAACCGGTTGCGCAAGCACGCCGCCGCATTCGCCCACCGCCCCCTCTCCGCCTTCACCGACCAGGTCCTACGCCGCGTTCGTCCCGCGTCCAACGACGACGACGTCGCCCTGCTGGCGCTGCGCGCCCCCGGCTGACCGCGACCGGGTCCCAGATTCCGGAGACTCCGCGAGCGACGCGCGCGGGGGCGGAGCCGTACAACCTGCTCCCGACTAATTGACAGGTCCATACCAGCGCGCAACGCTGAGAGCGCTCTCAAGAACCTCCAAAGAACCTCTCAAGACCTCTCGAGCGGCTCTGAATCGGCTACGGACGAACGGAGACAGAGCGTGTTAAGGACACTCAAACGCCGGGCCACCGCAGCGGGGTTGTCCCTCGCCACGGTGCTCGCCGGCACCCTGCTCGCGACCGGAGTGGATGCGCCGGCCCATGCCGCCGTCCCGGCGACGATCCCTCTGCAGATCACCAATAACTCGGCCCGAGGCGAGCAGGTGTACGTCTACAACCTCGGTACCGAACTGTCGACCGGACGCCAGGGGTGGGCCGACGCGAGCGGCGCGTTCCACCCTTGGCCCGCGGGCGGAAACCCGCCGACCCCCGCGCCGGACGCCGCGATCCCGGGACCCGCGGCAGGCCAGTCCACGACCATCCGCATGCCGAAGTTCTCGGGCCGGGTGTACTTCTCCTACGGCCAGAAACTGGTGTTCAAGCTCACCACCGGCGGCCTGGTCCAGCCCGCCGTGCAGAACCCGACCGACCCCAACCGCAACATCCTCTTCAACTGGTCGGAGTACACACTGAACGACGCGGGCCTGTGGATCAACAGCACACAGGTCGACATGTTCTCCGCGCCGTACGCGGTGGGAGTGCAGCGGGCCGACGGCAGCACCACGAGCACCGGCAGGCTCAAGCCCGGCGGATACAACGGCTTCTTCAACGCCCTCAGAGGGCAACCGGGCGGCTGGGCCAACCTGATCCAGACCCGCCCCGACGGCACCGTCCTGCGAGCCCTCTCACCCCTGTACGGCCTGGAAACGGGCGCACTCCCCGCCTCGGTCATGGACGACTACATCAACCGCGTCTGGCAGAAGTACTCGTCCTCGACGCTGACGGTCACGCCCTTCGCCGACCAGCCCAACACCAAGTACTACGGCCGGGTCTCCGGCGGCGTCATGAACTTCACCAACAGCGCCGGCGCCGTGGTCACCAGCTTCGAGAAGCCCGACGCCTCCTCCATCTTCGGCTGCCACCGCAGGCTGGACGCCCCGAACGACCTGGTGCGCGGCCCCATCTCGCGCACCCTGTGCGCCGGGTTCAACCGCTCCACTCTGCTGGTCAACCCCAACCAGCCCGACTCCACCGCCGACGCCTTCTACAAGGACGGCGTCACCAACCACTACGCCCGCAAGATCCACGCGCAGATGGCCGACGGCAAGGCATACGCCTTCGCCTTCGACGACGTGGGCCATCACGAGTCGCTGGTCCATGACGGCAACCCGCGCCAGGCCTACCTCACGCTCGACGCGTTCAACTGATCGGCTGTGAAAGATGATCCTTCGAGGCGGAACGGAGCATGACGGCGCCCTGTGAGGCTCGTGGCGACTCTCTGCCCGCTCCCCGGGGTGGGGATCACGATCAAGCCCCCGGCGGCGTCGGCCGGCCCGCTAGCCTGCCCGACCTCCCGAGCGATGCGAGCGATGCTCGGGGGGATGGGGCGGCTCGTCGTGGTGTGCGGAGGCTTCCGCGACCTGCTTGAGTGCCGAGGTTGTGACAGGGTCGCCGATCTTGGCGGGCTGCTCATGCGCCGGGTGATCGGGATGGTCCTGGCGGAAGTGGGAGGGAGCCAGACGGTCGCCGGAGGCATAGCGCTCGGAGAGGGGGTCGGCGGCCGGCTGCCTGCTGTCTTGCGCCGTGCCGGACTCGGGGTTTCGAACCCGGTCCTCCTCCTGCCCCGTCCCTTCCGTCGCGCCCTGTCCGGCATGCGGTTGCGTCAGCCAGGCAATGGCCGCGCCACTGAGAGCCACCGGCCATTCCACCACCCCGGCCACGCCGAGCAATCCGGCCCCGGTGTAGACCACGATCCGCCGGCCGCGTGGGGAAACCGCTCCTATCCAGTCCAGCGCGCCGTCGGTGACCTTGCCCACCTGCTCGACGCCGGGCAAGCGGCGGAGCGTGGAACCGACGATCCGCAACGGCTGAGGAAGATCTGACTGACTCGTCCTGACCTGGCTCATTACCGAACTCCCTCCGCGCATCCACGGGGTTTCAGTCCCGGGTTTCCCCCGTCACATCACCTAAGCGTGATTCGGTGGGCGCGTGGCCAGGCGGGTGCTGTCGGTGTGCTGGATGAGCGGAGTGAGGGGCGAATCGCACTCACTGAATACGGCGCACTTGCGGCCACCGTCTCCTGGCGGTACCCGTGCCCACACCCGGCGCCGAAATGGTGAGGCGGGGTGGTCGATCGCCAGGAGCACCGATAGCCCCCGCGCTTGGGCCAGGCCGAACGGCTGCTTCACGCCTCGTCGTTCGGTGCGGCAGCGGTCGCATACGCCGAGCATCGTCCCGACTACGCGCAGGCCGCGGTGCGCTGGGCGCTGGGCGCTCGAGCTTGCGCCCGGCCCGCGCGTGCTGGATCTCGGTGCCGGAACCGGCGAGCTGTCCGCCACGCTGGTCGCGCTGGGTGTCGAGGTCATTGCGGTCGAGTCCGACCCAGCGATGCTGACCGAGTTGCGCTGCTCGCTGCCGGCTGTCCGTCCCCTGTCGGGTGGTGCCGAGGCGATACCACTGCCGGACGCGTCCGTGGACGCCGTGCTGGCCGGCAACGCCATGCATCGGTTCGACACGGCCGTCGCGGGACCCGAGATCGCCAGGGTCCTCGCACCTGGCGGCATTCTGGCCGGCCTGTGGAATGTCATGGACGACGAGGTCGAGTGGGTGGCCGGGCTCGCACGGGTCAGCGGACCGCGGCCATCGGCCCGCGTGACACGCCCGCCGGCTGGCGCGCCGAGACGGCCGACATGCACCTTCCGAGGACGGGTGCGGCTGCCCGGTTCGGCTCGCCGGAGCAGGCCGAGTCCCCGCACGGGCAGCGCCGCACCGCCGACGCGCGCGTCGCGACGATCGCGACGCGCGCAGGGGTGCTGGTCATGCCGGAACTGGAACAACAAGCCACGTTGGGCCGGATCCGCGACTTCCTCGCGAGCAGACCGGAGACCGCGCGCGGCGGGTTCACTCTCCCGATGCTGACGGGCGTGCTGCGCGTCCGACGGCTGTGAAGCGTCAGGTCCACAGCGATCGACGGTGCGGGCGGCCACCCCGTAGCGGCACCGGCTCCCGACCCACGGGACCGGCCAGCCCCGGGATCAGCACCGCCGCCACCGCCAGGTGCATCAGAGCGAGGGACACCCGGGTGCCGCCGTCCATGCCGTCGCCGATGAGCGGCAGGAAGGACAAGGCGAGTACGACGCCGGCCACCCCGGTCCAGATGGCGCGGGCGCGCCGCGCCCCGAACCGCTCCAGGGCGGCCAGCAGTCCCCAGCCGAAGAGCGACGCGAGCAGCGCGACGACGGCTACGGGCACGGCGCCTATGTCGAGCGTCTGCTCGCCGTCGGCGATCCGCAGCCGGTGCCCCAGCAGTGGGTCCGCGACCAGCCACACCAAGACGGGCGCCAGGACGCCAAGGGCCGTAACCCCCAGGCGCCTTCTCCGCGCGCTCACTTGGCACCCCCCGAGACAACCGCCCCGTACAGGAAGACCTCCACCAGCTCCTGCGGGGTCAGGTCGGGCTCGTCCTCCGTACGCGGCTGAGTGAAGAGCTGCCCGAAGAACAGGGCCGCGATCTGCTCCGGTGGCCGCCGCAGGGTGGCCTCGTCGGGCTCCAGCAGCTCCGCGAGGGCCGCGCGGATACGGGTCGTCGACTCCTCGCGGCCCGCGCCCCGCACCGTGCCGGGGTGCTTGCCGCCGCGATGCCCCAGCGAGCCGAGGATCGCGCCCATCCTGGACATGTGCGCCTGCAGCGCCTCGGCCGCCTCCGCGAGCCGGTCGGGCAGCGGCTGAGACAGGTCGATCGCGTCGAGCTCGCGGACCGCGTGCTCGGGGGAGAGCGCCTCGGCGACGCAGGCCTGCAGCAGCTCGTCCTTGTCGGCGAAGACCCGGAAGATCGTGCCCTCGCCGATGCCCGCGGCGCGGGCGATCTTCGCGGTCGTCACCGCGGCGCCGTACTCGGCGATCAGCGGGATCGCCGTCTGGATGATCATTTCGCGGCGCTGCTCCGGCGACATGCCGGGGGCGCGGCGGCGGGGGGTCTGGTTCTCCTTAGGTGCTGTCATGACAGAGAGAGTACGGAGTGAGTACTCACTCCGTCAATGAGTGAGTACTCACTCCGCTCACTCTTCAAAACTGAGCGCGGCGACGTGGGCGAGGCGCTCGTCGCGGAGCGCAAGGGGCTGCGGAGGGTCCCGGTGGTCCGCGCGACCGGCTCCCCTCCCGGCCGTGTCTATCCCTGCCCACGGGCGTCCATCCACCACTATGAGAGGAACATCTGATTTACCCGGAGGTTTTGCATGCAACGTGATGGCTTTCCTGCCCCGGATTCCGGGCTGCTCCTCACTCATTTTCTGACGGTGGCTGACGTAGCCCGATCTCGCGCCTTCTACGCCGACGTTCTCGGCGGTGAGGTGGTGCTCGAAGAGAACCCTTGCACCATCAAGCTCGCCAACGGATGGATCATCATGAACCCCGGCGGCGGCCCCACCCCCGACAAACCGGACGTCACCCTGCGCCCGCCCGCCGACCCGAGCACGGTCAGCAGCTTTCTCAACCTTCGCGTCGCCGACATCGAGGCATGTCACCGGGAGTGGAGTGCGAAGGGCGCCCAATTCCTCACGCCACCCATCGATCGCAATGCCGAGGTGCGGTGCTACTTGCGCGACCCGGACGGCTATCTCATCGAAGTCGGACAGGCCACCGGCATGCTGCACGGCGTGTACGCCGACCCGCCGGCCGGCACGAGCTAGATCCTCGGCGGCCCCGCGCCGCTCTAATTGGATGGCACGCGCGATGTCAGTGTGAGCACCCTGGTGCCCGTGTCAGAACCCAAGTACCAGATTCGAGCCCTGCATACGGACGCCACGGTCACCGTCTACCAGGCGTACGCGCCGGAGATTGGTCTGCCGGCTGCCCGGGAGGGTCGTTTCCCGTCGGTGTGGCAGCGGGACCGGATGACATGGATCATCAAGCGGCGTTCACAGACCCCATCCATGCTCACAGCAGCCCGCCATCGAACAGTCCAGGCCGCTCGGCCTAACTGACCGAGCGTGCATTGTGCAGGTCTCGCGTCACTTGCGCGTTACTGAGTCACGACCGCGGCTGTGGCCAGCGCTTCAGGTCTGGCCGGCTGTACCTGGCACGAGGCCGCCCACTCGCCCAGAGCGTTCCCTAGCTCGTTCGAGAGCTTAGCCAGGTAATCGTCGGGGTTGTCGGCTGCGGTTCTCGCAGCTACTTGCAGGTTCTCGATGGTCACCATCTCTGTCTTCGGACCATGCACGAATTGCTTGACGCCGAAGTCGTCCAACCGCCCAATGATCTTTCCGATGAACTTGCCGATGCACCCTTTGACCTCTGGGCTGGGATCCCCATCCCAGATCGCGTAAAGGCGCACTGCCACCGACCGCAGAGCTCCTTCCTCTGCTGGACCAGACATGGTCATTCTCACCAAGGCTTCGACGATCAGTAGCTTCGTTTTCGGGCTGAACGTTGGATCCCAGCAGCCGTCCACCACACGGGGCCAGTGCAGGGAGTGGCAGGTGTCGAGTCTGGTCGCATTTCGGCAAAGCAGTTCTGCGGCGACAAGTCGTGCGCTGGGGGAGGCAGATCTGAGAGCCTCGTCGATCACAAGGATGGCTGTTTCGTGCGAGACCCTGGCCAACCTTTCACCTCCACTCGGAGGCTCAGGTTGGCTCACATTCGGGTCGCAGGACCACAGATCCACAAGGAGAACCACCGCGAGTTCCGCCTGATCAAGCTTTGTGAGAGCCAAGAGCCCCGAGGCCAGCGCTGCTGGATGCGCGGGCCCAGAATCACCGGGGGAGACGAGTTGCCCGGCACGCATCGCTGCGTCGAGCCGTAACTGCCGCTGCTGCTCATCTTGTTCGTTCCCCAGTCGCCGTTCCGTCTGGATATTGATTCCGTATCCGATCAGCGACACTGACGCGGTGACCAGTACTCCGATGTACGTGAGGACGGCTGCGAGCCGTGACGAGTCACCCGCGCCTAGGAGTTGGCCGCGCAGCAGCACCGCAGGCAGAAAGAGCGCTGCGAGCAGGGTGCCCCACGATAGGACAGTGATCGTCTTTGGTCTCTTACTCACGACGAGCCTCCATTTCTGAGGCCACGAGCAACTCATGGTTCCTCATGATGGTGTGGACGAAACGTGATGCGCAGCAGAAGGTAGGAGATATTCCGTTCCATCGGCTACTAAGAACAACCATTGGTCGCAGCCAACCTTTTTAGTCGCCATTGCCGGAATCAGCAGCTCCGCTAACCAGAGGTTATGTGGGGACGGCTTGGCCTCTTTCATCAAGCCGCGTTCACAGCCCTCATCCAGCGCAGCAGCTCTGGACCCAGGTGGAGCTACTCCACCTCGATGCCGAAATCCTGTACGAGTTCCTCTAGGCCGCCCGTGTAGCCCTTGCCGCCCAGGACGAAGTCCCAGTCTCCGTTCGACCTTCGGCGGAAGGAGCCGAGTACCAAGGCGGTTTCGCGCGGCCGGCCGTCGGAGACTTCAAGCTGTCCCTGCTCAGCCAGCCCCGGGTCGAGCAGGCGGATGCTGGCGTCCGTGAAACCGGAGAGGTCCGCGTCCGGGTTGACCTCTGGGTCGATGGCCGCCACGAGTACGAACCGGTCAGCCTCATCGGGCAATCCGTCGAAGGAGACACAGATCGCGGCCTTGTCAGGTGCAGTGGCGGGGAGAGCACGCACTGAACCGTCCGGCGTCTGCAGGTTGTTGAAGAAGACGAAGTGATCGTCACTGAGGACCCGGTTGCCACGGCAGACGAGAGCACACACGTCCAAGGCGACGCTTCCGGTCCACGACATGCCCAAAACGTTGTAGTCGTCTGGCAGCCGAGTGTCCGGCACGGTGGGCGTCGGCTGTGCTGGGACTTGCCGACCGCCGTCACCGAGCCGCCCACGCAGCCCATGACGATGCAGCAGGTCTACGAGTTCGGGGCCCGAGATGAGTTCCAGCGGCTTGCCGTTGGCGAAAGTGTGCGAGCCAGGGCCGAACCCTGACGTCGTCACGAGGACACCTTTGTTGGCGCCGGCGTCCTGCACGGTTCCGTACAGGTCGCGTACAGCGGTGGGCGGCACCGTGTTGCGGTAGCGCTTCACCTGCACGACGATCTTGCCGCCTCGGATCGGTGCCGGATCCAGTGCGTCGACGTCCACACCGCCATCGTTGGAGCGCTGGGTGGTCACCGCCTGCATCCCCATGGCCCGGAAGAGATCGGCAACGAGATTCTCGAAGGCGATCGGGTCCATGGCGAACAGGTCCGGCTCCTCATCGCTGCCGTGGGCGACAACGCGGTTCCCGACATCCTGCGGCCGCCTGCTCGGCCGTACCGGTGCGAGCTGGTCCGGTCGAGCCGAGAGCTGCCCGCGCATGGCGTCAGCCAGGCAACTGAGTGCGTCCACCTGTGCCAGGTGCAAGTCACGGAACGAAGAGCGCGAGGCCATGACGGTTGCAAGGAAGATCTGGCCCGGTCGGCCCGTCGTAGGGTCATGCCCATCGACGAACCCGTTCAAGGTCACGGACTCAAGCGCACCCAGCTCATCTGCGGCGAACAGCTCGTGCAGAACAAGCAACATGCACTGAGCCAGGATCTCCCTGTACAAAGAGCGGCGCTGGCCTACTGGGCGGGGAGTCTCCTTGTCCTGGTCGACCCCGGACATGTACCGAACGGCCTTGACCTCCGGCACGATGCTGTAGGCGGGCAACTCCCAATCCAGCACCAATTGCCGGGCTGCCGGGTCGTAGGCTGCTGCCACCTGGCGCGGGAAACCCTCCGGCCATGCCGTCGAGGCGTAGAGAGCAGCAGAGAAGTACTCGACCACGGAATCGGGATCCTGGCGCCTTACGCCGTCGGTTATCGCAACGACGCTGGCGTTGTGCCGCCGTACATCAGCCAGCTGAGTATCGGCCCACTGCTGGTACTCCCGCTGGTACGACGCCAACTGTTGCTGTCGGCGAGCCTCCGCGGCTTGAGCAACCTGCCAGTCCCGCTCGAAGCGCGCTCGTGCTTCGGCCTGCGCCTGTGCCCGGCGACTCGCAGTCCAGCCGCTCTGAGTTTGGTGGTGACTGAAATCCGGCATGGGCACTGGCTGCGCCAATGGTCCTGGAGCGAAGGGCTGGACCTCCTCAGGTCGCATGAGA
Organism: Streptomyces sp. NPDC056479; assembly: GCF_042795335.1. NCBI lineage: Bacteria > Bacillati > Actinomycetota > Actinomycetes > Kitasatosporales > Streptomycetaceae > Streptomyces > Streptomyces sp. NPDC056479. The sequence goes on along the minus strand of NZ_JBHTRZ010000002.1, from coordinate 306,861 downwards.
GAGGCAGCCCTGAAGGCCGGAGCCCGGCAACCCGAGGCAAGAAGACCCTGCAACGACGCAACCTGCGCGTCCAGCTCCTCCGTACGCCGTAGAGCCTCTGCCTGCCGGTACTCGCGGTGGCTCTGAGTAGCTCGCCGCTGGTAGGCCCGCGCTTGCTGATCTTGCTGTCTCCGCCGTCTGGCTTCGGCTTCCAGTTGGCGCTGCTGCTGCCGTTGCACCTCAGCCCAGACACCGACAAAACCAGTAGAGCGATGACTCATGTGCTGCAGGCCCTCCCCAGGACGTTGGCAGCCGAAAGGTACTTTGGTTGTCCCCACAACCAGTTGTAACGAGACGACTCTAGCCAGCAATCACCGTCTCGCATATCCACTCGTCAAAGGAAGCACGGTCGGTCCATCTCCGCAGGTCACCGTGACTGGAGGGTAACCAGGGCCGCGCCTGCCCGCAGTGCCCAAACGCTCGCATATCCCGGCACTGGCCTCGCAGTCCGCATCGGAGCCAGAAAGGACTATGAACGCGGCTTGATGTGGATCAAGCCGTCGTTCCTGTGGATGATGTACCGCTCCGGATGGGGCACCAAGGAAGGCCAGGAGACCATCCTCGCCGTCGAGATGTCCCGCGAGGGCTTCGAGTGGGCTCTGGAACACGCCTGCCTGTCCCACTACGAGGATGGGCTCCACGCCGACCGTGCCACGTGGCGGCGCCAATTGAAGCTGGCTCCGGCCCGGGTGCAATGGGATCCCGAACGCGACCTGCACCTCCAGTCGCTTCCCCACCGGTCGCTCCAGCTTGGCCTCGCCGGCGAAGCCGCACATCGCTATGCCGACGAGTGGATCACCACCATCAGCGACGTCACCCCGCTTGCTCACACCATTCACGGACACGTAAGGGCCGGAGACCTGGATGCCGCACGGCAACTCCTGCCCCGTGAGCGCCCCTACCCCGTGGGTCACGTGGCCCTGTCTCACCTGAGCCAGACAGCGGCGACGGCTAAGTGACCGAGCAGCGTGTTGGGGTTGTGCGTACAACGAACGCTCGGACGACGTTCCCTTCGGTTCGTCAGCGGCAGTCGTAGGTGAACTTGGTGGCGACCGTGCTGTGGGCGGGCGAGATGATCTGCAGTTCGGCCCGCGCCGTGCGGTGACCCTTGCCCTGGAAGGTCCACAGCAGGTGGAGAGGTGTCTGTTTCTGGCCGCGGACCACCACTTCGCGCAGGACTTCGGAGGCGGTGCCGTCGCTGCGGGTCCAGCGGTAGGAGAGGGTGCCCGGACGGCCGTTCGTCCTGACGAGGCCGACGATGTCCGCGGTGTCGTCGCACCCCAGAACCGTCGGCTGGGCCGTGACCGCCACCGTGCTCACCTCGACGGACGGTCCGAGGCGCTGCCAGGCGAGGAACGCGAGGACGCAGAGCAGTACGAGCGCGGGCAGAGCGTGTCTGCGCAGCCGCCGCCGGCGAGGGGGTGCCGGCGGCGCCGGTACGGCGGGGACCGTCCGGTGAGTGCGGTGCGCGGCGGCGGTGACCCCTGGGCCGAAGCGCAGCACGGTACCTTCGACTCGGTCTGGCGGAGGCGTCGGCCGGGTCAGCGGGGCGGGCTGCTCGACGAGCGTGTCGTCCGGTCGAGGCCGCTGTATCCAGTGGCTGGCCAGCACTGTGGCGCTGTACTCGGCGTCGGGAGTGTCAGCTTCGTTGCTCTGGACGCCGTCGCCGGTCGAGCCCAGGGGGAGTGTGGCCGCGTGCTCGTCGGCGGGTGCCAGGACCTGCGTCGGCTCGTGATCCCCGTCGGGTACGAGGACCTTTGTCGGCTCACAGCCCTCGGCGGGCGCCGAAGTGCGGTCGTTCTGAGCGCTCATCGGATGTCACACTGCCTGGTCAGAAGCTGTTGAGAGGCGCCTCCGTCGGCCGCAGCCGGGTCGGTCGTGGCCTGAACCGACCAGTAGCAGCCGGTGTTCTGGAAGGTGTGATCGGCGGTTATCGAGTACTGGGTTGATCCGCTTCGCGTGAAGGTCTGGGACGCACCGTCGGCGGCGCCGAGTTGTCCCCCGATGTCACTTGTGAACCACGAGACGGTGATGGAGATCGGCCCGGTGCCTTCCGTGGTGACGTCGATGGTTGTGGTGGCGGTTGTGGGCCCCGTCTGGCGGAAGGCCGACACGGCAACGTCCTTGACTGCGGGCGCGGCAGGCGATGCGGGGGAGGCGGTTGTCGGCGTCGCTGTGCTCTCCCCGCCGCTGGGTGGCGTAGTCACCTCACCCCCGTCCGAAGTGGCGGAGGTCGAAGGTTCTCCGGTACCTGTGGCCTCCGGGCCCGAGGGCGACTGGCCGGGTGACGACGACGGGCTGCCCGAGGTCGTGGGCGTCGGGGACGAGGACGGGGAGTCCGACGCAGTCGGCACGGCGGATCCGGTCGGTTCCGCGTCGGGCTGGGCGCTGGTCGTGGCCAGAGCCTGCGCCGCCTGCTGCGCGGCTGTTCCCGGGGCGTACGGAATTCCATAGGTCAGGAGAACTCCGAGGAGCACGGCGGCACCGGACACCAGCATTCCGGGCCGGCTGGGCTGCCACGACCGAGCGGGAGCCGGGCCTGGCTTCTGCCGCAGAACCGTGCGTGCGGTGTCCGTGGTGGTCCGGGGGGTGCTACGGGCCGACGGCAGCAGCAATGGCAGCAGTGCCACCAGCGCGGCGAGTCGGCCTCGGCCACGTTCCTCCCAGTCGGATCCGTAGGCGGCGCCGGCGATCGCCTCCAGCTCCGTCACGAACTCCTCGGCCTGCGCGGGCCGTTCCGCCGGGTCCTTGGCCAGACCGCGACGAACCAGCTCACGCACCGGCTCGGGGGCCTCCTCGACGGGGACGGGCGCGTCGACGTGCTTCAGCGCCAGCTCGGCGAGGTTGTCGCCCGAGTACGGCTTGTGCCCTGTCAGACATTCGAAGAAGGTGGCTGTGGCCGCGTACACGTCGGCGGACGCGGAGGCCGGCGCGCCCGTCCATTGCTCCGGGGCCATGTAGGACGGGGTTCCCGCCACGCCTGCGCTGGTGCCCGAGTCCACCGCGATCCCGAAGTCGACGAGCTTGGACGACCCGTCCGGCACGACCAGGACGTTCTCGGGCTTGTAGTCGCGGTGGACGACACCGACGCGATGGGCGTCGGCGAGACCGAGGAGTGACCCCTTGAGGATCACGAGCGCGGCCTCGGGGTCGAGCGGGCCCTGACGGGTCAACAGCGTCCGCAGGGAGACGCCGTCCACCAGCTCCATCACGATGGCGGCACCGTGCGGACTCTCCACGTATTCGTACAACCCGGTGACGTACGCACTCTCAAGTCCGCCGAGCAGCCGGGCCTCCGCCCGGAAGTCGTGCACGAAGCCCGGACGGGTGCGCAGTGACTCGCTGAGGTACTTCACCGCGACCGGAACACCGGTCTCCTCGTGGACGGCCAGGACGACCCGCCCGCTGGCCCCCGACCCGAGTTCGAGCGACTCGGTGTATCCGGGCACTTCCCATGCTGCCATTCCATCCCCCCAGGCCACTGGCCGGCGTGCCGCCGGAGCCTCACCCCCTCCGCAGCGACCGTGCCATGCGCTCAGAGACACATTTTCGGCCACCGTGGTTGCGTGGCCAGAAGTATCCGCGAGGCGTAGCGCGACCGTGACACAGCGACCGCAGGCCGAACCTGCGTGGGCCGGCATGAGCCTGGCGGTGCTGCCGGGCTGGATCTTGAGCATGCAATGATCTCGATCCGTGGGGCGAGGAGACCTGACGGATGCGCAGTGGGCGGTGCTGGAGCCGCTGTTGCCGAGGGGCAAGCAGCCGGGCCGGCCGGCGATATGGATCCGGCGACGACTGATCGACGGCATACGGTGGCGGACCCGAACCGGGACGCCGTGGCGGGATGTTCCGGAGCGGTATGGGCACTGAGGTCGGGCGTACGACCTGTTTCGCCGCTGGCAGCGAGACGGTATCTGGCAGCGGATCTTTACCGAGCTGCAGGCTAAGGCCGACGCCCAGGACCTGATCACCTGGGACTTCAACGTCGACTCCACCTTCGTCCGGGCCCACCAGCACGCGGCCGGGGCAAGGAAAAGGGGGACCTGCAAAAGAAACCGCCCGGCGGCATCGCCATCGAGGCGGACGACCATGAGCTCGGGCGCTCCCGCGGCGGCCTGACCACCAAGCTACACATGGCCGCCGAGCAGGGGCAGAAGTCCATGTCCATCGTGGTCACAGCCGGACAGCGCGTCGACTCCCCGCAGTTCGAGCCCGTCCTGGACAAGGTCCGCGTGCCCCGCATGTGGCCTGGCAGGCCGCGCACTCGGCCCGATCGCGTGCGCGCCGACAAAGCGTACGCTTCCCGAAAAAACCGCGCCTACCTGAGCAGACGTAGAATCCGCTGCACCATCCCTGACAAGGTCGACCAGGCCCGCAACCGAGAGAAGCTCGGCTCCCGCGGCGGCCGTCCACCGAAGTTCGACCCGGAGGGCCACAAGGCCCGGCACGCCGTCGAGTGCGGCATCAACCGGCTGAAGCGGCACCGGGCCGTCGCCACGCGATGCGACAAACTTGCTGCCGCTGCGAAGCGACATTGCTGGTTGCCGCCATCAACGAATGGCTGTGACCGGCACGCGACCACGTCTCAAGCCCACACCGCCCTGACCACGGCATGGCCTGCTGCAGCCGCCCGCCCATAGAACCCTTGGAGGCCCCTGTGATAGTCGAGGAACTCCTGCCTGACCTGTGCCTCGTCCCAGCCGGCCCAGACGAGCTTGGCACCGGCGGCGTTCCACAGCTCGTCGAACGGGACACGTGCGAGGAAGCCTGCGGCCTGTGACACCACAGGCGGCTCCAGAATCCCCAAGGGTGGGTTGGATGGGTCGGCATCGGCGCTGTGGGCCGCTGGCCGCCCGCCGTAAATCGGCAGCTCCCAAGAGTCGTCGGCATCCGCATCGAGGACATCGGTAGCGGCATAGAGGTCATTGACGGAGCCCCAGACCTTGTCGATCGACTCGGCGATGCCCGCTGCGTACTCGTCGGGGTGGTTCTCCCACGCCTCCCACATGAACGCTGCAAGCCAGGTGTGGTCGTCCCGGATCTCGGATTCCGCGACGGCGCGCATGTGCATGTGGATGCTCACGGCGACGGGTCCTCCCAGTTCGGCGGCCCGCCTGTCGGGCCGAATGGAGAGAACGTACTCGACCGCACTGACGGCGCGATGCCCGTCTCTTGACGCCGGGATGCCCGGCTCTGCCACCAGGTGCCCGAGGCCAAGACGATGACGAACCGGATCCATCTGTGTCCGCGTCCAGAGACCTCGCGTGAGCAGGAGGTGGAACGGCTGCTGGACCTGGGGGCCACCCTTGTCACCGATCGCCGCAATCCCGACGGCTCCGGCTGGGCTGTCCTTGCCGATCCCGAAGGCAACGAATTCTGCGTTCTGCGCAGCGAGTCCGACCGAGCCGCCGGGACTTCCTGAGGCAGGTGTCAGGGCAGCACGACGATCTTGCGTCCTTGGCCGGCGGCGAACTGGGCCAAGGCCTGCGGGTATTCCGTGAGCGGTAGTCGATGGCTGATGAAGACCTGCGGATCGAGCACCCCGGTGGCGAACAGTTCCGCCGCGCGTTCGTAGCTGTGCAGCACCGCCATGGAGCCGGTGATCGTGATTTCCTGGTTGTAGATGCGGTACGGGGAGAAGGTGGCCGTTGTCGCGTAGTCGGCGACCCCGAACTGCAGGAACGTGCCCGCCTTGGCGACCCGCTCCAGGCCGTCCTGGATGGCGGCGGCGTTTCCGGTCGCGTCGACGACCACGTCCCAGCCGTCCGCCCGCCCCAACTCGTCGGCCGAGAGCGCCGTCCGTGAGCAGCCCAGCTTCTCGGCCGTCGTGAGCCGCTCCGGGTTGACGTCGACGACGTCCACCGAGGAGGCGCCGGTGCGCTTGGCCAGCTCGAGCATCATCAGGCCCATCGTGCCGCTGCCGTAGATGAGCACGTGGGAGCCGAGTCTGCTGTTGAGCACGTCGTAGCCGCGCACGGCGCAGGACAGTGGTTCGATCAGGGCCGCGTCCTGGACGTCCACGTGGTCGGGCAGACGTACGCAGTTGGCGACGGGTGCCACGGCGTACTCGGCGGCACCACCCGCCACGGTCACACCGATCGCCCGCCACCGGTCGCACAGGTTGTTGCGGCCAACCCGGCAGTAGCGGCACTCGTTGCAGTACAGCGAGGGGTCCACGGCGACCCGGTCGCCGAGGGCGAGTTCGGTGACCTCGCTGCCCAGGCCCACGACCTCGCCGGCGAACTCGTGGCCCGGCACGACCGGCAGGGTCGGCGCGAACTCGCCCTGGAGGATGTGCAGATCGGTCCCGCACAGCCCGCAGGCCGCCACGTCGACCACGACCTCGCGCGGCCCGGGGGTGGGGTCGGGCACCGTGGTGACGGTGACCTTGCCGGGGGCTTCGATGACGGCGGCTTTCACTTGACTGCTCCTAGGGACAGGCCCCGGACCAGTTTGTCCTGGGCGGCGAAACCGGCGATGAGCACCGGCAGGGAGACCAAGGTGGCGGCGGCGCAGAGCCGGGCGAGGAAGAGACCCTCGCTGGTGATGAAGCCGACCAGGAAGACCGGGGCGGTCGAGGCATTGGTCGCGGTGAGGTTGACGGCGAACATGAACTCGTTCCAGCTGAAGATGAAGCAGATCAGCGAGGTGGCGGCGAGTCCCGGCATGGCGACCGGTGCGACGATCCGCAGCAGCACCGTGGGCAGACCGGCGCCGTCGACCTCGGCGGCCTCGAGGATCTCCTTGGGCACCTCGGCGAGGAACGAGCGCATCATCCACACCGCGATCGGCAGATTCATGGCGGTGTAGAGGATGATCAGCGTCCACACGTTGTCGAGCATCCCGGCGTCCTTGACGATCAGGTAGACCGGCAGCAGGGCCGCGATGGCCGGCAGGAACTTGGTGGACAGGAAGAAGAACATCACGTCGGTCCACTTCTCGACCGGCTTGATGGACAGCGCGTAGGCCGTCGGCACCGCCAGGGCGAGCACGAGCAGCGTCGAAATGACGCTGGCCATGGCCGAGTTGAGGAGGAACGGGGTGATGTCCCGGCTGAACAGCAGCTTGTACTGGTCGAAGGTGACCGGCGCCAGCGGGCTGGGCGGGTTGGTCGCCGCGTCCGCCTCCTGGTGGAAGGAGGTGAGCACCATCCATGCCACCGGTGCGAAGAACGCCAGGGTGGCGAGCCAGGCGACGAAGGTCCACAGCGGTGAGAGGCGGGGCGTACCGCCGGGGTCGTCGTGGCGGCGGACCAGCTTCCTGAGTCTCGCGCCGGGCGCGGCGACGGCTGCGTGAGTGGTCATCGGGACACCTCCTCGCGGAACAGCGACGCGATGGTGCGCAGCGCGAAGGTCGCGATCACGATCGAGCCGAGTACGACGACCACACCGGCGGCGGCCGCCTGGCCGTACTCGTACTTGCGGAACATGGTCAGGTAGATCTCGTAGGGCAGGTTGGTGGTCCGGGAGCCGGGGCCGCCCTGGGTGATGGTGTAGACCGCGTCGAAGGTCTGCGCGACGTAGATCGTGCCGAGCAGGACGCCCAGTTCGATGTACTGGCGCAGGTGCGGCAGGGTGATGAAGCGGAAGGTCGCCATGGCCGACGCCCCGTCGACGCGGGCCGCCTCCAGGACGTCACCGGGCTGTGCCTGCAGACCGGCCAGGAGGATGAGCATCATGAACGGGGTCCACTGCCAGACCAGCGAGAGGACGACGGCGGGCATGGGGTAGGAGGACACCCAGTCGACCGTGGGGCCGTTGTCCGCGCCGAAGAGGCGGTACACGGCGTTGAGGGTGCCGTTGAGCAGGCCGTAGTCGGGGTTGTAGATGGCGTGCTTCCACAGCAGCGCCGCGGCGACCGGCATGACCAGGAACGGCGCGATGAGCATCGTCCGTGCCAGACCGCGGCCGATGAAGCGGCGGTCGAGCAGCATCGCCAGGCCCAGGCCGAGGACCACGCTGATGAGGACCACCGACGCGGTGAGTACGACGGTGTTGAGCACCGCCGTGCGCAGCCGCTCGTCGGTGAAGACGAACTTGAAGTTGGACAGGCCGACGAAGTGCCGCTCGCCCGGCCGCAGGATGTTCCACTGGAACGTGGAGATCACGAGCGTTGCCACGAAGGGCAGTTGGGTGACGACGATGGTGAAAACCAGTGCGGGCAGCAGCGGGATGCGGCGCCGCCACTTGCCGGCACCGGCGGTCGCGTGCCGGCGGTGGGGTGGTGAAGCGGTCTTGGGTGGGGTGGTGAGCGTGGTCATGGAGGTTCCTCTGCCGGTGACGGCCGGGGGTCGGGAAGGGGGCCCGGCCGGCTCGGCGGCCGGCCGGGCGGTGACGGTCACCGGTAGTTCTTGGCGACGTCCTCGGCGAGCTTCTGGCCGTCGTTGAGGGCCTTGTCCACGCTGGTCTTGCCGGCGATGGCGGCGGATATCTCCTGGGTGACCTTGGTGCCCAGGTCCTGGAACTCGGGGATGGCCACGTACTGGACGCCCACGGTCGGCCTGGGCTGGACACCGGGGTTGGCCGGGTCGGCCTGCTCGATGGACTTCAGCGTGATGTCACCGAATGACGCGGCGGCCTTCTGGTACTGCGGGATCTCGTAGGTGCTGGCCCGCTTGCCGGCCGGGACGCGGGACCAGCCGAGCTTCTCGCCGACCAACTTCTCGTAGTCCTTGCCGGACGCCCACAGCATGAACTTCGAGGCGGCGTCGGCGTTCTTCGTGGTCTTGGGCATGGCCCACGCCCAACTCCACAGCCAGCCGCTGCTCTTGGTCTCGGCGTTCGGCGCGTAGGCGTAGCCGACGTGTCCGGCGATCTTGCTGGAGCTCGGGTCCTCCAGCGATCCGGCCGCGCTGGTGGCGTCGTACCACATCGCGACCTTCTTCTGGCTCATGGCGTTCAGGCACTCGGTGAAGCCGGCCTGCGCCGCTCCCGCCTCTCCGTGCTTGCGGACCAGGTCGACGTAGAAGTTCGTGGCCTTCTTGAACTCCGGGGTGTTGACCTGGGCCTTCCAGTCCTTGGTGAACCAGGTGCCGCCGAAGGTGTTGACCACGGTCGTCAGCGACGCGCCGAGTTCGCCCCAGCCGGCCAGTCCGCGCAGGCAGATGCCGCGCATCCCCGGCTCCGCGCCGTCCACCTTGGCCGCGATGTCGGCTATCTGCTGCCAGGTCGGACGCTCGGGCACCGTGATGCCCTTCGCCTGCATGACGTCCTTGTTGTACATGAGGAAGGAGGACTCGCCGTAGAACGGCAGGGCGTAGAGCTTGCCGTCGGAGCCGGACAGGGAGGTGACCATCGGCTTGAGCAGGTCGGCCGTGTCGAAGCTCGTGTCCTTGTCGGCGTACGAACTGAGTTCGTGCAGCCAGCCGTTCTTCTCCCAGATGGGGACCTCGTAGGCGCCGATGGTGGCGACGTCGTACTGGCCGGCCTGGGTGGCGACGTCCTGGGTGACCTTGTCGCGGAGCTCGTTCTCGGGGAGGACGGTGAAGTTCACCTTGATGCCGGTGTCCTTCGTGAAGGTGTCCTTCGTCAGCTTCGCGATGTCCTCCATCTGCGGGTTGCCGACCATCAGTACGTTGATGCTCTTGCCGTCGCCACCGGAGCTCGAGGAGCCGCCCGCCCCGCTGCAGGCGACCAGCAGCGAGCCCGCGGCCGCCGCCGCGGCGAGGACGTGGATCATTCTTCGTGTGCGCATGACCAACTCCAGGGATGTGTTTCGAGGGTGTGCGGAACCAGGCCCCCGGACGTGCGGGGGATGGGATGGGGCGGAGATGAACCGCGGCTCAGACCCTGATGACCTCGGGGCCCAGCAGTGAGTAGCGGTGTGCTTCGGAGGCGGGCAGCCCGCCGTCGGTGACGATCGCCTCGAACTCGGTGACGTCCGCGAAGCGGCAGAAGCTCACGGCGCCGAACTTCGTATGGACACCGGAGAAGACCCGGCGCCTGGCGGTCCTGATGACCTGGGACTTGACCTCACTGACCGCGGGATCGGGGGTGGTGAGCCCGTGCTCGCGGGAGATGCCGTTCGCGCCGACGTACGCCAGGTCGATGACGAGGCCGGACAGCATGCGCGTCGCCCAGTGGTCGACCGTGGCCAGCGTCCCGCCGCGCACCCGGCCGCCGAGCAGCAGGACGGTGATGTGTTCGGCGGATGCCAGGGCACTCGCGGTGGCCAACGAAGAGGTGACCACGGTCAGTTGGCGGTCACGGGGGAGTGCGGCGGCGATGAGCTGCGGGGTGTAGCCCTCGTCGATGAAGACGGACTCCGCGTCCCCGAGCAGGTCGGCCGCGGCGGTCGCGATCCGGGACTTCTCGGGGATGTGCATGGTGGTGCGGAAGGGGAGCGTGGTCTCGAAACCCCGGCTCTCCACGGGATGGGCGCCGCCATGCGTCCGCCGGACCAGGCCGTGCCCCTCCAGGAGATTCAGATCGCGCCTCACGGTCTCCTTGGAAACCCCGAGGTCGGCTGCCAGCATTCCGACGTCCACGGCACCGGAAGAACGTGCCCTTTCCAGAATTCCGCGTCTTCGTTCCTCGGCATCCACGGCGACACCTCCGTTTCACGCCCGGCGCGATGCTCCCGTGCCGGCTGTTTCCCGGAGCCCGTCCCATTCGGCTTCGGTGGCCAAATTTCTACAAGGGGATCAGCGGTGGTGGCCAGGTTCGTCGTAGAGCGGTTCATGACCGAATGTGCCCGTATTCCCACGTGCTCAGTGCCGCGATCAGGGAGGTGAGGGCTATTCGGTGCGGGAGGCCGCGGCCCGTTTACTAACACCACGTGCCCATTTGGTGCCTGTTTTCCTGACCGGTTTCGGCCAGCCGACCCGGATCAGCGGCAGTCGAACGCGAACCGGGCGGTCATCCGGCGGGTGCGCGAGAGGGTGGTGTGGCGTCGTCTCTTCTCGCCTCCGGCCGAGGTGGCGCAGGCTGAGGGCGACGCGCTGCCGCTTGCCGCCAGCCCCAGTGACGACTGCCTCGGGGACGACGACGGGCCGGCCGACTCGATGGCGCCGGGGGGTGGGCGAAGAGGCCGACGCTATGGGTGCGGTGGATCCGGCCGGCTCCGCGCCGGGCCGGGGGTGGGGCGTGGCCAGGGTCCAGCGCAGGTCGCTGCGCCGCGGCTCCACGTCGAATTGCTGGGGTGCGAGACTTCGGCGCGGTCGGTTGGGCCCGGTACCCGTTCACCCACTTGGCACCGGAGAACGTCCAGCGCCCGGCGTGTGCGTGCCCGAGGGTGCGGAGCAGCGACCGTTCATTGCCGGTGCCCGCGCACCGCACGACAGAACCGTGCATCCCCGCCGACCAGCAGGTCTCGGCCGTGCTGCCCGGCGGGGGACCGCTGCGCACTGCGGGCCGCGTGGTCCCGCTTACGTCTCAGCTACGGCTAGAAGCATCCCAGGGCCAGCGAGCTGATGTTTTCGTCGCGGTGGTACTGGGCCGTGTTTCCACGCCAGTTGCCCACCACCCAGGTGGCGCCATTGAAATTGATGTCCAGGAAGGTGCAGAAAGTCTGGCCGTTTCCGAGGTTGTTGAACACCGAGGAGATCTGGTCGTTCAGGCGGAAGTCGCGAAGGTCGGCGGCGCCCTTCTGGAAGCGCGCCATCCTGCCCAATCCGTTCTCGTGCTCGTAGGCACAGAACCAGCCGCGCGGACAGTCGGAGTAGGAGGTGATCGACACCCCCGTTCGGACGTTTGCCGGAGCTGCCTGAACAGCGGGCGCGGACACCGCTGTTGCGGCCGCGGTGAGTCCGAGTACGGCCAAAAGGCCAGTGAACCCTCGCTTGTGCACTTCATCCCCCTGTGTGCTCGCGTTGCGGTGAGGGCCACCGTAGTCGCGCACTCACTTGCGCCACAGGCGATTCAACGCCAATCAAACCGGGCGCGGCGCGTACGAGGCAGATGCCAGCCTCGCCCCGCGTAGCGATCGAATTGACGCAGTGCAGTCGCGATGAAGGCCGGGCCTGTTGCGAAAACCGGGGCGACTGGACTCGTCCGCCCGGTCGAGGCCATCTGAACCCGGAAGCCGGGACAGGCCGTCAGCGCAGGCTGACAGCTCGGGATCGCGTCCGTGGCACTCTCCCCAAGGTCGCGGCGGGAAGAGGGGCTTGAAGGCGGTCCTCGGAAATTGTCGAGTTTCGCCGGGAGGGCGGGGATAGCGGCTCTTGGCAGTTGAGGGTGTAGCGCCGAGAATGCGGAGCTGTTGGACGGTTGGATGTGAGTCGTCAGGAGGTGCGAGAGTCGTAGTTCTCGCGGTTTGCGAGGACCTCGGCCATGTGCGCCTGCGCCCAGTTTCTGAGCCCGCGCGTCATGTGGTGGAGCGAGAGGCCGAGGTCGGTCAGCTCGTAGGCGACGGTGACAGGGACGGTGGGCGTCACGGTACGGGTGAGCAGACCATCGTGCTCCAGCGATCGTAGCGTCTGGGTCAGCATCTTCTGGCTGACCCCGGCCAGAAGACGAGAGATCTCGGAGTAACGCATCGCCTTCGGAGCGTCTGCGTGTGCTGCACCGGGCTGGCCAGCGCTGTTGTCGCCGCCCAGCGCGCACAAGATCAGGACGACCCACTTGTCCGAGATCCGGTCGAGCAGCTGCCGACTGGGGCACCCTGCCAGGAACGCGTTGTACTCCACCTTGGCCTGAGCCCTCTTCTGGGCCGCCTTCATCGTCGTCACTGATCGCACCTCTCACCAATGGGTGGGTTACGCACTTCCAAGTGCCTACTTCCCGACAGGAAGTTTCTCTCCAATGCTGATGCAGGGAGGCAGCAGGCGCCACCCCCCAAGTGCACGACGAAAGGCAACAAGATGAGCACACCCTCCCCCTCTCTTCCCGGCGGCACCTGGACTCTGGGTGACCTGACCGTCACCCGGTTCGGCTACGGCGCCATGCAACTGGCCGGCCCGTGGGTCATGGGGCCGCCCGCCGATCGCGAGGGTGCCCTGGCCGTTCTGCGTGAAGCGGTCGACGTCGGTATCACCCACATCGACACCAGCGACGCCTACGGGCCGTGCGTCACCAACGAGTTGATCCGCGAGGCACTGCACCCCTACCCCGAGTCGCTGCACATCGTGACCAAGGTGGGCGCGACCCGCGACGAACAGGGTGGCTGGCCTCCGGCCCGGCGACCCGAAGATCTGCGCCGCCAGGTCCACGACAACCTCAAGTCCCTCCGGCTCGACGTACTCGACCTGGTCAACCTCCGACTCGGCAACGCCGAAGGTCCCCAGCCCGGCTCGCTCGCCGAGGCGTTCGAGACGCTCGTCGAACTTCAGCAGCAGGGCCTGATCCGCCACCTCGGGGTCAGCAACGCCACCGAGGAGCAGGTCACCGAGGCACAGAGCATCGCGCCGATTGTGTGCGTGCAGAACATGTACAACCTCGCCCACCGCCACGACGACAAGCTCATCGACCGGCTCGCCCCCGACGGTGTCGCGTACGTGCCGTTCTTCCCCCTCGGGGGCTTTACCCCGCTTCAGTCCTCGGCGCTCTCGGCGGTCGCCGCTCGATTGGAGGCGGTACCGATGTCCGTCGCACTGGCCTGGCTGCTGCAGCGATCACCGAGCATCCTGCTTATCCCCGGCACGTCATCGACGGCGCACCTGCGCGAGAACATCGCCGGCGCGGGACTCTCGCTCTCTCATGAGGACCTGACCGAGCTGGACGACATCGGCCGCTGAATGCCCCAGAGCTGAACGGCTCACAAGCCACGACCGAAGCCACCGTTCAAGTTCCGGCCCCGGTCACCCTCGCCCGACCGGGGCCAAAGCAGAACGATTCGCCCTCACCTGGATGACTTCAGATCATCAACCGTCGGAACCTGTGTCACACCGGCGGTGGAAGCTCACCCCGCGTCAGTGGCCTCGGGTAGGCGACTTGGTCTCCCGAGGAAGGGGGTTCCTACACCAAGCCCATCCGGAAGACCTCGACTTTGCACGACGCTACCCCTGAGGCGGGCTTCGCCCGCGCTGACATGAATACGTTCTGTCGCCTTGACGAGCTCGGGCTCGAAGTCACCGGTCAGCGACTCGCCCCGGATCGTGCGGTCCTCGCGTGCCGGGTCGTCGAGTCCGATCAACCGTGCCGCCGCTGCGGTTGCGAAGGCACACCGCGTGACACCGTGACCCGGCGACTGGCGCACGAGCCACTCGGCTGGCGGCCCACGATCCTTCACGTCACGATCCGACGCTACTGCTGCATCGACTGTGGGCACGGGTGGCGGCAGGACACCACCAAGGCGGCTGAGCCGCGGGCGAAGCTCTCGCGCCGCGGGTTGCGGGTGGGCCCTTGAAGCCATCGTCTGCCAGCACCTCACCGTCGCCCGTGTCGCCGAAGGGCTCGGGGTCGCCTGGAACACCGCCAACGACGCCGTCCTGGCCGAGGGGAAGCGCGTCCTCATCGACGACGCCGGCCGGTTCGGCGACGTCACCGCGATCGGCGTCGACGGGCACGTGTGGCGCCACACCAGGCGTGGCGACAAGTACGTCACCGTGATCATTGATCTGACCTGACCTGACCTGACCGGCAACCGCGACGGCACCGGCCCTGCCCGGCTGCTCGGCATGGTCGAAGGCCGCTCCAAGCAGGCTTTCAGCGCCTGGCTCGCCGAACGCGAAGAGTCCTGGCGCAACCGCGTCGAGGTCGTCGCGATGGACGGTTTCACCGGGTTCAAGACCGCCGCCAGCGAGGAACGGCCCGACGCGGTCGCGGTCATGGACCCATTCCACGTCGTGCGTCTGGCCGGCGACGCACTCGGCCGATGCCGCCGACGTGTCCAACTGGCCATCCACGGGCACCGCGGACGCAGGAGCGACCCGCTCCATACCGCACTGCGAACCCTCCACACCGGCGCTGACCTGCTCACCGACAGGCAGAAGGACCGACTGGCCGTGCTGTTTGCGAGCGACGCTCACGTTGAGGTCGAAGCCACGTGGGGGGTCTACCAGCGGATGATCGCCGCTTACCGCGAACCCGATCGGAGGAACGGCCGAGAGCTGATGGTGAAGTTGATCGAGTCGGTCAGCCAGGGCGTCCCGAGCGCGTTGAGCGAGATCATCACACTCGGCCGGACACTGAAGAAGCGAGCCACCGACGTGCTGGCCTACTACGAACGCCCGGGCACGTCCAACGGACCGACCGAGGCCATCAACGGACGGCTTGAACACCTCCGCGGCTCCGCCCTCGGATTCCGCAACCTCAGCAACTACATCGCCAGCTCCCTGCTGGAAACCGGCGGCTTCAGGCCACGACTACACCCTGGATTGTGAAGAGCCGGGATAGCCTCAGCACGCGAATCGTCCAACGGGGGAGGAGCACGGCATGTCAGGGCAGGACTGGATCGAACGTGCGGGAGAGTTGTTCGAAGCGGCGATGTTCGGCGGGGACACGGCGGCGCTGGAGCGATCCGATGACGCGCT
This sequence comes from Streptomyces sp. NPDC056479, assembly GCF_042795335.1. Classification (NCBI taxonomy): domain Bacteria; kingdom Bacillati; phylum Actinomycetota; class Actinomycetes; order Kitasatosporales; family Streptomycetaceae; genus Streptomyces; species Streptomyces sp. NPDC056479. The sequence continues at coordinate 291,413 of NZ_JBHTRZ010000002.1, read as the reverse complement.
GGACGCGATCGAGGCACCGCTCTCCATGGCGCGAGGAAAGGTGTTGCACGTCCGCTTCCTGAACGACCGCCTAGAGAACAGCCAGGAACTGGTGCTATTTGAGCGCGCGGCTGAGTTGTACCAGCGTCTCGCGGATGCGTCGGGAGAGGCGGACGCGTTGTTCTGGGTCGGCTGCTGGCATCAGGTGGTGAAGGGCGACGGCGCCACCGGCAGGCCGTACTTCGAGCGGTCATACGCGCTGGCGAGATCCGTCGACGACCGGATGACCATGTCCTACGCTGTACGCCATCTCGGCTTTGCCGACAAGGATGCAGGCCGGTTCGATCAGGCCCGCGAGCGGTTGACCGAATCGGTGATGCTGCGCCGGGAGATCGGCTTCAGACCCGGGGAAGCAGCCGGTTTGGTGGCTCTGGCCTACCTCTTGGCCGAGACCGGCGACCGACCGGCGGCGCTCGACCACCTCGACGAGGCCGAGTCGGTCGCCGAGGGGTGCGATGCCAAGGCCGTGCTGGGGTGGATCGCGCATGCCCGGACGCTCATCGGCCCATAGGGCCCGTGGACAAGTGCTGGTCACAGCCACTCGTTGAGAACTGCGACCAGCACGTTCGCCTCGTAGCGGACGGCAAGCTTTTCGTACCTCGTGGCCACGGCCCGGTGACGCTTGAGGCGGTTGGTGCCGCATTCGACCGCGTGGTGCTGGCGTTAGTCGGTCTTGTCGAACTTCGGCGGACCACCACCCTGAGAGCCGAGTCTCTGACGGTTGCGGACTCGGTCCGCCGGGACCGGAATCGTCGCCTTGATGCCGCGTGAGCGCAGGTAGGGGCGGCTGCGACGGGAGTCGTACGCCTTGTCGCCCCGCACTCGGTTCGGTCGCCCGCGGGGTTGGCCAGGACCCCGATCCGGGCACTCGGATCGTTTCCACAACCTGGTCGAACTGCGGAGAATTCCCATGGCCCTTCGCGTTCCGGCACATCACGCCAGGAGGGACCGGTCCGGGTCCGCCACCGTATGCCGTCGATCAGCTGGCGCCGCGTCCACACAGGCCGACGGCCCGCCCTGGATGCCCAGCGGCAACAACGGTTCCAGCCGGGCCCACTGGCCGTTCGTCAGATCACCATGCCCCCGCAGGACGTGGTCAACCATGACCAAGATTCACCTTTGCAACAGGCCCTAGTGGCGAGAACTGTGACGGTGTGATTGCCAGGCCACCCGATCGCTGTCCGGGCACGATGGCGGCATGCAACATGTGATCGGAAGCCGACCCGGCATGGTCATCCTTCCCGTGAATGCTGCACCCCGACGGATCGCCTGCCTGACTCCGGATCGATCTGGTCCAACCAGTTGACCAGTCCGAGGGAGCATGATCAGGCTGTGCACATGACAGAGCAGCCCATCAGGCGTGAAGCGGTCTCCGACCAGTTGTTCACACTGCTCCGGGATCGCATCCTGAGCGGCACCCTCGCGGCCGGCGCCCCCCTGACCTCCGAACGCGATCTGGCCGCGGAGTTCGAGGTCAACCGGCACGCGGTACGGGAGGCGGTGAAGCGGCTTCAGCAGGCGCGGCTGGTCGAGGTCAGCCACGGCGGACGCACCATGGTGCTCGACTGGCGGCAGACCGCCGGACTCGACCTCGCCCTGCAACTCGCCCACACCGAGCAGCTGTCCACGTCCTACGATCTGCGCCGTGACGTCCTGGAGATGCGGGCCTCCATAGGCGCCGACGCGGCCCGGCTGTGCGCCGCCCGCTGCCCGGAACAGACCGCGGCAGAGATCGTCAGTGCGGCCGCCGCGTACATCAACTGCGGACCCGACCTCGCCGACCTGGCCGCGTCGGACGTCGCCTGGTGGCGGCTGATCGTTCAGGGTTCCGGCAACATCGCCTACCTGCTCGCGTTCAACAGCCTGGTCGGGGAGGGCTTCACGGCCGGCGAGGTGCCGACGGAGCTGCGCGCCACCGAACTGGTGGACGTCGCCGGACACATGAAGCTGGCCGCACTCATCGCCTCACGCGACGAACAGGGCGCCGAGGCCGCGGCGCGCGCACTGCTGGCCCGCGGCCTTCCGGCCACCCACCACACCCGGGAGCCCGAAGGAGGCACGCCGTGATACCCGCCGTCGTCTACGCCATACCCGCCTTCGTCCTGCTGGTCGCGGTGGAGGCGCTCTCCTACCGCTTCCTGCCGGACGACGACGAACGCGGCTACGAGACCCGCGACACCGTCACCAGCATGTCGATGGGCGCGGGCAGTCAGGTCATCGCGCTGCCGTGGAAAGCCGTCGTGATCGTCGCGTACGCCGCCCTCTACAGCCTGGCGCCCTGGCAGCTGTCTCCCACGTCCGTGTGGACCTGGGTACTGCTGTTCTTCGCCGAGGACCTCGCCTACTACGTCTTCCACCGCTCCCACCACCGCGTCCGGGTGCTGTGGGCGAGCCATGTGGTCCACCACTCAAGTGTGCGGTTCAACCTCTCCACCGCCCTGCGTCAGAGCTGGACCCCGATGACCACCCTGCCGTTCTGGATGCCGCTGGCTCTGCTCGGCATTCCGCCCTGGATGATCCTGCTCCAGCAGTCGTTCAGCCTCATCTACCAGTTCTTCCTGCACACCGAGCGGGTGGACCGCCTGTGGCGGCCGATCGAGTTCGTCTTCAACACGCCCTCGCACCACCGTGTCCATCACGGTTCCAACAACGTCTACCTGGACCGCAACTACGGCGGAATCCTCATCGTCTGGGACCGGCTCTTCGGCACGTTCGAAGCCGAGGGTGAGCGCGTCGTGTACGGCCTCACCAAGAACATCGACACCTACAATCCGCTCCGCGTCGCCTTCCATGAGTACGCGGCCACTTGGCGAGATGTACGAACCGCCACGCGCTGGCGCGACCGCTTGGGCTATGCGTTCGGTCCGCCAGGTTGGACCCCGGGCACGAACCATTGACGTGGGCTTGAGCGTGCGTCTGTTGCCCGCGCCTCACTTCGTCGGCTTGCCGATGTCGTCCGCACGGGCCACGAAGCGGATGGTGCGGTCCGTCACCCGGTAGAGGAACGCGCCCGCGTCCTCCTGGGCCTCGAAGAACTCGGAGTCCGCGTCGTAGCTGACCTTGCGGGTGATGCCCTGCCAGGGGCGGCGCAGCAGTTCGGAGCGGAGCACGGAGCGGGCTTCGTCGCCGGCGGCGGTCAGGCCGTGGACGGCGAAGCGGACGGTGTCGTAGGCCTCGGCGGCCCAGGGAGCGGGGGCGGTGCGAAATCGGGCGCGGTGGGCCGCGGTGAACGCCTTGATGCGAGGGTCGGCCGTGGCGTCCGTGTAGCCCGTGCCGATCAACCAACCCTCCGCCTCTGCCAGGAAACGGCCGCCGAGCACGTGCTCGTCCGCCACACACGGGCCGCGATACCCCGCTTCGCGCAGCGCGCGAGCGCAGGCCGCGGCCCGGTCGGGATGGGCGCCCGCGAAGAGAACCGCGTCGTCGCCGCGCGCGGCGATCCGCCGGGCCGCGGCGACGAAGTCGCGGTCCGGGGCGACCTCCTCGACCGTGGCGTCGCCGTCGAGTTTCTTGTGCACGGTGATGGAGCGAACCGTCTGGAGGCTTTCCGCCGCGTCGGTCAGATCGTGGACGACCGTGATGCGCGCGGGTTTCACCACCCGGTTCAGATAGCGCAGGATCGCCGGTGGTCCGGCGGTCCTGGTCGGACGCATCAGCAGTGTGGTGGTGAGGTTGACGCCGTCGAGTTCGTTGGTGTCGGCCCGCGTGACCAGTTGGGCGACCTGAGCACGGGCGCAGGCCTCCACCGCTGCCGGTGCGGTGGCGTTGGTGCCGGAGCCGATCACGAGGGACACTTCCGGGTCGGCGGCCAGCCGAGCGGCCGCCGCGGCGGACCCTTTCGCCGTACCGCCGTCGTCGGTGGTACGCAGTACGAGATCGAAGGCGCGTCCCGCCGTGCCGTTGTGTTCGCTCACAGCCACCTGGGCGCCACGCTCATGTGCGGTGAACACGGCGTCGGACCGGTCGCCGAGGAGACCGATCACCCGCCGCGGCAACGTTCCGGTCCCGGCCGTGCCGGACGCATTCGAGCGACCCCAACGCCACCAACTGCCCACACCGACCACGCCCACGCCCAGCACGGCGCCGCCGGCGGCCAGTACCCGGCGGCGAGACGTCGGTGCCCCCGCCATCGGCTCGGCGGCCTGCGTCACGGCGTCCGCCCACCCGTCCACCGAGAGCCCGTCGGTGACCGTGCCCTGCGGCACCGGAAGCTCCAGCACCCGGGCCGCACGGGCCGCCACCAGAGCGGGCAGCCCCTCCGGCAGCCAGACCCGCTCGTCGAACCGGCCGAAACGATCCCGGAGTTCGCCGACCGACGGTCGCTCATCCGGATCCTTCGCCAGACATCGCCGTACGAGTGCGTCGAGCGCGTCGGGCACAGCGTCCAGGTCGGGTTCCTCGTGCACGGTCCGGTACAGGACACCGGCCGCGCCGCCGACCCCGAACACGGGGCGGCCGGTGGCCGCGTGGGCGAGGACGCAGCCCAGCGAGAAGACATCGCTCGGCGGACCAACCGTGCGGCCCCGGGCCTGCTCGGGTGAGAGATAGCCGGGGGAGCCGATGACCGACCCGTCGGCCGTGAGCGCGGTCACTCCGACCGCGCGGGCGATACCGAAGTCGATCAGACGCGGCCCGTCGGCGGCGAGCAGGATGTTGGCGGGCTTCACGTCCCGGTGGACGAGGCCGCACGCGTGAACCCCGTCCAGTGCCTCGGCCAGAGCGGCCCCCAGAGAGAGCAACTGGGCGGTCGGCCAGGGGCCGTTCAGGACGAGAGCCTCTGCCAGGGAGGGTCCCGGCACATAGGCGGTGGCCAGCCACGGGGAGCGGGCCTCGGCGTCGGACGCGAGGACGGGCACGGTCCAGCGGGCCCTCAGTCGTGCCGCCAGTTCCGTCTCGCGCCGGAAGCGGGCGCGAAACCCGGGATCGTCGGCGTGCTCGGAGCGGATCGACTTCAGCGCGCACCAGGTGCCGTGCGGGGAGCGAGCCAGGTACACCACGCCCATCCCGCCCGCGCCGAGCCGCGCAGCCAACCGATATCCGCCGATCATCGACGGGTCGGAAGGCAGCAGCCGATCCATCGCACGTACCCCCTTCGATCTCCCCCCGGTCCCACGGGCCGGATCCTCCGGAACCGGCCCGCGGCCGGGTAGTCAGACCCCCTCAGCCCTGAGCATTCCCCGCGCTCTGAAGATCCGCGAGCGACCCCAGTTGGCGGAAGCGCCCGTCACGCACCTCATGCACATAGGTACTGCGTATCCACCCCTGCCCGTCGCTGTCGAACTGGTGATACTGACCGAAGGCATACGTCCGGTCCATGCCCTGGTACTTGGCCTTCGCCAGCCGATCACCGAGTTCGGCCCGCACCGGCCGGGCACCTGTCCGCGCGGGCACGGTCCGGGCGAACTCGCCGAGCAGCATGCGCACCGAGTCGTACGCCTCCGCGGCGTACGGTTCCGGAGCGGCTCCGTAACGCGTGCGCCACGCCTCGGTGAACTCCCTCGCCGCCTTCGTGGTGAGGGCGGAAGGATCGACCGCGGAGTCGACCACGTACCAGCCCTGGCCAGCGGCTCCGGCACGGCGCGGAAAGTCCGTGCCGTACAGCAGATGCTGCATCCAGCGAGGGCCGTCGAAGCCGGCCGCTGCCAGCTGGCGGGCCGCGGCGACGGTGGCGTCCATCGGGCCGAAGTAGGCGAAGGCGGTTACGCCGGTGGCCAGCAGGGCACGTACGGCATCCGGGCCGTCGCCGGTCTCCTCGGCCACGACCTGAGGCACCACCTGCCCACCGAGCGCGTCCCGCCACTGCTGCACCAGCAGGGTGGCCTGGTCCTGGATGGAGGTGCCGCCGGAGCGGTCCAGGACCACACCGATACGTCCCAGCCGGTTGGTGAGCATGGCGTGGAGGGCGACCCAGCCACCGAGCGCGGTGTGCGCCATCCCGGTCTGGAAGGACGCGGTGGGCGAGGTGACGAAGTAGTCCTGCTGGCCCGTCGTACTCGACACATGGGTCAACCCGGCCTGGCCGTAGACCTTCGCGGCCGACCGCATCGGAAGTTCGGTGACGGGCCCGAGGACGGCGACCACTTCCCGGTCCGCGGTGAACCTGCGGGCCACGTCCTGGGCGCCGGCCGCGTCGCCCCGATCCTGTCCGACTCGGACCTTCAGGTCGTAAGCGCGGTCCGGGTCGGCATTGTGCTGGGCGACCGCGAGCCGGGCGGCGCGTTCGCTGACCCGGCTGACGAGCGCAGTGGACTCGGTGACGTGCACGCCCAGGACATACACGGGACGAGCCTTGCCGGGCGGCGCCTTGTCGTCGTCGCGGGTCGCGAGCACTGCGGCGGCGCTCGCACCTCCCGCGGCGAGCAGCAACGCCCCGCCGGCCAGCAGCAGCCGCCGCCGGCTCGGGCGCCGACCCACCGCGTCCTGCGGTTCGCCGTCGGAGGGTGCCGTTGCCACGGCAAAGTCGTCCACCTCGGTCGGTTCGATCTCGGGCAGCGCGAGGCCCTCGGCGGAGCGGGCGGCGATCATACGGGCGACCGCGTCGGGAAGGTGAGGAGCGCCGACCGGCTCGGGCGAATCGGCGATGCCGTCCGGGTCGTCGACCTCGGCCAGAAGGCCCCGCAGTTCCTCTGCCGTCGGCCGGTCTCCCGGCTCTTTGGACAGGCACCGGGCCACAAGCGCCCGGGAGTCGTCCTCGATCCCGTCGAGCGCGGGTTCGTCGTGGACGGTGCGGTACAGCAGGGCATCGGGTGTGCCGCTGCCGAAGGGCGGGCGGCCCGTCATCGCGTAGGCCAGTACTCCGCCGAGCGAGAAGATGTCGCTCGCGGCGGTGGCCGGTTCACCCTGGGCCTGCTCGGGGGATAGGAAGCCGGGGCTGCCGACGACCATGCCGGAAGCCGTCAGTGCCGTGTCGTCGTCGGCCCGTGCCACCCCGAAGTCGATCAGCCGGGGGCCGTCCAGCGCCAGCAGGATGTTGCCGGGCTTGACGTCCCGGTGGACCAGTCCGGCCGCGTGCAGGTCCGTCAGCGCATCGGCCAGCAGCCGGCCCAGAGAGCGTGCGGTGGCCGCGGGCAGCGGACCGTGTTCCGCGACGGCCTCGACGAGCGAGGGACCGGGAACGAACGCGGTCGCCAGCCATGGTTCGGCCGCCTCCGCGTCCGCACCGAGGACGGGTACCACCCAACGGCTGGTCACCCGCCGGGCCAACTGGGCCTCGCGCGCGAACCGGGCCCGGAAAGCGGGGTCGTCGGCGCTCTCGCCCCGGATCACCTTGACCGCCGCAAGGGTGCCGTCGTCGTTGCGCCCCAGGTAGACCACGCCCATGCCGCCCGTGCCGAGCCGCCGCAGCAGCCGGAAGCCGGCGATGCGGGAGGGGTCGGCGGGCCTCAGCGGTTCACTCATCGCGAGCCCTCCGTGTCGTCACCGGCGGTACTGCCCTTGCCGACCGTGTCGGCGTCGTCCCGTGCCGAGTTGCCGCCGATGCTGTCGATCTCGGCGGCCGTGTAGGCCACTCCCTGCGCCACCTGCGAGGCGATCCGTCTCGTCTCCTCGTCGACGTGTCCCGCTCCGATACGGTCCGTCGCGGCCACCGTCACCGGACCGAGCCGGTACTTGAACCAGTCGAAGGGCAGCGCGCCCTTCGTGCCGTCGACGAGCAACTCCCCGCTCTCGATGAGATCGTCGTCGGTAACCCCGTTGCGCGCCTCGGAGAACGGATCGGCCCGCGAGTACAGTCCCCGGACCTGCTCGGTGGCGTTCAACCGCTGGTTCGGACAGCGCAACGCCTCCTCCAAGGACACGGCCATGTCTCGCCGGGCGGCCGTGGTGTCCTTGTGGACGGTGACCGTCAGGGACACCTGCACCGGTCCCTTGCCCCCGCTGCCCGGGAGCATGAATCTCCTGGTGAGGCTCGCCAACACCGTGCCGGGCAGCGACTGTCGCTGCCACACACAGTCCTCGTCGAGCACGGCCCACTCGGCCGGATCACTCTCGTACGGCTGCGCCTTGCGGAAACCGGACCCGAAGTTGTCCGCCCGCGCGGTGAGTCCGCGCACGAACGCAACGGCCTCCGTCCGGGTCCGCGGCGCCAACTCTTCGGCCATCGTGTACGGCTCGTCCTCGTCCTCGTCCTCGCCCTCCGCGACCGCCGAGGCCGAGGAGCCGGCGTCCGCCCCGCTGGTGCTCCGCGCCGGACCGGTCGTCGTGCCATCACCGGCGGAACCCCCATCCGCCCCACTGGTGCACCCGGCCAGCAGCAGTGTCCCCGCCACCGCTGCCACGACCGGTCTCCACTCGGTCATCCCAACCCCCACCCGTATGGATGCGCTCCCGCCTTCGCGGCGGTGCGTATGGAAGGGAGTGTGTCGCACGGGACCTTTTCCGAACACCAACTCGAGATGTCTGAACCGGACTTGGCGCATCGACACGGTCTGGTCGTGGGGATGTCGCTGAGCGGTGACGGGCGCGCGGCTGCTGCACCGCGCGGGCATCGACTGCGTGGTCCTGGAGGCCAGGACGCCGGTCTGGAACCCGGCTCCTGGCTGGAGGTCGACGACACCCTGCGCGTTCACCGGCAGCGAATGGCTCCGGCAAGTCGGACGCGCGGACCGGGCGGCTTGACTGAGAAGGCAAAGTTGGTTGACGTGTGCGGAGGGCCGTGAGAACTAGGGCGGCCCCAACGGGCCGCAGGCGCAGGCCGCGGCAGGAGCTGAGGGAGCCGTAGGTGCCGTGAGCCAGTCGCCCGGCCCAGCGTGGCCGCCCCGCGCGGTCTCGCGATGCTCACAGCTGAGTGTCACCGCTATGTGCATGACGGCGGCTTGGAGCCGCGGATTTCGGTCGAGGGCGATGCGACATCAGAGGAGCTGGGGCTGTTGGTTCGGGCACAACGTGCCGGCGACATCCTCCTGTCGCGTGCCTTCTTCGTCGGAGACTTCCAGGACTGGGCTCAGACAGTTCACGATTGTGTTCCGGCCGATGAGCGGGACATCCGTTGACGCCGATGTGATGCGTGAATGCGGCAGTTGGTGAGCCGCCGGTAGCTGGTAGGGGCTGCGGCCGGCAACGCGTTTGACCCGATCAGCGACCGCACTGAAAGAGCTCACTCGCCAAATGAGAAGACCTCTTAAGCAGCACGCTCCGACGGCACGGCCCCCGCCTATGATCTTCACTGGCGCCGTTAGGCCATTCGAGGCGTGACTGTTCGGAATGTAGGCCACCTTGCATAAGCGCGCGGTATCGATGATCTTCGGCTTCTCGGCCCCAAACGGCCGTCGCACTGGGCGCGCTGAAGGAGAAGTAGGGGCGCCACCACGGCTGACGGGTACGCGACGGTGATATCTGGGCAGCATCGTGTGAGCGGTCAAACGATGACCGCTGTGAGGGGGAGAGGACCTTGCGAATAGTGCTGTCCTTCTGGGATGGCGGGGAAGGCCATCTGGCGCGGGTCGCCCATCTGGCCACGCTCCTGCAAGAGCGGGGCGACCGCTGCCTAATCATCTCAAGCAGGGCAAAGGCCGCTCGGGTGTGCACGCTCGCTCCCGGGGTGGCGATCGCCGAGGTCGACAACCGGCCGGAGACCCTGCTCCCCGCGAAGCAGCGGCTACCGCAGTACTCGCATGCCTTCCGGCACGCGCAAAGACGCCTCGCGCTGGGCTTCGGTGACCAGGATTTCGTGATGGGCAACACCGCTAGAGTTCTCGATGTCTTGCGTGCGTTCCGACCCCACGTGGTCGTAAATGACTACCACGACACCCTGCGGATCGCGGCCGAGGCGGATTGCATACCAGTGGTCTCCCTGGCCATGGCTCACGGTCTGCGCTCAGGGCCCACGCTCGGCGCGTGGAAAATGCATGAACTCGCTGATCGCCCGCTCCCGGAGTGTCTGCGGAGTTTCAACGACAGCCGCGCGCATTGGGATCTGGCGCCGTATGAGGACGAACGGGAGACATTCGAGGGAGACCTCAATCTCATACCAAGCTGTCCGGAACTGGATCCGGTGCAGCAGCGCACGAACGACGTGTACGTCGGTCCCGTAATGACACCGCCGACGCCACTGCATCACCGGCCGCGTCGCAAGCCGCTCGTGGTCTCCTACCTGGCGGAGGGGAACAACCGGCCCGACTCTGACTACCCCCGGGCGCTCGCAGCGCTGGTGAAGGCCGAGCGCAACCTGGAGTTCGCCGTCATGGGGGGTGGACGGTACGCCCGCCACTTCCGCACCGGCGAGACGTTCCTGGGCATCGTCCCGGCGCAACGGTATCTGGCTCTGCTCGACGAAGCGGACCTGGTGATCACGCATGGGGGTACCACTTTGGTGCACGCGTTGGAGCGATCCGTTCCGGTGCTGTGCCTGCCCTGGACGTCATCGGAGGCCGCGTGGGCGGAACAGGCCGAAGCGCACGGTGCGGGGATGCTGTACCCCGCGTACCGCCGTCCGCTCGAATGGCGGGTTGATGACGCCGTCCATCCGTCCACACCTCTGGCCGGACATTGGGCCCTGCCCATCACCGCACAGGAGCTCTCACGCTGTCTGGGGCGGATTCTGGAGGAGCCCGGCCACCGGACGGCAGCCGCTGATCTGGCGGAGCGGCTGTCGGTAACCCGAAGCCGGTTCGATCTGGTCGACCTCGTGCGGGGCGTCGGACGTTAGACGGCGAGCGCCGCAACGCTCGGCCGCCGGGGCGGTAACCCAGGGGGAACGGGGTGTCCTACATGCTTCGCCATCGCAGAGAACTGTCGGCTGTGACCACGAGACTGCGGGAGCAGGCGGAGCACTCCTTCTCCGGAGGGGAGTCCGCGCTGATCGGGGTGCTGGGCGACCGGCTCGTGTCGGTATTGCGGTCACACAACACACCGTCGACGCTGTACTACGTCTGCGCTGACGGCGAGACGTACGTAGTGAAGGTGGAGTTCGGACGCGCGCCCACCCTGCGGGACGAGATCCGCTGGTACCGGGATGTGGCCCGAAGGGGTCTGCCAAGAAGTCTGTTCATCACCGGCCATGCCGGCCCGGGCCTGTCGTTCCTCCTGCTGAAACGCTTCGGTGACGGCTCCACCGTGGACGACCTCGCGCTCGCCGGTGAGTCGGCCGGTCAGGTTGGCCGCCACGCCGCGAGCGCTCTGGACGACGACATAGAGCTGTTTCACCGCACAGAGCGCCACGTCGGTCAGGATCACGTACACCAACTGACCGAGCGACGTCTTGCCGTGCGTCGCTCGCAGGCACGGGAGTTCCCCTACCTGCGCACGCTGATGGACGCGGATGTCGTCACGATGAATGGAGCCGGGCTGCCAGGCGTGTCACGTTGTCTGAACCGCCTCCTCGGCGATCCTCGCCTGGTGTCCTACCTGACGCCGTACCGCGTCGGGATGACGTTCGGGGATCTGCACTGCGGAAACATCCTCGTCCATGAAGGGTCCACAGAGGTGGTCGACCCCCGAGGGGGGCACCTGCTGCCCATCACATACGACTACGGCAAGCTGGTCCAGTCAGTCGAGGGCGGTTACGGAGCCATCATGGCTGGGCGGTATGTGCTGCGCCGGACGGGCAAGGCCGCGTACGAATTCGCCGTGGAGGCGGTGCCAGGTTACGCGGGCCTCGCGGCGCTACTGGCAGCGCGTTGCGACGAGCGCTCTTACCTCCAGTCCTTGTTCCAGGCAGCGTTGCACTTCGTTGCCATGTTGCCCCATCACGCCTCGGCGCAGGAGGAAACCACAGCCCTGTTTCTCTGTGGCGTCTCGCTGTTCGACAAACTGCTCGCACTGCTCGCCTAGGAGCAACCCCCGCTTTGTCGCAGCCGGTCCAATGCGGCCCGAGTTGCCCGGGTCTCAGGATGGCCCTCGCCCAGAATTCTCGACCGGCCGTCCGCCGCGCTGCGCAGAGCGGACAGCGCCCCCGCTATATCGCCGGCCTCCGCACGCCACCGGCCCAGTTCGGCGTAGCTGACGAGCGTGTGCGGATGCTCGGTTCCCAAGACACGCAGCCGGTCCGCGAGCACAGCGGCCAATCCCGTCAAGCCTGCCTCAAGGTCCCCGGCCTCCGCTTGCCACCGGGCGAGTTCGTGCCGGGTGGCCATTGTGTCGGGATGATCGGCGCCGAGGATGCGGAGCCGGTCCGGCAGCACATCCCCGAGACCCCGCACTGCGGTATCAGGATCTCCCGCGTGCCCGCTCCACCGAGCGACCTCGTGCCTCGTGGTGAGGGTGTCGGGATGGTCCGGTCCGAGGACTCGCAGTCGGTCGATGAGCAGCGCATTGAACGCGGCAGGCGCATCGGCGGGTCCGTCGGCCTCACCGCTCCACCGGGCCAGGTTCGCCCGGGTGTCGAGTACGTCCGGGTGATCGGGCCCCAAGACCTTGATCCGATCGCGCAGCAGGTCGCGGAACGCCCCGACGGCCCCCTCGGCGTCCCCGGCCTTGCCCCGCCAGTAGGCAAGGTTGCTGCGGGTAGCGAGGGTGTGCGGATGGTCAGCGCCCAATATCCTGGTTCGGTCGCCCAGCAGTTGTTCGAGGGCGCGCGCCGCGCCCGCACTGTCGCCGGCTTCTCCGCGCCAGTAGGCCACGTTGTTGCGCGTGTTAAGCGTATCGGGCTGGTCCGGACCGAGGACCCTGAGACGATCTTCGAGGAGTGCCTCCAGCGCTCGGGCGGCTCCAGCCGCGTCGCCGGCTTCTCCGCGCCAGTAACCAAGGTTGTTGCGAGCCTTGAGTGTGGCGGGGTGATCCGCGCCCAGAGTGGTGAGCATGTCCTCAAAAACCTCTTCGAGGCCTTTCGCCGCAGCGGCAGCGTCCCCCGTCTCACCTCGCCAGCGGGCGAGTGTGGCCCGGCTCGCCAGGGTGTCGGGATGCAGAAGACCCAGCACGCTCTGCCGGGTGGTGAGAACCTCCTGCGTCGCGGCCAGTGCCCCGCCCGCGTCACCGGCGTGGCCTCGCCATCGGGCCAGGTCCTGCAGGCTCGTCAAGGTACTGGGGTGTTCCGGGCCGAGCAATCGAGACTGTTCATCCGCCACCTGCCCAAGTGTGCGAACGGCGGTCGCGGGATCTCCGGCGTGCCCCTGAGCCCGGCCGATTCTGGCGCGGGCTGCCAGCACCTCGGGGTGGTCGGGGCCGAGGAACCGTGAGGCCGATTCGGCCATCTTGGTCCAGTAACCGATTGCCGCTGCCTGCAGGCCGACGTCGAACAAGCTGTCACCCGCGCGATACAGCAGCCTGAATCGCTCGGACGTCCACAGATGATCCCCCGCGACCCTCGATAGCGCCTCCACATTGGCGCGCAGTACCGCCACCAGGTCGGCATCGAGGTAGGTGTAGGTCGGCCAGATCTCCGCGAGTGCGTCTGCCGCCGCCTCCGCTGCCTGTCCGAGCTGGTCTGGATCCGCGGACTCCCTCACCGCGCGAGCTGTCACCGCATGGACGCCCAAGGCGCGAGGACCCCCCGCCGAGTCGATGTGCAGCAGGCCGTAGGAGTGCAGTGCCAGGCATGTCTCCCAGACGTCCTCAGGAGAGTACGGACGTACAGCGTCACCGGTCGGGTCGGCTTGTGCCGCCGCCGCGGCTGTGTCCCATAGGCGCATCGGGTGCCCGGCCGGATCGAGCAAGGCGGCCATCTGCAATACCTTTTGGGCGGCACCCAGCGGAGGTGTGGCGGCGGCAGCCTCCAGACCGAGCGTCAAGGTGACAACGATGGGACGCCCGTAGGCCTCGGTGTCCGCCCATCCGGGCAGCAGCTCTGCTAGTGACGCCGACTCCTGCACGTAGCGTTGGAGGTAGTCGGTGCAGGTGAGGCGCTGCTTGCGAATCAGGTAGGCGGCGGCGTGGGAGAGCGCCAGTGGCAGGTGCCCCAGCGCCTCGGCGAGGTCGTCGACCGAGGCGTCCAGCAAGTGCCCGAAGCCTGACGAGGACAGTCGCTGACGCAGGTAGGCTGCCGACTCCTCCGGCCGAAACGTCCGCACATCGACCACGCTCCTGCCTCCGCCACTCAGTGTGGGCTCCTTTCTCCGTGTCGTGGCGACGACGTGGCCCCGGTCGCCTGGCCCGCGCGGCCAAAGGTCGTCCACGTCGCGCATATCGGCAATGTCGTCGAGAACGACCAGCCACGATCTGGTGCCGACAGTCAGCCAGGCCAGCAGGACTTGGGCGTCGTGCACCACATCGTCCCCTGTGGTGCCGGGTATGGCGAGGCGACGTGCCGCTTCCGCGTAGGTCAGCTGGACGCTCTCACGCGACACGGCCGTCGCCCAGATGACCACATCTCTCCTGTTGCCCTGCGGATCGAGCGCCCGATAGGCGAACGATGCGGCGAGTTGGGACTTGCCGGCACCGCCGCCCCCGACCAGTACCTGAGTCGGCACCATGCCTGGTGCCAAGCGCGATCCGGTGACCAGCTGGTCACGCAACCGCGAGCGAGGCTGGAAAGCCGAGGCCAGAGCAGGGAGTGCGCCGATGACGACGGGCCAGAGATCCGGACGCGATGCAGTGCCGTGGATGTTGATCTGAGTATTGCCGCCCGAGCTGTTGACCTGGGAACCATGGGCGCTGTCTGCGGCGAAGACAGGTGCTGAAGAAGCAAGTGGCGCCGCAGAACCGGTGGTCGATGCTGTGCCTTCGTCGTCGGAGGATTCCGGGCGGGCACTGCTCGTTCCAGATGTCATGCTCGTCGAGCCTTCGACACTTGGGAGCCGGTGGCACGCTGCCAGGTGTCTGGCGCGCACGGGGCGGCAAAGGTACTTGGCGGTACGCGCGGCTCACAAGGGCGCGTCAGGAGCGCACAGCGGCTCGCAGCGACCGCTTTCCACGCCGTACCTCACCACCTGAGCCCCGCTAGCATGCGGCTGGGCGAAACTCCTCTCGTTAACTGGGGGAAACCACATGGAACTTGAAGCGGTATCACTGGTGCTGGGGGCGCTTGCGGCCGGAGGCGCGCAAGGCTTGCAGGACACGGCGAGTGCGGCGGTGCAGGAGGCATACGCCCGGCTGCGTGGCTTGTTGGCGGGACGCGTTCGCGGGGACCGTGAGATGGAGGCTGTGATCGACGACTACATCGAGGCTCCCGAGGCGTGGCGCACAACGCTCGAGACCGCCCTGCAGGAGAGCGGAGCGCTGAACGACCCTGCCATTTTGGGAGCGGCACACCACCTCATGGCGCTTCACGATCCGGCATACGCCGCGCGTGGGCAGTACTCCATCAGCATCGACAACTCGTCGGGCCTCCAGGTGAACCACCTGGGCGGCAACGTGCAGGTGAACACTTTCAACAGCTGATAACCGACGATGGGCGGCACGGTAGCCATAGTGGGCGCCGGCCTGGCGGGCGCGGCTGCGGCGTGGTACCTGACCCGGCGCGGATTCTCAGTCGAGGTCTACGAACAGGCGCAAGTGGTGGGGGGCCACGTGCGCACGGAGTGGTTTCGTGGCATCCCTTACGAGCCTCACGGGGCCCACATCTTCCATACCGATCACCGCACTGTTTGGAACCTGGTTTCCGGCGTGGTCGAATTCGTTCCGTATCGACATCGCGTCCTCACGCGACTTCGGGGTCGTCTGGTGTCGTGGCCACCGCAGAGGGCCGATTTGTGCGCGCTGCCCGACTTCGCCGACATCGCGCGGGAGTTAGCGAATCTGCCCGGCCCTACGGACGAGTCCGATTTTGAGTCGTACTGCGTCTCCGTTCTGGGGCCGACCCTCTACGGCGAGTGCGTTCGCGCCTACACCGAGAAGCAGTGGGGGCGACATCCCAGCACGCTATCGGCAGCCGTTGCCAGGGGCCGTGTGGAGCTACGGGACGACGGTTGCCACGACTTCTTCCGGGACACCTACCAGGGATGGCCCCGCCGAGGCTACGGGGACCTCGTCGAGGCACTCCTCCGCCCATCCGTCGTGCACCTCGGATGCCGAATCACCCTCAAGGATCTGCCGGAAATCTCGCAAGTAGGCCGGCCAGTGATCGTGACGTCCGCGCTGGACGACTTCCTTGGTGAGCCCGGGGCCCTTCAGTGGAGAGGGGTGCGGTTGCAACCCGTGTACCTGCCGGAGACTGCCCTCGCTCAACCTGCGATGGTTGTCAACGAACCTTCTGCGTCTCTGGCGTGGACACGATCGATCGAGACCAAGTGGGCCCTCCCTGAACTGCACAATCGACTCGGCACCCTAGTGCTGCGGGAGTATCCCGGCGTGAGAGCCAAGCACTATCCGGTCCTGGATGCGGCAGACGGGAACCAGCGGACCCAGCGGGAACTGGAACGTCGGCTGCGCAGCCAGTCCCGGAACCCCATTTACCTGGCCGGCCGGTTGGCCACTTACTCGTACATCAACATGGACGTCGCGATTTTGCATGGACTGCGTGCCGCGGAAAGGGTGGCGGCTCAAGAGGAGTGCTGACGACGCCAGCGCGTATTCCTGCGGGCGAGAGTCGCCCGGGCCTGCCCGCGTGCCGGTTGCCATCCAGCAAGCTTTCAGCTTCGGGGTGGATCACGGCACCTGCCTCCCCGGAGCCGGGCCGCACCATCAGGCGCACCCCTGATGGTCCCGCTCTTCGTGCCCGAGGCCGAGTGGTCCCCGCACTCCTGGGGCACCACGCCCCAGCGCTACGTCCGCAGCCAGATCGAACACGGCCTGAACGACGAGGGATACGGCTACTGGGGATTCTCCCCGGCCTCGATCCCCGACGGCGGCTACCGCGAGTACGGGGTCGACGCCATCCGCATGCAGGAGGACGGTTACCACTCGCTCGGCGTCGTCACCCCCGCACGCCAACTTTCTCGCCCCTCCCCAGGCGCCCACCGAGGCCCTCGCCAACCTTCGCGCCCTGGACCGCACCTTCGACGCCTACGACGACCGCCACGGCTTCCGCGACTCGGTCGACGTCACCACCGGCCGCGTCAGCGATTTCGTCCTGGCCCTCGACCAGGGCATGATCACCGCCGCCCTGGCCCAGCGGTTGCGGCCCGGACTGCTCCAAGTCCCCTTCCGTGCGGGCGGCTTCACCAGCCGAGTGCGACCCCTGCCGCGCAAGGAGCGGTTCTCGATCTGAGCCCTCCCGAGGTCAAAGGTCGAAGACGGGCGGGCCGTTGGTCATGCCAGGCCGCTGAGCAGGACGTGTGCCTCGTCCCTGGCGGCGGCCACGGTCTGCTCGTCGAGCCCGCACAGCCGTAGGCACGACGACGCGATGGCATCCGTGTCGTCCGCTTCCGGCTCACGGGAACGCCGTATCTGGATGACGACTTCCACCAGCTGGATCAGCAGTTCCCCGATCCGCTCGGACGGCATGCTTCCGGTGACGCCCTCGGCCGCCGCCGAAGCGCCGAGAACCCCGTAGCTGTGCTGCAGCCGGCCCCGGTCGGCGCGGAAGGCGTCGAACCGCTCGGCCAGCACCTCCGGGAGCAGATAGAGCGTGCCGATGTTGTACGGGGTGCGGGACAAGGTGCGTACGTCCGTCGCGGCCACCGCGTAGAGCGCCGCGGCCGCACTCGCCTGCTCCGGCGCCAACGCCTGGATGCGCTCCACCATCTCCAGACTCGGCCGGACCGAAGTGGCCAGCAGTTCGGCGAGGATCTCGTCCTTGGTGGCGAAGTGGTAGTACAGCGAGGCCTGTCGGATGCCCACCCGCTCGGCGATCATGCGGGTGCTGGTGGCGGCGATCCCGTGTTCGACGAAGAGCGCACCGGCGGCGTCGAGGATCTGTTCCCGACCAGAGGCGTTGGGGTCGGACGGCGGCGTGTGCCGGGGTCTTCCTTGGCGGGGCCGCGTCGTCGTCATGATTTCATCCTGCCACCTCGGCCAACGGCTTCCGGCGGTGACCGGCGCCCGGGGTGCCCGCCGGTGCCTCCTGCGGTCACGTGAAGGCCAGATAGGCCCGCCAGCCTCCGAAACGGGTGATGTCGGGCGCGTTCTCGACGGCGTACGGCTCGACCAGGAAGCCACTGATCTGCCGTCCGTCGGCCAGTTCGACGGTGCCGATGGTCATCGGCGCGGGAACGGCGGCGGTCAGTGCCCCGAACCCTGCTGCCGGCAGCCGCCAGACCTCGCCCTCGATGCCTGAGCCGCCCTCGCCGATCCGGACCAGGCCCGGCTTGGGCGGCTGGGTGGCCAGGGCGTGCAGCCGGTAGTTGCCTGCGGTGCGCGCCGGGCCCACCAGCGTGCCGCCTGCCTGAACCAGCTGTGCGTTGAGGGGCTGTCCGGTGAGGTGGGCGCCGACCACGAACAGGTCGAGCCCCGGGTTGGCGAACCGCTCGGCCAAGGCGGCAAGGGCGCGGTCGGAGAAGGCCGGGCCGGTGAGCATCACGCCGAACGGCAGGTCGTCCACGAACCCGGCGGGGACGGCGAGCGAGGCGTAGTCCAGCAGATTGGCGAAGTTGGTGAAACGCCCCATCCGCGCGTTGGCGCCGACCGGGTCGGCCGCCACCTCGTCGAGGGTGGGGTGCCAGGTGGTGGTCGGGGTGAGGAGCGCCGCGCAGCCGTCGAGAGCCGCGCGTGCGGCGGCGCCGAGGGCGGCGAGCCGGGCGGAGTCGGCGGCCCAGTCGACGGCGGTCTTCTCGCGGCCGGCCAGCACGATGGCAGCGACGGTGGGGTCGAGGTCCGTACCGATCAGGGCCCGGTGCTTCTCCAGATGCTCGCCCACGGCGGCGTACCGCTCGGCCACGAACGCACCGCCGTACAGCAGTTGAGCGGCCTCCAGCAGCGGGGTCACATCGACCTCGACGATCTCCGCTCCGCTGCTCGCCAGGCGGGCGACTGCGGCGTCGAAGGCTTCGCGCCACCCTTCGGCCATGTCCCGCAGGTTCTCGTCCGCCGGTACGGCGACCTTGGGGCGCGCGGCGGGCGGCGGAAGCTGGGTGCCGGTGCGGGAGAGCGGGTCGGCCGGGTCGGGGCCCTCGACGATCTCCGCGGCTGTGCGGGCGAGCCGGAGGTCGCGGGCGAAGACGGTCACGCAGTCGAGGGTGTAGCAGGCGGGGACCACTCCGGTCACCGGCACCAGGCCCTTGGTGGGCTTGACGCCGACGATGCCGTTGAGTGCGGCGGGCACCCGCCCGGAGCCGGCCGTGTCGGTGCCCAGCGCGATGTCGGCTATGCCCAGTGCGACCGCGACCGCGGAGCCGGCGGACGACCCGCCGGAAATGCGGGCCGGATCCCAGGCGTTGCGTACGGCGCCGTAGGGGCTGCGGGTGCCGACCAGGCCGGTGGCGAACTGATCCAGGTTGGTCTTCCCGAGCACCACCGCGCCGGCCGCGCGCAGCCGTGCCACCGCGGGCGCGTCGGCCCCGGGCAGGTAGGCGTAGGAAGGCGCGCCGGCGGTCGTGGGCAGGCCGGCCACGTCGATGTTGTCCTTGACGGCTGCGATCAGGCCTGCCAGCGGCAGCTTCGGATCGATCGCGGCCGCCTCGGCGAGCACCTCGTGGCGTGGCCTGAGGTGGATCCAGACCTCGGGCCGGTCCGCGGACTCGATGCGGTCGTAGGCGGCCTCGACGCGTTCGGCGGGTGTCATGGCGCTCATGCCTTCACCGCAGCGAGGACCTGACCGGGCGCGACCTGATCACCGGGCCGGACGTAGATCTCCAGGAGCGTTCCGGTGGTGGGGGCACTCACTTTGGACTCCATCTTCATCGCCTCCAAGGAGAGGATCGGGTCGCCCTCGGCGACGGCGGTGCCCGGCTGGGCGATGGTCTGCCAGACGGTGGCGGTGAACGGCGCGGTGACCGGGACCGCGCCGTCCGGGACGGCGACGGCATCGGCGGGCGGGGGTTCGGAGTCGTCGTCACGGTCGAACTCGCCGGCGGCCCGCCAGCGTTCCTTCTCGGCCTCGAACGCGGCGCTCTGCCGCTGCCGGAAGGCCGCGATCGAGTCGGTGTTGGCGGTCAGGAAGGCGTTGTACTCGGCGATCGAGAAAGTGCCCTCCTCCGTGTCGAAGTGGCCTCGCCCGGCATCGGTCTCGGCGCGCAGTTCGAGCAGTTCCTCCGCGGTGACGGGGTACCACTCGATGCGGTCGAAGAAGCGCAGGGCCCACGGGGAGTCCTGGAACAGGCCGCCCCTGCGGAACCGGTTCCATATCTGCACGGTGCGACCGACGAACTGGTAGCCGCCGGGACCCTCCATGCCGTAGATGCACAGGTAGGCACCGCCGATGCCGACGGAGTTCTCCGCGGTCCAGGTGCGGGCCGGGTTGTACTTGGTGGTCACCAGGCGGTGCCGTGGGTCGAGCGGGGTGGCCACGGGGGCGCCGAGATAGACGTCACCGAGGCCGAGCACCAGGTACGAGGCGTCGAAGACCGTGCGGTAGACGTCGTCGGCGGTCTCCAGGCCGTTGACCCGGCGGATGAACTCGATGTTCCACGGGCACCAGGGGGCGTCGTCGCGCACCCCGGCCATGTACCGCTCGATGGCGAGGCGGGTCGCCGGGTCGTCCCAGCTGAGCGGCAGCCGCACCGTGCGGGAGGGGACCACCAGCTCGTTGGTGGGCGGGACCTCGTCCTCCAGTTCGCGCAGCAGGGCGGTGAGGTCACGGGCTTTCAGTCTGCGGGCGTCGGTGTGGATCTGCAGTGACCGGATGCCCGGGGTGACGTCGATGATGCCGTCGGGCGCGTGCGCGGCCAGGGTCTCCTGGAGGGCGTGCACGCGCATCCGCAGGCCGAGGTCGAGCGCCATGGGGCCGTACTCGACGAGGACGTTGTCGTCGCCGTCCCGGCGGAAGGTGACGCCGGGGCGGGTGTCCGTTGCCTCCAGGCGGCCCAGTATGCCGTCGTCGCCGTCTCCGCCCGTGCTGATCAGCGCGGGTGAGGCGCGGTGGGCGTCGAGGTCGGCCGCCTCGGCCTCCTTGACCGCCACGAACCGGACGGTGTCGCCGGGGCGGAGCTGGCCGAGCTTCCACAGGTCGCCGCTGGCGACCACGGCGGGGCAGACGAACCCGCCGAGGGACGGTCCGTCGGGGCCCAGGATGATCGGCGTGTCGCCGGTGAAGTCCAGAGCACCCACCGCGTACGGCGTGTCGTGGATGTTCGAGGGGTGCAGTCCGGCCTCGCCGCCGTCCTGGCGTGCCCAGCGCGGTTTGGGTCCGATCAGACGGATGCCGGTGCGGGCCGAGTTGTGGTGCACCTTGTAGTCGGTGGCGTAGAGGGTGTCGATGTCCTCGCGGGTGAAGAACTCCGGTGCCGCGTGCGGCCCTTCGGTGACACCGATCTGCCAGGACGACATGATCGCGGGACGGCGCTCGGGCGGGGTCGGGCCACCGGCGGTGGCACCGGAGGCCGCGGGCCGCAGTACGTCTCCGGCGAGCAGTGCCCGGCCGCCGTGCCCGCCGAAACCACCGAGAGTGAACGTCGAGGCGCTGCCCAGGTATTCGGGTACGTCGATGCCGCCCCGGACGGCCACATAGCTGCGCAGACCGGGCCCCGGTGCGGTGCCGAGGACCAGGGTGGCGCCGGCCGGGACCGGCACCGGCTCCCACAGGACCGCGGCGGTGCCGTCCACCGTGGCCGGGACGGGGGCACCGGTGACGGCGACCACGGTGGCGGTGGAGAAGCGCAGTGTCAGGCCGCCCGCCGTGACCTCCAGCGCGGGAGCCTGGGCCAGGTTGCCGACGGCCAGATTGGCCTCGGCGAAGGAGACGGGGTCGAAGGGGCCGCTCGGCGGCACGCCCACGTGCCAGTAGCCGAGTCGGCCCGGCAGGTCCTGGACGGTGGTCATCGGTCCTGGCACCAGGACGTCGATGCGCTGCTCGGGATCTGCGGTGCTGGTGAGGGTGCTGGTGCTGTGCATGGCCTCGCGCACGTCGCGCCGCACGGTCAGCGAGCGCAGCAGACCCAAGTTGGTGACGATGCCGTCGACGCGGCTCGCGCCCAGGGCCTCGCCGAGCACGTCGAACGCGGCGTCGCGGGAGGCGCCGTGCGCGATGACCTTGGCGAGCATGGGGTCGTAGTACGGCGAGATCTCCAGGCCCGTGTCAGCGAAACCGTCGACCCTGACACCCGGCATCTCGTCGGTGCCCTGCCCGGGGAAGAGCGCCCGGGTGATCAGGCCCGAGGAGGGCAGGGAGTCCTTGCCGGGGTCCTCGGCGTAGACGCGGGCCTGAACGGCGTGTCCGGTGGGCTTCCACTCCCGCTCGAACACCGCGTCGTCGACCCGGCCGTCGCGGGCCAGGGTGAGCATGAGCTCCACGAGGTCGACGCCGTACACCTCCTCGGTCACCGGGTGCTCGACCTGTAGCCGGGTGTTGACCTCCAGGAAGGCGGCCTCCTCGCGCACCGGGTCGTAGACGAACTCCACGGTCCCCGCGCCCCGGTAGCCGACCGATGCGAGCAGCCGGCGTGACGAGTCGTGCAGCAGTGCGCGGACACGGTCGGGCAGGGCGGGGGCCGGGGCCTCCTCGATCACCTTCTGGTTGCGGCGCTGAAGCGAACAGTCGCGGTCGCCGATGACGGCGATCCGCCCGGCGCCGTCGCCGAAGACCTGCACCTCGACGTGGCGGGCCGGGCGCACCAGGCGCTCCAGGAACACGCCGGCCGATCCGAAGTTGGACTCCGCGAGCGTGGCCACGCGTGCGAAGGCCTCGCGCACCTCGTCGGCGGTGGCACAGGCCTGCATGCCGATGCCGCCGCCCCCGCCGGTGGCCTTGACCATCACGGGCAGCCCGATCGACTCCGCCGCGGTGACGGCCTCCTCGGCGCTCGCCAGCAGTTCCGTGCCGGCCAGCAGCGGCACCCCGGCGGCCTTGGCCAGGGCGCGGGCGGTGTGCTTCTCGCCGAAGGCCGTGATCTGGTCGGCGGCCGGGCCCGCGAAACGCAGACCGGCATCCTCGACTGCGCGGGCGAAGGCGGCGTTCTCGGACAGGAATCCGTAGCCCGGGTGGATGATCCCGACGCCATGGTCGAGCGCGGCCTCGATGATCGCGTCGCCCCGCAGATACGAGTCGCGGGCGGGCGCCGGACCGAGACGGACCGCGTTGCCGGCCTCACGGACGTGCGGGGCGGCCCGGTCGGCGTCGGAGAAGACGGCGACGGTGGCCAGGCCCATCCGGGTGGCCGTGCGGATCACACGGCGGGCTATCTCACCGCGGTTGGCGACGAGAACGGTGACGGGGCGGGTCACGCGGCGTCCTCCGGGATGCTCCGCGACGTCACGTCGCCGGCGCCCGCGAGGCCGCTCGGATCCACGACGATCATCCGCAGCGGGGTCGGATTGAAGTCGTTGCACGGGTTGTTCATCTGCGGACAGTTGGACACCATCACCAGGACGTCCGTCTCGGCGCGCACCGCGACCCGGCGGCCGGGCGCCGACATGCCGTCCACGATGCCGAGCGCGCCGTCCGCCTCGACGGGCACGTTCATGAACCAGTTGAGGTTGGAGACGAGGTCCCGCACCCCCAGGCCGCGCCGGGACGCCTCGGCGAGGAAGTTCTCGCGGCATCCGTGATGGAACATCACATGATGGCCGTAGCGCAGGGTGTTGGACTCCCTGCCGCAGGCGCCGCCGATCGTGTCCTGGCGGTCGATCTCGTTGGCGACGACGGTCATCAGCGGGCGGCCCTCATTGCTGCGCAGGACCGTGCCGGTGCGCACATAGGCGTTGCCCTGCCAGGCCAGGGTGTCCGGGACGCTGTAGCGCTCCTCCGGATCGTCGGCGTCGTAGAGCAGGCAGTCGGCGGACTGGTTGCCGCCGACATCGACGATCGTCAGGACGTGCCCCTCGCTCACCACCGCCGACCAGGGCGCGTTGGGCGCCACGTTCTGGTCCAGGACCACGGCGCCCTCGACCAGGCTCGCTCCCCAGTCCAGGGCGGATCCCTCGGCGTACACGGCCCCGACCGGGACGGTGGAGGCGATGGTGCCGCCCGAAGCGGTGGGGTGGGGGTTCACCGATTTCGCGGTGCTCCCGGTGTTCTCGGCCTGAGTGCTCGCCATGTCACAGCCCCCGGGCTTCGCAGTAGTCGACGGTGTTGAGATACGCCCGGTGCAGTTCGGGCGTCGCGGTGAACCGCGGCTCGTCGGGCCCGGTCGCGGTGCCACGCCAGGCATGCACCCGCAGTGGCCCGACGACGTAGTCGGGGCTCGGGTCCAGTGGATGGGCGACGTTGGCGACCAGCACCAACAGGGGTATTTCCGCCACGAGTTCGACATGGGCGTCCGGCCCCGCGCTGCCCCGCCACCCGAGGGCGCCGTCCGCCTCGACGCGTACGCCCTGGAAGAAGGACACACTGGGCGGCAGATCGCGTCGGCTCAGGCCGTGCTTGGCGGCGGCTTTGACGAAGAGCCCGCGCCCTGACGGGGACGGCCCCTCGGGGCGGGCGTCACCGTACTTGCTTTCGTTCCAGGCATCGGTGGTGGTGCCGCAGAAGGCGTCGTGCCGGCCGGAGGAGTCGCCGGTGACGACGGCCATGATCCGGCCTTCGCCGGACAACAGCGGGTGGTCGACGCCCAGATAGGCCTGCCAGGGGATCTTCTGGGTGTCGGCGACATTGAGCCGCTCGACGGGTTCCAGGGCGTTGAAGAGCAACAGATGGGCGCAGGCGTCACCGGTCGGATCGTCGAAGCGCAGCCGGGTGCCGCGGGCGAGGACCTTGTGGGTGTAGCCGCCGGGCGCCACCGTCTCCGCCCACACCAGGGCGGCCGGGTCCACTCCTGGCGGGCAGTGCGGGCTCGCGGACGCCGGAAGATACGGCATCCACTCGCCCGCCTGCCCGTCCTGGGCACGGGCGTCGTCGCGAGCGCTGCGGACGCTGTCGGTCAGGTGCAGATCACGCACACTGGCGGCGGGTCGGGCGGTGGGCTGCTGTCGGGCGGCGTTCTCGGTGGGCGGCTCGGCGGGGTGCTGGCCGTGCGGCGCGATGGCCGCGGGCCCGTCCTGCGTGGTCATGGGTGTCCCGTCGTCCCTTCGTCGGGTACGTCGTCGGCGCGTCCGGCGCTGCATGGCCGGGAGCGGACCGCCAAGCCGTCAGGCAGGCTCGGCGACGGCCTCGACCGGCGGCTCGATGTGCGTGTGGGGTACGTGCCTCAGCGCGATGCGGAGGTGCAGGCGGCGGGTGAGGAAGTAGCCGGCACCGACCGCGAGGCTGACGCCGATGAAGAGCAGAGCGCTCCACTGCAGCCACCAGGTGCCCTCGGTGAGGTCGTAGATCTCCGCGCGGGGCCACAGGAGGTTGACGGTCATGCCGACCTGGAAGAGCACGGCGAGCGTGTTGACGACGATTCCCCAACGGCCCAGTGAGAACAGTGGCCGGCCTGTCTCGTCGACGCCGTCCGGGAGTGGGCCGGTGCGTCGGATCCGGGCGACCAGCAGCGGCAGCGTCACGCCCAGGTAGGCCAGGTAGAGCATGGCGATACAGAGGCTGGAGAGCGCGGTGAAGATCGACGACTGGCGGACGTTCACCAAGAGCGCGACAGCGGCGCCCGCACCCACCACGATCGACGTGATGATCGGCGTACCGGTGCGGGCGGAGACCTTCCCGAGGTACCGGTGGAAAGGCAGGGCGCCCTCGCGCGCCATGGAGTAGATCATCCGTGCGCCGGAGGTCTGCACGGCGAGGGTGCAGGCGAACACCGCGACCGCGACACAGCACAGCAGCAGCCGCCCCAGAACGCTTCCGAGCCGGTCGGTGAGTACCCAGGAAAGACCACCTGCGGCAAGGTTGCCGTCGGTCAGACTGCTCGCCGCCAGCAGCCCCGAGAGGATCAGCAGCGCGCCACCGACGCCCGAGATGACCAGCGCCCGAAGGATGGTCCGGGGCGTGGTCCGGCGTGGGCTGTGTGTCTCCTCCGCCAGCTCGCCCGCCGAGTCGAAGCCGACCATGACGTAGGCCGCCATCAGCGAGGACGCGAGGAACGCCCCGACGTAGCCGCCCTCGCCTGCCCAACCCGTGTTGTGGGCCACCACCTGCGGCCCCCGCTCGGGCAGGAAGAAGAGCACCAGCACGAGCACGATCACACCGACGATCTCGATCATGACGCCGACGCTGGTGGCGGCGGCCATCTGACGGATGCCGAGGATGTTCACCACCGTGGTGATCACCAGCAGGAGGCAGCCCAGGAGGACCGCGTTCTGGGCGCCGGTCGGGGAGGCGACCGAGGGGTCGGCGTGCGGGCCGCCGATGATCTGAAAGCCGGACCAGATGCCCGGCAGCACGGCCTGCGCGGCGATCGCGGCAGCCGCGACCGTGAGGATCTGCCCGATGATCATGATCCAGCCGGTGAACCAGCCGACCGTGGTGCCCGCCAGCCGACTCGACCACTGGTAGATCGCCCCGGAGATGGGCCAACGCGCCGCCAACTCGGCGAAGCAGAGTGCGACCAGCAGCTGGCCCGCGAAGACCAGCGGCCAGGTCCAGAAGAACGCCGCCCCGCCGAGGCCGAAGCCGAGGCCGAAGAGCTGGAAGACGGTGGTGAGGATCGACACGAAGGAGAAGCCCGCGGCGAACGACGCGAAGCCGCCCATCCCGCGACGCAGTTCCTGGTGATAGCCGACGGGAGTGGCGCTGGTCGTGACGCCCTCTGCGGGACGTGACGCAGGGGTGAGCTCAGATCGGTTCATCACCGCACCTCCGAACGGGGGTTACCTGTCGAGTGATAGGTATTGCGATGGTGGGGTGGACTGGTCTCACGACCGAGTCGCTGGCGTAAACGTCGTGTAACTGGCCCCTCTCATACGGTACTTGTTGAACTCGCTGCGGCGGCCAGACGGGCCGGAGCGGCCGCCGGGTGTGCCTTGGGGACGGGCACGGCCTGTCCCCAACGCGTGTGTGGTGTCAGACCCGGTATTCGTCGGCGCCGTTGTCCGGGATCCAGGAGCCGTGGAGTCCGGCGCTCACCCGGTGCGGCAGGTGGACGGTGGCGATCCGGTCGAGGCCGGAGGCGTCGAGGACGAGCAGTTGGGAGGCGTCCTGCTTGAGGTCGGAGACGACGGTGAGCAGATAGCCGTCGTCCTCGCGGGTCGCCGCGGCGGCGGGCACGAAGACGGCTTCACTGGGCATGCGGGCGTCACCGACCTGGTGGATGCGACGGGCACCGGTGGTGCGGTCGTACTTGACCAGACCGTAGCCGCCGAGGCCGGTCTCGTCAGGGAAGGAGATGGCGTAGTGGTAGCGGTGCTCGGCGCCCAGGTACGCCTCGTTGAGGGTCGGGAACTCCACCGGCAGGTCGTCCACGATCTGCTCGTCGACGGTCCCGGCCGTCAGGTCGATGACCCACCGCCGGGTGTAGGAGCGGGCAACGGGCTCGGTCCCGCGCCCGGGCGCGTCGACCCACCAGTTCCAGGAGAGCCGGAAGCCCTCGCGGTCCACGGTCGGGCCTTCCAGGACGATGCGGCCCTGGCCGTCCTCGTAGGCGTTGGCGACGTGCAGCATGTTGCCCGGTTCGACGGAGAACCATCGGGTGTGCCGGGCGCCGTCGGTTCCGCGAGGCATCACGCCGATACGGGAAGGGTGCTGGTCGTTCCAGCCATAAGGGATGCCGGAGTGGTCGCTGGGATCGAAGGTGACGTTGCCCTCGACGAAGACCACGTGAGCGCGGGTGATGGCGAAGTCGTGCTTGAGGGAGGAGGTGGCCCCGGGGACTTCGGACTCGTGGACGATCTCGCCCTTGGCGTCGGCGACGTAGTACATCAGGTACGGCGGAACGGGCGACGAGCCGAAGAAGTGGAGCTCTCCCGTCACGGGGTCTTCCTTCGGGTGCGCGGTCATGGCGGTGCGCAGCTTGCCGTTGAAGTCGTAGGCGCCGACCGTCTCCAGGTCGGGGCCGAGTTCGAAGGGAAGGTTGGCCTCGCACAGCGCGAGCAGCCGTCCGGCGTGCTCGATGACGTGGGTGCCGGCGGTGCTGGCCGTCAGATCCGGTCCGTGCTCGGTCATGTAGGGGGCGCCGTCCAGGGCGGGGGTGCGCACCCAGCGGTTGCGGTACCACTCGGCGCGACCCTCGCGCAGCCGGATGCCGTGGACCATGCCGTTGCCCTTGAACCAGTGGGTGGGGGTGACGCCGGGCTTGGGGTTGTGGCCGTTGCGCAGCAGTCGGCCGGTCAGCTCGGGGGGCAGGCTGCCCTCGACGGTGAGTTCGGTGGCGGTGATCTCGTCGGCGACGGGGGTGTAGTGGCCGGTCAGGTAGGGCTTGTTCGCAGTCATGACAGAAGAACCTCTCTCGATGGATGTGATGTGTCGTCAGACGGCCTGTTCGGCACGGGCCTTGAGGCTGGAGAGCCAGTCCGCCAGGGATGCCTGAAGGGCCTCGCCGAGCTGGTCGACCGCGGCCTCGACCGGGTCGCCGCTCCAGGACTCCTCGGTGTGCACGGTGACGTGGTCGACGTTCTGCTCGAACGTCCAGACATGCAGGCCGGCGATGCCGGCGGCAGGACCGCCCCACACGATCCGCTCGCCGGGGATCAGCTCGTGCACGGTGGAGGTGATGTCCAGCCCGTGGGTTCGCCAGCTGAAGGAACTGCCGGGCCTGAGCGGGCCGTTGACGGTGGCCCGCTCGATGTCCGTGTTCCAGGTGGGCCAGGCGGGGATGTCGGTGTGCAGGTCCCACACCGTGGTGAGCGGCGCGTCGATCTTGATGCTGAGACGGACGATGACGGGGGCGGTCTCGTCGATGGTGGCCATGGCTGTGTCTCCTTGGGTGGTTGCGTGAGTGGTGTGGTGCGGCTGATCCAGCGGTTCAGCCGGTGCGGGTGGTTCGTGGGGTTGGGGGACCGGAGGTCGGGCTTGCGGGGACGGTTGCGGTCCGGGCCCTCGTACGGCGGATCAGGAGCGGCGCCAGGAGTGCGGTGACGGCGAGAAGCACGGCCGAGGCGGTGAAAGCGGCCCGGTAGCCCGCGGTGAGCGCCTCCACGTGCGACTCGTGGACAGCGGCATGCGCGGTGACGGAGCCGGCGAGTGTCGCGAGGGCGGCGAGACCGATCGCGCCGCCCACTTGGCGGGTGGTGTTCACCAGCCCTCCGGCCAGTCCCGCGTCCTGGGGCGGGACGCCGTCCACGGCGAGCGCGGTGAGCTGGACGAAGGCGATGCTCAGGCTGAGGCCGACGATGATGCTCGGGCCGAGGATGTCGGCGACGTAGCTTCCGTCGGCGCTGATTTGCGACAGCCACAGGAGCCCGGCGGCCTCGGTGAGCAGGGCCCCGGTCACGGTGGCGGTGGGACCGAATCGCCGGGACAGGCGCGGTGCCAGGGCGGATCCGAGCATGTTGGCGGCGGCGAGCGGGAGTTGGCCCGCTCCGGTGGCCAGGGGGCTGGATCCGAGGACCTGTTGCTGGTAGAGCGGCAGGAAGAAGAACAGGGCGATCCACACGGACCCCAGCAGGGCCATCAGCAGGTTGCCCGCGGCCACCCGGCCCGTGGTGAACAGGCGCGGCGGTATCAGTGCGTTCGGCCGGCGGAGCTCGATCACGGCGAAGGCGGCGAGGAGCGCGAGGGCGCCCCCGAGGGTGCCGAGCACCCGGCCGTCCGTCCACCCGGCACCGCGTGCCTCGGTCAGTCCCCAGACGAGGCAGGTCAGGGCGCCGGTGACGGTGGCGGAGCCCAGGAGGTCGAACCGCCCCGAACGACGGCCGGCCGTTCGCGGGACGAGAACCACCACGGCGGCCAGGACCACCACCGCCCCGAGCGCCACGGAGTGGAAGATCCACGCCCAGCCCCACGCCTGGGTGAGGACACCGCCCAGCAGCACCCCGCCCGCTCCTCCCGCGCCGGAGACCGCGCCCCACACCCCCAGCGCCCTGCCGCGCCCGGCGCCGGACGGAAACAGATCCATGACCAGAGCGAGCGCGGCCGGGGCGATGGCGGCGCCGCCGAGGCCCTGAACGGCGCGGGCCGCGATGAGCACCTCCGCGGAGGCAGCAACTCCCGCTGCCAGCGAGCCAGCCGCGAACAGAGCGAGGCCGACGGCCAGCACCCGGCGGCGTCCCAGCAGGTCGGCCGCCCGTCCGCCCGCCAGGAGCAGCGCTCCGAACGCCAGGGTGTAGGCGTTGACCACCCAGGTGGTGCCACTGTCCGACAGACCGACGCCGGCGCGGATCTGCGGCAGCGCGACGTTCACGATCGACGTGGCGAGCATGACGGTGAACTGGGCTGCGGCGAGCACCGCCAGCACGGCGGATTGCCGGGGGGCGGCCGGCGACTGCCCCGGCTGTGTGCGTGGGAGGTTCATGGCGCACAGCCTCGGTCGGGGCGGTGTCCACTATCCAGGCCCGTCAGGGGCGTTGACTGTCCACTCCTGTCCGCACCTGTCCATCCGATCCCATCCTGTCCCGTCGATGGCGGGAGCGCGGCCCGCGGCTATCGGGGGCCGTGCAACTCCTGCTGCCACAGGGCCTCGCACAGCAGGTCCAGGCCCTGACGCACATGGCGCCGGTAGGTGCCGTACGGAAGAGAGAGGCGGCGGGCGGCGGCCTCCTGGGTGGGCGCACCCGAGAAGTAGCCCGCCGTCAGGGCCTCGCGGGCGCGCACGCCGCGCGGGTCACCGGCGAGGTCGTCGACGGCTTGGCGCAGCAAGGCGCGCAGTTCACCGACGGGGTCGGAGAGGTCGGCCGCCAGACGCGTGCGGGTCAGAGCGCAGGCGGTGAAGGCCGCAGGGTCGCGCCAGTGCGTCAGGGCTTCGCGTACGGCCTGGTCGAACGTGGTGCGTGAGAAGCCCGACGGCCCGGGCGGGGCGGGGACTTCGGTGGCCGATATGAAGCGGCCGAGCCAGGCCTCGACGGACAGCTGGCGCCAGTCGACGCAGAACAGCCCGTAGGTGTGCGCACCGACCCGCGGCCGCGCACCGGTGTCGCTGAGGGTGCCCTTGACG
Source organism: Streptomyces sp. NPDC056479 (assembly GCF_042795335.1). Classification (NCBI taxonomy): domain Bacteria; kingdom Bacillati; phylum Actinomycetota; class Actinomycetes; order Kitasatosporales; family Streptomycetaceae; genus Streptomyces; species Streptomyces sp. NPDC056479. Next base: position 260,634 of record NZ_JBHTRZ010000002.1, on the reverse strand, counting down.
CGCTCGGCCCAGGTCTCGGCGTCCCGCCAGACGGCGAAGCCGTAGGCGCGGCCGCGAGCGCGGGCGGCCTCCGCCTGAGCACGCGAACTGCTCAAGTCGATGACACGGGAAGGGGTTTGGTATCGCTCGGGGTAGACGGAGAACCGGCTGATGCCGATGTGTTCGCCGGGGCTCACCGGCGCGGTGGCGTCCGTGTGCGCCCACGCCGCCGCGACGACGGGATCGGTGGCCAGGTCCTGGGGATCGGCAGGGGCCGGCAGAGCGAGCCGGGTCGTGAAGGCCACGATCCGGCCTGTGCTGACGAGACGGTAGACGCTGAAGGCCTGTGGCTGGCGCTGCGCCCAGTAGCGGACCAGTTCCGCGGAGGCGGGCCCCTCCGTCTCCTGGGCCATCCGGAGCACTGCGTCCATGTCATCCGGATGCAGCGGGCGGTCGTGCACCTCGTCCTCTCGCGACCAGGTTCGCAGTCGTGCCAGGATCTCGCCCTCCCTGAAGAGATAGAAGAGCTCGTCGGTGACGGTCCAGACCCGTTCCTCCGGTGCCTCGCGCAGGAGGCGCAGGTACTCCTCGGCCAACCGCTGCCGCATCGTCGTAAAAGCATGGGGAGCCCGCCAGCGCAGGTCGGCGGCGAGCGTCTCGCGTGCCGCGTCGTGCGGGTGGAGCCCCCGGTGGATGGACTCCATGAAGGGCAGGTCCCTCAGCCAGGAGAAGAGAAGATGGGCGTCCTCCTCGGGCAGGACCGCGGTGAGCAGTTCCTCGGACGTCGAGTGAGCCTGTGCCACCACCTCCAGGGCGCGACGGTGGGCCGCCGACGGCACGTCACCGATCAGCCCGGCCAGCAGGGTTCGCAGGACGTCCGCCGACGGGGCCCAGATCTCCTCGCTGCTGCAGCCCGCCGATCCCGCGGCTGCCGCGAGGGACAGGGCAAGTGGATTGCCGGCCGCGAAACGCAGCACACGATCCCGCAGTTCCGGCCGGATCTGCGCTGCGGTGAGCAGACCCAGAGCCTGTTCCTCGGAGAACGGCTGGAGCTCGGTCACGTGCAGGAGCCCGGTCCAGGCGGGGTCGGCCGTCCATTGCGGCTGGGGGGTGAGCCGACCGGCGAGGACGATCAGCGTGTCGTCGGCGGCGCGCGGCAGAAAGTGCTGCCACAGCCAGCTCTCCAGCCATTGGCAGTGCCCGAAGGAGTCCACGAACAACACCGTGCCGGGAACGTCCAGGAAGGGCCCGGCCGCGCGCTCGAAGTCGGCAGGGTCCCGGCTCACGAATCGGCCGTCGAGTTCGACGAGCAGCCGCCCCGCCGTACGAGCCCGGTCGGCCAGACACCGCAGCAGCGACGATTTCCCTATTCCGCCAGGCCCGCACACGTAGAACGCGAACGGCGCCTGCGCGTCGCCGGCCAAAGCCCCCTCGAAGCGCTCGAGTTCCGCCTCCCGGCCGACGAAAGCCCGTATGCGGGCCCTGCTCAGTCTTTCCCCCACGGACACCATGGCTGCTCCCCTCCTCGAGTCTCAGCACACGTGTGGCGGTGACTCGGCCTCGGTCACGCCACCCCGCCGCGCACTTGCTCAAGTAGAGGGCCCCCGGCCACTGGAGGTTCGCAAGGCCTTGCGGATCCTTCAGCCTCATGGGGCCTTCAGAAGGCAGCACGCCTTCGATGGTTCCGTCCCTGTCACTTGATGAGTCCCAGGTTCTCGTCGTCGGGGTGGCCGGTGACCAGGAGAGTGGTTTCTTCGACGCGCTGGAAGCGCCCGTCGGGGTCGAGTCGGGCGAAGAGGTAGACCTCGGTGCGGGAGGTGCGGCCGTTGTGCTGGGTGATGGTGACGGTGTGGCGGTCGGCGTAACGCAGCCCGTCGCGGAGTTCGTCGTGGACCTCTATGTGTCCGCTCCGGACCAGGGACCGCAGGCGTGTCATGTGCTGGGTGAAGGCGGTGCGGTCGCTCCACACGCCATCCGTGCGCTGGCGGTAGTCGGGGGTGAAGTGCCGATCCAGGGCTTCGGCGAGGTCGAGACCGGGGGAGAAGAGCAGGTCGTTGATGGCGCGGGTGATATCGGTGGGTGTCATCGGGGCTGCTTCTCCTGAAGAGGGCTTCGGGCGGGGGTGAAGTCGACGCAGAGGGAGGCCGGGCCGCGGGTGTACAGGCCGGTTTCCCGGTAGTGGGTCCCGGGCGTGTGGCGGACTTCGTCGAGCAGCGGGAGAAGCATCGCGGCGACAGTCTCGATCTCCGCGCGTGCGAAGGGCGCCCCGACGCACTGGTGAAGTCCCGTGCCGAAGGCCAGGTGCTGGGCGGCGGCGGTGAACGAGCGGGCGGTGCCCAGGTCCGGGCGGTGGATGTCGAAGGCGTCCGGGTCGGCGAAGGCATCGGGGTCGCGGTTGGCTGCGCCGATCAGGCAGAAGACGGTGGCACCCGCGGGGACGGCGCCGCCGGCGAATACGACGTCCCGCTCCGTCTGGCGGGGGATGAGCTGCACAGGTGGCGTGTAGCGCAGGGTCTCGGCGATCGCGGCGGGAAGCAGGCTCGGATCCTGGCGGACCTGCGCCAACTGCTGCGGGTGGTCGATCAGGTGCTTGAAGAGTAGGGCGAGCGTCTTGTCGGCGGGCTCAACGGCGGCGACCAGGACGTTGATGATCAGCGCGGTCACGTCGCTGTCGCTCATGCCGATGCCGTCGAACTCGGCGGTGCACAGCTTCGATATGAGGTCTTCGCCGGGCTGATGGCGGCGCTGTTTGATGACGGGGGCGAGGTAGGCCTCCAGTCGCTCGGCACAGTCCAGGCAGTGCCGCCGGCGCTCGGGGGTGAGGGCCATGCTGGTGATGAACTCGGCGACCCCACTCAGCCAGGCGGCGATCTGTTGCCGGTCCTCCTTGTCCAGGCCGAGAACGTCCAGGGTCACGTTGACGGCGAGAGGTCTGCCGAAGTCGTTGACGAGGTCGATACGTCCCCGGGGCAGAAAGGGCGCGATGAGCTCGGCGCCATTGGCGTGGACGGCGTGTATCTGGTCCTGCAGGGCCTGCCCGGTAAAGCCACGCACGACGATCTTTCGCTTGGCGGTGTGCTCGGCTCCGGTCATCTGGGCGAGGACCGGCCCACGCGCATCACCGGCTCGGCCCGAACCTGCAGCGTTTCGGTGGTGAAGGCCTCATGGTCGGTCAGCACCCGCTTCACGTCCCCGTAGCGGGAGAGGAAGTAACTGTCGATCGCCGACTCGTAGTGCACCGGTTCCTGCTGCCTCAACCGTGCGAAGTGACGGTAGGGGTCGGCGGCGAAGTCCTCGGACAGGACGCTGAATCGGGGATCGACCTGAGGCACGGCGGAAAGCTTCTCAGAACGCGGCAGAAGAGGCGAAGTTGGGGCCTGCCTCTCCCCTCCTTCTGCCATGCCCTATGTGCTGCTCAGCGCCGCCCACGCTTCATGAGCCGTGGGCGGCGCTGAGCACCTCGGGACCTGATGTCCGCCTATCCGCTCGGTCGGCCGACTGCGCCCCGCCGAGCGTGTCGGCAGGGCGGCCCTGTCCCCGGCCGGCTACTCGTCGTCGGAAGTGGTGGGGAGCGTACGGCCGGGCTCCGGGCCCTCGCCCTGGAGCGCGCGGGCGTGGAGCACGTCGCCGATGAACAGGTCGTACACCAGCACGCCGATCACACCGCCGACGAGCGGCCCGACGATCGGAATCCACCAGTAGCCGCTGAACGCGCCGGGCAGGCTGCCTGGAAATGCCAGATCCTGCCATCCCGCCATCCAGGTGAACAGGCGCGGACCGAAATCGCGAGCAGGGTTGATGGCGTACCCCGCGTTCGCCCCGAAGGACATGCCGATGGCGGCCACCACGAAGCCGATCACCAACGGGCCGAGGTTCGCCTTCACGGCCGTGTTGCGCAGGTCGATGATCGCCACGACCAGCATGACCAGGAACGCGGTGCCGACCATCTGGTCGATGAGCGGACCCCAGATCCCGCCGTTGAAGTACGGCGCCGGGAAGGTGGCGAAGATGGAGAACGTCGCGAGTGTGTGGCCGTTTGTCTTGGGCCCCTTCATGACGTCGTCGAAGGTGTTGATGGCGTCGTGATAGACGCCGTAGACCAGTGCCGCTCCGGCCAGGGCGCCGAGCACCTGTGACGCCCAGTAGGGGACGACCCTGGCCCAGGGAAACTTGCGGCGAACAGCGAAGGCCAGCGTCACCGCTGGGTTGAGGTGCGCTCCGCTGACCCCGCCGGCCACGTAGATGCCGAGGACCACGGCCATGGCCCAGCCCCAGGTGATCAGCAGCCAGTCCCCGGCTCCGAGGAAGAACGTGGTGGGTCCCGCGGTTCGCCCCGACCCGGGTAGCGCCGCCACCGCCATAGCCACCACGCCACAGCCGAAAGAGATGAGGACGAACGTCCCCAGGAACTCCGCGATGCACTCGCCGGGCAGCCCCGCGCGCTGCCGGAACTTAGAGGGCTTCACCAGAGGTTTGATCTCCACTGCCATGTGATCCTCCCAGGGCTTTCCTGCGGTCAAATGCGAAAGCGGTAGTCACGTCGTAACTCGGCTCGTGAGCCGCTGCAACCGCAGAAGAATGCGATATGAACTCCAGCTGTCACTGGCCACAGATGAACCGTCCGTGACCCCACGGGCCTTCGACAGCGCCCCCGGGCGGTGCCATCGCAGGGCGCTGTGAGCTCCAACGTCACATGGCGACCGCCAAAGCGCGATCTGATGGGCTCGCCTCTCCGGCTGAGTCTTCTTCGCAGACAGAGTGGCCGGAATTGCTGATGTCGGGGTTGCCGTCGGGAGAGCGGGCGGCGAGGCATTCCGGGTTGTCCACCGGCACCACATTCTCGTTGCGGTCGATGATGATCTGCACCGGTGTCGCGATACACCGAACGAGTGGCGATTCCCGGCCGGCACGCCTACCCCCCACTCCGCGAGAGCACCCGATGACGGTCGAGAACCTGCCGGTGCGCAGCGCTGAGCTGAGGTGCATCCTGATAAGTGGGTCCTTCAGGCCGGTCAGCCTGCCCGAAGAGCCCCCACCAGGCCAGGGCACTGCACTCACCAGGCCGGGCCGTCGGAAACAGCGGCCTTCTCGAACGAAGGAGCAGGTCATGCCATCCCTGCATTTCCATGTGAACTCCTCGATGAGCCCATCCGAGGTGATGGGGGTACTGACCAACTTCAGCCCCTCCCGTGTCGATGAGTGGCCCTCCATCGATGCCGACCACTTCCAGGTCCACGAGCGCGGAGACACATGGGCCGAGGTCACCGAGGGAAACGACAAATCGTGGGAGCGGGCACGCTACGAATGGGACCCGTCAACGAACCACGTCACCGTCACCACTCGCGACTCGACGCCCTTCGGCTCGGGTGGATGGGAGTTTCAGATGACTCCCACGGATGAGGGCACGCGCATCGACATCGATCTCGAACGGCATCCCAGCTCGCTCAAGGCAAAGATGCTGTCGCCGATCATTCCCTTCGCCGGGCCGGTGTTCCGCAAGTCCTTCAAGGAGCCCCTGCACACGACGTAGCCACATCGCCGAGGGCAAGAGCTGCGGCATACGCGCCGCCGCTCAGACCTCCTGGAGGCCCAGGCGGTGCAGCCCCTTGCGGTCGTAGTAGCGGGTCATGGCGAAGCCGAACAGCAGGGCGACGACGAGCCCGATGGCGATCATGATCCAGCCGCGCGTAAGGCCGGCGTCGGCGCGGGCGTCGAAGTAGAGGATGGCGCGCACGCCGTCGGTCACCTGGCGGAACGGTTCGAACAGGGCGAGGAAGCGGTAGAAGTCGGGGACGGCCTGGAGAGGAACCGTCGCTCCCGATGACGGGAGGGCCAGGGCGATGAACACGAACATGGACACCACCTGGCCGATTCCGCCGAAGGCCGCGTTGATGGCCTGCACGCCCAGCCCCACGGCCAGGCTCGCGCAGTACGAGAAGATCCACAGCAACGGCAGATGCGACGCGTCCATGCCCAGGATCGCGACGGTGGCGAGCATCGTCAGGCTGGTGGTGATCGCGGCGATGCCCGCACTCATGATCATTTTCAGCAGCAGCGTCTGCGTACGGCTGATCGGGACCGTCGGGCGTCGCGAGTGCCAGGGCCCGATCTCGTTGTCGGTGTAGCCCAGGCCCGCGTCGACGCCGTTGTTGATGATGTTGCCGCCCACGAACGCGGTGAGCACCAGGAGCAGCGTGTAGTAGAACGCGGTCAGACCCAGACCGCTGTGGCGGCCGATCGGGTGGCCCACCCGAGTGGTGACCGTGACCGGGTCGGCGAGGAGAGCTCGGAGTCTCGTGTCGGAGTCCTCGGCCGTCGTCCGGGCGGTCAGCTGACGGCCGATCTCCAGGGAGCTCTGGTGAGCGGCGCGCTGGGAGATCTGGCTGGCCAGGGAGGAACCTAGGCTTCCCAGCCCGGGGTTGGTGAGGATGGTGAGGTTGGGTCGTTCCGTGGCGCGGGAGGTCGTCAGAGCCGCCACCGACGCGGTGAAGTCGGCCGGGATGACGAAGGCGCCGTAGATCTTGCCCGTCGCCAACTGGTGCTGCATCTGGGCCTGGTTCAGCCTGCGCCACTGCACCGCCTTCGACGGACTGGCTGCGATGACCGCCCGGCTCAACTGTTCCCCCACGGGTTCCCGCTGTCCGGGCAGGGGCGGGCCCTGATCCGAGTCGACCAAGGCGATCGGCAGATCGCGCAGGCTGCCGTTCGGATTGACGATGCCGCCCATGTAGAGCAGCGACAGGAACAGCGCCACCAGAACGGACAGGATGGTCGGCACAAGCCAGAGCTTTGCGTGCCGCGCGACGACGACAGCGCGTGCCTGCGACGGCTGCTGCCCGGACCCCGCTGATGTCATGGCACTCCATCCGGCTCCGGATCCAACGTCGCGTTGGCCTTGCCGTGATGTCGATGGTCGGACTGCGGCCGTGCGCCAGGGGCCACAGCTCACCCCACGGGGATCGGTAGCGGCGCCGGGGACGCTGCCAGCGACGATAGCTTTCGTGCTGTCGTCCTCCACTCCACGACACGACCGTGACCTCGGAAGCAGTAGAGGGCCCACCACCCAGCGGCGGCCAAGGCGGCGCTGGGGCGCCGCAGGCAACTGGTCTCGAGCGACGTCGAGGCCGGCGAAAGCGGCGGCTCACATCCCGCCGCCGAGGGGCGGCCGAGAAGGCAAGCCCGTAAGACCACTCGACAGATTCGTCCGCGGCGCGTCCTCATGCGCCGCTTCGGCAGTGCGCGGGACCGCGCACCCGCGCGTCTCGCACCCGCGCGTCTCGAAACCGCCGGCGGAAGCAAGTCGTCGTGCAGGTCGGGAGAACCGCAGGGATCTGGGTCGTGCTCGCGCTGACCTCGGGCGCCGGACTCACGGTGATCACGGTCTTCGTGGTGCTGGCCATCTTCTGCGTGGCTTTCTGGGCCGCGCGGATGACCTTCGTGCCGTTCGTCGAGGTCGGGCCCGAGGCCTTCAGGGGGCGCAACATCTTCGAGACGCACGAAATCTCGTGGCGGGCGGTGCGGGAGATCCGCGACGACCCGCACTCGGGAGTGGTGGTCGTCCTGGAGGACGAGAAGACGGTACGGATCGAGGCGTTCGCACGATGGGCGTCCTTCGGTCGTCACGAGAAGTGATCCAGCGCGAACAGCCGGACCTCTCCCGCCGCCGTCTGCCCGGCCCCTAATTGCCTGTCGTGCCCTGCAGAGCGGGAGCTAGTGTTCGCGCAGGTAGTGATTCACGAGGAGCGAAGACATGGTCGGTCGTTCGAGCACGCGTTGACATTTGAGGCCGTGAGTGGCCTGTCATCGCGTGCTGCCTTTACTGCGCGGCACAGCGAGCCTTCCTTTCCCGCTGCCTGAAATGGTCGGTGCACGTGGCGTGCACCGCTTGGCGGGTCCTGTCTTCGGTTGTCCGAGGGGTCCCTGTGCCACCGTCCTCTTCCTCCGCTGTATCCGATTCCGGTCGACCTGTTGCCTCAAGCCTGTGGCGGGACGGTGACTTCCGCAGACTCTGGGTGGGCCAGACGGCCTCCCAACTGGGCGAACACACAAGTCTGGTGGTTCTGCCGCTCTTCGCCGTCCTGACGCTCAACGCAGGTGCCGACCAGTTGGGCGCTCTGCGCGCGGTGGGGCAGGCGCCGATCCTGCTGCTGTCGCTCTTCGTCGGCGCGTGGGTGGACAGGTGGCGGACCCGCACGGTGATGGTGCTGACGGACGCAGGTCGGGCCCTGGCACTGGGCACCGCCGCCGTGGTCGGCCTCCTCGGTGGACTCGGCTTGTCGGCGCTGCTCGTGGTTGCCTTCGTCGTCGGGGCACTGTCCGTCTTCTTCGACGTGGCATACCAGGCGTCTCTGGTACGGCTGGTGAGGCGTGATCAGTTGGTGCAGGGCAACAGCGCGCTAGAGGGCAGTCGGTCCGCTGCCCAGATCGGCGGTCCGGCCCTGGGAGGTGCGTTGGTGTCCGTGCTGTCCGCGCAGATCGCTGCCGCCTCCAGCGCAGTGCCTTTCGCGCTGTCGTTCCTGTCAATCCGACGGATCGGTCGTCACGAATCCATCCCGGAACGCTCGGAACATCCTCCTCGGGTCTGGTGGCGGATCCGGGAGGGCATCCGCTTCGTCACCGGCGAAACCTCACTGCGGACTGTGTGCCTCGCATCAGCCGCCTTCCAGTTCTTCTTCGCGGCCGTGATGACCGCCTACCTGCTGTTCCTGCCACGCGACCTGAACCTGTCGGGCACCGTCGTCGGGCTGGCACTCGCGGCGACGGGGCCGGGCGCGCTCCTGGGCTCGCTTCTCGCCGCCCGCCTACCGAGCCGCTTCGGATATGGCGCTGTGCTCGTGTCCGCGGCAGCACTCGGCAACGGCGTGTTCCTGCTTGTGCCTGCACTGCACGGCACCTCTGCGGTGACGGTTCCCGCGCTCCTTGCCTTCAACTTCGTCTTCGGGACCTTCAGCCAGTTGGTCAATGTCACGATCATGGCCGTCCGGCAGACCGTCACTCCGGACGGGATGCAAGGCCGCGCGGCCGCGACGATCAACTTTGTCGGCATGGGGCTGACCCCGCTCGGGTCGCTGTTCGGCGGCCTTCTCGCGGAAGCGTGGGGGACCCGCCCCAGCCTCCTGTTGACAGCCGCAGGCATGCTGCTGTCGCCGGCGCTCATCGCTCTGTCCCCACTCGCCCGCCTGGGACGGACGCTTCCCGCCCCGCCGGAGACTCCGATTCCGCCTGCCTGACGGCGCTTCCATTGCCGCGAGTAGCCGACACAACGCCGGACAGAAGCGGTCGCAGTCCGCTTCTGTCCCGCGGATCATGTGACTACTAGGCTGCGACGATGGAACGCGTGACGGACGTGCCCGAGAGCTTCGCCCAGCCCGCAGATCCGGCCCAGGTGAATTTTTACGACGGCTTCGCCGAGGCGTACTCGGCGGAGAACGAAAACAACCTCGTGAACGCGTATTACGCGCGGCCCGCGATGTTGGCCCTCGCCGGAGACGTGGCCGGTCGCCGGATCCTGGACGCCGGTTGCGGCTCAGGCCCCTTGTCCGCCGCACTGCGCGACCGCGGCGCCCTCGTCACCGGCGTCGACGCCAGCGCCGGGATGCTGACGTTGGCCAGGCGGCGGCTCGGTGACGACGTAGCCCTGCACGAGGTCGACCTGCGGGACCGCCTGCCGTTCGAGGACGGTGCGTTCGACGTCGTGGTCGCGTCGCTGGTCCTGCACTACCTGGAGGACTGGGGGCCGACGCTGGCCGAGATACGGCGAGTGCTCAGGCCGGGCGGTCGGCTGATCGCGTCGGTGGACCACCCTTTCGTGGCCTATACGATCGAGGACCCTCGGCCCGACTATTTCGCGACCACCAGCTATGCCTTCGACTGGATGTTCAACGGGCAGTCCGTCCCGATGAGGTTCTGGCGCAAGCCGTTGCACGCGATGACCGATGCCTTCACCACCGCCGGCTTCCGTCTCTCCGCCATCAGCGAGCCGCAGCCCGAACCGGCCGCCCGTGAACTGTTCCCCGACGAGTTCCATGACCTCGCGACCAAACCCTGCTTCCTGTTCTTCGTCGTCGAGGTACCGCCGTCGGCTACCGGCTCTGTGGACTAGGGCTGCCCTGTAAATGATCTACGCCGTGTCGGTTGATCAGCTTGGTTTCCGTCAGCTGGCGAGGCTGAGGTTGTGGAGTCGGGCGATGCGATGCCGAGCATGGCGTGGTGGAGGTCTTCGCCTTGAGGATTGCCTGCTCGCGAGCGCGGTAGCCAGGCCCTAGCGGCGCCACTGCGGATCCAGGGTGGCTCGGTCCGAGATGAGCGAGCAGCTCCTCTGCTGGTGCTGATGCGGCTGTGCCGGAGGGGCGCTCCTGGCTGTTGGAGGCTGGTGAGTGCTTGTCGGCATGCCTGGTGGTTGAGGGCGAAGACGGAGCCGAGGCTGCAGGATCCAGAACAGGGCGGTCAGGTACGCCGTGCAGTGCGCGGACAGCAGAACGCCGTCGAGCCCCCGGTGCTTGAGCGAGTGGTTGGCGACCGCCCGTTCTCCTGCGCCCGTCAGGGCATGAGCAGGTCGGCGAGTTCTGTTCGGGAGCTGATGCCGAGCTTGGGGAACGCGCGGTAGAGGTGGTGGCCGACGGTGCGTGGGCTCAGGAACAGGTGCGTGGCGATTTCGCGGTTGGTGGCGCCGGTGGCCGCGAGGCGGACGACTTCGCGTTCCTGGGCGCTCAGGCGGGTCAAGGGGGAGTCGGTGGCGTCGGACGGGTCGTGGGTTTCGCCGGCTGCCTGGAGTTCCGTGCGAGCGCGGTGGGCCCAGGGGCGGGCGTTGAACTGATCGAGGATCTTCAGTGCGGTGCGCAGTTGGTCGCGGGCGTCGATTTTGCGGCGTGAGCGGCGCAGCCATTCGCCGTAGAGGAGTTGGGTGCGCGCCCGATCGAAGTCGTTGCCGTCGGTGTGCAGGTCCAAGGCGGCCAGATAGTGCTGCTCGGCCTGGGTGTCCGGGCTGGTCAGGGCCGCGCAGCGGTGCGCTTGGGCTGTGAAGTGGGGCTGTCCGAGGTCGGCCGCCCATGTCATGAGCTGATCCGCGGGTGCCCGCGCCCCTTCCGGATGTCCGGCGCGCACGGCCGCCTCGATCAGATCCGGCAACAGGTGCCGGGCCAGGAAGGGGTGGCCGGCCGCCTGCCGGGCCGCCTCCAGATGGCGCAGCGCGTCCTGCGCCCGCCCGAGGCCGAGGTCGAGCAGACCCAGCGCCCACAGCGCCTCGGCCGCGCCCCGTCCGACCTCGCGCGGGCGGGTGTACTCCAGTGCCTGTTCGGCCATTCTCCGGGTCTGCGCCTCCTCCCCTTGGACGGCGGCCAGCACGGCCAACAGGGCGCGCAGATGGGCTGCTCGGTGTTCCAGGTCGTAGCCGTCGGCCAGCCGGAGCGCTTCGGTGGCGTGTGCGTGCGCGTCGTCGAGGCGGCCGAGCGCCAGCTCCACCTGGGCGCGCAGATGAAGCGTGGTGGGCAGCCATCCACCGATGCCCTGCTCGCGGCACTGGGCGGCCGCCGCGGCGGCCAGTTCGTGCGCGGTGGCGTGATCGGACATCAGGTGGCAGTAGATCGCGGTCACCAACTGGTCCATGAGCCCGACGTCGGTGAGGCGTCCGGCCCGTACGAGAGTGTCCAGGGCCCGGCGCGCGCCGGGCAGGTCGCCCGCCAGTAGGTGGACGGGCACGACCAGGATCGGCAGATGGGGTGTGCGGACGCCGATCTCCACCATGAGGGGTGCGTCGCCCGCGCAGAAGGCCGCGTGGATGGCGTCGGTCAGCAGCGGCGCGAGCTTGTCGGGGCGGTCGGCCGAGATCGTGTCCGCGCAGTCGGCCAGGATGCGGGCGGCCCGGCGGGGGCTGCCGTAGCCGAGCTCGACCACGGAGCGTACGCGGGCGAAGTCCGCCGCCATCCCTGGGTCCCGCAACGGCAGTGGCACCTGGTCGGTGAGAGCGCGGCACCGTTCGTCCTGGCCGGCCTCGCTCGCCTTCTGTGCGGCGGTGATCAGGCGGCGGGCGTGCCGGTGCGGATCGGCGGTCAGGTGGGCGGCCCGCTCGTACGCCGCGGACGCGGACGCCATCGCCTGCCTGCTTCCGGCCCACTCGGCGACCCGTTCCAACTCCGCGGCGACCCCTTCGTCCGGGCCGGTCGTCGCGGCGGCCAGGTGCCAGGCACGCCGGTGCGCGTGCTGGGCGCCGTCCAGGTCGGCCGCCAACGCCCGGTGCGCCGCGATCCGCCAGGCCAGCGGGGCCTGTTGGTAGGCGGCGAACCGGATGAGTGGATGCCGGAAACGCAGTTTCTGCGCGGAGACGAAGACCAGTCCGGCACGCTCGGCGGGCTCCAGATCCCTGGCCTCCCCATCGAGCCGACCCGCGGCTGCCAGCACGGTGGGAAGGTCCCCGGTGTCGTCGGCCGCGGCCACCGCGAGAGTGCGCTGGGTCGCGTCGGGAAGGCGGCGGATCTGCTGTGCGAACGCGTCCTGGAGCTGATGGGGCAGCTCGGGCCGCGCCTCGGCCGGTGCCAGCGGCCCCAGCTGTCCGGCGCGCTGCGCCGGGGTCAGCGCCGCGGCCAACTCCCGCAGTGCCAGCGGGTTTCCCTGCGCCTGGTCGAGGATGTGCTCGGCGACCGGGGGAGCGAGGCCGGGCAGCAGCGCCACGGCCGACTGTCGGTCGATGCCGGCGACGTGTACGCGCGGCAGCGTCCTCGATCCGCTCTCCGGCGAGGAGCCGCGGGTGGCGAAGAGCATGACGATGCCTTCGTCCCGCAGCCGCCGGGCGGCAAAGGTAAGCGCGTCCCCGGACGGCCGGTCGAGCCATTGCAGGTCGTCGACCAGGCACAGCAGGGGGTCGTCCGTGGCCGCCTCGGACAGCAGCGACAGTGCGGCGAGCCCCAGGGTGAGACGGTCCCGTACGGGCTCGTCGCTCAGGCCGAAGACGGCGCGCAGAGCCCCGGCCTGCGGTCCCGGCAGCCGGTCGAGTAGATCGAGCACCGGCAGGAAGAGCTGATGGAGCCCTCCGAAAGCGAGCTCCATCTCCGACTCGATGCCCTCGATCCGCAGCACGCGCATGCCGTCGGCGTGGGCGGCCGCATGCTCAAGGAGAGTGGTCTTGCCGATGCCGGCATCACCGTGCAGCAGCAGTGAACTGCTCGCTCCGCGCCGGGAGTTGGCGAGCATCCGCTCAATGTGGCGTCGTTCCTCTGCGCGCCCCTGCACCGCCCGCTCCCCCCGTCAGCAACCGAGCGTCATGATCGACACTGTACGTCGGGGGAGGGGCGATGCCGCAACGGGCCGTCCTCAGGCGCCTTCGAGCACCGGCCAGATCTCGATGGTCTCCGAAGTGCCGAGTCCCTTGGCGAGTTCCACGGCTTCCTCACGGTCGGCCACGTCGATGACGAACCAGCCGCCCAGGGTCTCCTCGCCGGGGTGTGCGGGCCCGTCGGTCACCGTGGCGGCCGCTGCTCCGGTGGTCTTGCGCACGGTCGCCACGGAGGCCGACTCGGTGTCCAGGGCATCGCCACTGATCAGTTTGCCTGCCGCCGCGATCTTGGCGATCCAGGTCTCGTACGCCGCTCGGTGAGCGGCCCGGTCGGTCCGGATCAGGTGGCGCGATTCATCGGTCTCGAAGATCACGAGTGCGTACTTCATGAAAGTTCCCTTCGTTCGCTTGTTGTCCGTTGCTCCGTTACGTGCGGACACGGACGCCGACGCGGGCGAGTGCGCCGATTTCCAGCGCCGTCCACAGAGCTCCGTCCGGGCCCAGGGCGATCCCGTGCGGCTCCGAGCCCGGGGTCGGCAGGTCGTGCAAGGTGACGGTGCCGTCTGGGGTGAGGGAGCCCACCCGGTTGCCGGCCCACTCGGTGAACCACAACGTGCCGTCGCTGCCAGGGGTGATGGCATGCGGCCGGGACGTGCGGTCGGGCAGCGGGAACTCGGTGATCTCGCCGTCGGGAGTGATCCGCCCGATCTGCCCTGCACCGATCTCGACGAACCAGACCGCCCCGTCGTGCCCGGCCGCGATGCCCACCGGGGCGGCGGACCTGGTCGGCAACGGGTGCAGAGTGACGGCTCCGTCCATGCCGATCCGCCCGATCGCGTCGGCCTGGTTCAGGGTGAACCACATCCCGTCGTCGGCGCCGGCGGTGATCGCGGAGGGGTAGGTCCCCGTGGCCGGCAGCGGGAACTCGGTCACCCTGCCGTCGGTGGTGATCCTGCCGATCCGGTCGGCGGCGGTCTCGGTGAACCACAGCGCTCCGTCCGGCCCGGCGGCGATTCCGAACGGACCGCACTCCGCAGTCGGCACGGTGAATTCCTCGACCTTGCCGTCGAGGGCGATCCGGCCGATGCGGTGCGCCCGGTGCTCGGTGAACCACAACGCGTCGTCCGGCCCGACAGCGATGATCATCGGCCCGCAGTCCGGATCGAGTTGATGGTGCGTGAGTACCCCTCCGGGCACGAAACGCCCGATGCCCCCGCTGTGAACCAGCGTGAACCACAGCGCCCCGTCCGGGCCCGTGGCGAGCGCGTAGGGACCGCTGTCGCTCCCGGCCAAGGTGAACTCTTCGATGAAAACCGGCATCAGACCGGCTCTCCTCTCTTCATACGGCTCATACGGCTCATACGGCTCTCTTCATACGGCGCGCCCGGTGCCGCCCGTCATCAACCGTCCGTCTCCCTCGGGCGAAGGGGCCTGCGTCTCTCCGTCCTACGCCACCGGCGCCGAATACAGCATGCGGATCTCCGAGGTCCGGTAGCCGGCGCGGGCGAAGGCCGCGGCCATGGGTGCGTTGCCGGTGTCCGTGGTGGCCGTGATCAGTTCGGCACCGGATTCCGCGTGGAAGAGGGTGATCTGGGCGAGGAGGTCGTCCACATACCCATGGCCGCGGAACTCGGGGACGACGCCCAGGTAGCCCACGTTGCGGGCATACGGTGTCGCGGAGGGGAGGGCGAGGCCCGCGACCTGCCCGTCCGGGGTGTGGGCCACGCGCCACCACTCGCGTCGACCGGGGCAGCCGAGATAGAAGTCCATCTCGTCCCTGGCCGTGGCTTCGGCGCCTCTGACGGCGAGGTTCCTGCGGGTCTCGTCGTCCAGGCTGCCGACGGCTATCCGACGGAACAGCCGGAGGAACTCCTCGTCCGAAGCGGGGGCGAACGTCAGCCGGCCCCTGGACGTCGGGAGGCCGACGTCGGCCGTCCATTGCAGGCGCAGCCGTTCCACCTCGTGCGTGAGGCCTGCTGCCATGGCGGCCCGGCGCCGCCACTCCACGGCGGCCACCGCGGCCGGGGTGTCACGCCAGCCGACGGGCAGTGTCAGGTTGTACAGCGGAGTCTTGGGCGCACCGGCGTCTTCGAACGCCCGCAGCGCGGCGGTCAGCAGCCCGGCCGCCACCTCCGCGCGGTCGCGGAGCGTCGGGTCGACGTGCAGACAGTCCAGGGCGACGGGGTGAGCGCTGTCCTGCCGCCCCCACCAGAGGGAACGGCCCACGATCCGCCCGTCGTCCTCGGCGATCCAGGTCCACTCCGGCCGGTACATCCCCTGCTTCAACTCGTCCAGGTAGCGGTCGGCGTCGATCCAGCCCACCGGTTCATCCACAATGACTGCTGCGACACGCTCTTGGTCGGCCTCGGTCGTGGGGCGAAACAACACGTGTGCTCCTACTGCTTGGTGTACGTAGTGACAGTCGCGCCGGTGGCGAAGACCCGGAAGTCGGTCAGCGTGAAGGCGGCAGGGTCGAATGCCGCGTGGAACAGCGGAACGCCGGCCCCGAACACCACCGGGCGGCGGTGGACCACGAGCTTGTCGACCTCGCGCAGCAAGCGCCCGGCCAGCACCGGGCCGCCGCGCAGCCAGATGCCCATGCCCGGCCGCCGCTTCAGCCCGCGGACGAACTCCGCCGGGTCCCCGGCGACGACATCGATGCCTGACGCGGGCCGTTTCAGGGAAGAGGAGACCACGTACTGCCGAAGCCAGGGATACGGGCTGTCGGCACCGGCCGCCCGAGCGGATTCGTAGACGCCGCGCCCCATGACGACCGTGTCGAACAATCTGTTCGCCGTGCTGACGACGCCCAGTGCCCCGCGGGCATGGTCCGGGACGGTCTCGGGGTACTCGGCCAGAACAGCGTCCTTGAGATCGCCGTCGAAGCCGAAGGGGTCGCACTGTCCGTCAGGACCGGCGGTGAAGCCGTCGACACTGCAGCCGACGAGGTACGTGAGCAGACGCATGCGGGTCCGATTCCGATCCGTTGCCACCAGGGACGAGATGACACTAGGCACCCCGTTTCAGGAGGGCATCGGTCATCGCGACGTAACGTGACCCGCCTCGCCCGGGCGGGCATCGGTAGCGGTGCCGGGGCCCGGTACCGGCGGGCCCGGGTGTCAGGGCCACCCTTCACGGCCCAGGTGCCGGCGCACCGTGCCCCCGACTCGGGACGCGCAGGGGGCGATGAAGTGGTCGCAGACCGTGCGGAGTTCACCGAACCCGAGTACCGCCAAGGCTTCGCGTACCCAGAGTTGTTCGAGGCGGATCCTCTCGATCTACCCCCTGTGAAGCTGGTGTGAACGTGTCGCGTGTAGATTGAGCGCACGCGAATGCCGGGCGGAGCCGCATGCTCCCCGCCCGCGGTGTCCCGCCCTGCTGCGGCCCGAGTACCGCCCGGAGAGAACATGAGGCGTCTGGAACCCGGGGACCCGCCGGCGATCGGTGGCTACCCGCTGCTGGCCGTGCTCGGTGCCGGGGGCATGGGGCAGGTGTTCCTTTCCCGCACAGCGTCCGGGCGGCCGTTGGCGCTGAAGACGCTGCGGCCCGAGTTCGGGCTCGACCCTGGCTTCGAGGAGCGGTTCGCCCGCGAGATCGCCAGCAGCGACCGGGCGCGTTCCGCCTGGACGGTCCCGGTCGTCGACTACAGCCCTCCAGGGCAGAAGCCGCAGTGGCTGGCCACCGAGTACGCTCCCGCGCCGTCACTCGCCGATTGGGTGGAGCACAACGGCCCGCTGCCCGAGCCGCTCCTTCGGGCCCTGGCAGCGGAACTCGCCGAGGGGCTGCGGGCGGTGCACCGGGCAGGCTTCGCCCACCGTGACGTGAAGCCGTCCAATGTGCTGCTGGCCCGCCGTCACCCCCTGCTCATCGACTTCGGCATCGCGCGTGCCGCCGACGACACCCGGCACACCAGGACCGGTGGCGTGATCGGCTCGCCGGGTTACATGGCACCGGAGCAGGCGGCCGGAGGGATCTCGGCCGAGCCCGGCGATGTCTTCTCCTTGGGTGCGACGCTGGCGTACGCCGCCACCGGCAACGGTCCCTTTCTGCAGCCGGGCGAGATTCCGTCGGCGGCGCAGTTGCTCTACCGGATCGTGCACGAGGAGCCGGCGCTCGACGGCGTGCCGCCCGCGCTGGCGCCGCTGCTGGCCGCCTGCCTGCACAAGTCGGCGCAGGCCCGGCCCACCGCGGACGAGTTGATGGAGCGGATCGGCGCCGCTCCCGGCAGCTGGACAGCCGCACTACCAGCGGAGCTCTCGGCGGACATCGCCGCGAAGGAAGCCGAATTGCAAGCGTTGTTGCAACGTACGGCGCCCTTGCCTCCGCCCCCGCACCAGGCACCACCGACCGGGTTCGGGCCGCCCGTCGCCTACGTCGAGCCGTCCGCCGTACACGTGCGCCCTCCAGCCCTTCCACCCGCACCCGCAAGCCTTGCTCGGCGATCGGCGCGGCTGCGTACGGCTGTCGGTGTCGTCGCGGGTGTCGTGGCGACCGTGGTCGTCGTGGCCCTGGCTTGGCCGGACGGCGGCGATGGCCGTACGGACGGTTCCGGGCGTACGTCACCGCCGCCGTCCCCTTCCCCGTCTTCCTCGCGTTCGACCACGTCGGAAGCCTTGCCTTCCTCCTGGGTGGGCACCTGGAAGGGAACGGGGCCCGGCAGCGCCTCCGGCGACGGTGTCGTCAACGCACGCACGACCAAGGTGTCCGTGACCGTCACGCTTCACGCTGCAGCCCGGGGCGGCATCGTCGGCCGACAGATCAGCCACGTGATCGACGCCGGCAGCGGCCGGGACATCGGGTGCACCGAGACACTGCGCCTGCAGGAAACGCACGCAACATCCATGGTCTTCGAAGCCGCCACGAGCACTCCCACGGACCCGTCCACCGGCGTGGTGTGCATGCCGGGCAACATCTACACCCTGACGAAAGCCGGCGCCGACACCCTGAAACTGGGCGACGAGGGCAGCCAGACGGCGGGTTCGCCGGCGCGGTTGACGCGCTCGTCCTGAGTGGCGCGGGGCTGGGACCTCGTGGAAGACGCCAAGGTGCACAAGGATCTAGACGGATGGGCTGTTCAGTGGCCGTACGGCGGCTCGAAGCAGCCTGTCTCCGGGTACGGGCCGTTGGTCTCCACCTCGTAGTTGGATTTCTGCACGAACGCCGAGACGCACGCGTCGTCATGGACGCGCAGGGCGACCAACGCTCCCTCGGGTGTGACGTAACCGTCGTTCTCGTAGCGCGAGAACATCTCCCGGACGGTGAGCGTCCCGCCGAGCCGCTTACCGTCCTTCGTAATGCGTTCCTCCTCGTAGCCGAGCCGTAGCAGGGCCGAGCGCACTGCCGAGGGTTCCCACTGCCGCTGCTCCCACAGTCGCTTGAGCACCGGCCTGATGCGCTCGGCCTCCCGCTCGGCGTCCTTCGCATGCGCGGGGGACATGTCGCCGGACTGCCGATAGGCGTTGTTCTCGTTGTAGTGCGGGGCGCCGTCACCGGCCCCCGGCTCCACGTACGGTGAAGCTCCCGGGCCGCTCGCCGAGGCGCTGGGCCTGGCCCCGGCCGTCGACTCCGGGGCGCGTTCCTTACCGCAGGCAGCGAGGGTCAGTGCACCCGTGAGCACCAGGCCGGTACCGGCAAAAGCCCTGAGGCGGGCGGACGTTGAGAAGGACATGGGGTGAGTCTGCCATTCGGACCGACTGCCCGGGTGGGCTGTTTCGCGGGCGAGGAGTGAGTACGCGTACTCACGACCCGAGTCTCATCAGCCGCAGGAGGAGCTCTGGCTCAGAGGCTGTCAGCGCCCAGCAGGCTCCCACCACAGCAGATTGGCGGCCGCCTGGGCCACCGGCTCGATGATCTCCCAGCATTCGGCGACCAGCCCCTCGTCGATTCGGAAGATATCGACGACCGCGACCTCCGGCCCGCCATCGGGGAGCCGTCGTCGCGAGTGCATCACGACATGATCACCGTCGGCCAGGAGGTGGTGGATGTCGACCCGCATATCGGCGAGTGGAATGAGCGCCGCCTGTATGGCGGTGAGCCATTCCGTTTTGGTCGAGGTGGTCGAGTCCGGCCTGTGATGGACGAAGTCATCGCTCAGCAACGGCTCGAGCGCGTCGACGCTGCCCGTTTCGATCAGTTCCGTCAGTGCCCGCTGAACGATGTTCTTGTTGTCTGTGGTCATGGACGCAGTGTTTCCGCGCCCGCAACGATTGTCGATGAAATCGCATTTCATGGCGTACGGCTCCACGATGAGTACGCTCGACGACCATGCACACAGTCGGGGACCTCTTGCGGCAGTGGCGGCATCGACGACGACTCAGCCAACTCGATCTGGCGATCGCGGCCGACGTCTCGGCTCGCCACGTCAGCCTGGTCGAGACGGGCAAGTCCAACCCGAGCGCCGACATGGTGCTCCGGCTCGCGGACCAGCTCGATGTGCCGTTGCGTGATCGCAACCAGCTGCTGCTCGCGGCCGGCTTCGCACCCCGGTACGCCGAACGGCCACTCGACGACGACGCGCTGTCGGCGGCCCGGGATGCGGTCGAGAGGGTGCTTCGCGCCCATGAGCCGTACCCTGCGGTGGCCTTCGATCGCCGGTGGAACATCGTGATGACCAACCGCGCGATCGAGCCGTTCTTCGCGGACGTCCATCCCGACCTGCTACGACCCCCCATCAACTTGGTGCGGTTGGGACTGGACCCGCGCGGATTCGCGCCTCTGGTCGTCAATCTGGACGACGTGCGTGTGGTGTTCCGCTCCCGAATCAGGCGTCAGCTCGCCATTGCTCCCGACGTTGAACTCACGGCGATCTATCAGGAACTGCTGGAGCCCAACTCCGAGGACGTGTCGAGGCGATCGGTCGAATCCGATGTCGTGATCCCGATGATTCTTCGCTTCGGCGGACGAGAGCTGCGGCTGTTCTCGACCATCACCACTTTCGGTACTCCGATGGACATCACGCTGGACGAGGTCGCGATCGAGTCGTACTACCCGGCGGACGCGGAGAGCGCCGCCTACTTCGAGGAGGCCGGTCAAGGCAGGATCTCGACGTAGCCGTCGGTTCCGTGCACGCGGATCCGCTGCCCGTCCCGGATCAGTCGGGTGGCCTGCTCCACGCCCACGACGGCCGGCAAGCCGTACTCCCGGGCGATCACTGCGCCATGGGTCATCAGACCGCCCACCTCCGTCACCAGACCCGCGATTCCGACGAACAACGGCGACCAACTCGGGTCCGTGAAAGGCGTGACCAGGATGTCGCCCGCTTCGAGATCGGCCTCCGCCATGTCAAGAATGACGCGGGCCCGTCCCTCGACGGTCCCGGCGGAAACCGCCAGGCCGACCAGGGCACCGGCCGGCACGTCGTCGCGCCGGTACGCCCCGGTGACGGCCTCACCGTCCGAAGTGAGCACCCGGGGCGGTGTGAGCGCGTGATACGACCGGAACGCTTCCTTGCGCTGCTGGATGAGCTGGTCATCCACCTGGTTCGAGCGTACGGCGTCGTGGAACTCCTGGAATGTGAGGTAGAAGGCGTCCTCCCGCTCAGGAAGCACATTGGCCTGCACGAGGCGCTCGGCCTCCTCCAGCAGGGCCTGCTTGTAGACGAAGTAGCGGCTGATGATGCCGTACTTCGGGTACTCCCGGTACCCGATGAAGGTGCGGACCCTGTCGATCATGCGCTTGGTCTCGTCGGCTTTCCGGTCCCCGTCCGGCAGGGCCCGCAAGCGTGACAGCACGTCCTGTTCCTTCTTCTGCGCCTTCTGCCGACCCTGCTCGAAGCGCCGCTCGGCGGCGCCTGGCTCGAAGTTCCTGACGTTGTCGAGGATCACGGGCACGAGCGTGGTGGGGCCCTCGCGCCAACGTGGCCTCGTGATGTCGATCTCGCCGACGCAGCGCATGCCGTACTGGTCGAGGTAGGCCTCGATGGCGTCGCGCGCCTCGGTTCCGCCCGCGAGCTTCGGCAGTTCGTCCAGGAAGCCCTCGTCCTCGACGCCCTGCAGGAACGTCACCACCTCCGGATGCGGGCGGATCACGTCCGCGACGTCGAGCAGCGCCAGTCCCATCTCCGACGTGACGTTGTCGGGGGCGGAGAGGGTGAGCGTGTCAGCCGCGTTCTTCTCGCCCAGCCACTCCTGCAGTTGGTCGTTGAGCCACCACGTGGCCTCCATCCCCGCCATGATCGCCTGCATACTCAGCCGATCACCGAGGACTCGCTTGTGCTCCTCGAAGGCCTCCAGCAGGAAGTCGAACAGCGCCGGTCCGCTCTTCGTCCGGATGCCGCGCTCCAGAGCGGCGATGGACACCTGGCTGCGCTCGATCAGCTCGGTGACGATGGCCGGATCGGTCTCGATCGGGGCGGACGCACCGCCGGCCGGCGGCCCGCCGGGCCCTGCGTCCGGGAGCGACTGGACGAATTCATCCCGGTCGAGGACGGTCTCCAGCGCATCCCTGATCAGCGGATCGCCCTTCCCCAGGGCCTCCAGCAGGCCGGCGCGGCTCGCGGGTGAGGCCAGGCGTCGGGTGACGTCGACGAACAGCCTCCCGCCGGCCTCGTGCATCGGCACCATCGCCGTCAGCTGCCACATGGAGAACCCGAGGGGCTTCATGGGGTCGGTCATCATCTGCCCATGACCGACGGAGACGTAGACGTGATTGTCCTGGTCGCCGGACTCGGGAATGGGGAACAGCGTCGTGATCGGTCTGCTCTGAACGACCCGGAAGCCGTCATCGACCAGGCACCATTCGATGTCCTGCGGGCGGCCGAAGTGCGCTTCGATCCGCCGCCCGAGCTGCACGAGTCGCACGACCTGAGCATCCGTCAGCGCCGGTTGCTCCTGCCGCTGCGAGTCGATCGCCACTTCCTGCGTGCCACCGCCCGACAGGGGCTGAACGGCACGCTGTTTGGCGGCGATCGCCTTGGCGACGACCTCGCCGTCCCGCACCTTGAAGACGTCCGGGTTGACCAGGCCGGAGACCAGGGCCTCGCCGAGGCCGAAGCCCGCGTCGACGGTGGAGACCTTGCGGTTGCCCGTGACGGGGTCGGCCGTGAACAGGATGCCGGACGCGTGCGGGATCACCATCTGCTGCACGACCACGGCCATGTGGACCGTACGGTGGTCGATGCCGTTCCGCTGGCGGTAGGTCACTGCCCGCTCGGTGAACTGCGAGGCCCAACACCGGCTTACGTGCTGGAGAATCGCCGTCGGCCCCACGACATTCAGGTACGTGTCCTGCTGACCGGCGAAGGAGGCCGTCGGCAGGTCCTCCGCGGTCGCGCTGGATCGGACGGCGTACGCGGCCTGCTCGCCGTGCTGGGCGAGCGCTCGGGTGATCGCCGCCGCGAGATCGCCCGGGATGGCGATCGCCTCGATGGTTTGACGAATCTGCGCGCTGAGCGTGCGGATCGCCTCACGGTCGTCCGCGCTCAGGCGCGACAGCTGATCGAGCTGATCGTCAAGCGAAGGTGCTTCCGCCATGATCCGCCGGAAGGCGTCCGTCGTCACGCAGAAGCCGGCCGGCACGCGGATGCCCTCGATCCGCGACAGCCCGCCCAGGTGTGCGCCCTTGCCGCCGACGACCGCGACCTGCGTCTCGTCAACCTCTTGAAGATCCAGCACGTACTGCTCAATCATTGCGATACCTCCGAGGCGGCGGTGCTCCGTCGCACTGCGGTGGCCGATCGAATCACCGGCGCCTCCAAATCTGTCGAACCTGTTGTCGGGCACGTCCTCGTCCCTGATTGCCTTCCCGCCGACGAGTCGGGTGGCGCGCGTCCCCGCATCTCCGCGCCGAGCACCCGCACTCCCTCTATTTCCGCAGGTTGTGGCATCGGCCGACGATTCTGCGGCATGACCCGGGTCTTGCGGCAAGCCCCCCAACGCGCTATAAGTTGAGAGTGGCAGGGAGAGAGCTCTCCTTGCCTTTCCTTTTGCCGTCCGACGGAACTGGTGGTTCCACGTTCGCGTAACCATCGCTGCAGGTGGGTGTAGTGGTAGCCCCAGTCAGCCCTCACCGGCTCGGTCCGTGGACCACCTCACACCGTGACTGCCCTTTGCGGAAGCGGACATGGTGGCCTGATCACGGCCCGCAGGGCCGAACTGGAGGCACTCGTTCTCGCCGAGGTCTTCGGTGAGCTGGGCACCTCCTTGGAGCCGGTCCGTTCGGAGGCGATGCGTTCGAAGCTGAACCGGCTGGCTCAGCGAGGCTTGCTGCGCAAGCTCGCGGGCGGGCAGTTCACGACCACACTGTGAACGTCAGCGGGCGCGACGGCCCTCGCGCCGTGGCCTTAACGTACGTGTCCCCGGCGGCAGTTGATGTTGTATGCGGAACAAGACCAGCTCCGCAAGGGGCACTGAGAGGGCTGCTCACCACTCAAGTCCTACCCTGTCCGCGGCCCCCTGGCTTTCCTCGACGGCTTGCTGCCTCCGCGATCACGGTGCGCCACTACAACCGCCGCAACCTCAGCGGAAATCACCCGGCCCAGGACCTGCTCTTCCGCGTGCTCACCGACGACCAGGGCCGACGCCTGTGGCTGTCCGCAGCCCGGGACGCTTCTCGCAGATCACCAGCGCCCCGCTGCAACAAGCTCGTCGAACGCCTGCGCACCCACGATCTGGGCGGCATCGGCGACCTAGGCTTCACCGGCCTGGACGACGACCCGGGCAACCCGTGGTCATAGCCGGTTACATGGCCGCCCGTCCTAAGCCCCTCACCACGGCGAAGAAGTAGGCCAACAAGCCAGGCCAGTTACCCACGACCAGCACGAGCGCAAGATTGCCGACATACACCAGCCCCAACGACGTGGGGATTCGAAGTCGGTGAATGTTCAGTGAAGAGCATCGAGGCCGAAACCGGCCGCGACTATCACCGACCTCCACGGCCGCTCGGTCGCCTACCCGTGACGAGCCCAGACAGGTCTCGATCATGCAACTTTCATGGTCATGACACCCACTCAGGTGTGAAGATCCTCCTCGCACAAATGATCTACCGATGGAGATGTGATGAGGAGTATCCACTTCACGAAGAAGATGGCCGCCTGCGCTACGTCCTTCGCGGCCGTGGCGGCTGTGATGGCGACCGCCGGTCCGGCACATGCGGCGGAGTACAAGGTCACCGACAACTGCGACGTCCCATGGATCAGCTGCTCGTACGGTGATCTGTGGCTGTTCTACAACTCGAAGGAAATTGCCGTTCAGGACGGCTACTACAAGTCGGCGTTCGCGGCGTTCTACAGCAACGTGTCCGACCACTGGGGTACGAGCCAGTACCAGGGATCGTCACTGACGACCTACCGGTACGTCTTCGGCAACGGCGGCAACGGCAACGGCCAGTACATGAAGAACAATGCGGCGTCCGTGCAGAACTGCGCCCGGGACGACAACTACCGCGTGTATTTCAACTCCGGCTTCGGCGGCACCTCTCAGTACTTCGAGAAGAACGGCCCCTACGGGGACTGCAACATCACCAACCTGATCTCCGCCCTGAAGAACAACAACGCGTCCTCCCACTTCGCTTAAGAAGGAACTCCCGTGAAGCACATCAAGCGGACAGCCACCGCAGTAGCCCTGACCGCTTCAGCTCTGCTGGTCAGTGCCTGCTCCTCCGGCACGGCTCCTGAGACCACGGAGAACGCGGCCGACGGCAGACCGATCGTGAACAAGGACAACTGGCCCGAGAAGATACCCACCAGTGGCCTGACCAAGGACCTGTCCCTTCCGTTGGAGGCGTACATGGCCTCCTACGAGGACCAGGTCACCCTCGAGCAGGCCGCCAGCGATCTTCAGCAGTCCTGTATGAAGGACTACGGCATCAACCTGACGCTGCCGCGAGCGGGTGCCAACCCGCCGCCCAGTGACAACGACGCGAACATCGAACGCCGTTATGGCCTCACCGACCGGGCGGAGGCCGAGAAGTACGGCTACGAGCTCCCCCCGCCGCTGCAGGAGCACACCGAGCAGACCATGCGTGATCTGTCCGGTGTCGAGGTCGAGGTCCTGACCGGCCACACCAAGCCCGAACTGCCCAAGGCTCCCGAGGGAGTCAAGGCCGGAGCGGCGTTCGCCAGTCCTGGCCAGGGCATGAAGCCCGCTCGGGCGGAGTACAACGGAAAGAAGTTGAAGACGGGCGGCTGCATCGGCTGGTCCAAGGGTCAACTCGGCGTGCAGGAAGCCGACCCGGTCGCCGTGGCGCAGCTCGCCGGGGACAGCCTGGTGCAGTCGATGAAGGACGACAAGGTCATCAAGGCCATCGCCGCGTGGTCCTCGTGCATGGACGGCAACGGGCACGCGGGACTGGCCGATCCGTACAAGGCGATGGATCAGGGGGTCACCAACGATGGGAAGCCGTCGCAGGAGTCCATCGCACTGGCGGTCGCCGACATCGACTGCAAGGACCAGACGGATCTGGTGAAGATCTGGTTCGGTGTGGAGACTGCGATCCAGAACAAGCAGATCGCCGACAACAAGAGCCAGCTGACCGGCATCAAGGAGCAGCACGGCAAGGAAATCGCTGCCGCGCGCAAGCAGATGACGACCTCCGCCCAGTGAAGGCTGGTGCAGGAGTGCCCGGACCGTGGATGGTCCGGGCACTGAGCCTGATGGCGGCGGGTGTGCTGGCCGCCGGGTGTACGGACGGCGCCGCTGACAGGGCCCCCGCGTCGCAGCGGCCGGTGACTCCCAGCGCTGAGCAGAGCAGTCCGCAGGCGCGTCCATCGCCCGTGCCTTCGGTGCACTCCGAAGGACGTACGCGTGTCTTGGAGTACGGAGACCTGGTCGTGCGTGCCACACCGGAAAGCAGCGGTGTGCGTACCGAGATCAAGGTCGCCAATTCCTACGAGCGGAATGCGACGTATTCGGTCCAAATCAGCATCGCTGACGGTGAGGGCTGGACCGCGCACAACCGGTTCTGGCTTCAGGATGTCCCTCCGGGCAAAACCGGCAGGGACGATGCGGTGATCGGCTCGAAAGACATGGGTCCGGTTCCGCAGATTCCGAAGATTTACGTCGACGAGTTCACTCCCCTCGTCGACCAAAAATAGAAGAGGGAACACCAACGCTGTGCGTATAAGACAGAGCAAGCGCGCGGTGGTGATAGCGGCAGCGACTGCGCTTCTCACCTCGTTGCTGTCCATCTCCGCGCAGGCACAGGGACCTGAGGTCCCCGACAACGCCGTTCAAGGCGGCAAGAGCCTGCCGAAAGCCACGAGCAAGCCCCGCGAGGTCGGCAAGAAGGACCGCGCCGCCGTTCTGGGAAGTGGCCACTCTTCCTCCAAGGACACGGCCCTGTCCACTTCCGGCGACGGCGCGGGCTTCCATGTCCTTACGGGCAAGGAGAAGGACGGCTACAAGTTCACCACCGTAGCCACTCTCCGCGAAGACGGATTCGACGCGGACAGCTGGATCGGCAACGCATGCGTGACTGGATCCGGGAAGTACGCGGCCATCGCCTACGCACCCCGGACGTTCACCAACAACCCCGAGCTGATGGTGCGCGGCGCGTTCACGGCCGTCGTCGACCTGGGCAGCGGCAAGGTCACCAAACTGCCGTTCACCGCGTCGCTGGCCTACTTCTCTCCGGGCTGCGGCACCGGTGACGATGTGGTGTTCACCCAGCTGACCCACGACGGTGACGAGGAACAGAAGACCCGTCTGATCACCGTGGACGCGGCCACCGGCAAGCAGACCCAGCCGGTCGCCTTCCCCGGTCAGATCACGTCAGCCGTCCCGACCCGGCACGGCATCGTGGCCGGCCACGGCAACAAGCTCGTCCGCATCAACGGTCACAAGGAAACCGTCCTCGCCGAGACGAAGCATGTGCCGTTCCAGATCGCGGCTGACAGCGGCGACGGCGTGACCTTCATCGACCGGGAAGCCGACACAAGGAAGACCAAGGCGAAGTCCTGGGCCAAGCACTTGGACGCCACGCAGGTCAAGGGCAAGAAGACCAGCCCGAAGACGGTGGCTGAAGGAAAACTCACCGACTGGGACCTGTCTGCCACCCCTGGCGGCACGGTGTTCCTCACGGGTAAGGCCAAGAACAAAGGGACCCTGCCGGGAGCGGTGAAGAACCCTGGGCACCTCGCCAAGGGTGCCCGCATGTCGAGTCTGGGCCACGCGGGTGTGTCCACCTCGTGGGCGGACGGCAAGACCAGCCTGATCACACCCGAGGACGCCAAGCAGGTCCGTGATGCGCGGATCACTCTGGACGTGGTCGCCACCGGTAAGCGCACCGAGTTGGACGCCACACCTCAGCTGTCCGCCGAGCGGGCCGAGGCCGGAAGCCGACTCTCCCCGGCGCTGGGCATCCCGACGGGGAAGGAGTCGTCCGCGAAGCCGTCGGTCAGCGGTGACAGCGACGGGCTGTCGACGCAGACGATGCGCACCCAGGCTCTGCCGGCGTCGGCGACCGGTCCGAGCGAGGGCACTGATGAGCGCTACTGCGCGGTGGCCCGCAACGATGTCAAGAAGCAGGCATTCCAGCCCACTCCCCGACAGGTGGAATGGGCCGTGGACCAAGCCGTCGTCGGTGAGCTGAACTTCTACCGCTCGCCGAACTGGAAGAACACCGGCATGGGCGGCTACCAGCCTCAGGGCCTGTTCCCGCCGATCGTGCTGGCCGGCGACCCCAACGGCACCCTCGACAACGAGGACCCCGACGTCACCGACCGCTGGCACGTACCCTCGCAGGTGATGCTCGGCGTCACCGCGCAGGAATCCAACATGTGGCAGGCCACCCGGTTCGCTGTTCCCGGTGTCACCTCCAACAGCCTCATCGGCAACTACTACGGCACCCAGTACACCTCGGACGGTACTCAGGCCGACCCGTGGCGCATCAACTTCTCCGAGGCCGACTGCGGTTACGGCATCACCCAGGCCACCGACGGCATGCGGCTGGCGGGCAAGGAGAAGGACGGTGAGACGGCTCTGTCCGCGCTCACCCAGGAGGCCGTCGCGCTGGACTACACCGCCAACATCGCCTACGGCGCGCAGATCCTCTCCGACAAGTGGAACCAGACCTACCGGGCCGGCATGAAGGTCAACGACGGCCACCCGCAGTGGATCGAGAACTGGTTCTTCGCCCTGTGGGCGTACAACTCCGGCTTCTACGAGACGGCCGACTCCGGCGGGCACAAGGGGCTGGGCTGGACCAACAACCCGGCCAACCCGTTGTGGAAGGCCAACCGGATCCCCTTCCTGCAACACGCCACGGACCCGTCCAAGGACGACTACAGCCACGCTGCGCACCCGCAGGACTGGCCTTATGAGGAGAAGGTCCTCGGCTGGGCCGCTCGCCCGATCTCGGCGATGTTCGCCCCGGGCGACTTCAAGCCGGGCTACCTGG
Source organism: Streptomyces sp. NPDC056479 (assembly GCF_042795335.1). Classification (NCBI taxonomy): domain Bacteria; kingdom Bacillati; phylum Actinomycetota; class Actinomycetes; order Kitasatosporales; family Streptomycetaceae; genus Streptomyces; species Streptomyces sp. NPDC056479. The sequence goes on along the minus strand of NZ_JBHTRZ010000002.1, from coordinate 232,055 downwards.
CCGCTTGGTGGAACACCAACGCGTCCCGCAGTGCCGTCAAACCGCCGGTCGACCTGTTCTGCGACGCTTCCAACAACTGCGATGCGTCCAAGATCGGCGACAACGACTCCAACGATCCCGGCATGGGTGCCTGCCAGCTTGATGCGGGTGACTCCGACACCAACCCGCACTGGCTGCACTGCTGGTGGGACAAGTCGGCCGAGTGGAAAGAGTGCGACCGGTTGGCCGAGTGTGGCCACCAGGTCCACCGCTTCAACACGTCGTATCCGGAACAGGCGGACGCCAACTCCTACCCGCCGCGCTGCAGTAGCGGCCTGCCGTCGAACGCGCTGATCGTGGACGATGTGCAGGGCGGCACCACGCCGGCAGGATCCGCTTCACGCGGATGCGGGGCGGTGCAGTCGGACGGCACGTTCACCCTCACGTATCAGCCCTCCGACATCATCGATGCCGAAACCGGGCAAACGGTCACCACCTACCCCGGCAAAATCGACACCCACCAGATCGGCGCGGCGTACGGCAACCACTTCTGGTTCACCCATACCCGTTCCCCCGAATCCTTCCCGGCGCCCGGCGACCGGATGAAGGTGACCGGCACCTGGAAGCTCGGCCAGAAGATCACCGAGCACAGCGGCCAGGCCAAGGTCTACGCGCACATACCGGACCACGGGGCGCAGACCTCCAAGGCCGAATACCGCATCAAGCACGCACACGGCACCACCGTCAAGGCGATCTCCCAGGACGCCAACCAGTCCAACAAGTGGGTCGACCTGGGCGCCTACCAGTTCAACGACACCGTTCCAGAGGTCAGCCTGGACAACTTCAACGGCGGCGACGGCTCCAAGGACATCGCTTACGATGCCATCGCCTTTGTGCCCGGGGACTACGACGGTCTGAACGACATCATCTTCCCCGAGGCGGACCCGAACGCGCCCGACGTCGACTTCGTGGCCGCTCAGGACGCCAAGGAAGTCCCGGCGGGCGCCGCTCTGAGGGCTTCGGCGGCCGCTGAGCCGGGGAGCCAGACATGCGCGACCGGTCGCGACGGGATCAGATGGTGTGGCTCCTACGTCCCGATGGACAAGGAGACGGCCAAATCCTCGAACACGCTCAGGAGCGCCGCTGCTGCGGCGGCTGTGGGCCCCGTCGGATGGTGCGCGAACGTCAACGGCGGTGCCATGCAGACCAGGACGGAAGGATGTCTGCGAGGCCTGCTTCCGCTGACTGCGACACGCGACGGCGTCCCCGTCGGTAACGCGACCATGAAGGTCATCCAGGAGATCAACCTCAATCCCAAGTCCAACGAGTTCACCACGTGGACCGAACTGTCTCTGGTCAACATGACGGGGCTCACCTCCACCACGCTCACATCGTTCGCGGAGGACTGTTGGCCGACCGGGGACTGCACCGAGAGCACCGGCCCTTGGATCGGCAGCACCACCTGGACCCCCGGTGACGCGCACGTCGCCACCCGGACCAACACCTACACCTGGAACAAGACGACCGGAGGCGAATCGAAGCTGGACTTCACCTGGGACACCACCTGGTCCACACCCAGCGCCGGAGTTCAGGCCGTCCCGAAGTGGAGCAACGGCGCCTTCGATGTCCGCTGCGACAACAAGGTGGGCGGCAACACCGGATGCGTGTTCCCCAAGTACACTCCGACGCTTCCGATGAACACGAAGAAGTACCCGGCCGCTGCCGCGTACTACTGGGTGATCATGGAGAAGCTGGCCTCCCACCCCGGTAGCGAGCAGCACAACAAGCCGCTGCACCGCCTGGCGGATGACACGAAGGCAAAGGAAAACCGGGGGAAGATGTGCGAGCTCGCGGTCGCGGAGTGGAACCCCCACCCGAACGCGGACGGCACCAGCTGCGACGAGTACCCGTTTGCGAAATCCCGTGAGAGCGGGGGGATGACGCTGGCCTCGGGCAAGTACTGCGCGCAGTTCTACGCCGACAAGCAATCCGACGGCAGCTGGATGTTGGAACTCGACAACAATTACCCGTATCCGTCATGGAACGAGATCTGCGGCCGCGCCGCAGTCCCGGTCACGCAGAACACCAATGCCGGTGGCGACCTTGGGCGGTTCACGTCCGAGATCCGCCTGCTCGACAATGACGCGTACTTCGTCCAGACCGGGTTCGAGTACTGCGACATCAAGTCGGTCTGCAACATCAGCTGACAGCGGGACCCAAAGCTAAGCGTCCTGCCGGATCATGGCGATCCGGCAGGACGCTTCGTTTCGTGGGTCAGCTCGTGACCCACTCCAGCATGCGCCCTTCGTGGACCGAGGGGCGACGACGCGTGGTCGGTAGCGGCAGCGATTCCTCCACCGCGTTGCACAGGTCAGTCAGCATCACGGTCATGGACGGCCAGAGCGGCAGGTACTCGGGATCGCCGAACGAGATCTCGCCGACTTCTCCGTCGTGGCCGGTACGGTGGTCGACGAACAGCAGATCACCTGTGAGGCTCTGAGCAAAGGGAACCCACTGGGCGTGTGCGGTGCGCCCGACCACTTCTTCCTCGTAACCTTCCTCGACCGCCTCGTGCGCCATGGCGGAAAGGTTCTGATGCCATTCCAGGATTCCTTCGGTATCCAGAAGGCTGTACCCGAGAAGAAAGGCGCCGGGTGCCGTGCTGGACCTGCGCGGTGTGACACCGTTGTGTTCCGAGAGGAGCGACTTCAGTTCGCCGTGGAGCGGGAAACCGACGCGGCTCTCCAGCCTGGATACATCATCGTCTGATGCTCCTGGGCGGAGCGCGGAATAATCGCCCGGCGCGTTCCGTCGAAGCCACTCTTCGAATCGGCGCCACAGTTCCTGCATGTTGTGCATCCCGTCCAATGTGGTTCCCGCGCGGGACAGCCGAGCTGTCAGTTCTGCTGTCACGGTAGCAATCCGGCCGGCCGACGGTGGCTCGGGTGTGCCCCACTGCCACGTAGCGTAAGTTGATCAAGCTGTTCGGGTGTCTGATCTGGCCGGTTGGCCGGGCGCACGGTGGTGGCCCGGTAGAGAGTTCCCTGCGGGGGTGAGCTCAGAGGCCGTCAGGGCTCTGGTTTCGAGTGGGGTGGCGTAGCCGCTTTTCGGCTGCGGCGTTGTCGCAACACGAGTCCCAGGGCACCACCGCGTCGCCCTGAAGTCGGCCGCGTAAGTTCGCTGACCTGCACCGAGTCCCAGCCTGACGGACGATCTTGGGACTCACACGAGCCCCGATGACCTGCGGATTCTAAGATCACCCTCCGTCGGCCGCTGGCCGGGCGCAGGGGATCGTCGCTGCGCTCGGAGCGGTCAGCGCTGCGCCAAGCCGTGGACGAAGCTATCGCTTCAACTGGTCACAGACCGCCGAGTTTTCCTGCCGCGTCACGTACGGAGTCAAGCGCGTCCACGACGGAGTTGTGCCGCCTCGCGCGCGCCGCCCGGTCCGCCGGCACCAGCCGCGCGGCGGTCTGCACGGCGTAGGCGTCCGGGTCGCCGAAGGCGGTCCGCGGGTGCTCGCCGGTCTCCGCGCAGTGCGCCGTGACCTCCTTGACCGCCTGGAGCACGACGGCCCGGTCCACGCCCGGCTGCATGGCCAGCCGTACCTGGAAACGCGCCATCCACTTCTCGCGGTCCTTCTCCTTCTCCTTCGCCGCGTCCGTCGTCTGGTCCTTTTTCGCCACGTGCTCTCCCGGATGATCGACAGTCGTCTGTCCTGTTGGACGCGGGGACATCGAAGCGGGTTGCGGAAGCGGGAGAGTAGTTGCTGCACAGCTGGCCCATCCCGGCCTCGGGCACTGCACGCGCATCCGTACTTTCTGTCAGCGCAGGGAACGCACAGCCGCTTCTTTCATCTCTTGCACGGTGCACACCCCCCAACTGAGGAGGAACGCGCCGTGCGTTCACATCGACGTATACGTACGAACCCTGCTGGGCCCGTAGTCCTCGTGCTCGCCGCGGTCGGAACCGTTCTGGCCGCGCCGAGCTCACCCGCCTCGGCTGCGGAGCCGGCCGCTGATCTCCGTGCTGATGTGAACCGCGACGGGCGGGTTGATGTCGCCGGCGGCACCGACACGACTGGTGAGGACAGATGGTCTTTGGGCCGGGGAGCGGTCTACCTGCCCAACATCGACGATGACACCAAGCGTTGCCCGGTCACCGGACCCGGCGGCAGACCGCTGTCCGACGCCAAGCTGGCCGCGTGCAACGACGCCTCCGACACACGGGTCAACGGTTCGGCCGACGTCGCCGATCTGGCCCGTATCCGCTCGGTGCCGATGGGGGACCTGCCGGCGGGTGCCAAGGGCAGCGTCAAGGTCACCACTGGAGCCAAGTACACCCACGTCTACCTCAAGCGTGCGGGCAACTGGGTCATGGTCACGCCGCGGACCACCTTGTCGGCCGCTGAGTTGCGCTCCGGCGTGGAGTTCGGGGTCGAGGCCACCGACGTGATCCGGGACACCCGGACATGGGACGGCAGAACGGTCATCCGCCTGAGCGTGGCGGTCGGCGACCGGACCACATCCGACTCTGTCACCCTGCGCGTCGCTCCGCTCCTCACCCACCATCATCTGCAGCAGACCCAGCAGGTGATGGTCACCAAGCTCGACAGCGACGCAGACTGGAGCGGGCTGCAGGGGAAGTTCGTCACCGACCTGAAGAGGGAAGTGCAGAAAGCCGGCATCACCCGGCCGCTGGTGACGTTCGACAAGTACTCGGACCCCTGGGCGCAGGACTTCGTCGAGCCGGCCTATGTCAGCATGACCGGAACGGACGGACGCCGGCGAGTGATCCGTGTGATGCTGCGCTCCGCGCAACCGAATCGTGAGGCCGGCCGGGAGCTGTTCGAGAAGGTCCGAGGACGGGACATCGGCGTCGTTCAGGCCTTCGACAGGTCGGCACCGGCGGACTGGTCGCTCAACTCCATGGGGAACCTGGAGACCGTCCCGCCGTACGCACACAACGGCCGCTCGTTCCCGGCCGGGCGGATCATCATGGGGTGGCGCAAGGACAGCGGCAAGCGGCCCTCTGCGACGATGCGCACGCTGCTGAAGTCCCAGGGACTGCAGGACCCGTTGCTCCTGGACACCTCCTGGCTGGAAGTCGGGCACGTCGACGAGTTCGTGCAGTTCCTGCCCGCCGACACCCCGCGAGGCTGGCGGATCGGCATTGCCGACCCGGAAGCGGGGCTGCAACTGCTGCGTGACGCCAAGCGCGCGGGCCATGGCGGCACCAAGATGTTCTCCGTTCCGGGGCTCGGGGGCTCCCCACCGCTGCAGGAGACCATCGACCAGGCCCTCGCCTCTCGGCACCTGGTGGGGGACAACACCATGGCGGCCCAGCGGATCGCGGCCAATCTGGAGACCCTCAAACGTGAGACCGGCGTGACCGAAGACGAGATCGTGCGCGTGCCGGCGCTCTACACCCGCGGCTCGATGGCCCGTACGGACGGCGGGGAGAACGTCCCTGTGCCGCGACTGACGCGCATGGGTGGTAACACGCCCCTGTTGGACGCGGTGGAGAAGCGTGGTCAGCAGCGATGGCTTGCCAGGGGCGGGAACGACTCAGCTGCGGCTGCACGGGCAACCGTGGCGACGAGCGCGTACGTGCCCGGCGCGGTCAACGGCATCCTCCTCAGCCGTGACCGTTACCTCGCTCCTCGCCAATGGGGTCCCGTCATCGGCGGCAAGGACATCTTCACCCAAGCCGTCACAGCGGCCTACGTGCGGGCGGGGCTGAAGGTGTCGTACATCGACGACTGGTACACGTACCACCTCGGTATGGGTGAGGTGCACTGCGGCACCAACACCCTGCGTGATGCCTCGGCCGCTTGGTGGCAGCCGGCAGGATCGACGACGCCGTAGCAGCTAGTGCCTCGGGTGGGCGGGCTGGAACAGTTCGATGAGGTTGCCTGCCGGGTCGGCCAGCAGGATCTGACGTCCCCCGGGGCCGGCGACGACCTCGCTGCGGAAAGTGAGACCGGCGCTGCGCAGCCGAGCGATCTCGGCGTCGAGGTCGTCGAAGGTGAGGTGGATGCGGTTGCCGCCCGAGGCGGCTGACTCCTTCGGGGTGGCCCGGGCGCCCGAACTCGCCGGGCCCGACAGGAGCAGCCGCAGCCGGCCGCGGACCACGTCGGCGAAGGCGGGGGCGGCGCTGGAGTGCAGTGTGAACCCGAGGTGGGTGGTGTAGAAGTCGGCGGCGGCCTGTACGTCATCGACGAGGTAGCGGACGCTGACGTATTCGTCGTGAGTGGTCATGACTCGGACCTCGCAACGGTCTCGGGGATGTTCAGGACCGGCATCAAGTGCCTGATGCGGGTGTCTATGTCTGCTGCCGTGTGCTGAAAGGCCGTATAGCCGACCCGGCCGGTGTCATCCGCCGCGCCAGGGTCGGCAATGCTCCAGTGGACCCGTCGCGGGCCGAACTCCGGGCAGACCTCGCGAGCCTTGTCGCACAGGGTGATCACGTGGTCGAAGCGACGGTCGGACAGGTCGTCCACGTGCTGGGTGCGCCCGCCGGAGAGGTCGATGGCGAACGATTCGCGCAGCACCCGGACCGCATGCGGGTGCAGGTGCGGTTTGGGGCTGGTGCCCGCACTGGCCGTCGTTACGCGGCCGGCGGTGTGGTGGCGCAGCAGGGCTTCGGCGATCGGCGAGCGGGCACTGTTGCCGGTGCACACGAAGAGCACCGTGACACGGTGGGATCGCGCACCGGTGACCCGACGGCGGGGGAGTGCGGGCGCCTGGCGCAGTGCCGGGTGCAGGGCGGCACCGCCGGCCGCGAGCGCCTCAGCGCAACGCTCCAGGTCGAGGTGGTAGTAGGTGTCCCGGCCGTCGAAGCTACTGCGCCTGGCCGCCACCAGGCCGCCGTCACGCAGCAGCCGCAAGTGGTACGACACCAGGTTCTGTGGCTCCGTGACACGTTCCACCAGTTCACGGACCCGCTGATCGCCGTCGGCCAGTGCCGTAAGCAGCCGCCAGCGCAGTGGGTGCGCGGCCAGCCGGAGGAACTGGGGCGGCGTGACGGTCACGTCCCTCGGGTGCGATCCCATATCTCGAAGTTACATCAAATGAGATTGATGCATCAATCCCCATCCTGCTGCGCCCGCTGGAGAACGGCTTCCTCGACAGGCTTGCGCCAGGCGACCAGGGACGGCGGGTTCCAGGGGGCGGTCTCGTCGACCACGCCCTGGGTGTCGCCGTAGACCCAGGTGCCGCCCGTGTGCACGTAGGGGCCGGTGCCAACGCCGTCCTGCATGGCGGTGGCGGCCGCCAGGTCCTCGTCACCGGACTTGGCCTGCGCCAGGTGCACGACTGCCTCCGCGCGGGCTGCCGCAGCGTTGAGGACGCCGAGGTCTGTCAGGCCGGCGGAGACCGGAGGCGCTCCGAGGGCCCTGACGATCTCGGCGGCCCGGTCGTTGCGCGCCAGCGCCTCTACGGTGTGCCCTTGCCGGAGCAGCGCGCTGATCGTCGCCCTGCCGATGTATCCGGATCCGCCGGTGAGGAAAACTCTCCTGATCTTGGCTCCTGGCTGTCGGTGGCTGGCTTGCTCTCACAGCCTCTGTCCGCCAACGGGGCTCCGTCCAAGAACTCTTATGGCGCCTCTGATACCCGACGGGCATCACACATGCAGAGCGGAAGCCCCGGTCAGGGGAGTGTGGCGCGCATCCTGTCGACCAGTGCGAGTGCGATCCGCCACGCCTCCCGGTGCAGGGTGCCGATGTTGCCGTCGACCAGTCTTTCGTACGCCCTGCCGCTGATCTGGGTGCCACCGCTGAGCTCGGTCCGCAGGTAGTTGATCTCGTGCATCTCGTGTGCGAGTACGGCGACGATGGCCTCATCGGAGTCCAGGACATCCGGGTGCATTCGCACCGCCATCATGGTGCTCACTTCCTCGATCGGCTCCTCCGTCCAGTACGTCGGCAGGACGCCGGGTTTGGGCGGGCCGATCTTCCCGGTCAGGTGCTTCCACCCAACCTGCTGATCGCGGAGGACCTTGTTGCCGTAGTAGGCGAATTCCTTGTTGATGTCGATTCTGCTGTCGAGCCCGATGAGAATGTCGTGCTCGATTCGGATCCCCTTCGACTTGGCGAGCGCCACCGCCTCGGGCAGCGTCCGTGGACCGCCAGGGTTGGGCCGGAACAAGTAGGAGCCGAATCGCAGGGAGGGCTTGGCGGCAGCACCGCCGATCTGCCGCTTCGCCGACTTCAGTACTGCGTCCACGAACTCCTGTTCGGTGCCCGCGAGTCGGCCCTCGGCGGCCAGTACCCTGGCCTGCGCGCGGGCCGCCTGCTCCAGGCCGGCGAACTCCTTCGCCCCGACCGCCAGTTTGGCGAGGCGGGCCATGTTCCGGACGGCGACGATCGCGGCGCCGACGTCGGCCACGGCTCCCAGGACGGACACCGTCAGCCAGACGATCGACGGGTCCTCGCGAGCCAGGGCGGTCATCGGGTCGAGGGATGCGTGTGCGGCCGCGCGGCCGAAGGAGTAGCTCTCGTACTGTTCCACCGCGCCGAACACCGACACTCCCGCCGTGGCCAGGGAGAGCCCGCCGGCCAGGGCGGCTGCTCCGGCTCCGGCGGCGGGTGCGGCGGCGCCCGCCGTGGCCACGGTGGCGGCGATCGCCAATGTGATGCCGAGTGCGGTCAGCAGCAGCTGCCGGATGATCTCGTCCCGTTTCATCTGGGCCAGATACCTGTCCAGCGCCTCCGCGGCGGGCGTCCCGGGGACGACGCCCAGCACGTGCCTCGCGGCCTCCAGCAGCGGGGGCAGTTGCCACACCGACTCCTCGGTCAGCCTGCCGCGGAGCTGGGCGATGCTCCGCAGCACGTCGGAGGTCGTCCCGCCGACCGCCTGGGCCAACCGCCCCGGATCCATCACCGCGAACTGCGCGTAGTCCAGGTTGCGCCCGAGCAGAATGGGGAACTCCGCGCCGTAGATGCGCCTCAGCGTGTTCAGCCGGGGCAGCAGTTCGTGCTGCACCTCGACGTCGGCACGGGCGTTGTCACCGGCCATGACGTCGTCGAAGTGGGACGGGTCGAGCGGGCCGCCGGCCTGGGGTGCGTAGGGGACCGCGGCCATCCTGGCGTTCCCGGTCTGCCTCACACGGTCGAGGATCCGGCGCTGGAGTACGGCCAGTTCGGTCGCCGCCGCCCGCAACCGGACCGCCGGGCTGCCGGGCACCGTCGCGTTCGGTTCGCCGTACCGGGCGGCCTCCCTCCGTACCACCGTCTCGTTGCGGTCGAGCAGCACGCCGGCGATCCGCAGCGCCTCGGCGCTCACCACCCGGATGAGCCGTCCCTCCACCTGTTCCAGGTCTGCCCGTGTCGGCCGTAGCAGCCGGCCGGTGTCCTCGGCCGCAGCGCGGGCCCACATCCGGCCGAGAATCCCGGTGCCGGGACGCACCGTGGGCTGCACCGGCGAGTGCGCCTGCTCGGCCCGTCGTACCTGGGCCGCGACGTCGTTGACGGCGGTCACCAGGGGGTGAGCCGGGGGAGCGGACGCCGTGCCGGACGGAGCGCCGGCCGGCTTCGGGACGACCGGTACGGCCACCGAGCGACCCTGGTCCTGGTAGCTCGGCACCGCAACGTGCCGCTGCTCTCCCGGCCCGTCGCCCGGATCGCCTCCGCCCGGACCCGTCCAGCGGCGCGGCGGTGGGCGCAGCAGCGGAACGATCTCCCCGGAGGATCGGGTGCCGTCCCCGACGAGGTCCTGGACGGCGCGGGTCACCCCGCGGAGCACGGCGGTCCGGACGGCGCGCACGACCTCGTCCCCGGCTTCCGGGCCGCCGTCGTCGGGTACGTGGTAGACGTGCCTCATGGGGTGAACTCCAGCACCCGGCCGGTGTTGGGCACGATGAACTCCTGCAACTCCGGTAGCAGCTCCGCGGGCACCTGCAACTGGTCGACGCCGTAGCGGGTGTCCACGATTCTCGGCAGGCCCGGGACGTCGGAGATCCCCGGCGCCTGGCCCGGGCCGTGCAGCGGGGTCCGGGCCCCGGTGACCGGCTCGGTGACGACGAATCGCGCCGCCTTGCCCTGCTCCGGCGTCGACACGCCGCGCATTGCTTGGAACCAGTTCTCCTCCACCTCGAAGACCTTGAGCCGTGCCCCGGATCGGTTCTCCAGCAGAAACTCGACGGCCCGCTCGAAGACACCGAAGTTGAGGTTCAAAGCCTTGCCGCCGGTGGCCAGGCGTACGTTTCCCGCCTGGTCGATATTCACGAAGCTGCGGCTCTGGGCCGTCCCGGATCCGCCCTCCACCCGGAAGACCACGCGGTTGCCGCTGAGGCTGCGGAACAGTGGCCGGACCAGGCGTTCCAGTACGGGTGCGTTGCCCCGTACGGCGCGTACCGGCAGCCGAACCCATGCCTGTGGACCGCCGGTCGCCGAGGTCCCGGACTCCAGTGCCGCGAAGGCCGCGTCGAGTTCGGGGTCTGTGGGGACCACGTCGGCTGGTTTCGGCCCGGCGCCGGCCGGCAGTTGCTCCGCCTGGGCTCTCGCCTGCTCGCCGGCGGACTCCGCGATGTCTGCGCGGCGCTCGAGCTTGTCCGCCTCCGCCCGCTTGGCCGCCGCCCGACGGGCGTTGCCGCTCGTCGCGGCGCGGTCGGCCTGTTCCCTGGCGCGGGTGGCGAGCGTACGCAGCCGCGATCCTTCGGCCGCCTGTCCGGCTGCCTGGACCCGCAACGACGCCGCGAGCTGACGGTTCAGCACCTGCTCGGTGGTGAGGGTGCCCGCCGGCTCCGCCGCAACGATCCCCAGCTCACCGAGCAGTCGTACGACGGCCCGTTGCTGGGCCGGCTCGTAGTGGCTGATCCGGCCCAGCAACGCGGCAAGTTCCTGGGTGCTGCCGAAGGTGCCGGAGACCAGGTGGCGTGCGGCGTCCGTCTCCAACGTGGCGAGGGCCTCCAGGAAGTGGACTGTCTCTTGCGGGTGTTGGGCGAAAATCCGGACCAGTTCCAGCGAGCGGGTCGGTGATGCCGAGACCTGCGCGGCTTTGAGGAACCGTTGCAGCCCCTCGGTGGCCGTGGGTGTCAGCCGCGCCCCGGACAGCTCCAGCACCCGCACGGCGACCGCTCCGCTGCCGAGCTCACGGATGACGGGGCCCAGCCGATCGGCGAGGGCGGTGCTGAATCCGCGCGCGGCGGCGTCGCCGGCCAGGGTGGTGAGGCCGGCGCGCAGGTTCGCCAGCGCCTCGGTCACCCCCGCCGAGAACTGGACGGCGCTCCAGCCCTCCGCCCGGATCCTGGCGACGAGTTCCGCGGTCGACTCCAGCGCGGTACGGCCGCCGGCGAGCAGGCTGTGCAGCGCGGGCTGGAGCGCGAACTCGCCGACCACGCCGACCGCCGCCCCGAAGGCCATCGCCCGCACATAGTCCCCGATCCCGGACCACGATCCCTCGCCCGTGGCGACCCTGAGGACGTCATCGGCGAACCGTTCCAGTGCGGCCGTCATCGCGCCTCCGGCGACCCCCGCGACCAGCCGCTCGGCGATCCAGCCCGAGACCACCCGGCGCAGGGTCGCGGTGCCGATCTTCTCGGCGCCCCAACGGCCGAGCAGACCGCCGAACCGGAACCCGAGGGCCATCAGATAGCCGTCCAGCGCGGCCATGAAGAATCCGCGCAGGGTGAACTTCTCGTCCGTGAAGGCGACTTTCAGCAGCCAGACCAGTTCCGACAGGGTGATCGACACCGCGAGCGCGGTGGCACCGCCGGCCGCCTCGACGAGCAGGGCGAGCAGCCCGGCCTCCCAGGCGACGAGCACCACCCCGACGACGGTCACGGCAAGACCGAACGTCTCGTAGAACTCGCCCGCCCTGCCGAGTTCCCACCAGATCAGACGGGCCTCGAAGTCTCCGGAGGTCTCGCTCACCTCGTCGCCGACCGGCCGCCAGCGCCCGCCCTCGGTCCGCTCGACGAACACGAGCCGGATGTCGTACGAGGGAAGGCCCTGGATGTCCCGGCGGCGCACCGAGAGCAGTTTCATGCTGCGCTCGATCGTCACGTCCTCGATGTCCTGCTTGCCGATCGGCACGTCCTTGAGGGCACGGGCGAGTGCCTCGCGGGCGAAGCCCTCTTCGTCCATGTCCTTGGGGAGTTTTCCGGTCGCCGCCTCGGCCAGGATGGCGGCCCGGTGTCTGACGAGCGCTTCCTTGAGTGCCGTGAGCCTCGCGTCCTTGATCCGCTGGGCGTCCCGGCTGACGAGGTATGTGTCGTCGAGGTCGCCAAGAACGGTGCCGATGGCCCAAGTCCGGTTTGAGGCCCGGCCCATGAGGACGGCGCCGCCCGTGTCATCCGGGAGGTACAGGTTGCGCATTGTGCCGACGCGGGCGGCAGTGAGTTCCTCGTGCAGCCGCCGGACACGGGGGTGATCGGCGAACCGTGTCGGCAGGCTGATGGCCAGGAGCCACGCCCTGAGCCCGAAGTGGCCGGTCTCATCGGTCTGGTCGTAGAAGGGGACGAAGTCACCGGTGCGGTCCAGATCACCGAGCATGTGCTCGACGAGGGTGCCACCGGGAGGCCGGGTCTGCGGCGGTCCGCCCGCGTTCGCCTCGTCCAGCAGCGCCCATACCTTGAACACCCAGTGGTCCAGGCCGGTTCCGGCCCGCATCAGCCGGCGCAGGTCGTCGGCGATGCGGCGGGCCAGGGGTCCCTGCAGCGCCGCGGCGAGACGGTCCGGGCCGAGCGCGATCTCCGCGTGGACGAGGAGCACCGGCCAGCCGGGCAGCAGCCCGACGTCGGGACCGGCGCGGATCCCGGTCGGCGCGGGCGGGCTCGCCACCGAACGGGCGTGGGCGGCGACCGGGGACGGCAGCGCGCTGAGGAGCTCGGGGGTCAGTACCACCATCCCCTCGCCGAGCAGCTCCTGTTGGTCATGCGCCGAGGCCGCGGTCGAGGCCTGCTCGTCGGCCGCGATGGTGATGAGGTAGTACGCCGCCTGCGCGAGCACGCGCTTGCGCAGGCGGGCGCCGAGCATCCGGACCGTGACGTGCTCCGTCGCGAACTCCTCGGCGAAGCGGTTCCAGGCGACCCCCCAGCGGTGGGCGAAGTGCTCCTGGTCCACGAGCCTGGCGGCGTCCGGCACCGGGACGAGTACCTGGGTGAGGGCGCCGACGTCCAGTACCTCCTCGACGCTGATGCCCGGCAGCCTCATGAAGGCGAACAGCACCCAGCCGCCGTGACTGACCACCGCGTCCTGGCCGTTGCCCTCCACCCGGCGCTGGTCGCGGACCCCGGGCGACGGGATCAGGGCCCGCACCTGACCGGTCCTGTCCAGCCGGACGAGGTCCTGCCAGGCGTTGTCGAACGGGCTGATCAGAGAGGTGAGGATCTCCCGTGGGCCTAGCCGGGACAGCTCGGCGGCACGGGCGTAGAGGATCGGTTCGAGGTCGGTGAGCGACGTGGTGTCGTTCACCTGGACGAGCCAGAGGGCGACCCATCGCTCCTCCGCGGCCTGTTCGTCGTAGAGTGCGCGCGCCGTCAACGGCTCGTCGCGCTGCCGCTCGACGGCGTCCAGGAACGCGCCGACGGTGGTCCGGAAGTGCACCGCCCGCAATACGGTCCACGGGCGATGGCCCCGCACCGGCACCTGCGTCGGCTTCCCGCCTCCCTGGTAGGACGGCAGCTCGTAGCCGGAGCCCGTGTCCCGGGACGGGTCGTACAGCTCGTGTGTTTCCCGTGGGCGTCCGCCCGGGTGCCCCGTCCCCAGCTCGCGTCGCGCGGCTGCCAGCCGGGCGGCCACCAGGGCCGTGACGCGCCGGGTGAGGAGTTCGAGGGTCTCCTCGTCCGGCACGCCGACGACCCTGACCCGTACCGGGACGTGCAGGTTCGGGGGCACGCGGGTTCACCCGTTGACGAACGCGAGCATGCGCAGCGCGCCGAGGGCCCGGTCCTCGCAGTCACGCTGCACGATCTCGAAGACGTGCAGTGCCCCCAGCTTGTCCTCCTTGGGCAGGTGGAACCGGATCCGGGCGCGCCGCGGTTGCTCGAACGGCGTCAGCCAGCCCTCGGACTCCTCGCAGTCGTCGACGGTCAGCCGGACCTGCAGCTCGGCGTCGGAGAGGAAGAGCGGGAACCGCTTGCCCTTGTGGTGCAGCACCAGCCCGCCCTTCTCGCAGTCCTCCGAGATGTCACGGTGCGAGAGCAGCAGCCAGCGCTCGCCGGCGCCGATCGCGATCTCGGGGTCGACCCTCTCGATCGTGACCCGGGTCTCCGTCTCCACCGGCGCCGGCATGAGGAGGAACTCGGCTTGCTTGGGCCGTAGCTTCGACGCCGCCAGCAACTGGATGTTGCGCTGGCCCTGGTGCTGGTCGTCGACGACATTGAAGTTCTCGCCCTCCAGCAGCTGGTGCCCGTCGTCGTCGGCGAAGACGTTCGCGATCACGCACAGATGGCCGTCGCCGTTGACCGTGCCGCTGAGTTCCGGCTCGGTCGGTGTCCAGGGGATCGGTCCCTCGGCCGGATCCTGAATCATGCAGGTGACGACGTGCGCGTCCGACGGGCTGGTGCTGCCGGAGCCGGCCGCGATCGAACCGACGCTGCCTGACAGCCGCTGGATCGCCTGCTGTGGCTGGGCGAGCCCGACGTGAGGGTTCATCACGTAGGCGTCGACCCGCACCGCGCGTACCGGGCTCTCACCCATGTTGCTGACCCTGACCTTGATCGTGGTGGGGGTGCCGACGTGGGTCTGGGTATCGTTCGGCCCGCCGGCCAGCCAGATGCTGGAGCTGTTCCACTGGGGGTTCGAGCCCGTGTAGGGGCGGCTGCCGTTGTCCTTCGTGGGCGACGAACCGAAGTCGACGCTGATGTAGAGGTCGCCGGGAATGGCCATGTGCGCTCCTTGGGTTGGTCCAGTGCCCGCCGGACGGCGGGCCGTCAGGCGGTGTAGATGACCTGGAATCCGGAGAGGGTGACGGTGTCCCCGGCCACCGCGCCGTCGAGGGTGGCGAGGATGAAGTAGCGGAAGGCCGTGGTGTCGACCAGGGCGAAGTTGGCGTCGGCCGACTCGTTGCGGTCGAAGGGGTTGGTGTCGCCTGTGACCCGGGCGATCCGCTCGGCCGTGGTCACCGCGGACAGCAGCCGGGCCCGGAGCAGGGTGATCCTGAGCGTGCCGGTACCGCTGTTCTGGCCGAGCGAGCGCAGCGAGACGAGGCGCGCGCCGTTGGGTACCGACACCGACTGCACCCCGGCCAGAGTGGTCAGGGTTCCGGAGCGGGAGGCGTATCCAGCGGTGTCGATCACCCAGGCAGACGCGCCGGCCACGGGGACCAGCGCCGGGGACAGGGTGAGCGTGTGCTGTGTCGGTGGCGGTCCCGCGCCGAGCGTGTCGAGCGTGGTGTCGACGTCCGTGATCACCGTGGACAGCGTGGTGAGGTCGGCCTCCAGGGCACGGAAGCGTGCGTTGAACCCGTTCGGGCCTCCGGCCTGCACCCGGTCCCGGTTGTCGATGTAGTCCGTGTGGTGGAACGTCGGGGTGAAGGAGACATTAGCCATGCTCGACGTCCTTTCGAAGTCGGGGAGCGGGGCGGTGGAGCCGGAACTTCGGGTAGGTGTAGTCGGGGTCGGCAAAGGGGCGGCCGGCGAGTTCGACCACGGCCGGGCGGATGCCATGGGTCAGCACTTCGACGCCGAGGGGATGCAGCACGCGCACCACGTTCATGATCAGGTCGTACTGGTCGCGGGTGATGATGGAGCCTGCGGGCACGGCGCTGCTCAGCCGCACCTGCAGGGCGTTCGGGCCGTTGGCGCCCGCCTCGCGGAACGCGGCCTGCGCCCAGACCCAGCCGGCCCGGCGTCCGACCAGATCCACTGTCGACAGTGAGGTGGCCGTCACGTCGGCCTGTCCCGAGGTCGGTGCGAGCGGTCCGCTGGACCAGCTGAGGCGGGTGGTGGGGGAGACCGCGGCGGGGCTGGGTTCGACGTGGAGGGAGATGGTGTCTCCTTCCTCGACCAGGGTGCCGCCGCGGACGGCGATCAGGTCCTCGGCGCGGTGCAGCACCTCCACGGTGGTCCCGGCGACGGCGACCCGGCTGAAGCCGACGCCGTGCGCCTGTGCCGCCAGTCGGCCGGCGTCGAGCGTCGAGTGACGCAGAGTCAGCGCCCGGCCTTGGGAGGCGAGCGTCGGTGCGCCGGCGGCCGGCGGCGGGACGAACGCCGAGAGCACGGTCAGCGTGCCCGGGGTGGCGTCGAGGGAGTCGAGCAGCTCGATCAGCCGCCGGGCGACGCCGCGCTGCATCCGGCGGGCGTCGGCAGTGGCGAATGCCGCGCGGCCGTCGGAGACCGAGGCGAGCAGCGCCGGATCGACATGGTCGGCGGGTTCCCCGGCCACCACGGGACCGGGGTTCGGGGTGCCGTCGGCCGCGATCGACGAGCCGTCCGCGACCGTCGTCGGCACCACCCTGACCGCGGCCGACGCGGTGGCCGAGAATCCGCCGTACACGATGTCCAGGCTCACCTGGACCGTGCCCGCGCTCAGGCCCTGAACGGAGGCCTGGCCGGCTGACTCCGACGGAGTCAGACGCACCGCTGCGGGGCCGCTGCCCGTGGCCACGGACCAGTGAAGCTCGGCGCCTGCCGGAGGCACCGGTGACGCCATCAGCGTGAGTGCGGCGCCGACGGCGACGGACGGGAGCTCGTCGGGGTTCGCGGATCCCTGCGCGCCGAGGGTGAAAGGGGCGCCGGGGGCGCAGGACGCGTACACACCGACCGGCGGCTTCAAGGTTCTGACCAGGGCGAATCCGGCCCGGTGGGCTAGGGCGGCGAGTCTGGGGGCGTTGATGGTGGGGTGGTTCACAATGACGCCTCGGCCGGCCGCGCGGGCGTCCGGGGCTCCGGGCGTCCAGGCGCTCGACACCTGGAGGCGGGTGGGACCGGCGGAGGACACCAGGGTCAGCAGCCGGTCGAGCGCCTGCGCCGTCGGCGGCTGCATCAGGTGCGGGTCGCCGGTCGCCACCGGACCGTAGTCGGCTTCCGGCCGGTCGTGCCGAAGGAGCAGCACGGGGTCGATGGCCAGGTCGTCCGGATCGCCGTAGAGCTGTTCCTCGTCGGCTGCCCGGCGGCCGACCGCGTCGATGCTCTCGCCGGGTGCGAGTGCGGCGGGGACCACCCGTACGAGCGAGTGGCCGCGAATGATCGGGGCGTCGGCGTCGTCGATGACGAGGGGGTCTTTGACATGGCCGATCTCGCCGACCGCGTCGTTGAGGACGGCGGCGATCGCGTGCGGGGTGGGAAGCGTCCAGCGCTGGAAGATCCGCAGCCGTCGGCGGTAGTGGTCGTCGTTCTCGCCGAGGACGGGGGAGAGGTCGGGGCGCGCCACCCGACTGATGCGTACCTCGGCCACGGTCGCGCGCAGTGTCGCGCCGCTGCCCGGCCCGATCACCAGCGGCGCGGCGGCGGTCAGTGCGCCGAGCGGGCCGGCGTCCTGCAGGTCGGCACGGACACCGTCCACCCACAGTGCGACGGACGCCTCGGACCGGTCGAGGACGAGGGCGATGTGGCTGAACCGGTCGACGGGCAGCTGCCGGTCGCTGTGCAGGACCCGCTCGGTGGCGCCGTCGGAGACGGTGGCGCGGACGGCACGGTCCAGGCCTCGACCGAAGGCTCCGACCTCGATCGACCAACCCGCGCCGGTGGCGCCGCGCCGGGCGAGGACCCTTGCGTCGGGCGTTCCCAGGTCGGGTTTGACGAAGCACTCGGCCGTGAGGCCGGCGGCCGCGGGGACGTCGAAGACCGGGTCGGACGGGGCGGTCACCGCACCGGACCCCATGAACGCGACGGCCGAGCCGAACCGGCCTGGGGCGCCGGCAGCGGCAGCACCCGAGAGCGTTCCGTGGTGGGGGACGCGGCTGGGGAAGCGCCCGGTGAAGTCCTCGGCACCGATCGGCGCGCCCGGCGTGTCGTCGAGGTGGTAGAGCGCGACGGTGTCGTCGTCCACCGAGTAGGGCAGCGGTGGGAAGCGGGGGACGGCGAGGTCGGCGCCGATCAGATCCAGGCCGGTGCCAAGGGCGGTCTTCAACTGTCGTTGGGTAGCGGTGCGGGCGATCTGACGTCGCAACAGGTCGCGCTCGCCGCCGAGTACCCACAGCAGCCGAGCGGTGTTGCCGAGCAGCGCGCTGATCGCCCATTTTCCGTCTGCCGGGTCCTGCACTTCCACGAAGTCCCGCCCCTTGCGCCGCTTCACGGTGATCCGGGTCAGCCGGGCAGCGTCGGAGGCGCCCGCAGGCGGAAGCAACGGCACGGACTCGCCGGAGAGCGCGCCCGCGGGGAAGTGCACCAGGGCGTTGCCCGTGCCGCCGGGCAGAGCGGGGTCCACTACGGTGACGATCACCTGCGTGTCGTACGCGAGGTCCCGCAGCGTCCGAACGACGTAGGACGGTGTGGGCGACGCGCCGAAGCGGGCGACGTGGTCGGAGAAGTCGTAGCGGGTGATGTCGGCCGACTGCGGTGAGCCGGTGACGGGGGTCAGCACCAGGTGCAGCACGTCGGCACCGGCGGCGAACGGCTCGGTCAGCAGGCCCGACATCCGGCCCACGGCGCCCAGGGCGGCGGAGGCGAGGTCGAGAGCGGCGGGCAGGGTCACGCGGTCACCAGCTCAAGGTCGTGCAGAGCGGCGTCGCTTCGGAACACCGGCAGCTCCGTCGGCCCCATCAGGAGGTTCTGTCCGACCGCGGCGTCCACCACCGTGGTCTGGTGCGGCACTTCGCCGAAGGTGATCCGGCCGAACGCGGGCGGGTAGCGCCGTAGGTGCAGCCGCTGGACGTCGACCACACCGGGGACTTCGACGATCGCCCGCATCACCTTGCTGTAGAGCACGGCGGTGCCCAGCCGCAGGTCGCCGCCGAGCGTGTCGGTGAGCCTGGCGCGGATTGCCGTCGACAGGGCCGCCTCGTCGTAGCCGCGCTCCACGATCACGCGAGCCCGCACTCCTACGTCGATGTGGTCGGCCTCGACGATGTTGGGGTGCACCCCTGCGGGCCGGACGCGGTCCGCCACTTCCGCGACCCGCTCGTACACCCCCGGCACGCTGCCGGTGGTCCGCCATGGCCAGCGGAAGTCGTGCGCCACGACGAGATCGAAGGTGTACGGCTCGCCGATCCGCCGTTCGGCGCTGAACAACCGCTCCCCGAAGCTGAACTCGTTGAAGAAGCTCTGGGACACGTCGACCCCGCCGAGCGGATCCGAGAGCAGTACGTCGATGACGCCGTCGACGTCGAGCACCGCCTGGCCGACGGCCTCGGAGGTCCACAGGGTCCGGGAGATACCGAGTTGGCGGCCGCGGTAGGTGTCGTCGTCCTCACGGCCGTCACCGCCGGACAATTCGTGTTCGTTGGTCACGTTCACGTCGGCGGGTCCGAAGTCGGCCAGATAGACGGCCCGGTACGCCGGGTCGATCGCCGTGATGGTGCCGAGGGGCACGTCGCCGTCCGTGCCTCGGGTGAAGGCACGCACATCGACGGACCGCTCGGTGACGTCGGTGGTGAGTTCGGCCGCAGCCAGGGTCGCGAACGACTGTCCCCGCGTGGGGGCCAGCAGGATCGTGCCCTCGGGCACGATGTAGGTGCGCCCGGACAGGCCCCCGGTGAGGGTGAGCGTGACCGCTCCGGTGGCGAACGCGTCCCGCCGGACGAGACCCACGTCATCGCCGAGCAGGTCGAGGGCGTCGCCCGTGGCCGTGGAGACGAAGGCGCTGTAGTAGAAGTCCTGCAGCCGCTTCCAGAGTTCGGCGTCCTCCTGTGCTGTGGCCTCGATCAGTTTGAGCAACGGGCTGGTGGCGCTGAGGTCCGGCTGAAGGCCGAGAGTGGCCCACATCTGCCCGGCGCGCGCTTTGGCGTCGCCGAGGATGGCGTCGAGCCCCTTGAGGACGAACCCTTCCTGGGTCACCCCGAACTCGGTCATCGGTCAGAGCTCCCCACCGGCATGAGATCCACCGGGATCAGCGTCGTGGTGTCCTGCACCGTCTCCACGGTCACGACCGCCCGCCGGCCACCATTGCGCCGGTCGGCCGGCCTGCTGACCGCGCTTCCCGTCTGCGCGGCGAATTGCGGATCGTCGTCGAAGACCACGTCGGTGACCTCCCGTACCCGGGGATCCGTGGCCAGCGTCCTCACCACTTCGAGGCGGATCAGGTCCTTCACCGCCCGGCGACCGAGGTCGCCGGTCAGCGCGCGCCTGACGTCCAGCCCGTAGGTGGCGTTCACCTGGTCGCTGCCGTACGGCGTGAGCAGCCGCAGGACCAGGGCCTGCTGAAGGTTCGGCAGGCCGTGCACGAGCTTCAGCTCGCCTCGTGCGCCGCTGGTGGAGATCACGAGGTCGCCGTCCTCGAGGAGGAAGCTGGAGCCGTAGCGGGCCTCGTCGCCGACGGGAGCCCTCACGGGCGTGCCGGGGCTGCCGGGCGGAAGGCTCATGACGCCTCCAGTACGCTCTGGCCGGCCGTGCTGACCATCCACAGCACAGGCAGGGGAGGGGTGGCGTCGGTCAGGCCCCGGGCGGTTTCCAGCATCACCGGCTGTCCGGCCACCGTGAGGGTGGTGCTGGCGCCCGCAATCACCGAAGTGACCTTGAGGCAGGGTTTCTGCCCGAGGTTGGCGTTGGTGTTCGTGCACTGGGAGACCGTTGCGGCCAGCAAGTCGGCCTGGACGAGCACCGGGGAACCGGCGGCGCTGAGGGCGGTGGTGGAGGCCTGGACGATGAGCTCGGCGCCGTGTGCGCAGACGAGCTTCGAGGCGGTGGTCAGTACGGCGGGCATCAGGACACCGCCACCTTCGTGCCGTCGAGTTTCAGTGAGACCTGCCCGTTGGTCAGGGTCAGGGTCTTGTGGTCGGTGGTGATCGTCACCTCGCCGGTGGCCGAGATCTTGATGGTCGTTCCGCTGTGGTGCTCGATGGTCACGGTGTCGTCGGGCGGGGCTTCGGGCCGGGTTCCCACGGGCGGCAGCTTCGGGCCGCCGACCAGCACGTGCAGCGCCCTGGCCTGGACGACGCGGCGTCCCTGAGCGTCGATCAGATCGTTGACGCCGCTGCCGGTGGGCAGGCCGTCCCCGCCGATCTGGGTGGGCAGCGCAAGCCAGTAGTCGCCGGGCTCGTTGGCCGGGGGCTCAAAGCGGGGTTGCTCGGACCAGAGCCAACCGGTGACGATCGCGTCGTTGACCAGGCTCCGGTTGTGCGCCAGCACAGCGCGCATCCCGGGGTAGACCGGGGTCACGAGCCCGGTCTTGTGGAACGCGAACGGTGCGGCGATCGGCTTGCTGTGCAGTGTGACGTCCTTGTCGACGGGTCCCGCGACGCTGGGCGCGACCACGTCCGGCTGTGGGCTCTGCCCGTAGTGCAGGTCCGCCAGATGCTTCTTGTCCTTGCCACTGCGGTAGGCCGTGACTTGTCCGACGTCGACGGCCGGATGGTCGGAGCGGTCGCGGGCGACGACGTCCTGCCAGCGGTCGACGACGCCCTGGACGCCCCCGGTGAGGCGGACCCGCTTGCCCGCCGCGACGGCGGTCAGCGCCAGCGCGCAGGTGTAGCCGGTAGCCGCGCTGTAGGTGTGCGAGACGTGGCTGATGCGCAGGGGTCCGGCCGGTACGTCGTCCATGCCCGTGAGCGTCGCGACCTGGCCGGCCCGCAGGCCGGGGTGTCCGAGCACGGTGACGTCCAGTCCGGTGCGCACGGGTGGGGCTTTTGCACCGGCGCCGGGCAGCGCCGGGATCGACGCGTCTTCGGCCCTCTTCGGCGGCGCGCCGTCCTCCTTCTGCGCGTCGACGCGGGAGACGAGGTTCAAGTTCGGATCGATGTGTACGGGTGCCGGCTCCTGTCCGACCGCCGCGCCGAGCAGCACAGACCCGTCCCGGACGACGATCGGGACGTCGGACTTCTCGGCGAGGTCCTGCAGTGCGCCCAGGGTGGACTCGGAGCAGATGCTGATGTCCCCGAGCGACCCGGGGATGCTGGAGCCGGGGGCGAGACCGACGCCGGCCGCCTCCACCAGATCGCGGACGAGGTGCAGCCGGGGCAACGCGGAAGGCCGGTCGAGCCGGGCGGGCTTGGTGCGCAGCCGGTATCCGCCCTCCTCCTGTCCCTCGATCACCGTGCGGGTCACCCCACCGTCGCCGATCCCGGAGGTCATCGAGGTGACCCGTCCGACCATGACCGGGCGGGAGCCGATCCGGGTGGCGGGCTCGTCGAAGTAGCCGAGGCTGATGGTCGCCTTCAGCCCGCCGTGGGGGTGGTGAGAGCGCAGTTGGGCGATACTCGACGCCGGCAGGTCGACGAGGGTGACGGAGAAGGTGTCGGCGGTCGCGCCCTCAGCCATCGTCACGGTCACCTCGGCGTCAAGCACAAGCCCGCCGCGGTAGACGTCGTTCGTCACCGTCAACGGCAGCCCGAGTCCCGCGAACGAGGCGACTGCGCCGAGCAGCCCGCCGGTCCTGCCCTCCGCCTCCTCGATCCGGATCGAGTGCCACAGCACGAAGCTCATCGCAGCGCCACCCCCGCCACCAGTTCGGAGCCGTATCGCCCGACGCCGTGCAGGTTGCCCAGCGCGATCCGGATCGTGCGCACCACCAGGGCGAGTTCACCGGCGCGATAGACGAGTCCCGGAATCACCTTGCGGCGCAGCAGCGTGGTGCCGCCGGCGGGCGTCTCGCGGACCACCGTCATCTCCAGAAAGGCACCGTCGGCGGGCAGGGTCAGTGCGGTGGTCAGATCCCGCTGGGTGTCGGCGGCCGGGAGGGCTTCGCGGGCGATGCTGACCTGGAAGCCGAACACGTAGTTGCGGCCTTCGAAGGAGAGTCGGAACGACTGCGGGAAACCCTCGTCCGGGTCCACCGGCAGCCGGAGGAAAGGCGGTGCGCTCATCTGGCCTCCAGATCGTGCGGTGTGGGCGGGGTGGGTGCGCGTGTGCGGACGTGTCAGAGCGGCGGGCCGGGGCTGCGGGGCACCGGGCTCGGTGGCGGCGCGGCGGTGGCAGCGGCGGTGGCCACCGCAAGGGCGAGGTCAGCCGCCTCGCCGACCAGGGCGGAGAGGTTGGACCGGGGCACGTGCTGGAGGCTGATGGAGACGTCGAGAGCCTCGCGTTTCGTCGTGCTGTGGGTGATGCGCAGGTCGGTGATCTGCATGTCCAGGCTGATCGTCATGCCGAAGACCACCGGGATCCCGCTGACCGCGAGCAGCGGTGCGGCGGCGGCCACCAATGCCCGGCTGGTCAGTGCCATAGCCTCCAGCGCCTTCTTGACCAGCAGCCGGTCGGGCCCGATGAGGATGGCCTCGATCGCGATGGTCTTCACGGTCGGCTGGGTCGCCTGAGACCAGCGGCTGCCCATGATCCGTTCGATGCGGTAGCCCTGACTCATCGTCATGCTCTGTACGTGGAACAGCGGGACGACACCGACGAGCACCGGCAGGTTCGGGCTCACAGCCGGCTCGACAGCTCACGGTCCAGCTCGGCGAAGACCCCGGCGACGACCCGCCGCACCATGGTGTCGTCCAGGTCGCCGACGAGTTCGACCTCGACGGGAAAGTAGTAGTTGACCACGGGGCCGGTGCCGGCCGCCGGGCTGAGCACGGCCTCGCTCCCCGGCGCGGGAACGATGTACTCGCCCTCGTGGACCAGTGCGATGCCGGTGCGCTCGACCCTTTCGCCGGGCAGCCCGGGAGCGCTCTGCGCTGCCGTCGGCTCGCCCTCCGGCATGCCTGCCGCAGGCATGGTGTCTTCGGCGGCCACAACTCAGTCCTCCAGGCTCACGGTCAGGGCCATGCAGGAGAAGTTGGCCTGCGGCACGCCGTCGATGACGATGTTGCTCGGAGAGGCGGACGTGATCACGCAACGTGCGAACTTCATCGATTTGAACGACCAGTCGGTTCCGCGCTTCTCCGCCACGCTGATGGCGAACTCCGTACCGCTGACCGCCAGTTCGGTGAGGTCGGCGACGGTCTCCGCGACGGCCGGCACGGTCATCGTGAAGGTGAAGGTGAACGGCTGCCGCACATAGCCCGTGCCGTCCTGTTCCAGGCTGTGGATCACGGTGTGCGGCACATTGAAGGTGGGGGTGAAGTTCGAGATCGGGGTGATCGTCCGATCGGCCAGTTTGACTTCCAGGCGCGTGTTCCAGTCCGCCATGATTGCTGCTCTCCTGCTCCTGCTCGGATTCCCGCTACACGAACTTCATCGTGATGGACAGGCGGTGGATGGCCCCGGCGTAGTCAACGGCGATCAGAACCTCGACCACCCGCTGGCTCTGTGCGTTGTTGATCTGGTTGAGCTCCGCCGCCGTCAGTGAATTGGGGTCCTTGTCGAGCAGCGTGATGAGGGGAATCGTGATGTCGAATCCCTCGATGACCTCGTTCTGTTCGAGTGGTTGGAGCACCGACTCCAATTGCGCCACGAGCGCACGCAGTCCGGATCGGCTGATACGGACGGTGCCGATCGCCTTGATGAGTTGCGCCTTGAGCCGGAAGGACACGTCGTCGACGGTGCGGACGATGTCGATGTACTTCTTGCCACCGGGATTGCCGGTGTAGCCCTCGCCCATGTAGACGCCGCGACCGGGGATCAGCGAGGGATCGACCAGCCAGTTGACGCCGTTTCCGGCCGGGCCACTGGAGAAGGTCTCGTTGCCGTTGATGGCCGAGATCTCGGTGGGGGTGAACGGGTCGCTGGAGATGTTGACCGGTTTGAGGAGGATCGAAATGTGCGGTTCGTAGCCGGCGATCACTCCGGCGACCGATGCGGCCGCGTCCTCGTCGCTCTTGTGGGCGATGTACACCATCCGTTCGTGGGCCAGTGCGCCGCTGACGACGGCGGTCGCGGTCGCGGCCTTGGCCAGCATGGCCACACCCATCCGTTCCTTGCCGTCGCCGCCGGTGTTGGAGACGGCGCTGACATGGTCGGAGAGCAGGTGGATGGCGCCGCCGGACGCGCCGGTGGTGGTGTCCAATGCCGTGTTGGCCAGCACGACGAACTGGGCGTCCAGCGGCGCCACGGCGTCGAGGGCCGCCTGCCAGTCCGGGCCGGATGCCGTACGGACGCCGTACACCAGCGTGGGGCCGGGCGTCTGCGCGAAGGCCTGTGCGATGGCCTCGCCGAGGTCACCCGGTACCCGACGGCGCGCCTCGCCCGGATCGGTGAAGACGATGGGTGTGTTCGGGCCGGCGACGGGCGGGATGTCGCCCAACTTCGCGTCCGGCACGATGTCGTTGAACGCGGTGGCGGTGTTGTCCTCGATCGTCGCCAGCAGCCGCTCGGAGCCTGTCGCGCCGCCCACCGCCGTGCGGTACAGCCTGCGCGCCGTCGTGCCGGCCGGCCCGGTCGGGATGGTGGTGAGGTCGACCTTCTGGTTCCCGGCGGTGGTGGTGACCGTTGTCTCGGCGCCGGTTTCGGTCTCCGCGCCGGCGGTCACGAAGGTCACCGCGTACCGATAGGCGCCGACTTCGAGTCCGGCACCGGCTACCGCGGTGGCCGTGGGAGCTGCGGGAGCCTGGCCCGGGGGCGTGACCTGGCCCACGATGGCGATGTTGCCGTACGCGCGTACGGCCGGTGCGAAAAGGTCGGCAACCGGATTCACCCGAATGTAGCGAACAGTCATCGGCGGTCTTCTCCACCTTCGTCGGTCGGCTCAGTGGTATTTGGTCCGGAGCTGTCGTCGCAGCCGGGCCTGCTCTTCGCGACTGAGCTGCGGTGGCAGGACCGGCGTAGCGTTTCCAGCGGCGTCTGGTGGATCCGTGATGGCGTCCGGTGGGCCGGCGGTTGCCTCGGGCGGCTCCTTGTCCGGCTTTCGTCGGCGTGGCGGCATGGCGTCCTCCGTCCCGGCATTTGCCGAGCGCTAGACGAAAAGGGTGAGTACTCCTTCGGAGGCGAAGAACGACTCCAGGACGGACTGAGTCAGCGGCGGGCCGGGCACGGCCGCCACGGGAAAGAGCAATACCGGTGCGTACGGTGTCCGTACTTCCGTTCCGTCCGACCGGGGTTGAGGGACGATCGCGCGTTCCATAGCGGTCCGGGCCAGTTTGGCGTCCCGTAGTGCGGCCGCCACGTCCAGCGTTTCGCGGATGAGGATCGCCAGTTTGAGGTCATAGCGATGACGGTTCGCCGGGTCGTTCGGGTCGAAGGGGCCCGGGAAACGCAATCGGACTTCGGTGATCAGGTAATGGAACGCCTCGCGGAGTTCCTCGACCGTGGTGATGTCGTGCTTGGCCATGAAGGCGTCGAGGTCGATGAAGCGGAAACGGCTGCGGAATTCATCCAGGGTCGCGAAATCGGTGATCTCGTGCGAGAGAACCGACTGCACGTCGCCCACATCGATGTCCAGCAGCAGGGTGAGGCCGAGTTCGGCGGCCAGGTCGACCCAGACCGGGGCCGTCGGATCATGCCGTTCGAGGGCGAGATCGGTGCGGGTGTAGGGCGGCATGGTCTGAAACCAGGTGCCGGCGGTGCGGCGTGGCGGGAAGACGGGGCGCTGGAACTCGGTCTGACGGACCTGTACGTCCGACACGCCGTGGATGGTGGCGAACTCCATGGTGTACGCCGCACCCAGCAGGGCGCGTACACGGCCATGTTGAGGGTCGCCGGGCGGATCGACCAGACTGGTGAGCTGCGCGGGATCACTGAGCCGGACCATCTGCTGGTCGACAAATTCGCTCATGAAAGCGCCCTTCCGGGATCGTCGGGCCGGCGGCTGTCGCGTAGGTGCGCTGTGTGTGCCCGTGTGCGACCGGTGACACCATTTCCCGGGGACCAGGGGCAGCATCGGCGTGGGGCCGCCGCTCCTGATCGCTGTCCTCCCTAGCGCGTGGTGCACGGCCTCCCGCAGACTCGTCGGCGAGACCTCCCGCAGGGGACGGGTCGACGGCCGCAGCTCACACGTCCACGCGAGTCGGCCGTCCGTGGAGAGGCCGAGGACGGTGAGCCCGGGATGCCCGAGCAGCAGGTCGCACGGCGCGATCCGGTCCACGGCGACCTCGGCGGCGTCGACACCGACGATGACCATGTCGGGTACCTGTCGGTCGATGACGGCATCGAGACAGTCGTCGTGGGGGAGCCGCAGAGTCTCGACGCTGACCGACGGGTCGTCGACGAATGCCTCGCGGACCATGTCGGCGAGCAGTTCCGGGAGCCGGGTCAGGGCTACGGTGGCGGGCACTCGGCCACCTTCCAGGACGGCCGCCCGGCCGAAAAGGACCTTAGGATCCAGGACCTCGGCGGGTGAGGTACCGGACCGGTTTCTCTCCGGGCCGCGGTGTCACAGGGCGGAACTCCTCCTGAGCCGGCGGAACTCGGCCACGGCCTCCCCGCGCCGACGGGCACCGGCCTTCTCCAGGATGCGGTGCACATGGTTCTTGACCGTACGGACCTCGATGCCGAGGCGATCGGCGATCTCCTGGTTCGAAAGGCCCAGTTCCAACAGCCCGAGAACCTGGTCCTCCCGAACGGTGAGGGCCGGCACCCGCGGAGCCGGACGCGCCTCGGAGGCCAGTGTGGCCACCCTGCGCAGCAGGAGGGCCGTCATGCGCGGTGTGCACAGGGTCTCGCCGACGACGACCGCACGCATGAGGCGCAGCAGATGCTCCATCGGCTCGGAGCGCAGCAGGTAACCGTGCACTCCGGCCTCGGCGCAGGCGATGACCTCATCGTCCGATTCCGTGACGCCGATGACGATGGTGCGCGGCGTGGGC
Organism: Streptomyces sp. NPDC056479; assembly: GCF_042795335.1. Taxonomy (NCBI): domain Bacteria; kingdom Bacillati; phylum Actinomycetota; class Actinomycetes; order Kitasatosporales; family Streptomycetaceae; genus Streptomyces; species Streptomyces sp. NPDC056479. Next base: position 204,426 of record NZ_JBHTRZ010000002.1, on the reverse strand, counting down.
GTCACCGCCTGTACGGCGCCGAGCAGTCCGCCGCCGGCGAGCAGTCCGGGATTGACCAGGATGAGGTCCGGTGCCTGTGTGGTGATGGCGGTGATCGCCGTGGGGACGTCGGGTGCGGCCAGCACCGTCTCGATACCGGGTTGCCGCGCGAGGATGCTCGTGAGTCCTTCTCGGTAGAGGCAGACATCGTCGACGACGAGCACCTTGAGCTCCGTGAAAGCGAAAGCCATCCGACAGCACCTCCCCCGACGGCACCTGTCCGAATTCCCACGTAGTGCCCTAAATGGAAAATATCGATGTCCGTCGGGGCGGTGGCCAGAGACGGAGATTTTCACCGGATCAAGCGCACAACTTTCGGCCACGAGCGGCGGCGTCTCAGGCCGGTTGGGGGCGGACGGACCGAGTCGAGGGGCTGACGGCTGGTGATCACGGGGTGTGAAGGGTGTTCCGGGCCTGGCGTGGAGAGTCCGGAAACGGCGGAAATGGCCCCGTCCATTCGAGAGCACCAAAGGGCATGACACAGATCACGTCGACACACGCCCCGATCTTGGAATGCCCGGCTTCCCGCCGCTGCTGCACTGTTGACGGGCTCGCCCTGTGTGGGGGTGCGCTGGGCAACGGTGCTCGACGCGGCCGGCCGAGGTGGATGTACCCACGACCTCGGCCTTCTTCTGCTCCCTCGTCCCTGGACCGCTGTCTTCGAAAGGTTCTCCCGCACCATGCCTCTGGCTCTGCTGGCCCTGGCTGTCGTCGCTTTCGGCATCGGCACGACCGAGTTCGCCACGATGGGGCTGCTGCCCCAGATCGCCGACGGGGTCGGGGTGTCGGTGCCCCACGCCGGCAACCTCGTGTCGGCGTACGCGCTCGGTGTCGTCGTCGGTGCCCCCGTTCTGACCGGCATCGGTGCACGCATACCGCACAAGAAGCTGCTGCTGCTGTTGTCGGGGCTGTTCGTGGTCGGCAACATCGCCTCCGCGCTCGCCCCGAACTTCGGCCTGCTGTTCGCCGCGCGTTTCCTGGCGGGGCTGCCGCACGGGGCGCTGTTCGGCGTCGGCGCCGTCGTCGCTTCCCGGCTGGTCGCCCCCGAACGGGCGGCACGCGCGGTGTCGATGATGTTCCTCGGTCTGACGGTCGCCAACATCGTCGGCGTTCCGGCCGGCACCGCGCTCGGCCAGCAGCTGGGCTGGCGGTCCGCCTATGTCGCCGTCGCCGTCATCGGGCTCGTCGCGCTCGCCGCTCTGGCCGCGTTCGTCCCGCACCAGTCCCGCGGTCAGCAGGCCGGCATCCGCCACGAGGTGCGGGCCATGAAGAACCGGCAGGTTGCGATCGGCCTGGCCACGGCAGTGGTCGGATTCGGCGGCTTCTTCGCCGTCTACAGCTACCTCGTGCCGATGCTGACGCACCTGACGGGCATCTCCGACACTTCGACCACCCTGGTCCTCGCGCTGTACGGCGTAGGCATGACGGTCGGCACACTGATGGCCGGCCCCCTCACCGACCGCGCCCTGCGCCCGACTCTCTACGCCGGGCTCGCCCTGCTCGCGGCCGGCCTGGTGACGTTCTACTTCACGGTCCACAGCACCATTCCGGCCCTGGTCACGATCACCTTCATCGGTGCGATGGGTGCCCTCATCACCACCCCCGTGCAGATGCTGCTGATGGCGAAGGCAAAGAACGCCCCGACGATGGCCGCTGCCTCCAATCACTCCGCCTTCAACCTGGCCAACGCGGGCGGCGCCTGGCTCGGCGGGCTGGCCATCTCCGCGGGCTGGGGCTGGGCCTCACCGAACCTCGTCGGCGCCGCCCTTGCCGTTGCGGGCCTCGGCCTGGCCTTCACCGGCGGCCTCATGGACCGGCGCGGCCGACATGCCGAGAGCTCCGAAGTGATCACGTCGTCCGCCGCGGAAGCCCCGATGGAGGCGGCACCCGCCGCTCCGGCCAAGGGGTGACCCCGCCTACGGCGCCACCTCCAAGGATGAGGTGGCCTGTGTGAGTCAGCCACACAGGCCACCGGTTCGATCACGCTCATTTACGCTCGCCCATTACCTGTTGTCCGGAGGCCATTACCAGCTGTCCGGCGACATGATGCGCTCGCGAATCCAGACTCCGGCCGGCTTGAGCGGCGAAGTGCCGGTCCAAGGGCCGGACCTGTCGCACGTTCCGGTCTTGAAGACGGCTCCGGTGCGGTTGTCGTCGGAGAAGTTCCAGTTCGTCCAGCTGACCTTCTTGGCGGCCATGAGGTCGAGGTAGCGCTGCGACATGGCGAAGTCGTTGCTGCCTTCGCCGGCGTAGTTCTGGGTGCCGAATTCGGTGACGAACACCGGGAGCTTGTCGGCGGCGCGGGACAGGGTCGCCAGGTACTCGTCGCGGTGCGAGTACGCGTAGAAGTGGAAGGTGTACATGATGTTGGACGCCCTGACCGGGTTGTTCACCACCTCCGACTCGTCGGCGCCCTCGGAGACACCGAACGAGGACCAGGCGCGGGTTCCGACCAGCACGGGAGCGTCGGAGTCGATGTTGCGGATCGTCGGGATGATCTGCTCCGCGTAGCTCTTGACGCGCGACCAGCTCACGCCGCTCGGCTCGTTCGCGATCTCGTAGAGGACGTTGTTCTTGTCCGTGTTGCGGTTGGCGATGTCGGTGAAGAACTGCCGGGCCTTGCTCAGGTTGGCGTGGGGGTCGCCGGGGGTGAGCATGTGCCAGTCGACGATCACGTACATGCCCCGGTCGGTCGCCTGCTGGATCAGGGAGTTCGCGAGGTTGGTGAAGTGCTGCGGGTTCGTCTCGTATCCGCCCTCCTGTACGTAGGTCGAGACGCGCAGGACGTCGGCCTTCCAGTCGCCGGCCAGGGCGTCGAGTGAACCGCTGGTCAGGCAGTGCGGGTACCACTGGGTGCCGTGGGTGCTCATGCCCCGTAACTGGATGGGGTTCCCGCGGCTGTTGCACAGCTTGGTGCCACAGACCCTGAGTTGTCCGTTGACGGAAACCGGCGAGGCAGCCGTGGCACGCTGATCGGTGCTGGCCGCTTGGGCGGAGCCGATCGGGATGAGGCTGAGCAGAAGCAGCAGGATGCTGCCGAGCGCGGCGGCAAGCGCACCTTGCCGTAGCGAGAGATGAGATGCCCTCATATGAACCTCGTTCATGTGAGTGATTGATAGGAAACTTTCCTAATGGAGGAAAGCAGAGCCTTCTGAGGGCTTCAAGGGTCCTGTCGCCGTCCACTTCAGCTGCGGCATTCACAGGGATCTGTTCGCCTACATGAATGCCGATATGAATGCGGTGCGCCGCGGAGTCAGCGCGGCCCAGGTGTTCCGCTTTGTCCTCTGGCCAACGCGCGTAGATCGCGGGCACCATGCTTCCCGCACCACCTGCACAGCCGCCCTCACGAAGCACGGCCCACCGCAGGAAGGTCCCTCAGATGAAGGTCACCAAGGCCTTGAAGCTCCGCTCGGTCCTGACCGCCCTCGCCCTCGTCATCGCCCCCGGAGCCGCCGTCATCGGCACCGCGGGCGAAGCCTTCGCCGTCACCAAGATCAGTCACGCAACGGCGACCTCAATGTTCCAGCAGGTCGGCATCACCTGGTCGTCGTCCGGGAACTGCTCCAACCGCAACAACGCCACCTGTACGTCCTTCGAGCAGCTCAACCTGGCGACCGCCCAAGGCGCCCAGACCCTGAAGCGTGCCAGCGGCTGCGCGCTGAACATCACGGGCGGCACCGAGACCGGGCACGCGTCCGGCACGTACTCGCACTGGAACGGCCACAAGCTCGACTTCAGCAAGTACACCTGCGTCGGGAACTACATCAAGAACAACTTCACCTACATCGGCCTGCGCGGCGACGGCGCACCGCAGTGGCGTTCCGGCTCCGGCAACATCTACGCCGACGAGGGCAACCACTGGGACGTCCTGTACTACAACTGCGGCGGCTGCTGAACCCTGCCGCACGGAAGCGGCGCCCAGGTTCGTTCCGCAGCAGTCAAGGCCTCCAAAGCGCTTGCCTGGGTGCGCCAGTCCGACGGGTTGGGAGTGGTGCCGGACCAGCGTTGGCCCAGGCGGTTCAGGGAGTCCCGGTCGTTGGTCCAGATCGAATCGGCCTGCCTTTCGGCGTACGCCCGATAGGCGGCCGATCCGGTCGCGTCCGCCAGGTCCGCCAGGTGACGCATGAAGATTCCCTTGAACTGCTTCTGGTTGTCGTCGCAGGAGTTTGTCGCGATGTCGCACGACTCGGTCAGAATGCCGTCGCGGGTAAGAGTCGGCGAAGAGATCGCGGTGTCGGCCAGGTGCGTGGCCGTTTCCAGGTATCGGTTGTTCCCGGTGGATCGCCACAGTTGAGTGAAGGCACCGATGGCCAGGCCCTGGTTGTAACTCCACACCGTCTGGCCGTTGTTGGCGCAATCCCTGGTCAGCCCGTCGTTGACCAGACCCGCGGAGTTGATCACCCCACTGGCCAGGTACCAGTCCGCCGCCGTGACCGACCGGTCGCCCCACATGGTGTCGCCGCCAAGCCGCTGGTGCAGTGAGGTGGTGAGCCACAGGTACAGACCGTTGGTCACGGCGTTCTTGTACGTGCGCTCCCGGTCCCACCACACGCCGCCACCGCATGAGCTCGGGTCCCAGAACTGGTGGACGTAGTCGGTGATGGTGATCGCCTCGTCCAGATACGGGCGCTCGCCGGTGTAGTCGTACGCCGTGATCCAGGCCACCGCCCACCAAGCCGCGTCATCGACGGCGCGGCTGATGAAGTGGCCCTCGACCGGGTCCGAACTGCGCGTGCCCGCCGGGAAGACGCCGCGGTTCTGCTCGAAGGTGCGAGCGATCACCCAGTCGTAGTCGTGCCGCCCGGTCTGCTCGGCGAAGTCGATGACCGAGGTGAGCGCGACGGCGGAGTTCCACCAACTGCCGTGCCACCAGCCCTCGTTGGTGTGGTACGACGCCAGCAGCGCGTCCGCCGCCGCGCGCGCCCGGGTGGGTGTGGGCCTCGCCCATGCCGTACAGCTGCCCTCCTGGTGGGAGGCCTCACGGCCGCACGCGCGGACCGCCCCGCCGTACAACAGGCCACGCGGGTCACGGGTCGCGAACATGGCGGTCCGGGTCGAGGACGTCCCGGACGGCACGCTCTTACGGCCGAGGGAGGAGCCCTCGGGCCAGGTCGCGCCGGCGTCCCAGGAACGGTCGAGCCAGATCTCGTCGCCCGCGCCGCCGCCTTCGATCACGCCCCAGGCCATGCCGTTGCGCTGGTCGACGTGCAGGCTGATGGTGCGGCCGAAGAGGGTGGTCGAGGGGACGGGAGTGTCGTCGCCGGATGCGGTGGTGGGATCGGCGCCGTCGCAGGACGTACCGTCGCAGACCTGTGGGTACACCCAGTCGGTGCAGTTGACTGCGCCGCCGTCTCCGCAGGCACGGATCCAGCCGCGCCGATGACCGACCGGGTCGGAGACGTTGAACATCAGCGTGCGGGTGCCGGTCCAAGTGCCGGGGATGCTCGCCTTGCCGAGCAGCGGCTCCCAGGTGGCGCCACGGTCCCACGACCGGTCGAGCCAGACCGAGTCACCGCGCACACCATGGTCGATGCTCGCCCAAGCCATGTTGTCAGGGTCGGAGACATGCAGTCGGAGGATGCGACCGTTGATGTTCTCGTCCGGTACAGGGAACGTGTCCCGCTGTGCCTTCGCGGGGTCCAGCGTGTCGCACGCCAGCGCGCAGACGGTCGGCGCTGCATGGGAGGGCGTGGGCAGGGCGACCGGTCCGGACAGGGTGAGTGCCAGGACCAGGAGGCCGGTCCATGTGCGATGTCTCCGTGCTGACATGACGACGTACCCGCCATTTCTCCGTCAGGGTCGGGTCGGGGGGAGCGACACCCTGCGGTGCCGTGAACGCTTCTGCTACGGCGCCGTGTTGAGCAGGTCGAGGGCGCTGTGCTGTCGTGCCGCGTCCACCCCGTCGATCGGGCCGGACCAGCGCAGTCCGTACTGATCGAGCGCGTTGCGGTCGCTTGTGCGGGCACGGTCTGCCTGGCGTTGCAGATAGGCGCTGTAGGGATGCTCCGGCAGCGCGGCGTTGAGTTTGCCCAGACCGCGCACATGCGCGCCCTTGAAGGACGGCCCGTCGGCGCCGCAGTCGCCAGCCTCGCATGGGTCGCGCAGGATGCCCTCGGTGGTGTGGAGGGAGGGAGCCGTGGTCGCGGCGTCGGCGATCTGTCGTGCGCGAGTGAGCAGTTCGCTTTCCCCCGTGGCCCGGTGCAGCTCGGTGAGGGCGCCGAGCAGAACCCCTTGGTTGTACGACCAGACGGCCTGGCCGTTGTTACGGCAAGTGGCCAGGTCGATACCGTCGTTGACCAGATTCGAACCGTTGATCATTCCAGTGCCCTGGAACCAGGACCAACCCGCACGGGCCCGCTCCCGATACGTCGTGTCGTCCGGAATCCGGTTGTGCAGGGCCGCGTTGAGCTGGATGTAGAGGGAGTTGGCGATGGCGTTCTTGTAGGTCTTCGCCGTGCTCCACCACACTCCGCCGCCGCAGGTGCTGTCCCAGTACGCCGCCATGTGGTCCGCGTCGGTGCGGGCGGTGTCGAGGTAACGGCGGTCGCCGGTCAGGTCGTAGGCGGCGACCCACGTCAGACCCCACCATCCGGTGTCGTCGATGTAGTCGTTGCGGAACTGCCCGTCCTGCGCGTTCAGATTCAAGTCGTAGGTGCGGGAGATCGCGTACGAGTAACTGCCCATCCCCGACACCCGGATGTTGTCGATCACCGAGGTCAGGGCATTGGCGGAGTTCCACCACCCGGTGGTGTCGAACAGGCCGGTCGAGTAGTTGTAGAAGGTCATCAGACCGGTGGCCGCCGCGGTGCGCCGGTCGCCGGAGTTCCAGGTGGTGCGGGCCCACGCGGTGCACGCGATCTCGGCGCGATCGCCTGCTTTGCCGCAGGCACGCAGGGCGCCGATGCCGTGGTTGTTCCAGTCGTCCACGTTGTACATGAGCGTGCGCCAGCCCCGTTGACCCGAGGGAACGGTGGTGTCGCCGAGCTTGCTTCCGGAACTCCAGGTACGGCCGCCGTCGAAGGAGCGGTCGAGCCACACCTCGTCGCCCGGGCTGCCGTTGCCGATGGACGCCCAGCCCATCGCGTCGGCGTCGTCGAAGTGAAGCACGATCGACCGACCGTGGAGGCTGGTCGTCACCGGGATGCGGTCGCCGGGGGAGAGGGCGGGATCACGGGCGTCGCAGTACTTGTTGCAGATGGCGGCCGTGGTGGTGGCAGTGCCGGCGGCGGACGCCGACGGCGAGGCGGTGGCCGCCAGCAGCGCGAGGGCGATCGCTGCGGCCGAGCGTCCGACGGTGCGGGGAATTGGTCTGCGGAATCTTCGTACGGGAGTCATGGGGCCTCCCAGTCAAGGCAACGCCCCCTGCTTCGCCGACAGCCTGAAGACGCCGGTGAAAGCGACAGTGCGGGGACCTGCTGTGAGTGAAAGAGAGCGCTCTCGGAAGGTAATGACGGGACGACGGGCCGTCAATGGTACGGGGATGCACGCGTTCCCCAACTGGAGTCGGCGCGTGGCGAGTTCGGTGGCCGGGTGGGGAGCCGCGGTGCAGGGCCGCGGTGCAGGCCCGCTCATCTTGCAGGCTTCGACAGTCCGGCCTGAGCGGCCAGCACTCGTTGCCTGGCTTGCTCGACTGTCTGCGTGAGGGCTGCGATGTCGTAGGCGCACTGGTGGCGGCGTCCGTTGATGAAGAACGTCGGTGTGCCCGACACCCCGATCAAGTCCGCGGAATCAACGTCCTCGGCGACGCGCCGCGCACCCCGGCGCTGCTCCACGTCGTCTCGGAACCGTGCCATGTCCAGACCGAGTTCCTGCGCGTACCGCAGCAGGTCCTCGATGCCGAGGGCGTCCTGCCGTGCGAAGAGCTGGGCGTGCGTCTCCCAGAACTTCCCCTACCGCGCGGCCGCTTCCGATGCTTCCGCCGACAGCTCCGCGTCGGGGTCCACATCCGACAGCGGCAGGTGTCGCCAGACGCAGCGGACGTCGTGCTCGTGACCCAGTAGTTCCCGCACGACCGGCTCGGCCTGCCTGCAGTACGGGCACTCGAAGTCGCCGTACTCCACCACGGTGACCGCCGCCTTCTCAGGGCCGCGGATCCGGTTGGGGTGGACGTCGACGGCCACCGCCAGATCCGTCGGCGTGCCGGTCGTGCCCAGCAGGGCCCGCGCCCTGCGGGCCTCCGGCAGCAGGCCGATCACGCCCGAGACGGCCCGTAGGTGGCCATGAAGTACGTGGCCGTACCCGACCGGCACCTCCTTGGCGGCCCCGGACATCTTCCAGCCGCGTGCCACCAGCTCCGAGAGGACCACGTCCAGAGGCTTTCGCGACTGGTCCGGGCCGGACGAGGACGAGGAGGAGTCCGTGCCGTCGTGCGACCAGGAGACCTCCCAAGGGGACAGTCGCGCGGTGAGAGCGGCCAGCTTCCGCTCCTTCTCCGTCCCTCCCGGGCGGGGCGATGCGCCGGAGCCCAAGTCCGCCACTCCGGCGGCCTCGGCTGCCGCTTCCAGGTCGGCCCGCACGTCCTGCCGGCCGCCGGGAGTCGGCGAGGCGGTGGTCGAGGAGACCTCAGCCGGGGGCGGAGAGCGCGGCGCCGCCGCAACCGGTGACGAGCGCCGCCCCCGCGACGGCGGTCACGAGCCGTCGGGCCCTGGTCGGGTGATACGCAGGCGCTCTTCTTTCGGGGCGTGGTCACCGCGTGCGGTTCAGCCGGTTCCGGGGTGATTGTCGATATCGCGGACCCGGATCGTCGCACAGGGGCTCCCTGACCTGCGCAGGGAGGGGTTCCCTTGAGTGGGTGTGGTCGGCTGAGCCGCATGGTTGCGGCCCGGGGTGGGCGTGGGATGAGTGGGCGCGCGTGGGCTGCGCCGTCGGGTACGCCGCGTCGCTGCCGCACGGCGACGCGGCGGTCGCGGCAAGGGCCGCCGGCCTCTTCCGGTGCCGTTGCGCTGGGGCGCTGTCGCAGTGTCACAAGCGTGTTCGGAATCGGATCCTGCTCGGTGTGATCAGGCGGAAGCATCGTTCTCATGCGGCACGATCACCGGAACGTTCCGACTCTCGGGGGATTTCTCATGGCTTACGCAACTCGTCCACGCCGTACCACCGTGGTGCTGGCCGCTGTCTCGCTCGGCATCATGGCACTGACGGCATGCAACGGAGGTGGCGAGAAGGACACGGCCGATTCGAGCGCGGCAGCGACCCCGTCCGCTGCGGGTGCCGACAAGGGATCCGGCGAGTCCTCGACGGCCGGCCCAGGCGATGGCGCCAAGGCCGACGGTGACACCGCCGACAGTGGTGGCAGCACCCCGCAGGCGTCGGAGCCCGCGGCAGGCGACGGCCAGGACGGAGGCGTGGGCATGTGCGAGACAGCCGACTTGAGCTACAACGTCACCGTCGCGTCCAAGCCCGTCAACCACGCCTTGCTGACGGCGACGAACAAGGGCAGCGCCTCCTGTCTGCTGCCGGCAAACGAGCTGGTGATCACGATTCCGGGGCTCGACGGGGCCGCCGAGCACGCGGGACCGGAGGGCAAGGACTGGATCCTCAAGTCCGGCGAGACCGCATACGCCGGGATCATGTTCTCGCGCGCCGACACCGCGGGCGGCAAGAGTGCCGAAAAGGTGGAGATTGCGCTGACGCCCTCCGAGAGCCCCGCGACGGTTCCGATCAACGACGGCCCCGTCACGGTGAACGACGGCCAGGTCACCAGCTTCTTCGGCACCGCTGAGGACGCACTGACCTACTGATCGCCCGTAGGGCAGAGTTCGTCACGGCCCGTGAGGGAACCGGCCACTCGCAGCCTTGGACTCGCTCCAGCGGGAGGTGGGGGAGGGGCGGGAGTTCAACCTGGAGGGATCGTCGGGACGGACGATCCCTCCACGGCGGACCACAGCCATGACGCCACTTTTGAATGTGAACTCGCCGGACACGGGGTCCAAGGCGAAGACCTCACCGAGCAGCCCCTTGCGGGGTGGCGGCCACAACAGCGCCCTCACCCCGCCCCGGCACCCCAGATCGCGGCGACCAGCCGACCCTCACGGACCGGCTCACCTTCGGCGGCAACATCATCGAGACCGGAACCGACTCCTACCTATCGGGGTTAACGTGCCTGCGGCCATGCTGTGGCTTGCCGGCAGGCAATCGGGGTGCTCCGGATCAGGTGCGGCGTGCGGCCCACACGCGATGTTCGGTGCGTATCGCAAGGTCGTCGCGGCGCAGGATGCTGTGCGGGCGTCCCGTGTCGAGGAGTTGGTCGAGTGTGGTGAGGTCCTCGCGTGAGAGCTCGGTGGCGGCGGCGTTGCGGATGCGTTGCAGGCCGCTGAGGGCGTAGCGGCCGATCGCTTCGCTGCGGAAGCCCTCGACGTTCACGGCGATGGTGCGTTCGCCCTCGAGCGTGAAGCCGGCGGCGGTCAGCATCGGGCCCCGGTCGGCGGCGCGGTGGGGCATGTGTTCGGCCTGGAAGCGGTCGGTCGCGGCATGGCAGCGCTCTTCCAGGCCGGGTCGGTCCTCGGGGGCGCTCTCGGGCAGGAACCGCGGGAAGCCGGCCAGCTCCACGACGGTGAACAGGGCGCCGGGCGAAGCCACCGAGGCCGTAGCCGCCCGATGACCGCACAGGAGTTGGGCGCACAGCGAGAAGACCGCTCGTGCCCGGGAGGGTGTCCGGCACCGTTATCGCGGTGCCGGACACCCTGCGACCACCAGCCCAATCTCGGAACGTTGTTCAGTAGCTCATGTGATCGTCGCATATGCAATGTCTCGAACAGGAGCGGCGCCGCGCATGGACCCGGCCTGCGGCGTGTGACTGCAAGATCGGCCGACGCCGGCGGTCCTTCTCCCGGGCAGGCGGCGCCTGACGACTCCGTGATCACGTGCCTGAAATGGCCTATCCGTAAAGGATCTTCGCGCGGCGCATCGGTGTCGTCGCCTCGGCGGATTTCCGAGTCTCGGCCGAACGCGCAGCGCCCGGAGGTCGGATCCGACCGTTCGCTCCAGTCATACTTCGCGAACCCTTATCCAGCGACGCATGAAGCAACCTACGTCTCAGGGGTTGACAGAAAACGCTGAGCGACACAGCCTTTGGCAACGTTGTCATCCGGTTCGGCGCGGGGCGTGCGGAGCCGGTTCGGCTTGCGCTTTTTGATGGGACGTCACACACATGACAGATCTGTCGGGTCCGTCGCGCCTCCCGTCGCGACGGACTGTTGTCACCTCGGGAACCACGCTGCTGGCCGGGTTCGGCCTCGGTTCCGTGCTCCCCGGGCCGAATGCTGCTGCCGCCCCCACCGGCGCACCGCTCGCACCCGCCACACCAGGCGAGTTGGCCCTCTACCGACCCGTCTCGGTCTCCTCCACCGCCTACGCCGCCACGCCCGGCTCGTTCGTCGTCGACCGGCTCGCCTCCCCGGGCGTCAAGGGCAGCGGATGGCGCGCCGAGGGAGGCGACCCGCAGTGGATCGCCGTCGACCTCCAGGAGACCTGCGAGGTCACCCACATCCGTCTGACCTTCGAGGCAGATGCCTCCGACCCGGTGTACACGCCCCCCACCACCGGCAATGTGCACAGCGGCACCACCGGCAAGGAGATCCAGTCGAGCTATTCGCTGGTCTTCGCGGTGGAGACCTCTCTCGACAACAAATCGTGGGCCACGGTGTACCGCACCACGGCAGGCACCGGCGGCGTGGTGAACGTCCAGCTCCCCCGCCCCGCCCGGGCCCGCTGGGTGCGCATGACCTCCCAGAAGCGGTCCAGCCCACTGGCCCTCGGCCTCAACGGCTTCGAGGTGCACGGCACCGCCAAGGGCCAGCGCCCCTCGGCCACCGGCTGGACCGACTGGGGTTCCCGCCCCGGCAAGGCACCGAAGCTGTCGGTCGCGGACGACGGGACCGTGCCCGTGGAGTCGGGCTGGCGGCTGACCATGGACGACTGGGCCGACGCGGACGGCGCCGGCCTGTCGAAGACCTCCGTGGACACCAGTGGCTGGCTGCCCGCGAGCGTTCCCGGCACAGTGCTCGGCTCGCTCGTGGAGCAGGGCAAGCTGCCCGACCCGGTGTCGGGCCTGAACAACCTGCACATCCCGGAGGCCCTCTCACGCCACTCGTGGTGGTACAAGCGGGACTTCGCGCTGCCGCGGGGTCTGCGGACCGGCGCCGGACGGCACGTCTGGCTGGAGTTCGACGGCATCAACCACAAGGCTGAGGTGTGGCTCAACGGCAAGCAGGTCGGCGACCTGACCTACCCGTTCGCCCGCTCCGCCTTCGACGTCACCCGTCACCTCGACGCACACGACGAGAACGCGCTCGCCGTGCGGATCACGCCGATGCCGGTGCCTGGCAGCCCGGGGGACAAGGGCCCCGAGGGCGAGGCATGGGTCGACGCCGGCGCACAGCAGATGAACCTCAACTCCCCGACCTACCTCGCCTCCTCTGGCTGGGACTGGATGCCCGCCGTACGCGACCGCGCGGCCGGCATCTGGAACCACGTCCGGCTCAGATCGACCGGGCACGTCGTCATCGGCGACCCGCGCGTGGACACCGTTCTGCCGAAGCTGCCCGACGTATCGGTCGCCGAGGTGACCGTCGTCGTACCGGTCCGCAACGCCGACGACGCCGACCGCCGCGCGACGGTCACCGCGGCCTTCGACGGCGTACGGGTGTCCAGGACCGTCACCGTGAAGGCGGGCGAGCGCGTCGACGTCGTCTTCGCCCCCGACGTCTTCCAGCAGCTGACGCTGCGTAACCCGAAACTGTGGTGGCCCAACGGTCTGGGCGAACCCCACCTGCACGACCTCACGATGACGGCCTCGGTCGACGGCCGGGAGAGCGACCGGCGCACCACCCGCTTCGGCATCCGCCAGTTCGGCTACGAGTACGACACGCCGCTGCCGTTCACCGCGTCCGGCGACGCCTACACGCAGACCGTGACCTTCGACCGGCAACAGGCCCGGCACGTCCGCATCCGCTGCATGACCCGCGCGACCTCCTGGGGCAGCTCCCTGTGGACCCTTGCCGTCGGCGACAGTGTCAGGCCGGGCGTCGACCTCGCCCTGCACGCCGCCGCCGAGGCCTCCAGCACCGACCAGGACGACCACGGCGCGGCCAACGTCACCGACGGCGACGCCGGCACCCGCTGGTCCAGCTCCTACGAGGACGACCAGTGGATACGCGTCGACCTGGGCTCCGCGCAGTCCTTCGACCGCGTCGACCTCACCTGGGAGCAGGCGTACGCGAAGACCTTCGTCGTCCAGGTCTCGGCGAACGGCTCGGACTGGACCGACGTGAAGTCCGTGGACAACGGGGCAGTGCCGTTGCCGTTCAGCAACGGCAACGCCAGCCTCCAGGTCGAGGACTTCGACCGGCGGGCCGGGCGCTACATCCGCCTCAACTGCGGCCTGCGCAACACCAGTTGGGGTAACTCCCTGTGGAGCTTCAGCGTCATCGACCAGAGTGACCCGGGCACCGATCTCGCCCTGCGTCAGAAGGCCACCGCCTCCACCGAGGAGTCCGACCACCCCGCGTCCCACGCCACCGACGGCGACCCGGGCACCCGCTGGTCCTCCGCCTACGAGGACCACCAGTGGATCCAGGTCGACCTCGGATCCTCGCGGACGTTCGACCGCATCGCCGTCGTCTGGGAGAGCGCGTACCCGAAGACGTACGTCATCCAGGTGTCCGACGACGGCGAGAACTGGACCGACGTCAAGTCCGTGTCCAACACACCCGACCCGCTGAAGGTCAGCGTCAACGGCGTGCGCGTGCTGGCCCGCGGCGGCAACTGGGGCTGGGACGAACTGCTGCGCCGGATGCCGGCGGAACGCATGGACGCGGCCGTGCGCATGCACCGCGACATGAACTTCACCATGATCCGCAACTGGGTCGGCAGCAGCGACCGGGAGGAGTTCTTCGCCGCCTGCGACCGGCACGGCCTCCTGGTGTGGAACGACTTCCCCAACGCGTGGGGCATGGACCCACCGGAGCGTGAGGCGTTCATCTCGCTCGCCCGCGACACCGTGCTGCGCTACCGCATCCACCCGAGCGTGGTCGTCTGGTGCGGCGCCAACGAGGGCAACCCCCCGGCCGCCATCGACAAGGGCATGCGCGAGGCGGTGCAGGACCAGGTCCCCGGCCTGCTCTACCAGAACAACTCGGCCGGAGGAATCGTCACGGGCGGCGGCCCCTACGGCTGGGTGGAGCCGGAGAAGTACTTCGACCCCATGACGTACGGCAGCAAGGACTTCGGCTTCCACACCGAGATCGGCATGCCCGTGGTCTCCACCGCGGCGAGCGTGCGCAACATGACGGGTGACGAGCCGGAGTGGCCCATCGGGGGCGCCTGGTACCACCACGACTGGAGCGAGCGCGGCAACCAGGCGCCGCAGAATTACAAGGCGGCCATCGCAGCACGCCTCGGCGAGTCCGGAGATCTCGACGACTTCGCCCGCAAGGCGCAGTTCGTCAACTACGAGAACACCCGCGCCATGTTCGAGGCGTGGAATCACAACCTGTGGGACAACGCTTCCGGTCTGATGCTGTGGATGTCCCACCCGGCGTGGCACAGCACGGTCTGGCAGACCTACGACTACGACTTCGACGTCAACGGCACCTACTACGGCGCCCGTTCGGCCTGCGAGCCCCTGCACATCCAGGCCGATCCGGTGAAGTGGCAGGTCCTCGCGGTCAACCACACCTCGACCGACCTGCGCGGAGCCACCGTCGCCGCCCGACTGTTCGACCTGACCGGCCGGCAGCTCGGCACGACCAGGACGGTACGGCTGGACGTCGAGCGGGCGGCCACCGCGAAGGCCTTCACCGCGGAGTGGACGAACGACCTGCCGGACCTGCACCTGCTGCGGCTCACACTGACGGACGCCAAGGGCAGGGAGGTGTCACGGAACACCTACTGGCGCTACCGCGACACCTCGGCCCTGCGGACCCTGAACAGGGCCAGACAGGTGAAGCTGACAGGCGACATCACCAAGGTGTCGCGCTCCGGTGACCGTCACGAGCTGACGGCGACGATCCACAACCGCGGATCGGCGGTGGCCGCCATGGTCCGGCTGTCCCTGTTGGAGGAAGCCCACGGCCGCCGCGTCCTGCCGACGCTGTACAGCGACAACTACCTGTGGCTGCTGCCCGGCGAATCCCGCCAGGTCACTCTGTCCTGGCCGTCGCAGGCCTGCTCGTCACGGCACCCGGTGCTGACCGCGCAGGCCTACAACAGCCCGGTGACCACACTGCGCGGCTGAGCTCCCCGTGTCCTGGCCTGGCCGCCCAGGCCAGGACACGGTTTCGCGCGGGCTTGCATCGGCCACCGTGCACGAGCTGCGACTGCCGCGTCGGACCGCCGCCGTCGCCACCCACATCGGGCCGCACGACGACATCGACCTCACCTACGGCGCAGTGGGCTCCTTCGCTGCCCGCAACGGGCTGCGCGCCCAGAGCATCGTCGAGGAGGTCTATCTCGTCGGGCCGCGCGACACCGACCAGCCCGATCGCTGGCGCACCCTCGTCGCATGGCTGATCGAGTCCGACATCGACTGATCTGCCCGTCCGGCTGCTGCCGATCGCCCGGCGGCTTCTCGAGGTGAACCTCGAACGCCCCGCAGACACCTGACGTCAGTCGATGAACAGATCGCCCGTGAGGTACTTGAGCCCGGTATCCGGGGTGATCGTCACGACGACGTGTCCTTCTCCGATCTCGCGGGCCAGGTGAAGCGCGCCGGCGACGTTGAGGGCGCCGGAGGTGCCGGTGAAGATGCCTTCCCGCCGAGCGAGCGGCAGGGCCAGCCGACGGGCCTCCTCTTCGTCGATGGCACGGGCTTCGTCGAATGAGCCTGCTGTGAGCAGCGGTGGGACGATCCCGGTGGCGATTCCTTCCACCCGGTGCGGTCCGGCCCTACCGGCGGTCAGCATCGGCGAAGAGGTCGGCTCGAGAGCGACGGTGCGTACCGGACCACCCTCGCGCAACGACGCGGAGACGCCGGCGAACATTCCGGCTGTGCCGACGGCCGCACAGAAGACGTCCACCGTCACACCGTCGCCACCGGTCTGCTGAAGGATCTCGCGACCGAGGACCGCATAGCCGGTGAGCGCATCCCGATTATGGAACTGATCGGTCCAGAAGGCGCCCTCGCGCTCGATGATCTGGTCGACTTCTTCGCGCATACGCACGAAGAGTCCGGGCGTGATCTGACCTTCGTCGCTGGGCACCACGGTCACATCCGCACCGAACGCCCGCATCGTGCGCAGCTTCTCCGGCGCGAACGCGTCCGAGGTCACGATCGACAGCGGATACCCCTTCACAGCGCAGACGAAAGCCAATGAGGACCCCGTACTGCCGCCGGTGAACTCCACGACGCGCTGCCCGGGGTGCAGGGCACCGCGACGTTCCGCGCCCTCGATAATGGCCAGAGCCATCCGGTCCTTATAGCTGCCGGTGGGGTTGCCCCCCTCCACCTTGACCAGGACGTCAGCCGCTCCCTCGGGTACGACCTGACTCAGGTGCACCAGTGGCGTCCCGCCGATCGTCTGCAGAGACGAGGACCGAATACCGGGCAAACCCATGGGACTCCTCGCTCACCTCGCGATCCGGAATTCCGGACCGGCCATCGCGGCAGCGGCCGTGAACAAGCCCAGGCTAAGGCCGTCCCGCAATGATCGAGGGCTATGCGTCGTGGTGTCGCCCAGCGGCCGCTCAACCGCTGATGCCAACAACCTCGGGGGCGGGCCCCAGCGTCTAGGAACGACTCGTGATCACAAAGGCGAGTGCTGCCGTAGACCGGGCGGGCGGTTCTGGGAGGAATATGATCACGGGTGGGAGAGACGGAGCGATTGAACTGCCGGCGCGGGCCGGGTCGTTGGTCGTGGGGGAGCGGTGAGGCCGAGCGGGCGGCGGCCGGGGAGACTTCCGAGGAGCGGGCGGCCGCCTGGGAGTCGCTGTTCGAGGGACTGAAGCCCACGCAGAAGCTGCTGGATGCCTGGGCACGCGGACTGTCGCTCAACGCGTCCACCCCGGCGGACCTGCGGCCCACGCTGCTGGAGAGATCCCACTACACCATCTACCGGCCCATGCCTGCGGAAGTCGTGGAAGCCATGCTGGTTCACCCGAACTGGAAACTGCGGGCGATGGCGGCCGAGGTCCAGCCGTACATCACCTCGGAGCAGTGGTCCCGGGTGATCCTCGGCGAGGAGGACGAGCGCCGTCGCTGGATCCTCACCCTGCTGGCCGCCGGGCCGAACTCGACGAGGGCACCTGCCGAAGGCTGGCGGCCGACCCATCCTCGGCGCGGACCAGTCGATCGGGCCGCGGCGACGGATGGAAATGCGCCTACGTCATTGGTGGTCGGCCCATGCGGCGCGGACAGGCGACCAAGCGCAAGCTCACCCACTCGCCTCCCCGCCGCGGGCATCAGGGAGCAACCGCATAGCTGCCCAGGGCCACAGCACGGCAAAAGCTACGCCAGATCGCTTGCGACCTGTACGGACCGTCAAGAAGTCCTGCTGGCAGTCCGTTGAAGCGATGCTTCTAGGAGTGTGGCCCACGCATTGCCCATGGCCGTGAGCAGAAGAGATCGAAACGAAGACACGCCCCATCTGGTACAGGCCTTGCACGCGGCTAGAGGGTCAACGGCGCGGGGCCAAGCGCCGACGCGATGATGTCGCCCCGGATCCGATCGCCGCAGGAGTTGGCCTGCACATCGAGGCTTCAGGTCAGTCGGAAGTGAGGTCGGAGCGCATGGCCGTACGCAGATTGTCGAGTGCCTCCCTAACGTTGCTCATGGCTGATGGCCACTCAGGGTCAGCGGCGATGTCGGCTCCGTCGAAGCGGTCTCGTAGGTCTCGGATCCGCATGAATGCCTGGTTGGCGTCGTCGCCGAGACGTTGTGGAGCGATGATCAGCATCTGGTAGCGCAGATGGTAGGCATTGGTCGATCCGAGAATCTCGCCTGCCTGCTTCATTCGCTCTTCCCTGGTTAGACCGGCGCTGCGCTTCAGGTCTCGCAGGCGATGAGTGGTGAGCGAGAGCGTCCCGAGATATTCGGCGTAGAGCTGCTGCTTGACTGCGCGTTCGCGAGCCGAGTTCTCCCGATGCCATCGCGATCGTTCGGCGAGGAGTGTGGTGCTGACGCCCAGGATGGCGCCGAGTGCAGTGCCGGCAAGCGTTCCCCAGTCCACAAGGCGATGTTAGGGGCGGGATGCGATACAGCCCAGAGACTTGGTGTCATTCGAGATCCGAAGACCTGAGCTTGGGAAGCCGAATGATTTAAGGGGCCGTTGCTCGGCTGGTATGGACGGGAGCTCTGCCGGTGTTTGTCCGCTTGCTGAATTGGTGCCCGGTGTTACGCGTGGTTCGCCGCACGATCTCGAACGGGTCTGGCATACCTAGTACGGATGGCAGAGCCAGTGGCTAGCATCCTCCACGTCGAGGAGTGTCATGGCACTGGGCGTGAAGGCGCGCATCGCATCGTCATCGACGGCATGGCGTACCGCTGGCGACTGCGACTGCGACTGCGACTGCGACTGCGACGCCGGCCGATGGCCGTGAGCACCCCCTGACATGGTTGAGCCCACGGGCGGGGTCGCTTCCACCCCGTCCCCCTCTGCACGGAGGCTCTCTGTGTCGACTCAGTGTCGGAGCCGCAACTGCGTAGACGGGGCGGGCTCAAGGCTTGCGCGCCAGCCCGGCCGTGATGAGGTGCTCCCAGACGGTAAGTTCCCTTTCACCAGCATCGTTCCATTGACTGCTGGTCGCTTCTGGGCGCCATAGGGATGCGGGCACGATGCCGGGGTCGAGGATCTCCAGACCGTTCAGCAGGTGCTCGATCTCCTCGTCGCTGCGCCACCGGCCGCGGCCGAAGGTTTGCTGAAGGACCTTCTCGGCTTCCCTCGTCTCCGAGTTGTTGCCGGAACGGAAGTGGCTGACGAAGAAGCAACTCCCGGACGGCACGCGGTCGCGCCAGTAGCGGACGATCCGTGCCGGGTCCTCGTCGTCGTTAACGTGGTGAAGGATGGCGCTGAAAATGACGGCCACAGGATGTTCGAAGTCGATCAATTCCTGGGTGTCCGGGTGTTGATAGACATCCTCCGGATTGCGAACGTCGGCGGCGACCACTCGGGTCCGGTCGTTCTGCTCCAGCAGTGCGCGGCCGTAGACCAGCACTTGAGGATCGATGTCGACGTAGATGACGCGGGACTCCGGAGCGTGTCGCTGTGCAACCTGGTGGACGTTGTCGGCTGTCGGCAGACCGCTGCCCAGGTCGATGAACTGCCGCACGTCGGTCGTCGTCACGATCTCCGTCACCGCCCGGGTCAGGGCTGCGCGGTTGGCGAAGGCGATTCCGACCGAGCCGGGGAGGTCCCGTTTGAACACATCGCCGATCTCGCGGTCGACGGCGTAGTTGTCCTTCCCGCCCAGCAGGTAGTCGTAGACACGCGCGATACTGGGCGTGCTGGCGTCGATCGAGATGCCCTCATCCGTCATGACCACCATCTTCGCCCGTGACAGACCCTCCTGACCACCCGATTGGGAGCAGGAACGGAAGGACCGTCAGGGATTGCAGGCGCACTCTCCGTTCGTCCAGCCAATGGTGGCAGCCCCCCTTGGAGCCGGAGGGTACGTCGCGGCCGGAGAACCTTCCCCCATACACGACCGTGCCTTGAATCAAACTCGGAACTCTTGAAATCGACCGAGCCCGAGCCCGGTCAGCTCCTGCGGCCCAGCGGGGCCGCCCGGCCCCCTGGAGACATTTCGGTGCTGCCGGCCATCGCAGCCTTCGCCCCGCCCGGGCCAGGTCGAGGCCCTCGCCTGTCGAGTCTGCCTCGTAGCCGGGTCCTCGGAGCAGTCATCGCCGGCAAGCGGATGCAGCTATAGCGCTACCGTCCGCACCAGGCAAGCACCGCTCACCCGAAGGTGTGACAACGTACGGCAGGGTCGGCAACAGCCGCTGAACGACGTAGTGTCATATGCCGGTTGCCTACAGCATGGTGGCAACCGGCATCTCCAATCCAGGGGAGAGGACGGCATCACAGATGGCGGGCACCGACTGGAGTGAACGTGGACTGTGCCGGACTGCCGACCCTGACGACCTGTTCGTCGAAGGGGCAGCACAAAACCGGGCCAAGGCATTCTGCGGCGGCTGCCGCGTACGAACCGAGTGTCTCGCCCACGCCTTGGACGAGCGCATTGAGTACGGCGTGTGGGGAGGCATGACCGAGCGGGAACGGCGGGCCCTGCTGCGGCGGCGGCCGACCGTCACCTCCTGGCGGCGCCTGCTGGAAACGGCCCGCGCTGCACACGAGCGCACCACCGGCACAACAGCCTTGACTCTCAAGGCGAGTTGACCCCGGAGCAGGGCCACCCTTGTAAAGAGACCTGGGAGACCGGAGAGCACACCAGGCTCATCTAGTCGGGGTGCCCGCAATGCAACGGCAACCGCACGGCCGCCGTAGGGCAATCCTGACGGCCCGACGGCGGCGGTGTATCGGCGCTCCCGCCTGACTACTTGCCGGCGTCCTCGGCGAGGGTGTGTGCCACGAGGGCGTTGGCGTGGCCGTGGCCGAGGGCGTGCTCGGACTTGAGCCAGTTGACGAGCTCCATGTGCTTGGTGAGCGGGGAAGTGCGGATGAGTTCCTTCCACTCGGCGATCGGGCGGCCGTACTTCTTCTCGATGGAGGGGAAGTAGGCGGCGGGACCCTTCACTTCGGCGGCCATCGGTGTCCTCGATTCCTGGCTGTTGGTGTGTTGTCGATCATTCGACCGGCGAAGACCACCGAAGTCATCGCTGCAAGCAATGTGTACTGGATCACGGCAGCCGACCGGAGGTGACCATTGGCGAGTGCCGCCGGCGCTACGCTGGTGTGCCGTGCGGGAGACGCGCCTGAACACCGCCCGGATCCGGGCCGCCCGCCGGGTGATCGACCCGGCCTTTCTCGACACTCCGCTGTACCGCTGCGAGGCGCTGGAGCCCGGCCTCGGGTGCACGGTGAGCATCAAGCTCGAAACGGCGAACCCGGTCCGCAGCTTCAAGGCCCGCGGCACCGAGGTGGTCGCGAGCCTGCTGGCCGAGCATGGACGGCGGGCCGTGGTGTGCGCCAGTGCGGGCAACCTCGGCCAGGCCCTCGCCTGGTCCGGCCGTGGTCGATCCCTCGACGTCACCGTCGTGGCATCCCGCTTCGCCACCGCGGCCAAGCTTGATCGGATCCGAGCCATGGACGCGACGCTGGAACTGGTGGACGGCGACCATGAGATGGCGCGCGAGCGGGCGGCGGTCATCGCTCGCCACGACGGCATTCGGCTGGTCGAAGACAGCCTGGACATAGAGACCTGCGAGGGCGCGGCGACCATCGGTCTGGAGCTGGCGGACACGGTGCCGTCCTTCGACACCGTGGTGATTGCTCTCGGCGGCGGGGCGCTCGCCACCGGTGTGGGGCATGTGATGAAGGCGTTGGCGCCCGAGGTCGAGGTGATCTGTGTCCAGCCGCGAGGCGCACCGGCGATGACACACTCGTGGCACAAGCGGCGCGTCGTCACGACCGACTCGACCGATACCATCGCGGACGGCGTCGCCGGCAGATGTCCCATCCCGGCCGTCCTGGACGACCTCCTAGTGGTCGCCGACGACGCCGTCCTGGTTCAGGAGGCGTCGATCATCGCCGGCATGCGGATGCTCCTCGACCACGCAGGCCTAATCGTCGAACCGTCGGCCGCACTCGGGATCGCGGCGGTCCTCGAAGATCCTGACCGCTTCGCCGGCAGGCACGTGGTCACCATCGTGTGCGGCAGCAACGTCGACATGGACGCCTATCACCGCTGGGTGGGCCGATGAGTTTCCGGCGCCCGGACGGTCGTACAGGCTACGACCACCTCGACCGGAAGGCCGCCCGATGAACGCCCTGCACGACACCCTGCACCGGTACGTCGACGACGGGACGGTGCCGGGCGCCGTGGGCCTCGTGGCCCGCGGCGACGATGTGGAGGTGGTGACCGTCGGCTCGGTGGACGTCGACGGCACCGCGCCCATGGCGAGGGACTCGCTATTCCGTATCGCGTCCATCACCAAGCCGATCACGGCGGCTGCGGTTCTGATGCTGGTGGAGGAGGGGCGGCTCGCTCTGGACGCGCCGGTTGAGGAGTGGCTGCCGGAGCTGGCGAAGCCGAGCGTGGTGCGCACTCCTGACGCCCCGGTCGAGGACGTCGTCCCCGCGGTCCGTCCGATCACGGTCGAGGACCTGCTCAGCTCCCGCACCGGCTGGGGCTTTCCTTCCGACTTCTCACTCCCGGCCGTGCAATCCCTGTTCACCGTGCAGAAGGACGGCCGCGCCCTTCAGGACTGGCCTGACGCGGACACCTGGCTGGGCCTCCTCGCGCAGGTGCCGATGCTCCACCAGCCGGGAGACGCCTGGCTGTACGGCACCTCGTCCGACCTTCAGGGCATCCTGGTCGCGCGGGCCTCGGGCCGCACGCTCCCCGACTTCCTCGCGGAACGGATCTTCGAGCCACTGGGCATGCAGGACACGGCCTTCGAGGTACCTGAGTCGAAGCGGCACCGCTTCGCCTCGTACTACACCCCGGCCCCGGACGGCACTCCGGAACTGGCGGACGCACCCGACGGGCTGTGGAGCCGGGTCCCGCGCTTCCATTCGGGCGGCGGCGGTCTCGCGTCCACGGCCGACGACTGGCTGGCCTTCGCCCGCATGCTGCTGAACGGCGGCGAGGGCAACGGCCACCGCCTCCTCACCCCCACCACGGTCAGCCGCATGACCTCCAACCACCTCACGGCCGGGCAGCGCGCCGACGTCACCCTCTTCCTGGAGGGCCAGGGCTGGGGCTACGGCGGCCAGGTCGACGTCACCGCGGCCGACCCGTGGAACGTTCCCGGCCGCTTCGGCTGGGTCGGCGGCACGGGTACCACGGCACACGTCGTCCCGTCGACGGGAACGATCGCGATCCTGCTGACCCAGGTGGGGATGACGAACCCGAAACCGACGCCGCTGATGCGGGACTTCTGGCGGAGCGTGGCGGGGAGCTAGGGAACGTCCGACGGGGCGCCTGATGACCTGACGGGTGGGTCGTTCGGCTTCCGGTGCGGGGCGCCGTCTTGAACAACGGCCCCTCGTTAAACCCGTTGCCGAGGAACGATGGCCGAACTAGATTCTCCCAGCCATCCGTGATGTTCCGGACCGGCGTTGTCGACGAGGAGGTGTGGAGCACATGCGCAGGAGTGCCCAGCAGTTGAGCCCGCATATTCACCCTTGCCACCTCCTCACGACGGAGACACCTTGTCGCTTCGCATCACCCCACTGACCGACCCCGATCACGGGCCGCACAGCCGGTCTCTTGTCTGGCTGGCGTCCGATGCCGCTTCCATCCCGGTCGGGACGGCCTTTCTGCGTCTGTTCACCGATCCCGGACAGCAGCACCTGGCCGAACTGACCCTCCAGGTGCATCCCGCGGAGCGACGCAAGCGCGTCGGGTCCCGGCTCCTCGACGCTGCCGTGGCCGCGGCTCACGACAACGCCCGACGCTGCGTCATAGCGCAGACCGAGGCCGGATCGCCGGGCGACTGCTTCCTGGCGGCGCGCGGCTTCCGGAAGGTCCTCACTTTGAGGTACTCCCGCTTGGCCCTGTCAGGCGTGGACACCAGCGCCCTCGCCGAGATCGTCGAGCGACCGCATCCTGGCTACAGGCTGGCGCACTGGCAGGGAACCGTCCCCGACGGGCTCGCCCACACGTTCGCCGCCTCACGCCGCGCCATGGACGACATGCCTATGGACGACACCGACTACGGCACCGTGACCTGGGACGTGGACCGGGTCCGAGCCGCGGCCAAGACTGTCGAACAGCGCGGTGACCGGCTCCACACCGTCGTCGCCATCGACACCTTCACCGGCTCTATCGCCGGATTCACCGAACTCGTCGTCCCGGGCGACGGCACAGGCGATGCCCAGCACTACGGCACCGGCGTGCTGCCCGAACACCGAGGACACGACCTGGGCCGATGGATGAAGGCCGAATCGATCCGACAGGCCCGCGGGCACTATCCGGACCTCGGTGGCCTCCTGACCGACACCGCCGAGAGCAACACGCACATGAGACGAATCAACGACAGCCTCGGCTACACACCCACGCACACCACAAACCAGCACCAGCTCGACCTCTAGCGGCGAACAGACGGGCCGGACCAAGGCATCACCTGGTCCAGCCCGTCTTGCGGATGTGCCGGCAGGGCCTCTAGAGCATGCTGAGTGCCTGCATCGCATCGCGTTCGATGCGCGAGAGTCCGTGAAGGATGGTGCCGGCCTCCATGAGGTGCGGCGCGTGGCCGGATTCGCCTGCTGTCGCGACGAGTGCGGCCACCTGTGTCCAGAGGGTGGCGGCCTCGGCATACAGGCGGTGGCCGGTGCGCAGGTGGCTGTTGTCGATCTGCTGGGCACACTCGGCGAGGAAGTCCCGGTAGAGATTGCGGAACAGGGCGCCGCCGGTGCCGGCCCTCTCCATGAGGTCGGCGGTCCGTGACAGGTCCTCGCGCGGATTCTCGCTGCGCTGCAGCCACTTCGGCACTTGCCTGGCGGTCTTCTCGATGCCCCGGTGGCCCAGGTTCGCGATGGGTGGGTTCAGGAAGGCGTCGGCGCAGGTCTTGATCGCGGGGATGATCCGGTCCTGCGGTGACGTCACGTTGCCGGGCACCGTGATGGTGAAGGTGCGGTGCCTGGCCGTCATGGGGCCGCGCTCGGCTCTGGCCCTGGCCAGGCCGGCGAGGCTGGTCGAGACGGCTCCGCCCTGCGGTTCGGTGTCCACCAGGTAGGCGTCCTGTTCGTCGTAGCCGTACATGGCCACGACGTGCCCGCCGAAGTGCACCTTGGTGTTGAAGTAGTCCAGGTGGTAGCTGTCGAGTTGAAGGCCGACCGGTCGACCGGCGTCGATGGGGGCCGCCGCGTTCTGCCATGCCTTGCGCGGGGATGCGGTCTCCTCGACCAGCAGTTCAAGTCCGAGTGCGGCGGACAGGTTCCTGGTGAGCTCGAACGGTTTGACCCGGCCGCCCAGGAAGGGAAAGCCCATGCCTTTGCTGTCCCAGTAGATGAAGGACAGCCCCGAGCCGAGCCCGAACAGCATGGGCTCGGACAGGTCGAGTCCCTCATGCCGTAGCAGCACGCCCAGCGCCGTCGTCTCGCAGTGCTGCATTCCGCGGACATCGATGCCCTCCACCTTGGCCATGCTGCTCATTCTCCTCCGGGAACCAGGCGGCGGCCGGGGTCCTTGTCGGGCCCGGACGCCGTAGTCGGTTATGGGGTGCGGTGGCCGGGTCGTGGTCGGTGAGGAGTTCGGTGATGACGGCTGGGGGCAGATTCGGGTGCGCGGCAGCCAAGGGACGGGCTTTCCGGTCGGTCAGGCAGGCCAGCAGTGCGGGGGCTGAGGCGTGGGGGTGCCGGGCGACTTCGCGGAAGACCTTCCGCACCGGTCGCCGGTGCCTGGTCAGTTCCTCCGGCAGGGTGGGGGAGGTGTCCGGGTTGGCCGCCACTTCGGCGACCACCTGGACTGCATGGCGGGCGACCATGGCGCGCAGGCGCGTCTCGGAGAGACCCGGGTGGGGTGCCTACGGACTTGGCGACCAGCCGGCCCTCGTACGCCAGGTGGACGGCGATCTCCTCGCTGCGGGCGGCCAGCGTGGTCAGTTGCGCAGGAGTGAGGTCCGTGCGTGCGGCGGGTTCGCTGCTGAGGTCGGTGTCAGCGATGGTGATGAGCCGTTCGATCCGTTCGGATGGCAGTGACGGGTTGGCGGCGAGTCCGCGTAGGACATGGTTCACGGGCACATCCTGGTCGGACTCCGGGTGGATGGCTCGTGGATTTCGAGGTGAAGGCGCGCCCACAGTCTGCGTAGGCGCGCCCCCGTTCCTCGCGGTTCTGGTCTTTTCAGTTCAGCGGCTCCACCCAGATGTTGCGGTAGCGCACCTTGTTGCCGTGGTCCTGGAGGCGGATGGCCCCGGCCGACGGTCCCTCCGGTTGGCCGCCGCCGGTCGGGCCGTCGATGGCGATGTCGTCGTGGATCTTCTTGCCGTTCCAGACGACGGTGACCCGCGCGTCGGCCGTCTTGGTGCCGTCCGCGTCGAAGCGGGACGCTCGGAAGGTGATGTCGTACGTCTGCCAGGTCTCCGGTGCTGTGGCCGCGTTGACGTCCGGAGCCTTCTTCAGATAGATCGCGCCGGCTTCGTTCGTGTCGAGCGTCGTGTCACCGAAGGAGTCGAGGATCTGAAGCTCGTATCGGTCCTGGAAGTAGACGCCGCTGTTGCCGCGGTCCTGACCGGTCACGTCGTCCGGCAGGAGCGGGACGCGGAACTCCACGTGCAGCTTGAAGTCCTGGTAGGCGTCCTTGGTGCGGATGTCGCCGCAGCACACCTCCATCGACTGCTCGTCGGTCAGTGGCCATTCCACGGACCGTCCGTCCGTGTGCTGCCACTGACCGCGGGAGGCCGCGGTGCCGTCGAACAGGGCGACCCGGGTGCCGTGCGGGTGGACGGTGATCAGGTCCAGATTGACGTGGCCTGAGTCGCCGGAGTCGAAGCGGTAGGCGATGGTGTTCCGGCCTTCGCGGAGGGTGACCCGTTCGGTCTGTGTCGACCAGGTGTCCCAGTTGCCCGTCGAGGCGAGCTTGGTCTGTCTCAGCTTCTTCCCGTTGGCGTACAGGGAGAGGGACTTGGTGCCCTGGAAGGGGTTGGGCCCGTTGGAGTAGCGCAGGCTCACGTCGTAGTCGCCGGCCTTCGCGACGGTCACGTCGAAGGTGGTGGCGGCCTTGCCCTCGGTGCCGTAGCGATCGACGAAGCCGCTGCCCGAGTAGCCGGTGTGGTCGGTGTTGATCCCGGCCGTCCCGGTCAGCCGCGCCTCCTCGGCCTCGTACAGCGTCGCGGGCGGCGGCTGCTGGCCCGGCAGGGCGTTGAGCGTGTACCAGGCCTCCGTGCTCCACAGCGCCTCACCCGACGCGGACGCGAAGGGGCGTGGTGAACGGACGTGCACGACGCGGCCCGTCTTGAGCCCGTCTAGGCGTAGCGAGACCGTGCGCCCGTCGTCGGCGAGAGTCGCCGAGCGGACGTTCAACCGCTCCTCGGCGATCTTCGGACCGCCGTAGTCCGATGTGGGGGAGTAGCGCCACTGTTCGGCCTGGTAGCTGGAGGCCAGCTTCTCCACGGTGGCCTCGGACAGCGGCTGCGTGTATTCCAGGTCGAAGCCACCGGGGACGGCACGCATCTCCTTGATGTCGAAGGTGTTGCCGCCGTTGGGTGTCAGCTTCTGGAGGCCGAACTTCAGCTTTCCTTCCTGGCCCCAGTTGCCGTCGGCGCCGAGCCCGCCCGCGTAGACGGCGCCGTCGGGGCCCATGGTGATGCGGTTGACGCCGGCCTCGAGTCCTTGCGTGTAGCGGAACACGGCGCCCTGGTACTGGCCCTTCACCTTCTCCAGATAGGCACGCTGGAGCCCGCCGTAGGTGACGTCACCGACGAGCATCTGCCCGGCGAACCGGCCCTTGGTCAAGTACAGCGGTGTGCTGGGGGAGTTGGCGATCTCGTTCTGCGGCAGCCACAGCACCGGTTCGGTCACCGGCCGGTCGTCGAAGGGGCCCGAGGGCTCGGTGTAGTGGTTGAAGAAGCGGTCCTGCTTGATGTGGACGAGCTTGGACGCGGGCAGCCAGCCGCCTTGGTTGTCGGTGGTGAAGATGTCGCCACCGGGGCCCCAGCCGATGCCGTTGGGGGTGCGCAGACCGCCCGCGATCGGCTGGATCTTCCCTGACTTCTTACTGATCTTGTACGTGGTACCGCGGCCGGGTGCCGGCTGGGGAGTCGTGGTCGCGCCGCCGTAGTTGATGGCGACGGACAGGTTCACGTAGAAGTAGCCGTCGCGGTAGAGCAGCCCGAAGGCGAACTCGTGGAAGTTGCCGCCGTAGGGCCATGTGGCGACGGTGCGGTACTCGTCGGTGACGAAGTCCCGGTCGCTGTCGACCAGTTGGGTCAGCTCGTGTTTCTGCGACACATACAGCGAGCCGTCGACGTACTTGATGCCCATGGGCTCGCGCAGCCCGCTCGCCACCTTCTTCACGGTCACCTTGTCGCGGCTCGTGGCGCCGGTGACGTTGTCGAGGAGGTACGCCTCGCCCGTGGTGGTCTGTGAGCCGCCCCAGGTGGTGATGGCCAGGCGTCCGTCGGGCAGCCAGTCCATGCCGGTGACCTGAGGCTCGAAGCCGTCGGGGCGGAGGTCGGTGAGGGTGAGGTCGGGGCGTACGTCGGTCAGCGGCAGGCCGTCGCCCGGGCTGTCCGCTCCCGACTCGCACTCCTTGCGTCCCGGGGCGGTGACCCGCACCACTCCGGCGTCGGTGCTCAGTGCCTCGCTCGGCACGGTGGTGAAGCCATCCGCGGCCGGAGGCTTCCACGCCAGCGCGAGGCGCTGCTCGCCGCCCCGCTCGAAGTAGTCGATCCGGAACGGGTGGGATCCGGGGGTGAGTTGGACGGAGCCGTCCTTCGGCTCGGCGGCGTGCAGTCCGTCGTGGTCGATGACCGTCCGGTCGTCGATGGTCAGCCGCGAGCCGTCGTCGCTGGTCAGGCGGAAGGTGTAGGACCCGTCGTCGGGAATGACGAGGTAGCCGGACACTTCGGCCGAGAAGTTGTCGGCGAAGCCGCCGAAGTCGCCGGTCGTGGACCAGTCCACCGTCGGCATCAGCTTGTCTTGGTTGGGGGTCTGCCCCGGCTTGAGCGTGCACAGCTTGCTGAGCGGGACCTGGGTGTCGAACACCCGCAGGGTCACTCCCGGTTCCTGGGGCGGGATGTCATCGGGGGCGGCGGCGGACGGGGGTGCTGTCCACACGCCCCCGATGAAGAACGTTCCTAGAAGCAGGGGGGTGAGCCGTCTTCGGGCGCGGCGGAACAACCGTGGATGCATCGGTCCTCCAGAACGGACCGGAGGCCGCCGGATTGCACTCCGGTCGAGATACCACTGCGCGGGGAGCGCAGAGGTGGTACTCGTGCGGTTGCGCCGATACCGTAGGGGACTTTTGCCGAGCGCGTCCATACTTTGTCATCAGTCGGTTCAAAGTCCGATCCGGTGAACTGGTCGTGCACAGGACGGTCGGCTCATGCGGGACGGTGTCTGCCCGTTCGCCCGCCGGGTGCCATGGCCCTGCGATGCGTGAAGCACTGTTTCATCGGCTCGCGCGGGGTGCCTGTCTCGCGCCGGCCGGTAACGCTTTGGCAGCCCTCTTGCGGGGGCCGCCCTCCCCGGCCGAAGACGGTCAGACCTTGAGCCCCACGCCACCGAACATGGCTACCTCGGCGGGCAGATCGGTCTCGTCGCCATCCGGTCGCCATCCGGTCGCCAGCGGTTGCAGGACACGACGCCCGGGTCGAGGAGCTCGAGCCCGTTGAAGAACCCGGCGATGGCGGCCAGCGTGCGCTGAGTCAGCTTCGGTGTGCCGTGCTCGTTCCAGAACGCCACCGCGGCTTCGACGTCCGGCATCTCCGGCCGCGTGATCGTATGCCAGAGGACGAGGTGACTCCCGGCAGGCAGTCGGTCCATCAGGCGACGTAGGACCTCGACACCTCATCGTCGTGCTCGATGAAATGACGACGCCGAGCAGCATCAGTGCTACGGGCTCACTGAAGTCCAGGGTTCGCCCGGCATGCTCCAGGATGGTGTCGACGTTGCGCAGATCCTCGTCTAGATAGTCGGTGCGGCCCTCGCTCGTGCTGGTCAGCAGGGCTTGGGCGTGGGCCAGCACGATGGGACTGCGTGTGTGTTGTCGGCCGTCGGAAGGCCGGTGCCGATGTCGAGGAACTGCCGTATCCCGCGCTCGCCGGCCAGGTACCGCACGGCGCGCCCGAGAAACTGCCGATCGGCGAGGGCGTAGTCGCCGATGCCCGGATGCAACGTGCGGATCTGGGCTCCGGCAACCTGGTCGACAACGTAGTTGTCCTTGCCGCCCAGCCAGTAGTTCCAGATTCGGGCCGTGTGCGGCTGGTCGGTCTTGATTCGCTTGCGCGCCTCGGTCGAGGCGGCGGGAATCCCGGTCACGCGGTGTCCTCCGGATCAGCCCGAGTTTGGGGTCAAGGAGCAGCCTGGTGGCAGGAGTTGGGGAGACCGACTCGGGCCGGGACGGGGTTCGACATCGCAGATTCCGCGCAAGTCATAGGTGTGGTAGCTCGGCTGACGGATCGTCACCTATCTCAGTGCAGGTGTTTACATCGATGTAATGACTGTGGTGCCATAGACAACCGCCCGCTCATGTAGCGCTGTCCGCTGTCCAAGGCACTTCGAGAGATGTGGGGAGTCGCCGATGCGCGCTCGTTCCGTCACCACCTTGGTGACCGGCCTGTTCGCCCTGCTCGTCAGCCTGATCTGGGTACCGCAGGCCACTGCCACGGCCACTGTCACCGCCACTGACCGCACGTCGGACGCGGCACCGGTAGCCGCCGCCGCGGGAACCTTCCGCAACCCACTCAACACAGGACCGGACCCGTTCATGACCTACGCGAACGGGGCCTACCACCTCACCACCACGCAGGGCGACAGCATCAAGATGTGGCGCTCCTCCTCACTGAGCACCCTGCTCGCGGCCGACCCGATCACGGTGTGGCGAGACACCGACGCCTCGCGCAGCCAGCACATCTGGGCAGCCGAGTTCTACCGCTTCAACAACCGCTGGTACATGTACTACACGGCAGATGACGGAGTGGACGAACACCACCGGCTGTTCGTCCTTGAATCGCAGGCCGACGACCCGGCGGGGCCGTACCACTTCAAGGCGAGGCTCACCCCGCCCAACCACACCGGCGACTTCGCCATCGACCCCGGGATCCTCCAGCACAACGGCAAGCTCTACCTCGCCTACAGCGGCATCAACGCCTATCAGCACAACGGCCTGAACATCGCGCCCATGTCGAACCCCTACACCGTCTCCGGCAACGCCATCGCCCTTGACGGCGCCGGAGGATGCCCCGAGGTCCGTGAGGGACCCGAGTTCCTGAACCGCAACGGCCGTACCTGGATGACGTACTCGGCGTGCGACACCGGCAAGCCCGACTATCAGGTGTGGATGATGTCCCTGCCCGATGGCGTCGATCCTCTGGTGCCCGGCAACTGGACGCAGCACAGCGGGCCGGTCTTCTCGCGCCATGACGCCAGGGGCGTGTTCGGTCCCGGCCATCACGCCTTCTTCCGTTCCCCCGACGGTAAGGAGGACTGGATCATCTACCACGCCAAGACCACGTCGGACTTCACCTACACCAACCGCACGACCCGTGCCCAGAAGATCGGGTGGCGTGCAGACGGCAGCCCGGATCTCGGCATCCCGCTCGCACTGGGCGCCACACAGGACCTGCCCTCCGGTGACCCCGGATCGGGCAACTACTGGATCAACGATGACGGCCGTTCCAGCGGCAGCGGCACGGTGACGTTCCAGGGTGCCTGGAATTCGGGCACGGGCTGCGCGGCACAGTGTTTCTGGAGCGACGATCACTGGAGTGACCGGGCCGGCAACACCGCGACATTCAGTTTCACCGGCACCAGGATCGCGTTGCTGTCCGTGAAGGACACGGGGAACGGCATCGCGGCCATCCGCATTGACGGGGGCGCCGAACAACGCGTCGATTTTCACGGAGCGATCCGCACCGGTGAGACGCTCCAGTACCTCAGTCCACGCCTGCCGTACGGCGCGCACACCCTGCAGATCCGCGTCACCGGGGAACGCAACTCCTCCTCCCAGGC
Source organism: Streptomyces sp. NPDC056479 (assembly GCF_042795335.1). Lineage (NCBI taxonomy): Bacteria > Bacillati > Actinomycetota > Actinomycetes > Kitasatosporales > Streptomycetaceae > Streptomyces > Streptomyces sp. NPDC056479. Next base: position 172,659 of record NZ_JBHTRZ010000002.1, on the reverse strand, counting down.
AGCCTTCGTGAGCGTGGACCGAGCCGAGGTCTACACCGACTGACAGTTGCATTGCCGGGGGCGACGGCACCGGGCCGGGCCGGAGCGGGCGGGTGGACTCTCCCCTGTCGCGCTATCGCGGCACGTCCGTGCAAGCTGGTCCGTCCGGCGCACGAATGGGCCGGGATCGTGCCGACCCTGGAGAGGCAGATCGTGTCGTTGACCTGGCCGATGAAGCGCGCGGTCTCCTCCCTTCGCGAGCTGAGGAAGGAGATCCCCGCCTAGTACTCCAGCCGTAGATCGTGATCTCGATGGTGAGGGCGCCTCTCCGCCTACCCGAGTTCGCCGAGACGGAGGGCGTCCCTTATCTCGCTGAGCTTCGCGGTTGTCGCCGGGGTCCGTTCCTTCGCCTGTTCGCCGAGACGGAGGGCGTCCTCAATCTCGCTGAGCTTCGCGGAGGACAGGACGCCCGCCCGCTCGATCAGGTCGTCCCGGGACACGGTGGTCAGCCACGTGCAGGGGGTAAAGCCCGGGCGCGGGAACGCGAACCGCAGCACGCCTTCAAAGGGCAGTCCTTCCATGGCACCTACTTGCACTTCGACGCCCAGACCGCTGATGTCGACGCCCGCAGGAGTGACGACCTGCATCGCCCGGATCCTGGACGCGTCGTCTGCCGCCAGCAGTACGACCAGCCGCCGCTCGTCGAACTCCACCCACCAGACTTCGCCACGTTGCACATGTCCTCCTGACTCAGGACGGCAGGCGGAACTGCGCGACCCTGACGCGTTGTGGAGACGGGTGCGGCCACCGTTGATCATCGTGAGTTGTGTGGACTGACGAAGAGACAGTGGCCGCAGGTCGCAGCATAGAACCCGCCCGTTGGCGGGACGCGTTCGAGGGCCTGATGGGCCGGATCGCGGGGCGCTTCGCCCGGGTCGAACCCCGGCGCAGGACGGCGCGGTTGGTGCTCGGTCTATTGGCCGACCTGTCGCGCAAGAACTGCTGGACCATCGCCGAGTGGGCTGGCGAGACCACTCCGGACGGCATGCAGCACCTGTTGGGCAGGGCCAAGTGGGATGCCGATCAGGTCTGCGACGACGTGTGTGCGTACGTGGGCACCTGCACGACGACCGGGCGGTGCTGGTCGTCGACGAGACCGGCGATGTGAAGAAGGGCACTGGCACGGTAGGCGTCCAGCGCCAATACACCGGTACTGCCGGCCGGATCGAGATCTCCCAAGTCGCCGTCTACCTGGTTTACGCATGCAAGCGCGGCCATGCCGCAGTGGTCCGGGAACTCTACGTTCCGCGCTCCTGGACCTCCGACCCCGACCGTTGCCGCGCCGCGGGCCTTGCCGAGGAAACCACCTTCGCCACCAAGCCGGAGCTGGCCACTCGTATGGTCGCCCGGTTCCTGGACGCCGGCCACCAGGCCGCATGGGTTGCCGGCGACGAGGTCTACGGCGGCAACCTGAAGCTGCGAACCGCCCTGGAGGAACGCGGCACCGGCTCCGTCCTCGCGGTGGCCTGCTCGCACGAAGTCACCACCGGTGCGGGGAAGTTCCGTGCGGACATCTTGGCCAAGAAGGTACCCAAGCGGGCCTGGCGGAAGCTCTCCGCAGGGGCCGGGGCCAAGGGCCACCGCGTCTACAACTGGGCAGTCATCGACCTCCTCGACCCCCGCCCCGGAAGTCGTCAGCTACTGATCCGCCGTAACCGCAGCACCGGCGAACTCGCCTGCTACCGCTGCTACTCGCCCGCGTCCGTGCCGCTGACCGTGCTGGTCAGAGTCGCCGGATCAAGATGGCGGGTGGAGGAGTTCTTCCAGTCGGGCAAGGGCCTGGCCGCACTCGACGAGCACCAGATCCGCCGCTATACCTCCTGGTCCCGCTGGGTCACCCTCGCCATTTTCGCGCACGCTTTCCTCGCCGTCGTACCCGCAGACGAGCACACCCGCCCCGCACCCGATGCCCTCATTCCGCTCACCTGCAACGAGATCCAGCGCCTGTTCATCACCCTCGTCGTCCGACCCGTCCACGACACAGCCCACCGGCTCGGTTGGTCGAACTGGCGACGCCGCCACCAGGACCGATCCCAAGCCACTCAGGAATGAAGATCACGAACTACGGCTGGAGTACTGGCTTGCGGTGGCGGGCTTGACGCGTTTCCGCGCTTGACGAGTGCGCTTTCCGGTAGCCGCGACCGCCACCAAGTGGCCGATCCGGAACAGCTGCGAGTTGATGATCGCCGCCGTCGGTGTGTTCGGCTGAACGCTTACGCTTCTGAGTAAATCGGCGTTTAGAATATTTTAACCTTTCAATTCTGGCAGGCAGGTAGCCAATACCTTCGGATCCGGCGTCCGATCTGCCCGGAAGGTTCGCAGCGAGTGGCCGTCGGCAGCCTTGGAGGGCGCGGGCGGAGCAGATAGGCGCCAGGAGGAAGATTTCTCGATGACCCGGCCCGATGACCCTCGCACCGCGGCGGCCCGGATGTTCGCCGAGGCCGGCGCGTTCGGCGAGCTTCTGGCCGGGATCGAGTGGGCGGCGACGCCGCTCGGGCCCCCCGAGTCCTGGTCGGGGCCCCTGGTGGAAACCCTGCGGCTCATGCTCACCTCGGAGCACGGGATGGCTCTGTACTGGGGCGCCGAATTCGCCACGCTGTACAACCTGGGCTCCTCACCCATCGTCGGCGCCAAGCACCCCTGGGCGCTCGGCAAGCCGTACAAGGATGTGTTCCCCGAGGTCTGGGACCACCCCGTGAGCTCCCACTTTCACTATGTGATCGACACCCGCAAGTCCCTGCTGATCTCCGATGAGCCGCTCATCATGGAGCGCCACGGGTTTCCGGAACAGTGCTACTTCGAGTCGTCCTTCCAGCCCGTGCTGCTGGACGACGGCACCGCCGCCGGCGTGCTGCAGATCATCACCGAGACCACCGGCCGGGTACTGGGAGAGCGCCGGCTGCGCCTGCTGAGCGAGACCGGCGCCCGCACCGCCGGGCTGCTCACCCCGGGCGAGGTCGCCCGCGTCGTAGCGGAGGTGCTGGGCTCCTATCCCGAGGAGATCCCGTTTCTGAGCCTGTACCTGGCCTCCGAGCCGGGGATGCTGCGCCCGGCGGCCTCCGCCGGGCTCCAGCCGGCGCCCGAGGCCGTCTCACCGAGTGTGACGGACGGGACGGAGGTCGCGGCCCGGCTGGCGCAGGTGGTCGCCGACGGTGCCCCTGCCACACTGCCGGCCGTCGCGCTCACCGGCGGCAACACGGCCGGGCAGCACGCCGCGGCCTCCCGGCTCCCGGTCGAGCAGGCGCTGGCCCTGCCGCTGGACTGTGCGGGCCAGGTGGGAGGCGTCCTGGTGGTGGGCGTCAACCCCTGTTTCCCGCCGGCCGGGACCTACCGGGACTTCTTGGAGGTGCTCGCCGCCGCCGTGGCCGGAGCGCTGACGGCCGCGCTCGCCCATGACGAGCAGCGTCGGCGGGCGGAGGCGCTGGCCGAGCTGGACCGGGCCAAGACCACCTTCTTCGCCAACGTCAGCCATGAACTGCGCACCCCGCTCACCCTGCTGCTGGGCCCGCTCCAGCAGACCTTGGCCGACGAGGACCGGCCCGAGCGGCGCGAGCGGCTGGAGCTGGCCGAGCGCGGCGCCCTGCGCCTGCTGAAGCAGGTCAACACCCTCCTGGAGGTCGCAAGGGCCGATGCCGGGCAGATACGTCCCGTCCTTGAGCCGGTCGACCTCGCCGGTGCCACAGCCGAGCTGGCCGGGGTGTTCCGCTCCGCCTTCGAGGCCGCCGGGCTGACGCTGGAGGTGGACTGCCCGCCGCTGCCCAAGCCGGTGTCCCTGGACCGGGAGATGTGGGAGAAGATCGTCCTCAACCTGCTCAGCAACGCCCTGAAGTTCACCTTCGCCGGTGGCGCCCGCGTGCAGGTGGCCGCGGTCGGCGAACGGGCCCGAATGACCGTGACCGACACCGGCACCGGCATCCCCGCGGACGAGCTGCCGCGCCTGTTCGAGCGCTTCCACCGGGTCCGCGGCGCACGCTCCCGCTCCCACGAGGGCAGCGGCCTCGGCCTGGTGCTGGTGAAGGACCTGGTGGAAGCGCACGGTGGCGCAGTCGGAGTGGACAGCCGGCTCGGCCAGGGCACCGACGTCACCGTGGACCTCCCCTTCGCCGCCGCCCACCGGTCCGGCCCCGACCCGCCCGCGACCGGCGCCGGATCATCCGGGGAAACCCCCGGGGAAGGCGGAGATGGCCGCTCCGGCCGCGCCGCGGCCTATGTGGACGAGGCGCTGGGCTGGCTGGCGACGGATCCCGTCCCCGTCCCCGCCCCCGCCACGGCCACCCCCGCGGCACGCACCCCGCACGCCCCCACGACCCACGACGCCCCTCAAAGCCCGGGTCCGCACGAAACCGACCGCCCCCACCGCCCCCGCCTGCTGGTCGTCGACGACAACGCCGACATGCGCGCCTACCTCATCCAGCTCCTGCAGCCCGACTACGACGTGCTGCTCGCCGCCGACGGCCGGGCCGCTCTGGAGATGGCCCTGGCCCAGCCGGTGGAGCTGGTGCTCAGCGACGTGATGATGCCCCGCATGGACGGATTCGAGCTGGTCCGGGCGCTGCGCGCCGACCCGCGCACCGCCCGCCTGCCCATCGTCCTGCTCACCGCCCGCGCCGGCGAGGAGGAATCCGTGCTGGGCCGGCAGGCCGGCGCCGACGACTACCTGGCCAAACCCTTCTCCGCGCGTCAGCTGCTGACGCGCGTCCGCACCGGGTTGGAGCTGTCCCGGCTGCGCGAACAGGTCCTGACCGAGACCCGCGACCAGCTGGCCGTGCTGGGCTCCCTGGCCGACGCGGGACTTCGGCTGTCCGCCACTCTCGACCCGGACCAGATACTGCAGACTGCCGGACAGGTATTGCTGCCCGATTTCGCCGACCAGATCAGCATCCACCTCACCGCAACAAGACCCGCCTCGGAGCAGTCTCCCCCGGCTTACATCGCCGGCAGCCCCCTTCTCGCCCGTGAGGTACTGGCCACCGCCGCCACCCGCGCGATCAACGGCTCCGCCCTCGCCGTCCCAGCCGGCCCGCACCCGCGCGATGCCGTACTGGCCCTGCCGCTGCACGCCCACGACCAGACACTGGGGGCCCTGGTACTGGTCCGGCACACCGGCTACTCCGCGGTCGAGCACAAGTATCTGGAGAACCTCGCCCATCGCCTGGCCCTGGCCTACGACAACGCGACCCGGTTCCACAACGAGCGCCGCCTCGCCCTGACCCTGCAGGGCGCCCTGCTGCCCCACGGCCTGCCCGAGGTGCCGGGGGTGCGCCTGGCCACCCACTACCGGGCCAGCAACCGAGGCGCCGACGTCGGCGGCGACTGGTACGACGTGCTCGCACTGCCCGACGGTGCCGTGGGGCTGGCCATCGGCGACGTCATGGGCCACGACGTGGAAGCCGCCACAGTGATGGGCCAACTCCGCTCCGCCCTGCACAGCCTCGCGATGGAGGGCGCCGGCCCGGCCCAGGTGCTGGCCAGGCTGGACGCCTACCTGCAGTCCCTCGGCACCGAACGCTTCGCCACCTGCCTGTACGCGGTCTACGACCCACACCGCCACCGCCTGCGCTACGCAGCCAGCGGGCACCTGCCGCCCCTGCTGATAGCCGCCGACACCGCCTATCTGGAGCTGGCCCCGGCGCCGCCGCTGGGACTGGGCAGCACCCCGGTCGACCGCGAGGTGGCGTTCCCGCCCGGCACCAGCCTGCTGCTGTACACCGACGGTCTGGTGGAAAACCGGTCGCTGTCCCTGGACGGCTGCCTGGAGGCCCTGCGCCGGACCTGCGGCACACTGCCCGCCGCCGCCCGCACCGACCCCCAGCAGATCACCGAACGGGCCCTGGAGCTGCTGAACACCCCCGACCGGGTCGACGACGACACCGCCCTTCTCGCCGCCACCGCCGAACCGACATGAACCACCCCGTCTCCGTGCCGCCGATGCCGACCTGACCGATGTCGCGGTGTTCCGCGGCACTTCTGTCCCAAGTCTTGACCCGCTGGGCCGGGAGGTGGCCGCCGTCCTCGGCATGACCACCTCGTACAACCAGGTCTTCGGCGTCGCCGACCCCACCAGCACCCGACCGTGTGGAGCGCCCAGTACGCGGGCGTCACTCCGCAACAGGTCATGATGCGCACGCTGCCCTATGTCTGGGCGGTCGCCCTCGGCGGCCTGTGCGTGACCGCGGCCACCTACTTCTGAGCCCCACGAACGACTGGGCGCCGGCGTCGGTGACGCCGAAGTAGTAGGTGTCGTGGGCGGGCATCGGATACGCATAGTGCTTCGGGGCGCACCCTGGATCCATCGCCACAACCAGCGAAGGAATCCCAGCAATGAGCGGGAACGTCTCAGCAGAACCTGCGAGCCTTCAGGGGACGGAGAGGGTCCGCCTGGCCGTGTACAACGGATTCGCCACCACCGGCCGTGCTCCGAGCGTGCCGGAGCTCGCCTCACTCACCGGACTCACCCCCGACCAGGTGCGTCAGGAACTGCAAGCCCTTCACGAGAGCCATGATGTGGTCCTGAGCCCGCAGAACAACGACCAGGTCGTGATGGCACACCCCTTCGCGTCCGTGCCGCTCGGCTTCTCCGTCATGGGCGCGCACACGCTGTGGTGGGGCGGCTGCGCCTGGGACTCGTTCGCCCTGCCCCACCTGCTCCGGGACGAACCCGACGTCCTCGTCGCCACCCGCTGTCCGGCCTGCGGCACCCCGCACGCCTGGGTGGTTGGCCGAGACGCGCCGCCGCCTGGCGACGAGGTGGCCCATTTCCTCGTCCCCATGGCCCAGGCCTGGGACGATGTCGTCCGCACCTGCGGCAACCAGCGCCTGTTCTGCTCCCCCGACTGCGTCGACAGCTGGCTGCGGCGGACGGGCCAGGAGCGCGGCTACGTCATGGACCTGGGCACCCTGTGGCGCTTCGCCGGCGACTGGTACACCGGACGTCTGAACCCGGGCTACACCCGCCGCGACCCCGCCTCCGCCACTGCCTACTTCGCTGAGGTCGGCCTGCACGGATCGTTCTGGGGACTCCCTGAGTGAGGTCCATGCGGGGCCGTCACGGTGACCCCGCAGGCCCGAGCCCGCAGCTCAGATCACGGACCCCGGAATCTGCTGCGCTCTGGCATTGCGCTTCCAGTCCGACCACAGCGCCGAGTCAAGGCAGTAGCCACAACCCGGACCGAAGAACAGCCCGCGGGCCCTCTCGTCGCCCATCAGCCAGTAGCGGAGCCAAGCCGTCACAGGGGCCCGGAACGCACCCCCGTCGCCGATGGAACTGAGGTGCCCGGCGCCGCGGACCTCGCCGTAGACGGCCGGCACGTGGTCGGAGTCGTTGTAGAACGCCTTGACCAGGATCGGCCAGACGATCAGGTCGTCTTCTCCTGCAAGATAGAAGACGGGCTCGTCCATGTTGTCGGCGTCGGCGATCGGTCCGGGCTGAATGGGGACGGCCGTGTCCACCCGCGGATCGATGGCCGCGTTGAGTGCCGCCGCACCGCCCTGGGAGTGCCCGGCGGATCCGATGTGCTCGAGGTCGACTTTCTGGTGGAAGACGCTGCGGCTGTCGGCGTTGCGCCGTTCCAGCACGTCGATTCCGGCACGCATGCTGATCGCGAAGTTGGACGTCGGGGTGTTGGCTGCGGCCACGATGAACCCGTGGCTGGCGAGGTGGCGCAGCAGGCCGCTGTAGACGCCGGGCACGGCGCCGGTTCCGTTCCCCCAGATGACCACGGGGTGCCGTTCGCCCGACTGGCCCATGTTCTTGGGGTAGTAGAAGGTGTGTACGACTCCTATGTCGACGCTCACCTCGTACGGGCCGGCCTTTCCGAAGTCCGTACCGGCGAAAGGAAGGGAACCGGTCGACTGCGCGGTGGCGCTCGGCGTTGAGGCGACCGCGGGGGCGGCGGGGAAGGCGGGGGCGGCGACGGCCGTCAGGCCGGTGAGAAGCCCGGTGACCATGAGGCCCCGGAGCGTGCGGTGGGTTCTGCCGGGCATCGAATCTCCTTGTGTCCCAGACACGTTGCGGCTCGTCATGAACGTGGCTGAGCGCCCATGCTGAAGTTCCGCGCCCGCACTGTCTGCTGGCAGGTGCCCAAGGTTGAGGGCGCCCGCTTGGGCGCTCGCACACCGCTCCAGGTCGGAAGAGCGCGTATGCGGACGCCGTCTGAGCTGGCGAGACGCTGACCTGCCCATTCCCCGGTCACTCGCTGGCGTTCCCCGTTGTTCCCCGCTGGGCGCTGCTCGATCGGACAGGCAAGGGGCACGCAAGGGAGTTCTCCCGCCCTCCCCGGCCGGCAGTGTCCCCTGGGGTCCGATCAAGTCCAGTCGGCGACTACGGGAGCATCTGGACCTGCCGCAGAGACGGCGTGGATCGCCGAGCCTGCAACGAGGACCGCAGACAAGGCGATCAGGCTGGCTCCGGATTGGTGCGTATAGGGGACCATCATCGTCCTCGGAGGGCTGCGTAGAGTACCTGCGGTCATCGATTGGAGAAGACGTTGGACGCGGTCGAGTTCCCTCTCAGCGCTCGGGTGCGTGGGGCCCGGCGATGGCTCGTGGCCACGAGCGTGGCGGGTGCCCTACTCGTGGGAGCCACCGTTGCATCCATGGTCGCCGACGCCTCCGGATGGGTTTCGGTGCCGCGGGCGGTCCAGGCGGGTTTGGTGCTGGCGACGCTGTTCGTGCTGCCCGTCGCATGGATGGCGGTGCACGCTGTGTGGGCGCTGCGCGGGCGGGCCGAGCTGTTCATCGCCGCCAAAGAGCACCCGCGGCGGCGTCCCACCGACCGCCAGTTGGTCAACCACCTGCGCAACGAACATCCGCTCACGCCACTGTGGTGGATGGTTTCCGTCCTTGGGGGCCTCGGCGCGCTCTGCCTCGGGTTCGCGCTTCCGTTCGCCCTGGCGGACGGCGCCGTACTCGCCGGTGTGCTCCTCGGGACCGGGCTCGCCGTGTCTCTGGCCGCCCTGGCGCTGGCCGTGCCCGGTATCCGCCGCGCCGCCCGCCAGGGCTCGGAGGACGAAAAGCGGCGCGCCGAACTGTGGTCCCTGCCCACCGCCGTCGAACGCCGGCTCATGATCCCCCTTCTCGGCGCCGGCGACGGGGCACACCTCGGAGCCTGAACAATCGTTGGGCAAGATCACGGCCTCAGGCGGCCCAGTGAGCCCTGGACGGCCCCTGAACTGCGCTTCCGTGCAGGTCAGGGGCCTTTTCGTCGATAGGAGCCTCTGAAGTTCTCAACTTACGTTCGGGGATTGGTGCCTGCGGAGGCGTTCAGCGAATCGCTTCTGATCAGGGGGAGAGTCGTTGTCGGCTGGCCTCGGAGGGCCCAGAGACGGTCCGAGGCTCGCAGATCCGCGACACGGCCCCTTCGCGCGCGAGCCCTCCTCCGCGGTCGGAGCCGGGATTGCCGTTCGCGAAGCACCTCGGGGCGGCCTAGGCTGAGATCAAGGGCCCCTCGGCTGGAAGGGAACCTCAAGATGCATTTCGTCCTGATCGCGACCCACACTCCGGAAGTCTGTCCGACCTCCAACGCGACAACGCGCGATCTGATGCTGAAGACCGCCCCTGACATCCCGAACCTCGCCCAGAAGGCAGGCGTCGAGATCGTGGCCGGCCCCTTCGTCAACCGCGAACACACGATTGTCATCGTCGTACAGTCCGACAAGGTCGAGAACGTCGACCGCTTGCTGATGGAGTCTCGCCTCCCTCACTGGAACCGCGTCCGCGTGCTGCCGTCGCTGACCATGGAGGAAGGACTCACCGAAGTCGAAGCGCAGACGCCGATCTTCTGAACCCACTCGCTCAGGCGCGAACCGGTGTTTCGATGGGGCGCCGAGCTACGCCATCGCGCGGACGAACACCGTCGGCCCCTGCCTATCGCCCTCTTCATGGCCACGTGCCGCCATCTAGGTTTGAAGATCGCGTATGCGGGTCGGGGCTGATCTGCCGCGATGCTGACCTCGGCGTTCCCGAGTCGTTGGTCGACGCGCCCCGAGTCCCCGTCCGGTGCTGCTCGATCGGGCACGCAAGGGGCACGGTGGCCTCTTCCGCCTTCTAGGCCCGCCGAGTGTGACCCGGCGGGCCTAGCGGGGGGTCACGCGGCCGTGTGGGGCTGCCTCGCCGATGCTGCGCTCACTGCGGTGCCGGAAACGAGGGCAGCCGACAGCGCGATCAAGTTGGTCAGGACGTCCTGGACCTGTGAGGCGGGGACGTAGATGACCACGATGATGACGAGAACGGCAGCCCAGTCCCGCGGGCGGGGGATTGAAAGTGTGTTGGTTGGGGTCACACTCATAGCAGTACCTCCTAGGTGCGCGCCCACCGATAGCTGCTCTCGCCGGGAAGCCTGTGCAGCGGTCGGTGGGCTTTTGCGTTCGACCACTGTGATGTGGGTCTCCCCAAGTGTGCAGCGAAGTAACGGCAGGTAGGCGTGACCTAACCCACGGCTGCGGTGCACAGGGGGCGCACGAAGTCATGTCGTCCACCAAGTGGACAGTGCGGCGCGCCTGATCGGTTCGGTAAACGGATACAACATTCGATAATCGGAGCGCGCGCATGGGCCACAGCACCGCCCGCGCTGCGTTGATCTACCAGCACGCCAGCGCCGACCGTGACCGGCACATCGCTGACGCCCTGAGCCGGCCTCGCCGACAAGGCGCGCAAGAAGATTCGGAAGGCTCAGAAGAAGCAAGATCGAAAGCCCAACGGGCACGCGGGGGACACGGCGGACTGATCGGAGCCCCCGGAAACGATCAGGGCCAGGCGGAGGAATGTTCCTCTGACCTGGCCCTGAGTCGTACAGAGCGGGCGACGGGAATCGAACCCGCGTAGCTAGTTTGGAAGGCCCGTCGCCCGGGAGGGCCGGGCCCATCGGCCGCCTAGCGGGGCACCTGTGCGGCACGCAGGGCCAGTGCCCAGCCGAGGCGGGCCTCGCCCGATTCGACCGACCAGCCGGTGAGTTGGGTGATCCGGGCCATGCGGTTCAGGATCGTGTTGCGATGGCAGTACATCTGCTTCGCCGTGTGCGCTGCCGAGCAGCCGCTGTCCAGCCAGACGCGCAGGGTCTCCAGGAGGACGGGGCCGTCGGATCCGCTGTCGGCCATGCCGTTCAGGTAACGGGCGACCAGGCGGTCGGCGATCTCCGGGTCGCTGGTGAGGACCGCCTCCACCAGCCGGTCGTCCACTTCCGCCACCTCCTTGCTGCCCGGCGGCAGTGTGCGCAGTGAGCGCTCGGCCAGGCGCAACGCGGTGTCCGCGTCCGCCAGTTCCTCAAAGGGCGGCGAGATGCCCGCGGTTCCGGCCCGGCCGCTGCGCAGGACCTCCGCCAGCTCCGCCGGTTCGGCCATGCCAAGGCGCACGATCCCGGTGTTGCGCTCGCCACGGGGACGCCAGAAGGACCACATGCCCGCCGCCTGCAAGGCGGGCTCGGGGTCGGTCGGCGCCAGAGGATCCTGGTCGACCGCGACCACCGCGTAGCGGTCCCGCAAGGGAATACCCAGGGCGGAGGCCGCCGCGGCGGCCACGGTGGGATCGCTGCCGCGGCCGTCCAGCAGCGCCTCGAACAGGGCGCCACGGCGGGAGCCCTGACGGTGGTGCAGTTCCAGCTGGGTCAGCCGGTAGGCATCCGCCATCAGCGTCGAGAAACGGTCGATGGTCTCCCACAGCGCACCCGCGACCTCAAGCACCAGGTCCTGATCGACCGCCTCCCGGCCCCGCAGCGGCGTCGTCATCGCCTGCCACAGCACTCGGCCACCACGGCGATATGCCATCAGTACGGTGTCCAGCGGCATCCCCTGCCGGGCCCGCCGCTGACCGGTCTCGGTGGCCGCGGCGGCGAAGTCCCCGGAGCTCGCGGGCAGTCCGCCGAAGTCTTCCAGGGCGAGGACCAGGTTGTTGTGGCAGATCGCGCGCAGATCGGAAAGAGCCACAGGACGCCCGGAGGCGTAGGTCGGACTGTGCGCGCAGATGTCCGCCACGACGCGTCCCGTGATCGCGTCGATGTCGTTCAGCAGGGTCTGCGCCAGATGGCGGTGCAGCTCTTTCTGGCCATCGTTCATGCTGCGCACACTAGGCGGTTGCCCTGCGTCCGACCAGACTCCGGGGTGCCAATGCCCAGGTCACGGCAGTCGACGCTGGGCAGCTGCACATGGCCCGGGGCGGTCGGATGCTGGATGCTGAGGCGGCCCTCCCGTACTGGTGCCTGCCGCACCCTTGCTTCCCGCCGGTTCTTTCGGGCCGGGATCTGCCCACACCGTTCGTTGCGCAGGAGAGCCGCATGCAGCTGAGTGTCGCCACCATCTTGCAGGAGTCAGCCAGCCGCCATCCCGACCGGACCGCGGTCGTCCAGGACGGCAGCCGGATCACGTATCACGAGCTGTGGCAGGAGGCGCTCCGCTTCGCCGCCGCGCTGCGTGCCCGGGGGATCGGGCCGGGGGACCGGGTCGCGGTGCTGCTGCCCAACACCGCCGACTTCCCACGGGCGTACTACGCCGTGCTGGCAGTCGGCGCCACGGTCGTTCCGGTGCACGCTCTGCTGGTCGCCGATGAGATCGCCTTCGTGCTGCGGCACAGCGACTGCCGCGCCATCGTGAGCGGCCAGCCACTGCGCCCGGCTGCCGAAGCCGCCGCGGCAGCCGTCGGCATCGAGGTGATCGGCGTGAGCACCGGGCACGAGCCGCTCGAACGGGCTGCACCGCGCCGACCGGACGACACCGCCGTGATCCTCTACACCAGCGGTACCACCGGCCGACCGAAAGGCGCCCTGCTCACCCACTTCAACCTGGTCATGAACGCCGGCATCTGCGCCCAGGACCTGATGGGCCTCACCGCCGACGACGTCGTACTGGGATGCCTGCCCCTGTTCCACAGCTTCGGTCAGTCCTGCGCGATGAACGCCGCCCTGCGCGCCGGCGCCACCCTCGTGCTGGCCCCGCGCTTCTCCGGACCCGGCGCCCTTGAACTGCTCATCACCGAGGGCGTGACCGTCTTCATGGGGGTACCGACCATGTATCACGCGCTCGCCGAGGCGGCGGCCCATGACCCTCGCCGGCCGGCAGCACTGCGGATGGGGATCTCCGGTGGCGCCGCGCTGCCCGGGGCGCTCCTGGAGCGCTTCGAGGCCACGTTCGACATGCAGATCCTGGAAGGCTACGGCCTCACCGAGACCTCCCCGGCTGCCACCTTCAACCGCCGCGAACACCGCCGCCCGGGCACGGTCGGACAGCCCGTATGGGGCGTGGAAGCCGGTGTCGCCGATGCCGGCACGGACTGTCGCATCGTGCTGCTCCAGGACGGCGAGGTCGGGGAGGTGGTGCTGCGCGGCCACAACATCTTCGCCGGTTACCTCGAAGACCCGGAGGCCACCTCGGCGGCGCTCGTCGACGGCTGGTTCCGCACCGGGGACCTAGGGAAGCGCGACGCGGACGGCTTTCTCACCATCGTCGACCGCAAGAAGGACCTGATCATCCGCGGCGGCTTCAACGTCTACCCGCGCGAAGTCGAAGAAGAGCTCGCCCGTCACCCCGCGATCGACCAGGTGTCCGTGATCGGCCTGCCCGACGAGTCACGGGGAGAGGAGATCTGCGCCGCCGTCGTCCTGCGCCCGGGCGTCACGGCAACCCCTGAGGAGATTGTCGCCTGGTCGCGTGACCGGCTGGGAAAGCACAAATACCCTCGCGTCGTACGGCTGCTCGGCGAGCTCCCGCTCGGCCCCAGCGGCAAGATCCTCAAGCGTGAACTCCAAGAGGTGTGCGCGTGACCCTCATCACCCCCACGCACGGCACGCTGCGCGGCACCACCGAGCACGGCGTCGCCGTCTTCCGCAACATCCCCTACGCCGCCGCCCCGACCGGCCCGTTGCGCTTCCGCCCACCGGCACCCGTCACCCCCTGGGACGGCGTCCGCGACGCCACCGCCTTCGGGCCCACCGCACCGAAGAACCCCTATCCCGCGCCCCTGGACGAACTGCTCCCCGATCCCGACATCCCGGGCGATGCCTGTCTCAACCTCAACGTCTGGACACCGTCACCCGACAAGGCCCGGCGCCCGGTCATGGTCTGGATCCACGGCGGATCCCTGCGCAACGGCTCGTCGGCCGTACCCGCGTACGACGGGACCCATTTCGCGCGTGACGGCGTCGTACTCGTCTCGCTCAACTACCGCCTCGGCATCGAAGGGTTCGGGGTCTTTCCCGACGCCCCGGCCAACCTCGGTCTGCGTGACCAACTGGCAGCACTGCGCTGGGTGCAGGAGAACATCGGCGCCTTCGGCGGCGACCCGGCGAACGTCACCTGCTTCGGCGAGTCCGCCGGTGCGATCAGCATCGCCGCGTTGCTGACGAGCCCCCATGCCAAGGGCCTCTTCCACCGAGCGATACTGCAGAGCGGCGCGCCCGCAGCCGTCCCGCCCGCCAGGGCGCGGGCCACCACGAAAGCGATGGCGCGCCACCTCGGCATCGCCCCCACCGCCAAGGCCTTCGCCCAGGCGGACCGGGCCGAACTCCTCGCCGCTCAGGCGGCCGTCACCCGCGGCGGCAACCCGCTCACCGGCGGGGCAGGCTTCCACATCGTCGTCGACGGCGACCTCATACCCGACGACCCGGCCACCGCACCGGCACAGGGCGCCGGCCACGACATCGACCTGCTGCTCGGCACGAACACCGACGAATACCGCCTGTGGTTCGTCCCCAGCGGACTCGTGGACCGGATCGGTCGCGGGACCCTGCGGGCAGCCGTGCTGAAGCATCGAGCACCGTGGCGCTCACCCCGCGTCTACCGAACCACGCGCCGGGGCGCCTCACCGGGCGAGATCCTGGGCGCCATCGCCACCGACAAACTGCTGCGCATCCCCCTCAACCGCCTCGCCGACGAGCGCGCCTGCCGTCCCGGTCCAGGTCGCGGTCGGACCTTCTTCTACGAGTTCGCCTGGCCGTCGCCCGTACGTGAACTCGGCGCCTGCCACGCCCTGGAGATCGGGTTCGTCTTCGACAGCCTCGACTCACCCGACACCCACGCCCTCGCGGGAGACACGCCACCACGCGCACTGGCGACCGCCATGCACACCGCGTGGACCTCCTTCGCCACCAACGGCCAACCCGGATGGGCCGAATGGAACGAGCAGCGACCGGTGATGACCTTCGGCGCGGACGGCTCCGAAGTCGTACGAGCGCCCCGGGAAGCGGAACGCCGGCTGTGGGGGTGAGCGGGCCCACGCAACCGAGAGCCGGTGTTCGGCGGCGTTGGCCGAGGCGATGGCGCGCCGCCCACTGGAGACGGTGACCAATGGCCCGGGCGGGCGCGATTCACGGAGCCCTCCAAGGGCCGGGTCCCGCCCGCCGCCGGGCGAAGGCCGGTGCGCGGTTACGGCACGGTGTAGCCGCCGTCGACCAGGAACACCGCGCCGGTGACGAAGCTCGACCGCTCGGAACCGAGTCAGAGCGCGGCGTCGGCGATCTCCCCGTGGTGACGGCCGGGCAGCGCGGCAACTCGCCGCAATTCGAGCCCATGCCCGCAACCGCAGGAAGCTCGGCTCCCGTGGCGGCCGCCCGCCGCCTTTCTCCGTCTGCTACGAAGGCGACTGTGCTGGTCGCGGCCGTGAACGAGTGGCTGTAACCAGCACAGTCGCAACGGCCCTCAGACGACGTCGAATTCGTTGCCCTCGGGGTCCCGCATGGCGGCGGCGTAGAGCCCCGTGTCCGGCTCGTCCTTCATCCGCAGCACGGTCTCGGATCGGAGCAGTCGGATCGTCAGCTGCACTGTCATCTCCATGCTCGGAGCATCCCAGGCAGGTCTGACAGACGATCCACTTCCGCACAGGCCCTTAGTGGCCTCGATCGGGGGTCACACCTGTGGTGGTCCGATGACGAACTGACCGATCTGCTCTGCCAGCCAGGAGGCGTGCCGCTCCTCGGACCCGTCGCGATTTGCGCGGAGCACGTGGACGAGCACGGTGTGGTCGTCGGAGCGCTCGTCGAGGCCTTGGGTGCGGCAGTTGAACAGCAGGGAAACCCGGGCGTTGTTGGCTTCGCGGTAGATGCCACGGTCCGGTACGTCAGGCCAGATCAAGCTGGACCACCAGATCTCCCCGATGTTCGGGCCCACCAAGCGGCGAACTCCTCCTCGACGCTGCCAACGCGCCGGTATTCCATCGATGCCCAGAGCGGCAGGTGCCAGGAGAGAAAGCCCGGATCACTGGAAAGCTCGGGCGCGTGGACACCACCGTGCAGACCCGTCGGGTCAGAAGGATCCCGTGCCCACTCCTCGACATCCTCTTTCCGGAACCAGGCATCCGGCAGCGCCTCGCGTATCCGCAACACCTCCGGAACGGTGCACAGCTCGACGTCCACTGACACATCCGCGTACTGCTGGTCACCCACTGCCATAAGCTGACGCGCCACGCGCAGAGCCGTTACCGGATCGGTGGTGCGGAAGACCGGATACGCGATGGGGTTGGACATGCGGGCACCTTGCCACAAGCGATACTGGACGAAGATTCATTTTCCTTCCCGGTTCGGCCCTCCCGCGCCATCGGACCCGCCGCCGTGTTCCGCCGTGCCTGCTGAACCGGCCCGCTGTGCTCGCGTGAGGTCGTGTTCGCAAGCGCAGCCCCCCGAGGGGCCGGTCCAGCTCAGGACTCGGTAACGAAGACGTGCGCGGCGCTCTGCGTGAGGAGTTCGGCGGTCCTGCCACCGCCCTTGACTCTCACTCCGCGGGGTGTCGACGTCACGCTCACGACCGCTCCGGGCCTCACCCCGGCGTGCCGCAGGGCGTGCATCAGCTGTGGGTCGGTCTGAACCGGCTCGCCGATACACCGTACGAGCGCCCTCGCGCCGTTCGGCCCGGGCTCCAGGTCGCTGAGGCGGACCATGCGCTCGTCGGGGAGCGGATCCGCGGTGTTCTTCTCGCCGAGCTCCTCCAGGCCCGGGATCGGGTTGCCGTAGGGCGACTGTGTCGGGTGGCGTAGGAGCTCTAGGAGGCGTCGTTCGACGGCCTCGCTCATCACGTGCTCCCAGCGGCAGGCTTCGGCGTGGACCAGTTCCCACTCCAGCCCGATCACGTCGGCGAGCAGGCATTCGGCGAGCCGGTGCTTGCGCATCACGCGCGTGGCGAGCTGCCGGCCCTCCTGCGTCAGCTCCAGGTGCCGATCGCCCGCGACATGCACCAGGCCGTCGCGCTCCATGCGGGCGACGGTCTGGCTGACGGTGGGGCCGCTCTGGTCCAGGCGCTCGGCGATGCGGGCGCGCAGGGGGAGTACACCCTCCTCCTCGAGCTCCAGGATGGTGCGGAGATACATCTCCGTGGTGTCGATGAGTCGGGACATCGTGCTCGTCAGGCGAGGATCTCGGCGGTGGCGGTCAGGACCGCGCGGCCGAGGATGTGGCCTGCCATGGTGAAGCCGAGCACGGCAGGGGTGGCGTCGTCCGCCACGCCGATGGACTCGATGTCGAGGGCGTGCACGACGACGAGGTAGCGGTGCGGGCCGTGCCCGGCGGGCGGGGCGGCGCCGATGAAGCGGGCCGCGCGGGCGTCATTGGGCAGCTGGAAAGCGCCCTCCGGCAGGCCCGACCCGGTGTCGTCGCCCGCGCCCTCGGGCAGCTCGGTGACGCCGGCGGGGATGTCGGCGACCGCCCAGTGCCAGAACCCGGACCCGGTGGGAGCGTCGGGGTCGTAGACGGTGACTGCGTAGCTCTTGGTGCCTTCGGGGGCGCCGCTCCAGGAGAGCTGCGGGGACACGTCCTTCCCGCCGGGGACGCCGAAGATGCCGGAGAACTGCCCGGGGGACCAGGCGGCGCCGTCGGTGACCGTGGTGCTGGTGACGGTGAAGGAGGCCGCCTCGGGGAGGCGGGCGAAGGGGTCATTGGCGTACATCGTGTCGTTCCTTTCAGGTGAGTTGGCGGTGGTGTGGCCGGCGGAAGGGTCGGCAGCCGTGCGTAGAGGGACCGCTGTCGCCTGCCGCCAACCGAGCGCCAGCCGATGGATCGACGATAACACTAATAATCGATTATTGAAGCGATCGTCTATGCTTCAGGTATGACGCAGACGGCCCCCACCTCGGCTTCGCCGGGGAAACAGATGCTCTCGGAGCAGGTCTACGCACACTTGCGGGACGCGATCATGCGCGGCGACTACGCCCCCGGTGACGCCCTCAAACCGCAGGACCTCGCCAGGGAACAGGGCGTGAGCCTGGCCGTTGTACGCGAAGCGCTCGTGCGGGTCGTCGGCGAGGGCCTCGCCGACCGTCTGCCCAACCGCGGCTTCGCCGTCCCGGCCTTCTCCGACCGCCGCTGGCAGGAGATCGCGGAGGCCCGCCGGACCATCGAACCGGTCGTGCTGCGCATGTCCATCGAGCGCGGCGATGTCGACTGGGAGGCCCGCGTACGAGCCGCCCACCACCGTCTGACCCGCACTCCGGCGTACGTGCCGCAGGAGGGCGAGTACTACAGCAGCGCATGGTCCGAGGCCCACCGGATCTTCCACCGCACGCTGCTGGAGGGCTGCGGCAACCCCGTCCTGCTGCAGACCTTCGACCGCATGTGGACCGCGAGCGAACTGGCCCGCCGCTGGTCGGCGCATCGCCACCCCGACCGGGACGGCGTCGGCGAACACGGCCGGCTGGAGGAGGCGGCGCTGGCCCGCGACGCCGACACCGCGGCCGAGGTCCTGACCCAGCACCTCACCATGACCGCGGCCGCACTGACCGACTGAGCGTGCGCCGCCCACCAACCCACGAAGCACGGCGAAGAACGGGCCGCGGGGTGGGTTCGCGTCAACCGTCAACCCGCTGCGGCGGTGGTTCCCCTGGTGACGAGATGAGGCGCGACGACGTCTTCCCCGGTCGGGCGGATTGGGGGACCTGTGCGCATCGACGAAGTCGAGTGGCCGCGCTAGACGGCCGAGACCGCACTGACGAGACCGAGGCCGTGCTCCGGGGCGAGGGTGCCCGTCAGTTCGTTACTGACTTCGGTACTGCGAGGTGGTTGGCTGGTTTGTACGGCCGACTGACGGTCATTTGCGCAGTACGTCGTTGGTATGCGCTTTGTGGATGGGGGCGGGCTGACGGCGAAGGGCCGTCGTCACGGCGAGGCGGTGCGGCGGAAGGCTGCCGGGTTGTTCGCCGAAGGGGTCGTCCCGCCAGAGGTCGCCCGCCAGTTGCGGGTCAGTTCGAAGGCGGCCTACCAGTGGCAGCCGGCTTGGCGGGAGGCGGGGCCAAGGCCCTGGCCTCCCGGGGCGCGAGCGGGCAGCGCTGCAAGCTGTCGCCTCAGTCTCGGGAGAAGCTGGCCGACTCCATGCGCTGGCTGACGGTGCTCACCCGGCCCGCCTACGCGCCCGCAGCTGGACGCGGTCGAGTACCCATGGGCCCACGTGAAACACAGCCTCGCGAACCTCGCCCGCGTTGCCCTCGACCGGCTCGCCGCGCTCGTGCGCAACCGACTCAAGCGCCTCCAGTACCGCCCCGACGCCCTAGACGGCTTCCTCGCCGGGACCGGACTCGGCATCGACAACCCGCCACCATCACCCTGAAGCGCCTGGTCAGTTAATCGGTTGCACGCCACCGGGACGGAGTGTCTGATCCCGGCTATGACGATTGTGCTGAGGACGCCGACGGCCGACGGAATGCGCGAGGCCATTGTGACGCTGCGGGAGTGGCAGCACGACGAAGCGCCGATGCAGCTGCATCCCGGGGACATCGGCTGGAACTACCGGTTCGGAACGGCCGAGACGGCCGCGGCGGTCCGGACCTGGAGCCGGGACGGACGGATCCTCGCCGTCGGGATGCTGGATTCGCCCACCCTGGTGCGGATGGCGGTCGCTCCCGACGCTTTCCAGAACGAGGACTTGGCGCGTCGGCTCGTCGAGGACTTCTCGCAGCCCGAGCGCGGCGTGCTGCCGGAAGGAGCGGTGTCCATCGAGGCGCCGCAGGGCCTGCTGCTCCACGAACTGTTGACCAAGGAGGGCTGGGGTGTCGACGACCCGTGGACGCCGCTCTTCCGCGACCTCACCGAAGCGGTCGAGGACCCCGGCGTGCGGATCAAGGAGATCGGCCTGGAGCAGGCACAGGACTTCGCCGACGTCCTGCGGTCCGCGTTCAACCCCACGAGGCCCACACGCGAGTACCGGCACAAGATGTCCGCGGCACCGTTCTACGCCGACGCCCGCTGCCTGGGTGCTTACGACGACCAGGGCAACCCCGCGGCGGTGGTGACGGTCTGGTCGGCCGGCCCGGGGAAGCCGGGACTGGTCGAGCCGATGGGCGTCCACACGGAGCACCGCGGCCGCGGCTACGGCCGGGCGATCACCGTCGCCGGGGCGGCCGCACTGCGGGAGATGGGCTCGTCGAGCGTGCGCGTGTGCACGCCGAGCTCCAACGTCGGCGGCGTCGCCACATACAAGGCGGCCGGGTTCGCGGCGAGGCCGGAGATCGCCGACCGGATCCGGAAGGCCTGACGTCGGGTCCTCCGGACCGTCTCACCATGCCTGGCACCTCGTACGGCGACCATGCGCCAGAACCTCGCACGGCAGCCGTACGAGGCTCTGCTCTCGGCTCGATCGGACATCCACCGCTCCAACTCCGACTGCGCAAGAGACCGCCAGTCGGCCGTACAAACCAGCCATCCACCTCGAAGCGTCGAAGTCAGTGGCTGTGTGTGCGCTCGGTCGCGGCCGTGGACTGGATACGGGTGAGCCTGGTCACGAACACGGTGGCGTCGTCTGCCGAGTTGGAGGGGCGTACCGCCATGAGCGCGTCGCAGACCTCGTCCAGGGGCGTCTCGGTGTTGTGAACGGCCCGGCGGAGCATGGCGATCCCCTGGTCGAGGTCAAGGAGCGTGCTGCGGTCTTCGATCACGCCGTCGGTGTACAGGACGAGCAGGCTTCCGGACGGGACGACGCAGTGGACGTTTTCGTACACGTGGGCAAGACCCATGCCAACGGGCGGCCCGGGGTCGACCGCCAGTATGTCCGTCGACCCGTCGGGGCGGACCAGCAACGGCGGTGGGTGACCGGCCAGCGCGATCCGCAGATCTCCGGTTGCCCCGTCATAGAGAGCGCAGACGCAAGTGGCAGGCGGGTCGTTGTCGGCGTCGTCGTTCAGTGCGTCCAGGCGGGTGAGGAGTTGACCGGGTTCCAGTCCCACGGCCAGCAGAGCTCGGGCAGAGGAGCGGTATCGGCCCATGGCCGCTGCCGAACCCAGTCCGTGTCCCATGACGTCACCGACGGTCAGTCCGATACGTCCACCGGGGAGTTGCACGGCGTCGTACCAGTCGCCCCCGGCCAGAGTCCCGTCCTGGGCGGGGAGATAGCGGTGTGCAGACCTTGCCCAGGGGATGTCGGGCAGGCGTGCGGGCAGCAGATGGCGTTGCAGGGCCAGTGCGGCGAGTCTTTCCCGCCGGTAGAGCAGGGCGTTGTCGATTGCCATGGCGGCGCGAGCGGCGATGTCCCGCGTGGTGAGCACGTCGTCGGCGTCGAAGCCGCCAGGCCTGGAGAAGGTGATCGCCCCCAGCACATGTCCGGCGGCCAGCAGGGGCAGAGCGATTGCGTGGTGCTGCTCTTCGTGGGCTCCATCCATGCGGAACGAGACAGCGTCGGCCGAGCGGACGCACTCACTGACAGGGATCGATGCCGTGCGGGGCTGAGGCAAGTCCCGTCCCGGATGCGTGAGTCCGCTGTCTGTGGCGGAGGCGCTCAACGGGTGGACTCGTGGTCTGGCAGACGTGTGCGGGCAGTCCACGCTGTGCTGCTTGCCCGCGGTGCACATCGGTGCGTCCGGGACCCGCTGCACTGCGCTTTCCAGGAGGTCGACGTTGACGGTCCGGGCGAACGCCGGGGTGCAGACCGCTGAAAGCCTGGCGGCGACGCTCGCCACGTCCAGCCCCTGGCTGAGGCCGGCACTGATCCGGCTGAGCAGTTCCAGGCGTCGCTGATTGCGCGCGGTGTCCAGCAGCTCTGCCCTCGTGTTCCCCAGGTCGTGCACGACGCCGGCCTGACCCACGATGCGGCCGTCGGCGTCTCGGAGAGGGAAGAGGGTTCCCATCGCCGCGTACGGGGTGCCGTCGGGTCCGATCGCGGCCACGTGCAGATTGTCGATCGTTTCGCCGCCGTCGGTCACACGTCGCAGCATGTGCTCGTACGCCTGTGGATCGGGGAGGTCGAGGACGTCCAGGATGCAGCGGCCCAGGTGTGCGGGGACAGGCAGGCCATTGAGACGTGCGAGGGCGTCGTTGATGAATCGGTAGCGCAGGTCCTTGTCAAGGACGGCCAGGCCGATCGGTGACGAGTGCAGGAGAAGCTCGGCTGCCGCGGGGTCGCACCAGTCGATCTGCTGTGCGCCGTGGCCGGCCACGGCGACCAGGCCTGTACCAGCAGCGAGCGATACCGGCACGGCATGCCACCGGATGCTGCGGCTGGTGCCGTCGAAACAGCGCAACCAATCCGTGCGGACACCACCGCCGGCTCGGGCCAGCTGATCGATGAGCACTCGTCCCTGGCTGGTATGGCCATCCGCGAGTACGGACAGGTCGCAACCGACGATCTCGGAGGCCGGGTGGCCGGTCAGGGTCTGCGCCCCGGAACTCCACAGGCTGATGCGGCCCGCCGGGTCGATGAGAGCAATGGCCATGCCATCGTCAAGGGCCGGCGTTGCGGGGTCGTGCACCGGTCCGGCAGACGGCCGTTGCGGATCATGCGACATGCGCACCGCCATCATCCACCGTGTGGCATCCTCCCGGCACAGCACGCTCCCCTCATGCGCCGAAGGCCCCTCCCCGGCCCTGCTCGGCGCCCCCAGCAGGTTATGCGTCTCCCCTCCGATTCTCCCGAGTGAGGCCGCAAGCGCCACTCGGAGGAGTGGTGCGCTCTTGTGACCAGCCGTCGCATCGCTCACCGCCGCCTCAGCGAGGAAACGAGTCGCACGCGGACCTCAGGCTCTGCTGTCGTGGGGGGGGGTTCCCAACACACAAGGAGCAAGAGCTGTGGCCATAGGTGAGTGCATCTTCTGCGCCATTGTGAAAGGCCAGGCCGAAGCCAGCATCGTCTACGAAGACGACGCGGTCGCAGCGTTCATGGATCTGCAACCGGTCACGCCTGGTCATGTGCTCGTCGTCCCCAAGGCGCACGCGGTAGGACTCGAGGACCTTGACGAGACCCTGGGCTGCCACATGTGGGCGGCGGCTCACCGCCTCGCACGCGCGCTACGTCGCTCAGACCTGCGACTCACCTCACAGCGACACCGACCTCAACAGCCATCCTCAGCCCCACCCGGAGAAGCGAGGTCCTAGCGTCGGAGCGCTGCTCTGGCAGGCAGGGTCACTGCGAGAAGGCCCAGTCCCACCGCGCCCCCGGCGAACGCCGCGTACACCAGCGGAGGGACGTACGGGTCCTCACCGGTGAGGCCACGCATCATCGGGATCAGCGTCGCGGCGGCGATTGCCGTGCCGAGGACGATGCCGGCGAGTGCCACCAGGAGGCCTTCCCAGCGCAGCATCCGCATCACCTGACGCCGGGTGGATCCGACGAGGCGGAGCATGCCGAGCTCGCGGCGGCGGTCGAGGACGGTCATCCCAAGGGTGTTGGCGGCGGCGACGGCGGCGAAGCCGCCGAGGACGGCGGCCATCGTGTAGTTGGCCCAGGCGTTGAGCTCGCGGTCGGTGTTCTGCTCGACGGCATAGCCGGAGGCATTGGTGACCTGGCCGAGCGGAGAGAGCACCTTCGCGTCTCCGCCCCGTACCAGCAGCACGCTGTCGAAGCCCGAGGTGACGTGGGGCGCGAGGGAGGCGCGGTCCATGGTCACGATCGCGAGGCCGAGCCCGCGGCCGTACACGGCCACGACTTCGGGGCTGGTCCTGGTGCCGTCCGGAAGGTACATCGGCAGCTTGTCGCCCACCTCGGCCTTCGCCGACGTGGCGAGCGTCTTGTCGATGGCGATCCGTCCGCTGCCGATGCGGTCCAGGCTGCCGCTGCGTACGTCGAGGTCCTGCACCTTCGCGAGCTGCTTGCCGGAGCCGGAGATGCCCTGCGTCGTCGAGCCTTGCAGCCACCGGTCGCCGCCGGAGCCGACGGGCACCAGCACCTGCGTTTCGAGCAGACCCACGGCCGTATCGACGCCGGGCGCGCGGGCGGCCAGTGCGGTGGCGTCGGCGGGCAGCCCGGCCGGGTCCGTGACCACGTGGTCCGCGGTGACGCCTGCGCGCAGCTGCTCTGCGGCGACGTGGCTCTCGCTCGTGTGCATGAAGACAAGGGTCGAGGCGAAGGCCATGGCCAGCACGATCGGGGTGATCGCGGAGGCCAGCCGACGGGCGTTCGTACGGGAGTTGGCGGCCGCGAGCGAGGCCGAGGCGCCGCCGCCGCGCAGCGCGAGCCCGAACAGCGCCGCGCACAGCCGCGCCACCAGCGGACCGAGCAGCGCCACGGCGAGCATGAAGAGCATGACGACGCCGAGAGCCGCGTTGGCGGCGTCGTCCCCGGCCGTACGGGCGGCGACGACGGTGAGGAACCCGCCGCCGACAAGGGCGCTGAGACCTAGCAGAAGTCGGATCACGCCCGGCCGTAGCCGCTCCACCGACGCCTCGGTGAGGGCCTGCCCCGGCTTGATCTTCGCGGGCCGGCGCCCGGCCGCCCAGCCGGCGGCGAGCGCGGTCAGCAGCCCGGCGCCGACGGCGACGACGAGTGGGATCCATGAGACGTGCAGCTCCACGGCATCCGGGATGGCCCCGCGGTCCTTCAACTGTCCGAACCACCAGTGCGCGAGCCCGATGCCGGGCAGGCAGCCGGCCAGCCCGGCGAGCGGCGCGACGAGCAGAGCCTCGGCGGCGACCGCGCGACGGATCTGCCGCGGGGTGGCGCCGACGGCACGCAACAGCGCGAACTCCCGGGCGCGCTGGGCGACGGACAGCGCGACCGTACCGGAAGCTGTGAAGACGGCGACCACCGCGGCGATCCCGCCGAAGGAGCCGCCGAGTCCGGTCAGCATCTCCTGGGCGTACCCGAGCCCGCGGTCCTCGACGCCGCCGCGCTCTTCGCCCGTGCGCACCTGGGCGCCGGATCCGGCGAGCGCCTTCTTCACGCCGTCGGCGAGGGGGCCGGCGTCGGCCCTGTCCTTGGACAGCACGGCGATGGCGTCGGCCTTGCCGGGATGCCCGGCGAGCGCGGGGGAGTGGGCGTCGGCGAACCAGGCGGTGGCTCCCTCGGCCACGTCACCGGATCCGGGCTGTGCCAGCCCGGAAACGCGGAAGTCGGCGCGCCCGGTGACGGTTTCGAGGGCGACGGTGTCGCCAACTCCGGCCTTCGCGGCCCGCGCAGCGGCGGCGTCGAGCACGACCTCGCCGGTACGGGGCGCGACCCCGGAGTTGAGCGCGGCACCGGTGAAGACGTGCGATCCCCAGCCGTGGCCCGTCAGGGCATGGTCCCCCTGGCGCACCGGGAACATGAAGTCCGGCACCGCCGCCTCGACGCCGGGCACTCGCGCCGCCTTGTCCGCCAGCGAGGCGTCCACGCGTGCCGTGTCCGGCAGCAGCTCCGCCGACTCGGACCGGCCGTCTCCGCTGCCCGTGACGAGGCGGGCGTACTGGTCCGCCGCCGCGACGACCGGCGCCTTCGCGTACCGCTCCGGCGGCACCGAGGCGCGGACGCCCGTCTCCAGGAGGATGCCGCAGGCGGAGACGATGAACGCCGCCATCATCAGCGCGACGAACGTACCCGCGAACGAGGCGGGTTTGCAGCGCACGGCCGCGCGGGCGAGGCCGTTGGGGGCGAAGCTCCTCACGCCGCGGCACCCACCATCGGGCCCGTACGGGAGGTGAGGGCGGTCATCCGGGCCGCGATCTGCTCCGCCGAGCCGCGGTCGAGGCCGCCGGCGAAGACGCCGTCCGCGAGGAACAGCACGCGGTCGGCCCAGGCCGCCGCGACCGGGTCGTGGGTGACCATGACGACGGTGGCCCCGAGAGTGTCCACCGCCTGCCGGAGCAGGCCGAGGACCCCGGCGGCGGTACCGGTGTCCAAGGCCCCGGTGGGCTCGTCGGCGAAGATCACGTCCGGGCTGGTGACCAGGGCGCGGGCGATGGCGACGCGCTGCTGCTGGCCGCCGGAGAGCTCGCCGGGACGGCATCGCGCCTTGTCGGCGAGCCCGACCTGAGCGAGTACCGCGGCCGCCCGGCGGCGATCCCGGCGCTGCCCTGCGAGGCGCATCGGGAGCAGCACGTTCTGTTCCACGGTGAGGGAGGGCAGGAGGTTGAAGGCCTGGAAGACGAAGCCGAGGCGGCTGCGGCGGAGCTCGGTGAGCCGGTTCTCGCGCATGCCCGTGATCTCCGTACCGCCCAGGCGCACGGATCCGGCCGACGGCCGGTCGAGGCCGGCGGCACACTGAAGGAACGTGGACTTGCCGGACCCGGACGGTCCCATGACGGCGGTGAACGTACCGCGTGGCAGGGCGAGGTCGATGCCCGCGAGCGCGTGCACGGCGCCGCCGCCGCGGCCGTACTGCCGCCGGACGCCGCGCAGCTCGACGGCGAGACCGGGCGTACCCTGCGCCTCCGGCCGGTCGTCCGTCTCCTGCCGCTTGCCCTTGCGCAGCCTCATGGTCCGCCCTCTCGCGATCTATTCGAGCCGATAACTCGAAGTTACGGATCACGGTCATCGCGGACCATGGTGGCTGCTGGCGAGTCCTGGGTGGGGATATCCCCAGGTCCGAAGGAAACGGACCGGGCCCATCCGCACCACTCAGATGTCCAGCCGTGGGCGTCTCACCGCAGTGGCCGGATGAGTGACGCCCACGGCTCCCGCCGTCACGTATTCGTGCGCTCGCCACTCACTCGAAGGGCGTCAGGAAGTCGCGCGTGGACAGCGCCCGGTTCACGATGCGGGTGTCGCCGATCCACCCGTAGAAGCCCTGCCCGAACTTCTCGTCGAACTGGGTGGCGCCGATGACGAAGGGCTTGCCGAGCGTGGTGATGCCGGTCGACGGCTGCGCAGGATTGCGGGCGATCTTCGAGCCGTCGACGTACATCACCGTGCGTCGGCCGTCGTTGACGAGGGCGATGTGCATCCAGCGGCCGACCGGCACGGCGTGGCTCCAGGACGTCGGGTCGGCGTCCTGTGCGTAGGGGTAGACGACGAACTGGAGAAACCTCTCCGGAGACAGATTGAGGCTGCAGGTGGGCTCCAGCGGGGACCAGCCCGTGGTCTTGCCGGCGTCGCCGTTGCGGCCCTCCCAGCTCAGGATGCCCATCCAGCTGTGATCGCCCTCGAAGGGCTCGGGCAGCATGATGTGCGTCTCGATGGTGTAACCTCGGGTGAACTTCGCGCTGTTGACGGGAGCGCTCGAGGCGGTCGTGAGGATGGCGCCGCGGTCCGGGCTCTTTCCGCCGTCGAAGTGGAGGCTGGCGTGCGCCGGCTGGCCCGGGTGGTGGTCGGCGGACCAGGTGAGGGCGTCCGGTCCGCTCGCGTTCAGCCGACTCACCGTCAGATCGTTGCCGTTGCCCGTGAGGTCGCGTACGAGCGCTCCGTCAGCCACGGGAGCACCCGGGGCGCCCGCGGCACTCGTCCCGGACGCGTCGAAGCGCCAGTACGCGACCGTGCCGCGCGGCATGACGGCGGACGCGGGACGCGGCTTCGGCGCGGGGACCGGCGCGAAACCCTTGAAACGCTCGTCGAAGTCGACGCTGAGGCTGAACCGGTCGGCGGGGCCCGTCAGTTCGATCGTCTCGGCCTCAAGCGGCGAACGCTGCTCGGGGTCACGGGCGAGGAACCACGGTGAGAACGTCTCGACGTCGATGACCCCACGCACCACGTCGAAGCCATAGAGGCGGATCATCCCGGCGCCGCCGTAGTAGCGGTCCTGGTAGTTCGTGATGTGGACGTGGACATCGTTGTCAGCGTCGTTGGTCAGAACGGTGCGCCCGGGCGGCCAGTAGTGCCCGCCCAGCGCGAGGAAGATCTGGTCGTTGCCGCGGATGAGACCGTCCCACAGCCGCTTGCCGTTGTCCGACAGCTGCGCCGCTCCCTCGTCGTCCGACCAGGCGAGGTCATGCGTCGTGAGCACGGCCGGCAGAGTGGGATGCGCGTCGAGTACGCCCTGCGCCCACCGCAGGCCCTTGTCCGACACCCGCCAGTCGAGGGCGAGCACCAGCCACTCCCGGTCCGCCGCGCGGAGCACGTGGTAGCTGTTGTAGCCGTCGGGGGAGGCACCGCGGAAGGTCGGCATCGACGCGTAGCGCCCGGGGCCGAACGCCGCGAGGTAGGCGGAGTCGCCGCGCTGGTCGTCCGTGGACGAGCGGATGTCGTGGTTCCCCGCCAGGACGCTGTACGGCACCTTGCCGTGGATGCCCCTGAAGGTGTCGGCGGCGAGCGCGATCTCCTCCTCGGTGCCGTGCTCCGTGACATCACCGAGGTGCGTCATGAAGGCGATGTTCGCCTCCTCCCGCTCGGTGACGAGGTAGCGGAACGTGGCACGCAGCGGCGCCGGATCGGAGCTGTCGGCATCGAAGAGATACTGAGTGTCGGGAAGCACGGCCAGCGCGAACCGCGGACTCTCGGCGTCGAACCTGGACCGACCGCTGCCTACGGTCACCGAGTCGGCCTGCGCCGGACCCGCGCCGGCCGCCGTGACCACCGTGCCGGCCGCGGGTATCGCCACCGCGGCCTGCAAGAGTGCCCGTCTGTCCAGCCTGTGTCGGTGCTCTGGTGTGCTCATCTGCCCTCCACCTCACGAACGTTGCGTGGGAGGCACAGTGCTGAGCGGTCGTGGCCACGTGATGGCAACAGCCCGAACGGCGGACCCACAAAGGGCGAATGCCCGCTCGTGAGGCCGCCGGGGCGGCTGCTTCGCCGCCGACGTCACGCGGGCGCGAGAGGTGCCGTTCGTCAGTCCGGTGGAAGCGGAGGGCGTGTCGCGTGTCGTCAGTACACGGACAGGCCGTAGGCGCTCAGCACTTCCTGAATCGGCTGGTAGTAAGTGGTCCCTCCCGTGGCGCAGTTGCCGGACCCGCCCGAGAGGATGCCGATGACCTTGTCGCCGGCGTAGAGCGGGCCTCCGCTGTCACCGGGCTCGGCGCAGATGTTGGTCTGGATCAGCCCGTAGACGATGTCACCGCCGCCGTAGTTCACGGACGCGTTCAAGGCGGTGACCACACCGCACCGGACTCCGGTCGTCGCGCCCCGGGTGCAGACCCGTTGGCCGACGTAGGCGGACGCGGTCCCACTCACGTCGACTGTCCCGATGGTGCCGGGATGCGGCACGGCCGGATTGGCGTAACGGACGACCCCGAAGTCGTTGCCGGGAAAGCTGCTGCCCGTGGTGGGTCCGACGGCCGTGTCCATGGCGGCGCTGGTGTACCAGGTGGGCAGGTCCGAGGTGCAGTGTCCGGCGGTGACGAAGTAGTACGTGGACCCGCTCTGCACATTGACGCCCGCCGTGCAGCGCCGACCGGCGGCGTGGATGCCGTCGCCCCCGGACACGAGCGTGCGCAGCCGGCCGTCGAGCCGCTCGATGACGACGGCACCGGCGAACCGGCCGACGGCGTGGCGAAGTCGGACAAGCTCGGTGTCCGTGACCGTCGAGTCGGCAAGGACTCGCAACTTCCCGCTGTGCTTGTCCACGGCCCATGCCGTCCCGTCGATCCCCAGTGATGCGACGGTCGACGTCAGGCCGGACACCGAGGATGGCGTGGTCGGCGCGGCAGCGGGCGCAGCTGCCGCGCTGGTGCCGGACAGCGTGAGGGCGGCCACTCCGAGCAAACTCAGTACATAGGCGATCAGTTGTGGACGCCTGGTGGTGGTACGGCGTGCTGTCATCCCGAATCTCCCCGAGGACGGACCGTCAGTTTCGGGCACGCCCTACTGGTCACCGAGCGTGCCGGCCGTGCATGCCGTGGTGCTGGTGTCGTGCGGGATTCGAAGGCGAGCCCGGGTCCCGTCATGACCTCGCCCGCGACGCCGGGCGGAGGCGAAGCAGCGCTCATTGTGCCCGGGTGCGTCTGGCGGGGGTAGGGCGTGTTCAGTCGCGGCGGGGGGGGGGCGTCTACGAGCAGATCAAGGCCATGGTCATGGCCCATGAGATCGCTCCCGACGCCCGCGTGGGCATCGAGGCGCTGTCGCGTGCACTCGGTGTCTCGCCCACACCCGTCCGTGAAGCGCTGGCCAGGCGGAGTCCGACGGACTCGTGGTGAAGAGATCGCTGTCCGGCTACCGCGCGACCGAGTTGCTGACCCGCGCAGGCCTCGAGGAGTTCTTGGCGATGCGGCAACTCCTGGAACCCAGAGCGGCGGCGCTCGCCGCCGCCGACGCCACCGAGGAGCAACTCGACAGCATCGAGCGGCTGGTGGAGGAGATGCAGACTCATCCGTGGCCGACGGGGCGGTACGCGGACTACCGCGACTTCGCTGCGCTCGATCAGCGCTTTCACGACGCGATCGCGGTGGCACTCGCAACGTCCGCTGCTCGGCGACGTGGTGGAACGGCACCACTCCCACCTCCATGTCCTTCGACTCAGAAGCGTCAGGAACGCCGACGACCCGACGCCGGCGGAACACGCACGTGTCGTACGCGCGAAACTGCGCCGCAAGCCCGAACGCGCCGCCGAAGCCATGGCCGAGCACTTCACGCGCAGCCTTCAACGCCAGCCGGGCCAGGACCCGAAGCCTTGACCGGCGTCGCGGGGGTCCGGCACTTACCGCGCCGGCGCTCAGTACGTCTGGCAGCCCGGTAGACGACGTCGTCGCACCGGGGGAGGGGAGCGCCGGAAGCCCGGTTGTCCGGGTCCGCCCAGGTGAAGCCGCATCCCCCGGGGCGGACAACCGGTCGCCCGTCGAGGAGTAGAACACGGAACGTAGAGCGCAAGAATTTGCGCACCTTGCGTTCGCTTGCGTTTCGTGAGCGCAAGTCCCCGCAAACCCGTGGGCCAGAGCATGGCGGATCGTGCAAAGCCCGTCCCGTGTCTGCTCCTTGCTCACTCTGGCCGGCATTCGACCCATGCGCCGCCATCACCCCTGGGTCATGGGTGCTTCTGGTGAAAATTGTGCCCTCTCGGTTGTAGACCACCTCTCACTGCTCTGCAATATTTTGATGAAACCTCGCAAAATCCTGCCGTCCATCTCGCTCTCAGGATCACGCACCTCTGTCAGGCCGGCCCCACCACCCCCACAGCACCGCATCGCCGCCTCACTGCCTTCCCCGCACCGCTCTGATCGTGTCGCACCTTTCTGCACCACTCGTCAGGAACGAGCCGTCCTCGCCGCCCCCTTTCGGTGTGCGACCGCGTAGGAAGTGACCCGCATGACTCGACACCAACCGAGATCCTCACGACGGCGCGCAGCGACCACGGTGCTCGCCTTGGCCGTGATGGTTCTGGGACTGCCCGCCGTCAGCACGTACGCGGCCGGCGCCGCCAACGCTGCCTCCGACGCAGCGACCACGGCGGGCAGCTCCCGCGGTGGACACCAGGCGGCCTACGTCACCGACGGTGACACCGACACCTACTGGCAGGCCGCGAAGGAGTCGGCCCAGTGGGTGCAGACCGACCTCGGACGGACCAAGCGCGTCCGCCAGGTCGTGCTGCGTCTGCCCGAGCGCTGGCAGACCCGCAAGCAGACGCTGGCGCTCCAGGGCAGCGCCGACGGAAAGACATTCGCCACGCTCAAGTCGTCGGCGCCGTACGTCTTCAGCCCCGCCAACGACAACACGGTGAAGATCTCCCTGCCCGCGACCCTCGCCCGGTACGTACGGGCCGACTTCAGCGCCAACTCGGTCGCCGGCACCGCCCAGCTCGCCGAGATGCGGGTCCTCACCACCGCCGCCGCGACCCCCAACCTCGCCCAGGGCCGGCCATTCAGCGAGAGCGGGCACGCCGACGTCTACCCCGCCGCGAACGCCGGTGACGGCAACCGCAACACTTACTGGGAAAGCACGAACAGCGCCTTCCCGCAGTGGCTCCAGGTCGACCTCGGCTCGTCGGTCAAGGTCAACCAGGTGACATTACGACTGCCCAGCGGCTGGCCCAGCCGTAGCCAGACCCTCAAGGTCCAGGGCTCGACCGACGACCAGAACTTCACCGACCTGACGGCGTCGAAGGCGTACACGTTCGACAGCTCCAACGACCAGTCGACGACCATCAGCTTCGACACGACGACCACGCGGTACGTGCGCGTACTCGTCACCGCCAACACCGGCTGGCCAGCGGGCCAGGTCTCCGAGCTGGAGGTCTACGGACCGGCGACCGGCGACACTCAAGCGCCCACCGCGCCGACCAACCTGAGCTACACCGAGCCGGGCACCGGTCAGATCAAGCTGACCTGGAACGCGGCCACCGATGACACGGCCGTGACCGGCTACGACATCTACGCCGGCGGCCAGTTGCGGGCGAGCGTCGCCGCTAACGTCCTGACCTACACCGACACCCAGCCGAACGACAGCGACATCACGTACTTCGTGCGGGCCAAGGACGCCGCAGGCAACGTCTCCGCCAACAGCAACAGCGTCACCCGCAAGGGATCGAGCGGCGACACACAGGCCCCCACCGCGCCCGGCAACCTCGCCTACACGCAGTCCGGCAGCGACGTGAAGCTCACCTGGCAGGCGTCGAGCGACAACGTCAAGGTTACCGGCTACGACGTCTACGCCAACGGCCAGCTCATCAAGACCGTGGCGGGTGACGTGACGACGTACACGGACGCCCCGGCCGCGTCTGCCACGGTCACCTACCACGTGAAGGCGAAGGACGCCGCCGGAAACGTGTCGGTGGCGAGCAACAGCATGACCCGGCCCGGGTCCGGCACCGGCTCCGACCTTGCCCAGGGCAAGCCCATCGAAGCCTCCTCCCACGCCTTCACCTACGTCGCCGCGAACGCCAACGACGGTCAGATAGGCACCTATTGGGAGAGCGGAGGCGGCGCCTACCCCGCCACCCTCACCACCAAGCTTGGTGCCAACGCCGACCTCAGCCAGGTCGTCGTCAAGCTGAACCCGGACGCCGCCTGGTCCACGCGTACGCAGAACATCCAGGTGCTCGGACGCGACCAGGACGCGACCGCCTTCACCAGCCTGGCCGCGGCCAAGGACTACACCTTCAATCCGGCGAGCAGCAGCACCGTGACCATCCCGGTCTCCGGCGCCGCCGCGGACATCCAGCTCAAGTTCACCTCCAACACCGGCGCCCCGGGCGCGCAGGTCGCCGAGTTGCAAGTGATCGGCACGCCGGCCGCCAACCCGGACCTCAAGGTCACCGGAATCGCCAACTCGCCCGCGGCTCCCGTGGAGTCGGACGCCATCAGCCTGACGGCGACCGTCACCAACAGCGGCAGCAGGGCCTCCAAGGCCACCGACCTGAAGTTCACGCTCGGCGGCACCGCCGCCGCCACGGCCGACGTCCCGGCCCTCGCGGCAGGCGAGTCGAAGACGGTCACCGCGAGCATCGGCACCCGGGACGCGGGCAGCTACCCGGTCGGCGCCGAGGCGGATCCGTCGAACAAGGTCATCGAGCAGAACGAGGCGAACAACACCTTCACCCGTGCCGACGCGCTCGTCGTCAAGCCCGTCTCCAGCTCCGATCTGCTCGCCGCGCCGGTCTCCTGGACCCCGTCCAGCGCCTCGGCCGGTGACGAGGTCAAGTTCACCGTCGCCATCAAGAACCAGGGGACGGTGGACTCAGCCTCCGGCGCCCACGGCGTCACGCTGACGATCCAGGACTCCAAGGGCGCCACCGTCAAGACGCTGACCGGCTCCCACAGCGGCACCATCGCGTCCGGCCAGACGACCGCACCGGTCAGCCTCGGCTCCTGGACGGCCGCCAACGGCAAGTACACCGTCAAGACGGTCATCGCCGACGACGCCAACGAACTGCCGGTCAAGCGGGCCAACAACACCACCACGCAACCCCTGTTCGTCGGCCGCGGCGCGGACATGCCGTACGACATGTACGAGGCCGAGGACGGCACGGTCGGCGGTGGCGCCAAGGTCGTCGGCCCGAACCGCACTATCGGCGACGTCGCCGGCGAGGCCAGCGGCCGCAAGGCGGTGACCCTCGGCGGGACCGGACAGTACGTCGAGTGGACCACCCGCGCGGCCACCAACACCCTGGTGACCCGCTTCTCCATCCCGGACGGCACCAACACCACGCTCAATGTCTACGTCGACGGCCAATTCCTCAAGCCGATCGACCTCACCTCCAAGTACGCCTGGCTGTACGGCAACGAGACCGCCCCCGGCAACTCGCCGGGCTCCGGCGCCCCGCGCCACATCTACGACGAGGCCAGCCTGCTGCTCGGCAAGACCGTCCCGGCAGGCTCCAGGATCCGGCTGCAGAAGGACGCGGCCAACATCTCCACCTACGCCATCGACTTCATCAACACCGAACGGGCGACAGCGAACCCGAACCCGGACCCGGCCGCCTACACGGTCCCGGCCGGCTTCTCCCACCAGGATGTGCAGAACGCGCTCGACAAGGTCCGCATGGACACCACGGGCAAGCTCGTCGGCGTCTACCTGCCCGCCGGTGACTATGAGACCTCCAGCAAGTTCCAGGTCTATGGCAAGGCGGTCAAGGTCGTCGGAGCCGGACCGTGGTTCACCCGCTTCCACGCCCCCGCCTCGCAGGAGAACACCGACGTGGGCTTCCGGGCCGAGGCCAGCGCCAAGGACTCGACGTTCGCCGGCTTCACCTACTTCGGCAACTACACGTCCCGGATCGACGGTCCGGGCAAGGTGTTCGACTTCTCCAACGTCTCCGACATCACCATCGACGACATCTGGGTCGAGCACATGGTGTGCCTCTACTGGGGCGCCAACACCGACAACATGACCATCAAGAACTCCCGCATCCGTGACATGTTCGCCGACGGACTCAACATGACGAACGGCTCCACGGACAACCATGTGGTCAACAACGACGCCCGGGCCACAGGGGACGACAGCTTCGCGCTCTTCTCGGCGATCGACGCGGGCGGCGCCGACGAGAAGAACAACCTCTACGAGAACCTGACGTCGACGCTCACCTGGCGTGCGGCCGGTATCGCCGTCTACGGCGGCTACAACAACACCTTCCGCAACATCCGCGTCGCCGACACCCTGGTCTACTCCGGCATCACGATCTCCTCGCTGGACTTCGGCTACCCGATGAACGGCTTCGGGACCGATCCGACGACGATCGAGAACGTCTCCCTGGAACGGACGGGCGGCCACTTCTGGGGCTCGCAGGTGTTCCCGGCCATCTGGGCGTTCTCCGCGTCGAAGGTCTTCCAGGGCATCCGGGTCAGCGACGTCGACATCGACGACTCCACCTACGGAGGCGTGATGTTCCAGACCAACTACGTCGGCGG
Organism: Streptomyces sp. NPDC056479; assembly: GCF_042795335.1. Taxonomy (NCBI): domain Bacteria; kingdom Bacillati; phylum Actinomycetota; class Actinomycetes; order Kitasatosporales; family Streptomycetaceae; genus Streptomyces; species Streptomyces sp. NPDC056479. Next base: position 137,336 of record NZ_JBHTRZ010000002.1, on the reverse strand, counting down.
CCAGCCCCAGTTCCCGGTGAAGGACACGATCTTCACGGACATCTCCATCACCAACTCCAAGAAGAGCGGGGACGCGTTCGACGCGAAGTCCGGGTTCGGCATCTGGGCCAACGAGTTGCCCGAGCCCGGTCAGGGCCCCGCCGTCGGTGAGGCCGTCTTCCGCAACCTGCGGATGAGTGGCAACGCCGAGGACATCCGGAACAGGACGACCACCTTCAAGATCAACGTCGAGTAGCTCCCGCCGACACCACCCTGAGCGGGGCCGCCTCCATGCGAGGGCGGCCCCGCATCATCTTGCTGTCCGCACGACGGCCACCGGAGGGCGGGGAGCCGGGGTGAGCCGCAACCATGGGCAGCGGGGAGGGAGCGTCGTTCATCCCTGTTGACCTCTCTTGGCGGTGGCCCCTGGATCAGCGGTATCAGAGATCGCCGGGACAGTGTCTTGCTGCGTCGTCGCTGGGACAGTGCCTTGCTGCAACGCCCGCCGTTCCACACCCCAACGCCGACAGGCCAGGACAAAGCCAACTCCCGCTATCAAAGCGGGAACGGCCAACTCCACTGCCAGTGAAGCCACCCAGTCAGGGTTCATCTGCCACGTCTCGCCGCTGGCGTACTGGCAGGTCGCCTGAGGTGGAAAGAAGCTGTACTCCAGCGTCTTTGGCGGATGGAATCCCCAATCTGCTCCCGCAGAGCAGACTGAAGACGGTCCCGTGAACAGCTGCCATCCGGCCAAGGCATAAAACAAGAGGAACCCAGAGCCGGTCACGAAGAAGGCTGCCGCCGTACGGCGCAACTTCGCGACCCTGGACATGGGCACCACCTGATTGCTGCCAAGGCGCGGTTCGAAACACTCCGCGACAAGCGCGGCGAACAGGCAGACAACCAGGACCAACAAGCTGCCCCAGAGCAACACGCTAAGCACTCCCGAACCCCCGACCGAGGAGACCTCCCCCCGCTCGAACTCACAGATCGTCGCCGGGGGAAACGCCTGATCCCGCACCCGCAGCAGCCTGCCCGGCCCCTCAACCAGCCCGTGACTGCACTGCTCGTCAAATTCGAGCATGCCGAACAGGGCCAGCCCCGAGCCAACCACCACCGCCCCGAACGAGATCCCGGCTGCGGCCCATAGGCCGCCCGTCCGGTAGCCGCCATACGCATGCACATTTGACATTCGCGCACATTAACCGACGGCAACACCGTGGCTGGCGGGATCGACCCAATGAACCTTGGCTGCCCCGGAGTCGGCGTCGCTGCGAGAAGCACCGCCCGGATTCCGTCTCGCCGAGACAGCGGACGACACTTGCCGTCCGCACTCAGGTGCAGCTTGGTGATCAGTCCACCGCGGGAGCGGCCGAGGGCCTCGCCCGCCGCACCGAAGGCTGCCCCTACGTCCGACAAATCCGCAGGCGGGGCGAACTCGTTCGCGACCTCGTTCGATATCGTGGCACGATGTACGGCATGACGACGAACCGAAAGGTCCATGCCGCCTAGACGGCCAGGACATATCCGGGCCGGCAATCCCTGCCTCCGGACTCCCGTAGCAAGGCCGGACATCGATGGCTTGTCCCCGCGTGCACTGTCCGAGATCTTCCGTCTCGAACAGACCCGCAACTATCTGCAGTCAGGGGACATCAGCGCGGCCGTACGCCTGTGGAAGGACTACGTCCATCGTCCTGAGCGCGAACTGTGGCACGACTACGAGTGGGGCAACGTGCACTGGTACTGCTGCGGTAATCCCCTCGATGCCCGTGCTCTCCTCGATGGTGTGATGCAGGCCCTGTCGCCTCGAACCGCCCGCGAGCTCCGGCGGATCGTCGGCCGGTCTGACGCCGTCTGGAATCAACCGTCACCGCCGTACAACTCGAGCGAAGGTCAGAGAACCGGCTGAGAACCTGGATCTCATGCGTAGTGGCCGTTGCGGGCGCGGGCTTGATGGCGGCGTCGCCGGTGGGACCAGCGGAACCGGTGGGCTGCGTCGTGGACGGACTGGACGGCCGGGCTGGTGAACAGATGCTGGATCTCGTTGCAGGTCAGCGGGATCAGTTCGTCGGGGGTCGGTTGGCGGGCGTGTTCGTGGGCGGCGGTGACGGCGAGAAAGGCGTGCGCGAGCACGGCGAGGGTGACCCACCGGCGCCGGGAGGTCCACCGTCTGACCTGGTGTTCGTCCAGGCCGGCCAGCCCCTTTCCGGATTGGAAGGTTTCTTCCACCCGCCATCTGCTGCCCGCGACCCGCACCAGTGTGGCCAGAGGTGCCGGGCGGGGTGAGTAGCAGCGGTGGAAGGCGAGTTCACCGGTGCGGGCGGTTGCGGCGGACCAACAGTTGGTGGTGTCCCGGCTGTGCTCGGCGAGGTCGGCCAGGGCCTAGTCGTAGAGGCGCAGTCCCTTGGCTCCGGCGCCTGCGGAGCGTTGTTGCCAGGCTCGTGCGGGCAGCTTCCTGGCCGGCATGTCGGCCGGAACTTCCCCGCTCTGGTGAGCGCCTGGTGGTCGCAGGCGACGGCGAGGACGTAGCCCGTCCGGCGGGCTTCGAAGGCCGCGCGCAGGTGGGGGTTGGCACCGTAGACCTCGTCGCCGGTTACCCAGCGCGCACCGACGCCGGCGTCCAGGGAACGCGTGATCATCGCGGTGGCCGGGGCCGGTTTGGTGGCGAACGCCACCTCGTCGGGTATCCCGGCCGCCCGGCCGGCGTCGGTCGGCATCGTCGGTCCATGAGGGCGGGATGTACAACTCCCGATCGATTGCCGCGTGTCCGGCGGCAGTGGCGTAGACGAGATAGACGGCGACTTTGGAGTTCTCGATCCTGCCCGCGGTGCCGGTGTACTGGCGCTGCACGCCGGCCGTGTGGGTGCCCTTCTTCAGATCGCCGGTCTCGTTGACGACCAGAACGGCCTCGGTGTCGCCAAGGTGCTCCACGACGTATTCGCGTACGTCGTCGCGGACTGCCTCAGCGTCCCACTTGGCCCGTGCCAGCAGGTGCTGCAGGCCGTTCGGTGTGGCGTGCCCGGCATGCTCGGCGATGGTCCAGCAGTTCTTCCGCGGCAGGTCGGACAACAGTCCCACAACGAGCGACAGTGCCCGGCGTCGGGGTTCGGTCCGCGTGAAGCGGCCCGCGATCCGGCCCACAAGGGCATCGAACATGTCCCGCCAGCGAGCCAGGTCTACGCTATGGCCGCTGCCAGCTCTTGATCTTCGTATGTCCCTACAGCACGCGATGACCACCAGTGGCCGCACCTCTACTCACACCGCCCTGGCCAGCGAGATCGCGGTCTACGGCTGGGATAATTACGATAAGCATGCTGGTCAATCTCGGCGCTTTCGGTTGGAGGAGGTTCGCGATGACACACGATGGCGGGCTGAGGCTGCATCTGCAGCGTGTCCTCCGCGCACCGCGCTCGGTCGTATTCCGAGCGTTGACCGAGCCGCAGGAACTGGCCAAGTGGTGGGGCCCTGACGGGTTCACCATCCCAAGTGTGGAAAGTGACCTTCGGCCAGGCGGTAGGTATCGGATCGCCATGCGGCCTCCGGAGGGCGATCTGTTCTACCTGGTGGGGGAATTCGTTGAGGCCGACCCTCCGGAACGCCTGTCCTACACCTTCCGGTGGGAGGATCCCGATCCCGAGGACCGGGAGACGGTGGTGACGCTGTCGCTTCGCGATATCGGCGGTACACGGGCCGAGTTGGTCATCAGCCAGGGCGACTTCGCCACTGAGGCGCGCCAAGCTCTTCACGAGGAGGGCTGGACTCAGAGTCTCAACAAGCTGGAGGAGTTGGTGTCGTCGGCCTGAGATCTTTGCCGCGGGGAGGGGCCCTGACGGTGGCCGTACCTGTCTTCGCACCGTCCCTGAATGGTGAAGAGCCGACAGCCAAACCGCGCTTGCGGTCTTCAACCGGTAGTTCAGAAAGGCCTGCGTCCGCTGCTCTCTCTCCTTCGCCCCGATCCCGCCCAACGCGGCGGTCTAGCCGAGATCCGCGACAACCTCGTCGATCGCATTGCTGAGGCAGAACAGGTGGGCTGGCTGGCTGGGCGAGATCGAAGGACTCCATGTCAGCGTGGCCGGCGCTGAGTCCAAGATCAACCGGGGCGTCATCCGTTCCGAGGAAAGCCCCCGGGTTGTCGGCGCAGACCAGAGCCAGCGACCCGAACTTGCTCACGCAGACGACGATCCGAGTGCCGCAGACGGTTGCGTCCCCGGGCACGACGACGCGTCCGTACTCGCTGGAGTCCTGGGTGTCCTGCTCGGCCGTGCAGCGAGCTGCGAAGTCAGCTTCGAGCCGGGCTGCCAGAACACCGAAGTGGACCCCGGTCCCACTGCGGTCGTAGTGCTGCGGCCACTCCAGCCACTCCGCATCATCGAGCTCGCGCAGCCACGCCAACAGATCCGCTTCGCTCTCGCTCATGGCTCACCTTCGCGCAACAGCCATCCGCGGAGCAGCTCGGGGCACCCCCACACTCGCCGTTCCCCGACATCACTCATTCAGGTTCAACAGCGCGCTGCGGCGCCCACGGTGCCCTCAGCGGCAAACGCGCCAGCCGGCCATGCGCCGGCCGCGACGTCCTGTGATCCCTCCTGTGATGCCAGCACCGTGGCATGGATCTTGCTGATCGGATTGATCTGTAGGTCCAATCCAGGGTGCGGATCGAGGCGACGGTTAGCTTCCGCGGACAAGGTGGCACGGCCGAACACAGGTCATGGGGATCCGCGGCAGGGGCACGGTCACACTGCACCAGACCCATGTCGATGGTGCGGGCCGCGCCACGTCGTCACGAGCGGGTGAGCCCCAGATCGCGCAGCCAGGTCGTGACGTCGGTGTCGGCGTCAGCGACTTCCTCGCCGCGAACCGCGAGACCCTGGGCGATCGTCGCGCCGCGGCAGGAGCGCGCGTAGTCGCGTGCGGTCGTGCCCAGGCCGCTCATGGCGTGCGTGGTAAACGGGACGACGGTCTTGCTGCGGAAGTCGAGCTGTTCGGTGAACGTGGTCATGATCATGGGTGCCCGGACGTTCCAGATGGGGCTGCCGAGGAGAACGGTGTCGTAGCCGTCGAGTGAAGGCCGTCGGCCCTTGATGGTCGGGCGCGCGTCATCGTTCTGTTCACGGACGTTGCGTCGGACGGTCTCGTCGTAGTTCCGCGGGTAGGGATCGGCGGCCTCGATGCGGTGTACGTCGCACCGGATGAAACTGCTGATCTTGCGCGCCAGGACCTCCGTGTTGCCGACCTGCAAAGTGGTGCGTCCGCCGTAGTAGTAGTTCTCGCCCGGACGCGAGAAGTAGGCCAGCAGCACCCTCCTCCTGCCCGGGGTCGTCGCGGACGACCCTGGGAATGTCGTCTGACGCTCGCCCTCCTGGCCCGCAGGCGAGGAACAGTCCGCGAGGTGGGCTCCGGTCATGGCGCCGAGTCCCGTCATCATGGTGGCTCGCAGGAGGGCGCGTCGTCCCGGTACCGCGGTCATGCGTCGAGGCGGCGCTTGGCGAGCCAGGTGACGATCTCCGGGTCGCGGTGGTCGAAGAAGAGCGAGCTGCCGGAGTCCAGGGTGGCGATCCGCGCCATCTGCTCGTCGGTGAGCTCGAAGTCGAAGACGTCGATGTTCTCCGCCATGCGTTCGGGTCGCACGGACTTGGGGATCGCGATCACGCTACGCTGAGTGAGCCAGCGCAGGACCACCTGCGCCACCGACTTGCCGTACTCCTTGCCGATCTCGGCCAGCAGCGGGTTGGTGAACAGGTCACCCTTGCCCTCGGCGAAGCCGCCCCAGGACTGGATCTGCACTCCGCGCTCGTGCATCAGGGCCTGGTAGTCGGCGCGCTGGAAGAACGGGTGAGTCTCGACCTGGTTGACCGCAGGTGCGATCTCGTTATTGACGATCAAGTCGATCAGACGGTCGGGGTAGAAGTTGGCGACACCGATCGCCTTGGCCAAGCCCTCGCGGTTCAACGCCTCCATGGCGCGCCACTGGCCGTAGACGTCGCCGTAGGGCTGGTGCATCAGGTACAGGTCCAGGTAGTCCAGCTGCAGCTTGTTCAGGGACGTCTCGAACGCGCGGCGGGTGTTCTCCTCGGCCGGGGCGTCCTGGACCCACAGCTTGGTGGTGACGAACAGGTTCTGGCGGCCGATGCCGCTGGCCTTGATGGCACGGCCGACGGCTTCCTCATTGCCGTACGCGGCGGCGGTGTCGAGCAGGCGGTAGCCGGCGGCCAGTGCGTCGGAGACGGCGCGCTCGGTGTCATCGGCAGGGATCTGGTAGACGCCGAAGCCGAGGAGCGGCATTTCGATGCCGTTGTTGAGGGTGATGGTCTGCATGAGCGGGATGTCCTTCGCAGGGTGCGGGCGGGGGAGAGGGAGGGGGAGAGGGGTTGGGATTCAGGGGCGGATGACGGTCTTGGGGACCTCGCAGTCGGCCATGCCGGTAGGCGCCCGGTGTCTGATCGAGAGGAAGGTCTGATCGAAGACGCGGCGAGGGGCGGTGGTGCCCTCCAGGACGTCAGGCACGATCCGCTCGGCTCCCAGCTACCGTTCTTCAGGCCGGTCACGACCGCGCCGGTCCCTTCGACGATGCGAGGAGCTCGTGCTCATGGGTCGCGGCCGGTGTCGGGTATCGACTGCTCGGGCCACAGGTCGTTGCCGCACGCGCACGCGGCCAGGGTGCGGACAACAGCGTCCATCGGCTTGACGATCTTGAGGTCGGGCCGGTCTTCGATGCGGACGTCTCTGGCTTCGTACATCACTGCTGCACGCATAGGAGGTATTACTCCCAACGCGGGTCGGGCCGAGCGGCGAGAAGGGTCAGCGTTCGAGCATCTGGGCCTGGGCCTCGGTGTGGGTGTCTCCGGCGGCGGGCGGCAGAGCGCTGAGCCCGTCGAGCTGCGCGCCGGTCAGCGTGACGGCGTTGGCGGCGGTGTTCTCCTCGACGCGGCTGACCCGCTTGGTGCCGGGGATCGGGGCGATGTCGTCGCCCTGGGCGAGCAGCCAGGCCAACGCCACCTGCGCGGGTGTGGCCCCGACCTCGGCGGCCAGGGCCTGCACCTCGTCGGCGATCGCGAGGTTGCGCTGGAAGTTCTCACCGGAAAAGCGCGGATTGTCACGCCGGAAGTCGGAAGCGTCGAACTGATCGGTGGAACGGACGGTGCCCGTCAGAAAGCCGCGCCCGAGCGGGGAGAAAGGCACCATGCCGATGTGCAGCTCCCGCAGGACGGGCAGGACACGCTCCTCAATGCCGCGGGTCCACAGCGAGTACTCCGATTGCACCGCAGTGACCGGCTGGACGGCGTGCGCACGCCGGATCGTGTCCGGGCCGGCCTCCGAGAGCCCGAAGGAGCGCACCTTGCCCTCGGCGATCAGCTCACCGACGGCGCCGGCCGTCTCCTCGATCGGCGTGTTCCGATCAACCCGGTGCTGGTAGTACAGGTCGATGTGATCGGTGCCCAGTCGCATCAGGGATCCCTCGACTGCGCTGCGGATGTTGGCCGGGCTGGAGTCCAGGTTCCATGGGCCGTCGCCGGCGTGGGAGACCAGTCCGAACTTCGTGGCCAGCACCACCTGCTCCCGGCGCCCCTTCAGCGCCCGGCCCAGCAGCTCTTCGTTGGTGTACGGGCCGTAGATCTCGGCGGTATCGATCAGCGTGACACCCAGCTCCAGTGCCCGGTGCACGGTCCTGATCGACTCCGCCTCATCGGTACCGGAGCCGGTGTAGCCGTGGGACATGCCCATCGCGCCGAGGCCGATCCGGGAAACCTCCAGGTCACGTAGCTTGATGTAGCGCATTTCGCCCTCTCAGCATCGTGGTGCTGCCCGACACCCTCACTCTCGGCCGGCCGGCAGGTCGTGCCTGCGGCCGCCGGCGGCGGAAGCCGGGGTACCGGCGTCTTGCTCATTCACCTTCGCCTGGATTGCGTCGGTGCGGCAGGGCGGGTTCTTCAGGGGTAATGACAGGGCCCCCCTCTCACCTGCACGGCAGGTAGTGAGCGGGTGAGACTGGAGACATGGCATCCGAGAGCGCGAGCAGCGAGGGCGCCGAGCTGGGCCGCTACCTGCGCGCCCGCCGCACCCAGACCAGCCCTGAACATGTCGGCCTCACCGTCGGCGCCGGCATCCGTCGCACCCCCGGGCTGCGCCGCGAGGAGCTGGCCACCCTCGCCGGCATCAGCATCGACTACTACGTGCGCCTCGAGCGCGGCAAGGAGACCCGGCCCAGCACCGCCGTTCTCGACTCGCTCGCCCGCGCCCTGCACATGGACGACCAGGAGCACCAGCACCTACGCGAACTCGCCGCCCGCGCCGCCCGCTACACCCCCGAGCCGCCGCCCGCTCCCAGCCGCACGGTGGGACCCCACCTCAAGCTGTTGCTCGAATCGCTGCGCCCGAACCCGGCGTACGTCATCAGCCGCAGCATGGACATGCTTGCCTGGAACCCCAGCGGCCTCGCCCTCTACGCGGGCCTGGACGACTGGCCGGTCAAGCACCGCAACCTGGCCCGCTACCTCTTTCTGCACCCCACAGCCCGCGAACTCTTTGAAGACTGGGACCGGCAGATCACCGCCTGCGTCGCCCGCCTGCGCGCCACCGCCGGCACCGCCCCGGACGCCCCCGACCTCACCAACCTCGTCGGCGAACTCCTCCTCAAAAGCCCCGACTTCGCCGGTCTCTGGGAGCGCTACGAGGTGACCGGGCGCAAGCCCGCGCACAAGACGTTCCACCACCCCCAGGTCGGCACGCTCACCCTCACATCCCAGTCCCTGCACGTGGAGGGCACCCCTGGCCAGCGCATCGGCGTCTACACCGCCGAACCCGGCGGCCCCGACCACGATGCTCTGCTCCTGCTCGACATGACCGCACCACGATCGGCGCAACGCCCGTCGCCCGCCCCCAAGTCCACCGGTCAGCAGACGTAAACCGGTACTTCCGGATCGAAGGCGGATCCACGGCATGCGCCCACGCCTGGACTATGCATGAGCCGTGAGACCGACCCCACACCCAATGGGGGTCTCAAATCGCAGGCCCGCGCGCACCGCGGCGGCAGATGTGTGGCCGGAAGTATTGAGCCATCCAACCCGTTGTGCAAATCGGCATTTCATGGCCCCTTCCAGTGGCCGATACGGTCGTATTCATGGACTGGAATTTCCCGACTGCCGAAGAACTCGTGGCTGCTTTGCGTGCCGGTGAAGTGAGCTCGGCGGAACTGACCGACGAGGCGATCACCCGTATCGAGCGGGACGACAAGGCGATCAACGCGATCTGTGTGCCGGACTTCGACCGTGCACGGGCCGCCGCGCGCAGCGCGGACGAGGCACGCGCCCGCGGTGAGGACCGGCCACTGCTCGGCGTTCCGGTGACGGTCAAGGAGTCCTACAACATCGCCGGACTGCCCACGAATTGGGGCATGCCGCTCCACCGGAACTACATGCCGGCCGAGGACGCGGTGCAGGTGTCGCGGCTCAAGGCCGCAGGCGCGGTGGTGCTCGGCAAGACCAATGTGCCCTTCGGACTGCAGGATGTGCAGAGCTTCAACGAGATCTACGGCACCACCAACAACCCGTGGAATCACGGTCGCACGGCGGGGGGATCCTCCGGCGGCTCGGCGGCGGCCCTGGCAGCCGGATTCGGCGCGCTTTCCATCGGCTCCGACCTCGCCGGTTCGTTGCGCACCCCCGCACATTTCTGCGGTGTCTACGCACACAAGCCGACGCTCGGGCTGGCGCCGAACCGCGGCATGGTCCCGCCGACCGTGCCGGCCTTGCCGGTCGACGTTGACCTCGCCGTCGTCGGTCCGATGGCGCGCACTGCCCGCGACCTCGCGCTCCTGCTGGACGTCATGGCCGGACCGGACCCGCTGACCCAAGGTTTGGCGTACGACTTGACGTTGCCGCCCGCGCGCCACGAGCGGCTGCTCGACTTCCGAGTGCTGGTCCTCGACGACCATCCGCTCATTCCGACCGGGTCCGCTGTGCGGGCGGGCGTGAACCGGGTGGCCGACGCGCTGGTCGACGGCGGTGCCCGCGTCGAGCGGCACAGTCCGCTGCTGCCCGATCTGACCGAAGCCGCGATGCTCTACACGCAGTTGCTGTTTTCGAGCTCTGTAGCACGCTTTCCCATCGAAGCGTACGAGCAGTTGCAGACCCGCGCCGCCGGACTGAGGGCAGACGACCAGAGTCTCGATGCGGCGCGGCTGCGCGGCATGGTGCTCAGCCACCGCGACTGGATCGAGGCGAACGGCCGTCGCGAGCTCCACCGCCACGGCTGGCGGCAGCTCTTCGCCGAGTTCGACGCCGTGGTGTGTCCCATCACGCCCACACCCGCGTTCCCACATGACCACAACCCCGATCCGAGGGAACGCCGGATCGACATCGACGGCGTCGAGTACCCGTACTTCGACCAGCTCGTCTGGGCCGGCGTGGCCACCATGCCCGGTCTTCCCGCCACCGCCATACCGGCGGGCCGGTCGTCCGAGGGTCTGCCAGTGGGAGTGCAAGTCATCGGTCCGATGTTCGAGGACCGCACCCCGCTGCGGCTGGCCGAACTGCTCGAGCAGAGGATCGGCGGCTTCCAGGCGCCGAAGTAGGGCGTATCAGCTGGGTGTCTCGGATCTGAATGCACATCAGCCGCACATGCGTGCCCTTGCGTGAGACTTCCTGATCGGAGCGCTCGGACCACTGGGACAGATCACCATCGACAATTCCGACCATCCCAACTACACCGTCTGGGCCTGGGCGAGAAACGTATGCGGGGGTGCGGCCGTCCTCTCAGGATCGCAGCCTGAGCCAACTGGCGACGGGTGGGCGCCGCCGCACCAGCAGTCGAGCGGGGATGAAGAAGTGACGGACAGGTGCTCCTACTGCCCGGATGGGGCCTCAACGCCGCGCGTGGCGGATCTTCAACCGCCCGTACCCCATGGTCCCGGAGATCCGGATCGTCGGCCCGCCGGAGGGGGAGCGCCGTAGGGGCTTGTAGTGCGTGTCCTTCCACCCGGCGTGCAGATCCTCGAACTCGACGGTCGCGTCGCGAGGCACCGTGATCTTTGCCCTGCCGGTGCCGAGTTGCAACTCGATGTCGACCACCGGATACTCGATGACCGCCCGGGACAAGTCCAGGTGCACCCTTCCGAATGCGGATGCGACCTTGAGTTGCCGAGGTACTCGCCATGCCCCGCGCCGCCGGATCCGTCCACCGGCGGCGGCAATCGTGGACGTGGTGCCCGCATTCTCCGGCGGGAGCGAGGCCAGAGGTGACATGACCTCGCTGCGCGTCCTGGCGGTGAGCACCTGATGGAGGCGTTCGTCCAACTCCTCGTGCGAGATGAGCCCTTCGGCGTACGCCTCCTGCAGGCGCTGTACCGCCGTGTCGCGGTCATCATCGCGGATCAGCGAAGACGGGTCTTCCGGCAGAGAGGTCACCGTCTCACTCTAGTGCCGTGCCGACGATGCGAACACGCCAAGGTCCATAGCGGGCAAGGCAATTGACGGAGAGATCAGCCGCTCGTCTTCATGGCCTTGATCGCTCACCCTGGCGAACCCATGCGATCGTACGTAGCACTGGTCGCCGTGCTCAAAGATTCCCGGTGGGGGCTTTGAAGGAAGGTTCCGCGAGCGAATCAAACGTAGAGAAAACCCTGGCCGTCGCCCGACGTTCTGATCCCCATGGCCTTCAGTGATTTGTCGCTCTCGTGGCGTTGCTCGAACGCTTGAAGTGCTGCCAGTCCGACGGGAGGGAGGAGGCCTTTCGCGTCGTCAGTGACTCTTGCGAGAGACGTGCCGATCAGGGTCGTGCTGTCATTGGCGGCAGCGAGTACGAAGAGGTTGTCCCGAGGGTCATCAAGATGCCCTTCTGCCAGGGCAATAGCAATGATCCCGCGCCGCAGGACGTCGACGGACCTTGTCCGAACCGCTACCGATGCCATGCGCTGCCCGTACGCACTCAGAACCGCAGCGGCTCGACGGTCCAATCCGTCGATCAGAGCCTCTCTCGTGGAGGCCGGCCCCGCAATGTATGCGGTGACCACAGCTTCGACATCAGCATCCAGCGGGTGCGGGATCTCAACTCTCAAATACCCGTTGAAACGCTTGTCCCGTAACCGGGAGCTGCTGACGGTGGCCCTATCTGGCTTCCTGATATGTCGGTGGGACAAGTCAGTCCCTTTCCATCTGTCGCCGTCCTGAAGGAGCTGCTGAACTTACTGGGCGAACATTGGGCCCGGGCACCGCGGCCGTACGGGTCACTATGCCTGGACTGCGCGTCTTGGGGTGTGTGCAGACTCGCTTTCCGGCCACCGGCGGACCAGTGGGCGGACCGGAGGACAAGGCGAGGCGGACGATGCTGATAGCCGGGCAATCGGACATGACGTAATGGACGAGCGCTGGGGGAGGCGCTGGTGATTCCGGTAGCGGAGGCGGTCCGGTGTTTGGGGAGTAGCTGTGGAGGTGTCCTCACTCCAGATTCATCGAGCACACCTCTCGGTATGGTCTCGGCGGAACTGCGCCGAGCAGAGGGGGACTTGTGATTCTGAAAAGGCTGGCCGCAGTGGGGGCCGTGGTTGGGCTTTCGCTGGGTCTGGGCAGTGCACCGGCGAGCGCGACACCGCGCACCACAGGTTTCCAGAATCAGGCCACGGACAAGCCATGCTTGGACTTCCGGGCCGACTACGGCCCGTATGTCTTCAATTGCAATGGCACCGACTACCAAAAGTGGCACTGGAACGACGACGAGGAGTACAGCGCGCTGCGGCAGGTGGCCACCAGGCTGTGTCTCACGCTGCGCAACGATCAACTGACCATGAAGCCCTGTGCCGCTGCTGACGATGCGGCACTGTGGCAGATCGACGAGACGGACCCTCGGCTGATCAGGAACATGGTCAGCCGCAAGTGCCTCGCGCGGACGGCCAACGATCGTGTCTCCACCGCGGTGTGCACCGGAGGGAACTCCCAACGCTGGACGATCCGGTAGACCCTGGAAGGGGAGGCGCGGGAGTTGCCTTGATGTGTCGACTGTTGCTCCAGTACGACACGTTGGTTGGCCGTTCAGCCGGGCCGCGGTCTCGCAGCATCCGAGGCGGCGAGTTCGGATGCCGTACAAGGACCACAGCGTCACCCCCCGAGCCCCAGACGGGACTTGAGTCGTCAACGGGAGGCTTTCGTCCTGCGGGTCACAGCCGGACGGTGCCCGGATGACGGCGTCCGCGCCTGCGCACTCTCCTCCCGGCCAGCCTGCGTCTTGGTCATCGGACATGGCCAGGGCGGCACCCGAAACGGGGCCGCCACAGTGTGAAGAGTCCTGGTTACGTAGCCGCGGACGTTGCCGTCCGGGTAGCCCTGTTCCTTGTTTTCTTCCGGCAGATTCCAGGCGTTGGTGTAGCCCTCCTGCCAGCGCTGGTCGAGGCGTGCCTTTGCCGCCGGCGAAGTTGCCCGTCCAGATGGGTCCGGCCTACTGAATGCTTCAGGTTGTGGCCGTCTCGTACTGCGGGCGATCGGTGGTGCGGTAGGTCTGGATCGTCAGCCCCTTCGGGGTCGACCGCAGGTCAACCAGCTCGAGTCCCATGTCCGAGCCGGTGGCGGGGAAGAGCCGCGTGCCCTGGCCGACGATCACGGGGTAGGTGAGCAGCACGATCTCGTCGACCAGCCGGTGGTTGAGCAGCCAGCGAATCAGGGTGCCACTGCCCCATACCTGCATCTCACCACTCGGCTCGGCCCTCAGCCTGCCGATGGCGTCCGCGATGTCACCGGACAGGACCGTCGTGCCCGTCCATTGCGGGTCGGTGAGCGTGGTCGAGGCGACGTACTTGGGCCGAGTGTTCAACGCCTCGCCGACGGGGTTTCCCTGATCCATGCCGACTCCCCAGGAGCCGGCGAAGATCTCGTAGGTCCGCCGACCGAACAGGAACGCGTCCGCGCGCTGGAAGGTCTGGCTGATGAACGTCGAGGCCTCGTCGTCGAGAAGTGGCGGGGCCCATCCGAAGCGGTCGAATCCGCCAGTGCCATCCTCGTCCGGCGCGCCGGCTTCGCGCCCGGTCCCTGCGTCAATCCGTCGATGTCCCTGAGTCACTCCGTCGACGGAGACGTTCGTGACGGTCGTCAGTTTCATGGTCTCAGTTCCCTTCGCGCTGGGGCCGTCGGTCGGTGCGACCGGACCGCGACGCCGATCTCATCGGTGGATCTACCTCGATCCGCTCGGCAACAGCCGCACGCTACTGCCGCAGGTTCGCGCGAGGTCGCAGGTGGAGTGCACCGAAGGGTGCGAGGACACGTGACCTGGAGGAGCGGCGAGCGACGGCCGGACCCGGCGCGCGAGGCAGGGCGGGTGACTCCCGGACTCAAAACTCCTGGGCTCGCCGATCTCACGAAGGACCAGCTCAGACCCGTGGCACGGCTGGAGACCAGCTGAAGGCGAGCATGGAATGGTGCATGGTGAAGATATGACCGATCGCGATGATTTCCTGGCGTGGGTCGAGACCGCCCTGTACGAGGCGGAGCTTGCGCTGCACAACGGCGATTCGACCCTCCGCCGGGCGCTCTGGTCGCGCAACGAGCCCGTGAGTGTCCTGGGTGCGTGGCGCAACGCCTACGGTCAGCAGGAGCTCGACATGCTCTTTGCCGCCCTCGGGAGGAGCTTTTCCGACTGCACGTCGTACGTGTTCGAGCTGCAGGCGTACGACGTTGTGGGAGACATGGCCTATACGGCTGGTCTCGAACACACCTCCGCTTCCGTCGACGGAGAACCGCGCACTTACACGTTGCGAGCCACTCAGGTGTACCGCCGCGAGGACGGCGCGTGGAAGGTGGCCCATCGTCATGCCGACGCAGTGACCGAGTGAGGGCGACCTATGAGTGGGTGTGTCCGTCCCGGCCTTCGTGGCGCCTGTCTGAGGCGCTTCCGCCGCCCCAGCCCTTGTCTCGTTCCTGAGTGATGTCATGCCCGGCTGAAAGACCGAGTAGGCGCCAAGCAGTCCACCGACCCGGACTCGTCCGGCCGAATCGATGCCTCTTCATTCTCGTGTACGGCCTTGGCGCCGGAGCGAATTAGAGCGCTGTCGGGCAGGCCCGCAGCTGGGGTGGGCGCGGGTGGGACAGCGTCCGCGCAAGGGCGCCGCAGCGGGTGAGGCTCCCGCTGATCATGTCCCAGCAGTGAGGATCGGAAGGCAGCACAACGCGCACCCCGCGTCGGCTTCGGCCCGGACCTGTACGCCCGGGCCCGTGCGTCGACGACGGATGCGATTCCCCCTGAGCTGTTCGCACGGTGAGCCGTCAGGAGCCGCGCAGCGAGCACCTTGCCTACGCGGCTCCCTCATGACCAGAGGCCCGGACAGGGGCTTGGGCCCGTCCCGGCGTCCGTGGCCCGGATCGACCGGGCACTTGCCCCCCGCCGAGCCGCGGCTTGCGACCGTGAGCCAGTGACGGGTGCGTTCTTCCACACGTGGCAGAGGAGGGCATGGGTGGGCCCCCTGGGGATGGCCGACTGTCGGTGGGTGCTGTCTTCTTGGCTCAATCCGCCCTTTGCCCCAGCCCATGACGGGGTTCCATCGTCATGAGCATCTTCCCGGGGCGGACGGTGACCCGGGCGACGGGGCGCACGGTCTGACCGGGGGCGAGCGTGAAGCGTGCCTGTCGCAGGATCGTTGCCAGGCCGGTAACCAGTTCCAGCATCGCGAAGCGGTCGCCGATGCACCTGTGTTTGCCGGCGCCCCACGGCAGGAGTGCTCCTGGCGGGGGTTTTGTCGTGCCGTCCAGCCATCGGTCGGGGTCGAACCGTAGCGGGTCGGGATACAGGTCCGGGTCGCGGTGCAGGGCGTGCTGGCAGTAGGCCAGGTTCGTGCCGGCGGGCAGCGTCCACGGTCCGAGTTTGGTCTCGGTCAGGGTGCGGCGTGTCAGGAGGAAGCCCGTGACGTGGAGTCGGAGCACTTCCTTGATCACCCGGTCGAGGATGGGGAGCTGGCTGGCGTCGGCGAAGGTCACCGGCCGGTCGCCGAGCACTGTCTCCAGCTCGTTGAGCACGTCAGCTTCGATGTGGGGATGCCGGGCGAGCTCGTAGAGCACCCAGGCCATGATGGTGGCGGTATTCTCCTGCCCGGCCAGGACCAACGTCAGGACCTCGTTGCAGATCTGTTCATCCGTCAGCTGGTGACCGGTCTGCTCGTCCTGCACGGTCATCAGCACGGACAGCATGTCGCGGCCGTCGAGGTCGTGTTCGGTGGCGCGTAGGTCCGAGACCGCTGCGGAGATGGTTGCTCGGATGTCGGCACGGGCTTTGTCGAATCGCGTGTTGAGGGGGATCGGCAGGCGCTTGGCCCAGCCTGGCAGCATGAGGCGCAGGCCGATGCTGTCCATCACCGTGGACATGTTCTGGCGTAGCCGGCGGAAGGCTTGCGCGTCGAGGCGGTCGGAGAAGATCGTCTGCATGAGCATGTCGAGCGAGAGACGGATCATGGTCTCGCGTACGTCCATGCGCTGGCCGGGCTCCCAGGTGTCGAGCTCGGTCTCAGTCGCGGCACGCATGATGTCGACGTAGCGCCCTAGCTCGGGGCGCGCGAAGGCCGGGTACATCTGGCGCCGCCTGGCGCTGTGTTCGTCTCCCGCAATGGTGACTACGGAGTCGCCCAGCAGCACCCGCATCTCGTCGAAGAAGGCTCCCTTGTCGAGGGTGCTGGCGATGGGGTCGGTGAGCATCGCGCGAATCAGGGCGGGGTCCTGGACGACCAGTGTGCGGGTGCCTGGCTGGAGCCTGATTTCCACCATGTCGCCGTATCGCTGACGCAGCGACGCGATGAAGGGGAGGGGGTCAGGCATGAGCTGGAAGAGGTGACCGAACAGCGGGACCGATCCCGTCGCCCGGGGTATGGGGGGAGGCTCTACTAGCGTCACAACGCGTCCCTTCTGGGTGAACAGGCGCCAGAATGACTTCCCTTCGGCCACTACTCGGCAATCACTCGGCCCGCGTGTCGTCCGCCACGCCGGAGACGGGGCTGTCGGAGAGGGGAGACGCGACGCCGGCGTCAGCGAAGCGAGGTTCGCCAGCAGTTGCCCACCGCAAACCACTCGTCCACTTCGTCAGCACGGCTACTAAGGAAGACCGGCTGAGAGTGGTAGCGGTGCAGCTGGCCATCGGTCGGCTCAGGCATGATCGGGAACGCGGTGGATACTTTACGGATCCGGTGGGCGGTCTCGTTGGCCGGAGCGTGGGGCGGGCAGCTTGGCCGCGCGCCGGTAGTCGTCCTCGTTGACCTCCCGCATGTCCTTGTCGACGGCCACGACGTCACCTCCGGAAAATGCGATGGCCCGGCCACCGGGCATGGCGGCCGGCCGGCCGGTCGAGGGTGGTTCAACAGCTCTCGTCGTCCTTGACCGCGAAAAGGGTCACGAGTGTGTCCGTGGGGTGTGTGCCGGGCGCGGGCTCCTGACTGCACACGGTCCAGTTGCGGTCCATGATCTGCAAGCGGTTCTGGCCGCTGGCGTCCTGATCATCGAGGACGTAGAACCCGGCGGCCTGCGCCCCGTCCTGGGCGGCCTGGAGGTCCTGGCCAACGAGGTCGGGCAGTGTCGCTGTCGCCGACTCTGCCTCGGCGGTGCTGGCATCGCTGGCCGGCGCGTCCGTGTCGGTCAGGGTGCTGTCGGTGTCCTGTTTCGTCCGGCCGCTGGTGTCCTGCTCGGCGGTGTCCGGCTTGCTGGAGCTGGTGTCGTTGGTGCCTTCGCAGGCGGTGAGCGCCAGCAGGGCTGCGGCGGCCAGTCCGGCCGCGACGGTACGCGTGTGCATGGTGTGCCCCCGGGGATGTTCCGTTGGACGGGGGAGCATCATGCGCTGCGTGTGAGAGAAACGGAGACGGAGCGACGTTCCTGTCGCACGAACGAGTGCCGGGTAGAACAAAGACCCGCGCTGTGGCGGGGCCTACCGGTGGCGGGGCACGGAAACCACCTCTGACCTGCTACGCATAGCCTGAGTCGGCTTCGGTCGAGTCAGGCGCTGCTTCACGTTCGGCCCGTTGCGTGTGCGATGCGTGAGCGGGGAGCGTGCGTACCTACAGCGGGCTGCGTGGGGTCCACGCTCGGCGGGTACCCGTCGAGCGCGGAGCCAGGCAGTGTGCCCCACGGGTGGGCCGTCTGCCCAGGATGTCGCCCTGAGCCCTCGGCAGGCGGTGCGCTCGGTTCGGATGAGCCCGCCCGATACTGCGGGTCGAGGCCGTCGGCGGCGTACCGTGGAGGTACCGAGGAGATCGCGCATTCCGGCCGTCCTGCCGGATCGTCCTCGGCGCGAGACGAACCCCGGGTCGCCCGAGCGGACGGTGCGGAGATGGGTCGGCACCATGTACGCCGCGACCACCGCAAATCCGCGCCCTTCCCCGGTCGTTGTGACTCCCTGCCGAGAGGCGGGGTGATGGCCGTGCGGCGGCTGGACATCCACCGGCGTGACAAGGGAGAGCGGGCCCTGGTCACGCTCCTGGGTGAGGTGGGGCCCGCCACGGCGCCCCTGCTGCGGGCCGCGCTGGAGCAGTGCCTGCGCGACGGCATGACCGTCATCAACGTCGATCTCACCACCGTCGGCTCCTGCGACGCCAAGGGCCTGGACGTGTTCCTGACGGCGTCACGACATGCCGAGCGGGTGCACGCCGCGCTGCGGCTGCACCATCCGTGCGCGCAGATCACCCGGCTCCTTGCAGTCACCGGCTCCGCTCCCCAGCTCCTCGCGGCCCCGGCCCATCCGGTGCCACCCGCACTGTTCCATGACCTGCTGGACACATCGGCGCCGGTTGCGTCGGCCGGAGGGACCCATGCGCCCGGTGGCCGCACAGACGCGCCGGTGGTCAAGGACGGGATCCGTCTGCGCCGGCTGACTCGCTGGCAGGCGGAGGGGATGAGCGAGGACATCGCCGACCTGGCAGTGGAACCCGTCGCGGGCTCCTCCGGACAGGCGCACCGAGAGCGGGTCGACTTCCTGTGGCGGCTTGCCGTCAGTGCACGACGGCCCGGGTTCGCGTTGTTGCTCGCCGAGACGACGGTGCTGGTGGGATGTGCCTTCGGATTTCCGGTGAGCCCCGAGGGCAGGTCCGAGCGAGGGCTGCAGGAGTGCATCGGGCGGCTCGTCGGCGGTACCGGGTTCCTGCTCCTCACTCAAGTCGTGGCGCAGCACCAGAGCCAACACCGCGACATCGGCCGCCGCTTGCAGCAGCGTCTGCTGGCCGATCGGCACGCCGCATTCGGGGTCGCCCTGCTTCATCCGGCCGACCGGGCCGCACAAGCCGCCTACGAGTCGTGGGGCTGGCGGAACCACGGACAGTTGGTCGGGCTGCCCGGACAGGGTGCCCCGTGCGTGCTGACCCTGTCCCGGGCGAGCGGACCTCCGGTGCCTGCGCCTCGGGCCACCGGGCGGGGCCGGACGTAGCCCGGGAGTGATGATCCCCCGCCCCCATTTCGAGTCCAGTACGGCGGTCGGTGAGGGGAGTTCCGCCCCGAGATCGCGATTGCGGGACTACCAGGCGCCGTCCTCAGAGCGTGTGCGGAATCGACGGGAACCAGCGACAGGTGGACCGTGGACGAGGAGGAGAGGCGGACTGGATATCGGCCTCGAGTGTCGGCGACGAGGAGATGGTCGCCGTCATGACCCGGACCGTGCCATGGGCCGCCAGCAACCGACCTGGCCCAACCAATCGCCGTCCACTCGATACACGGTCCAGCCGCCGACGACTCCACTGCGGTGATCGCTGGAACTCCTCACAACACGGCTGGACTTGGGCGACCCGCAGGGACCTATGACAATCCCGCCAATAACCGGCGAAGGGGCCCGCTTTCTCTCTCCCAGCAGTAGGTTGGTCGTACGGCCGCCCGTGACCCCGGCCCTCTCCGTGAAGTCCGTTCCGCGCAACAGAGGCCCTGCGCAAGGCGAAAGCCACCCCAGTGACGGAGGAGATGGGCACACATGGGCCCGTACCCCAATCTGTTCGACGAGTGCCGCGTGGTCCGGACCGGTGGCGAACTGGACCTGACGACCGCGCCGGCCTTCGCGCGTGACCTGGAGGACGCCCGCCACGGCACGGGTCGGCTGTTCCTGATCGTCGACCTGAGCGGTGTGACGTTCATGGACGGCAGCGTCCTGGACCCGTTGTGCGCGGCGTGGCGCGACTGCCGCGGGCGGGGCGGATGGGTGCGCGTGGTCCGCACCCGGCGAGGATCGAATCTGGTGTTCCGGGCCGCGAGTCTGCTGGAGCGGTTCCCGCAGTACGCCAGCGCCCAGGACGCCTGGCAGGACGTACTCGTGGACCGTGCGGCGGCGGACCGGTCCGCGTAATGCATGGCGGAAGCAGGGCAGCGCCGCGGTGACCGGTGATCAGCGACGCGTGCTGGGTGCCGCGGACGTCGGGTTGTCGCTGTTGCTGGAGGAAGGCCGGATGGCCGAGCCGCTGTGGTGCCACCCAGGGCTGAGCGTGCGGTTCGAGGAGATGCGGTTCGCGCTCGGCGAGGGGCCCGGGCCGGATGCGGTCCGCACCGGGGCGCCCGTCTCGGAGCCGGACCTGGACCGGCTATGGCCCTGCCTGGGTCGGCGCTGCTGCCGGTCGCGCGTGAGCTGGGTGTACACGGTTGTGCTGCTTCCCCCCTCGGCATCAGGGCCATCCGGATCGGCGTACTGCGTGCCGTGCGACCGGAACCGGCCTATGGGCGAGCAGCCGTACACGGACGCCACCGCCGTGTCCAGCTGGGCGCCTGCTGCGTCCGCGTGCCCACGCATACGGCAGTGCGCGCCCCCTCGGCGAGGGCGCGGCGGACGTGGTCGCCCGCAGGCCGCGCTTCGACGCCCTTCGACGACGCCTTCGACGACGATGGGAGCGGGCCGTATTCGCCCGACGGTCGAAAGGGATGATCGGCATGGCCCGCGAACGACGTCTGTCCGAGATCTTCGTCGAGGTGGCGGACTCCCTCGTCGAGGACTTCGACGTCATCGATCTGCTGCAGCGGCTGTCCGCGCGCTGCGTCGAGCTGCTGGACGTCTCGGCCGCCGGGATCCTGCTCGCGGACGCACACGGTGAACTGCAGATCATCGCCGCCTCCGACGAGCACACGCGTCTACTGGAACTCTTCGCGCTACAGCACGACCAGGGCCCGTGTGTGGAGTGCTACCGCACCGGCACCGCGCGGGCGAACATCGACCTGACCCGGCCGGAAACCACCGCCTGCTGGCCGCGGTTCGCCGTCCGGGCCCGCGAGACGGGGTACGTGACCACGCAGGCCATCCCACTGCGCCTGCGCAACCGGATCGTCGGCGCCCTCAACCTCTTCCAGACGACGTCGCACCACCTCGGCGACGACGACATCGCGCTCGCCCAGGCGCTTGCCGACGTGGCCACGATCGCGATCCTCCAGCAGCGCACCCTGGCACAGTCGCAAGTCGAGAACAGCCAGCTGGAGACCGCGCTGATCAACCGTCTCCTCATCGAGCAGGCCAAGGGCCTCCTGGCGGAACGCTGGAACACCTCCGTCGACGACGCGTTCGAGATGTTCCGGTCGTACGCCCGCGCCCGTCACCTGCGCCTGTCGGACCTCGCCACACAGATCATCTCGGGCGCCTTCGACACCACCGCCATCCCGGCGCCCAGGGTGATCCCGCACGAGGACCGCCGCAGCTGACCACCGCAGCCTCACGGGCTATTCGCGGCGCGCCGGTGGGCCTTCCGAGGCGCCCGGATCCCTTCGGGCGGTGCCGGTGTCGACCAGGATCTGTTCGGCCTGCGACACGCTGCCGGCGCGGACGGCCTCGGCCATGGCCGCACGCGCGGCGTCGGGCGCGGCGTGCGGCGGGACCACGAGGAGCGAGAACAGATCCTGCTCGCCCCGGGTGATGAGGACGGTGTCGTCGCCGACCGGAGAGGAGTCGATGTGCACGACGCGGTCCTCGATGGTTATCCGCGTCGGCAGCTCTTCCCAGGCGTCGGCGTCCAGGCCGACGCGGGTGACGGGCCCGAGGTGTTCGGTCAGTGCGGTGATCAGGTTGGGAAGCTCGGTGGCGATGTCGCGGGAACGCGGCCACCATGCCCCGTCCAGCACTCCCTGCCGGTCGTGCGTCGTCTCCAGCCGTACGACAGCTGTCCCGGGCTGTACGGCCTGGTGGACGGCGTCCGGCAAGAGCCTGGTCACACGAGGGGAGCCACGGTCGGACATCGCACTCGCCTGCCTGCCGGGAACGAGGAAACCGAGTGGCTTCCTCATTTCACGGTACCCCCCGGCCGACGGCGATAGGGGAGTCGTCCGCCGGTCACTCGCGGAGGGCTGTGGGGTACGCCGGAGTAGAGTGAGAGATCCGGCCCGTCCCATACCGAGGCATCGAACTCCGAGGTCGCCATGCAGTCCACGGAAGCACTCTCGGACGGGCACGCCGAGGTCCGCATCCTCGCCGCCTCACCCGAGGTCGCCCGTCGGGTCGCGGAGGTTCTCCGCCGTTGCTTCGCCGCCACCGAGCAGCGAAGCTACCCAGCGGGCGCCGACGGAGGAACCCGCCTCGACCTCACCGTGGACACCACCCGCGCGGCAGAGCCCGCACGGTCGTGGCTGGAGACGAGCCGGTCCGCGGACGACGGCGGCGGGCGACTGTGAGCCGGGCTCGGAGAACGGTCCGCCCGACCCTCTCCGGGAGTGGCCTGAAGTCATCGGAAGTACCTCGCGCACCGGCCCCACTGGCAGTGGCGTTCCCGGCGAGTGACGACACCGGGCGTCTACGCTCGCGCAGGGGTGGCCCGGAGACAGGTTTGCCTGATCTCGGCGACCACGTGTCCCGTACCCCGCTACGGGCCGTTCCCTTCAGGGCCCCGACCGCGCGGCTCGCCAGCCCGCCCTGGCCGGCAGTGCCCCGCTGATCCTGGTCGTCACCGCGACACGCCTGGTCCATCGGGTCGAGGCGCGCCCGCCACGCACCGCCCGGCTCGACCGGACGATACGTGACGGCTCGCCTCACGCCTGACGTTCCGCCGCGGCCGCCATGAGCGGTTCCGCGGCCTCCTCGGTGGTATCCGGTGGCACGACCAGCAGGTCCCAGCGCCCCTGGCCGGGCGCGAGCAGGATGATGGTGTGCGCGGCGGATGCCGTGAGAGTCCTGTGCAGCCGTACGACCTGGTTGGAGACGAGCATCCGGCCTGGCACCGCGGACCAGGTCGCCCCGTTCACCGTGACGCTGGTGATGTGGCCCCACATGCGCGGCAACCCGGCGAGCAGCCGGGGGAGTTCGGCTAGCAGGTCGTACGAACGGGGCCACCACGCTCCGTCGATGGGCCGGGGCATGCCGCCGGGAGGAGCCAGGCGCAGACGGAGGAGGGGATGGGAGGGAAGCGGGGGTTGGAGTGCGGTGGTCATTGGGGCTCCTGCCAACTGCCTTACGGAGGTGGGTGGTCGGTGTCAGGTGCGGCGGGCGGTCAGGCGGGCCGGAGTCGACCGGTGCAGGTCGTGCACCCAGCCGAGCGTTCGAGGATGCGGATGACGGCGGCCGACGGGTCGATCTGGCCGCGGTCGACACCCTGGCGGGCGCTGGCGGGGAGCAGCCTCTCGCCGTACGAGAGCAGGGCGAGGGGCCACACCTTGGTGGCCGCTCGTGGCGCGGGGGTGCGGAACGCGCGCTCACCGATCGTCTGGCGGAGGGAGTGCACGCTCCAGGCGACGTGGTGGAGCGGCGTGATGCGCACAAGTCCCGCACACAGCAGGGCGGTCAGCGCGTGCACCCATGTGCCGCCGATGAGCCGGCCCGCAGGGACGGGCAAGTCGAGGGGGAGGACGCACAGAGTCGGGAAACCCGGGCTACGGCGGGGATGTCGCGGTCGGCCGGCAGGTCGGGAGCGTATCTGTCGGCGGGTGTGCGGTCGTTGCGGACCATCCGGCTGACGCGTGCGTGCAGCATCCCGCGAGACTGGCCGCGCAGATGGGTGCCGTAGTGATACGGGGAGTGCGGGTCGCCGGGCCGATCCGTGAGGGCGGGGCGGGGGCGGTGGGTGGTGACCCAGCCGATGACATCGCCGTGGAAACGCATCGAACCGGCCACCGCGAGCGCTGTCCGCAAGGGTCGGACGGCCCGGTAGCCGCCGTGGGTGAGACGGCTGTGGAAGCCGAGAGCGACGGCGAGACTCGTGATCGTGTAGAAGACGAGCGCCAGGATGATGTCTGCGGGATGGACGCTGCCTCACAGCAGCCGACCGAGCAGGCCGAGCGCTACGGACGACAGGACGACGATCGCCGCCGTCACCGCCGTGACCGCCATCGTTCGGTTGCCGGCCCGTCCGGCGGGAAGGGGGACGTGCCGTCGTAGCCCTGGGATGGCGGGACGGTGTGCGACGGTGCGACTGTCGTGGACGTGGTGGACTGAGCGACATACGGGGCTCCTCGGCCTGGAATGCGGATAGCGCGGCGGGCCGGGCTCACGGGCTGCCCCGGTGAGGATGGGTGGCGTGCTGCGGAAGGAAGTGGTCCGGTGGACCCGAGCACGAGGCGAGGGTATGGGCCGGTCCGAATTCCGGCATACGAGAAGTCCTCGTCGTCTGCCACCGTACTCTCACCTGTGTAACAACCGCGTCCGTTCGGAAGCGGCGTCACGTTGACACGGACCGGCGCCGGACGTTGACTGGCGGCACGGCGCAAGGCCATGCCGCTCCGGAGATCCGGCACGACGCAGAGGAAAGCGGCACTTGATGATGTACGACCAGACACGCGCTCAACAGCCCGCAGACCAGCCCCGCGGCGTCACGGGAAGCCGCGTCCCCGGCCCGGCACCACTGTTCCCATCGGTCGAGCGTGACAAGATCGCCCGGCGCCTCGGACGGGCCCTCAACACCTTCCCCGACAGCCCACGGCAGTCCCTGGAGGAAGCCGAAGGTGCCTTCGACGAAGCCACCGCTCTGCTCATGGCCGTCCTCGCCGAACAACGGCGTACCCTCCGCGCTGGCTGGCAGGACCACGATCCCGAAACGCAGTCCGCCGAACTCCACCTCGCGCTGAGGCAGTATCGGGAGATCACCCAACGCCTGCTCCGCCTCTGAACGACGCGGGTCGCGTCATCGAACACGGTGTCACCGATGTTCCGCGTGTGCTCCACGACCACACTGGCCCCGCTCGCCAGTCTGTGTCCGTCGTTGAGTCGCTTCGGTCGCTGATGAGGGGTGCGGAAGCCTGCTGAGCTGCACTTTTCCCGCAGCGACTCACGGGTTTCCGTGCCCGCGGCTTCAGTCGTTGCCCCCCAGCTTCCTCGCAGCGCGGTGGTGGGCCCGCCGGGGCTGGCCTGTGCACCCGCTCGCCTCTGGCGCAACTCGCCGTCGGGGAATTGCACCGACTGGACTGTCGTGAGGACGCCCATGCGCCGAGCGACCGCCCATGCCAGCATGCTGGGCGCTGGCTCAAAGCTTCTACCTACCCGCACCGTGGCACGGGTCCGCAGTTTTGTCCTCAGCTCACGGGGCGCTGCTGGTTCTCGATGTACTGCTTGACCACGGTCAGCGATGCCCTGCCGCAGCTTCCAGCGAAGTAGGAGCCGGACCAGAAGTGTCCGCCCCACAGGTGTCGGCGGACGTGCGCATCGTAGCCCTGACGAAGTCTGCGACGGCTGACGCCCTTGAGGCTGTTGACCAGCTTGGAGAGCGGACGGCGGCGGAAGGGCTCTGGCGTCGGTCCGTAGCACGCCCTCACTCCCGCGATGGCGCCCTGCACCTTGTCCTCGTCCTGCCCTCCAACCAAGCGTCCACGAGGATCTGCCTTGCGCCGGCGAGCTCGGGATCGCCGACCATGCCCAGTGGCAGGTCGGCCGCGGTGACCTTGGCGGCATACGCGGTGCGCTGTCCTTGACCTCGAGGTCAAGAAGGGGGCTCAGGCCGCAAGTTCACGCGGGACGCGCCTTCGTGGCCGATCACGACCGCACTATCCCGCGCTGCCCGGCGCCAGCCGCTGGGTGATCCGGTCGAACAAGTCCGTCAGCGGCTCGCCGACGTCCTGGCCGAACTCCGTGAGTCCGTACGTGACTTGGGGCGGAGTCGTCGGCTCGACCTCCCGCCAGACCAGGCCGTCCTGGACCAACCCGCGCAGGGTCTGAGCGAGCATCTTCTCGCTGATGCCCTGGATGCTGTCGCGCAGCTCGTAGAAGCGAAGGTCGTTGCTCCGCAAGGAGATCAGCACCCAGATGCCCCATCTGCTGGTCACGTGGTCGACCACGTCACGGGCGGGGCAGTCGGTGTGAAACACCTCATACCGATGACCCGCCTCGGCTTGTGTCAGCTGCGCGCCTTCCCTCATGTTAGGAGCTTACCTCTGGGTGTGTTCTTACGAAAAGTAAGCCCGACTCCTAGCGTCAATTGCCGCAGTACACAACGGACTAGGAGCTGAACATGATCGTGGTGATCGGGGCTACCGGGAATGTGGGCCGGCCTTTGACGCAGGCCCTGACCGACGCGGGCGAGCAGGTGACTGCGGTGTCGCGGCACGCGGTGGCGGTACCGGACGGGGTCCGCCATGTGGCGGCCGACTTGGCCGAGCCGACGGGCCTCACACCTGCGTTGGACGGGGCGAAGGCGCTGTTCCTCCTGCTGTCCGGCGACCTGCACGCCCCCGAAGCCAGGCCGACGGACATCATCGACCTGGCCGCGGCCAGTGGGGTCCGCCGGGTCGTCCTGCTGTCTTCGCAGGGCGTGGCGACCAGGCCGCTCGGCCCGTCGCGGGTCGCGATGCGCGCGGTGGAGGACGCGTTGCGGCAGTCCGGCCTGGACTGGGCCGTCCTGCGGCCGGGCGGGTTCGCCTCCAACGCCTTGGCCTGGGCGGAGTCTGTCCGCACGCATGGGACGGTCCCCGCACCCTTTGGCGACGTCGGGGTGCCGGTCATCGACCCGGCGGACATCGCCGAGGTCGCGGCGGCCTGCCTGCTGGAGGACCGGCACGCCGGCGGGGTGTACGAGCTGACCGGGCCGGAGGTGATCACGCCGCGTCAGCAGGCGGAGTCCATCGCCACCGCGCTCGGCTCGTCGCTGCGGTTCCACGAACTCACTCGCGACGAGGCCAAGGCCGCGATGACCCAGTTCGTCCCGGCCGAACTCGCCGACGACACCCTGGACATCATCGCCGCTCCGAACCTGGCCGAACTGCGGATCAGCCCGGACGTGGAACGAGTCCTCGGCCGCGCCCCGCGCCCCTTCAACGACTGGGTCGCCCGCAACATCGCTGCATTCCGCTGAGACACACAACTCAACTGATGCGCCCCGGCAGCCTCGTGGGGTAGTAACAAGGCGGGCTCCTTGCGGGGTTGCCGGTCGGCGAGCAGGTCCGAGCCGTTGCATTAGGAGACAGAGCAGCCGAAGGAGGCCTTGCAGCGGCGGTTGGTCATTGATGTGGCCCGGCCCGCGGTGTGCTGTTGGCGACTTGGTCCTGCGCTGAGGAAGAGGCGTGAGAGAACCTGGTCCGGGTGTCGGTCGACAACCGCGCTGTACGACGTCGCGGAGGCCGGAGCGGCGACTACACAGCTGGCGCCGATGCCAGTGCACTGCCGGCTCATCGTCAAGGCCACCTTGGGCGGCAGTGACGGTATGACGCGCGCGCCGAGCCGGAGGCGCGTAGGGCGCACGGCTTCGGGTAGAGGTACCGGGCTGGCGGGGGCGGCGCAGCGCCTGGGGAGGTCCGGCGCCGCCTCTCGCCCGCCGGTCGGCGTGACGGCGATGAGATGGACGTTGCTCAGGCGGCGGCCGGCACGGCCAAGGTGATCGGTGCTCGCGCGGCGTCGTCCGACTGCCCCACCTTTTCGGTCCGTTGGGTGCGTGTGCACGCGGACGGAAGTCCGTTCGGCCGCTCAACCGGCCGAGGGCGGCCATCACCCTGCGGCCGCCCAGCACAGCTTGGTGTGCTCGGCCGCTTCCTCCACCGCGGGCGCGAGCTGCCGCACCCAGCCCGGTCCCGACGCGATCGCCCGCCTCGCCAGCCGCCGATCCCGGTCGCGCAGGCCCGCCATCACTCCCATAACCAGCCGACTCCCGTCGATCCCCGCTCACTCCGATACCGCGGCAGAGGGTGATCCACCGCCGCTAG
This sequence comes from Streptomyces sp. NPDC056479, assembly GCF_042795335.1. Lineage (NCBI taxonomy): Bacteria > Bacillati > Actinomycetota > Actinomycetes > Kitasatosporales > Streptomycetaceae > Streptomyces > Streptomyces sp. NPDC056479. The sequence goes on along the minus strand of NZ_JBHTRZ010000002.1, from coordinate 109,347 downwards.
GATTCGAGGCGACGACGGTCCTCCTCGTCCCACTTGCGGGTGTCGCGAGGCTGGACGTACGGCTCGTCGTCGGCCGGGTGGCCGCCTGCGACAGCCCGCTGGCGGACCAACTCGGCATCGAACTCCAGGCCCAGCAGCACCGCCAGGTTGGTGATCCACAGCCACACCAGGAAAATGATCACGCCGGCGAGGGCGCCGTAGGTCTTGTTGTACGAGGCGAAGTTCGCCACATACAGCGCGAACCCGGCGGAGGCGATCATCCAGATCAGCAACGCCAGGAAACTGCCTGGAGTGATCCAGCGGAAGCCGCGGACCTTCGCGTTCGGCGTCGCCCAGTACAGGACCGCGATCATGATCGTGACCAGGACCACCAGCACCGGCCACTTCGCGATCGACCACACCGTCAGCGCGGTGTCGCCGACTCCGAGCGTCGTGCCCACCTGCCGTGCGAGCGCGCCGGTGAACACGACGATCAGCGCGCTGATCACGGCCATGACCATCAGTACCACGGTCACGCCGACCCGCACCGGGAGCACCTTCCACACCGGACGGCCCTCAGGGAGGTCGTACACCGCGTTGGCGCTGCGGATGAACGCGGCGACATAGCCAGATGCCGACCACACCGCCAGCACCAGACCCACGATCGCCATGAGCGAGCCCAACCCGGCGTTGCCCTGCATCTGCTGCACCGCGCTGCGCAGGATGTCCTGCGCCGCGCCAGGGGCAAGCTTCTCGATGTTGTCCAACACCGCCTGCGTCGCCGACTGCCCGACGATGCCCAGCAGGGACACGAGTGCCAGCAGCGCCGGGAACAGCGCCAGAATCCCGTAGTAAGTCAGCGCCGCCGCCCGATCGGCCAGCTCATCCTTCTTGAACTCTTTCAGGGTGCCTTTCAGCACCATTCCCCAGGAGCGCTTCGGCAGATCCGTCGGACTGTCCGGCGCCCGCCGCTCCACCTGCTCATCCGGCCCTACGCCCGGCGCCTGCGCGGTCTCGGCCTCACGACCGGCCGCGGCATCCCCGCCGTGCCTTCCATGCTGTTTCAATGTCCGCACCATGGCATGCGGGTATCCGGCTTAAATTCGCTTATACGTGTATTCCGGCAGGAATCGAGTTACTCGACGGGACGATCACGATCCGCAGCGACGACATTACGGACTGCTTTGTGGTGGTCGCCCGCAGCGGGGTTTGCCGTTGGCGTGGCGTGAGTGATGTGAGCGACGGCGAGGAACAGCGTGGTCACTACCCAGCTGACCAGCTCCTTAGGGTGGACACATCCCGCGGGGGAGTGGCGCTGGCGCGGTGACCGTTCACGGGTCAGAGTGATCAGAGGCAGGCGTCGGGCTGGTGCCCGCCCTGGCATGCCAGACCGATGGGGCCGATTGCGGGTGGTCATGTTGGCGCGGTGCCGCGCCGCTTAACCGGCCTGAGGCCTCCCACCCAATGCCATGAATCGCTCCCGCACCGTCCAAGCCGGCTGGTCCAAAGCCGGGCCGCTTTGAGCAAACTGGACGCAGCCGCCGCAGGAACATCAATCCGATTCAGCTGCCGGCTGGTGCCGACGCTGCGATCGGTCAGGTTGCCCGATTTGCTGTTCGGGGTCAGGAAGCCGGCTCCAGGATGACGCAGCAGCGGCCGGGGGCAGGCGCGAGGCGTGCTTCTAGGGACGTGTCCGCTGAGGCGGTGGCACCGCGCAGCAGGTGAAGGTTCATCGAGCACACTGTCTCGGTGTGCTCGCGCGCCAGCGCGTGGAAGGGACAGTTCCCGAGGACCACGGTCTGGCCTTCGTGGCGGGGCTCGAAGCCGTACCGCTCCAGTAGGTCGATGAATCCGGAGGGTGCCTGCCTGCCCAGGCGCTCGCCCAGGGCTGTCGCCTTGCGGTGCAGAACCGTGCGCACCGGTTCGCCCGTGGCGTCGGACTCCTCCACTGCCTGGGCAAGCAGTTGCCCGGCCAGCTCGTAGCGGCGGTCGGGCAAGCTCACGCCGACCTCCCGGCTCGAGCGTCGATACAGCTTGGCGGGCCGCCCGGCACCCGGGCCTGTGCGCCCGCTGCGCCGCTCATAGATGACGTCCAGTAGTCCCTCGTCCGCGAGTCGGTCCAGGTGGAAAGCGGCTGTCTGGCGTGCCAGCCCCAGGGCCTGTGCGGCCTCATCCCGACTCACGGGCCCCACACTGCGGGCCAGGTGTTCGTACAGGCGGCGGCGTGTCGGCTCCTCCAGTGCGGCGATGGCGGATAGGTCGTCGCGGGGTGCGTCTTTCGAGTGATCCACGAACACCAGTGTAAAACCAACTCCTATTGACTAAAGAGCGAGGGATGCGCTTCTATCGACAAGAAGGGTTGTTCATAGAAGGAGGGCACGTCATGTCGTCCGCACCAACCACCGCCACCCCGGTCAGCGCGAGGCAGGCCATCGCCACCGACCCCGGCTACCAGGCTTTCTGGATCCTGCGAGTGGGGTTCGCCGTCGCGCCGGTGCTGTTCGGGCTGGACAAGTTCACCAACCTGCTGGTCGACTGGCCGGGCTACCTCGCCCCGTGGATCAATGACATCGCCCCCGGCGGTGCGCAGGGCTTCATGTATGCCGTCGGCGTGATCGAGATCGTCGCCGGCCTGGCTGTCGCAGTGGCACCGCGCTTCGGGGGCTGGCTGGTGGCCGGCTGGCTCGCGGGAATCATCGTCAATCTGCTGACGATCCCCGGCTACTACGACATCGCGTTGCGCGACTTCGGGCTCTTGCTCGGGGCGGTCGCGCTGGCACGGCTCGCCCAGCGCTATCACGGTGCCGGACTGCGCTGATGAGGGGCGGTCAAAGGACCGCCGGAATCGCTGGAGGGCGTCGCGGACCTCGGTCGAGCGCCAGCCGCCGGTGACCGCCGAGTCGCGATGCCCGTCGAGCATCTCGACCAGCAGCCGAGCGCGCCCCCGCGTGGAGTGCTCCTCCTCGCCCGTGGCCCGGTAGGAGGGCACATCACGCCGCCCCGCTGGGTACGGCAGTTGCCGGTGCCGACGCAGCGCAGCACCGCGCGGGTGAAGGAGTGCTCGTCCTGGGGATAGCCGAAGTGGGATTCCGAGGTCGTCGGGCGCCACGCGGGGCCCAGGCGCAGCTGACCGTCGACCGGGTTCGGGTAGACGACCTTGCCGGCGTTCATCAGGTCGCCGGGATCGAACAGCGACTTGAGCTCCCCGAAGGCGGTCACGAGCCGTTCGCCGAACAAAAGGGTCAGCAGCTCGCCCCTGGCCTGGCCGTCGCCGTATTCGCCGGACAGCGAGCCGCTGTAGCAGGCCACGAGGTCGGCGGCCCGCTTCAGGTAGCGACGGAAATCCGCCACGCCGTCGGCCGTGGTCAGCCCGAAGGGATGCGGGTGTGCACACGCCCCTGCCCGAAGTGCCCGTACAGGGACGGGCGGCGGACGCGCCCATACTCCGAGCCCGGCCTCCCGGGCCTTGAGCATGCGCTGCTCGCGTTCGCGGTCGCCGGAGAAGGCGACCGAGGCTTCCTTCTTGGTGCGGCCGACGGCCGCCAGCAGCGCATGCGCCTGCTCGTCGACCTCCGCCCGGCCGTCCCCGTGGAACTGAAGGAGCAGCCAGCTGTCGCCCTCCGGAAGCGCGCCGAGGGAGTCGAGATGGGCGTGTTCCTCGCGCATCAGCTGGGCCATCCGCCCGTCCAGAGACTCCAGTTGGGAGGAGGAGTGCTCCAGCAGATGCGGTTTCCGACTTCGTCCGGCTCACCCAGGGGTCAGCCTGATCTGGGCCGACTCAGCCTGCGGCGGGGAGCTGCCACCTGGGTCGCGCCTTCCCGCTGGCAGATAATGGGGCTACTCCTGCATGAGATCCGGCCTAGTGGTGGAACGGTCTACCGGATACTCCGCGGAGCGGCCGGTAACTCGGATTGTGCTTCCCGTGTCGTGCGGAGGAGAGCGCCGCTCGACGACAAGATGACCCTCGGTCTCCGCCTGCCACCACCTGCCTGTCGGGGGCGTCGAGACCCTGGATCGGGCAGGATGGTGAGTTGGACACGCCGGAAACGGATACCGGAAACGGATATGGGTCAGTGCGCCGACCACAGAGCCATCCAGCGGAGGCTGGAAGTTGGCTCGACCGGCTGTGTCCGAGCGCCCACCGCCTCACGGCGCGCGCGACAAGCTCGGCAATCCCAGGGTTCTCCGGCCCTGGCCGGCCGGGCAGGAGGGCCGAGAGGAGCAAGATATGACGAGCCCGCATGCGGAGCCGAGAAGAGCCCTGGGGCTTGAACCGGGCGGGGTACCCCCTGGTGAAACGCCTCCCGCTGAGGGCAGTACGACCACCGGTATCTCCTACCCGGAGCCCGAGCTGCGCAAGGGGTGGGGGCCTATGCCGCTCACCCTGATCCTGCTGGTGGTGGCGCTGATCGCGGCCGGGCTGATGGCGATGGCGGTGGACTTGATGATCTAGATCCTCTGGCCGCCGCTGCTCACGTTCGGCGTCGGCAGGATCGCATCCTGACCAGCAGCTTGATCGGCCGGACAGGTCCCAGGTGGTGGAGCCGCGCAGAGCGCCTCTGGGTGGCGCGGTTGTGCCCGTGTCCAGCCGCTTATAACGCGGCGCCTGCGGGAGAGTGCGATCAGGGCTGTCCCTGTGGCCAACGCCAGACCGGCGGTGCCGGACATTATCCCGATGGAGCCGGAGCCGACGGAGCGCCGCTGCGGACCGCGGCCTCGAAAGCCTGACACGCCTCCCAAAGGATGCACATGGGCGTTCGGCCCGGCCGTGCAGGTGTGGGAGTGGTGGGGGAGGGGACTTGGTGTGCAGGCTGGGTGCAGGAGCGTTCCCCTGGGGACTGGCTCGGCTCAGGCTTCTCTGGTTCAGCCAACGTGCCGGGGGAGCCGTTCACCCGTGGTCATGACAGGCTGCCCTGTTCGCAGACCTGTCGGGCGACCTCGCGGAGTTTGATGTTGTTCTCCTGGGAGTAGCGGCGCAGCACGTCGAATGCCTGCTGTTCGGTGAGGTGGTGGCCGCCCATGAGGATGCCCAGGGCTTCGCCGATGAGGTGGCGGGTGGCGACGGCCTGTTCCATCTGGGCGTGGGTGCGGGCGCTGGAGAACGCGACCGCGGCGTGGGAGGCCAGCAGCCAACCGGCCAGTTCACTGTTCTCGGTGAACGCGCCGGGTTTGTGGGAGTAGAGATTGAGGGCACCGAGGTCTTCGTCGTCGGTGAAGAGAAGGAAGCCCATCATGCTGCCCACACCAAGGGCATGGGCCTGCGGAGCGTAGGCGGGCCAGCGCTGGTGCTCGGCGGTGAGGTCGGCGATGCGGAAGACCCGCTCACCCAGCGAGGTACGGGCGGCATCGAAGCACGGTCCTTCGCCCAGGCGGTGTTGCAGCTGGTCGCTGTTGATGACCAGCTGGTGCGTGGGAGCGAGCGTTTCTACCGTGCTGTTGTGCAGTACGAGGATGCCAGCCTCGTCGCAGCCTTCCACCAGCTCGGTGGCCGAAGCGGTGATCCGCTCCAATGTGGCACCGACGGAATCCTGCGCCAGAAGATCCCGCGCCATTGACGCCATCTGCTGCGCGAACCGACCCCAGTCCACTTCGTCCTCCGCTACTCGTCCCGCCTGGACAAGCCATATACCCAGCTTTCCACGTGAGCCGCGCAGAGACATCGGCGAGCCGTTCATGCCATTGGCCACGCCCCCGCGCCGGTCCGGCCGGGACCGGCGACCCTGAGTGCCGACCCGCGGAATACGGCCTGCAAGAGGTTCTTTGACGGGTGTCTCCCGTGACCGGTGAGCCGTCCAACGGCGAGATTCGACGTGCAGGAGAAGAGCATCGCGTCGGGAGACCAGGAAAAGGACGCCGACCTGCAGCTCCGGCCCCAGTGAACTATTTCGCGTTGTCGACGGACGACACACCGAGAAGCAGTCGCCGCGCGACCCGCTCAGCCGGCTTGCTCACCGCAATGATGTTGCCCCACCAGCGTTTGAACTGCGCTGCTGAGTGCACGCGCCCGGTATGACCCATTCGAAGCGAGAGACAGAGCGCAAGTACGCAGCGCCGTCGGCCGATGACACCTCGTGGCTGCCGGACCTCACCAGTGTGGACGGCATCACGTCGGTCGTGGGAAAGGGCCTCGACGAACTGGACGCCGTGTACTTCGACACGGACGACCTGCGCCTGGCCGACGCCTCTGCAACGCTCCGCCGAAGGACGGGCGGGGCCGATGCGGGCTGGCATCTGAAACTGCCCACGTCCGGGGACAGCCGGGAGGAGGTGTGGGCCCCGCTGTCCGACACGGTCCCGGACACCCTGCGTGACCTGGCCCTTTCCCGCACTCGAGGGACGGAACCGAGGCCAGTAGTCCATATCTGGACTACCCGCAGCACGCAGCACCTCGTCGATTCCGAAGGCTCGATCCTCGCAGAACTGAGTCTCGACAGGGTCCGCGCCGAGTCCCTGCTCGCCACGACCACACGGGCCTCATGGACCGAGATGGAGATCGAGCTCGCCGAGGACGCCGATCCCTTCGTGCTTGACGCCGTCGACAAGACGCTGCGCAAGAACGGCATTGACCGCGCCGAGCATTCATCCAAGCTGGACCGGGCACTGGAAGAAACAGGAACGGGGGCGCTGCACCTGCCGGACAGGCGTGCCGAGATCGTCGTACCCGGCTCAGCCGCCGACGAGGTCCTCAGGTACATGGACGAGCAGGTGCAAACCCTGGTGAACATCGATCCCGCGGTACGCCGCGGCCGGCCCGACTCCGTGCACAGGATGCGCGTCACCTGTCGGCGGCTGCGCAGCACGCTGCGTTCCTACCGGGCGGTGCTGGACCGTGCGGTCACCGATCCGATTCGTGCGGAGCTCAAGTGGCTGGGCGGGGAACTGGGTGCGGAGCGCGACCAAGAGGTCCTTGTGGAACGGCTCGGCACGGGCATCGGGGCCTCGCCCCGTGAGCTGGTGCTTGGGCCCGTCGATGCCCGGTTGCAGGTGTGGAACGTCGCCCGCGCCTCGGAGGCGCGGAAGCGCAGCCTCGACGCCCTGCACTCACCCCGCTACCTGGCCCTGCTGGGTTCGTTGGCCGCGCTCACGGAACAGCCCCCGCTGCTTCGAAAGGCCGCTCGCAAGCCGGAGAAGGTGATGGTCAAGGCAATTCTCAAGGAGTACGCCCGGCTGGCCGGCCGAGTAGCACACGCGCTGGAGCTTTCCCCGGGGACGAAACGGGACGCGGCCCTCCACCAGGCTCGGAAGGCGGCCAAGAAGACGCGGTACGCCACCGAGCCGGCGCACACCTCGCTCGGGAAACCCGCCAGGCGACTCGGCAAGCGCGTCAAAGCCCTGCAGAGGATGCTCGGCGACCATCAGGACAGCGTCGTTGCGCGCGACGCCCTGCGGAACCTGGCCCTGGCGGCACACGCGGCGGGAGAGCCCGGCTTCACCTGGGGCATGTTGTACGGCCAGGAGCAAGCCGTGGCAGAAAGGTGTGAACGGGAATTGCCGACCACATGGGTCGAGGCATCGAAGCCCAGGCTACGCAAGGCGCTCGTTCACTGAGAGGCCATGCGCTTCGGTGGCCCTATCGCGGAATCGGTGTCGGATGCCGGTATGCCGGGATGCTGGGTCGGGCTAGGAGACGGCCGCCATCGACCGCAGAATTCGAGCCTCGACATCAGCGGAAAGCTTGCGCGCAATGACGGGCTCAAGTGCGCCGACCTCACTGCCAGCCCGAGCCCTCGCTGGCCGCTCTGGCGGCCGCCAGGGTTTGAACCTGCCGCCGGTTCCGTTCGAGTAGCCGAATGCCGATTCCGATCCTGGCGTAGCGCTAGCGGTTGGCACTCCGTGACCGTTCCCCAAGATCTGTGCCAGAACCGAGAGTTGAAGTAGCTGCGGGTGCCCAGAGAGCGTCGAGGTGCTGCCGGGGAAGGCCTCTCTGCACGGCCAAGGTCACGGGTGACGGTCCACCCGCTGCGCGGATTCCTCGGCGCTGTCGGCCCCGTTCAATCGCCTACGGTCGCCGCGAACGAGTGACTGCGTCATCCCGGCCCCCGTCAGTACGGCCGTGACGTGCAGCGCGACGGCGATGGCGACGTTCTCCGGGTAGCTGACATCGCTCGGGTGTGTCAGCGCCACGTACACCGTGGCCGGCAGTCTCCAGCCGCTCCACGCGAACATTGAGCCCGATCCCAGCCAGGCCAGCGCAAGCAGGAGCAGATATGGCAGCCGGGTGATGCGGCGCCGGTGGTCGATAGCCAGTACGGCGCCGGACGCGGCGAGGGCCCAGCACGCGCTGACCCCGACGAGCACGTGCCAGCTGACGGTCCGCTCATCGAAGTGCGCGATGCCAAGGCTGCCGCCGGCCGCCCAGTAGAGCCAGGCCAGGCCGGTCACGCCGCCGGTCACGGCGGGCCACAGTGGTCCTGAGGAGGTGCGGGTGCGGGGTTGCTGCGGCCGACGCAGCGCATGGGGCCAGCGCCGCCGCAGGTAGGCGGGAAGCGCGATGGCCAGCGCGATGCCGGTGCCCACGAAGCTGCACTGGAGCAGCGCCGCTTCCCAGCCCGGCATCGCCGCGTCGCCCCCCGAGCCTCCCGAAGTCCCCGTCGCGGAGTTCACCAGCGCGCTGACGACCACGAACGGCAGGATCGACACCAGGAACCCCGACCCGACCCAGGCGACGAACCCCACCAGCCAGCCTGGCATCCGCATCCCCCACGGCCGTACCAGCGCCAGCCCCAGCATGATCCCGGCCGAAGCCATACCGATCGTGACGGTGTTGAGCACCAGCCATCCGCCCAGGCTGAACCCCCGCCCGACCGGCAGCAGCCCCAGTAACGAACCGACCACCCACGACACCTTGATCACCAGATACGGCACGAGGGCTGCCGCAGCCCCATACGCCGCCGCACGCCCGACCCGGTCCCAACGCTCCACCACGACTCCCTCCGCTGGAGATCCTCATCGTCCGGCGCCCGAACACCCCTCCGCATCACCCCCCAGAGGCACCCCGCTCCGCCGCTGGTCTGACTCGACTTCCGCCCTACGGACCACCCCAAATGCGCACCACGGCATTGCGGCCCGAGCCGCGCGTCGGCACCGGAGACCTCAAAGTCATCGGAGTTGACGCAGGCTTGGTTGATCGTCACGGTGTGGACGGTTGTGAACTCGTGTTAGCGGTTGGTGGTTTTGTGTGGAGGGCCCTGGTCGCTTGGTGTGCCGGTAGTTACTGTCACGGGTGTGAGTACGGGTGTTGCATCGGCGGTCGCTATCGCGGCGGGTTCGGTGGTATTGGTGTGTGCGATCGGCCGAATTATCTGCTACTACATGGGCTCTTACGCGAACAGCCCGCTTTGAGGGTTCAAATTCGACTATTTGCGTCTCGAGGGCCCGGGGCCAGGGCGGACCGCATTGCTGGCTGTGACCTGGCTGGGCCTTATCAATCTGCATGCGTACGCGTGGTTCTGGCCGACCGGCGTCGACCGGCAGGAGGCCAGTGTGGTGCTCAGCCTCGTGATGTGCGGCGTCGGCGTGCTGTTCATGGTGACCTACATGAACGTGGGGCTGCCAAATTCCATATCTCCTGCGATGGCAGGGCCGTCGGCTGTGACTTTCAGGGTGCCGATCCAACGACACGGCACCGTCTGTGCGGGTCCTGCTGGATTGGATGAACGTGCTCGAGGGGTCGGCGTGTCGCAGTAGCGGAAGGGATGTTGTAAGGGCGACGCTTCGACCAGCCGAGTGTCGCTGGGCGCGACGGCTCTGAGGAGGCTTTGTCGGATGCTTGTGCTCGGGCGCTCGCAGGTTGAGGCACTCATCGATATGGACGTGCTGATCGACGCCTTGGCCCCGGCTATGGCGGACTTGAGCGCGGGCAGTGCCTCGGCACCGGAGCGGATCGCGGCACTGGTGCCCGAACGGGAAGGCTTCCTCGCCGCGATGCCGGGCTATGTGCCTTCGACGGATGTGCTCATGACCAAGCTGGTCTCGCTCTTCCCACACAACGCCGGGACACCATTGCCGACCCATCAGGCGGTCATCGTCGTATTCGATTCGACTACCGGCATGCCTGCCGCGCTGCTCGACGGTACGGCCATCACGGCAGCGCGTACCGGGGCCTGTTCGGCTCTGTCGGCGCGGCTGCTGGCGCGCGAGGACGCGACGGTGCTGGCGGTTCTGGGCACCGGAGTGCAGGCCCGGTCCCACGTCCACGCGATGTGCCGGGTCCGCCCCATCCGCGAGGTCCGGATCGCCGGCCGGGTTCCGGCGAAGGCGGCTGATCTCGCCGCGGAGCTGTCGAGCGTCGTGGACGCCGAGGTGCGGGCGGTGTCCACCTACGCCGAGGCGCTGGACGGTGCGCACATCGCCGCGGCGGCCACTCACGCGGTCGAACCGGTGGTGCGTCGTACCTGGCTGACTCCCGGGGTGCACGTCACCTCGGTGGGCTACAACCCGGCCGGCCGTGAGATCGACGACACCACGATCGCCGATGCACTGCTGTGCGTGGAATCTCGGCAAGCCGCGTTGGCTCCCTTCCCGGCAGGCAGCAACGACCTGCTGATGCCCATCCGGGACGGCGTCATCACGGCCGAGCACGTGCACGCCGAACTGGGCGAACTCGTCTCGGGCCGCAGACCGGGCCGAACCTCGCCCGACCAGATCACTTTGTACAAGTCGGTTGGCGTGGCCGTGCAGGACGCTGTCGCCGCCCAATTGGTCGTCGCCGCCGCCCGCGGGAAGTCGGTCGGCGAGGACGTCCGACTGGCGTGATGCCGGCGTTTGGCCCGGTCATCATGAGCGGAGGAGATCGTGAGACGGACTCGTGGGAGCCCGCGCGGCTGAGCACACTGGCTCGTAGGCCGCCATTGCTCTTCGTCTGCGGACGAGCCTTCTGATCCGGGGCACGCCATTTCGCGCGCACCGCACTCGGCGCCGTCAGAACCCATCTTTGAACCGGCCCCCCGGGCCCTCCGAAGCAGTGCCGCTCCGCCGACCTGATCGGCTGAAGAATGGGTTTTCTCGTTATTTCACAGCGCGGCCGATGAGTTTGTGGCTCCCGGCCGGTCCAAGCTCATGACACCTAGGAAAGGACACCGCCATGTCGGAGCTTCTCGTCGACTTCATCACTTCCCTCGATGGCTACGCATCGGGAGAGGGCTGGCCCGGGTTCTGGGGCCTCGAGGGCCCGGAGTACCTCGCATGGCTCGGCGAGCAGCCGGAGGCCACCTACCTGATGGGAGCGAACACCTACCGCCTGATGTCGGGCTTCGCCGCAGGCGAGGTCCCGGATGGCCAAGACGAGTTCAGGCCCGAAGAAGAGGCGTCCGTCGACGAGCTCACGCAAGCGTCCAAGGTGGTGTTCTCCTCCTCACTCAAGGAGCCACTGACGTGGGCCAACTCCACGCTCGTCCGCGACGACGCCGTCGAGGCGGTCCGTGCCATGAAGTCGAATGGCTCGGGGCTCCTCAGCACGATCGGCAGCCTCAGCCTGTGCCGGTCCCTGCTACGAGCCGGACTCGTCGACCGCTTCCGGGTCGTGATGTTCCCGGTGATCACCGGGGCCACGGGCGAGGAACGCATCTACGACGGCTATCCGGACGTTGCCCTCGAGATGATCGAGCACCGCACTTTCGACGGCCGCATCCAGCTGGTCGAGTACAAGCCCCGAGTGCTCGAGCACCCGCCGCTCGGCGTCCCTGCGTGACGTCGCCCCGTCCGCCGGTCTGGACGGCCGCCAGGCCGGCGCCGGCGGGCGCGGAGTTGAGGGAGACAGGGTTCCTCTCGCACTCGGAGGCGGTCGCGGCCCGACACGGTCACGTCTGTCATCAGGTGTTACTCCGTTTCGAAGATCCACCGTTGACCGTGCAGACCCGGCAACTCAGGATGCTGCGACGGCTGGCACGGGCCGGGGAGTGGCCGAGGTCGGGCGAACGCTGCCGCGGGTCAGCGGACGGGTCATGAGAGTGATCGCGGCGAGCTTGAGCATCGCTTCGGAGTGCTCGGGCACTCTCGGTCTGCTCACAGTCTTGATCGTCAGGTGGAGGAAGGATTTCGCCCTGTCGACGAGCGTGCCCGCGTAGGCGAGGTCGGCCCAGACGACGGTGACTTCGCGCACTGCAGGGGCCGGCGCGCACCGCCGATATTCGCTTGCACGCCATCGTCACTCGGGTCAACGTCGCCTGACACCCGACGAAGGCAGAGAAGATGACCACGCAGCCCCACCCCGTCGACCACGAACTCATCCAGGCCGCGGCGCACGTCGCGCGCACTCGCTGCCGCGGCGACAACCACACCATGGCGGCCGCGGCCCGGGCCCGGGACGGCCGGATCGTCACGGCGGTGAACGTCTACCACTTCACTGGAGGACCCTGCGCCGAACTGGTCCTCATCGGCGCGGCAGCCGCCCAAGGCGCATACGAGTTGGAGACGATCGTCGCCGTGGGCGACCGCGACCGTGGCGTTGTCCCTCCGTGCGGCCGCTGCCGTCAGGTCCTTCTCGACTACTTCCCCGCTCTCAAGGTCATCGTCGGTGCAGACGACCGCATCCGAACCGTCCTCATCACCGACTTGCTCCCGGCAAGCTACGTCTGGGCCGACCACCAGCTCGACGCCGAGTAGCCGCGCCCCGCAGCACGAGCTGGCACCGCCGGCCGACAACCCGTCAGGCACGCCCAGTCTCGTGGGCGAATCAGCGGTGGAGGCGGCACCAGGGTTCGTGACTGGTTGCCTCAGACACGCTTTCCAAATGTTCGTCCGGGGGTTCAGGGGTGCGCGGGAGCGTTCTGACCTGGGTGCAGCTGGGGCGGACGGGCTTGTGAACAGTGCGGTACGCCGGTAATGCACCCAGGACTGCAACCACGGACCAGTGTGGTCTGGCTGCTCGACACGCCCGTGACGGAGTTGCAGGCCGAGCCGTGGCCACCTTCGCGGAGCCACATCCGGGTGCACGGGTGACCAAGGGTCTCGGATGTGGGTGAGGTGCGTGATCCTCGTGTCCGGGTGTGCTGTCCCACGTATCGTCTTCCGCGTGACTGATGCGTCCGTGGCCGAGCGGACCGACATCCCCGACGGCATCCTCGCCGAGCTGACCAGAGCCTTCTCTTATGCGGGTCACAGACGTGTCGCTTGATCGGCTGAACCGTAACCTCGGCGTGCTGGCTGCGCTCGCCAGCGTGTCCCGGCCGTTGCTCCGGTTGCCACCTCTGCCGGTTCGCTGGTCGCGGAGGTGGGTGGCCGCCTCTGGTGCCTGTTCCCGTGGGCGACGGGGGCTCACGTCCGGGGTATTGACCTCGGCCTGTCCCAGGCGGCCTCGCTGGGCGCTCACCTGGGCCGTTTGCACGTAAGCCTGGGCCGGGCCTGTGGTCGAGGCTTGCTGCCCGGCGTACCCGATGCGGTCATGGCGGAGGTCACGTCGCCGAAGCAGGCTGTAGAGAAGTCCCACCGGCTATCCGCCGCAGTGGCGGACAAGGGGGCGGCAGCGCCTTCGGTGCGGCGGCCGCCACAGCTCTTGATCAACGTCGGGCACCGATCACCGAGCACGCCGGCCGCCGCCCCCAGCAGGCGACCCCTGAAGATGCACGGGTGGACGCACGGTGACGTCCAGTACCGGAACCTGCTGCGGGAGGGCGAGGAACTCGCCGCCGTCCTGGACTGGGACCGCGTCGGCGTCCGCCGGTACGCCGACGAGGTCGCCCGTACCGCGCAGGTGCAGTTCGGGGTGGACGGCGTGTTCGACCTGGCTCGGGTCTCGGCGTTCGGCGGCGGGTATCGGTCCGTGATGTCGCTGGAAGACACCGCGCTCGCGGATGGTGTCCGCAGACTCTGGTGGAAGCGGATGACGGACTTCTGGCAGCTGGAGTTTCACTACGACCGCAGTGACTTCTCCTGCGATGAGCTGTTCACGGCGGATGAGGCGCTGCTGCACTGGTGGAGGACGGAGCGGCTCGATCAGGTCGAGGACGCGTTCGCCGCCGGATGGATCCCGAGGAATTCGAGATCCGGCAGGCGCGGCCGGGTGATGCTCGCCGCGCGCTGCCGGGCATGCTCTCCCAAGGCGTCATCCGCGGTGCGGATGGCGTCCGCCCACGCGGAACTGTGGGTCAGGTGGCCAGCAAGCCGCCGTCGATGTACAGGTCGTGGGCGTTGATGCCGGTGTTGCGGAGCAGGAAATCGGTGGCGTCGGCGATCTCGGCCATCGTCACCAGTCGTCCGATCGGTGTCTGGGCCGAGTGCGGTGGGTTGGGAACGTCGCGCCATTTGGGGCTGTCGCCGATCAGGCCCGGATGCAGGGCGTTGACGCGGTGCGGAGCCATCTCCACCGCGAGGGTCTTCACCAGGCCGGTGATTCCGGCGTTGAAGGTGGTGACGACGGTCGAGCCTGGATACGGGCGTTCTTTGGCGAGCCCGCCGAAAAGAACGACGGAAGCGCCTGGGCTCAACCGGTCGCGCAGCACACGGACGGTCTCGGCGTAGCCGACGAGCTTCATGGTCACGGCCGTCACGGCATCAGTGATGTTGAACTGCGCCAGCGTGTTCGCGGCCTGCCCGACCGCGGTGATGACAAGATTGTCGACCTCGGCCACGTCGGCCAACGAGGCGCCGATCGTTTCGGGTTGGGCAAGGTCGAGGGCCAGCCCCCGGACGCCGACGCCGATCCCGGCGGCAATGGTCTCGGCCCGTGCCTTGTCCCTGCTGGTGATGATGACGTCGTCACCGCGGTCTGCGAAGTACTGGGCGATCACTCCGCCCAGGCCGCCGCTGCCGCCGACGATGAGTGTGCTGGTCACGCGATGATCGTCCTTACGTTGTCGGTTGTGTGAAGGCTGTTCAGGGTGGCTTTGGCCTGCTCACGCATGGCCGGCACGAGGGGAAGAACGGCTTCCGGCAGGTTCGCTGTGACCACCGCGAGCTCGGCGGGAGTGCCCACCTGTTCGAAGAAACCAAGGTTGAGGTGGGCCCCTACGGGCGGGGCCGAGGCGATCACCGCGCGGGAGAACTCGGTCCAGGCTTCATCTGACATGTGCGCTGCCAACGCGGGAAACAGCACCGGTTCCTCGTGCTCAAGGTGCTGGTGCACCAAGTCGCGCACACTGGCTGCCGCGGCGGCCAACGCTGCCCGGTCCGCATCGTCCTGCACGGGAGCGACGGCGAGCGCGTCCAATGCCGCGTCCAGCGCATCGTGTTCTGTGCTGAGTTCGCTCAGCACGGCGCCGGCCACCGGGTCGGCGGCGATCAACTGCGGCCAGAGCACATCGTCTTCGCTCTCGTGGTGATGCCGCAGCGCCGCCACCACGAAGTCGCGCAGTTCGGCCAGTGCGGCCGACGGGGCGTTGTCGCGCTGTGCGGCGTCGGCCAGCAGGGACGTCGCGGCCCGGTGCATCTTGTGCAGTAGCCGCGTCTCGACGATCCCCGCGGACTCCGGCGGATTCGTGTTCACAACAGCCTCCAATCTCAATGGCCCTTAATATCCAGTTGGATATTAAGGGTACCAGCGGTCAGTGGGGGCTCCGGTGGCCGGCACTACAGTGATCAGATGAAGGAGTCGCCATGAACGGTCAGGAAGCGTCCGAGAAGCCGCTGCGCACACGCCGACGGGACCCGGAGGGACACCGAGCAGCCATTCTGGAGGCGGCCCGTCACACCTTCGCCGAGCGTGGTTACGCCCGCACGACCCTCCGCGAAATCGCGCGTCGAGCCGGTGTCACCCACGGTCTGATCACGCGTCAGTTCCAGTCCAAAGAGCGGCTCTTCCTCGCGGCCGTGCCCGGTAACAGCGACCTGGAACGGGTAGTTGCCGGAGACCCGGCGACACTGCCCGACCGGATCGCCCACGCCTTCGTCCAGCGGATGGAGACCGACGCCGTCAACGACCCACTCGTCGCCCTCGTGCGCAGTGCCGCGTCCGACGAGCGTGCAGCCGCTCACCTCCTGGTCGCGATGCAGGAGCACAGTGCCGCTGCGTACCGGTCCGTGCTCTCCCCCAACGCACCGGCAGCGCTCGGCGATGACTTGGACACCCGTGTAGCACTCGTGGGGTCACACATGATCGGAGTGGTCTTCAGCCGGTACATCGCACGAACCGAGCCACTTGCCTCGATGCCGCCCGAGCAGCTCACCGAACATCTCACCCGGATACTGCGGCACATCCTCTTCGATGATGCCCCCGCACCTCGGAATCCGCCCCAGTGAACAGGGGCTTCGTCCACGCGGAGGTCCGTCGGGGACTACGAGGACATCGCAGCCGATCAAGACAGGAACGACAGACGAGTCGGACCATACGCCGAGACAGTTTCGAAGCCCGGGATCAACCAGACGCGCGACCGCACCTCTGAATCCCCTCTGAACCACGAACGCAAAGCGAAACGGCCGCCACCGTGATCACGATGACGACCGTTTCGTCGCTGCTCTGAAGCACCTAACGTCGGTGCTCCCCTCCAAGGCTTGGGGGCTGATCACCGCCGATTGTGGCTGGTGACGATCCTGCTGGTTCATTCGGTCACACGGCGAGGGAGGCCGAGGCTGGCGAGGTGGCTGACGCGGGTGCGGTTGAGCGTGTGGCCGTTCCATCAGGCATCGACGTCCTACGAGCCGTCAGCCCCGCTGGGCGCGGAATAAGCCAGCAGGATCGCTGGTGCCCCCCCCCAAAAAAAAGGGGATCTGCAGCGGGACAAGCCAGGCGGAGTCACAGACGAGCCCGCCGACCACGGGCTCGGACGCTCACGCGGTGGACTGACCGCGAAGGGCACCTCGCCGTCGAGCACGGACAGAAGCCGCTGTCCTTCCTGGCCACCGCCGGTCAGCGGCACGGCGGCCCCCAGGTCCAGCTCGTCCTGGAGCGCATTCCAGTGCCCCGCACGGGCGTCGGCAGGCCGCGCTGCCGACCGATCCGGGTGCGGGCCGACAGAGCCTACGGGTCCCGAACCAACCGCGGCTACCTGCGCAAACGTGGGATCCGCTGCACGATTCCGGAGAAGTCCGACCAGATCCGCAACCGCAAGTAACTGGGGCAGCCGCGGTCGCCGTTCGCCAAAGTTCGACGAGGCCGACTACCGCGAGCGCCACGCGGTCGAGTGCGGAATCAACCGCCTTGGGCGCCACCGGGCCGTGGCCACGAGATACGACAAGCTCGCCGTCCGCTATGAGGCCACCGTCACGATCGCCGTCATCAACGAGTGGCTCTGATCTTGCTCGCCGGGCTCGGGCAGAGAGAAACCCGGTATCGCTGCAGGAAGTCAGGCATTTAGCCTAGGGCGCATGCATCAGCCTCGAAGGCGCGACCGGCGCCTGGCTCGCCGCGCGCCGTCGGAGCCGGTCCAGCGCCGGGCGTTCCGACTCCCGGCCGTGGGCGCTGATGTGGTCCTGGTTGGCTACTTCTCTGCGAAGCAGAAGGACTTCGAAACGGTCATGGCGTCGGCAGCCGCAGAACTGGCAGCGCACGGCGCTCGGGTCGTCGCGCAGACTGTGCAACGGCGAGGCGTCTCGGACGGCGGGGTCCAGAAGATGGGTCTGCCCTACTCCTCACGGACTCTGCTGACTTACGGGAAAGTCCGCGAAGTGGCTCAGGCATGTGACCAGGCCGACGCTGACGCAGTGATCTTCGTTGCCTCCTTGACCGAGCGCCAGCAGCGCACGCTGACAGACATGCTCGGCCGCCCAGCTGTGAGTCTCTCCGACATCTTCGCTGCCGACTGAGAGCTCACTCGAAG
Source organism: Streptomyces sp. NPDC056479 (assembly GCF_042795335.1). Classification (NCBI taxonomy): domain Bacteria; kingdom Bacillati; phylum Actinomycetota; class Actinomycetes; order Kitasatosporales; family Streptomycetaceae; genus Streptomyces; species Streptomyces sp. NPDC056479. Next base: position 91,678 of record NZ_JBHTRZ010000002.1, on the reverse strand, counting down.
CGGGCTTTTGAATCACGCCTTCGCCCGTCGACATCCAACCGAGTCCTTTGACAGCGAACCTAGGCGTATCGCTCTGTTCGCCAGCTCCGTTCAGAACAGAGGCAGGGCAGCGTTGCTCATCGGATTGGCAGCCACGCGTCGACGACGGCTGCGAGTTCGTCCTGGCCTTTGAAGACGTGCCCGTTCATGCCGACAGCTTGTGCCGCACGGACGTTCTCCTCGCGGTCGTCGATGAAGAGGAAGTCAGCGGGAGCGGCGTGCAGGGCGATGATGCAGTGCTGGAAGGCGGCCGGGTCGGGCTTGGCCGCGTGGATCTTTCCGGAGAAGGCGACGTGGTCGAGGTGGTCCAGCCAGGGCTGGGCGGTGCGGAAGGCGTCCGCGTGATCTGCGGGGATGTTGGACAGCAGGGCGACCTGGGCGCGGTCTCGCAAGGTCTGCACGTAGGTGACCATGCGGTCGTCGACGCGGGACCAGCTGTCGATGTCGGTGAGCCGTAGCTCTTCGATCGTGTCGGCGTCGGCGGGGCGGGACAGCGCGTGCAGTACGTCTGTCCAATACCGGAATGCGGTGTGCCGGCCGGCGTCGTAAGGCGGGCGGTAGGCCCAATAGGCCGTGTTGAAGGCGTCGAGGGAGGCGTGGCAGCGGGCGGCCATCTTCTCCAGGGCGCCTGGGCGTTGGTGGCGGGCGATGACCCCGAAGAGGTCGCAGAGCACGACGCGGCGGCGGTCGGTGGACATGAGGGTCGGTTCCCTTCGGGTCTCGGGGCGTTCGGTTCAGTGCTGGTGGAGCAGGGCGGCGAGTGAGTCGAGTGAGGCCAGGGCGTCGGGGCCCGCCGGGGCGAGAACGACGCTGGTCGCGCCGGCTGCATGGCGGGCGTTGATCGCCGCGCGGGCCTGGGCGGGGTGCCGGCGATGCTCAGCTGACGGACCCAGGCGGCGGGGATGGTCTGGGCGAAGTGCCGGGCGTCGGGGCAGGCGGCGCGGTGTGCGCGCAGTTCAGTGGCTGTGCGCGCAGTTCAGTGGCGAAGGGCAGGGGGTCGATGTGTTCTGCCCAGTCCGGCTCGCCGATCGCCTCCAGGCCGGTGCGGACGCGGGCGAGGGCGGCTTCCTGATGGTCGTCGACGGCGGCGGCGTCGTAGGTGACGATCTGCGGAGGGTTCGCGGAGGCGGCGGGGCCAAGGTGGTGCAAGGCGGCGGTGATGGTGGCGGGTGCGGCGGGCTCGGCCAGGAGGAGTCCGTCAGCGACCTCGCCTGCGGCTTCCTGTGATCTGGGGCCGCGGACGCCCAGGACGACCGGGGGGACGCTGTCCGGGGTCTCGTTGAGGGTGACGCCTTCGCAGCGTACGTAGCGGCCGTTCGTGGGGCCGGCTCGACGGCGAGGAGCAGGCGCAGCGCTCTCGTGTACTCCTTGATCAGCGTCAGGGGGCCGGCGGGCCAGGATCCGACCTGGCGCGTCCACTCGGGCATGCCGTGGCCGATTCCGGCGATGAGCCGGCCGGGGTGGAGCTGGGCGAGGGTGGCCAGTTCCATCGCGGCGAAGCACACGTTGCGGGCGCCGGCGGGCAGGATCCCGATCCCGACGGCGAGGTTCGTGGGTGCCGGCCAGGACGGTGGCGGCCTGTGCGATACCGCCGCGCCAGCCGAGGTCCTCCACCACCCAGACCTGGTCGAACCCCAGCTCCTCGGCACGCCGAATGTAGGGCAGCATGCCGCCGACGGGGAGATCGATGGGCAGCATGACACCGACGCGGCCGCGGGCGGGCAGTGCGTGGGGCTCGGGCATCGTGGGGCTCCTTTATCGGCTGAAAGCCTCGCTCCCTGGCCCCTGGTGGCCGGGGGAGGGGGCTTGTGCGGCACGGGGGTCAGGAACCGTGCCGCACAAGCGGTCAGTGGCTGCTGGCTGCCATCTCGCTCTGCTGGGTGCGGTCGGATCCGGGGCGCAGGACGCGGGCACCGACAGCGGTGGTCGCACACAGCAGGGTCAGCAGGACGAAGGCGTGGTTGAGGGCGACGAGATGGGTCAGCCAGCCGATGACGGCGGGGCCGGCGAGCATGCCGACGTAGCCGAGCCCGGCGACGCGGGAGACGTTGGCACCGGCGGCGGATGGATCGGCGTGCCCGGCTGCGCTGAACAGTTGCGGGACGCAGCCGGACAGACCCAGGCCGAACAGTGCCCAGCCGGTGAACGCGGCCCACATCCACGGGCCGAGGGCCACGAGGGTGATGCCGACGGCGGCCGCGGCTGCGCCATAGCGCAGGATCGCCATGGAACCGAACCGGGCGACGAAGCGGTCCGCGAGCAGTCGGCCGATGGTCATGGCAGCGGCGAAGGTGCCGTACGCGAAGGCCGCCGTGCTGGCGGGCGCACCCAGGACGTCCTTCAGGTGCAGAGCGCTCCAGTCGTTGGCGGCGCCCTCGCACAGCATGACCATCAGCGCCAGGACGGCCAGCAGCCAGACCCGGCCCGTGGTGCCGGGCCGCTTGACGGCCGGTGACGTCTCGGTCTCCTCCGCGGAGCCGGGACTCTGGACGGCGGGAGCGGCAGGCAGCAGAGCGCGGGCCGCGGCCAGGGCGATCACGATGCCCGCGGCTCCCATGGCGGCCATGCCCGCGGCTGGGTTCAGGCCGGCGCTCGCAGCGCCCGCTCCGACGAGCGAGGCGAGGACACCGCCGACGGAGAACGTGGCGTGGAAGCCGGACATCACGGGCCGGCCGTACGCCTTCTCCACGTGTACGGCGTGGGCGTTCATGCTCACGTCCAGGCAGCCGTTGCAGAACCCGAAAAGCAGCAGCGCGCCGGCCAGCGTCCACGGATCACGGGCGAGACCGGGCAGGACCAGGGCCGCGCCGCACAATATGCCGCCGGCGGGGACCACGATGCGGGCGCCGAGGCGGTCGGTCAGGGGACCGGCCACCTGCATTCCGACGAAGGCCCCGAGCCCGAGCACCACCAGCAGACCGCCGAGCACGGCGTGGCTGATGCCCACGCGTTCCTCGATCGCGGGGATGTGCACCACCCAGGTGCCCATCAAGGTGCCGCACAGGACGAAATAGGCATAGGTCGCCACACGGGCGGCTCGAAGCGAACGTTCCATGCCGCTCACCGTAACGAACATCTGCAATGTTCGAAAGTCGGAGAAATGAACAAGTTGATTGTTTGTTTCCCGGTGGTGTTCAATCGCGGCATGAGCAACGCAGACCGGCACGGGCTGATCGCGAAGGCCGTCAGGGACTCCGGAGGCGCCACGGTCCAGGAACTCGCGGAGCTGACCGGCGCATCGGAGATGACCATCCGGCGCGACCTCGACACCCTCGCCGCCCAGGGCGTCCTCGAACGCGTTCGCGGAGGGGCACGCACCCTGCTGCTCCGGGGCGAGGAGCCCCCCTTCGTGCTGCGCGCCCACGAGGCGGTCGACGCCAAACGACGGATCGCCGCCAAGATCTCCGCACTCATCGGCGACGGCGAGAGCGTCCTGCTGGACAGCGGCACCACCTGCCTGGAGGTCGCCCGCCTCCTGCGCGAGCGTCCCGTCACCGTGATGCCCCTGTCCCTGCAGGCCATCCACCTCCTTGGCGAGACACCCGGCCCGGCCACACTGGTCGTGCCCGGCGGACAGCCCCGCGCCGCCGAAGGAGCCCTCACCGGGCCCCTCACCCTCGCCTCCCTGGCCGCCCTGCGCTTCGACACCGCCGTCATCGGCTGCTGCGGGCTGACCGCGGCCGACGGTCTGACCGCCTACGACCTCGACGACGCCGCAGTGAAGAAGGCGAGCATCGCCTCCGCCCGCCGCGTCATCGTCGCCGCCGACGGCAGCAAACTCGGCCACACCGCCTATGCCTACGTCGGCCCCGCCGCCCTCCTGCACACCCTCGTCACCGACACCACCGCTGCCGCCGAAGAAGTCACCGCACTCGAAGGCAGCGGCACCATCGTCCAGACCGTCTGACAGACCCTTCCGGCCTCAGCGCCACGGACGGGCTCCATCGGGCTGGACGCTTACGAGTCCGTTCGTGCCGACCGTCCGAGGGCGGATGCATGTCATGTAGTGGCGGAGCTGTGGTAGGTGACCGAGTAGTCGTGACTGGGAGCGACCTGCGAAGGCCCATCCCTCGGCAGCGACGTCATTTCATGTGAACTCCTCAGGTGCCTCCCACCGGTGACGGTCGTCAGACCGTGCTTCCCGACCGAGCCTCCTCACGGAGCCAAAGCGTCCCGTCGACCCCGTTCCGCCTACCGGCCCCAATCACTGCCAGTGGTGCTGGTTGGACCCGTGATGCACGGGCACTCGGGGCGTGGCCGCCGGACAACCGGTCGAGGCACCCTGGAGGTCTTCGTGGCCGTTCGCCATCGTCTGATCCAAGCCAGCCCCAGTGCCGTATGGGCCGTCCTCGCCGATGGCTGCCGCTATGCGGATTGGGTGGTGGGGACCTCGCGGTCCCAGCCGGTTCGCGGGCAGTGGCCGCACCTGGACGCGGCGATCCGCTACGAGGTCCGGCTCGGTCCGGTCCAACTGGTCAACGAGACGATCGTCCGCCGCTGCGAGGAGGGCGTCTGCCTGGAGCTGGAGGCCAAGGCCGGCGCGCTCGGCACGGCACGGATCGCCATGGAGCTGCGGCCGTGGGGCGAGCTGTGCTTGGTGATCGTGGATGAACACCCCCTCCAGGGAGCGGGCGGCCGGCTGCACAACTTCGGCTTCGAGGCGCTGATCCAGCTGCGCCACCGCGCCATGCTCGCCCGTCTCGCCCGACTGTGTGAGAGCGAGGCGCAGGACGAGAGGCAGGCGGTCGTGGCGGCTGTGCCGGACGCGGACGGAGCCGGCCATGCCTGACGCCGTGGTGATAGGTGCCGGCCCCAACGGCCTGGTGGCCGCCAACGTGCTGGCGGACGCCGGGTGGAGCGTCGAGGTGCTGGAGGAGCAACCGGAGCCGGGCGGCGCCGTGCGCCACGACCGAGGCGTCGACCCCGCCTTCGTCAACGACGTCTTCAGCTCCTTCTACCCGCTCGCAGCCGCCTCGCCCGTCCTCGCCGCGCTGCGACTGCAGGACCACGGGCTGCGGTGGAGCCACGCGCCCAGTGTGCTGGCACATCCCCTCACGGACGGCAGCTGCGCCGTACTGGACCGGGACCTCGACATCACCGCCGCGTCGCTTGAGGCCTTCGCACCCGGCGACGGAGCCGCCTGGCGTCGGCTGCACGCCCTGTGGCAGCGTCTGCACCCCGATCTGCTGAACTCTTTGTTCACCCCGTTCCCGCCCGTCCGCTCGGCGGCGCGGCTGGCGCTGCGGCTGCGGGCCGCGGGCGGATTGCGCGTGGCACGCTCCCTGGTGCTCCCGGTGCGCCGCCTGGGGGAGGAGGAGTTCCGCGGCAGCGGCGGCCGGCTGCTACTGGCCGGCAACGCCCTGCACGCCGACCTCGCTCCGGAGTCGGCAGGCAGTGGCGGCTTCGGCTGGCTGATGTCCATGCTGGGACAGACGTACGGCTTCCCCGTCCCTGTCGGCGGATCCGGCGCGCTGAGCCACGCCCTGACCCAGCGCCTTCGGACGCGGGGCGGGCGGGTGCGCTGTGGGCAGCGTGTCGAGCGGATCGTCGTTCGTGGCGGGCGGGCCGTCGGCGTGCGTACCGCGGCCGGCGACGCGGTGCAGGCACGCCGGGCGGTGCTGGCCGACGTGTCGGTCCCCGCCTTGTACAGCGATCTCCTTGACCCCGAGCACGTGCCCACGCAGCTCCTCGACGACCTGCGCCGCTTCCACTGGGACTTCGCCACCTTCAAGGTGGACTGGGCGCTCGACGGCCCGGTGCCCTGGCGGGCGGAGCAGGCGTCCCGGGCCGGCACCGTCCACCTCGCCGACGGCCTGGACGAGCTGACCCGCTTCACCGCGCAGATCGCCATGCGGCAGGTCCCGGACCGTCCCTTCCTGCTGTTCGGTCAGATGACCACCGCCGACGCCACCCGCTCCCCGGTGGGCACCGAATCGGCCTGGGCCTACACCCACGTGCCCCGTGAGATTGCCGCCGACGCCGCCGACGAGGGCATCACGGGCCGCTGGGAAACCAAGGACCAGGAACTCATGGCAGACCGGGTCGAACGGCAGGTGGAACGCTTCGCTCCCGGCTTCCGCTCGCTGATCCGGGCCCGCCGCATCCTTGCGCCGCCCACCCTCGAGGCACTCGACGCCAATCTGAGCGGCGGCGCCATCAACGGGGGTACGACCGCGATCCACCAGCAGTTCCTCTTCCGCCCGGTACCCGGTACCGGACGCCCCGAGACGCCGATTCCAGGCCTCTACCTGGCCTCCGCCGGTGCCCACCCGGGCGGCGGGGTGCACGGCGCGCCGGGAGCCAACGCCGCCCGAGCCGCACTGCACCGCCACCGGCTACCCGGCCTCGTACGCGCCCAACAACTCGTGACCCACCGCGACCGCACCGGAACCAGGCGCTGACCGCCCACCCTGCCGCCGCGCCGGGTCACCCCGAAAAGCGACCGAGCGGACCAGAAGCCGCTTGTACGGCGTCGGCGTCCACCGGTCCACATGGGGCGGGGAGAAGGGAGAACCGCCGTAGCCCATCCCCACCGTGCGCTCGCCGGCCCGGCGGAGCCGAACTGCATCCGAACACCGACCCCGCAAGGAAGTGGCGCACAAGCCGTCCACCCGAGTCGAGAGGAAGGTGCAGCCCGTGCGCAGCACCAGGCCGCTTGCCGGCCGTACGGTCGTCGTCACCGGAGCCGCTCGCGGCCTGGGCGCGGCGCTGTCCCACGAAATCGCCCGACGCGGCGCCCGGGTAGCGCTGCTCGGGCACGAGAAGGCCGCGCTGGAGGCGGTGGCCGCGTCCCTGCCGGGTCCGGCGCTCGCCGTCGAGGTCGACGTCACCGACCCCACCGCACTGGTCGCCGCGGCCCGCAGGGTGCGAACCGGACTCGGGCGCTCCTCCGCCGTGGTGGCGAACGCGGGCATCGCCGAGGGCGGCCCGTTCCTCGCCTCGGACCCGGTCGCATGGCGGCGTGTCATCGACGTCAACCTCACCGGTAGCGCCCACACGGCCCGCGCGTTCCTGCCGGATCTCTTCGACACGGCGGGCTACTTCCTCCAGATCGCCTCGCTGGCGTCGATCAGCGCCGTGCCCCTGATGAGTGCCTACTGCGCCTCCAAGGCGGGGGCCGAGGCCTTCGCGCACGCCCTGCGGGCGGAGGTGGCGCACCGAGGAGTCGCCGTGGGCATTGCCTATCTCAACTGGACGGACACCGACATGATCCGCGACGCCGACGAGTACACCGCCCTGCGTGAACTGCGCGCCCAGATGCCTCCGCCGGCCCGCCGGGTGAGTCATGTGGACACGGTCGCCGCTCGCCTGGTGAGGGGCCTGGAGCGGCGGCGTACGGCTGTGTACGTCCCGGCGTGGCTGCGTCTGACCCAGCCGGTGCGCGCGGCCTTGCCGGCCGTGGTGCTGCGCGTGTCGCGCCGGGAGCTGCCCCGCATGGAGGCGGCGCACGCCTTGGAGTACACCGGACCACTCGGCGCAGGCGGCCTGGCCGACCGAGCGGCGTCCGGGCGCAATCCGTGACGCCACAACCGGCACCGAGGAAGTGAAAGATCCGATGACGAAGAAGGCGAAGAAGGCAGAAGGGACGAGCGGCGGGGACAAGGGCAAGCAGCTCACCCCGGGCGACGAGGTCACCTGGAACAGCCACGGCAGCAGCACGGAAGGCACCGTCGAGCGGAAGATCACCCGACGTACCCAGGCATCCGGCCGGACCGTGGACGCCTCGTCCGAGGAGCCGCAGTACGAGGTGCGCAGCGCCCGGTCCGGCAAATCGGCGGTCCACAAGCCATCCGCGCTGCGCAAGAAGTGAGCGGGTGACGATGCAGACGTTCCTGCCCCACCCAGACTTCCGGCAGACCGCCCTGCTCCTGGACCGGCGTCGGCTGGGCAAGCAGCGGGTCGAGGCACTGCAGGTCCTGCGTGGCCTGACCGTCCCTGGCTACGGGTGGCGCCGGCACCCGGCCGTACGGATGTGGGCAGGCTATGAGGAGGCACTCGTGCGCTACGGCCTGGATATCTGCCGGGTCTGGCGGGAGCAGGGACACCAGGACAGCTGCGCCGCCTCCCTGGTCGCCGGACTGGCCGCGCACCGGCCGGACGCCGCGCTGCGCGACCAGGAGGAGCTTGCGACAGCCGGCGAGCTGCCGCCCTGGCTCGGCGACGAGGCCTTCCACGAGAGCCACCGCTCGGCACTGGTCCGTAAGGACCGCGACGTGTACGCCGCCCTGTTTCCCGGCGTCCCCGACGACCTGCCCTATGTGTGGCCGGCATCCGACCGCGAACCACGCCACGCGCACACCGGTCGGTGAACCGCTCCGATATGCCCGGAGACGAGCGGGCATCGCGGACACTGGGGAGCAGGAGAGGGGAGGCCGATCGTGCTGACCGCAGTCCGTGCACAGCTGGGCCAGGCCCTGTTCCGCCGGGTCGCGGGCCCCGACGGACGGGAGACGCGCGCTCGCATCCACCACACCCCCGGCCCGCGCTGGTTCGGACCCGACCGCCCGATCCGCACCGTCCACGGCGACGCCTCGATGTTCATCGGCGGGCTGAGCGCACTGCTGTTGCAGTCCCTGCATCCGCTCGCCATGGCTGCGGTGGCGGGGCATTCCGGCTACCGCGGCGACCCCTGGGGCCGCCTCCAGCGCACCAGCACCTTCCTGGCCGTGACGACCTTCGGTACCGCCGAGGACGCCCAGGGAGCGGTCGACCGCGTCCGGGCCATCCATGAACGCATCCGCGGGACGACCGCCCAGGGTGTGCCCTACCACGCGGCCGATCCGCACCTGCTCGCCTGGGTGCACGCAGCCGAGACGGACAGCTTCCTGCGCGCCCACGAACGCTACGGAGCCCACCCGCTGGACGCCGCCGGCTACGACGCCTACGTCGCCGACACCGCGCGCGTCGCCGAGGCGCTCGGGGTGATCGACCCACCGCGCGACCGCCGCGAGCTCTCCGAGCGCCTGACCGCCTACCGACCCGAACTGCGGGCCACATCCCAGGCCCGTGCCGCCGCCCGCTTCCTGCTGTTCCAGCCGCCCCTGCCGCTGGCGGTACGGCCGTTCTACGGCGGGCTGGCCGCGAACGCCGTATCGCTGCTCCCGCTCTGGGCTCGCGGCATGCTCTGGCTGCCCCGGGTCCCGGTCGTCGAGGACCTTGCCGTACGCCCCACCGGCCAGGCCCTGACCCGGACCATCCGCTGGGCCATGACCCCACAGCGCCAGTCCCACCCGACGTGAGCACCCGGACCGCACCCGTCGGACGGCCGCATCCGCCTCATCCCCGCTTCGGGCGAGGCGTGTCGTCAGACGCACCTTGCTTTTCCGGTACGGCGTCGCCGGCGGGTGCGTCGCCGCGGCCGTAGTGATGGGTGGTGAACATGTAGAGCAGACCGGTGCCCAGGACCACCGCGCCGCAGAGCAGCACGATCCAGTTCTCCCACCAGGACTTCTCCGGGGTGCGGGCCCAGGAGATGTTGATGATGGCCAAGATGCCGTAGACCAGCGCCGCGATGTTCACCGCGAGGCCCCAGCGGCCCAGGGTGAACTCGCCTGCCGGGCGCCAGCCCTTGAGCCGGGCGCGCAGCGCGGCCAGGACCACCATCTGGAACGAGCCGTAGATACCGAGGATCGCGAACGAGACGATGTTGGTGAGCGCGTCTTCGGAGAGCAGCGAGGCGAAGGCGATGAGCAGCGGCACCGCCGCGGACACGAACAGCGCCCAGCTCGGCACCGCACGGGCGTGGACGAACCGCCGCAGCAACCGGTGCCCGGCGATCATCTCGTCACGGGCGTAGGAGTAGATGAGCCGCCCGGCCGCGGCCTGGAGGCTGATCGTGCAGGACAGGAAGGAGATCAGCACCACGGCCATCACCAGCCGCGCCCCGGTCTCGCCCATGGCGTCGTACAGCACGTCCACCACCGGGTCGGCCTGCTCGCCCGAGATGATCGCGTTGAAGTCCGTGACCGACAGCAGAAGCGACATACAGGTGAACGTGGCCGCAGCGCCGCCGATGTAGATGGTGCGGCGCATCGCGCGGGGGATGACCCGGCCCGGGTGAGCGACCTCCTCGGCGGTGTCGCCGCACGCCTCGAAGCCGTAGTACTGGTAGAGGCCGATGATGCCGGCTGCCAGGAACGCCGGCAGGTAGGAGCCGTCTCCCTCGACGCCGTAGGTGTCGAAGATGACGCCGAGGTTCTGGTGGCGGTGGGTGGACAGCAGGTAGACGCCGACGACGAGGGCGCCGATGAGCTCGCCGGCGAAACCGATGAGCGCCGCCGTCGACAGTGCCTTGGTGCCCATGTAGTTGACGAGGATGGCGACGACGATGAGTACGGCGGTGCACAGCACGGTGGTGTGCACGGTGGCTCTGAAACCGAAGAGGATGGCGATGTAGGGGCCGGCGCCGTACGCGACGGAGGTGATGGTCACCAGCAGTGCCCACATGTACACCCAGCCGGTCATCCACGCCCAGCGCTTGCCCCACAGCCGCCGGGCCCAGGGGTAGACGCCGCCTGCGATCGGGTACTGGGCGACGATCTCCCCGAAGATCAGCGCGACCAGGAACTGGCCGCAGCCGGCGACCAGGAACGCCCAGATCATCGGCGGTCCGCCGTCGGCGATCGCGATGCCGAAGAGGGTGTAGGTGCCCACCACCGGGGAGAGGTAGGTGAAGCCGAGGGCGAAGTTGGCCCAAGGGCTCATGTCCTTACGGAACTCGGAGCCCGGCTCCCCGGAGGGGGCGCCGGACGCCGGTGCGGGAGGCTGCGTACCGGTCATCGTCGTGCCCCTCGTTCCGCTTTGATCAGGTCGGCGGCGCGTTCGGCGGCGAGCAGCACGGTCACCATCGGGTTGACGGTGGGCAACGTCGGGAACACCGACGCGTCGACGATCCGCACGCCCTCGAAGCCCCGCAGTCTCAGCTCGGGGTCGCAGACGGCCGCCGGGTCGTCCGCCGCGCCCATCCGGCAGGTGCCGGCCGGGTGGTAGACGGTGTGGGCCGCGCGGCGGCCGTACTCCGAAAGGTCGGCGTCGGAGACGACGTCCGGGCCGGGTGCGACCTCGCGGACGAGCCAGTCGCGCAGCGGGTCGGTCTTGGCGACCTCGCGGGCGACCTTGAGGCCGTCCACGATGGTGCGCTCGTCGTGCCCCTCGGGATCGGTGAAGTACCGGAAGTCCAGGGCGGGATGCTCGGCGGGGTTGTTGCTGCGCAGCCACATGCGGCCGGTGGAGCGGGCCCGCGGCACGTTCGGGGTCATGCACACCCCGTGCTGCGGTACGGGGTAGCCCAGGCGTTCGGTGTTGACGGTGAACGGCACCTGGTAGAAGTGGAACATCAGGTCGGGGCGCGGCTGGCTCTTGTCGCGGCGCAGGAACAGACCGGCGTCGGAGTCCATCGCGGAGTTGGGCGGCAGCGGCCCCGCGGTCTCCCAGACGATCACGGACTCGGGGTGGTCCAGCAGGTTCTCCCCGACACCGGGCAGGTCGGCCCGTACCGCGATGCCCAGGGCGCGCAGGTCGTCGGCCGGGCCGATGCCGGAGAGCAGCAGCAGGCGCGGGGTGTCGATGGCGCCCGCGCACAGCAGGAGTTCGCGCTCGGCACGCACGGTGGCGGGTTCGCCGTCGGCGCCCCGGACGGCGACCCGGGTCAGCCGGCCCGACGCGTCGGGGATCACCCGGTGGGCCCAGGTCTCCAGCTTCAGCGTGAGGTTGGGCCGGTCGAGCATCGGGTGGAGGTAGGCGACGGACGCGGAGGAGCGCAGGTTGCCCTCCGGCTGGTAGGCCAGGGAGAAGAACCCGGCGCCGTCGGCGAAGGGGTCGGCATTGAAGTCCTCGACGACGGGGACGCCGAGGGCGCGGGATGCGGCGGTGACGAAGTCCTTGGCGATGGGATTGCGGTCGGCCTCGGCCACCGGGACGATCTGCGTGAGCAGCCGGTCGCGGTAGGGGAGGATCGTTGCCGGGTCCCAGCCGGTGCAGCCGCGGCTCACCCAGTCGTCGAGGTCCTGCGGCAGCGGCAGGAAGCTGATCAGCGTGTTGTGGGAGGAGCAGCCGCCGAGCACGCGGGCCCGTGAGTGCAGGATGTGCGAGTTGCCGCGCGGTTGCTCGACGGTCGTGTAGCCGTAGTCGAACTCCGAGCCGAGCAGGTTGATCCAGTTGCGCAGGCGCAGGATGCGCTCGTCGCCGACGTCGCTGGGGCCGCCCTCGATGACGCAGACGCGACAGTCGGGGTCCTCGCTCAGGCGGGCGGCGAGGACGCAGCCGGCGGTGCCGCCGCCGACGATGACGTAGTCGTAGACGGACTCGGCGCCGTGCGTGGGGCTGGGGGTGGAGGCCATGCGGTGCCTTTCTTCTTTGGCCGAGGCGACGTGGGGGTCCGGCCGGTCTTCGTCGGCCGTCGCTTCGCCGGCGTGTGGCCGGTCTTCGGTGGTCGTCGCGCCAGGGATGGGCGCTGCGCTGCCTGAAGGTCAGCCCTTGAACCAGCCGGAGGGAGCGGGGGCGAGGTTCTGGTAGATGTGCTTGGCCTCCTGGTACTCGCGCAGCCCGGTGGGGCCCAGCTCGCGCCCGACGCCGGAGCGCCCGAAGCCGCCCCACTCGGCCTGCGGCACATAAGGGTGGAAGTCGTTGATCCACACGGTGCCGTGCCGCAGCCGCTGTGCGACACGCTGGGCGCGGCTCGCGTCGGAGGTCCACACGCCGCCGGCCAGGCCGTAGCGGGTGTCGTTGGCCAGTTCCAGCGCCTCGTCCTCGGTGCGGAAGCGTTCGACGGTGACCACCGGACCGAAGACCTCCTCCTGGACGATGCGCATGGACCGGTCGCAGTCGGCGAAGATCGTCGGCAGCAGGAAGAAGCCGCGGCTCAGGGCGGGGTCGTCCGGGCGCGTGCCGCCGGTGACGAGCCGGGCACCTTCCCCCTTGCCGATGGCGATGTAGCCCTCGACCTTCTCGCGGTGCTCGGCGGAGCTGAGCGGGCCGCTCTCGGTGCCCTCGTCCAGGCCGTTGCCGATCCGGATCTCCCGCGCGCGGTCGGCGTATGCCTCGACGAACCGGTCGTGCAGCGAGTCCTCGACCAGCAGACGCGAACCGGCCGAACAGACCTGCCCGGAATGCAGAAAGGCGGCGTCCAGCGCGTAGTCCACGGCGGCTTCGAAGTCGGCGTCCGCGAAGACGATGTTGGGGTTCTTGCCGCCCAGTTCCAGCGCGATGTTCCTCGGTCCCTCGGCGGCGCTGGCCATGATGGACCGTCCGGTGTTGAGGCCGCCGGTGAAGGACACCAGGTCGACCTCCGGGTGGCTGGTGAGGGCAGCACCGACGGTGGCCCCGGAGCCCAGCACCAGGTTGGCGACCCCGGGCGGCGCGCCGGCTTCCTCGATGAGCCGGACCATGGCGATCGTGGTGAGCGGTGTGACCTCGCTGGGTTTGAGGACGAAGGTGTTGCCGGCGGCCAGCGCCGGGGCCACCTTCCAGGAAGCCTGCAGCAGCGGGTAGTTCCAGGGGGCGATGAGCGCGCACACCCCGACCGGCTGGTAGACGACGCGGCTGAGGACGTCCGGCCCGACGTCCACGACCCGGCCGCCGTCCTTGCCCGCGAGTTCGGCGAAGTAGCGGAAGGCGTTCGCCACGTCCTCCACATCGATACGGGCCTCGGTCAGCGTCTTTCCGGTGTCAAGCGTCTCTGTGCGGGCGATGTCCTCCTTGTCGCGCAGCAGCAGGTCGCGCACGCGCAGCAGGAGATCGGCCCGGCGGCGGGTGGGGGCGTTCGCCCAGTCCCCCTCGTCGAAGGCGCGCCGGGCGGCGCGTACGGCGCGGTCCACGTCGGTGGCGTCGGCCTCGTCGACGGTGGTGACGACGGAGGCGTCGTAGGGGTTGACCACCTCCCGCCTCGCACCGGCCGTAGCCTGTGTCCACTGACCGTCGATGTACAGCTCACCCACCGCGGGGCCTCCTTCGCGTCCGGCCTGTGCCGATCGGTTCGACGGTCAGCAACATGGCCCATCGGACGGGCGGCGGCCGCGGGACGCACCGCCGCGATGCTGTCCGAATGGCCCAGAGGACCCGGGTGGGCTAGGGATTGCCGCCAGTCTCCTGCGGGTCGGCCCAGCCGTCACGACCCCGTAGCGGCCGCTCGCTGGTCTGCACAGGGCCGGACGAGGTCTGACCGGGACACACACCGGAGGCGTCACGCCTTCTCAGCTGTTGTCGGCAGTGATGCGTACGTGGGTGATGCCCTGGTCCAGGAAGGTGGTCAGGGCCTGGGCTTCGGCGTGGACGGCTTCCCGCTCTGGGGTGGAGAGGGGGCGGAGTGGGGTGACGTCGAGTTGTTAGCCCTGTGTGGTCCAGGTGGCGGCGGCGCGTCCGTCGATGAGAACGGCGCGTTGGCCGGCGACGGACAGGCCGAGGTGGGCGTCGTCGATGATGCGGCTGCGGTCGTGGTAGCCGAGGATCGCGTTGTCGAATGCGGGTAGGAACCGGACGGGTGCGGGGGTGTCCGGGTGTGGGCGCGGTGCGTCGGGCAAGTCGAGGAGCTCGCGCCCGCGTTCGTCGCGGAAGGTGACGAGCTCTTCGCGGACGGCCTTGACCGCGGCGGGTAGTCCGGCGAGGCCGCACCAGAAGCGGATGTCGGCGGAGGCAGCGGGCCCGTAGGCGGCGAGGTAGCGCCGTACCAGCTGTTGCCCCGTCGGGTCGGTTCCGTCGGGGGAGAGTGGGTCGATGTCGCGGCCGAGCCAGGTGACCAGGGGCAGGTTGCGGACGCCGGCCGTCGTACGCCAGAGGCCGCGGGGCGGGAGTTGGACCATCGGGATGAGGGCTGCCACGAGCAACTCGCCCAGGACGCGGCGCGGGGGTGTGGGCCAGCGGTCTTCGAGTGCCTGGACGAGTGCGGCCATGGTGCGGGGCTGATGGTCGGCCATGACCGCTCGGCCGGCCACGGCGACCTCGTCCACGTCGATGCCCGCGAGTTCGCGTCGGTAGGTGGCCAGCACCCGCTGGCGCAGCATGGTGTCGTGACGGGCCCGCCAGGCCAGCGCGTCGTCGGCGGTGACGAGGTGGACGGTGCGACGCATCAGGTGCGTGCGCACGACCGTGCGTCCGGTCATTGCGTCGTCCAGTTCTCGCGGCTTGAAGCAGTGCAGCCGGGACCATAGGCCGATGAAGGGTTCCTGGGGTTGTTGCGCCTGCATTCCGCACAGGTGCGCCACGGCGGCCCGGACGGGTGTGACGGTTCGTTCGAGCAGGTACTGGCGGGCGAGGGTGGCGCGATTGAGGGCGCGTGGGCCGAGGACGGTCATGGTCTCCTCATGCTGCGGCGCGCTCATTGGCCGGACGCCGACGCAGGGCGGGTAGGGGATGGGGGGCGTAGGAGACGTCCAGTGGGCTGATGTCGATGCCGGGCGGGACGATTGCTGCGATCGGGGCGAGGACATCGTCGTCGAGTCCGGCCTCGATGCCGGTCCGCCCCAGTCGCCGCATGCTCACGTGACCCGCGTCCGCCCCCTTGTCTGGCGGGTGCCGCCGCTTCGGCCGCGGCGGCACCCGTGATCCTGTGTCGAGTCGGCCGGCTCAGCCGTTGTAGGGAGCGGTGACGTCCAGGACCCAGGTGACACCGAAGCGGTCGGTGAGCATGCCGTACAGCGGTGCCCACTGCGCGGCCTCCAAGGGGCGCACCACTGTCGAGCCCTCCGCGAGCTTCTGCCACAGGGCGCTGATCTCGTCGGCGTCGTCGCCTCGCACGGAGACGAAGAACGGGTTCTCGCCCCGGTTCCAGGGCAGTTGGGAGGGGACGTCGTAGGCCATGACGTGGAAGCCGTCGTCCCCGACCACCTCGCCCCACATCACCCAGTCCGCCTCGTTGTCGTTCTGTACGTTGCCGGCGTCCTTGTAGGTGACGGCGACGGCGTGTCCACCGAAGACGGACTGGTAGAAGTCCAGCGCCTGACGCGCCTCGCCCCGGAAGTTCAGGTGGGTGGTGGTCGTGACGGACATACCTGCTCCTTGCTCTGGGTTTCCTCGAATGTGCGCCGCCGCGATGAAAGCCGGGGCACGTCGCGGCCACCGTGACCTGGGGCATTGCCCCCTCGGTGGCTCTGAACCTCACCATCGCAGGGATAGCGGACAGGATGTGTCCTGTACTGCGGGCAGAATGATGGGCATGCACAAGACGTCCTCGCGACTGCTCGCGCTGCTTTCGCTGCTCCAGACGCGTCGTGACTGGTCCGGCGAGGACCTGGCGGAGCGGCTCGACATCACCCCGCGCACGGTTCGCCGCGACATAGATCGCCTGCGGGAGCTCGGCTACCCGATCATGGCCTTCAAAGGACCCTCCGGCGGGTACAGCCTGGATGCCGGCACGCAGCTGCCCCCACTGCTGTTCGACGACGACCAGGCCGTCGCCCTGGCCCTCGCGCTGCAAACCGCCGCCACCGGCACGGCACTCGCCGAGGACGCGGCCCGCGCCCTCGCCACGATCCAGCAGGTCATGCCACCTCGCCTACGCCACCGCATGGACACAATGCGCATAACGTCCGTCCACCCACCGGGGATCGGGGAGGCCCCACAGGTCGACGCCCAGGTCCTCACGGACCTGAGCACCGCCATCCACACCCATGAGGAACTCCGCTTCGACTACGCCGCGGACGGCACCGCGACCGCCGGGCAGCGCCGCCGAGCAGAGCCCCACCACCTGGTCACCCGGCACGGCCGCTGGTACCTCCTGGCCTGGGACCTCGACCGCGAGGACTGGCGGACCTTCCGCGTCGACCGCATACGGCCGCGCACACCCACCGGTCCGCGCTTCATGCCCCGCGAGCTCCCCGACGGCGACGTAGCCGCCTTCGTCATGAGCCGATTCCGTGGCTTGGACGGCACCACCACGGAGTGGCCCTGCCAAGGCGAAGTCGTCCTCAATCTCCCTGCCACGGCTGTCGCCCCCTTCGCTCAGGACGGAATCGTCGAAGAACTCGGCACCGACCGCTGCCGACTCACCCTCGGCTCCTGGTCATGGACCGGCCTGGCCGCCACCATCGGCCGCTTCGACACCGACATCGAAGTCATCGGCCCACCCGAACTCAACGACGCCTTCGCACACCTCGCCACCCGCTACGTCAACGCCGTCCGCAACACCACCCCGTCCTGACCTCGCGCACGGACTGAGTGCCGCGTCGGGGATAACGTCACGTGCGGCGACAACGGCAGTGTTGGTCGTCTTGCGGACCCGCGCGTCGGCCGTGCCTGTTCAAGAGCCCTCCGACGTCTGCAGCCCATGCCGGCGGAGGAACGCGTCGACGAGCCCATCGGTGAACTGATGGCTGATCAGCTCATCGGTCACGAGCGCGCGGTAGTAAAGAGGGCCCACAAGCTGATCCGTCTCGGCCGTCAGGTCGAGATCGGCAGGCAACTGCCCCCGTTGTACGGCGCGTTCCAGCGGCAGGCGGTCGCGGCGGCGTTGCACGTCGAGACATTTGGACCGGAAGTCCTGGGCGAACACCGCATCGTGCTGGCTCTGAGCGATCAGCGCCTTGAAGACGGCGCCGGGGTCGGATTCGTTGAGGAACCAGGCCAGGCGGGGCAGATAGTCACGCAGATCGAGAGCGATGTCTCCGGAATCGGGCGGGGTCAGGTCCTCGGTCGCGTCCTGGAGGAAGGCATGCATCAGGACGTCGGTCTTGGTGTTCCACCAGCGGTAGATGGTCTGCTTGGCCACACCTGCCCGCGCGGCGATGCCCTCCATCGTGACGCCGGCGAAACCCTTCTCGACGAGCAGGTCGTCGGCCGCCTCCAGCACCGCCAACCGGGCCTGTTCACTGCGTCCGTGCCGGTTGCCGTGGTGACGCCGCCCCGCTCCGTCGGTGCTGCTTGCCTCGGCCGCGCGCGCCTCAGATGCCATCTCGTCTGCCTCGCTCAGGAAATTCTCGCTAGAGATTACGCAACGTTGCGTCTACTCTAGCGGACATGACGCCTACTCACACACTCGCCGCTCCCCGAGTCGCCGCAACCCTCAGCCGCATGTTCGAGCGAGCCGAGCAGGACGAAACCACCGCGGCCCGCGTGGGCGCGGAGCTGCCCGGCGGGTTCGCGCCGATGACGCCCCAGGAACACGCCGACGCCGCGGCGGACATCTACATGCCGATCTCCGCCGCCGGCGGAGAACTCCTCTACAACCTGGTCCGGGCCGTCCGCCCGGCCACGATCGTCGAGTTCGGTATGTCCTACGGGATCTCCACGCTGTACCTGGCCGCGGCGGCACGGGACAACGGCGCCGGACGAGTCGTCACCACGGAACTCAGCAAGGACAAAATCGCCGCGGCACGTCGAACCTTCAGCGAAGCCGGCCTGGACGACCTGATCACCGTCCTGGAGGGGGACGCCCGCGAAACCTTCCACAACCTCGACGTCCCCGCAGACTTCGTGCTGTTGGACGGCTGGAAGGACCTGTGCCTGCCCGTACTACGGCTCCTTGAGCCGCGCCTGCAGCCCGGCACCCTCGTCATCGCCGACGACACCAACCTGAGCAGTCTGCAGCCGTACCTCGACTACGTACGCAACCCGGAGAACGGCTACCAGAGTGTGAACTTCCCCGTCGAAGACGGCATGGAAATCAGTTGCCGACTCTGAGCGATGGGGTGAGGCACCCCAGGCCGGTCGATGTGCCGTCGCGTGACGACCAGGCGTTGGTGCGCACGTGCTACGTCACTAACGTCGCCGCGCATCCCGCCAGGGCAGGTGGCCGGTCTTGACGCCGAGAAGCCGCCGAACGGCAAATCGGCCAGCATGATTCATGTGTCGCGGATCCTGGCAAACTCGGGCTGCGCGAACGGGGTCCGTCTACGAGGCGCCGGCTGGGTGAGCCCCGGGCCATCGAGGCGCTGGGCACGGCACCGGCTTCTCACTGCACCACCGTACCCACGGATCACCGACCCTCACTGACCGGATCGACTCAGCCGGACCATCCGGGCCTGAGCGACCACATCACACGGTGCCATCGAGCCCTCGCGAGCCGCTCCACGAGCTTGCGCCACCAGCGCGCCGACGGCAGGTCCGGTATGGCCTGCGTGCGCTACCGGCAACTGCCGGACCCTGATCAGCCCAGGTACGCGCCGGTCATCGCGAGGACGGCCGAGCCGTCGTTGTCAGCGAGTTTGGTGCCGGTGAAGGAGGTCGCCCACTCGGAGGTCTGGATCCGGAATGCGGGGTGCTCGCTCGTGAGAGCCTCGAGAACGGTGGCGGCAGCCTGCGCAGGGGTCTGCGCCGAGGTGGCGAACTGGCCCTGGGTGCGGGTGGCGTAGCTCTGGAGAAGCGGCGCGTAGTCGCCCGCGGCGGCGATCATCTGTGCCGGGTCGAGCCCGATGTTGCTGACGAACTCCGTGGCCACAGCACCGGGCTCGATGACGGAGACCGCTACTCCGAGCCTGCCGACCACCGGAGCGAGGCTCTCCATGAATCCCTCGACCGCGAACTTGGCAGCGCAGTACGCCTCGTTGAAGGGCTGGCCGACGACTCCGCCCACCGAGGTGACGGTGATCAGCCGGCCGCCCGAGGCGCGCAGATGCGGCAGAGCGGCCTTGGCGGTCTGCACGACACCGAAGAAGTTGACCTCCATTACCCGGCGTACGTCCTCGACCGTCTCGTTCTCGATGGTGCCGACGTGACCGGCGCCCGCGTTGTTGATCAGTGCGTCGAGCCGGCCGTGGTCGGCGACGGCACCCTGGACCGCTGCGGTCACGGAGGCCGGGTCGGTGACATCGAGCCGGCGGATGTCGAGCGTGACCCCGGCCCGGTCGGCGGCGTCGCGCAATGCGTCAGCCCGGTCCGGGTCGCGGAGGGTGGCGACAGTGGTCCACCCGGCGCGGGCGGTGGCGACGGCGGTTTCCAGGCCGATGCCGGAGGAGGTTCCAGTGATCAGGGCGACTTTGGAGGACATGACTGCCTTTCTTCGGGTGTGCGGGTGCACGGTCCCGGGGCCGGGAGAGGGGTGTGGGAGGGGGTGGGGGAGCTATGGACAGGATCTAGGCCGGTACTTCGGCAGGCGAAACAGGAAATTTGCGATGCTCTCGGCGACCTGTTCCGCGATCTCGAGCTGGGGCACATGACCGGCGCCCTCCAGGACCTGGAGGCGGGCGTTCGGGATGCGCGCCTCGTACGCCTCGGCGACCGCGAACGGGACCACGACGTCATGGCGGCCCCACAGCACCAGTGTGGGCTGATGGATCTTCCCGATCCTCTCGGAAATGTCGTAGTCCTCGCCCGCGACGACTGCGCGTGTCATGGCGTTGACATGATCGAAACGGCTGTCCAGCTCGTGGAGCATGTGCCGAACGACGAAGCCGGGGAGCTTGGGCTTGCGGTAGTACATGCGGTCGAGCACCGCATCGAAGTCCTCGCGGGTCTTCATGCGCGCACCGAATCCGACATAGATGAGGCGATCGTCCAGCTGGAGACCTGGGGCGTTGACCAGCATGAGGCTGAGGACCCGCTCGGGGTGGCGAAGTGTGTATGCGCCGGAGACATGGCCACCCATGGAGTTGCCGCCGAGGTGGAAGCGGTCCAGGCCGAGTTCGCTGACCAGCCTCTCGAGTGCGGCCGCGTGGCCACGGATGCTGTAGTCGCGACGGGGGTCCTGCTCGTTCTCGCCGTGACCGGGCAGATCCGGGAGGATCACGCGGTAGCGGCCGGTGAGCCGGGCGGCGGCGGCGAGGAACGAGTTCTTGTCGTCGGCCAGACCGTGCAGCAGTACGAGTGTCTCGCCGGAGCCGCCCTCGTAGTAGTGGAAGACATAGCCGTCGGCTGTGACTGCGGTGCGCTTACGCAGGCGGCCGCGAACTCGAGTGGTGATGGTGGCACCGGTTAGGACGGTGGCCGCGAGGCTGGGCATTCGGAATCTCCTGTACGAGGGGGAGTCTGCTTGCTAAATACTTATGGAGTACCACCATCATTGTCAACCATGGTGGTGGAGAATCACCCGGCCTACACTGTGGGCATGAACGCTCCGGACCAGCTCACCGCCGAGGTGATCGCCCTGTTCGCGAAGATCACCGACCTCTACAACCGCGAGTACGACACAGCCTCCGCCCATCACGGGCTCACCCCGCAGCAGGTCAAGGTGCTGCTCGCGCTGGACGAAGCGCTCCCTATGCGACGCATCGCCGAGCGTCTGGGCGCCGATCCGTCCAACCTCACCGGGATGGTCGACCGACTTCAGAGCCGTGACCTGGTCGAGCGCGTTCCTGACCCCTCCGACCGACGGATCAAACGCATCGCCGCCACGGAGGCGGGCCGGGCCGTCGCACAGGACCTGCGGGCCCGCCTGCGCTTTGCCGGCGACCCGCTGGTCGGCCTCGACGGGGATCAGCGGCACGGGCTTCGGGATCTGCTTCAGCTGATGGTCGATTCGCAGGAACGTGGCGCCTGATCGAGGTTCTGAGTAGTGCATGCAGTAGCTCGATTGGGAGTTCCCGGCCGAGCCGTTATTGCGTCCAGGAGAGCGGCATCGTGTCGCCGCTTTGGCGGGCGGAGGGGTGGGCACCCCTCAACGGGGCCTGGCGCTGCTCCTCCGTCCTGCACTGCCAGGCTGGGCCAGGATGAAGTCTCATGAACGACGGATCGAACTGGCCAATGGACAAGCTGACCGCGCTCCGCCTTGGCAGGCGGCTCGTTGCAGAGGTCCCAGCATCGCGGCCAGAGCGTCGGGCATTCGTGGACATCGCCGCCAGGCAAAGCGAGGCTGATGTCCGGGCGGGGGAGGAGGGATGGATCCGCAGCGACGTTGAACGAAGCTTCCGGCTTGAGCATTGGGAGTACGACAGCGAGCGCATCGACGGCTTCGACTACGACATCGGCGCTGTCCTTATCGGGTTCGCTGATGCCACGGACGAGTCTGAGCTGATTACGGTGCTGTCGGCATGGGGCGTACCGTCCGACCTCTTCGTGAATCCCTGGGACAGCGATGATCCCCGATAGGGGTAGTAGGCCGTTCGTGCTCTCGTTCATGCCGTGCCGCCTGCAGGCGGGGCGGCAAGGTCTGCTCGGAGGCGATGAGGGGGTTGCGCGAGGCTGCGAGGCTGTGGCCGCTAGGCAGGGACTGCGCCCGAAGTCGTCCAGCGGTGTGCATTGCCTGCAATCAGGACGCGGCGATCGGGTCGGTGCCGGGCTCCAGCGGCAGACGGAGAGCCCTGACGGCGAACGAGACGGCGTGGTACCAACCGCAGATCAAGACCAGGTCGAGGGCGGCATCCTCATTCGCGACAGAGACCAGGTTCGCCCAGGTGTCGTCGCACAGATCAAAGGTCGTATGGAGCTCGTCGACCGCTTCAAGTACAGCGCGATCACTGGCGTCCCAGCAGTCGTCCGTCGGTCTTCCGGCCGCGAGGGACGCGAGCTGCGCGCCGTCGAAGCCCGCCTTCTCGGCGAAGCCCGCGACGTGCACGGCCCACTCGTAGTCAGCGCCACACAACGCGGTCGTCCGGTCGATGACCAGTTCACGCTGGCGCACAGTGAGAGCGGAGCGTCGAGAGAAGTAGTAGCTGCCCCAGCCCGCGATGGAGCGGGCGAGCTCTGGTCGGCGGGCCCACACTCGGAACAGCTGGATGGGTGAATGCCCGAGGAGGTCGAGGGCCTGGCCGGCCTCCTCGTCGTACGGCGGCGAGAGCGGTTCGATTCGAGGTTGCTTCGATATTCGAGGCATGGTGGCACGCTAACATTGACGCTTCGGAAAGGGAAGCAGATGACGCGATCGACACCACTGCCAGGCCGACCGGTCCGCGGCTCACACACCGGTCGGCCGATCATGGCCCTCCTCGACCTGCTGGGGCGACGCTGGACTCTGCGAGCCTTGTGGGAGCTGCGGGACGACTCGGCACCGACCTTCCGCCAGCTCCAGCAACGATGTGACGGCGTCTCATCAAGCGTCCTGGCAGACAGGCTTCGTGAGCTCGGACAGGCCGACCTCGTCGAGCACTCCGGCGACGGCTACCTGCTCACCGGACAGGGCAGGACCCTTCTCGAACATCTCGGCCCGCTCGACGCATGGGCCTCCGACTGGCGGCCCAAGACGGGGGACTGACGGACGGTCCGGTGCCGAGCCCTAAGATCCCGGCACCGGGTCAGGAGCCCAGTTGATCGTCGAGGAAGCCGACCAATTGGTCGACGACCTTCTGGGTGGTCCAGGGCTCGCTCATCGAGGCAGGCACCCGACGGCCCCGTCGCCGTGACCGGCGCCCGTGATGACGTAGCGGGGTGCTGTCGACGCCCTCGGCCAGGAGAGAGGAACCGACGAATTGCGGCTCGTGGGGTGACGGAATGCGCGGGGTGGGTCAGCGGGCCGCGCGGCCGCCGCGTGATTGTCCTCTGTGGTCCAATCGAGGCGTTTGACAGCGAACCCGGTCGCTTCGGCTTCCCTGGCAGTGAATCCAGTCGTGCGGAGTGCGCATGCCGGGAGCGCCGGAGACTGGGGCCTCCGCCGCCGAAGTCAGCCGTCGACGTTGATAAGGGAGGCGATGCGCGCGGTGCTGTCGGTGGGCTGGGCTGGGTCAGCCTGCTAGTTGGGCGAGGGCCAGCGCGTGTGCTTGGTCGAGGGAGTCAGCAGCAGCGCAAGGGATGTCCGGCTGCACACCGGTGCCCTCCCAGTTCGTGCCGGAGACGGGGTTGATGGCACGGCCCATAGGGATAGTGGCCTCCAGGTGTGGGTGCACCGTCCAGCCCTTGCACGGATGTGCGCCGCCGCGGGTGCGCTCGCCGACGACTACGGCGCGGCCGAGCTGCTGGAGGTCGTACGCCATCTCCTCAGCAGCAGAGAAGGTGCTGTCGCTGGACAGCACGTACAACGGCTTGCTGCCACCGAAGCAGGCGCCGGGAACGTGTGGCTGGCTCCAGGACTGTTCGCGGCGCTCGCCGTCGCGCCAGTGCATGGTGTTGAGGTGGGTGCGCTTGTCCAGTAGGTAGCTGCAGACGAAGGCGACCGTGTCCGGGTCGCCGCCCCGGTTGGCGCGAAGGTCCACGATCAGCGCCTGGGCGCGGGAGACCAGGGTGAGCGCGGCGCCCAGCGGTTCGGCGGCCCACTCCAGCGGAAACAGCATGGGTGCCAGCTCAAGTACGGCGACCCCTCCGTCGAGCAACTGCACCCGAGGCGCACCGCCCAGTGAGGTGTCGAAGTCCCGGCGCATGGCGTCCAGGGTGGCCGCCCCCTCCTTCGGGGACACCGGGTCGGTGTGGTGCTTCAGTCTCAGATGTCGGTCGCCGTTGACGGACTGCAGGTCCGCGGTGACCAGACGGGCGAACTCCTCCGTTCCGTCGACATCGTAGGCGCCGGCGGTGAGGCGTCGTTGCAGCAGGCCGGCAAGCTGCTCGGCTATCTCGGGGAAAACGTAGTGCTCGATCAGGAGCCGGGCTGTCTCGTCGATGACAGGGGCGGGCTGAACCTTCGTCAGAGTCGTCATGGCAGGAAGTAGAGCACTGCCCTTGCGAAAGCGTCAAAGAGTTTAGACACTTTCGGTATGCCTGATCAGCCGTCCTATCTGCCGCCTCCTGAGGATGTCCTGGAGATCGGTGCGCCTGAGCAGTTCGCGGCGCTCGCTCACCCGTTGCGTCAGCGGTTGCTCTTCGCCCTGGGCCAACGGCCTGCAACCGTCGGCCGGCTTGCGGCGCAGCTAGACGCGAAGAAGGGCAACGTGGCCCACCACCTCAAAGTGCTCCGCGAAGCCGGTCTGGTCCACGTCGCCGAGACCCGCCAGGTCCGGGGTGGCACCGAGCAGCACTACCAGCGCACGGCCCGTCACATGGTGGTCGCCGAACCCCAAGCGGCAGGCACCGCCGCGATGCTCGCCGCGGTCGCCCAGGAGCTGGACCGCTCACCCGCCGAGACCCACCTGACACTGCGCCACCTGCGTCTGAGCCCAGCGAAGGCAAGAGAACTCGGCGAGGCCCTCGCCAAACTGGTCGACGAAGCCGAGGAAGATACCGAAGACCAGCCCGTGCACGGCGTGTTGGTAGCGCTCTATCAACAGGCTCCGCCGACCAGCACCGCCAGTTTCACCTAGCGACCTCAAGCTCACGAGGCAGCACTCTGGCTGACTCGAGACGAACCACGCCCATTGACATCCAAACCAGTCGCCCCAGATCAGCGCGCTGCAGGCGACTGTCTTCCACGTCTCAGGACAGAGATCGTCGGCGCTCGTGCCGCGTTGGTTCCCAGACTGGGAACCCGGGACCCGCTCGGGGATCTTGGGCCTTTCCTGGAACGTGAATTCGGTGGCCAGTTCCAGGGCCCGGCCGGCCTCCTCGGCAGTGGTGGAGGGCTGATTGCGCTGCCGAGCGTGGCCGTGGACAGCGCGGACGAAGCTCTCCACCCACCCGGTGAACTGTGCGCGTTCGGCAGGGTCGTCGCGGTCGTCGATGGTCTCGGCGATCTCGCCGAGCCAGTCCGTCGCCCAGCCGTCGAGGACGATGCCGTCGCGGTGCTCCAGGAGCAACCGGCCGATCTGCCGGGCGACAGGGAAGCGTCGTTCCTGTACGAGCATCAGGGCCCGCCCGGCCCGCTGTTCGGCGGCCAGGCGGTCCTCGTGTTCGCGGGCGATCTCGGGCGTGCGGCGCCCGCCCGGGTTCGCGGGCCTGCTCGGCCTTCAGTCGCCGAGCCTTCTGACACACACCCTGCTTGGACCCCCACCACGAGGAGATCGACGGCCCCGACAGAAGACAGCGCCAGTACATCGGCTCAGGCACCTCGCCTTGCTTCGGCAGCCCGCCAGGTGCCCTCCAGAAACCTCGCGATCGCAGACCTAGTGCTGTGAAGGCCGCGTACGGCTCCAGGCAGGACACCCAGACGCCGGTGCCGAGCCTGAGCTGATGGTCCAGCTCGTACGCGGACGTATGTCTGGTGACGAAGCCGAGGACCAGGACCGAAGCAGGCCGTCCACGCTGAGCAGGCGATCGCGAGGAGGATGCAGCACGCGCCGCAGTGCTTTCTGTGAGGTCGGAGGTGCCACGTGCGCCCGCGCGGAGAGGCACGCATGGCCGACCGCTCGCACGTTCAGACCGATCCGCACCCCAGACTCCCCGAATTACGCGGAACGCGGGCTTCGGCCAGCGCCGGCCAGGCTTCAACTCCCCATTGCCGCCACTGAAGTCTGACGGAACATCGCCGCACGGCCGGCACGCCCGCGATCTTCGCACCTGCTAGTCCCAGTAGCAGGCTAAGAGATTTGGGCCGGGCCATACTCGCTCCCATGAACGACACAACGCACGGCAAGTCCCTCCTCGGCGAGTTCTTGTCCACGCGTCGGGCGCAGCTGAAGCCGGCGGACGTCGGGTTGCCCGACTACGGCGACCGGCGGCGGGTGCCGGGTCTGCGCCGCGAGGAGCTGGCCCAGCTGGCCGGTGTCAGCGTGGCTTACTACATCCGGCTGGAGCAGGGGCTGTCGCTCAACGCCTCGCCGCAGGTCCTCGACGCGCTGGCCACGGCTCTGCGGCTGGATGACGCGGAACGGCGGCACCTGCACGCCTTGTCCGGTGAGGTCCGGCAGCGTCGCCGCCGGCTCCCGGCGGAGCGTGTCACCCCGGCGGTGCGGCAACTGGTGGATGCCTTCGGGGACTCACCCGTGGTCGTCCTCGGCCGACGCTCGGACATACTCGCGTGGAACCGCACCGGGCATGCGCTGTTCGCCGGGCACTTGGCCCCGGACAGCCCGGATCAGGCGGCCACGCGGCCCAACACCGCCCGGCTGGTATTCCTGGACGCCCATACGCGGGACCTGTACGTGGACTGGCTCAGGAAAGCACGGGACGTGGTGGGCAAGCTGCGGCAGGCGGTTGGCGAATACCCGGATGACCCGCATCTGGCGTCCCTGATCGGTGAACTGACCATGCATAGCCCGCAGTTCGCGGCACTGTGGGCCGAGCACAGGGTGCGGGCCTGGGACATGGCCGAGTACCGGATGCGCCATCCGATGGTCGGGGAGCTGGACGTTCTGCAGCACTCGCTCCCGGTGCCCCGGGGGCGGGGGATCCGGCTGGTGGTGACGACGGCGCAAGGCGATGCCTCTCAAGCGGCACTGCAGTTGCTCGCCCAGACCCTTCAGCCAGCCGCAGACATGCCGGCGACCGTCCACCCCGCCGCCGGCACCCCCGCACCCGTCGTTCCGCCCGTGCACTCCTGATCAGGCCGTCCGGCCGCCGCAGTACCGCAGGCCGCTCAGAGCGTCACGCCTGTCACGCCTGTCACGTCTGAGCATCACCATCACCCGGCAGCCCCCGGCCCCGAGGCCGGCAGAGAGTGCCCTGGGAGCCTCGTCACCCGCGTGTTTCTGCCGCCGATGACGCGCTGCCCGCCCCCTCTTCCGCTGTTTCCGCGCCCGTCGGCATCACTCATCCGGTGCTCGCACACGACGGGCGAATGCACGCATCCCTCTTTCACCCCTACTGGAGGCTCCGCATGTCCACCACACCCGTCACACCCGTCACGGCTTTCATCGAGGTCGTCGACACCGTCGCCTACCTGGTCGAGGCCGTCGAGGGGGAGCAGTGGAGCGCGCCCACGCCCTGCACCGACTGGAATGTCCAGCAATTGGTCGACCACCTGGTCATGGGACAGCGCACGTTCGCCGAAGTGATGGGGGCGCAGTCGGCCCTGCCGGAGCTCGATGCCCGGCCCGCTCCGGAGGCGCTCAAGGGGACGTTCCGGATGTCCGCCGCCGCCCTGGTGGCCGGCTTCGAGCGCCCGGGAGCGCTGGAGCGCACGGTGCAGGCCCCGATAGGCGAGGTGCCCGGGGCTGTGGCCCTGCATCTGCAGACCATCGAGCACCTGGTGCACGGCTGGGATCTGGCCCAAGCCATCGGCCAGAAAGCCCTGTTCGGCGAAACCGCGGTCGAGCGGGAGATCGACTTCGCCCGCGGCCTCGTAGCACAACTGCCGTCCGGGCCGGGCGCCCCGTTCGCGCCGTCCCGGACCGCTCCTGAAGACGCCCCCGCGATCGACCGCCTGGCCGCCCTGCTCGGACGCGACATCACCAGGTGACCTTCACGCCGTCCGATCGCCACGGCTTCCGTCAACTCACCGCAGTGCGCGCCTGCATCACCGCAGTGCGCGCCTGCATCACCGCAGGCGCCCCAACCATCAGCCCCAACTCTCCTGAGGAACAAGGACAATGAAGAAGAAGATGAATCTGAGGATCGCCATCACGGGCGCGGCTCTTGTCGCTGCCGTGGCCACCGGGACGGCGTTTGCCGTGAACGGTTCCACTTCCGGACCCGGCTCTGAGCGGCCCCGGGTCGAGCAGAGCAAGCAGACCACGCCAAGCGTCATCGATGCCAAGGGCCCGGGTGTGTTCCCTCATTCCCTGGGCTACGAGGCGCGGTCGAAGACGTTCTTCACCGGCTCGCTGAAGCACGGCACGGTCTCCGCCGTCGGTCTGGACGGAAAGGTGCGCACCCACATCGATGACCCGGAACTGGTGTCGGCACAGGCCGTCCTCGTCGACCGCAAGCGAGACCGCATCCTGGTGAGCAACGTGGACTACGGCACTGCCGACCGTTCCAACAAGGACAACCCCTTCCGCGTCGCCGGTGTGGGCAGCTACGACCTGAAGAGCGGCAAGCAGGACTGGTGCGTCGACCTTACCGCGGTCGCCCTCGACGGCAAGCGACACCTGATCTCCGACGTGACGGTGGCGCCCGACGGCACCGCTTACGCCGTCGACGAGCTGACCCCGACGGTGTTCCGCATCGACCGCAAGGGCCGCGCCTCGGTCTTCCTGCAGAGCGACCTGCTCAAGGGCACGCTGGACATACCCAACTTCCTGAACGATGTGGGCATGTCGGCGGTGGAGTGGGTACCAGGAAACCAGCTGATCATCGCCATGGCCGACGGCTCACTGGTACGGGTGCCCGTCCACCGTCCGGAAGAGGCGCGGAAGGTGAAGCTCGACAAGCCGCTGGGGGCGCCCACGGCCGGCATGCGGCTCCTGAAGGACGGCTCGATCGCAGCGGTCAGCAGCGGTCTGCTGTCCGGAAAGCCCGCCAAGATCCAGCGTGTGGAGCCCCGTGACGGCTGGAACGAGGCCACGGTGAGTGTCACCGACACCGTCAAGGATCCCATCACCAGCGACGTCACCGCCGGACCGGGCGGGACGACGTACGCGCTCAGCGGCGGGCTGGCCGACCTCCTCGCAGGCAAGCCCAACAGCGGATTCGCCCTGACCCCCGTCAAGACCAACTGAACCGGAGGCCGTTTCTTCGCCCGCGGGAGGGCTACCGCCCCTCCCGCGGAGAGGGCTACCGCCCCTCCCGCGGAGAGGGCTACCGCCCCTCCCGCGGAGAGGGCTACCGCGCTCTATTGGTGCGGGACGGAACACACGGAGGTCGGCGTGCTGTAGGCGGGGTACCGCGGTTCACCGGGAATCTCCGCACTCGTTCACGGGCGCCCACGGTCTGGCGACGCCGGTGTGGCCGGGCTGCCTGGAATGGAGGTAGCGGGGGGCACGTCTTGGGGGAATGGTCCTGGACCGCACCTCTCCCTCCGCAGTCATGGTGCTCGGCGATGGCACTGTGGTATTCGTAGCCCTGACAGCGGGAGCCCAATTGGCCAGGCGTCTCACCTGGCCAGGCAGCGCAGAAGGCGCATGATCGAGCAGCCGACGTTCATACGCCCCTGGAGCGATCCGGTAGGCCAGGAACTCGACGCAGCGCGCGCCTGAGTAGCTCGGCAAGGCGGGTGTCATCCGACACAACTACGCCGACGTCCCACGCCGAGTCGAAGCCTCGATCCCCGGTCCGGTCACGGCACTGAAGGCCAACTCACCTCATCGTGTTAGCCGTTGTAGGAGTTGTGGCCTTCTAGGTACTTCTGTCGTTGGTTTGGTTTCCGCTGTTGCTCGGGTCGTTGTCGGCCTTTCGGAGTGCTTGGTGCACCGACCACAGCACAGCGACGAGGGGTACGGCGACCACGGCGCCGATGATTCCGGCTGCGACTGCTCCGCCGACGACGGCGAGGGCGACGACGACCGGGTGGAGGCGTACTGCCCAGCTCATGACGATGGGGTGCAGAAGGTGCCCTTCGATCTGTCCGATGATCACAATGAGGGCGACGACGAGGAGAGCGGTCAGCGGTCCCTTCGTGGCGAGTGCGACGACGGTGGCGACGGCGAGTGCGAGGGGCGAGCCGATGAGGGGGATGAAGGCGGCGGCGAATTCGAGGAGAGCGAGGGGAAGGGCGAGGGGCACGCCGAGGGCGGTCAGGGCGATGCCGACGAGGGTGGCGTTGGTGGCTGCCACCAGGAGGATGCCGTGGGTGTAGCCGGTGAAGGTGCGCCAGGCGGCGTGGCTGGCGGTGGTGAAGCGTGGGCGGGCTGCCGGGGGGAGTTGGTCGCACAGCCATTGCCATTGCTGGTGGCCGGAGTGGGTGAAGAAGACGGCGCAGAACAGGGCGAGGGCCAGCACGGTCAGTACTTCGAGGAGCCGGCTGGCGCCGCTCAGTGCTTCGCTGATGAGGGTGGAGCGGTGGCTGGCGAGGAGTTTGCCGATCCGGGACTGCAGGTCGTCGAAGCTGTCCGCAGGGAGACGGAAGGGCGGATCTTCCAGTCGCCGTTCGATGCGGTCGATGCCGGCCACGAACTCCTTCTCCAGGCTGCTGCGCTGGTCGGCAACGATTTCGCCGATCAGGGCCAGTACGGCGAGGACGG
Source organism: Streptomyces sp. NPDC056479 (assembly GCF_042795335.1). NCBI lineage: Bacteria > Bacillati > Actinomycetota > Actinomycetes > Kitasatosporales > Streptomycetaceae > Streptomyces > Streptomyces sp. NPDC056479. The sequence goes on along the minus strand of NZ_JBHTRZ010000002.1, from coordinate 60,980 downwards.
CGGTGATGCCGCCGATGAGGGTGACGGCCACGGCGAGCGGGCGGGGCATGTGCCGGGCGAGGAGGCCTGCGGCGGGGCGAAGCAGGGTGCTGAGGACGAGGCCGAGGAAGACGGCGACGGCGATGCGGTGGAACTGTCCGAGTACGGAGAACGCGGCTTGTACGACGATGCCGACGACGATGATCCGCCAGGCGTAGGCGGCCGCGGTCCGCAGCAGGTCCGGTACACGTGATTCGCCGCTGCTCGGTGCTGCGGGCGGCGCGGCGGGTGGATCGGGGGGTGTGGGCATCTCCCTTCCCCGTACCACCTACCGCCGTGCAGGGCGCGCGGATGGCCCGGAATTCCCCTGGAAGGCCGGTACTGGCCTTCCAGCGGTGGGGGAGGGGTGCATCGAGCCATGCCGTCGGGTCATGGCCGCCGGAGTCATCGGGTGATGGTCGCAAGCCGGTCGGGAGTGGAGCAGGGCTTCGGCGTTCCGAGGAGGTCGAGCGGCCCGCTGGTGTCCCGGGCGTTGCGCCGGAGCCCCGCGGCGATGTTGGTCTTGCTGGCCGGGCGGAGGGCGCCGATGGCGAGGTTGCGTCCCATCACTACATGGTGTGGGCCCTCGACCTTCGAGCGCTCTCGGATCAAGCTCGCGAGCTCGGCGGGTGTAGCCCGCCCGGCGGTGAGGCTCGTGGCGACGTAGACGGTCTATCCAACGGGGTCCCGAGGGTGCTGCAGGTGATCGGCGATCCACGTGCATGCCGCGGTCCACTGCCGTGTCACGGGCCGGTGCTGTCAGGCGTTTTCAGGCCCGCCCTGCGGCAGGTCATCCGCTCGCGGCGTCCTCGGCCTCCCAGCGCAGCAGGTCACCCGGCTGGCACTTGAGCACCTCGCAGAGCGCGGCGAGCGTCGCGAAGCGCACGGCCTTGGCGCGGCCGTTCTTGAGTACCGCCAGGTTTGCGGGCGTGATCCCTACGCGGTCCGCGAGCTCGCCCACGGACATCTTCCGCCTGGCCAGCATCACGTCGATGTCGACGGCGATCGGCATCAGATCACCTCGTCCAACTCGGCCTGCATCTGCGCCGCTTCGCCATAACGGGCGACGGCCTGGGCGAGCAGCATGCGCAGCACGAGCACAATGAGCGCGACCCCGAGGATGGCCACGCCAACCCCGCCCATGATGACGGTCACGCCTGGGTCCTCCCGCTGGCCCGGCGCATTGAGGGCCGTGACCGCGAACCACACGAGGGCGGCCGCCACGATCGCACCGATCACGCCGTCCACGTACCGGAAGGCCGCGTGGGAGAACACGGTTCCACGTCGCACCATCGTCACCAGCCGCCATACGCAGACCATGGCGACCTGAGCCGACACCATGCCCAGGATCGTGATCACGCGCAGCGGGGTCAGCGGGAGCGACCCGTCCTCCGGATCGGTGGCCAATGCCCACACCATCAATGCCTGTACGAACACGGTGCCGGTGAGCACCACCACGAGCACGGCACGCAGCGCACGCACTGTCAGCTTTCCCATCACCAGTCCTTCCATCGAGTTGCGATGGGAATCTATCGAGTTTCGATAGATGAAGCAAGGCGAGGGTTGGGCGGAGGATGGGCGACGGCTTCGTACCGCGTCGGAACGTCGCCACCCCCTCCCGTGACATGGCGTTCACGCGAACCGGACATGCCTACGCGCATCCTCGGCGACGGGCTCTTCGGGGCGGGCGCCCGGCAGATGGCCGGTGCGCACGCGAGTGCTGCGTTCGGACGAACGTACTACTGCGAGTTCGGCTAGCGCTCCACCGAACCGCCCGCCTAGCTCGCCGGCAGGATCCACCGGTCATGGGTCGGTTTCGCTGAGACCGGCAGCCCCGGCTGGCCCAGCCGCCACCCATCGGGAGGACAAGTCGAGCGCCTCGGTGCAGGCCGAAGTGGCGGCAGGGGAGTCCTGCAATTCGCGGTGGCGGAACTGGTACCCGACGCCCGACCTCCGCAGCAGTCCGGCTTGGGAACACCAGTCCAGGAACCGACTCAGCCGCAGCGGCACCCACCATCCCGAGCCTCGCCTCCTAGACAGCAACAAGGTCACGTGTCGCCATGCAGCCTTCCTGCCGTAGAACGCCGCCAGGGCCCCGACGCCGAGCCCGGCCCACAAGCCCGGCCTCAAGCCCGTAGGCGAGCCCACCCCCAACGTCAGTGACGGGCAGGTCGTCGAGATCGAAGGCGCCGCCAAGCACGGATGGCGTCCGATCTGCGTTCAAGCGAGGCCAACCTCGGCAAGATCAAGACCGGTGGTCCTTCCAAGCGTGCTCGGGCAAGTCCGGGAAGAACTGGTCCGTGGCATGACCGGCCCGTACATCTCCTCGATCCGGGCGATGGTGGCCTCGCCCAGGGTGATCTCGTTCGTGTCCTGCATGGTGTGTCTCCGCCCTGTGTGGGTTATGAGAGGGATCGGGGTGGCATGAGGGGACCGTCGACGAGGACACGTCGTCCGGGACGAGCCGGTGTGTTGCCCGTCGGGTCGGTGCCCGCGGTGCTCAGCGCTTCAGGTGGACGCGGAGCAGGTTGGGGTCCTTTCCGGTGAGGTAGGCGGCACTCGTCACATGGACGGTGTCTCCACGCACAGCAATGGAGGTGGGGTTCTGCAGGCCGTCGGCCGGGGTCAGCACGATGGAGTGCCTGCCGTCGGGCTGGACGAGCGCCACCTGGTTCGTGCCGTTGAGGGTGGCCAGCAGCTGGTCGCCGCGGCCGGTGAAGGCGAAGTCATCGATCCCCTGCAGGCCGGTGGCCTCGGTCCGGACCCGGCCGGCGCGACCGTCCGGGCGGATGGGGATGTGCAGGATCGTGCCCTTGTCGAGGTTGGTGGCCCAGACCGCACCCTTGTGGATCTTCAGGCCATTGGCGCCGAGGAAGCCGGTGGAGGCCAGCTCCGGGGCGGTGGACCAGGAGGTGGGGGTGCCGCCGGTGGTCCGCACCCTCCAGACGGTGCCGAGCACGGAGTCGGTGACGTAGAGCATGCGGGTGCGTGCGTCCAGGGCCAGGCCGTTGGGCAGGCCGTTCGCGGGGAGCGCGGCGATCCGTTCCGGCTCGCCGCCGGGGCGCAGACGCCACACGCCGGTCAGGTCGGCGGTACCGGTGGCATACAGGAAGTACAGGGTGCCGTCATGGGCGCGGACGATCCCAACCGTCAGTGCGAAGCCCAGCACCGGCGTGTGCATGCCGCCGTCGGCGGGCTTGGGCAGGGTCGCCAGGATCCGGGTGGTGCCGTCGCGGGAGACCTTGGCGACCTGGCGGCCCGCGGCGAAGGTGATATACGCGTCGCCACCCGGTGCCAGGGCTATGTTCTCCGGAGTCTGGCCCTTGGCCAGGTCGAAGTGCACGGACACCGGTGGGCCGCTCAGCGGCGCGGCACCGGTCGAGGCCGAAACCGCGCCCGATGCCGCCGGGTTGAGCGCTGCGGCGGCGGCCGCGACCAGAACGGCTGACGCCGCCGAGAGATTGAGCAGCTTCTTGTTGCTGGACATGGTTCCTTCACTGGTTTCGGGCATGCGGCAGCGGCACGCCGACGCATGTGTGCGACTGGGTGGGGGAGGGTGGTCCCGGGCTGGTAACCAGGCGGCTGCTCGGCAGCGGATGATGGGCCGTGCCCGGCGTCCGTATGCGCGGGTGCGCGGTTGGGGGGCGTGTTGGGTGTCAGTCGGTGAGCAGCCGAGATCCCGGCAGCGCGGGGTCCGCCCGGCGGAGATCCTGCGTCACGGGCCGAGTGGTGGCCGGTGCGGTGGCCTGGGTGAGCAGGGTCAATGCAGCACGCGACGGCGAGTCCGCCTCCGTGGTGGCCACGATGACAACAGGGCCGGGCCCGTGACTCAGGGTCTGCTGGATGACGCTGAGATTTCCGACCAGTGGGTGCCGCATCTCATAAGCCGCGACAGTGCACGGCTTGACCTGGTGGTCGGCCCACATCGACGCGAACTCAGTGCTTTTCGAACCCAGTTCACCCACCAGCGCGTGCAACGCACCGTCCTGCGGGTGCTGGCCCGCCACGAGCCGCAGATTCCCCACCACCGCCCTGGCCTTACTGGGCCAGTCCGCGTACAGCTCGCGGGTGTGGTCGTCGAGAAACACGAGTCGGGCCATGTTGGGACGCTCACCCACGCCCTGCGGGCCGTCGGGGTCCAGGTGCCCCGCGAACAGTGCGTGGCCCAATTGGTTCCATGCCAGCACGTCACTGCGCCGGCCGAGCACGACCGCGGGAACGTCCTCCAGGACGTCCAGCAACTGACGTGCCGCCTCGGTCACGCGCTCCGGCGCGGGCCGCCGGTTCCGAGGACGATGCCGGTCCGCCCCGGCCAGGTCGTGCAGGTGCAGCCGCTCGGACTCGTCCAGCTGCAGGGCGCGGGCGATCGCGTCCAGTACCTCGGGTGAGGCGCTCTGCGAATGGCCCTGCTCCAGCCGCGTGTAGTAGGAGACACTCACACCCGCCAGCTGCGCCAGCTCCTCGCGCCGCAGACCCGGCACGCGCCGGCGCTCGACGTAGGTGGGTACTCCGACATCCGCGGGACGCAGCTGGGAACGCCGCGTCCTCAGGAAGTCCCCGAGCTGTGCTTGTCCGTTCATGGCTCCGAGTATCGACCCGTTCAAAACGCTTTGCCTGCCCCGGCTGTGGATAGGAAAGGGCGGGCCTGGCTACCGGACGGCACCGTCGGTGAAGTGGGTACTGCCGATCCGGCACCCGCGTACACCCAGGAGCACGCTTTGAGCGCCACCACCAGCGAACACGACCCCATCGAGACTCTCGACGCAGCCGACTACGCCTTCACCAGAAGGGCATGGGTCGATGCCGCACCCGCCCGCGTCTACGAGTTGGTCAGCGACGTGTCGGCGATCAGCAGATGGAGCCTCAACGCCAGCGACGTCGCCTACGACCACGGCGCCGGGCCCCGCGTCGGCGCCTGGTTCAGCGGCCGCAACCGCAAGGACGGAAGGGAGTGGGCAACCCGCTCCCAAGTCGTGCGAGCCGACCCCGCGACCGCATTCGGCTTCGTCGTGGGCGGGCACGAGAAGGGAATCGTGCACTGGGACTGGACCTTCCATCCCCAGGGCCGCGGCACCATCGTCCAGCAGTCCTGGCAGCTCCTGCGCCTCGACCCGGTCCTGGGCACGACCCGCGCGGACCTGGACGCGTTGCGTCGCTACATGGAGGACAGCGTCGAAGCCACCTTGGCGTCCCTGGCCCAATGGATCGCCGAGGGCTGCGGGCCAGGCGCGATCCGCGACGGCCAATCTTCCTCCTAGTGCCGCCGGGTGATGCCATCACTGTCCAGCGGAATCCGGTGCACATACCAGCGTCGTATCAGCGTGTGCCGGTCCGCCGGCACAGACATCCCCAGCACCGGTTCGCACTCGTCGTCCCACATCGGGACACCGCCTCATTCAGGTGCGCCCGCAGCCCGCGGTCTTTGAACCGGATGTCCACGACCGAGCCGATCGCCGCGCCGCCGGGCTGAGCGAAGTCGAAGCGGGCATGCACGCCGCGGCCACGCAGCCACCCGACAGCCGCGGCTCTCCCCGACTCCCGACCCGTTTGACGCATTCCGATATAGGAATATGATGGCTGTCATGGCACGAGCAGCGACGACGTCGGACGCGTTCAACGCGATCGCCGAGCCGCAGCGCCGGGACATCCTGGCGCTGCTGCGGGCGGGTGAGCGGCCGGTGACCGACGTGGCCCAGGAGCTGGGGATGAGCCAGCCCGGAGCGTCCAAGCACCTGCGGGTGCTCCGGGAGGTGGGGCTGGTGCGAGTCCGTGGCGCGGGCAAGCAGCGCCTCTACGGCTTGGACGCCCGCGGGCTGCGGCCGATCCACGAGTGGGTCGGCGGCTTCGAGCAGTTCTGGAACGAGAGTTTCGACCGGCTGGACACCTACGTACAGGACCTCAAGCAGACACGCCAGGAGGACTGACCGATGGCAAGGGCAAGGCAAGAACCGCGGGCGGAGCCGGCGACGGCCGACCGGGAGATCGTGATCTCCCGCGTCATCGACGCCCCGCGGGAGCTGGTGTTCGAGGCGTTCACCGAGGTCCGGCACCTGTCGCGGTGGTGGGGTCCGGAGGGGTTCACCACCACCACGCGCTCCTTCGAGTTCCGCGAGGGCGGGGAGTGGGACTTCGTGCTGCATGGGCCGGACGGGACCGACTACCCCGAGTGGATCCGCTGGCTGCGGATCGCCCCGCCGGAGCGGATCGCGCTGATCCACGGTGAATCCCGCGACGATCCGAACGCCTTCGAGTCGGTCCTGACCTTCGCGCCGGACGGCGCGGCGACCCGGATCGTGATGCGCACGGTGTTCCCCACCAAGGAACTGCGCGACGAGGCGGTCGAGAAGTACCACGCGATCGAGGGCGGCCGGCAGACCCTGAGCAGCCTGGCGGCCTACGTCACGGACCTCGCGCGGAAGGGGGCGGAGGGCTGATGGCCGGGAAGGTGTTCTTCAGCGTGTCGATGTCGCTGGACGGCTTCATCGCGCCCGAGTCCGTGCCCGTTGAAGAAGAGCTCTTCGCTCCCGATAGGCAGGACGACCCGGACGTTCAGCGCTGGATGGCGCAGTGGGCGGAGCTGCAGCAGTGGCTGTTCCCGCTGCGGTTCCTCCGGGAGAACCTGAAGCTGGGCGAGGGCGGTGAGGAGGGCCGCGACAACGACGTAGCGCGGGAGACGTTCGAGCGCACCGGCGCGAGTGTCATGGGCAAGCGCATGTTCGACCTCGGCGAGCGGTCATGGCCGGAGGAGGCGCCCTTCCACACCCCGGTCTTCGTCGTGACGCACACGAAGCGTGACCCGTGGGAGCGGCCCGGCGGCACCACGTTCCACTTCGTCAACGACGGCATCGAGCAAGCCCTCGAACAGGCCCGCGAGGCCGCCGGCGACCGCGACGTCCGCATCGCCGGCGGCGGCGCGACGATCCTGGAGCACCTGAACGCCGGCCTGGTCGACGAGTTCTCGATCGCGCTGTCACCGGTGCTTTTCGGCGCCGGCGCCCGCCTGTTCGACGGAGTGGACGCGTCCAGGGTCGCACTGGAGCAAGTCCGCTCGGAGCCGTCGTCGCGGGTGACGCACCTGACCTACACGGTGCACCGACGGGAGCCGCGCGGCCACTCCACCTAGTGTCCCGAACCCACGCGCGGGTACGGCGAACCGCGGGATCGGTTCAGAGCCCACCCATGCGGCGTTGTGGTCGGAAAGCTCGACCTCGGCCTGGAACTCGGCAACCGGTCCGTCGACATCGTCGCCCGCGCCCAGTTCAGGCGGGCGAAGGACTAGGGCTTGTCCGGCGGATCATGGGCCGAGCCAGGGCCGGACCGAGGCGAAGGCCGGCCAGTGCCCTAGTCGTGTTGACCGCCCCCGGCAGGCAGTGCTGGAGTCGGCACGTGGACAGCATCCCCGCCAACCGGCGGCTCTGGAACCGGATCAGCAGCGCCTACCAGCACGAGCACGACCCACAAATCGGCGCCGCACCCCGGCTGTGGGGCATGTACTCCATCCCCGACGCGCACCTGCACGCCCTGGGCGACGTCACCGGCAAGCGCGTCCTCGAACTCGGCTGCGGTGCCGGCCAGTGGTCCGGGGCGCTCGCCGCCGAGGGCGCCACCGTGGTCGGACTCGACCTGTCCGAAGCCCAACTCGCCGCAGCGGCCCGCGCGATGGGAGCGGCCCGCTACCCGCTGGTGCAAGGCGCCGCCGAACAACTCCCCTTCGCAGCCGACAGCTTCGACCTGGTGTTCTGCGACTTCGGCGGGCTCAGCTGGGCGCCCCCGCACCTGGCCGTCCCGCAGGCCGCACGCGTCTTGGGCCGCGGCGGGCGCCTGGTGTTCAACGTCGCCAGCCCATGGTTCGAAGCCTGCTACGACGAAGCCGCCGGCCGCGTGACCACGACGCTGCAGCAGGACTACTTCGGGCTGAACACCATCGCCGAAGACGACGGCGCGACCAGCTATCAGCTCACCTACGGCGACTGGGTCAAGGTCCTGCGCGGCGCGGGTCTCATCATCGACGACCTCATCGAGCCGCGGCCCGAACTCGGAACACCCAACGGCTACAACGAAACCGACCCACCCGACTGGGCACACCGCTGGCCAGCGGAACTGCTCTGGGTAACCCACAAACCGTAAATTCCACCGCGCCGAGACGTGAAGACATCACCTGGCCGCGCAGGCCTAGGCACTGTCCGGCGGATCATGTGGCCGTGATGGCACCAAGTCAGCTCTCGCGGGCCGGACTGCGCCCGGCTGCGAGGCGCTTGTGCCCCTCGGGCATGGGCAGGACCGCCAGTGCGGTGTCTGCAATGTTCCGGAGCGTCTCCGGGTCCAGGCCGGCTTTGCCTACCGCCTCGATACCGCGGACCACCGTCAGCAGCAGTGCCGCCAACCGCTCCGGATCCGCAGCGCTATCGATGTCGCCGTGGCGCTGGGCGGCGCTGATCTCCGTTCGCAGCAGGGTCAGCAGTGCCGTCATGGTCTCGGCCGACCGTCCGGCGACCGTCGGATCGCGCTGGGCCAGTTCCGCTGCGCCCTTGGCCAACAGGCACCCGCGGCGCTCGGTGTCGGAGGCGGTGTTCTCCGCCATTAGGTGCACGTATTCCGACAGCCGGGCCAAGGCCTCTGCGTCCGGGCCACCTGCCAGCCGCCCTTCGGCCACCTCGACGACTGCGGTGCACCAGTCGCCGAACACACGGTGGAACAGCTTGCCCTTGTCGCCGAACGCGCCGTACAGGCTGCCCTTGCCCAGGCCGGTCGCCTGGGCGATGTCGTCCATCCGGGTTCCTGCATAGCCGGTCGCCCAGAACTGTTCCCGGGCCCGCTCCAGGACTTGGCGTTCGTCGAATGCGCGTGGTCTCGCCATGGTCTCAGGCTATCCATTCTTGACTCGATCGTCCATTACTGCCTACGTTATGGACGATCCATTCCACAACTGAAGGGATTCGACATGCCAGGCGTGCTGCAGGAGAAGGTGGCCGTGATCACCGGAGGGACCAGCGGGATCGGGCTGGCCATCGCCCACCGCTTCGTCCGGGAGGGCGCGCGGGTCTTCGTGACCGGCCGGGACATCGACCGACTCGAAGCGGTAGTCAAGGAGATGGGCCCTGCGGCCACCGGCGTACGCTCCGACGTGTCGGTCCTGGCCGACCTGGACGCGCTCTACGCGCGAGTCCGCGAGGAGGCCGGACGCATCGACGTGCTGGTGGCCAACGCGGGAATCGTCGCGGACGCCGCGCTCGGCGCCCACACCGAGGCGAACGTCGACCTGACGCTCGCCGTCAACGTCAAGGGCCCACTATTCACCGTTCAGAAGGCGCTTCCGCTGCTGGCGGAGAACGCCTCCATCCTGGTTGTCGGCTCGAGCAACAGCGTGCGGCCCAATGAGCACCTCGAGGTCTACAGCGCCTCGAAGGCGGCGCTGAGCAACCTCGTGCACAACTGGGCCCGGCAGTCGCGGGAGCGCCGATTCCGGGTCAACGTGCTCAGCCCGGGACCCACGCGGACCCCTGGCCTGCTGGGCGCCGCGGGGCCGGACGTCGACCAGTTCGCCGAGGCCGTCGTGCCACTGGGGCGGCTGGCCGACGCCGAAGAAATCGCCGAGGCCGCCCTCTTCCTGGCTTCGGACGCCTCGTCGTTCGTCACCGGCGCCGAACTCTTCGCCGACGGCGGCTACACCCGGGCCTGAACCACGGCCGGTGGTGCGCATCCGGTTCTCTCGAAGCGATGGGGCGCACCCCAGGCCCCCAGGCTTGGGTAGTGGGCGCGCAGTCATCGTTTCGTCCCGCTGTACGGGCAGCTGAGCCGTACCTCTGATCGGTGTGCGAGATCCGGGCTGGTCTGCCGATGCGCCCGAAGTCGCATCCGGAGTCGTCGTCGGTTCAGCCCTAGCTGTCGCATGGGTCTTCCTCGGCCCGGGACGCACGGGTGGGCATGGACGCTGTCGCGCCGTGGCGGCGCTGGCGGCGACCGTATTCGGTGACGGCGTGCCATAGATCGCGTCGGTCGGTGTCGGGCCAGAGGTTCGGCGTGAAGTACAGCTCGGCGTAGGTGGTGTGCCAGGGCAGGAAGTTGGATGTGCGCTGCTCGTTCCCGGTGCGCCAGAGCAGGTCGACGTCCGGCATGTCGGGGTGGGGCAGGTGCTGTGCGAAGTCCTTCTCGCTGATCAGGTTGGGATTGAGGTGACCCCTTGCCGTCGAGCGGGCGAGCGCGGCGGCGGCGCGGGTGATTTCGTCGCGGCCGCCGTAGTTGATGCACATGGTCAGGGTCAGAGCTGTGCGGGTGCGGGTGGAGTGCTCGCGCAGCCGCAGGAGATCGACCAGGTCGGTCGGCAGGCGGTCGGCACCGCCGTGCCAGCGCAGGCGGACGTCGAGGTCCCGGAAGGGGTTGGCGCTCACCTCGCTGTGCAGAAGGTGGAGCAGCGCGTCGATCTCTTCTGGTGCGCGTTTCCAGTTTTCGGTGGAGAAGGTGTAGATGGTCAGGTGGCGCAGGCCGATTTCCAGGGCGCCGTAGACAACCTCGCGTACGGCGGTGGCGCCGGCGCGATGGCCTTCGTGCCGGGGAAGGCCGCGTTGCTGGGCCCAGCGGCCGTTGCCGTCCATGATCACGGCGACGTGGGTGGGCGTCTGCCCGGCCGGGATCTTCGGGGGCTGCTGGCCGCTGGGGTGCGCGGGCGGGGTACGGAATGTTGATCGCGGGACCGTCCGGTGGGGGACAGGCGGTCTGCGCCGCACCGCATCCTTCGGGGGCGGCACGGTCACCGGGGTCAGGCTCCAGGCCAGGGCTGCGCGGGCCCGGGCGTGGGCGAGGATGCGGGCGCTGGTGAGGAGTGCGGGTCGGGGCGGGGCGCGCAAGATGGAGGGGCCCGCGCTGGTGACGGCGTCGAGCTGGGCGCGCAACAGGCCGGCCATCGTGTGGCAGATGGTGGCGGGAGCGGGGTGCATGCCATGGGTGAGCGAGGGCTGGTTCACCCATTGACGGGCCAGGCCGGTCAGGTGGGTGATCACCTCGGCGACCGCGGGGCTCCAGCGCAGGTACATCAGATCGTCCGCGGCCCCGGGGTACTGGTTGAGAACTTCGTCGGGTAGAAGGAGGTCGTGCTGGGCGAGGTCGGCGGACAGGTCGGTGAGGGTGTCGGTGAGCCGGAAGCCGTCAAGGAACTGCTCGTAGACCTCCCAGGAGTCCAGCCGAAGGGTCACGGGTACGCCGGCCCGGTCGAACAGATCACGCAGCAGGTCGAACCACGGCAGCAAGTTGTCACGTGCCCAGGCACGCCATGCAGGCCAGTCGGGAAAGCGCCGGCCAAGGGCGTCGTCGCGGACCAGGAGCAGCGCCCCGTGCAGCCGGGTCAGGTCCAGGCGCCAGCGCAGCGCGGTGTCCACCAGCGCGTGACGGATCGGGTCCGCGCTCGTTCCGTCGGCCAGTTCGCGCTCCAGTGCGGTGATCCACTCCTCGACCTGCGCGGCCCGCTCAAAGGCGGCGGCGGTTCGGTCGTCGGCCAAATCGTCGATGGCGTTGGCCGCTGCCCACAGCGCCCAGCACGCCGGCCGCAGCGCGGCGGGAACCAGCTGGATCAGCGCGTACTGTGCCGGGTCCTGGGCTTTGGTCTGTCGCCGGCACAGCCGATAGGCCGCCCGCAGCGACGGGTCATCACCCATCACCGCCGGCTCCGATGTGGTGCGATACACGGGCCGTACTGCGGTGGGTGGCTGTTCCTCTGATGCGGGGTTGGTGGGGGGCACACCGCGCACAACGAGAGCACCACATCCAGGTTCCGCATGGGTGGCAGGCCGTCGCGGCAGGTCAGCGATCTGCTGTGGTTCGCGGGTCAGGTTGTGCCGGTACTGAGGCACGGCCCCTGGCCGCCAGCCGGGCGCTGGGAGTACGCCGGTGGAAGGCCGCATCCCTGTGAGTGCGGCTGCGGCGAACTACGCCAACTGGATGAGCACGTACCTGGGGACGGCGATGTGGGAGGAGAAGCGCGCTGCGGAGCCGCCTGCGGGGCGTCGTAGGAGGGCAGGTAGCGGTTGATCGAGGTGTCGGCGCCGGAACTCCTCACGGAGGTTATGCAGTTCCAGGCGGCGATACTGGTCATCACGATGGCGAAAATGGCTTCGAGCTCGTTGCGCAGCAGAGCGCCCAAGCCGCCGCCAGACACCCCGCAGGTCAGGCCTGCGCAGAAGTACGCCGCCGCGAGCAGGACCGGCTGGCGGGGTGTCAAGGCCGGACAGGTGACCGCGGTGGCGTTGCCGGCCACCAGCGCGGAAGCGAGGCCGAGCCCGGCTGCCTTCGCCGCCGGCAGATGCCCCCGAAGATGGCCGGCCATGGCCAGCGGCCGGTCGAATCCGCTTCCGTGAACGTTCCTTCGAGCGGCGCTGGCAGGCTCTCCATGTCGAGGCGCACCGCCGGAGAACCACGACGCCATCATCACTGCCTCGTTGGTTCGCTTTCCTGCCGCACTCGAAGTGCCGCACGCTCTGGTCAATCTGGTGTACATACGCCGACACGACACCCTCAGATCGCCGCCGGCTTCGGTATCTCCGTCGGCACCGCCCACGAGTAGGCGACAGCCGTCACCGTTCTGCTCGCCGCCCGCGCCCCGGGCTCCTGCGTTCAATGCGCGATGTCGCCCCCCGAGTATGTCCTGCGGCGACGCTCGAAGGGCTCAGTGCTTCTCGTCAACGGGCTGTCTGCGGGTGAACCGATGGTTTCGCGCAGTTGAACCATCGTGGCTGAGGCGAAGTTGCGGCCACAACAGCGGAACCCCGTGTGGCGGCCGGACAGATCTGACTAGCCGAGCATTGTCCGTCGCCCCAAGGAGTCACCCCCTGATGTCGAGCATCACGTACGCCGAGATACGTACGGTCCCGGCGAGAGGCAGGTCCGCGCGGCCCCAAGGCCATGCCCTGCGGCTCGACATCCAGGGGCTGCGCGCGGTGGCCGTCGCTCTGGTGGTGCTCTCCCACGCCGGCGTGTCCCAGGTCGGCGGCGGATACATCGGTGTCGACGTCTTCTTCGTGATTTCCGGCTTCCTCATCACGTCGCTGCTGCTGCGAGAACTCGCCACCACCGGCCGGGTGTCGGTCCGTTCCTTCTACGCCCGCCGGGCACTGCGGCTCCTTCCCGCGGCCTCCCTGGTCATCGCCGTCACGCTGGGCGGCGCGTGGCTGTTCCTGTCGAAGGCGCGGCTCGTCGAGTACGCGGGCGACGCCCTCGCCAGCGCGCTGTACGCGGTCAACTTCCGGCTGGCGGCGGCCGGTACGGACTATCTTGCCCAGAACAGCCCGCCGTCGCCGTTCCAGCACTTCTGGTCGCTCGCCGTGGAGGAGCAGTTCTACCTGGTGTGGCCGCTGCTCCTCATGCTCACCTGGCGATTCGCCCGAGGTCGGCGCCAGCTGGTCGCGGTGTTGCTCGGGGTACTGGTCCTGGGATCGTTCGTGGCGGGCGTCCTCGTGACGAACTTTTCAGCGCCCTGGGCGTACTTCGGCTCGATCACCCGGGGCTGGGAACTGGGTGCCGGCGCACTCCTGGCGCTGGCGACAGGCCGGCTGGAACGACTGCCCGCGGCCCTCGCGGCCCCGTTGACCTGGCTCGGCCTGGCATGTGTCACGCTGGCAGCAATCCGGTTCAACGAAGAGACGCCCTTCCCCGGCCACCACGCCCTGCTGCCTGTCGCGGGTGCCGTGCTCGTCCTGGCCGGCGGCTGCGCGTCCCCCACGCACGGCGCGGGGTGGCTGCTGGGGCGACGACCGCTGGTGTGGCTCGGCGGACTCTCGTACGGCTGGTACCTGTGGCACTGGCCGCTGCTGGTCATAGCCCCGGCGGCGCTGGGCCGCGCCGACGGCACGGCGGACGTGCCACTCGCGCTCGGGCTGTCCGCGGCGGCGCTGGCCCTGGCGTGGCTGACTCTGCGAGTCGTCGAGAACCCGGTCCGCTTCCACCGGGCCTTCCGCAGCCGCCCCCGCCGCGCCTTGGCCCTGGGTGCCGCGCTGTCGGCCGGCGCCTCGGTGCTGTCCTTGACGGCGACGGCGGTCCCGCCGACGATCGAAGTGGGCGACCCCGCACCCGCGCTGACGCAGGCTCTCTCCGACACGCGGGCCCCGCAGGCGCGTCTGGCCGAACTCCTGGCGTCGTCCCCCACTGCCCTGCCGAGCAACCTCGCCCCGCCCCTGCCGAAGGTGAAGTCCTCCCGCTCCGCGGTCTACCGAGACGGCTGCCACGTCGACTACGCCGCCACCAGCACCCGGCCCTGCGTCTACGGCGACCCCACTTCCTCCCGTACGGTCGTCCTGTTCGGCGACTCCCACGCAGCCCAGTGGTTCCCGGCCCTGCAACGGCTCGCGACCACACGCGACTGGAAGCTGGTCTCGCTGACGAAGGCCTCCTGCAAGGTCGCCGACGTGACCACCGTCAGCGGCCACAAGCCGTACAACGCCTGCGACACCTGGCGCTCCAACGCCATGGTAAGGATCAACACCCTGCGCCCCGACCTGGTCGTCGTCTCCTCCTCGGACGCCGGAGACCTGGCCCGCCCCACCGCCGACCCCCTCCACCAGTGGACAGCCGGCTTCGAGAACACCTTCCGCAATCTGGGCACCTCCGGCGCCCGGGTCGCCGCCCTGCTCGACACCCCCTGGCCCAAGGGCGACCCGATCGACTGTGCCGCCAGGAACTCCCTGCAACTACGCGCCTGCGCACACCACTTGCCGGACGCGACCCGCGACGCGAGCCGCGGTACCGCCGTGCGCACCGCCGCATCCGCAACGGCCACCACAGTCATCGACCCCACCCCCTGGCTCTGCGCCCCTAGCACCGGCATCTGCCCCGTAGTCGTCGCCAATACCGCCGTCTACCGCGACGACAGCCACCTCTCGGAGGCGTACGCCGATGCGCTTGCCCCGGTTCTGGCGCCCTCGCTGGATCGCCTCGTGCGGCGCCCTGAACAGACCGGATGATCAGCGACGGTGACCGAGTGATCCGGTGATGTCCATGCCGGGAGAGACTGCAGATCTCAGTCGCAGTACGAAGACGGAGCACATTTCCTGACCTGGTCGTCAGTGGCCGCGCAAGGAGTGCAACACGACCAGGTTCGAGAAGCGTGGCTACGTCAAACCCAGAACGGTCGCCGCGGCCGCACTCGTCATCTGGCTCCGCTCATGAACGTCAGGACACTGCTAGTCAGTTTTGCGGTCCAGGATGCGGCGGGCGGCTTCGGCTTCTGCTGCCGGCGGTGAGAGTTCGTCGAGGGTATCGAGCTCATCGTCCGCTTCCAGTTCCCGTTCCCAGGCCGCCGCAAGGCGTTCTTGTTCCTGGCGCGACTTGGCGCCGATGGCCTCGCGCCGCTCCGGGTCGAGGGCTGCCAGGAATCGTCCAACCGGGTCCATCGGCATTTGGTGCTCCTTGCCGCAAGAAGGGGTGATGCCCTGCCCCAGCATGGCTGAACGTTCCCTCAACGGCCGCCCGACACTGCCGGGGAAACACCCCGTTGGCCTCTTCGCGGCCGGATCAGGCGCGTGTGGCCGTCCAGCTGCGGGTGGCGACGGACCGACGACGGTTGGTGGTCAGCTTGGGGTGCGCCTCGTCGTCGCTCCTCCAGGGCCTGCTGTCGTGCGACCGAGTGAGGACCGGTGAGGCCGGCTCTCGGGAGCGGTCGGGTCAGGTGTGGGGCTTGTCGCTTGCCGCTCACCGAGTGCCGCATTCGTTGAGCGCGTCCGTGTTTCCCGAAGGAGGGGACGCTCTTGAGTGCTGCTGGGTCAAGCCGCCGCTGCGGCCAAGGCGCAATGGGGGGACGGGCTGGGGACGGTCCCCGCGCCGGGCCGACTGCAGCAGATCGGTGGTGACGATGATCTGTGCGACACGTCCGGGCTCTGTCTTGAGCACGGGAAACGTATCCGGGTGCAGTGGGCGAATGCGGAGACAGGAGGAGGCGTCGCAACCGGCTGGCGTCATCCCGATCTCGGCCCTGTCGTTTGGATCAGCTCGGCTGTGAGGATCGGTTGCGCTTGGCCTACGCCAGGCTGATCCAGGCGAAGGGGCCTGGGCCGGCCGGGCGGGTGTTGCGGTGTGGGGGTGGATGTCGCTCGCCCGCGCCGGCGGGGTGTCGCCGGCGCGGCTGGGACGCCTCGGGTGGTTGGGCGGATCAGCCCGCTGCTCCGTCCAGCAGGTGGCTGTAGCGCAGTCGCAGTGCGCGTTCTGTGCTGGCCGCCAAGGTGGCGACGCCGATCGCGATGTTGCCCCACATCGGCACGTCGATGGGCGAGGTGAAGGTCCCGGTGTGCTGGGCGATGCCCTCGGACCTGGTGAGCTGTTCGGCAAGTTGTGGGACGAGGACGGCCAGGGCCGCGACGAGCACGCACAGCGAGAGGAGACCGATGGTGCGGCTCAGCGCGGGGTGCGCGTGTTCGAGGCGCGCCCGTCGCCCCTCGGCGGAGTCGGAGTCCGGGACCAGCTGGAACTCGCGGCCTTCGTCGGTGACGTAGTGACAGCGCTTGAGGCCGAATCCGCTCATCTTCACTTCGACGGTGCCGCCCGGGACGGGGAAGACGGCAGGGAGCTTGGAGACGGCATCCAGCGTGCCGTCGAGATACAGGTGGGCCTTGACGTTGCCGGACGACTGGTTCTGCCAGTGCCTGACGTCGACGGCGTAGACCGTCTCGCGGCCGTCGTCGCCCGCCAGCCGCAGATGGAACAGCGCGCGGAAAGGCAATTGCCACCAGCGGAAACGCTTCAACTCTCGCCCGTCCCCGGGCATGACCCGCTGTACGGCACGACGGTGCCGCCACTCCTTGATCATGCGTCCGCTCCGTTACTTGTTCGGCTCCGCCGCGCAGGCGAGGTCCTCGGCCGGGCGCTGTCCGTTGGTCAGGAACGCTGTCACCGTGCTGTTCGCGCACGTGTTGCGGCCGAACGGGTAGACACCGTGCCCGCCCTGGTCGGCGGTCACCAACGTGGCCCGGTCGCCGAATGCCCGCCGAAGCCTCATGGCGCCGACCAGCGGTGTCCCCGGGTCGCGCTCGTTCTGCACCATCAGTACGTTCGACGGGCCGCGGTCACCGATCCGCACCGGCGGCTCGACCCGGTTGTCCGGCCAGAACGCGCAGGGCTTGATGTTTCCGGTGGTCCCGCCCAGCATCGGGTACTTCAGCCGGTCGATCGCCGCATTGCGCTGGTAGTCCCGGACCTTGCCAGGCCAACGGGAGTCACCGCAGGTCACGTAGAAGTGACTGGCCAGGAAGTTCTCCGAGATCTGCGGCGGCGGAGTCGTCATCGGTTTGCCCTGGTCCAACGCCTGCCAATCCTTGGCCAGTCGGGGCAGGAGGCCCTCGAAGTAGAGGCTCTCGAAGGTCACTCCGCGAAACGCGGTCCCGTCGACGTCGCCGACCGGTTCGGCGTCCAGCCGCTTCACGAGTTCGAAGAACTTGGCGGTCACCTGCTTCGGTGTGGTGCCCAGACCGTACTCGGGGTGCGCGGCCGCGTACGCCGCGAAGTCCGGGAACCGGTCCTCCATTCCGCGACCGAGCAGGCGGAAGCTCGCCAGGTCGTAGCCGCCAGGGCCCAGGTTGCTGTCGAGCACGATCCGGTCGCTGCGCCCGGGGAACAGCGTCGTGTAGACCGCGCCGAGGTAGCTGCCGTACGAGGCACCGAGGTAGGACGCTTTCGGCTCGCCCAGCGCTGCCCGGATCCGGTCCATGTCGCGCGCGGTGTTCGCGGTGGTGGTGTGCGGCAGCATCCACGCCGTCCGCGACGTGGCGCACTGTTCGGCGATGGTCCGCGCGTACGACGCCTCCTTGGCGACGTCGGCCGCGGTGTGCGCGTACGGCGGGAAGTTGCCGCGTGCCTGCTGCTGCGGTGTCAGGTCGCAGGTGACCGGCGTGCTGCGGCCCACGCCACGCGGGTCGAAGCCGATCACGTCGTAGGAGTCGAGGACGTCCTTCGGCAGCCCGACGCCGGCGAGTTGGGCCGGGTAGTCCACCCCGGAGCCACCGGGGCCGCCCGGATTGGTCAGCAGCACACCGCGGCGCTTCGAAGGGTCCTTGCTCGCCAGGCGGGAGACGGCGATCTCGATCTGCCGGCCGTCGGGATTGCGGTAGTCCAGCGGGACGTCGAGCGTCGCGCATTCAAGACGGGGCGCGTCGGCGTTCTGTGATTCGGCCTTCTGCGGACACTGGCCCCATTGCAGGGAGTCCGGCGTGGCCGTCACCGTGTCCGGAGTCGCCGCCGCCGACGCTCCCGAGATCGCTGCCGCCGCGACTGCGGTGGCCGCGAGGGCGAGGGACAGGGTTTTGCGCATCTGGTGTCCTCCTGAGGGGGCGCACGAGGTCGCGCGCCGGAACGATCGGGTGACGGATACGAGTCTGTTCATCCGGCCTCACCGGCACATCGGCCCGGCGGCTCGAGTCACCTTCGACCTGAGTCGAGGCGGTGATACGACTCTGGGCGAGGGCGGGAGTGTCCCAGGGGCTGCTGCACCGGCCGCACGGTTTCGCGACAATGACCGGATGAACACGGACGTCGCGCCACGGCTCGGGGGGTGGCAGCAGACCTGGCGACTGGTGGCGGCCGCCGCACTGGGCATTCCTTTCTGGATCGCCACCGGTGCGGCGCTGCCGCGGGGGTGCGCGGCCGACACGTGTTCCTGGTTGGTCACCGGTGATCCGCTGATGGCTCTCGGCTGCCTGGCGGCGCTCCTGTGGCGGCGACGGTTCCCGCTCGCCGTCGCCATGGCGGTCGCCATCGCCTCGGGCGCGTCGACACTCGCCGTCGGTGCCGCGCTTCTGGCTCTGTGCTCGATCTCCACTCGTCGTCGTCCGGTGGAGATCGGAGTTGTCGCGCTCGTCTACGTGGCCGCGTCGCAACTCACCCTCGTGCTCTACCCGATCAAGACCCCGCCCGGCTCGATATGGCTCCAACTCGCACTCCCGATACTGAGCGCGGGCATCGCGGTGGCCATAGGCGTGGCCATCGGCGCACGGCGCGTCGAGGTGCGGTCCTTGCGGGAGCGGGCAGAGAGCGCGGAACGGGAACAGACAGCACGGGCGGCG
This sequence comes from Streptomyces sp. NPDC056479, assembly GCF_042795335.1. NCBI lineage: Bacteria > Bacillati > Actinomycetota > Actinomycetes > Kitasatosporales > Streptomycetaceae > Streptomyces > Streptomyces sp. NPDC056479. The sequence continues at coordinate 41,931 of NZ_JBHTRZ010000002.1, read as the reverse complement.
CAGGCACGGGCCCTGGAACGGAACCGTATCGCCCGGGAGATGCACGACGTGCTCGCGCACCGGATCTCCCTGGTCGCCATGCAGGCGGGAGTGCTGGACCACCGAGGCGACCTGCCCATTGAGGAGAACCGCACGTTGATCCGTGGCATCGCCGATGGTTCCCACCAAGCGCTGGAAGAACTACGAGACGTCCTCGGCGTGCTCCGCGCCGACCCGGGCCGCCCGGAACCGCCACAGCCCTCCCTCGACCGCATCCCGGAGCTGGTGGCCGACGCCCGCACTTCCGGACTGGACGTCACGCTCACCACCACGGTGACGGGAAACCCGTCCGACGTCGTGGGACGTACCTGTTACCGGGTCATCCAGGAAGGACTGACCAACGCCGCCAAACACGCCCCAGGCGCCCCCGTACACATCACCGTCGAAGGAACAGCCGGCGACGAACTGCACGTGAGCGTCCATAACTCCCCGGCCACCACGAAGACCACTCAACCGCCGGCATCAGGATTCGGCCTGCTCGGCCTCGCCGAACGAATCACTCTCGCCGGCGGAAAACTCGGCCACCACCCGACACCCGACGGCGGATACGTCCTCACCGCACGACTACCTTGGCCGAACCACGACCACGAAAAGAGAAGCTGAGTGGACAGCGAGCGGGAGCCGGTGCGGATCGTCATCGTCGACGACGAACAACTGGTGCGGCTGGCGCTACGACTCGTCATCGACGGCGAACCGGACCTGACCGTCGTAGCGGAGGCTGCCGACGGGGACGCCGCGATCACTGTGGTGGACGAGCAGCGACCGGACGTCGTGCTGATGGACATCCGGATGCCCGGCCGTGACGGTCTCAGCACGACCCGGGAACTCCTCACCCGGCCGGCGCCGCCCCGGGTGCTCATGCTGACCACATTCGACTCCGACGATCTGGTGCTCGGCGCGCTGCGCGCCGGAGCCCTCGGGTTCGTCCTGAAGGACACCCCGCCGGCGCGGATTCTCGACGCGGTGCGGACGGTCGCGGACGGGAACCCCGTGCTGTCCCCGGCCGCCACGGCACGAGTGATCGCCGCGGCCACCGGGCCACAGTCTTCCGAGTCTCGCCGCTCGTCCCGCGAAGCCGCGCGGAAACAGCTGTCCGCGCTGACCGCACGAGAACTCGACACCGCCCGGGCCATCGCGGACGGGCTGGGCAATCCGGAGATCGCCGAGCGGCTACGCATCAGCGTCGCGACCGTCAAGGCGCACACAGGCAACCTGTTCGCCAAGCTGGCCCTCGAGAACCGGGTGCAGATCGCACTCCTGGTCCGCGACGCGGAGCAGTGACCGGCTACACGCCACCCGGACGACCGCCTCGCCGACCATCCCGGTGAGGCTTCCGCAGGGCCGTGCAGAGCAGGTTCCATGATCGTGGGGCGGCCCTCCGGTTCGGCCGGCCAGGCCGGCGGGTGGGCCGTTTCGCCGAGGAGCTCGCCGGTGAGGGTGGCGGTGGCGGCGGGAGTGCCGTCGTGGTTCACCGCGCGCCCCAGGCGCGACTTCCTGGCCGGCGCTGTCCAGGTCGAGTACGGCCACGGCCAGGCGGGTGTCGCCGCCGGGCAGGAGGGGCTTGAGCGCCCGCGCGAGCGTCGTGGTCCGCCGCGCGCGCCGCCGGGCCGGGGGCCGGCGCCGCCGCCCGTACGGAGGGGTTCTGCGTGCGGGAGGGCGGGCCGGAGGGGGTGCAGGCGGCGAGCGATGCCGCGAGAGCGGTGGCGGCGTACGCGGCGCAGACCTTGAGTGTGTGCGCGTGCAGGCGGCGTGTGGGGTGTAGCCGGTTCGGTGCGTCGGGCATGGGTGGGCAGGCCTTGGCATTCCGTAGGGGAAAGACAGCGGGTAACCGGAAAATATGGCAATCCGGACGTGTGGGTGGTGATCCGGCATCCGGACAGGCGGGTCGTCCCCTGAAAAGGCGGAGCTGCCTCACGCGTCCGGCCCCCGCCCGGGACCAGCCCGGCCCCTGCCGTCAGCCCGTAACTCCTCATCCCGGCGCGTCCGCCTGCCCGATCGTCTCCGGGCGCCTGGCCGGACCGATCAGACCAGCACACTCCGGAATGCCCCCTCCCTGGGCGCAGAGGCCGGCGCGGGGGAGCCCGGTCACCTCGCCGGCAGCGGGCCACCGCAGTTGGGGGCGGGCCCGCCCGCGACGGCCCGCCCGCGCTGATCGCGCATATCCGCCGGTAGCTCGCCGTCCCAGCCAGGGCCATCCAGGCGTCACTGCCACCGCCTCCGCCGACGCGGGCGCCGACTGACCCGCCGTCGCGCTGGCCCTAGGGCCGGGTGCGGCGGGTGCCGTCGGCGGGACCCGCCAGCCCGGAGAGTCCTTGGCGGCCTGTCAACCCGGCGGCGTCGCCACCGAATGAGGCGCCATCGTCGCCGACGAGCTGTCCCACGCCGCACTCCCGCACTCGTCGGGCAGCTATTCCACAGTGGCGTCAGCCGATCGCACATTTCCAATGCAACGCGTGGACTTGCGCCAATGGACCGTGGCGACCGCCGATCAGCCGCATGCCCGCGTGCTTTTGCGATCGCTGCGGGGTGGGCTCATTGTGTGAAACGAGCCCAGCCGGGTGTTTTCCGACTGAAGGAAATACCCGTGTGCCGGAGCCCCGGCCCGATTACGGCGGGCCAGGGCTCCAGATACGCGGGGGTGTCCACTGAACGCATCCCAGCCGGCCTGTTTTTCAGGGCTGGGTTGCCGCGGCGGTGTCTTTAGTCGACCACGCGGAAGCTGCTGGTGATGGCTCCGGCGACTCCGAAGCTCGAGCCGCCGGGGCCGACCGTGGCGGCGGGTCCGCCGGCGTCGCAGTTGTCTGCGGCGAAGAACTGCACGGTCCGGTCGGTGTTGTTGGTGATGTTGAAGGTGGTGCCGGCGGGGCGGACCACGGCGACGCAGGCTCCCGGGTCGTCCGAGTAGGTCCGCTCGTTGATCTGGATCTTGCCGTCGTGCTTCTTGTATCCGTCCTTCCACTCGTGGTCGCCGCCGAGGGGGGCCGAGGCGGGGCGGACGGGCGAGGCGGACTGGGGGGCGTCCGCGGAGGCGTAGGTCACGCCGGTGATGGTCATGGCCACGGCTGCCGAGGCGCCGGCGATCAGGGCGACGGTACGCGTCTGCATGTCTGGCTTCTCCTTCTTCAGGGGAATCGGCTGAACTGCCGATCTGGGATTGAACCTAGTGAGGGCCATTTCTGACGGCATCCCGAAGATCTCTAAGGTGTGACGCGAAGCGGCCAATCGGACGTATGCGGGGCGGTGGGCGGGCATGTCCGCATCTTCCTGACGTGCTTTCAATTGGCTGTCGTTGCATGCGGCTTGACGGGCGGCTTAGGCCAGCGCGGTGAATGAAGGGGGTGGTGTTCACCCTGTCGGTGCGTCTGGGGTGTGTCGGACGTTGACACCGCCTCTGGATCGGACCCTGACTGCATGTCAAGGACCGCGGCTCTGTGAGTCGCGCTGTCGCCGCCGGGCGGGCGCCCGGCGCACTGGCCGTGCCGGGGGCGCCTGCGTCTGCAGGGGCGTGCCGCCGGCGGAGCAGGCCCGCGAGCGACACCACGACTGCGCTGGGGGGGACCAGCAGTTCACCGAGCTGGCGCCAGTGACGCGGAGCGACCGGGATCTCCCGCAGGCGGCGGCCGTCCTGGTGGACGACTGTGCGCCCATCGGCGGTGGTGGCACGGGCCCATGAGCCGTCTGCACCTGTCATCACGGCCGCAGGCGGCGTCGGTGGGCGGCTCATGCAGGGTTCACCGGCCGTCGTCGGTCTGTCACCACCGCGGCACGAACACAGGGGCATATGGGCAAGGAGCCTTTGCCTGCGGGGGGCTCGGTGTGTGGACCCGGTCGGCGGGTTCAGCGGCGCTGGCTCTCCACTCACGGAGCCACTTGGAGGCTCGGCGTGGGGGCCGGGGTGGTACGCCAGGGGTCGCCGCCCCCGGTGCCGGCCGAGTCGCAGCCGTCTGAGTCGTGCGGTGTACGGCCCCTCTGCGGCATCGGCACATTGTCGGTGAGCCGATGCCACCGCACCGCTGCCGCCGATGTCGGCGATCCGTCGTCCGCGGACGTTCCCGGCTGCAGGGAACCGGGAAAGGATGCAGCCGGACGCCTGCCCATCGGGGTCGACGGACACGCGGCAGCACCAGCAGATCCCGCACAGCTCGCACGTGTGCGGGACAGGGTGGCGGCGCGGCACGCCTTCCTGACCCCCTCGACCTTGACGCCCGTCACCCCCGGCCCCGAAACACCTCCCGCACGCCGGGGGGGCACGCCCGAAGCGACGCGCTGGTCCTCTTAGAGGTGGGTAGGGAGGCGACCGAGCGGCGTGAGCGTGTCGTTGTGGATGCTTGCGGCCCTCTCATTGTGGCCGCATTGGCCGGCCTGGGCTGGCGTGGGACCTGGCCTTGATGCGACGGCCCCGCCAAGACTTCTCCCGTGGCCACCCGCGCCTTCCCGCTGCAGTCCCGGCCGCCAGGCGCTGAACCAGGAAAAATCCAGAGGACCGGGCGGCGCTCTAACCATCGCGTGGAGTTTTGTCAATACCTGACACGCCAGCAGAAGTGTGAAGGAGTGTCAGACTCGTCCCCCGACCGGCCCAATGTGGGGCCAAGTCACCTTCATTTCCGACTTTCTGATGGGCCATCACCAACGTGACTTTGAGCTTCCGAACGCCCGATCGGCCCCTTCACATCGCCCTCCAGAAATTTCTGAGGTGGCGACAGAATTCGGCATCAGTATGTTCATTCATAGTCGGCTGGCTCAGCCGACACCCTGAGAGATGGAGAAACTGAATGCCCGTGAGAAGGAGAGAGGGAATGCGTACGCGTACCGTTGTCACGATCGCAGTGTCGGTGGTCGTCACCGTCGTTGCTGCAACCGGTGTGAACTATGCCGCGGCTTCCAGCTCCGCCCCGAAGTCCGCACCGTCGGTTCAGGAGGCCGCCGCCTATGTTCCCCAGGGAGGCGACGGCCAGACGCACTTCAACGACCGGTACGACCGCAACGACCGGAACGACGATCATGGACGGGTCTTCGTCAACGAGCGCACGTTTTCCGTCGAGCCGGGTGTGTGCACCGCCGTGATCAGCAGCCCCGCGACGAGCTTCAATGTCCTGAACGAGAGTGACAGGGCCATCGAATTCTTCACCGGGATTACCTGTGACAACGGCTCTGCGATTTCGAAAATCGGGCCCGGAAACTCCAACAGCGCAATCGCCGGCACGCCGGTTCTCGACGGAGCCACGGTGCCATTCGCGCTTGTGGGCAGCTTCCGGGCGATCGGCAAGCGTTACTGACCCTGCGCCGACCAGGGCAGCAGCAAGCCTGCTGGCGTGGCACTTGGACCCGGCCCTCCGTAATGGGGCCGGGCCGCCAAGCCCATCGAGCAGCGGCCGGCGGTCGACGCGACCCTTTTCACTCCCGGCCGGACTTCCGTATTGCCCCCTGGTCAACGTCCTTGGCGGTGGCTGGTGTCGCGGGGCGTGACATACGCGTAGCGGTCGTGGGCACGCCGTCCCGCCCACGGATGTCCGCGCCGCATCCAAGGACAGCGCCGGGTACCTGCCTGGTGACGGCGTCGCCATCGGGACCAGCTCCCGGCCCGCCCCACGCCCTTCCCGCTGCACGGCACAGGCACACCACCCCGCCCCGGCCGTCCCCACCCGACCCGCGGCACCGAGCCGGAAGACGGTGCGCATAATGCGCACGCGATGCCGGGCCTGCCGTCACAGACGCACCCAGCGGGCAGGCGCTTCGCCGTTGCAGGGTCGGTGCCCGACGCCGGGCCCGCCCGCCGTTCAGCAGCGCTCTCCCTGTCAGCCCTGGGCCAGGAGGCAGGTGCGCCCGGTGCCCCGCGGCGCAGGACGCCTGCGCAGCGGGGCACCGGGCTGACAAGGAGAGGGCACGGATCCGGGGGCTGCGCCGGCAGCGTTGAAGTGCCGGCGCTGCGGTCGGCGAGAGCGTTCGTCGCAAGTGATCCGGCCGGGTATCCCCTGCGAGTGGGCATCTTGAGGTCTTAGAATTACTAACGGAATGACTTTCAAGGCCGCGTTGGGGCTTGGACGGTAGGTAGCGGCCGCGTGCGAGGGTGCTGCTGTGCTGGATGAGATCGACGCGGTGGACTGGGGCTCCATACCGGGCCATCCCGACTGGTATGAACCGGATCGTGCCGTCCGTGGTCTACATGCCCTGTCCGAGGCAGCGAACCTGGTACAGGCGGCGGAGGCTGGCTCGCAGCTCGGCGGCGGTGGAATTGTTCATGGCCACAGTGCCGCGGTGTTCCCAGCGGCTGTGATTGCGACCCCGCTGCTTCTCGACATCGCCCGGCAGGGTCACCCGGCGGCAAAGGCCACTGCGTTGGGGCTGCTTGATGAGGCTCTGTTGTGCTATCCGCATGCCGGGTACACGCGGGTGGCGGCTGCTGACGGCACCGCGTTTCCCATCTGCTGTGCCATCGCCCACCATCTGCGAGCTCGCACCGATTTCCTTGTCGGGCTGGGCAAGAGGGGCAAGTCATTGCTGGCCGACGCGGCCGCGCACTGGCGCTTCGAGATCCGCGAGTGTGTCGCCGACAGCAGCGACACGGCAGCCTTTGGCATCTTGGCCGGCTGTCTCCCCGACGGCGTGCACGCGGCGGAATTGCATCGCGCTGGTGCCATTACCGTGCTGAACGAGCTCACCCTCGAGTACCCGCCCGCGGAGGGCTCTCTCGAAGCATGTCTGCGGGTGATCGCCCGGCATCCGGGCGAACTGCCGCCAGGCGCCATGCTGTTGCCGGCGGAGTGCGGGGATCGCGTGCACTGACTGGCTCCAGTGCTTCAAGGACCTTCTGTTGCAGGGACCGGCTGCTGTCGTGACGCGGCAAGAGGCCTCCAGCAGATCAGGGCGCATCCGAGGGTGAGGAAGGCTTCGTGGATGTCGTCGCGGATCTCCCGGCGGATCCGCAGACGGCGGAACCAGTGCAGGTGGGCGAAGGCGCGCTCGACGACCCAGCGTTGAGTGCCCAGCCCGGAGCCATGCTCGGTCCCGCGTCGTGCAATCACGGGCTTCACACCGAGGTCCCAGACAAGGCGGCGGTATTTGTCGTGGTCGTAGCCACGGTCGGCGAGAACGAGGTCCGGGCGGCGCCGGGGGCGGCCGCGCTTGCCGCGTACCGCTGGCACCGCTTCGAGCAGGGGAATGAGCTGGGTGACCTCGTTGCGGTTGCCGCCAGTCAGCGTGACGGCGAGGGGGATGCCGGTGGCATCGGTGATCAGGTGATGTTTGCTGCCCGTCCTGCCCCGATCGACAGGACTTCGTCCCGTCTTGGATCCCCCTTCAGCGCCCGGATGTGCGAGCCGTCGACCGCCGCCCGGGAGAAGTCCAGGGCGTTCGCGCTGCGGAGCCCGGCGAGGAGGAGCTCGTGGAGCTGAGGCCACACGCCGGCCCGGGTCCACTCGGCCAGGCGGCGCTAGCACGTCATGCCCGAGCCGAAACCAAGCTCCTGCGGCAGGTGTTCCCAGGCGTTCCCGGTATGCAGCACGGACAGGATGCCCTGGAACACCAGCCGGTCCGGAAGCCGCTTGCGTCCCGGATGCCGAGCCCGACGCTCCACCTTCGGCAGCAGCGGTTCGGCCACCGCCCACAGCTTGTCATAGACATCCCACGGCTTCGGCCGAGCCACCCCACACCCCCCGGATCATCACACCCGGAGTGATCCAACCACCCCAAAGATCATTCTGATAGGGCTTCTTAGGCAGGGGCCCGGCGCAGCTGTCGGTCATCCTTGCCACCGGTTACACCGTCCGCATGCACACGGACGGTTGCCTGACTCAAGAGCCGCGCTTCCTTTGTGGCGACCAGGCCAGATGGTTCCGCGCCGAGGTTCAGCCGTTCCTGCTGCGTGCGCAGTTGCTCCTCACGCGCGTCGGTGATCGCCCCCCAGGTGATGATGCGTACAGCTGTTGATCTGGGCGACCTCTGTCGGACAACGTCGTCCTTGGTCGCCTGAGTTCCACGACGAGCGGCTTGGCGTTGTCTGAGGTGCGCGTGAGCGGCGGCGAATTGAGCGTGGGTCAGGACCTGCTAACCCTTTTGGTTGCCCGTCAGCTTGATTTGCTCTGCATTGTGTCGGCGAAGGCCAGCCCTTGCAGGGCGAGTCGTTGCGTTTCGTATTGACCTTCAGCCGTAGCTTCAATGTCGAACCCGTGTGCGACCTGCGGTGGGTAGCCGATGAGTTCGAGCGCCCGGCTGGGCAGCGTCTGGCGGGATGCCTCTTCCGACTCCCACAACAGAACGGCTCCCCACCGGTTGGTGTCCGGATCGGAGAGCCACATCTTGAAGCGAAGCCCGGGCACCTCGGAGAACGCGGCGACGGATTCCTCACGCAGGTACTCACGCATGGACTCGATGGTCTGTCCGGAGGCGGACAGGTCCCACCAGACGATATCGGCACGCATAGCGCTCCTTGCTTTCGAGAACGGAATCCGGCTGTCGGCTCGCCATGGGCACGCGGTTAGGGCGCGAGGCAGGCAGTTCTTTCCGCCGCCCGGGCCGAAATCGGCGCGTCCCCCACGCTGCCCGGTGACGACGTCACCGGCGGTCCAGGCGCTGTGGAGGGTGGGGCGGCCAGGGCCCGAGAGCAGGCAGCCCCTCCGCCGCCACCGGTGAGACCACGGGCGTACGTCCGGCCAGCCAGGCCGCCAGGTCGTGCACGCCTCCGGTGACCACCGTGCCCGGCGGCCCGTCGCCGACGGACCACTGGCGGCCCGGACCCTCGGCGTGAAGGCGAGTGCCTGCCGGAAGGCGGCCGAGGAGGAAGTCGATGGCGTGTGCGGCCAGGTCCTCGGGCCAGTCGTCCGGCCGCACGCCGAGTTCCAGATCGACCATGTGGATCCATGCCTCGCGCCAGCGTGCGTAGACGGTGGCGGCAAGGTCCGCGTTGCGGAAGGTGACGGGTCGGCTCCAGTCCACGTCGGTGGCGCGCGCCCAGGACGCCTCCAGCCCGGCGGTGTGCGCGGCGAGTTGCGCGCGGTGCTCGGCTGCGCTGCGGCCCGCCGACGCCTCGATGATCGCGTTGCGCTCGTCGACCCCGCCGTCGTAGCCCGCTACGAGTTCACCGCGCAGGGCATGTTCCGCGAGACGGGCGAACATTCTCGCGTTGTCGGCGAGATGCGCGAGGACGTGACCGCGTGACCAGCCCGGAAGGGCGGATGCCTCGGCGACCTGCTGGTCGCTCAGTCCGGCCACGAGCCTTTCCAGTGTCCGGTGGGCTTCGATCACAGCTGCGACAGGAGGTTGCATGCCCCTCCGTCCTACAGGGCCGGGGTCTGGTTGAGGTCTGCCGGGGCCTGGGCAGCGAGTTCCTTGAGTGGTTCACCGCTCAGCCGGCATACGGTCCACTCGTTGAGCAGTTCCACGCCGAGCGACTTGTAGAAGTCGATCGTCGGTTCGTTCCAGGCCAGGACCCACCACTCGAAGCGCTCATAGCCGTTCTGTTGACAGACGGCGGCCAGGGAGGCGAGGAGAGCCTTACCGTGTCCTCCACCTCGGGCGTGCGACCGTACGTAGAGGTCCTCCAGGTGCATGCCGCGCCTGCCGGTCCAGCTCGAGAAGTGGGGGAACCACAGGGCATAGCCCACGGTCCGCCTCGTCTCGTCGTCCTCAGCGATCAGTGCGAAAGCAGCGGGATGTTCTCCGAACAGCGCGTCGCGGAGCTGCTCCTGGGTCGCTCGGGCGTGCTCAGCAGCCCGTTCGTACTCAGCGAGTTCACGGATCATCGCGTGGATCTCCGCGATGTCGTCCACAGTGGCGGCTCGGATCATGCCAAAGATCATCGGCCACCGTACCGAGCCGTGTCCATCCGATTCCGCGCCTTCTCCGCGGCGTGAACCCGACCGTGGTCTTCCCGTCGACGGACGATCTGCGGAACAGCCCTGGGCCGTGGCCGACTTGACCTGGTACCTACCGCTGGTATGGCTCGCGGGACGTGCCGGAACAGCCTGAGCGACCTCTTGGTTCAGTCACAGGGTGCCGCGCGCGTTCGTCGCCGTGGGGATATCGACTGCTGTCGGGGACGGAGGCAACACCACGTCCACGGGCTCTGTTGCTCAGTCTTCGGTGACGCGGATGATCGTCTTGCCGGGGGTGCGCTTGTCCGGCGTGAACGCGGAAACTGCCTCGGCGAGGGGCCGGACGGCGCCGACGATCGGCTTGAGGCGGCCGTCCCGCAGCCGCTGGGCGAGGTCGGCCAGGCGGGCCCGGTCGGGTTCGACGACGAAGAAGATGGCTCGCCCGTCGCGGGGGTGGACGGCAACCGGCTCGGCGATGGTGACCAGGGTGCCGCCGGGGCGGACCAGTGCCGTGGAGCGTTCGAGGATCTCGCCGCCGATGACGTCGAACACGACGTCGACCTCGCCGATGTCCTCCAGTTTCTCGGCCTGGAGGTCGACGAAGGCGTCCGCGCCCAGGCCGAGGGCGGTATCGCGGCCGCCCGCCCGGCCGGTGCCGATCACCCGGGCGCCGACCTCGCGGGCCAGCTGCACGGCGATGGAGCCGACGCCGCCCGCGGCGCCGTGGATGAGCACGCTCTGGCCGGTGACCAGGTGGGCGTGGTCGAACAGGGCCTGCCAGGCGGTGAGCCCGGAGATCGGCAGCGCGGCGGCCGTGACGTGGTCGACATCGGCCGGGAGCGGGGCCAGGTTGCGGGCCTCGACCGCCGTGTACTGGGCCAGCGAGCCGTTGCGGGTCCAATCGGTCAGACCGAACACGCGCTGCCCGACCGTCAGGCCGGTGGTGCCGTAGCCGAGCTCGGTGACCACGCCGGACAGCTCGTGGCCGGGCACGCTCGGGGTCCGGTCACGACCGGCCCGGTCGGTCCAGGTGCTGGGCCAGGCCAGCTCGCCCGGGGTGAATCCGGCGGCGTGGACCTCCACGATCACGTCGTTCTCGGCGGCGCGCGGGTGGGGCAGCTCGGAGAGGGCCAGGCCGCTGACACCGGCGTCACGGTCCTGGACGGTGATGGCTTGCATGCGGGCTCCTCTGAGTGGGGGGACGGTTGGGGAGTGGGCATCGCGCATGGTGGGCGCAGGTATCGGCCCCCAGAAGGCCGACCACCCGCTATGACCAGCCCAGCGCTGGCCGCCTGCTTCCGCCACCGCACACAGCAGCGGACGAAGGACGGCTGACCGGTGCCGTTGTGATCACGTTTCCGACCCTAGGAGGGAAGCAGCCCAAACGACTGGGCCACTTGCACCCACTTCCAGTGGGCCACTCGTCCAGGACCGGTCGACGACGTCGGGCAGACGGTCGTAGATGAGTTTCCTCAAAGCCGATCCTGAGTTGCTGGAATGCCTCTTGATCGGCTTGATCCCGGCCGTCGACGACCGCCCATTCCAGCGTGTCGCCCAGACTGGCCGCGTCGGCGGCGCCCTGCGGTGTGGCACGGAATTCGGCGCGTGCGCCAGATCACCGGCCCGCCGAGCCAGGGCTCAGGCCCTGCACCGCACGTCCTCTGCATGGTCCTCGGTGGCCTGGGCGCGGGGACCGCCGAGCTGTCGCTGGCTGCCTGCCTGGCAAGGCTCGTCGCCTGGGGTGGTCATGGGGTGGTCACGGGGTGCAGGAGGGGCTGGCTCGGGATTTGGTGGGCCGGGCTCGGCCGGATCGGTGACGTGCGGCGCTTCTGGGGCTGTGGTCTGTACGCGGGCGAGGTGCGCGAGGGCTGCGACGGGGTCGGTGGATTGGGTGAGGAGCCGGTCTTCTTGCCGGCATCGCATCGAGGCGGTGCTTCGCCGACGGCACCACCGCCCGCACCCGCTACAACCGGCTCCACCTCCCCGTGGAGACGGTCTTGTCCGGGGGCGAGGTCTGGCGTCAGGGGTACGACGCACGCGGTAACCGCACCAGTGGCCGGAGCACGCAAGAGGCCCCCGCAGATCGGGAAGAGGCCGCGCCCCGGCAACACCGCCCCGACGAGGGGCTCGGACGCTCCCGGAGCGGCCTCACCTGCAAGATCCATCTGGCTGGGGAAGGCAGATCGCCCATCGGCAACGCCGGGGACGGGTCGGCGGACGACCGTCGGCCACGCCTGCAACATCCACCTCCCGGCCCGCTACCCGTCCTCACCCCTCCACCGAGCACTCAACACTCCGCCACCGATCACCACCATCCCCACCACCACACAAGCGGCGATCACACGTCCCAGCCCAAACCCCGCCTCGGGCACCGGCACCACCGCAGCGGCCACCACCACCCCGGCGCCCACACACGCCAAAGCCGCTTCTCCCCACACCCGCGCGGCCCCGCGCCCCCACCTCCACGGCCATGTCTCACTCGTCACCAGATACGCGACCAACAGCCCCACCGTCCCGGCCGCCTCCCACCACGCCGGATCCCCGAACGCCGCGATCACCACAACGCCGCCCGCCAGCACAGTCGTCCGGTGCCGCAGCAGAACGTAGGACCAGCGCGCCGAATCCAGCGACGGCCGCCGGTCCACCGCCGGCGCAGCCCACACGGCGAAGACGACCGAGCATCCGAGCAGCAACGCCTCCGGCGCCCCGCCCACCGTCACCCACGGCCGCCACGCCACCACAACGGCTCCCACCGCAAGCACCCGTACCGCCACGGTCTGGGCCCAATACCGCGCGTACTCCCGAAAGCCCGCGCGCGCATCGAGCACCTTCATCGCGCTCATCCCCGCCCCCCGACCCGCCCCGACAGCAACGGCGCCAACGCCAGATCCAACGACTCACCCACGACATACCGCAGCACCGGAACGCCGCTGTCCCGCAGGGCGAACCGCATCGCGTCCCGGTCGGCATGCCACAACCGCAACCCCAACTCGCCCGCCGCATCGCCGGGTTCGACCTGCGGATTACCGCTCGGGATCTCCACGACGACCGGCCGGCGCCCCCGCCCCTGTAGATCCCGCAGCACCTTCAGCACCCGTGCGTCGCTCAACGGGGTGAACACGTACACCAGAGCCCCCTGCGGCAGCGCGGGCGGTGGTACCCGCTCGAGCCCGGGCCCGTCGAAACGCCGGTCCTTGCGGACGTCGAGGACGCTTTCGACGATGCGGTAGAACGCCGCGTCTCCGGTCCCCGGTGCCAGCCACCGCGTGGTGCCCCCGATCGAGACAACGCCCACCCGGTCGTGAGTGCGCAGATAGGCTCGGGCCAGCCCGGCGGCGGCCCGCACCGTCTCATCCAGGGACGACACCCCGGTCACCGGGTCGACCACGTCCCCGAACGCGTCGAGCAGCATCACCGTGTCGGCGGCCCGCTCGGCCGCGAAGCGGTGCAGTTGCACGGACCCGCGCCGGGTCGTCGACGGCCAGTGGATACGCCGCTGCCGTTCCCCGGGCACCCACGGCCCGACCCCGATGACCTCGACGCCCTCTCCTGCCTGTCGGGAGGCGTGCTCCCCGAGCCGCTGCGGCAGTCGCACCGGGATCGGTGTGAACCTGGCCGACACGGCCTGCGGGAACACCGACACCTCGGCCGCCTCGACCCGCACGGTGCGGCGCACGGTACCGCCGGCGTCGTACACGTCGAGGTCCACCGGGCCGAGCGACCAGCGCCCCCAGCGCAACGCGGTGTGGCGCAGCGTCACCGAGGACGGGCCGACGACGACTTCGTCGAGGCGCAGGCCCGGGCCGAGCGTGACGCCGGGGTCGAGGCGGACGGCGCCGCCGCCGTCATGGGCCACCGCGATGCGGAGTGTGACGATGTCGCCTTCGAAGCAGCGTCCGGGTTCGACGGTTGCCGACGTCTCGATACGGCGGACGTAGGCGCGCGGCAGTGTGAGCGCGAGCAGCACCAGCGGCACCGCCGCGAGCGCGAGCAGCCACGCCCGGCCGGTGAGCAGGGCGGCGGACAGTGCGATGACGGCGATGGTCAGCAGGCGCAGCGTCCGCTCGCCCGGGCGTGGCCCGCCGGGCGGCCGGGGCGGCGGTTGCGCGGGGGAGGTGCGCCCCTCAAGGGCGCGGATCACTGCGCCGCTGGGCCGCGGCGCGGGTGCCTGCGCGGTCACGGCAGCAGGGCGGCCGTACGCCGCGTGGACGGCGTGTCGACGCTGTCGACGATCTCGCGGAGCACGTCGTCCGTGGACATGTCGCGCACCCACAACTCCGGCCGCAGCGATACCCGGTGAGCCAGGGCGGGCACCGCAAGGTTCTTGACGTCCTCCGGAACGGCGTAGTCACGGCCGTCCAACACGGCGCGGGCGCGCGCGAGCTGCACCAGGGCGAGTCCGCCGCGCGGTGAGGCGCCGATGCTGATCTGGGGGTGGTCCCGGGTCGCGCCGACGAGTGCGACGGCGTACTCGAGCAGGTCGTCGTCGATCTCCACGCGCTCCACGACGGCCCGCCACGCCACGACGTCGGCCGGTCCCGCGAGCGTGTCGAGTACGGCCTCGGGCGCGGCCCGGTCGATCCGGGCCCGCAGCATCGCCAGCTCCTCCCGGGCGTCCAGATATCCCATCCGTACACGGAGTTGGAACCGGTCGAGCTGGGCCTCGGGAAGGGAGTACGTGCCTTCGTACTCCACGGGGTTGGCGGTCGCGATCACCAGGAACGGGTCGGCTAGCGGTCTCGTCTCGCCGTCCGTGGTCACCTGGGACTCGGCCATCGCCTCGAGCAGCGCGGCCTGCGTCTTGGGCGGGGTCCGGTTGATCTCGTCGGCGAGCAGGAGCTGCGTGAAGATCGGGCCGGGGTGGAACACCGTCTCGCCGGTCCGCTGGTCGTACAGCGGCGTCCCGGTGACGTCCGACGGCAGTAGGTCGGGCGTGAACTGGATCCGGCGGAAGTCCAGGCCGAGCGTGGTGGCGAAGGACCGTGCGACGAGCGTCTTGCCGAGCCCCGGCAGGTCCTCGACCAGGACGTGACCGCCGGCCAGCACGGCCAGCATCACGAGTTCGAGGGCGTCCGACTTGCCGATGACGGCACGGCCGATCTCGCGCAGTACGGCACCGGCCTGCTCGCCGACCTGCCCGGCGGTGCGGGACTGAGGCGTGGAGGGACTCGTCACGTGGCTTCTTCCTTACGAGTGCGGGGAGTACGAGTGCGGGGTGTGCCGAGTTCCTCGAGCCGGTCGACGAGGCGGCGCAGCACGTCGAGGGGAATGTCGCCGTCGGGCCCTGTCCGGGGCGGCTCGGGCCCCAGCCACGGCCACAACTCGGGCCCGACCAACTCGGCGGCACGCTGCGGCTGGTGGTCGAGCGATACATGGTGGTGCTCAGCGAGCGCCGCGGCGTACAGGCGGCGCAGTTCGGGCTGGAGTACGGCGCGGTAGTACAGGGCGCCGTCGGGCCCCGTGGCGGTCCGTACGTTCCGTCGCCACTCGCCCATGCCCGGTGCCCGCGTCTGCAGCAGCCGTACTTCGTCCCGTCCTCCGTAGTCGAAGGCGTCCGCCCCGGCGACGTAGCGGGCGACGACGAGCGCCGCGACGACGAGCACGGTCACGAGGGCGGCGGCCGCCCGAGGCCCGTCGAGGAGCAGTACGAGCAGGACACCGGAGCCGGCGACCGCGCCGCCGAGCAGTCCGAGCCGCCGCCGTAGCGTGAGCATGCCCGGCATCTGCCCCTTGCCCGTTGGCCCGGTCACCGTGCGGACTCCCGGTCCTGGAGCAGCGAGGCGATCGTTTCCAGGGCCTCTGCCGCGGCCTCGCGGTGCGCGGCGTCCATGGGGTGCGAGGAGTAACGGGCCTCGCGGAACAGCGCGGTGAGACGGGGCGCGGCCGGAGTCGGGGCGAGGCCCGCGTCGACGGCGCGGGTGAGGAGGTCGGCGGGGCTATCGGAGGCGCGCCGCCGCACGCCGGACGCCGCGAGAGCGTCCTCCATCGCGGCGTAACAGGCGATGACGGCCGCTCGGGGGTCGCCGGCGTCGACCAGAGCGCGGCGGCCCGAGCGTACGGCGTACAGCAGCAGAAGGGCGTCCTCGGCCTCCGCCGCGGCGCCCGCGGGGTCGAGGTGCGGCGGCACCCTCAGCCCGTGCCGCCGCAGCCGCGGCACGACGGCCACCGCGATGATCACGACTACCACCGCGGCCAGCAGACCGAGCAGGAGGTACGGCGGCAGGGCCCATTCGTGCCCTGAACTCCCGCCGGACGTCTCTTTGTTGGGGCCAGTCGGCTGGGAGGAGGGCAGTGGCCCCACAGGTGGGGTGGGTGGAGTGCTGCGGTGATCGAACCGGTGCAGGACCAGGCCCAGGACGCCGATGACGCCCGGTCCCGCGACCAGCAACGGCACGGCTGCCTGCCGCAGCCGTTCCTCGCCCGGTGGCAGCGCGGTGCGGTCGGCGCCGATTCGGTGACGAAGGCGCCGGGTGACGAACATGGCCACCACCGTCCAGGCGACCGACAGCCCGATCGCGACGATGCCCCACTGGCCGAGCGGCCCCTTACCGGAATGGAGCAACCCCTCTGCGGGCCGCAGCACGATGGCGGCGACGGCCAACGCCCCTACGACCCCGGCGGCGACGCCTGCCCCGGGTAACGCCCGGCGCCTGTCCCGCTTCCCTTGTTCCACTCCGTCCCCCGCTGAACGCGTTCCCCCGAACGTCAGTTCACTGCATCGTGGCACATGCCGGGCGGCCGGATCACGGGGCGGGTCGCGAGTACTGCGGCCCGCGCTGAGCAGACACTTGCTGGACGCCCCGTATCGGCTCGGTGTTCACCCGGCGTCGCGAGGTGCGCGGAATGGGGGCAGGGTGAGCACACGTGCCATATGGTGGTGTGCTCGCCATCCGTCTTCTCGGGGGATGGCAGTCTGCGTGCCTCCTCCTGGGCGTGCTCACCGCCTATCGGCGCGACTGCGTCGCGCTCGCGACGGGTGGCGACGGCCCTGGAGTTCTTGAGCCGGTTGATGGTCCGCTCGACCTCGTTACGGCGCCTGTGGATCTCGCTTTCGAAGCCGGCGGGTCGGCCGCCCTTGCTGCCGCGCCGCTTGCGGTGGGCCCGCTGGTCCTTCGGCTCCGGGATGGTGGTTTAGAAGCTGTTGTCTTTCCGGACGTGATCGACGCGTTTCCGCTGGTCGGGGGTAGGAGTGGTGGTTCCGTGGCAGTGGTGGCCTGTCGGGTTGTCGTTCCCCGGGAGGTCGCGGATTCCGTCGGTTGTCGGACTGCTGGAACAGCACGAACTCGCCGCTCGACGTCGAGTCGACGGGCTGCGGCCGAGCTGGAATGGCAGGAGTGGGCGATCGCTCACCGCTGCGAATGTCGGCGACCGCACCGCTGCCCAGGTCCTGCTCTGTGCCTCGATCAGGGGCATCAGCTGGGCGACGACCGCGGGCCGGACCTCTTCTCCGATGTACTCGGGAAGCTCGACCAGCGGTGCCGGGCCGTGCCGGTAGAAGGAGTTGGGGACGAGCACGTAGTAGCCGTGCCCGGCCAGTTCGCGGGCCATCTCCCGCACCACGGGCCGGATGCCGGAGCCGTCCGCGTACATCAGAACCCCTGGGTGCCGCTCGCCGTGGTCGGGGAAGGCGGCGAAGGCGTCGGCCTGGCCGTCCGCGGTGGGAATCCGCAGCGTCTTGGTGGGCATGAATATTCCTGTCGTGGTTGATGTGCAGAGCCTGTGATCAACACGACGGAGGCGGAGCGCGCGCAGCAGCGCAAGAGCCTCGATCGAACGGCGGGCCCAAAGCGGCCCGTACGGCGCTCAGAAGAGCACCGGGTCACCGATCCGTGTGTGGCGCAAGGCCGTCCCGGTATTCATAGCCGCACAGCGTAGCCCACCGGATATGAGCCGACGTCGGCACTGCAGCCCGAGCGGATACCTCGATTGGCTGAGAACCCATACGCGTCGCATGCGACGGGACATCGAGGCTCCCGTTCGACGGACGCTCCTCAAGAACGAAAAGACAACAGCTCCTTAGCCGTCTTGGAATGCGGAGCAGTTCCTGCTGCGCGCCGTCGATGATGGTTCCCTTTGGATTCCACACGCAGGCAGACCGCTTGCCGGCGCACCTGAGAGAGCTGCCGCCTCGTGGCGGCTGGGCCCGCCGCTGCACCTTGCGACGGGGCCGTTTGAGGATGACTGGCTCATGGGCGACTGCGCCCAAGTACGCGGTTGAGGGCCGTTGGGGCCTGGGCTGAGGGCCTTGTCCCACTGCGAGCCGGTGGGGATCATGACCGGGTGCAGCACCGAGAGGAACTCCCCGAACTACTCGCACGCGCCGGACTCACGGTCGTCGAGGAGGTGCGCCCGGGCAGCCTGTTCCCGCCGGAGGCCGGCTGGCGGATCGCTCGCGGGATCGCGGCGCCGGACGGCGTGGTCCGGGATGCGCTCGATGCCGCGTGGTGGCGCCGTCTTTGTGATGTCGACGGCGAGTTCCTGGTGGCCGTCCTCAGGCACCGGATCGGCGGCAACGACTCCTGGTGGACCCGGGTCCGGTGTGCCGGGAGCGGTGTGCCGGAGTTGACCGGCGACCCCGGGTTCGTGGCGCTCTCCCTCGACGGGCAGGTGTTGCTGGCGGAGGTGCCCGGCGCGGGCGGGCCCCGGGTGACGGCCCTCGACCGACTGCCGGAGCGGCTGGAGGAGGTCGTCGCGGCTGCCGGGCGCGAGACGGAGGCCGAGCGCGCCGAGGTGTGGGCGGCGGTGCCCGGCCGACGTGCGTGGCCTCAGCACTGGGCGGAGGGGATCGGGTTCAATCCGGCCGCGACGGACGAACTGCTGATCCGGCTGCTGGATGTGGAGGAGGGCTTCCTGCACGGATGCGACCGGCCCGCCGTCCTCGACGCCGCCGTGGCGCACCCCGATCCACGGGTGCGGTCAAGGCCCGCCGACACGTTCCGGCCCAAGCTCACGTCCGATCAGTGGGTACACCTGGTCCGCGCCGAGCCGTCGCCCGATCGACGCGTGCTCTGGGCGGAGCATGCCTGCATCTGGGGCGCCGAACTCCCTGAGGACCTATACGACGACCTCCTCGCCGGCCCATCCCGCGCGCAGGCCGCCGAACTCCCGGGGCTCCCCGTACGGCACCTCCCCGGCCTCGCGACCGACACCGATCCCCAGGTGCGGGCGGCGGCCTGTACCCGGTGGGAGGACCTCGCTGCGCCGTTGCGGGAGCGGCTGCTGGCCGACACCGACTACGCGGTGCGAACGGCCGCGCTGCTCGCCCACCACGCCGGCGTACCCATGCCGCGCGAGGTTTTCGCCGCCCTGCCCGACCCGCGGACTGTGCTCGAACGGTGCCGCCTCGCGCCCGAACTGGAGGCGGAGCTGGTCCGGGACGGGGACGCGGAGGTACGTCGGGCGCTGGCCGCCAACCCGGGCCTGAGCGCGCACGGCGTCGCCGTGCTGGCCCAGGACCCGCAGGACGACATCCGTTCCGCGGTGGCGCTGCGCCCCGACCTCACCGAGGAGCAACGTGCCGCGGTACGCCACGACTTCGACCCGACGTCGATGTCGATGTCGCACACCCTGCCCTGGGTCGAGGACCTGCACCGCGACGCCGACGCGATGCGCCGTCTCGCCGCGTCGTCCCACCCGCTGGTCCGCCGCAGTGTGGCTCGGGCCCGGCACCTCCCGCCGGATGTCGTGGCGCGCCTGGCGCAGGACCGGGACCGGGTGGTCCGCCTGTTCCTCGCCGAATCGTGCGAGGACGCGCCGGCCGACATGCTGCTGGAGGTCTGGCGCTGGTGGGACGGCAGCTTCAGTCACCCCGACCGGCCCCGCAGCCACCCCAACTTCCCCCGTGCGGGCCTGCTGCGCTACACCGCCGACCCCAGCGGACGAATGCGCCGCCTGGCCCTGGACGATCCGGAGTCGACACCCGCCGACGTCGCACGCCTGGCCCGGGATCCCGTGCCCGAGGTGCGCCGCCGCGCGGCTGAGGATCCCCGGCTGTCACCGGCCGACGCGGTGCGGCTGCTGAACGACCCGGAGGCCCAGGTCCGCGGCACCGCGGTGCGCAATCCGCGGCTGCCAGCCCGCGTCCTGGCCGGGCTGTTGCACGACCGCGACACGGCATGCGCTGCGGTCACCAACCCGGCGATCCCGGTCTCCGTCCTGGACCGCATCCTTACCGCGGCTGCGGCAGCCCCGCGCTGAACACCGACACCCCGTACGACGGCCGTGGTGGTCCGACGCTGAGCTCCGGGATGCCTGGCCGGCCACCCCTACTCCAACCCCGCGGGTACCCGCCGTACCCGGTCGTACGTGCGCCGCCAGCGCACGTGCGGTGTGGCCGCGACGTCGTTCGGCTGCCCCACCCGAGCGGGTGAAATCGCCCCACACCTGAGCAGCGGCACCAGCGTCTGGAACGCAACCGGGCGGCATTGCGGTCCGGAGGTGAGGAACCGGCCTTGGTCGGTCGATCCCTCAACTCGGTGGCGATTGTGGGAAGTCGGCGCGAGCGGAATTCAGCGCGGCGATGATGGCCGCATGCAAGGTGGGGGACGTGGTAGGCGGCGGGTCTGGCAGGCGGTGTTCGCGTTCAGCGGCGTCGCGGTCGCGGCATGTGGGGTGTGGACCCTGCGGGCCCTGGTTCGCGGCGGTCTGGAGCCGCAGGACACGGCGGGTGTCGTGGGCCTCCTGGTAGCTGTCTTGGCGCTGGTCGTGTCGGTGGTGGGGCTGCGGCGCAGTCCGTGGGAGCCGGTGGACTCGCCGATGCTGGCCGAGGACCTGGCCGCGCGGGTCATGGAGTTGGAGACGTTCCAGCGGAGGCAGCTGCTGGGCGCCGATCATGTGGCGATCGATGTGGGGTTCCGGGTGCGCGAGCAGGCGCGGTCTGCGGTCGTGGAAGGCCCTTCGGGACCAGTGTCTGCCGGGCGGCTGGGAGAGATCGGCTCGTTCTACGGATGCACCCGCTACGGGCGCGTGGTACTCACGGGACAAGCTGGGGCAGGCAAGACCGTACTGGCGGTGGAGTTGGTCCTGGCCCTGCTGGAGAACCGCGGGCCCGAAGACCTTGTACCGGTGCGGCTCGCCCTGGCGGGCTGGGACACGCATCGTGCGTTCGAGGATTGGCTGGCCGAGCGGTTGGTGGAGGAGTACGACCGGCATCCGGCCGTCGCCCGGTTACTGGTGAGGCAGGGGCGCGTGCTGCCCGTCCTCGACGGCCTGGACGAGATGGATCCGGCCGCTGCCTCCCCTGCCGCGGCGCCGCGTGCCCGCGCCGCACTGGAGACACTCAATGGCCGGTTCCACGGACGCTCGCCGGCCCCCGTGGTCCTCACCTGTCGCGCCGAGCAGTACGAGGTGTTCAGCGGGGCGGGCAGGGGCTTGCGGGACTCGGCATGGATCGACCTGGCGCCAGTCACTGCCGACCAGGCCCGCCGCTACCTCGACGGGCGCGCTCTGACCAACGCCTGGCAGCCCGTGCTCGACGAACTGGGGCGGCATCCTCAGGGCCCGCTGGCTGCCGCGCTGTCGACGCCGTGGCAACTGACGCTCGCCGCCACCGTGTACGCCGACGGCGGTGATCCGGAGCAGTTGTGCGCGCGAGCCGCCGATGGCAGCGTGCAGGCTCATCTGCTGGCGGAGTTCCTACCGGCTTCCGTCCGGCTGCACCCATGGGAACCCGGCCGCTACGACACTCAGGCTGTCCAGCGCTGGCTGGGACTGCTGGCCGACCATCTGCGGACCATGCCGTCGGCCGTTGGCCCAATGCCGTGGAGCAGCGGGTCGACGGGGACGGGAGTTGCCGATTCGCACCCGCCGGCGGCCCCGGATCGGGACATCGTGCGGCACAGATTGTGGCTGCTGGCCGGTCCCCGCCGCGTGCGGCTGATCCATCTGGCGGTGTGCACCGCACTCGTCGCCCTGGCCGCGGTCGGGTTCGGGCTGCTGGCCTCCCTGACCAGACCCACACCGCCGCTTCCCTTCGTCGTCGGCGCGGCGGTCGTTGTATGCCTGTGGGGACTGCTGCAGTGGAGCCAACCATGGCCCCAGCCCAGAAAGCTCGTGCCCTATCGCAGGCTGGGCCCCGGGGACTCGTGTCTCGTGTCCGCGGGAATGCTGGCCGCAATGTTCGCGACCGTGATGTCGATAATGGCGGACATGACCCAGCGGTTCCCCGTGAGCGTGCTGACTGCTCTGGGCGTCGTGACAGCACTCGTGATGCTGACGAGCACGGCCTTCCTCGGCAAGGCCACCTCGCAGCCCGCGGACGCCGCGGACCGCACGGTGAGCGACCCCCGACTGCTGCTGCGCGGCGACCTCGTCTCGGGGCTCCTGGTGGCCGTTGTCTTCGGCCTTGTGGTCGGGGTGGGGGCAGGGGGCACCATGGGAGCGTCTTACGGTGTAGCGCTGGGTGTGGTGTCGCTGTGCGCAGTCATCCTTGTGGCGAACGCCTGGACCCGCTACGTCATGCTGCTGCTGTGTACGCGGCGGCTTCTCCCCTGGCGGCTCGGTACGTTCCTCGACTGGGCCTACCGGGGCGGACTTCTGCGCATCTCGGGAAACGCCTACCAGTTCCGCCACCGTGAGCTGCAGGACTGGCTCGCCCACCAGTCTGGGACGAGCCCGCGGGATTCCGGGTGGGTGTCGGTACCCCGCTAGCGTCGGACGTGGTGGAGCAGCGTCGCCAGGGATCAGCAGTGGGTGGCTCCGGACGCTTTACCCGGCATGCTCGATGTTGTATGAGGCACGCCAGCTCGTCGGCGGACCCTTCCCTTTCGTTCGTGAGCGGCGACCAGACGGAAGCGGCTGCAGCTGACTCACGATGCGGGGGCACCGATCACTTTCCGCGACACTCTCCGAGACCGCCGGCGTACGAGCTTGTGGCAGTCCTCGATGAGGCCGCATGGTCAGCGCCGGGCCGCTGAACCAGCCACTTCGCGTGGTGGAGAAGTAGTCGATCCGCACAGTTCACCGTCTGCCTTCCTCGTCGCGGATGCGCGCGGGATGATGCGGGCATGGGGGGATGGAGAAGCTCAACGCGGCGAGTTAGTACGGTCTACTTTGCGTTGGCATTGGGTGGGATCATCGGCGCGTTGTGGTTCGCACACCGTTTTCACCTTGGGGCGGCCGCGACTGCAGCGTCACTGCTGCCTACGCTGGCTCCGTTGTTCTTGTCCTGGGTGACCTTCCGCTCGGGTGCAGAACGTGCTGCCGAGCAGCCACTGGAGGAGATCGCAGAGCATCTGGCGCAGGCCGTGCAGAATCAGTGGGAGACCGAGGTCCAGGTGCGGCGCGTGAACGATCCGTATCCCATGACGGTGAGGTGGAGGGCCGCCCCGGACGATCTGGTCGAATCCTGGCCGCTGCTCCAGGCGACTGCCGGCGACTGGCCTGGAGAGCTGGGCAGTGTCCCTGAGGGGTGGGCGAATTCCCCAACAGAGCTGGAAGGCTCTGGGGCGGAAATCACGCGCGTATTCGCAGAAAGGGTACCTACTCGGCGACTTCTGGTGCTGGGAGGACCTGGGGCGGGAAAGACAGTCCTTCTCTCACGGCTGGTGTTGGGGCTGCTTCACCGACGGATGACGAGCGCTGCCGGCCCGCACACTCATGCCGTTCCAGTGCTCTTTCCGCTGGCGACGTGGAATCCCACACGAAAGGATCTCTACGCTTGGATGGCGGAGCGGCTCGCCTCGGACTATCCCAGCCTGGCTGAGCCTGCACCTACGCGGTACGGGCAGATTGATCGCGCCCGCGCTCTACTCGGCCGCCGTTTGATCCTCCCCGTCTTGGACGGCTTCGACGAGATTCCTACGCCCCTTCGCGCGGCAGCTCTCAGTGCGATCAACGAAGCACTTCCCATGGGGCATCCCGTCGTCCTGTCCAGCAGGGTCGGCGAGTACCGGGATGTTTCGCACCCCCGCTCCGGTCTGCCGGCCAGGCTGGCTGGAGCAGCAGGCATTGAGCTACGTCCTCTGGAGGCCGTAGATGTCGCAGGCTACTTGCGGCGCGATGCCGGAGCCGGCGCATACGCCGCTGACCGCTGGGACCCTGTGGCTGCCCAGCTGGGTACCCCAACTCCCATCGGTGAGGCATTGCGCACACCGCTCATGCTCTTCCTGGCCCGCGCCATCTACAACCCCCGCCCTGGCGAGAGCTCTCACGGCTTGCCCAACCCCGGAGAACTCTGCGATACATCACGCTTTTCCACCCGTGTCGCCGTCGAGCGCCACCTTTTCTCCGCGTTCATCACAGCCGCC
Source organism: Streptomyces sp. NPDC056479 (assembly GCF_042795335.1). NCBI lineage: Bacteria > Bacillati > Actinomycetota > Actinomycetes > Kitasatosporales > Streptomycetaceae > Streptomyces > Streptomyces sp. NPDC056479. Next base: position 17,837 of record NZ_JBHTRZ010000002.1, on the reverse strand, counting down.
TATCGCTCCCATCCCCGCTATCCATGCCGGTGGACGCCTCAACAGGCCCAGAGAACTTTCGTCTTCCTTGCGCGCTACCTTCACCGCGTCCACAACGCCACCCCTGACCTGGCCTGGTGGAAACTACGACGAGCCGTTCAACGCAGCATCCCCGTGATGGTCACCCAGGCGATGTGCCTATTACTCGGCGTCGTGTTCACGGCCATCAGCTTCATCATCGCTCCCGATGCCGAGAGCAGGATGTGGGCCCTGCTCGGCGGACCCATCCTCGGGGTCGTCGTCGGCACCGTCCTCGCGGTGCCAGGCTGGTTGGCCTTTGACGAAGAACCACGTCGTCCTGCATCGGGACTGCGGTGGGCGCCGAACTGGCCGGGGGCGGCCATCGCGGTAGCCACCACTGTCCTACTGGTCGCACCCGCAGGCCTGCCCCTTGCCTCGGCCGCGACAGTCGGACTGGGCCTGTGCATTGCCTTCGGGCTGGGAGTCAGCTCAGCCGAGACTGCCTCGGCGGTCGGCCCTATGGTGCTCTGGTCACGGGACAGACGCGTCTTTTGGACTCTCACTCTCGGAGTCGCAGCCTCTGCGGGTCTCGGTCCCTGGATACTCCTTGTCTTGAGCGGTGCAGCCGCAGCGGGCCAAGCGGCCGTGCTGGCGGGCGCCCTATGGCTCGGCCTGACCATCGCCTTCACAAAAACGGCCTGGGGCCCATTCTCAGCAGCCAAGTTGCAACTGGCCTCCCGTCACCGCATTCCTCGCAACCTCATGGCATTCCTCGCCGACGCTCACCAGCATCGGGGTGTGCTGCGGCAAGTTGGAGCGGTTTACCAGTTCCGGCACATCGACCTGCAACGTCATCTCGCCAGGGCTGGGGACGAGCACCGATGAGGGCCTGTGCGCGCGGTGCTCCGAGAAGTGCAGAGGTGCGGCGCATTCGCCAATCCGCTGTTCAGGTCCTGCTTCGCGGAGCGCGGTGGGATCTGGGGGCCCGACGTGAGAGAGACGCCAAACGCGTGACTCAGCGCAGTTCGCGGACCATGCAGCCGTACAGCGGCGCATCGTCCCACGGGTGGGACAGCCCAACCTTCCGGTAACCCCATGCCGCATAGGCGGACTGGGCCGGCGCGGCTTCCGGCTCGGGCCGCATCGTGAGTGTGAGCCGCTCGACGTCCAGCCCTGCCGGCAGCTGCGCGTGCAGTTCGGCGCGATGCCGCGTCGCCGCCACGGCTTGCGCACAGCCAGCTCGATGATGACGAACGTCCGCTGGCCGTCCTCCCGCGTGAACGCGTCGGGCAGCGGCACTTGCTGAAGGTTCTGCCACCAACGGGTGTCAGGAGCGAGGAGGTAGCCATAGGTGAAGCCGACGACCTCGTCCCCCTCGCGTGCCAGGACCAGCCGGATCCCGGGGGCTGCGCCTGGACCTGGTAGTGCTCGATGAACTCAGCGACGTCCGATGGGCCTTCGCAGTAGGGAGGCTCCTGGTAGACCTCCTCGTAGGCGTGGAGGAACGCATCGAGCTGGCTGGCGGCCTCGGTCGCCTCGTGGAGGTCGAAGGTCGCCTCGGCCATCAGGCGGCTCCGCTCAGCTCGGTGTACTCGGTCAGACGGTCAGCAGCCTCACGGGCGCTGACGGCGTCCACGCCCTTCAGGTGACCGGTGACCTCTTTGAGGCGTCGAATGACCCGCCCCGACTCGACCTCTTCCAGGTGCTCGAGGCTCTCGACAGCCTCGTGCGCGGCCTCGTCGACTTCGCCGGCGTGGACGAGACTCCGGGACAGCGTGAGCCGGTACAGGGCCCGGTTACGTCCGTACGTGCGGTGCTGGTGGGCGAGAGCGGCCCGCAAGAACGTCACGGCGCAGTGGTGGTGCCCGGTCTCCGTGTAGAGCAGCCCCTGCGCGTAGTCGAGTTCGGCGTGCCCGTGGAAGGCAGCCCAGTCCGGTGAGGGACGACCGCGGTCTCCCTGCTCGGCGAGCCTCATCGACTCGGTCAACTGCCTCTTCGCGGCGGTCTCGTCGCCGATGAGGGAGAAGGCGCGCGCCTCGCGGGACGCGAGGAGCGATTGCAGCATGGGGGAGCCGTACCGGACGGCGCGGGCCTGCGCGGCGCGGGCCAGGTTCAGGCCGTCACGGGGGCGGCCTTCGAAGCTGGCCTGCATAGACAATGCCGCGAGCACCATGATGGCGAGATTGTCGTCACCGAGAACGGTCGCGGTGGTGAGCGCCTCACCCCAGAAACGCCGGGCGGCCGTCTGGTTGTCGGCGTCGTAGTAGAGCCAGCCGCAATGCTCCGCGGTCTCGCCCGACAGGAGCTGGAGCTGCCGGCCGATCGTGTCCGGGTAGGTGTTGGTGTTGACGATCCGCTCGATGCGCTTGAGGTGCTTGCGGGCGAGGGAGCGCACATCTCCGCCGCCGTAGGCGCCATCAAGCTGGTACAGGGACCGCAGGCCCTCGCGGAGTTCGATGACGTGGGCTGTGCCGACGGAGCCCTTGGGGCCGGGCGGCGTTCCCCTGCCCGCCGATGCAGGCATTCCGGCCGCAGCGGCGACACCGGCGGTGCCCTTCATAAATACCGACGTTTCACGCTCTCGGGGCCTTTCTGTGCGAGGAGCGGTGCACTCCCCACGGTGACACCCGGTGGGCGGTTCCGAAAGCCCAGCTCAATCGGATCGAACCCAAAAATTGCATGCAGCACACGCCATGAGCCCGCCCGGGGCGTTGGGGAGGGGTTTCCCGCCTCCACCGGCGGGCCTGCCGATCAGTCAAGCTCGCCAGCTCGCCGAGGAGCTGGGCGGTTTCCTCGAAAACCCGCAAAAAGTCCCCTGTTTGCCCTAAGCCAGCAGCGATGCATGCGTGCTCGAAGGGCGACTTCTCAGCCACTTCGTACCTCCGGCGATCCGGTCGTCTACCGACCGTAGCGGCTTTCTCCAATCTTGAAAGTCCGGCCCCGATGAAAAGTCCGGTTGAAAGTCCGGTCTGACTTCCGGCGCAAGCAGTTGCACGGGAGTTGGCTCGTGTTGTGAGCGAGCACGTAGGAGGCCGGAACCGTGAAGACCGCGAAGACGAGCCAGACCGACGTCAGGGTGATCACGACTGCTGATCGCCGCCGAGGCGTTGTCGCGTGGCTCCTGCTTGCGGCGCCGGACAAGAACAGGGCGCACGCCGAGTGGGAGAAGGACGGCGCGGCGGTCTTGCAGTGCGGCCTCCTCTTCACCGCCGTACGAATCCCCGGGACCATTGTCCGGGCCGCCGCCGGGACGGCCCACACCTACATCAAGCCCCGCACCCCGCGGCTGAACGGTAAGGTCGAACGCTCCCACCGCATCGACGCCGAGGAGTTCTACCGGCTCCTCGACGGCGTCATCATCGACGACGCCGAGGTCTTCAACGACAAGCTGCGCGAGTGGGAGGACTACTACAACTACCATCGCCCCCACGGTGGCCTCGGCGGCCAGACCCCCGACGAACGCCTCAAGCAGAAGACCACGGCCCAGGCGCAATCGAAGATCGTCAGTTGCACACGGGCGAGTGGGCTGTGTCTTGTCTCGAATGATGCTGTCACCGGGCGGGCGCAGGAGTGTCGCAGAATCCTCCTGCATGGCAGGCGTTCTCGTAGGAGGACTCGTAGTAGCCCTGCGCCGCGCTCCCGGCGGCAAATGCCAGCGTGAGCAGCACTCCGCCCGCTATCACCTGCCCGATGGCCACTCTCCAGGAGCGGAAGGCGGCGGCGACGAGGACAGCCGCACCAGCGGCGGCGGCCACATACAGGGACTTCTCCTGGTAGGCGGCCGGCGGATCTCCGTGGCTCTGCGGATCCCACGACAGGTAGGACACAACCCAGCCCAGTCAGATCAGCCCGAAGAAGGGCCAGTTCGACAGCGCCCAGACCCACGCACACCCCCACAGCGACACGTACGCGGCGGCGTTCCTCTTCTTCAACCACCCGTCGACCGTCCCCCTCCGCAGCCTGCTGTCGTGAGTACGGATACTCACGACAGAAGCATCTGGGAGTACCAGTACTGGGCCTATTCGTGATCTGAACTCAGAACAGGCTCTAGGGCCAGGGCCAGGGCCTCGGCGAAGTCGCGTGATGCCCGGTTTGTGATCGTGGGCTCCCAGGAGGTGAGGGGCGCCGAACGTCCACGAATTCGAGTGCTGATAGCTTCGCGCCCGTGATCGTGTATCCGTTGTGGCATGTCGGCCACCAGAACGAAGCTGGCGACGACGGCTCGACAGTGCACGTCGATGAAAGCGGCGTGTTCTGCGACGAGTTGGACGGCGACGACGTGAAGCTGCTCGGTATCTACTCAACCCTTGAACGGGTTGAAGAGCGTGTGCGTCAGGCTCGACTGCTACCAGGCTTCCGTGATGAACCGGAGTGCTTCTATTTCGACGCCTGCGAGCTCGATGAGAACGATTGGACCGAGGGCTTCATTCGAGTTCCGCCGGGCGAGTAGGTCCGTGGGCAGAGTCTTGGTGGGATGCCGTTCCGTGGTCACGTGAGCCCCAGGGCTTCGGCGTAGTCGGGTTTTGGCTATGTGAGTCCCAGGAGGGCGAGGGGGCGCCGTACGTCGCGGGCGTTGTATCGCAGGCTTGCGGCGAAGTTGGTGCTCCCAGCGCGGCGGAGGGCGCCGATGGCGAGGGTTGCGCCAGGTGGCCATAGCGCGAGGGGCGGTGCTGGTCGGCAGTTGGGAAGCGTCCTCGACGAACGTCTCGTCTCGGACATTGTGTAGGGCCTCGACCTTCCATGCTCGCGGATCAAGCTCGCGAGGTTCGGCGGGTGTGGCTTGGGGCTGCTGCATGAGTTGGTCAATGGCAGGCGAGATCGGCAGTGTTGCGTCCGCTGGCACGGTCTTCCACCCGGATCACAGAGCGTCGAGAACTCTATGATCCTGGAAGTCCGTGCCTGTCATGTTCCCGGAACCCCGTCGAGCCGGCAGATCATCACGAACTGGACGTCAAGCGACCTCGCTGTGAGATCGTCGGCATGCCGGAGGGCTTCCGGTTCTACGACCTCCGGCATACGGGGCACACCCTCTCCACCCGCTCCGGCGCCACCGTCAAGGAGACGATGGTCCGCGCTGGCCAGTCCTCGGAGAAGGCGGCGCTGATCTACCAGCACTCCGACGACGAGCGACAAGAGGAGGTCGCCGCCTGGCTGGACGCGGCCGTCCGGGAGGCTCGTGCCGCCGCCCGTACACAGCTGATCACCATGGACAGTAAGAAGGCCCGGGTCTCTGACCTGGGCCTTAGTCGTGGAGCGGGTGACGAGAATCGAACTCGCGCTCCCAGCTTGTGAAGCTGTGATCACGTTGGGCTGATCGGGCGATGACCCGGGCGAACCCCAGGATTACGAGCAAGAGCACATCAGCTCGCGCGCCGCACTGATCCAGCAGCACATGGCGAGCGACCGTGACCGCACCGCGCCGGCCGTCGCTTGAGTGTCCCCGAGCGCCCGGCGCCCGGGAGTGCCGGGCAGTGGCGGACGTCCGCAGGCACCCCGATGGCTGCTGCCAGGATGCGGAGGCTCACCGCCGCGACCAGGCTGGCCCTCATGGCAGAAGAGCGTCCTTCGCACGCGAGGAAACCCTCGACCGCATCCACCCGCCGCACATCCTCCTCTCGCGGACCGGAATACGCCGCGCATGCCGCCTGCCGCAGTCTGCAGGGACTGATCGACCATCCAGCGGAGGGCGTGTCGGCCGTCACGCCGAAGGACGACGGATGGTGCGTCGTCGTGGACGTCCTGGAACTTCCCCGGATCCCGGACACGACGAGTCTGCTCGCCTCCTACGAGGTGCACGTCGACCGGAACGGCGAGCTCAAGGAATACCGCAGGGTCCGCCGCTATCGGCGTGGCTCCGCCGACGAGTGATCCCGGTTCACCCGACGACTGGAAGGGACGCCCCATGCCTGCGACCACCTATTCCGACGAGGTAGTGGCGTGCCCTCCACGCGCCGGCACGTTGTACGACGTGCTGGAACTCATCCTCGACCGGGGCATGGTGATCGACGTGTTCGTCCGGGTCTCCCTGGTCGGCATCGAGATCCTCAAGATAGACGCGCGCATCGTCGTGGCCAGCGTGGACACCTATCTGCGCTTCGCCGAAGCCTGCAACCGGCTCGACCTGGAACGGGACTCACGGAGCACCACCGTTCCCGAGCTGTTCAGCGGCAGCGCCGCCAAGTCGATCGGCAAGCGCAAGGTGCGCAAGGCCGCGGAAACGGTCGGTGACACCGTACGCAAGGTTGTCGGCGGTCCGGACGAGGAGTCCGAGGAGGAAGAGGAGGAACGGCCGCGCAAGCGCCGTGCCTCCTCCGGCAGCGGCGGCAGCGGTACGAGCCGCCGACGCGAGGAGGCATGAGCCGTGTTCACTGGTGTGTACGTCTACGCGATCGTCCCGGCCGACGCGGTCCTGCCCGCTGACGCCGGCGGCGTGGGCGGACCGGCCGCTCCGCTGCGGACGATCAGTCATGGGCGGGTCGCGGCCGTCGTCAGCGACGCGCCGCAGAAGCTGCGCGCCCGGCGCCGCGACCTACTGGCCCACCAGGAGCTTCTGCAACGCCTCGCGGCCGACGGACCCGTACTGCCCATGCGCTTCGGCATGGTCGCACCGGACGAGGAGACCGTATCCCGGCAGCTCGTCGATGCCGACAGGGGCCACACCGCTGCCCTGGAGCGGGTCTCCGGCCGTGTCGAGGCCAATTTGAAGGCGTTCCCGGCGCAGGACGCGCTGGCGACCCTCGTCGCGCAGGACGGGAAGGTGCGCCGACTGCGCGACGAGGCGCGCCGTCGTCCGAGTTACGAGGCCAGTCTGCGGCTGGGTGAGGCCGTGGCCTCCGCCTTGGCCGCTCGCGCCGCCGAGGCGGGTCGCCGCATCCTGCGCGAACTGACGCCCCTGGCGCGCGAGACGGCTGCCGGACCGGACATCGAGGGCTGTGTGCTCAACGTGTCGTTTCTAGTCGATCGAGCAGCTCACGAGGGCTTCCGCGCCACGGCTCAGCGGTTCGCCGACGGACACCGTGAACACGTGGAACTGCGGCTCGTGAGCCCTCTGCCCTGCTACAGCTTCGTCACCGGCGCAAGCGGGCCGACTCGGACCGCTGGAGTCTGACATGGGGCTGATCACAGGACTGCTCACCCTGCCCGTCGCCCCGGTGCGCGGTGTGGTCTGGGTGGCGGAGAAGCTCCAGGAGGCCGCCGAGCGCGAACTGCACGACCCGGCCGTCCTCCGTACCCAACTGGCCGTGCTCAACAAGGAATTCGAGGACGGCTTCATCAGCCTGGAGGAGTTCGAACGGGAAGAGGAACGGCTGCTCGACCGGCTCGAAGCCGCCACGGCCCGACCTGCGCCAAGAGACCGAAGAGGCACGCGAGATGAAAGGGAAGGGCCTATGGTGAGGCGCGGAGCGAGCAGGCGGCGCCATGGCTGAAGTCGACTTCCGAGAGACGGCCCAGCCGGTTGCAGGCCCCCCGGCCGCCAGCCTCGCCGACATCCTCGAACGCGTCCTCGACAAGGGGATCGTCATCGCCGGCGACATCAAGATCGACCTCCTCGACATCGAATTGCTCACCATCCGGCTCCGGCTGTTCGTGGCATCCGTGGACACCGCGAAAAAGGCCGGCATCGACTGGTGGGAGACCGATCCGGCGCTCAGTTCACGTGCGGCCCGCGACGCCCTGCGGGAAGAGAACAACGAGTTGCGGCGTCAACTGGAGGCACAGAGAGCCGGGGAGGAAGAGTCGCCCCGGGCGGTCGCCGCCCCTGCTGCGGACACCACCTCCGCAGCAGGGGAAAAGAAGGGGAGCCCAGACGTATGACGGATCGCGGCCCATCGGTTTCGGGGGCTCTGGCCACCTATGTCTTCGCGGTCTGCCGTGATGCGGACCCGGCAGCCGTCCGTGATCTGCCCGGCATCGATGACGCGGAGCCCGTGCGCGCACTGCCACTCGGGACGCTGACGGCCGTCGTCCAGTCCGTCCCGGCGGCGGACTTCACCGATGAGGCCTGGCAGTCGCGCCTTTCCGACCAGCGCGAGCTGGAGCGCTACGCGCGCGCCCATCACGAGGTGGTGTCCGTGGCGGCCGCCGGCGCGCCCACGGTTCCGCTGCCACTGGCCACGCTGTATCACGGCGACGAGCGGGCGCGGCAGGCTCTGGCCGAGCAGGCGGACCGGTTCCATTCCGTACTGAGGCGCATCGCCCGGCACGCCGAGTGGGGGGTGAAGGTGTACGCGCCGGCGGAGACACAGGTCGGCCCGGAACCCGTCGCGCCCTCGCCGGTGGCGCCGTCGGGCCGGACGCGCCCGGCCGCTGGGGCGGGCCTCGCCTACCTAGAGCGCAAGCGGGGGATGCACCAGCGGCGGGAGCGGCGCCATGACGGTGCTCTGCGCACGGCTGAGGCCGTGGACGCCGAGGTATGCCGCCTGGCGACGGCGTTCCGCAGACTCCGGCCGCACGGCGAGCGAGCCGGGGAACGGGGTGTCCAGGTCCTCAACGCCACGTATCTCGTCGCGGACCATCGAGCCGCCGAGCTCGCGCAGCTGACCCGGACGATGCAGGAGCGGACCGGGGCACGGATCGAGCTGTCCGGGCCGTGGGTTCCCTATTCATTCGTCGGCGAGGTGTAGGCGATGGCGAGGTGCGGGCGATGACGCACACGGTGGTGCCCTGGGACAGCCCCGAGCCGCTCGGCGGCCCGGTGGGAGTGCCACTCGTGGATCTGCTGGACCGTGTCCTGGCGACCGGCGTGGTGATCAGCGGAGACCTGGTCATCGCGATCGCGGAGGTGCCGTTGGTCCGGCTGTCGCTGCACGCCCTCCTGTCGTCGGTGAACGAGCGGGTTCCGGCGCCCTGGGCGGACGGGGGACCCCTGTGACCGACGGCGGACGCCTCGACCTGGACCCGGACCGGATGGGGCGCGACCTCGTGGCACTCGTCCTGACTGTGGTGGAACTCCTTCGCCAGCTGATGGAGCGCCAGGCGATCCGGCGGGTGGAACAGGGTGATCTCAGCGAGCAGCAGATCGACGAGATCGGAACGACCCTCATGCTGCTCGACGAGCGCATGACGGAACTCTGCGAGCAGCACGGCTTGCGACCGGAGGACCTGAACCTGGACCTCGGCCCCCTGGGCACCCTCCTGCCCCGAGACTGAAGCGACCGCCACGAGACGATCGACATCCACGCCTGCCGAACCGGCACTCCATGTGTGCCGCGCCGGCGCGGCGGGCTCAAGGCTTGCGTGCCAGCCCGGCCGTGATCAGGTGCTCCCAGACGGTGAGTTCCCGTTCACCGGCGCCCCACGGACCAGGGGCGATCCTCACGGGCATCCTGATGGTCGTCTTCTCCTTCAGGGGCAGCGAGATCGTCACCCTGGCCGCCGGTGATGCCGAGAACCCGCGGGCCGCGGTCACCAAGGCCACCAACAGCGTGATCTGGCGGATCGCGGTGTTCTACCTGGGCTCCATCCTGGTCGTGGTGTCGCTGCTGCGCTGGGACGACCCGGCCATCCTCAAGGACGGCTCGTACGTGGCCGCGCTGAACTCCATCGGCATCCCGCACGCCGGCCAGACCATGAACACCGTCGTGCTCACCTCGGTGCTGTCCTGCCTCAACTCCGGCTAGTACACGGCGTCCCGGATGGCGTTCTCGCTCGGCCGCCGCGGACGGCCATCCTGGCCTCGGTGGTCTTCGGCTTCGTCGCGGTCGCTTCAACTACCTGTGGCCGGACACGGTCTTCCCGTTCCTGCTCAACTCCTCCGGTGCGATCGCCCTGTTCGTCTGGCTGGTCATCTGCGCGGCACCTACCCCTCCGGCGGTGCCTACGGCTACGAGGGCGTCACCCGCGTCGTGGTCTCCGGCAGCGGCTGGTGAGGGATCGCCCGTGCCTTCGTTGCCGGTGGCGTGTCGCCGTCACTGCGATGGTGTTCGCCTGGAGCACGATCCTGGTCGCCGTCGGTGAGACGGCCGCCGCGGTGGCCGCGCTCGCCCCGGCCCTCGCCTTGACCGTGCAGCAGATCGTGCTCGCCTCCCGCAGGATGGGGTCCGTTCGGTGCAGTCGTCGACCCACTCGCTGTTCCTGTGGGCCTCGAGCGCGGCCTGGCATCACAGTTGGTACAGGGGCCAGTTCGGCACGCCCAGCTCGGTGGCCAGCAAGTAGACGATTTCCCCAGCGCGGGTAGAGACCGACACCGCGCAGGAGTTCGGAGAGTTTGGACTTGGGGAACCGGACGCGTGTGCTGGGTCGCTCAGGGTCAGGCCGCTGGCGAGGTAGCTGTCGCGCATCGGGTCGAGCCAGGCCCGGTGGGCGCTGTCGACGAAGGGGGCGATCGGTCCGAGCTTGCGGCCGGGCCGGACGGCGGGGGGTCTGCTGGGTGGTACCGGCGGCTGGATGGTTCTACGCCTTGATCGGAGTGAGTCCGCAGGACGTCTCCTTTCCACCGTGCTCCCGACCTTCCGCACGATCTTCCCCACCCCGCAGGACGCGGCCAGCCTCACCGAACAGCTGGTCCGCTTCCCCACGGTGCCCGACGTGGAGCACCACATTGGAGTGGGCCGGCTGTTAGCGCGCGGGCACCCACTCACGCCGGCCGAGCGCTGCACCGATGGCCTGCCATGACCGGATGGACACGTATTCACCCCGAGACATCACTCTTCCAGGTGTATGTGCATCAGAAGTCCAGTCATCGGATCCGGAGGAAACCTGTATCGGTCAGAGTAGACATTGGCTCGCCCCCGGGCTACAGTTTCAGTTGTACTGAGGAAGTCGATGCATGCGCGGCAGACGCGAACTGCCGCGCATGCACGTCAAGAAGGACGCAGCCCCACGGGGGCCGCAAGCAGTACCCGCGGTATCCAACAGTGCAATCGAGTAACCGAAAGTAAGGAGCAGACGCCATCGGGATCGCCCGGGCGAGGAAGAAGTCCGCCCGGGTACCGCAGGCCCCGGATTGGAAGGTGGTCCCCGGTCACGCATCCGCGATCCCCGCAGCCCGACCCTCCCAGGCGGAACCTGCGGACAAAGAAGGCCGGCGCAGTTGGTCGGTAGATGGTGTTGAAAGCTCGGGGCCCGGGGGGGGGGGGGGGGGCGGGGACCCCCCCCCCCCCCCCCAAAAAAAAAGGACCCCCCCCCCCCCCCCCCCCCCCCCCCCCCCCACCCCCCCCCACCCCACC
>NZ_JBHTRZ010000002.1:0-6659 GCF_042795335.1 Streptomyces sp. NPDC056479 | reverse complement strand
CACGCAGGAGAGGGAGGAGGGGAGAAAAAGGGGGGGGGGGGGGGGGGGGGGGGGGGGGGGGGGAGACGTTGGTGCGCTCCTCCCCCCCCCCCCCCCCGTCCCCCCCGACGCGTCCCCTGAAAGAAGAGGTCTATGCCCCCTGCCAGTTCCCGTCCCGTCGACAATCTCGACGATGACGACTACCCCGCCTACACGATGGGGCGGGCCGCCGAGGTGCTCGGCACCACCGCTGCCTTCCTGCGGGCACTGGGAGAACACCGCCTGATCACCCCGCTGCGCTCCGAAGGCGGACACCGCCGCTACTCCCGCTACCAGCTGCGCATCGCCGCCCGCGCCCGCGAACTCGTCGACCAGGGCACCCCCATCGAGGCCGCCTGCCGCATCGTCATCCTCGAAGACCAACTCGAAGAAGCCCGCCGCATCAACGAGCAACTGCGCGTACAGGGTCGCGATCCGCAGTCGCAACGCTCAGTCTGACGACACGGCCCTCGCGTCCGCTGGCAAGAAGCGTGCCGCCCCGTCCCGAGCGACACAAGCGGCCTGATCAGCCCGGTCACATCAGGCGGCCCACGGGACTCCCGCCGGGATCGTCGGCCAGCACGATGGCGGCCTTGACGCGCTTGCCCACTGGTTCACGCCGTACCTCGAAACTACGGCATACCGCCATCGCTATCTCCAGGCCGTGCTGTCCGACCCGGCCGGGATCGGTCGGGCAGGCGGCCGGCAGCGTCGGATCGGTGTCCCAGATGCTGATCTCCACGGTACCGTCGACCATCTCCAGGTCCAGCAGGCACGGTCCGGGCGCGTACTTGTATGCGTTGGTCACCAGCTCACTGACCACCAGCTCGACCATGCTCATGGCACGCTGCGACACCGGGATCCCGTGAACGGCTTGCACCTCGGTCATGAAGCGACGGGCAGCATGCCGGGCCTCCGCGATCGGCTCGCTGCCGTCGAAGGCCACAGCGGACAGGATCGGGTGGCTGACCAGCAGCTCATATCCGTCTTCATGCACCACTGGGCCCACACGGCCACCTTCATCCTGAAGCAACACGGTTGATGGCGCTCGCCTACCCCCGAAACGACGCCCCACACCAGGCCAAAAGGCGAAGATCAGACCGTCTCTCACCCTGGACGGCACCAGGCAAAGCAACCGTCCGGCCAGCGCTTTCGGGCCACCCGTTCATGGGCGGGGCTATGGGGTCGGTGTGAGGGTGTCGAGCTGCGCGGCGAGATCTGGGTGGGTGGTGGTCAAGTGGGGGCGGGTGGCGTTGAGAGGGCGGATGAGCTCGGCGGGGTCGTCGTGGGCGAGGGCCGCGTGGAGCTGGTTGAGCGGGCGGCGGGCGGCGGGGGGTAGGTCGGCAAGTGCGGTGATCTGGCCGGCGAGGCGGCGCAGGTCGGCGGCGTTGCGGCGCGCCCAGGTGGCGGTGGTGCGGTCGGCGGCCCGGGCCTGGCGGGTGGCCGTGACGCGCTGTTCGCCGGTGCTGCCGGCGGGGCCGGGGCGGCCTCGTAGGTAGCGTCGTTCGGCGGCCTGGCGGCTGGCGACTCCGAGGGGGTGGGCGAGGTCGGCCCAGCTGGCACCCGCATCGCGGGCGGTTTCGATCAGGCCGGTCTCCCAACCGGCGAGTTGCTCGCGCACCTGCCGCAGCAGCATCAGGGAGGCCAGCGCCTGCTCCGGCCCGGGACCGGAGGTATCGGGGATGTCCTTGGGCTCCTGCTGGGCGTTGCGTAGGGCGTCGTCTATGGCGTTAAGGGCCGCCGCGGCGGCGAGGAACGAGGCCGGGCTGTGGGCGTCGGTGCTGGACGGGGACGGCTGGTCGGTCGGGGTCACGGGCACCTCCCTCAGGTCGTCATCCTGTTGACGACATCGTGCTTGTCATCCATTGGATGACATGTTACAACGGTGTCAGTGAGCGCATTGGCAGTAACTGCCTGAACCTGCTGGAGGTGTTTTCACGATGTTGATGCGCACTGACCCCTTCCGTGAGCTGGACCGGCTGACGCAGCAGCTGATGAGCCCGGGTACCTGGTCGAGGCCGTCGGCGATGCCGATGGACGCCTACCGCGAGGGCGACGAGTACGTGGTGGCCTTCGATCTCCCCGGTGTCACCGCGGACGCGATCGACATCGACGTCGAGCGGAACATGCTGACGGTCAAGGCCGAGCGGCGGCCGGTGGCGAAGGCCGACGACGTGCAGATGGAGCTGTCCGAGCGACCGCTGGGCGTCTTCTCCCGCCAGATCGTGCTCGCCGACACCCTCGACACCGAGCACATCCAGGCCGACTACGACGCGGGCGTGCTCACCCTGCGCATCCCGATCGCCGAGCGCGCCAAGCCCCGCAAGATCTCCATCGGCGTCGGATCCGGGCACAAGGAGATCTCCGGCTGACAGCGGCCGGACTGGTGCGGAGGACGGGCGCCTGATCTCCCCCCTCACCCCGTCTTCCGCACCCCGTGCGCCCCGAAGGACAAGAAAAGGGGTGGCGGCCGAGATGACTCTGCGACGCGAAGCGTTCCTCGGCCATGTGAAGGAGCGCGGCGAGTACGGCACTGCGCGGGAAGCCGAGCGGCGGCTCGTGTGGTGCTCGCACTGCTCGGCGAGGTCCGCGCCCAACTCCGCGGCACGCCTGCCGGAGGACTTCGCCCTGATCCTGCTCAACCCGCTGCAAGCGCCGAACCGCTGCCCTTGCAGCGGTTCGTGCGGGCGACCGCAGCGTGGATCGAGGGCGCCACCGATCAGACCGCGACCTGGGATGTCAGCGCCGTCCTGTCCGCAGTCGTCGACGCGGCCGACGATGACCTGCTTGGGCAGATCCTGCTCCAGCTCCCTGCCGGCTACGACCTCCTCTCCGGCCGCCCCCAGCCCACCTGACCATCGGTGCCATCCACCGGCACCACCCCACCCCGGCTTGACGAAAGGCATGCACCGCAGTGATCACCGACGTGCGTGTACCGCTTGAGCACCAGCAGCCGTACGGGACCGCGTATGAGCAGATGCTGGACAAGGTCCGCTACGAAGGCGCCTACCCCACCCGCGAGAGAGCCGACGAAGCCGTCCGCCTGGTCCTGGCAGGACTGGGACGGCAGCTGACCGGCGACGAACGCGTCGACCTCGCGCGCTGCCTGCCCTGGGAAGCCGCACGCGTGCTGACCGCGCAGATCCCCGCGACCCAGCCGCTGACCGGCTGGGCCTTCGTCAAGGACCTCGCCGCCCGCACCGGCGCCTCCCTGGCCACCACCCGCTGGGACACCGGCTCCGTCTTCGCAGCCGTCACCGCCCACGCCGGCCCCGACCTGATCACCCGTATCCTCGACCAACTCCCCACCGGCTACGCCCTACTGTTCGGTCGCGCCGAACTCAACCCCGCCGCATGACGGGGCCATAGCACGGTCCGTCAAGACACCACGGGACTCGTGCCGCCGTCGGTCCCGGTGCCCCGCCCAGCGCCCAGGGCCGCATCAGGCCGCGCTCGCATGGTGAAGGCCCCGATCACGAGATTTCACGACGGATCGGGGTCCTTGGCCGCGACGAGCGGCGGGCCGGCCTGGTTCACTCCCCGGCATGCTTCCCCGGGTGGGCGTTCCTGCGCCGTGTCACTGATGGGGCGCACTCGGCGAAGATCGACTCACTGCCGCGGCCGACTCCGTCCCGTGGGGCGGCGGCTCCGGAAGTTATCGGTGCCATGACGTCCGGAGCCGCCCATCCCCGGCCGGCTCAGCCGGCCGGGGATGCAGCCCAGCCGGGAGAGCTGGACGGGCCGCCGACACAACACATGAACGCTGTGGTGTCACCCGGTCAACGCCCCCGGCACCAGCACCGACACGCATAGGTACTGACCTGCGGCGTCGGTTTGAAGGAGCCGCTTTGCCCGAATGCCGCCCTGGAGCTGCTTGGTCGCACCGCCCGGCCCCCACGCCCGACGGGTTCCACTCTCGGGTGTGGGGGCCGGGCGGTGCTGGTGCACTGTGTTGCCTCCGGACCATGCCCTGTTGGCGCCGCACCGCTCGGCAAGTGTGTTCCCACCACCGTCCGTACGAGTCGGCATGGATGCAGGCTGAGGGGGTAGACGCGCGTCGGTGCCGGTGGCATACGGCCGGCAATGTTGGTTGGTTTCGATGGTGGGAGGGGTATTCATGGCGCTCATGAGGGTGGCGGCGACGGACACGCAGGCGTGTGAGTTGCCGGAGGTTGCCGATCCTTCCCGGGTGGCGCCGAAGGATGCACGCGAGCTGTCCAGGCTGTTCTTCGATCAGCTGGCGGTGTTGGAAGAGGGCACGCGCGAGTACAGCTCCGCGCGGAACACGCTGATCGAGATGAACATGTCCCTGGTGCGTTTCGCGGCCGGCCGGTTCCGCAGCCGTGGGCCGGAGGAGATGGAGGACATCGTTCAGGTCGGCATGATCGGTCTGATCAAGGCTATCGACCGGTTCGAGCTGACCCGCGAGGTCGAGTTCACCTCCTTCGCCATCCCCTACATCGTGGGGGAGATCAAGCGGTTCTTCCGTGACACCACCTGGGCCGTGCACGTCCCTCGCCGGCTCCAGGAAGCCCGCGTCCAACTGGCCCGCGCCACCGAGGAACTCCGCAGCCGCCTGGGCCGCACGCCGACGGTCAAGGAACTGTCGGAACTGATGAGCCTCCCCGAAGACGAGGTCACCGAGGCCCGCCTGGCCGCCAACGGCTACAACTCCTCCTCCCTGGACGCCACCATCGGCTCCAGCGACGACGGCGAGAGCGTCCTGCAGGACTTCATCGGCACAGAGGACCAAGAGCTGGAGCTGGTGGAAGACTTCCACGCCCTGGCTCCGCTGATCGCCGAACTGGACGAGCGGGACCGGCAGATCATCCACCTGCGGTTTGTGGAGGAACTCACCCAGGCCCAGATCGGCGAACGTCTGGGCGTCTCCCAGATGCACGTCTCCCGGCTGCTGTCGCGCACCCTCGCCCGGTTGCGGGAAGGAATGCTCGTCAACTGAGAGGAGGTCCTGGGCAGGCGGCAAAGGCGGCAACGCTGCCGGGCCGGCGACCTCATCTGTTGTGGGGCATGCTGATGCACTCCTGCTCCTACAGACGACCGCTAGGAGGCGGGCCTGCGCAGGTAAAGGTGTGCGACGACTTGCTTGCCGGTGTCCAGGGCGATGGTGTGCAGCCGGTCGCACAGCCGGGTAACCAGGCGCAGGCCGTGCCCGCCGACGCGGCGGGCGTCGGGTGTCCGCAGTTCGGGCGGGCGCGGGGAAGTGTCGCTTACGGTGATGCGCAGTACGGCAGCGTCGGATGTCACTTCCAGCGCCAGGCGACCCGGGCCGGGCGCGTGGCGCAGCGCATTGGTGACCAGCTCACTGACGACGAGTTGGGCGTCCTGGCCGGACCCCTCGTCAAGATGGTGGTCGGCCTGTGCCAGCAGCGCGCGCACGGCCGCTCGGGCCTCGGCGATCGATGCGTCCGGCGTGTCCCAGGAACTGCTGTACCGCAGGGGCGCCGCGAGGTCCTGTTCGTCCGATGCCTGATTCTTTAGCGGGGTGACCATAGAACTCTTCCGGAGAGTCGTTCCCTATCGTTTCATCAAGGTTGTTGCTAACGCGTAGTTTCGCTTACCCGCCGTCGCCTTATTCATGGGGCGCTCTGGCAGCCCGGCGCGATGACGATCTTGTCATCGGATACTGAATTGAGAAGGGGCCTCCCCGGATTCTTCCGGGGAGGCCCTCTGTCTGGGAAGGAGTGAACGTCAGTGCTTGAAGGCGTCCTTGGTCTTCTCCTTCGCCTCACGGGCGTCACCCGTGCTCTTTTCCGACTGTCCCTCGGTGGCCATGCGGTCGTTACCTATGGTGCTCCCCAGGGCCGCCTTGACCTTGCCCTTCGCCTGCTCGGTCTTCGCCTTGGCCTTCTCGCCGGCAGTCATGGAACACGCCTCCTCGTAGCCTTTGGTGCCGCTGTCGCGGTGATCCCAAGAGTGCCCCGGCTTTCCCGCCATAAACAAAGTATTTTCCGGGAATGGTGGCGCATTGGCCGGGCATACGGAGGGGCAGGAGGTTGATAACTATGGTTCCCCTGCTTCTTGTTCTGCTTCTCGCGGTAATCCTTTTCGGCGCCGGCTTCGCCGTCAAGATCCTATGGTGGGTGGCCCTTGCCGTGCTGGTGGTGTGGCTGCTCGGATTCGTTATGCGCTCCACCAGTGTCGGCGGTGGCCGAGGTCGGTGGTATCGATGGTGATCTGACTTCCCGCGATTCCTTTGTAGGGACCGGTCGTGGTGACGGCCGGTCCCTACGGGTGTGCCCGACGAACGCGGGCAGGGGCCGCATCAGCCGGGCAAGGGCGTGCAAGAGGCAAGGGAGGCAGGCGTGTGCCGGATCCGGTGCCGTCTGCGGCCAGCCGAGCGTCGCGCGATGTGTACGCATCGAGTCCGAGGCGAGCTTCACGCGGGCGCTCACCGGCAGCGAGCGTGCCCATCCCACAGCTCTCAACGATGAGTCCGTTGTCAGTCTCTCCTTGGGCCGGCCGGACGGGTCGGTGTCCCATCTACCCGAAAAGGCCAGGCTCAAGGCGTGTACCGGGGAGCCAGGCGGCCTGCCGGAACGCGCGCGCCTGGTCGGCCTGCATCGGCAGCAGGGCGGGTATCTCCGACTCCGCGCTGTCAATGACCGTGGTCTGCACCAGGC
>NZ_JBHTRZ010000001.1:1213710-1432547 GCF_042795335.1 Streptomyces sp. NPDC056479 | reverse complement strand
ACCCCCGACCGACCCCCCCCCTCCTATCCCCCCTCTCCCCCCCCCCCCCCCCCCACGGCGGCACGTGGTCGCCGCCGTCGTGCGGGCCGGTTCAGGCGCAACCGGTCCATCACCCGTGTCTCGAAGCCGACGGGCGGCTCGCTGCCCGGCAGGAGACAGAGCAGTCCGTCTGCGACGGGCGTCAGCTGCTCGACGTGCTCCCGGCAGGTGGCGCAGCGGTCCAGGTGGGCGATGGCCTCGGCGCGCTCCTGACCGGAGAGGACACCCAGCGCCAGCTCGTCGGCGACGGACCTCAGCCACGCGCAGTCCCGGTCAGTCATGATCGGCTCGCTCGGGTCCCAGAACCGTCCGCAGTCTCCCCATCGCCGTCCTGATCCGCGTCTTCGCGGTGCCCAGAGGGATCCCCTCCAACTCGGAGATCTGCCGTGCGGTCATCCCGTAGATCCCGGCCATGACCACGGCACGCGCCTGCTCGCGCGGCAGGCCACCCACCGCGGCCCGTATCCGGGAGGCCGTCTCGTCGGCCACGGCCCACTGTTCGGGCGTCCGGGTCACGATGCCGAGCAACGCGTCGAGGTCCTCGGGCGAGACCGGGGTCGCGTTGCGCGAGCGGACGGCGTCGACCGCCAGATTGTGCGTGATGGTCCCCAGCCAGGTCTTCACCGATCCACGCCGGGAGTCGTAGACCTGCGCGTGACGCCAAGCCCTTTCGAAGGCCTGCTGGGCGATGTCCTCGGCGAGCTGTGAGTCGTCAACGACAGCGATGGCGATGCCGAAGACCATGCGCTGGAACCGGCGGACGAACGCGAGGGCGCTCTCCGGGGCGCCTGCCGCCATTCCCGCCAGCAGCGCCTCGTCCGAGAGCCGCCCAAGTGGCAGGCCCGATCCGCGCACACCAGTGGATACGGCGAAACTCGCCCAATGGATTCCCCCAGTGCCACGCGGGATCACGGCCCCATTCTCCCGCTTGATGCTGTTTGCCGGAAATCCCCTGGCGCGGCCCGTCCGTACCTCTGGGCAGGACGATTTCTCACGGAGGGCCGAGACATGGCGACGACGCTCATGACGTTCGTGCGTAGGAACGTCGGGCCCGGGCTGGCTGCCGGAGCAGTGGCGGGCATTCTCGTGGCGTGCGGAGGCGGTAACGGCGACGGTGGCGGCTCTTCATCGCCGGCCCCGGAACAGAGTGGCGAGCCGGGAACCACCCAGGTGGACGTCAAGATGACCGACTTCAAGATGCAGCTTTCCGAGACGACGCTGAAAGCGGGTGACTACACCTTCGTCGCCAAGAACGACGGAGGCCACGACCACGCCCTGGAGATCGAGGGCTCAGGAACGGAACAGAAGACGCGGACGCTGGAACCCGGGGAGTCGGCGAACCTCACCATCACGCTGAAGGACGGCACGTACGAGGTCTACTGCCCTGTCGACGACCACAAGGGCATGGGCATGAAGACCGAGCTCACCGTGGGCGGCACCACCTCACCGGACGACAGCACCAACACCAACGACAGCAATGGCTACTGAGCGCACGACCGCGCTCACCGCGCTCCGGCCGGCCGCGGCGGGAACGGCCGTGGCCATGGGCGCCGCCACCTCCACCTTCGGTACGACGGCTGCCGCTATGTGGAGACGATCGGCCGACTGTTCCTCCTGAACGCGATCGGGGCCGGGCTGCTCGCCGTGTCACTCCTGATCACACCCACCCGTCTGCTGCCCATCCTCGCGACGCTTGGCACGCTTCGTGGCCGGCACACTGGGGGCCCTGATCGTGAGCCTTACCTCGGGTCTCTTCGGGCCCAGGAGGCTTTCGACGCGAACATGGTCAAGCCGATCCTCACCGTCGATGCTGCAGGGTGCGTTCTGTTGATGGCGCTTGCCTTGCTGAGCAGACGCTGACCGACACGCGTGATGAGTCGCCGGCCGCGGCGCGGTCCTGGGTGATCGATCGGCTGCGCGCAAGCATCAGGCCGAGCAGAACATCCGGTCCAGGACGTTCCGCACTGCAGACATCTGGCCGTCAGGCCGACCTGGCCGCCGCGGTCCTTGCCCGCACTCGCCGCATCCGCCGCCAGTGCCGCGAGCGACACCCGCCGAGCAGAACACCGCCATCGCCTTCGCCGCCGGCCAGCGGACCACCACAGCGGCGGCATAGCCGCGGCCCCTCCATCGTCGTCCATGGCAACGACCAGACACAGTCGGGGCAGCACGTCCCCGCCCATGGGACCAACGTACGTTCGGCAACCGCATCCGCCCCCAGTTGGGGCGGATCCGCCACAAAGGGGCGAGCCGTTGACCTGCACCAACAGGCCAGCCAACTTGTCATGCAAGGACCCGAAACAGCTTCTCAGCTGTCTTTTACCTCTGAGGCTTCGGAGCCTGCCGAGCCCGAGAGCGCTGTCCTGGCGCCCGGCGGGGACGGCGAGTATGACCTGAAGGGCAAGTTTCGGGATGCCATGGCGCGCAGGCGCGCCAAGCAGGAGGAGGCCTCGGCCGCTCTGTCTGCGAACGCCGACGCGTCGAAGGTTCGAGGCGTGCGTGGTCCCCGCTGCCACTCAGCGGTCGTTTCGGCGAAAGAGCGGCGGCTGAGTTTGCTCCCCTGATTCCTCCCGTATCGGCGGGAGGAACGCCTTCTCAGCTGACGCGGTGGTGGCCGCGATCGACCGCTCCGAGGTGGAAGGGCTGCTCACCCTCATACTGCTCCGCCACACCCGGCGCGCCGCCCCGACGCGGCCTCTGGGACACCGCGTCGATCGCCGAAGGCGTCCAGATCCTGCAAGAGGCCTTCGCCCGCAACCAGCCGGGCGAGTACCAGGCCCATGCCGCGACCGCGGCCTCCACGCCGACGCACCCACGACCGATCAGACCGAGCGGGTACAGATCGTCAAGTGGTACGACGAGCTCAACCGCCTGACCGGCAGCCCGGTCGTCCGCCTCAACCGTGCGGTCGCCGAAGTCGACGGACCGCGCTGGCCTGGGCGAATCCGGATCCAGTGACACAGCCGTCGACGAGGCCGGGCGGAGCTGAATGTGGCACAGGCCCCGGCGGAGGATGGGGCCGGGCACGCCTGGCGGAGTGCCATGGCCTCAGGCGCGGCGGTGGGCTCGCCACGTCCTCTCCCCCATCCCTGAAGGCCTACTCGGAACTCACACGCGCGGCTGCCCGTGGGCGCCCGGCGACTTCGAGCGGGGCGAGGGCGAGCACGGTCAGGACTTCTAGGAGCCGGCTGGCACCGCTGAGTGCTTCGCTGATGAGGGTGGAGCGGTGGCTGGCGAGGAGTTTGCCGATCCGGGACTGCAGGTCGTCGAAGGTGTCCGCAGGGAGGCGGAAAGGCGGCTCTTCCAGTCGCCGTTCGATGCGATCGATGCCTGCCAAGAACTCAGAGTGGGCCGCCGCGTGACGTGAACCGAGAGAGCGACGCGATGTACCACCTCATCGCCTACGGTCATGGTCAGCTACGAGGGCACCGTCGGCGGGGCGACCGCCGGGCGCGGGCCCGACTTCACAGAGCTCCCGCCGCAGCGGGACCTCGATGCCCGCGACAAGCGATTCCGGCCCTCGGGCGATACGCTCGTGGTGTCTCCTGCACGACGGAGAGGCATGGGGATGAACTGCTACGAATGCGCCCAGTCGGGGCGCACCACGGAGGCAGTAGCTGTCTGCCGAGTATGTGGGGCCGCTGTCTGCCCCGAGCACGTGCGTTCTGAGTCGGTGGTCCTGCGGGGGACCGCCCAACCCGGCGAGGTGATCCACGACCGGCCGGCCAGGCGGTTGACCTGCCCGATGTGCCGTGAGGCGGAACAGGCTCCCTGAGCCGTTCGCCGACCGCACGACAGGTCAGGTATCCAGGGAACTCAGATCACGCCGGAGTACGACGCGAGCCGCTTCGCTTGCGTTTCCATACGACACATCGAAGTCGACGCGATCTCGTCGGGCGCAGTGAGGCATGTCCTCGCGCATCCTCCGACAGGAGACGAGACCCACCGGTAGCCAGCAGCAGCCTTATGTCCGAGCTTCTGTGTAGGAGCGATCACGGACGGCTACGTCTTGTGAGCCGACATCTGATTCGCAGTCATCCTCCGATGGCCGCGTCTGGTCCGGCCCTCGGGGGTCTGTGCTGCCTGCAGTGCCTGGACCGGCGGAGCGGAATGGTGTCCACGGCCTGCTGCGGCGGTGCTCGGCGGATGCCGACTCATGCGAGGGTGTCGGTTTCCCGCCCTCGGTCAGGACTTGGAGCACCGTGGCGAACAGGTCGTACGACTCGCCCTCCCGGTCGGCGGAGGTCTTGGACTCGCATCGACCGCAGGAAATACGGCGTTTTCGTGGACTGCTGGAGCCCGAGAGTGCCGGTGGCGCGAAGCTCGGCCCGCTCACGCGCGAGCGCTCCGCCTCGGCCAACTGGCCGTACAGCAAGCCTCACTGCGCGGCGCGCCAAGAGCCGTCCGCGGGGGTTCCGGGTCGGCGACGGCTCCGCCAGTGGTGCAACGCCCCAGCGCCCCTCGGCATCACGGCTTTCGCGCAGATCGCCCCGCTCGCCTCCGAGCCGCCCCTTCCAGCCGGGTGCCCGCACCGTCAGCACAGCAGCATGGGCACCCTCAGGGGCGCCCACTCATGACGCTGCGCAGCAGGTCGACGATGGGCTGCACCGGGACGGTCGGGTCGAAGGCGCGCTGGACGCCGAGCCCGATGCCGAGGCTGAGCAGGGTCAGGGCGGCGGTGTCGGCGGGCAGGGCAGGTGTAGTGCCGAGTTCGTCCGCCTGCGCCCTGATCAGGTCTGCGAGCGCGCCGGTGACGGTGCGTCGACGCTGGGCGAGCTGCTCGCACACCTGCTTGTCACGGCGGTTGGCGGTGGCGAACTCGACTTCCAACGAGGTCCACGAGCTGTCGCCGATGGTCTCGTCGGCCCAGCGGGCGAATCCCGCGATCCGGTCCTCGAAGCGGGGCGCGTCACCCATCGCGGCGGCCAACTGTGTCACCTGTTCCGCGGCGATGCGGTCGAGCACGGCAAGGCACAACTCGTTCTTGGTGGCGAAGTTGGAGTACACCGCCCCCTTCGAGTAACCCGCCGCCTCGGCGACACGCTCCATTGACGTCGCTGTGAAGCCGGCGTCCAGGAAGAGCGCGTACGCGGTGTCGAGGACGTGTTCGCGGGTGCGGGCCTGGCTCTCGGCCCGGGTCAGTCTTGCCATCCCCGGAGGATACCGCTAGCTTTCAGATTCCCTTGGGATTCAAATACCAGGAGAATCTATGACGGGGAGTCAACGACGCGGGCTGGTCGTCGGGTGCGGCGGCACCCTCGGCTTCGCATGGGCGGTTGTAGCGCTGGCCGCGGTCGAGGAGCAGCTCGACTGGGATGCCCGCACGGCAGAGGTGCTGGTGGGGACGTCGGCGGGGGCGGAGGTGGTATCCGCGCTAGGGTCCGGCCGGTCGGTCTCCGACCTGCTTGCGGCACTGCAGGGCCGGTCCGAGGCGGACCCCCTGCTCCTGCGGCACGTCGACGCGCACCCGGGCGCCCTGCCACCGGTTCCGTGGCCGGGACTGCCGGGCGCCGGGCTGACGGCGGCGGCAGCCCGGGGCCGTGTCCCGCTCGGGTCGGGGCTGCTCGGCCTCCTGCCGCGCGGCCGGGGAGACGCGGGGTGGCTGCGGGGCTTCGGCACAGCCCTGGCGGACGGCCACCTGTGGCTCGCCTCGTCACGTACATGGCTGGTGGCGACCGAGACACGCTCCGGCAGACGGGTCGCGTTCGGTTCGCCGGACGCCCCGGTCGCCGACATCGGCAGCGCGATGGCCGCGTCGTGGGCGATCCCGGGCTGGTTCCCTCCCGTACGGATCGACGGGCGCACCTACCTCGACGGAGGGATGTTGTCGCCGACGTCGGCCGACCTCGTTGCCCCGCTCGACCTGGACGAGGTGGTGATCGTCGCCCCGATGGCGACGTCCGGGGGCGCGCCCGCCACCGGGCTGAGCCGCCTCGAACGCGTCGCCAGGCGCTGGATGACCCGAACCCTCGACGGGGAGGAACGCCTGCTTCGGGCAGCGGGGACCCGCGTCGTCCGGATCGAGCCCGGCGCCGAGGAACTGGCCATCATGGGCTTCAACTTCATGAACGTCGCCCGCCGCCCGGCCACCCTCGATGTCTCCCTGCGTACCGCGCCCGACCGTGTCAAGCGAGCCATCGATAGGAGCACCACGGCATGAGCCCCCATTTCGAGGTCATCGTCATCGGCGCCGGCATCTCCGGGGTCGGCGCGGGGGTCCGGTTGCGCGAGGCCGGGATCCGGGACTTTCTGATCATCGAGACCGCCGACGACTTCGGCGGCACGTGGCGGGCCAACACCTATCCTGGCTGCCAGTGCGATGTGCCGTCCCGGCTCTACAGCTACTCGTTCGCGCCGAACCCGGACTGGACGAGGGTGTACGCGCATCAGCCGGAGATCCTCGCCTACGTGAAGGGAGTCGCCGACCGGCATCGGCTGCGCGAGCACACCCAATTCGGCGTGCACGTGACCGAAGCGCGCTGGCAGCCGGACGCGGCACGGTGGCGGATCAGCACCAATGCCGGCGAGTTCACCGCCCGGTTCCTGATCGCCGGTGCCGGGCCGTGGAACGAGCCTCTCGTCCCCGAGATCCCGGGTCTTGCGGAGTTTCCCGGTGAGGTGTTCCACTCCGCGCGCTGGAACCACGACTACGACCTGCGCGGCAAGCGGGTCGCGGTGCTCGGCACCGGGGCATCGGCCGTGCAATTCATCCCGGCCATCACCCCGCAGCTGGACCGGCTCCACCTGTTCCAGCGCACTGCCCAGTGGGTGCTGCCCAAGCCGGACCACCGCATACCGAAGGCCGAGCGGTGGGTGATGCGGCACGTGCCCGGCGCCCAGGCCGCGGTGGCCGCGGTGGAGTACCGGGCCATGGAGATGTTGGGCCGCGGATTCCGCAGGCCCTCGCTGCTGCGCGGTGTACAGGCCGTGGCGCGCGCACACTTGCGCGCCACGGTCCGCGACCGTGAACTGCGCCGCAAGCTGACACCCGACTACACCATCGGCTGCAAGCGCATCCTGTTCTCCAACCACTACTACCCGGCTCTCACCGGCCCGAATGTGGATGTGCACGCCTGCGCCGTCCGCACGGTCGACGGCAGCACCGTCATCGGCACCGACGGCAGCAGCGCCGAAGTGGACGCGATCATCCTCGGCACGGGCTTTCACATCCTCGACATGCCCCTGTCGAACCTCATCCACGACGGCGGCGGACGTTCCCTCGCCGACCACTGGCAGGGCTCCCCCGAGGCGTACCTCGGCACCGTCACTGCCGGGTTTCCCAACGCGTTTCTGCTTCTCGGTCCCGGTCTGGGCACCGGACACAGCTCCGCGTTCACCATCCTCGAAGCCCAGCTCGATCTCACCTTCGGCATGATCCGCTCAGCACGCGCCGAGAGGTGGGCGTCGGTCGAGGTACGCCGCGACGTGCAGACCGCCTACAACACCGAACTGCAGGCCGCCCTCTCGGGCACCGTCTACAACACCGGCGGATGCCGGAGCTACTACCTCGACGCCAACGGCCGCAACAGCTTCAGCTGGCCCTGGTCCACCGGCCGGCTCCGCACACGGGTGGCACGCTTCGACGCCCGCGACTTCACCGTCGTCCACCCCAGCAACCGGCAGGAGCTCAGCGCATGAGAATCCCGCCATCGACATGAGCGGCGCCGACATCGCCGTCACCGGCGCCGCACGCGGCATCGGACTCGCCACCCGCGAAGGCGTACACCCCCGGGTGCCCATGTCACGCTCGGCGACGTGGTGTCGGCCACCGGGTCGACCACACGCAGCAGATGCACGGACTTGCCGATCCGGCCGTACTCGGTGAACACCTGCCCCAGCGTGGCAGCCGCCCCAGGCGGCCAAACATCCGCAGCAGGTGGCACGGACGGACCTGCCCGGCCACCAGGGAGCTGGCCACCCCGCAGCGTGTCCGGCCAGTGCGTGCTCACCTTGGTCAGGTTGGCCTTGTTGCTGGCCAGCGACAGAACGGCTGGTGGTCCAGATCATTGAAGCGCGAGGAGAGGAATGTGCAGCGAGTCGAGCGGCGCGCCGGGCACCACCATCTGTCCGATGCCCGTCCAGGACACCCGCGGCCTCGACGATCACACCGCCTACAAGGTCCCGGATCCCTCAGCACACCCGTCTTCACCACCGCCACCGAGGGCGGCCATGGTTCACGCAGAAACGCCCACCGGTGTGGTAGATGCCGGGACTCACAGCCGCCGCCTGGCAGGTCAGGGAGCGCGCCCTGTGGGCCTCGGCGCCTCAGCCACGTTCGCCCAGGTCCAGCTGTGGCAACTGATCGAATACCTCGTCCGCGAGGACGGTCAGCTGGTTGCTCTCGAGCGGGCCGGTATCGGGGTGATCTCGTAAGACGGTTCTGGCGTAGCGAAGAATCCTGACGCTGTCCCGCATGAGCGGCAGGCTGCTCCTGCGCAGGAGCGGTAGTACGAACTGGCGAATGCTCTGCCATCGGCCGATCTGGTGAATCCAGACCGGTGCGTTGTGAACCGCATCCCGTATCACCTCGTCGTCGCGCCGGTAGTGCCGCCGCAGGACGTCGAACAGGCGGTCAGCCAGTTCCTGCGCGTAGGGCGCGTGCCGGCTCCATTCGTCCGCGGCACGGCTGAAAGCTTCGTGGGCCTCGGTGGGGCGCTGCAGCCACAGCAGTGTCAAGGCGAGGCCAAGGTGTGCCCACTCATAGTCGGGTTCCAGGACAACCGCACGTTCCAAATCGGGCAGTGCCTGCGCCGGTTTGCCGGCTGCCCAGTACAGCCAGCCGCGGGCGGCGCTCGGCCATGAGTCGTTGGGCGCCATGGCCACGGCCCGATTGAGATCATCGAGGGCTGCGTCAGCGTGGCCCAATCGCCCAGTAGCCCAGCCCCGCCATGTGAGGGCCCAGACGTTCTCCGGCTCGACGTCCAGCGCACGGTTAAGAGCGGCTACGCCGTCCGTCAGCCTCCCCAGCCGACACAGCACAAAGCCATGATTGGCGTGCACATAGGTTGTGTCGTCCTCAAGTTCAAGCGCACGCTCAATTGCTTCCAGAGCCTCCACGGCGCGGTCGGCGTGGTACAGGCACGCGGCTCGTTCCACCAACGCCCACGCCGATTCGGGATGCTGCTCGACAGCGTGGTCGAAGTCGGCCAAGGCCCGGGCAAGGTGCCCCTTGCGACGCAAAAGCCGTCCTCGGTGCACGCGGGCCCCGAGATGTTCCCCGGCCGTCTCGACCGCATGGTTGAAGTCCTGGAGCGCGGCTTCGTCTCCGCCCAGCGTTTCGAACGTCAGCCCTCGGAAGACGAGTGCCTGGACATGGTCCGGTGCGGCGGCTAGAACCTGGTGGAAGTCGTCCAAGGCGTCGTGGTGCCGTCGCATCAGTCGGTAGACATAGCCGCGGCGTGTCAGAGTGTCCGCGTTGTCCGGTTGGAGCTGCAGCACGCGATCGACGTCCGCCAGGCACGACTCCAGTCGGTTGGCGAGTTGATGCAGCCAGGCTCGTTCGGCGAGCGCGGCGATCCGATGGGTCTGGTCCAGGCGGCTGTCATCCAGCAGCATGGAGAGGAAGTCGGTGCAGTCCCTTGCATCGTCGCCCACGGTGGCAGCAAGCGATGCGCCGAGCCTTGCCACTCGAGCAGCGGCGGAGTTCTCGCCCGCTTGGGCCATCGCTTCGGCCAGTTGTCGTGCCATGACCGTGCCGACTTCGGCTGCCCGCACCGCCGCGCACAACGCACTGGCCAGGGCGCCTTCCTGATACGCGCACAGAAGATGGTAGGTCTCCTCCACCGTGCAGTCCTGCCAGTTCGGATCCCACCAGCCGTCCCGCTCGTCCATGCGCAGGCCCTCTCGCCAGCTGCGCCATGCGCCTGCCAGGTCATGATGCCGCTGTCGCCACCGCTGGGGTGAGCGGCTGCGTTCCAGCCGTAGCATCGCGGTGCGCACAACGTCGTGGAACCGGACCTGCCCAGCATCCTCTTGGACGAAAGGCAACGTTCGCAGCCATGGGTACAACTCGCGGCTGACAGGCTCACCGAGCAGGACGTCCATCACATCCTGGTTGACCACACGGGGCAACGCGCAGGCCAAGGCCGCCGCATGGCGCTCCGGCGGCTCCCACCGCAAGAACCGGTCGACGGCATCGCCCGCGTGATCACTCACCGCGGTGATGTCAGCCGGTCGGCTCTCGGCCAGCATGGCCACCAGCACGGGGAGGCACCCGGTCATCTCGAGGATCGCCTCCACAACGGGCTCTGTCGTAATACCCCTGGCGGCCAGCAACAGGCGTGCTTCTTCGTCTGTGAACGGCTGCAACGGCAGGTAGGTGATGGCACCCAGATAGGGCGCCCAGATTCCGGGATGCAGGCGACGCTGTCCCGCGACGGTCAGTACCAGGTTCGCCGGCAAATCCCCGTAACGGCCGCCCACCAGGTCGAGCAGCCATTTGCCGAGGAACACCTCGGTGCGCTCATAAGTGTCAAAGAACAAGGCCAGCCAGGGGGCATCCCCGGAGAGCCGGCGCAGGAGGTCTACGAACGGTCCGCTGAGAGCCGCTGCGGGAGTAAGCGGCATACTGTCGGTATTCCAAGCCCGCTCCGCCAACGCCGATCCCACGCGACTCGCGGCCTGACTCACCTCCTGCGCGGTGACGACGCTGGCCAGCGGACCGACCACGGGCATGCTTTGCGCCACCGCCAGCCCGACCCCAGCCGCAATCCGTCCCGTTGCGGAGGGGCCTTCCGCAGCAGCAAGGTCCGGTACGTTCTGGGCTTCCCGCAGTTGTTGACGGTGCGCCGCAAGCGCCTTGTCGAATGCCTTCGCTGCGCCCTTCGGCGCCAACTGGCCAACCAGCGCCTCCAGGGTGGCAGCCAAACTGTCCGACGACTCATCCGCTCGCGCCGTCAGTGCTCCCGCCTCTTCCCTCGCCACGCGCTGGAACTGCTCTGTCAGCAGCGTCTTCCCAACGCCTGCGTCACCGTAAATGCTGAACAGGAACCGTCGTTGCTCTTCAGCAGCTGAGAAGTTGCCACGAAAATCGCCAAGTTCACTCTGCCGACCGACAAAGCCGGCCTGCCGTCGACGCCGGATCAGCTCCTGCATGCTCGGGGCCTGAGCCACCGTGCCACCCCCTTGGCGCTGGACACTTCCTTTAATGTGACAGCGGCCAGGACTGCGCGCACCAAGAAGCACAAGCCGTATTGCGGTTCGTCCGTGGAGGCTGCGGCTGGAGGCGCGCCCCTTTCGGCGACCATGCGGCTGAGTACATCTCGTCCGGGTCGTCCATGCGATCGACCGCGTTTCTGAGAAGGACGAAGAACAGGTCGTCGAAGGTGGTGTCCGTGAGGTTTTCGACCCGCATGGCGAAATCGTGCCAGCGGCTGCCTGCCGTGATGTCCGCAGGGAGGCCGGAGAGTGTGAGCCTCAGGCCCTGGTCCCCACGCCTGTATTCATACAGTTCACAGTCCTCCTCGGTCCATCGCGGCAGGGATGTGGAGGGGGAGGCTGTCTGGGACGGGGACGCCGGTCCGGACATGGTCGGCGACGGCGACTGTGCCGCGGGCACGGCTTCGGGAGCGGACGCGGACCAGAAGGGCGCGCCGGACGTGATCGGAGCCGTGACCGTGGGCGGCGGCAAGTCGGCGGAATAGGCGGTGGTGCCGGTCAGCAGCGCCGCCGGGAGCAACACGGCGGCGGTGACCAGCAGCGGCTGACGGCTCTTCATGACCACACCTCGGATGCGGGAACCATTGTGTTACGAGTGACCGCTATAACGAGAGGTCGATGGTGGTGGCCCAGCATCGCGTCACCGGAAGTTCTCCCGGGCTTCGCTGCCGGCCCCCGCCCTACCGAGAGCCTTTGGCCAGGCGGATCTCTCTGGCCAACTACCACGCTCATAGTGGCCAACTGAGGGGTTGTGGCCACACCTCAGTGAGGGATGGGCTCGATGCGGTGGAGGCTGACTGTGCAAGGGTCGCAGTCGCCACTGAGCCGAGGAGGCTGGGCAGTGGCTGACTCCGCCGCACGCCAGGACCTCGGGCCGCTGGGGCTGCAGGCCGGTCGTGCGAGTGCGCGGCCGCGGCTCCAGACGGGTGTCAATGGCGGGTATGACCTGCTACAAGCCCGATGAACGGTCACGG
This sequence comes from Streptomyces sp. NPDC056479, assembly GCF_042795335.1. Taxonomy (NCBI): domain Bacteria; kingdom Bacillati; phylum Actinomycetota; class Actinomycetes; order Kitasatosporales; family Streptomycetaceae; genus Streptomyces; species Streptomyces sp. NPDC056479. The sequence continues at coordinate 1,420,377 of NZ_JBHTRZ010000001.1, read as the reverse complement.
ATGTTCTGCGCGGTCCGGGAGTACACAGGGCGCAAAGACCAGCCGAAAGGCTTCTGCTGGCGCGACTTCCGCGACCTGATCGTCCGGGCCCGCATCCAGCTCGGCGGCCCTGTCGTGCTGGTCTGGGACAACGTCCGCCTCCACCTGACGCGCCCACTACGGGACTTCATCGCTGCGAACGAAGAGTGGCTGACCATGAAGCGGCGCCCTCCAGGGCGGCCAGCTCGCCGTTGTCGACGGCCAAGGTCCAGCGGAGTTTCGTGCGGCCCAGAGCGCCGACTGCCGGACTGCTGACCAGCTTTCCCCCACACACAGCTGCGGCGGGTCACCGGAAGGGCCGGTAGCCCGCCGCAGCCCGTGCTCAGTACCAGGCGGTCCAAGCCATGTCGTGGCCGTCGCAGGAGAGGACGGCTCGCGACACACGGCCGTTGAGGTTGTTGCCCATCTTCGTGTAGGCGTAGTTGATGCCCGCATCGACCGTCTCGGAGACCCAGCCGTCGTTGCGGCCCACGCCGTCGTTGGAACGCTGCAGCACGGCCACGCAGTTCTCCCGGGAGTTCTCGATCCGGGCGAACGAGCCGCACTTGTCGGAGTAGAAGTATTTCAGGGCCATGTTCCCGGCGTACTGAGTGGATCCGACCTGCCGGAACGTGCCCGTGCAGTAGTTCGTGGTCGGGTACTGCCCTTCCATCCCGTAGGCCCCGTAGTTGCCACCCGAGAACGAGGCGGCGTGGGCGGAGGTCGGCAGGAGCGCCATCACCGCGGCGGCGCTCCCGGCGGCCAGCAGTGTCCTGAGCGATCGGCGGCTCATGAGTCCTCTTTCGTGTGTCGGCGAGTGTGGTGGGCGTGCGCGGGCGACCGGCAGTCCGGCCGGCCCTCGCTCACCCTTGGTGACCGTACGATCGGTCACCCGCCCCGCGACACCTGACATGTATCAGGGTCCGGCCCCTGGACGTCCTCGCATGTCCCGGTACGTCCGGGCAGGCTCCTTTCGTGGTTGGCAGGGCGATGCAGACGGTCCTGCCAGGTAGCGACCATGAGCATCAGCTCCATAAGCAGCCGCTCGGCTGTGTCGTTGCCTCGCTGCATCCGGCCCTGGCGACGACCTTCTCCAGATCATGGGCGGCGATCCAATCGCCCTGGTGCACGTCTGTTCCGCATCGGACGCCGCACCTCGACCCGGGCAAACCGGCTGCCCACCCGCAGGAACAACTCCTCCAGCTCGGTCGTCCACGGCCCCGTAACGAAGTCCGCCATCACGACCCGACCGTGTGCGGCCTCGCCCGCCGAACCGACCGGCTTGCTCGAACCGTTCCTGATGCCACGTCAACCCACGAGGCTCGAAACTACGCCTCTGACCTGCGGGAATGGCGAAGTCCCTCTGCGGTATCAGCAGGGCCTGACGTACCAGACGGGGGTCCAGTCATAGCTCGGGTTGCCATAGGGAGCGCCAGGCGTGACGTGGATGACCGTACGGTTCTGGTTCTTGAGCAGTGCCTGGGTGCCACGGGTCTGGAGGTTGTAGTAAGAGCCCTCGCCGGTCCAGTCCTGCAGGGCGTAGTCCTGACAGTAGTACAGGGCAAGTCGGTCGCCCATGCCCAATTGCTGGCGGTACATGCAGAAGTACTCGTCGGCGCACTCCCACTGCGCCGCGGCGGCACGGCTTCCGGCCGACGTGCTCAGCTCACGCACATACTTCTCGCCGGGAACGGTGACCGTCAGCGTGGCACCTTCGGCCAGGACGATCTCATTCGCCGCGACCTGCCGTCCGTCGTGGCGGGCAAGGTAGCGGTCCACCTTCGTCTGGAGAGCCTTGGCATCGTCTCGGCTGAGGCCGGCAGCCCGGGCCTGTTCGCCGAAGGCCGCCTGGGTGCGCGTTGTCTCCGCGGATGCCGGTCCCGCAAAGCCCACAGACAACACAGCCACGGCTGCAGCTGCGAGGGATGCGTAGCGCTTCATTTTGGACATGCAATTCCTTTCCTGACGAAACAAGAGGCAACTAGGAACTGGTCCGGGTGCTGGGCCGCCCCCGGGCAACGGGTGCGCCGGGAAGCAACGGACATGGGGCACACCGGTTGGTCACCTGGCGTGTGCGCCCGCCGCTAAGCGGTGGGCTCACGCGCCGATGCACAGCAGCGCGTAGGGGAACGTATTCGGCCTGCGCTGCCGTGCCTTCCTGACATCTGTCAGGTAGACACGCAAAGGGACCACGCCCCGGCGCTGACTCCAGGGGGCGCTAGCTGCATACAGCCGGCTCCCTTCGCGGTTCCGTGCCGGGACGTATCGGCTGAGCACAGCGCCGTGAGCGGTGCACACCACCCCTGCCAACCAGCCCGGCCAAGGCCCAGGCCATGATCACGACATCACCAGATCGTGACCGAGCCTGCCCGGCTGTCATGAGCGCCCGAGAGCTGGACGCGGGCAAGGCAGAATCGCCGTCGGAGCGACGGGCGGAAAGGAGTCCCGAAGCCCTTTCGCTGGGTTGGTGGCGGGTGGTCCGGCCTGTGTGGCGACCGGATCGCCCTTATCGGACGTACCCTTCATGGTGTCTACGGCGTCACATAGCGGGCGCCAAACCACTGGAGGCAACACCTCGTGCTGATTGCTCAGCGTCCGTCCCTGACCGAAGAGGTCGTCGACGAGTTCCGCTCCCGGTTCGTGATCGAGCCGCTGGAGCCGGGCTTCGGTTACACCCTCGGCAACTCCCTGCGTCGTACCCTCCTGTCCTCGATCCCGGGTGCGGCGGTCACGTCCATCCGTATCGACGGCGTGCTGCACGAGTTCACCACCGTGCCGGGCGTCAAGGAGGACGTCACCGACCTGATCCTCAACATCAAGCAGCTGGTCGTCTCCTCGGAGCACGACGAGCCGGTCGTGATGTACCTGCGCAAGCAGGGTCCGGGTCTGGTCACCGCCGCCGACATCGCGCCCCCGGCCGGTGTCGAGGTACACAACCCCGACCTCGTCCTCGCCACGCTGAACGGCAAGGGCAAGCTGGAGATGGAGCTCACGGTCGAGCGTGGCCGCGGCTATGTCTCCGCCGTGCAGAACAAGCAGGTCGGTCAGGAGATCGGGCGCATCCCGGTCGACTCGATCTACTCGCCGGTTCTGAAGGTCACGTACAAGGTCGAGGCCACGCGTGTCGAGCAGCGCACCGACTTCGACAAGCTGATCGTCGATGTCGAAACCAAGCAGGCGATGCGTCCGCGTGACGCCATGGCCTCCGCCGGTAAGACCCTGGTCGAGCTGTTCGGTCTCGCCCGCGAGCTGAACATCGACGCCGAGGGCATCGACATGGGCCCGTCCCCCACGGACGCCGCCCTTGCCGCCGATCTGGTGCTGCCGATCGAGGAACTCGACCTCACCGTCCGTTCGTACAACTGCCTCAAGCGCGAGGGCGTCCACTCCGTGGGTGAGCTCGTGGCTCGTTCCGAGGCCGACCTCCTCGACATTCGTAACTTCGGTGCGAAGTCCATCGACGAGGTCAAGGCGAAGCTGGCCGGCATGGGCCTGGGTCTCAAGGACAGCCCGCCCGGATTCGACCCCACGGCCGCTGCCGACGCCTTCGGCGCCGACGACGACGCGGACGCGGGTTTCGTGGAGACCGAACAATACTGAACCCTGCGCCGGGCCGGTCGTAGAGAGACTTCGCCTATGGGGACGGGAGAACATCAAGCTGTTCCCTGCCCTCTGGGCGACCTCGGCCGGGTCCGGGCCCGCACACAAAGCCTGGCGAAGGCAGCCGGCCGCCAGGCGGCGCAGCTCCGGCGCTACACATACAACCCGCCGCTCGGCCAGCAGCTTCCGGCAGACCACGTGTGACCTGCCTGAATCTGGCCGACAAACACCGAAACCCAGACGGCTTGGTGGGTCGTAGCCGTTTGGGCCCTGGCTCTGCTCATCCGGCTGTTTCCGACCTGGTGCGGCACGGCCGCGGGTTGGATGGACGGTGGCGGACAGCACACCTGCCGGTCGGCCACCGGGCTTGCGTCAGGTCCCCTCCGGAGGGGCTGTTTCCCAGGGGACAGGGAGGGCCTGCCGCGCGCGGGGGGAGGAATCGGTACTCGGTGCGAGGCGGTGAACCCGTCGTGCGGTGGCCTCGGCACCGTCTCGTACGGAGACCGCGGGGAGGCTGAACGCGCCGGTGGGCCGCAGCGCGACGCACACCACGGGCCAGCCCGGCCACACCAACGACGAGGTCCTCTCCCCCATCGTGGCCCCGCGTACCCACGCACAACGCCACAGGAATCGACACGCCGCCCTGGGCGACCCCCCCCCTCGGGCACGCCACCAGTCAGGTTCGACGATCACCCGACGCACCGCCGCGAGCGGCCCTCGCACAGCACAGTGGCGTGCGGCCGCTGTCTCTAAGGGTGTGGGTTAGGCCGGGGCGCCAACGCGGTCCGCGCCAGATCGCGTAGCCAGATGTGTGCGGGGTCGGTGTCATAGCGCTGATGCCATGACAGGTACACCACGGCCGGTGGCAGTTCGAACGGCAGTGGGAGCAGGGTCAGACCGAGAACCGTGGCCGCTGAACGCGTCGTCGATTCGGGGGCTGTGACGATGAGGTCGGAGCCGCGCACGAACTCGAACGCGGCCCCTTCGGTGGGCGCGGTCGCCACTACCCGTCGGGTGAGGCCGAGCCGCGCGAGAGCGTCGTCGAGGGCGTTGCCGAGCCTTCCGCGCCGCGAGACGGTGATGTGATCGGCCGCGGCGTACCTCGCAGCGGTGACAGCCTTGACCCGGGTGAGCGGGTGCCCCCGCCGCACAACGATGACGTGCTGGGTCTCAGCCACCCGATCGGCGCGAATGTCGGGCGCCGTCGGGCGGTTCGCGTTCGCCTCCAGGTCGACCTCGCCGCGCCGCAGCCCGGGGGTGTCGACGCTCGATTCCGCGATGAAGCGCAAACGCACGCCCGGCGCCTGCTTGCATACGGCCGCGAGAAGCGCGGGGCCACTGAGGGCGACGAGTGAATCGTGCCAGCGGAGTGTGAAGGTGCGCTCGAGCGTCGTGAGGTCGAGTTCGCGGCTCGGTGCCAGCACGCCCTGGACCTGCTGCAGCAGCTCGTGCACCTGTTCCCGGACGGCGATCGCGTACGGCGTCGGGGTCATCGTGCGCCCGGTGCGCACCAGGATCTGATCCCCCGTCGTGCGCCGGATCCGGCCGAGGCTTCGACTCATCGCGGGGGCCGTGACGTGCAGGCGCTCAGCTGCTCCGGCCACGCTGCCTTCTTCCAGGAGCGCATCGAGCGCGGCGAGCAGGTTCAAATCCAATTGCATGAGACTCATCCTAGCCGTGCTTTACATGCACTTGCAGTTAATGATGGGTCCTCCTACCTTCGAGATGCGGGCGCGAAGGAAACACGGTTTTCGTCTGGTCCGCCTCATCACCCCCTACTCAGATGGGAGCACCGCCATGCCCGAGTCGATTCAGACCACCGGAATTGCTGCAACCGCCGGCTTCGGGTCCGACGCCGACCTGCTGGCGCAGACCGCGATCGCCGTGCGCGCGGCGGGTTCGGCGCTGCGGGAGCGGTTCGGCGACGTGGTCCGCTACGAGACCCGCGAAGAGCTGATGCTCGCGCTCGCCGCCAATGACGACGCGGCCCTTGACGTCCTGCGCCCCCGCCTCGCCCTCCTGCGCCCGGACGCCGGCTTTGTGGAGGACGAGCTCGCGGGCGGGGCCCTGCCCCCCGGTGAATGGTGGGTCCTCGATCCGGCCGAAGGCAACGTCAACCACCTGCACGCCCTGCCGGAGTGGGCGGTGACCGCCACTCTCGTGCGCGACAACCAGCCTGTGCTCACCGCAGTTCATCTGCCGTTGACCGGCGAGACATACACCGCGCTCACCGGCGCCGGCGCACACCTCGACGGCCGCCCGCTGCACGTGTCCCAGACCACGGACCTCGGCCTGAGCCTCGTAGCCACGAGCCAGGCCAGGCCGGATGAGGACGAGAAGGTCGTGCGGCGCATCGGCTCCTCGATCACCGCGATGCTCTTCGATGCGCTCGTGGTGCGGACATCCGTGCCCGCCACCCTGCACCTGCTGAATGTGGCCGCCGGCCGGATCGACGCTTTCTGGCAGTTCGCCGGCGCCCGCGCGGACCTGCTGCCCGGAGCGCTGCTCGTCACCGAGGCCGGCGGGCAGATCTCCGACGCCCAGGGCCGCACCTGGACCCCGCAGAGCGAGAGCTTCCTGGCCGCCGCGCCCGGCGTGCACACCGAAGCCGTCACCACGCTCTCCCGCTGACTCCCACGAGAACCACAAGCACCGGAAGGACCACATCAGCATGACCATGATCGCCGTACTCGGAAACGGCCGCGTCGGCGGCAGCCTCGCCCTAGCCCTCACCCGGGCCGGGCACAAGGTGGCCGTGGCGGACCGCTCACCAGGCTCTGCCGCCGACGCCGCCCGGACAGCGCAGATCGTCATCAACGCCACCCCGGGCGCCGGCTCGCTGGAGCGGCTCATCGCGCTGCGCGAGGAACTGCGGGGCAAGATTCTCGTGGACGTCTCCAACGCCACCGTCGACGGACCAGACGGACTGCCGACCGACCTGCTCTACCCCGGCTCAAGCCTCGCGGAGCAACTCCAAGAAGCGCTCCCCGACACGCGCGTCGTCAAGACGCTCAACACGATGCTCTACACGGTCATGACCGCTCCCGCCGCGCTCGCCCAGGCACCGACCGCCTTCCTCTCCGGCCAGGACCCGGAGGCCAAGCAGGTCGTACGCGGGCTTCTCGCCGACCTCAGCTGGCGGCAGGAGTGGATCACGGACCTCGGCGGAATCGAGACCGCGCGGGCGGCCGAGGCCGCGATCCTGTTCGTACCACACGTGATCCGATCCAGCGGATTCGCACCCTTCGCAATCTCGATCACCCGCTGAAAGCCCGACGCAACTCTTCCGGAGTGCCCGAACGGCTGTCAGGGCGGTGGGTGTGTCAATCCAACGACCCTGTCTCACATTCGGTGGTGACGGAGGGTGCTGCTAGAGATCTTTAACTGAGGTTACGGCGGTTGGAGGTCGAGCCCGGGCTTGGCGATGAGGCCCTCGATGAGCGACCGCTTCAGGTGCGACCGCACGCCCTCGACGGGGTTGAACTCGGGGGCGTATGGCGGCAGCTGGTAGACGATCAGCCATTATCGGGCGGCGACAAGAACCTGCATGGTGCGGCTGACATGTGTGTTCCGGTTGTCCCCGACCAGAACGATGGGGCCGCCAAGCGGTTGGTGCACGGCATCCAGCAGGCGGGCGTAGTCGGTCTCGGTGAAGCCCTTGCGACGGCCCTTGGCGGGACCACCGTCGAGCTGGATGCGGTGGATCAGCCGTGGCCGGTGGCCGGCTTTGGTGCAGATCAGCGCCGCCATCGAGACACGTTTGATGCCCCCGGTGGTGACCCGCACCACCGGGGTGTGGGGCCCCGGCGGCTCCAGGTGCGGCCCTTGGGCGCGGCCTCAGGCCCTGGCCGGCTTCGTCCTCGGAGCAGAGCCAGGCGCCCCAAGTCCGCCGCCCCCTTTATGACGGGCGACTGCTCTTCCTTCCAGACGGCGATCTTCACCTCGTTCCGCTCGATGGCCTTGGCGGAGGGCACCTGCCCGCTCCAGCCGATGCGCTGCAACAGGGTGTCGAGCATGTCCGATGCCGGGCGCCACTTCTCCCGATGCGTGGCCTTGGGCGGGAAGATGGTCTTGGCGCGGCGGTCGCTGTCTGAGGCCCATTCCTCAACCAGGAACAGGCGTCACGCAGCGGGCAGGGGGCCCGATACCCGCCGAACAGGTACAGCAACGGTGGCCGCTCTGCCTGCCATGAGTGCCGCGAGGGCTGCTGCGGCTCCGCCGATGGCAGTGCTGAGCGTTCTCCTGCTGAAGGCGGGCCGTCGTAGCCTACGGCGGTGCGTCGGACAGGAGATGCCGCGACTCGTTCGTACCCCGGTCCCCCGGCTTTGCTCTGCGTCCAAGCGGTGCCGCGTCACATGCCAACATCCCTACACATTCGCGGACTTAAGCCCGAGCCGCCGCATCCGCCCGAACACCGACGATTCGGCCCGCAGCATGCCCACGTCCGCCAGTCAGTCCCGCTCAGCGCGAACGAGGGCGCACATCCAGCAGGATTTTGCCCGGCTCAAGCACCAACCGCGGATTGCGCCAGGTCGCCGCCGAAATTGCCTCATCAAGACCGGACTTGCGGACCGTCGCCACCAACAGCACAGTCTCAGCCTGGGACACCATCCCGCGGCCACCGCGCTCGACGCGGACACGCGAGTACGACCCGGTGCCATTCTTCACCCGAAGAGTGCTCCCTTCATGCGACGAATTTGGACCCTAGATAGTCCCATCACCGCAGGTCAGAAGCACTCTTCGCGTTTATGATCACCTACCGGACGCTCTGCCTCGTGAGAACGCGAGGCTAGTCATCACGGCCATTGAGTTCTTCGATCACTGAGCATTTGCCGCCCCGGCCGGCGCAGTGGGCGCAGGCCTCCAGTTGTGGCCGACAGTACGGTCAGGAAGAGAGATCCTGCCCCCTGTTCTGCCCGCCCCGGGGGTGGGTGGGCCTCCTCCATGTGCGGTTGTGTGGTCTGCGGGCAGGAACTGCCCTCGGTTGTCCGTCAGTTGCAGAAGTTCAGGATGGGCAGGAGGCCGTTGCCGCACTGGAAGTGCTCGCCGTCCTCGCCGCCGTAGGCTGGGACGGCCTTGGCGGCGACGTGCGTAGCGGGCGTCGCCGCCACGGCAGATGTGGCAGTTGCCACCCCCGCCGCACAAGCGATGCCCACGGCGGCACACACCGCGAGTGCTCGCGGAATCCGGGAAACTGCCTTCTTGGGGTGAGGTGTAGTGTTCATGAACTCACCATGCACACCCCCGCGACCAGTTGCCCGCCGAGCGCATCCGAGCGGGTGAGCCACTCCCACGGGGCCGGATCAAACGTCGCTTGCAGCCTCGACATCATGACGGCTCACCAGGCCAACTGGCGGACCATCTCGGCTGGTTGGGCCGCTGGCCGACAGAGGAAGGGACCGGCTGCCGCGCCGGACGGGCGCCCGGTTCCACGGCACCGGCGGGCCAGTGCGGGTTCGGAGGGGCGGGAAGGCTGCAGGTCAACCTGGTCGTGTTGCGCTCCTTGCCGGAACCGAGCGGCCAGCCGCCGACCTTCCCCCGCCGGGCCCGGCTGGCGGCCTGGTCGGGCTTCTCGGCGGTGTCGTACTACTCGGGGTCGTTGGCGTCCGCCGCGGTGATCTCAGAAGCTGCTGTCGGTGTGCAGAGAGTCCGGCGGAGGGTGTCGCGGAGCCAGTGGTGGGGCGCCGTCGGCCGTGTGTCGGGGGTGCCCGGCCATGCCGATGGTCAGTGGTGGCAGCGCCAGCGGGATGTCGAGGAGGTGCAGTCCGAGGGCGTTCGCGTCGTGGGTGAGGGCCGAGGGGGCCGCGCCGGGGGGGGCGGCGGGTACGAGGCAGACGAGGTCGCTGCAGGCAACGAGGGTCATCGCGGCCAGGTGGCTGGGGAGAACGACGCTGACCCCCCGGTGGAGATTCAGCTCGGCGAGGACGGTGTCGAGGGGGCCGGTGAAGCGGCCGCGGCGGCTGACCGCGACGTGCTGGGCGGCAGCAGGCCGGCTGGGGTGAGCGGTCCTTCGGTGAGTGGATGGCCGGGCCGGACGGTCGCGACCATTCGGAGGCCGACCAGTTCTTCCATCTGGGTCTCGGGGTCCACGTGGTCGATGGATCCGATCTCCAGATCGATCCGGCCATCGCGTAGCGCGGGTCCGGCCTCCAGTTCTTCGGTCCGGATCGGGAACTGGACCCCCGGCACCTCCCGCCGGGCCAGTTGCAGCAGCCCGGGGTCCAGAGCCGCGCCGACCAGGTCGACGGTCTGGAGGGTGAAGGTGCTGCGGAGGCCGGCGGGGTCGACGCTCGCGCCGGGCTGAGCAGCGCTCCGAGGCTGCGTACCACCGTGGCGGCTTCCTCGCGCAGGGCCTGGGCGCGTGAGGTGGGAACCATGGTCTGTCCGGTCCCGGACCAGGAGAGGGTCCTGGAGGGCACAGCGCAGAGGTACCGCTACTTCGATGTCATCGACTTTTTCGTCGGCACTGAGAACGGCTACGCACGAACCCACGGTCTCGAACCCGTCGCCACCATCACCACCTGACACACCGCCCCTCGCGCAGAAGAGCCAGAGGTATCGGCTGTCCGGAGCGGAATGGTTCTGCCGAGTCTCGTCGAGTCGTTGATGGGACTGTGGGAGATGGGCAGGGTCAGGCGGTTGCGGGCGAGTCGCTGGGCGGTTCGTCGGCGTGCTCCCCTGTGGCGAGGTAGACCACACGCCGGGCCACGGACACGGCGTGGTCGGCGAACCGCTCGTAGTAGCGGCCTGCCAACGTGGCGTCCACAGCCGTTTCCACGCCGTGGTGCCACTGCTCGTCCATCAGATGCTGGAATATCAGGCGATGCAGCTCATCCATGCGGTCGTCGTCCTGCTCCAACTGGCGCGCCGCCTCGATGTCATGAGTGATGAGCACCTCGGCGGCCTGCGCCATCAAACGCTGCGCCAGCTGGCCCATTTCCAGGATCGTGCGGCGTAGGTCGCGCGGCACCGACCGCTCGGGATAGCGCAGCCGCGCCAGCTTGGCCACATGCTGGGCCAGGTCTCCCGACCGTTCCAGGTCTGCGCTCATCCTCAGTGAGGTGACCACGATCCGCAGATCCCTGGCGACCGGCTGCTGCCTAGCCAGCAGAGCGATCGCCCGGTTCTCCAGATCACGTTGCAGGTCATCGACCTTCTCGTCGGCTGAGATCACGCTCTCGGCAAGCTGTAGATCGGCATCGAGGAGAGCGGTGGTGGCCCGGCCGATGGCCGAGCCGACCAGGTGGGCCATCTCCACCAGTCCGTCAGTGATCGATTCCAAGTCTTCGCGATAGGCCGTCCGCATCGCTCGCCTCCGTATGTCGTTGTCCATTCTCAGCCTCCGTTGCTGGCCAGGCTTGCACACCTCACGCAGGCGGCCACCGGCCGTTACCGCCCGCATCCCATCGAACCCTGCTGTGCAGCTCGGTGCAGGGTCACCGATCGGACGGTCGCGAGCTGGGGCTGTACTGGGTGAGGAGGAGCGCAATGTCGTCGGTGCGATTCGGCGCATGGCGGGCGCTGTGCAGGAGGGTGTCGGCGAGGTCGTCCAGGGAGTCCATGTCGGCGTGGGCGAGTCGGGTGCGCAGCCGGTCAAGGCCGATGGTGATGTCTGCATCACGGGTTTCGACCAGCCCATCGGTGTAGAGGGCGAGGATGCAGCCGCGCGACAGGGTCAGCCGAGTCTGCGGATAGTGGGCGCTGCGGTCGATGCCAAGCAGCGGACCGCCGGGCAACTCCAGGATGTCCGTAGCGCCGTCGGGCTCGTGCAGCAGAGGTGGGCAATGTCCGGCCCGGACTACGTCGGCGACTGCTTTGCCCGGGTCGAGAAGGACGTAGCAGCAGCTGGCGAGATGGTCGGGGCCGAGGTCGATCAGGAGGCGGTTGGTGCCGGCGATCACCTCGGCCGGTGTGTGGCCGGCGGTGGCAAACGCCCGTACCGCGCTGCGCAGTTGGCCCATGGTGGCTGCGGCGGCGACGTTGTGGCCCTCGACGTCGCCGACGATGAGCGCGATGCCCTGGTCGGTGGGGATCACGTCGTACCAGTCGCCGCCGATGTCCATCCCGCGCGTAGCGGGCACGTATCGGCCGGTGACCTGTATGCCGCTAAGGGCGGGCAGTTCCTGCGGGAGCAGGGCGTTCTGCAGTCCGTGCGCGAGGGCGTTCTTGGCGTCGTACAGCCGAGCGCGTTCCAGTGCCTGCGCGATCAGGCCGCTGAGTGCGGTGAGCAGGCTGCGCTCCTGCGCAGGGAAGGAATGTTCCCCGTCGAAGCCGAGGGCGAGGACCCCCACGGGGTGGTTGGAGGCGATCAGCGGCAGGATAACCAGGGAACGGGAGACGGCCTCCAGTTCGGAGTAGGTTCGTGCGAGTTCGTCCGGCGTTTCGATGAACAGCGGGGTTCCGGAAGCCAGCGCCCCGCTCACCGGTCCCCAGTTGTGTTGCAGTGACAGGCCCTCGAACTGTTCCAGGAAGCTCTCGCGGTAGCCGCGCTGGCGAAGCAGATGGAGGCGCCGCTCGCGCACCACGTAGACGGCCACCCGTTGGCCACCGAAGGCCGGCAGCAACTGGTCGGCGACGACCTCGCACACGTCACGCGCAGTCACCGCCTCGGTCAGCGCACTGCTCATCTCCAGGACGCGATACAAGGCACCGGGACGCGCCGGCGAGGGCTTGGTGGCGACCGGAGTGGGCCCTCCTGCGGCCGTGGCGAGGTCGGGTCGCTCGGTTGCCGGATCCGGGGGCGCGGCTGCGGCTACCCATCCGGTAATGCCCTGAGCATCCGGACGCAGTGAGAACGTCAGCCACCCGTCCGGGCCGCGGGCGAGGAAGCTGACAGTCTGCTGGGAGACCTGCGCGGCCCGGAAACGGTCTTCGTATTCGGGATCGGCCAAGCCCGGCAGGACCTCCCAGGGGCGCCGGCCCACCAGATCACCACGGCGCACGTGGACCATCCGCACCAGTCGGTGGTTGGCATAGGAGATCCGCCACTCCCGGTCGAGCGCGAAAAATCCGTCTGCGAGCCGCTCCAGGGCCGCGACGGCGGCCATCCCGGTCCCGAGGTCCAGCACCCCTCCCACCAGGTGGGAGCTCGCTTCGCCCTCGGAAGTGGAGCCGGCTATTCGCCCCCACAGCTCCACGGTTCGATGCCCGCCGCCCGTTTCCGGGATGCGGAGACACTGAGCGAGGACACGGCCTTCCTTGGCCGCGGTTCGGGCGGCGGCCCGGAATGCGGGACGGTCCGCTGGGTGTACCTGAGCAGCGAGGGTGGCCGCCCGTCCGTCGTACTCGTCCGGGGCCAGACCGAAGATCGCACGCACGGTGGCGTCGGCGACGAAGGTTCCGGTGGCCACGTCCCAGTCGAACAGGCCCACCCGCACTGCGGAAGTGGCGGGAATCGCGATCTCCAGCGCATCACCGCCCAAGCCGCCCACTCCATCAGCACCGTCCGCTCGCAACCCGGCCAGCGACACGCCCAAGCGCGCAGCCGTGGTGCGCAGGTGGCGCCGCTTTGCCTTCGACAGCCCCTGCCCGCCGGGCCGAGCGGCCCACACCACGGCCAGAGCCCCCAAGCGCTCCTCCCCCGCCGCGACTGGCACGGAGGCCGAGCCGAACGGGTAGGGAATGGCGACGGCCAGCTGGGGAAACCTGCGCATGGTCGCCTCGGCGTCAGCCAGGTGGACCATCCGCCCGCACCGGAACGCCTCGGCCACCGGAATCGGACTGCTCACCGGGATCCGCCGCCAGCCGCCCAGCAGCGAGGGCGGCAGCCCGGCCGCCGCGGCCAGCAACAGCGTGCGACCATCATCCGAGGCCAGGAACACGCTGCCCGCATGGGCCCCGGTCACCTCGACCGCCCGGAGCACCGCATCTATCAGCGCATCGTCACGCTCCGCGGCCCTCTCGGAGCTCGTCGTACCGAAAGGGTGCGTGCCCAACCTGCTGGTGGTGGACGACATGCTGACCCCGATCACTGCACTGGTGACGCGGCAGGCATATGCGAGGCTTTTGCACCATTCTCGTACGGGACAGACCGAGGTGAAACCTCGGCGGGGGCGTCATCAAGCACGAGACGACTGTGCTTGCAACGCTCAAGAAGCACCGGCTCGGTCAAGCCGTCGCCGCCGGGTCGACTGGCCGTGCAGACGGACGGAGAGCTCGGGGCGGCTGGGCCCTTCGCTCGACGACTGGTGAACGAGCACGAAGCTCCTGGCAGAGGCGGGTGATCTTGATCAAGAGCCCGCGGCCGCCAGGAGCTTCACCTTTCCGTACCGCCCGCCTGCGCCAACACCCCGACCACACCCTCGGGTTGGCACGGAGTCACGGACTGGCGATCGGACTGCAGATCAGAGGGAGGCGCTGACGCTGACGTGGTTGTACTGGCCGGCGGCGCCCAGAACCTCGTTCTTGACGGCGTCGAGCTGAGCCAGGACATCCGCACTGCTGACCGCCGCGGGGCCGGCGACGAGGCTGGCCTGCGGGTTCAGGCCTCCGGAGATGTTGTCGAGCGCAGCGTCGGAGATCGCAACGGTCTGAACCTGGGGAGCGGAGTTCATAAGGAAACTTCCCTTTCGTATGGATGATCCACAAGAGGGGCGGCCTCGCCGGGGACAGAGAGCGGGCCTCGGTTGCAGGGGCGCGCGACACCCGTTCCCGGACACTTTCGCGCGGCTCCCGCGGTGCGGAGGATGAAAGCACGGAGCTCACTGGGTGATCAAGCAACCGGAGCACGCATCCGGGACGTTGAACGAACAGGCTGCGTATCCGTGCAGGCATGCGCACGACTCGAGGACAGCTTCTCCATATGCCGCGCGACACCGGAGCCGACCAGCACTGCAACCTCTCTTCGAACAGGGCACTCCACATCAACAGAGCATCATCGGGTCGGCGCTTTTGCGGATCCCTCGCGTAGCGCGCCGAGGTTGCGACTCCGATGTGCAGATTCGCTGAAGCCGGGGTACGACCCCACCTCGGACACCGAATGTCATCAATCGATCGCAGCATGTATCCACAGCTCAGGGTGGCGCTATGCCGAGCATCGTCTGCCCTGCGGCAACGGTGTGGACGACGACTGCTTCGATGTGCGATCAGCCGACTTGCTGCTCTGGGACCACCGTCACCGGGCAGGCATCGTGACACAGCACCGGTTGCCCCACCCGACCGAGATCCATCCGCAATGCCCTTAGCGCAGTCAGCGTACGGAACCCTTGACGAGGACACGGCGCACAAGGGTGCGGGCAGCTCGTCCATGGGGCGGTCCATGGCGGCAAGGGCTCCATCAACCAGGAAGCGGGCACGCTGGCCGGAGCCTCGTCCTTCTGGACGAGGCACAAGCCCGCGCGACACCGGACCGCGGTCCCGAGCCTCCCCCGGTGCGCAGCCTCGAAAGCCGCCGCAGCGGCACGCGCGGAAACCGTGCGACGGACCCGCCCTCCCGCCCCGTAGAGCAGAGGACAGACGGACGTCTGCAGCGAGGGGGCAGAAAGTTGGCAGGGCACGGAGCGAGATCCGTCATGGGTACGGCGGCCGCGGTGGCGGCGATGGTGGCGCTGACCGCGTCACAGGCGCCGAAGGCGATCCCGGCGCCGACCTCGGCACCGGCACCCGCCGGGCCCGGACCGAGCGTCTCCGGCGACACCCCGTACCGCACCGACCTGCCGCCACTGCGGGCCGGGAAGCGGAACGGCGACGCGGCGCCGGCGGAGGTGGGCGCCGCGCTGTCGGCGAGCGTGTTCGCCGCCTACCGGCGGGCGGAGGAGCGGCTCTCGCATGAGACGCCCGGCTGCCGGTTGCTGTGGCAGCTGCTGGCAGCGATCGGGCAGGTGGAGTCCGGACAGGCGCGAGGTGGTCGAGTGACGTCGGACGGGACGACGGTGACGCCCATCCTCGGGCCACGGCTGGACGGCGTCGCATTCGCGCAGATCCGGGACACCGACGGCGGCATTCACGACGGGGACACGGAGTACGACCGGGCGGTCGGGCCGATGCAGTTCATCCCGTCGACCTGGGCCCGCTGGGGCGCGGACGGCAACGGCGACGGGCGTGCGGATCCGAACAACGTCCTCGACGCGGCGCTCGCCGCCGGACGCTACCTCTGCGCGGGCGGGCGGGATTTGTCGGATCCCGCCCAGCTGGACCGGGCGATCCTCGGCTACAACCACTCGACGGCGTATCTGCGCACGGTCCGGGCCTGGTACGGGTACTTCCTGGACGGGCACCGGGTGCTGCAGGACAGCTCTGCCGTTGCGTCGGCCCGCCCCGAGCCGTCGCCCTCGCCCTCCAACCCGGACTCACGCACACCCTCCCCCAGCCCGAGCGCCACCCCGTCCCCTACCTCGCCGACCCCCACCACCTCCCACCCGGCCCCCGACCCCAGGGAGACGGAGGAACCGCAACTCCCCCTGCCCGCCCCGGATATCGAGCTCCCCGCCGACGACCTGCCGCCCAGCGCCGACCTGCTGACCAGTAACAGCGCGGACTCGATGACCGCCGCCCCCTCAACAACCACCGATACTCGGCGGTAATGTCGCCCCCCGCCGGACGGCACGAGACCGGCGGGTGAGCGCGAAGGGGCCCTCATGGCGACGGACAGGCCTGCAGAGCAGCCGGCAGAGACCACTGCGGAATCGCCCGCAGAAATACCTGCGGAGCTGCACGCCGACGACGACCGTTGGCAGCGCATGTGGAGTCACCGCGAGCAACTGCTCAAGGTGGCCCGGCGCCGGTCGATGAGTGCGGAGGACGCCGAGGACGCGGTGCACGAGGCGATGCTGCGCGCCGCCGAGCGCCCTGACCTGGACGATGAGCGACTCGGGGGCTGGCTGACCACGGTCACCATGCGGCTGTGCGTCGACCGCTATCGGCAGGTGAACCGCGACGCCCAGGTCCGCACCAGCCCGACGCTCATCACCCCCGGCCCGGTGCCCGTCGAGGAGGCGGTGTGCGATCGGGCCGAGGCGAAGTGGCTGGCGGTACGCAGTGGTGAGCTGCCCGCACGGCAGGCCGAGGCGCTGCGGCTGAGGTCGGAGGATCTGGATGTCGGCCAGGTCGCCGTTCGGATGGGGCTGAGCTACCGGACCGTCGAGTCGCTGCTGGCCCGGGCGCGGCGGACGCTGCGGCAGTCGCTGGCGGCCACGCTCGGGGTCGCGCTGTTGCTGATCAGGTGGGGGCGGCCGCGCGGCGGCGGCAAGGTGCAGGCCGTTGCGGTCACCTCGACGGCGGCGACGCTGGCGGTGGCGGGGTTCGTGCTGCCGTATGTCCTTGAGGGAGGCGGGGACGGTGGCGGCACGGCACCTCAGCCCACCGTCGCCTCGCCCGGCTCGGAGGCACTGCGGTCGGACGACGGTGGCGAGGGACGTACGCCTCAGGGGAACAGGCCCACGCCGACCGATCGGAGAGCAGCCGAATTCCCTACGAGCGAACGGTTCCTGCCGCTCACCGTGCCGACGCTGCCGGAGGTTTCCGTGTCCCGCCTGCCGGTGCTGTCCGCGCCGGCGGTGCCGCCTGCGCCCAAGGTGCCGGACGTCCCGGAGCTCCCCGAGGTCCCCGATCTGCCGGTCACGCCCTCCACCGTTTCCACCGACGCGGCGCTCCCGGACGCCTCCACGGTCGTACCGTCCGCCTCGCTCCCCGTTCCGACGGCGACTCCACTGCCGTAACTGCGGACACGCGGTCGCAGATCCCCGCGAACCCCTCGGCAAATCACCGCTAACCCCTCGGCCGGAAACCCGCTCGAAAAAATCCTCGATCCGAGCGACGGACGCCCGCCCCCTCCCCGTAGAGCAGATGTCAGAGCTGCTCCAGGGGCTGAAGGGTGGACCGGATGGGTGTCGAGATCTGTGTGGAAGGGCTGACCAAGTCCTTCGGTCACCAGGTCATCTGGCAGGACGTCTCGCTGACGCTGCCCGCCGGGGAGGTCTCGGTCATGCTCGGCCCCTCGGGCACGGGCAAGTCGGTGTTCCTCAAGACGCTCGTGGGACTGCTGAAGCCGGAGCGCGGCTCGATCACGATCCAGGGCCGGGACATCACGAGGCTGCGCGAGCACGACCTGTACGAGGTGCGGAAGCTGTTCGGCGTGCTGTTCCAGGACGGCGCGCTGTTCGGATCGATGAACCTGTACGACAACGTCGCCTTTCCGCTGCGCGAGCACACCCGTAAGTCCGAGAGCGAGATCCGGCGCATCGTGCTGGCGAAGATGGACATGGTCGGGCTGATCGGCGCCGAGGGGAAGCTGCCCGGCGAGATCTCCGGCGGGATGCGCAAGCGGGCCGGACTGGCCCGGGCACTCGTTCTCGACCCGGAGATCATCCTTTTCGACGAACCCGACTCGGGCCTCGACCCGGTCCGCGTCGCCTACCTCAACCAACTCATCGTCGACCTCAACGCCCAGATCGACGCGACCTTCCTCATCGTCACGCACGACATCGCCTCGGCCCGCCAGGTGCCGGACAACATCGGGCTGCTGTTCCGTCGTGAGCTGGTGGTGTTCGGGCCGCGCGAGGACTTGCTGACCAGCAACGAGCCGGTCGTACGGCAGTTCCTGAACGGCCGGATGCAGGGTCCGATCGGGATGGCGGAGGAGAAGGACGCCGCGCAGGTCGAGCAGGAGCTGGCCGCGCTCGGCGACGACGGCAAGGGCACACAGTCTCCCGGCAGTCAGGATCTGACTCCCCGCCTGCTGCCGGGGCCGGGTATTTCCCGACCGCCACGCTGGGAGGTCATCGCCCGGCGCGAGGCGGCGCAGCACCAGAAGGCGGGGGCCGGCGCATGAGTCTGTCTCCGATCGGAGCACTGCGGCACTCGGGGAGCCTGTTCGCGATGGCGCTGGACGTCCTGCGGACGATCCCCCGACGGCCCTTCCAGGCACGGGAGTTCATCCAGCAGGCGTGGTTCGTCGCGAGCGTCACCATCCTGCCGACGGCCCTGGTCTCCATCCCCTTCGGCGCGGTCATCGCGCTGCAGATCGGCAGCCTCACTCGGCAGCTCGGCGCCCAGTCCTTCTCCGGAGCCGCCTCCGTGCTGGCCGTGCTGCGCGAGGCCTCGCCGATCGTCACCGCGCTGCTGATCGCGGGCGCCGGCGGCACGGCGATCTGCGCGGACCTCGGGGCGCGGAAGATCCGCGACGAGATCGACGCGATGCAGGTGCTGGGCATCGACCCCATCCACCGCCTGGTCGTCCCGCGGGTGCTGGCGTCGATGGTGGTGGCGGTGCTGCTCAACGGCCTGGTGTCGGTGGTCGGCGTGGCGGGCGGCTACTTCTTCAACGTCGTTCTGCAGAACGGCACTCCCGGCGCCTACCTCGCCTCCTTCACCACGCTCGCCCAGCTCTCCGACCTGTGGGCGGCCGAGGTCAAGGCGCTGGTGTTCGGGGCGATCGCGGCGATCGTCGCCTCGTACAAGGGGCTCACGGCGAACGGCGGCCCGAAAGGTGTGGGCGACGCGGTGAACCAGTCGGTGGTGATCACCTTCATGTTGCTGTTCGTGACGAACTTCGTGATGACCGCGGTGTACTTCCAGGTCGTCCCGCAAAGGGGTTAGCCGATGAGACTTCTCGACCGACCCTTGCGCTCTCTCGAAGCGCTCGGCATCCAACTCGCCTTCTACGGCCGCTCGCTGGCGTGGACCGGCCGTACCCTGCGCCGCTACAAGAAGGAGATCCTGCGGCTGCTCGCCGAGGTGAGCTTGGGCCGGGGGGCGCTGGCGGTGGTGGGCGGCACGGTCGGCGTGATCGCCTTCCTGTCGTTCTTCACCGGCACCGAGGTCGGCCTCCAGGGCTACGCGGCCCTCAACCAGCTCGGCACTTCCAACTTCGTGGCGTTCCTCTCCGCGTACTTCAACACCCGGGAGATCGCCCCGCTGGTGGCCGGGCTCGCGCTCTCGGCGACCGTCGGCGCCGGATTCACCGCGCAGCTCGGGGCGATGCGGATCAGCGAGGAGACCGACGCGCTCGAAGTCATGGGCGTGCCTTCGCTGCCGTTCCTGGTGACGACCCGGATGATCGCCGGGTTCATCGCCGTGATCCCGCTGTACGTGATCGGCCTGCTGTCCTCGTACCTCGCCGCCCGCACCATCACCACCGGCTACTACGGACAGTCGGCCGGCACCTACGACCACTACTTCCAGCAGTACCTGCCACCGGTCGACGTGCTGTGGTCCTTCGGCAAGGTACTCGTCTTCGCCGTGCTGATCATCCTGGTGCACTGCTTCTACGGCTACTACGCGAGCGGCGGCCCGGCCGGCGTCGGCGTGGCGGTGGGCCGTGCGGTGCGGACCTCCATCGTGGCGATCAACGTCCTTGACTTCTTCCTGTCGCTCGCGATCTGGGGCGCCAACACGACCGTAAGGATCGCGGGGTGAGCGGCCGTATGAGGGTGCTGAGACTGCGGTTGTACGGCCTCGTCTTCATCGCCGTACTCGCACTGCTGCTGTCTCTGTCGGTCGCCGTCTACCGGCAGGTGTTCACGCCGGTCGTGCGGATCACGCTCGAGGCCGACAGCGTCGGCAACCAGCTCGATCCGCGCGCCGACGTCAAGCTGCGCGGGCTGCTGGTCGGCGAGGTCCGTGAAGTGCGGGCAGACGGGACGAAGGCGACGCTCGACATCGCGCTCAAGCCGGAGCACGTCGCCCACATCCCTTCGGACGTGCGGGCGCGGCTGCTGCCCAAGACGCTGTTCGGGGAGAAGTACGTCGACCTGGTCGCGCCCGCGCGCTCCGAGTCCTTGTCAGCTCGCCCGATCCGCGCCGGTGACGTCATCACCCAGGACCGTACCCGCGTCGGCATCGAGGTGCAGCAGCTGATGAACGACCTGCTGCCCCTGCTCCGGACGGTGCAGCCCGGCAAGCTCAACGCCACGCTCTCAGCGTTCGCCACCGCCCTCGAAGGCCGCGGCGACCGCATCGGCGACAACCTCATCCGCCTGGAGGCCTACCTGCGCCGCCTGAACCCCCATCTGCCGTCCCTCACCGAGGACATCTCCCGTTTCGCCGAGGTCGCCGAGGTCTACGGCGACGCGGCACCCGATCTGATGGAGATCCTGCGCAACACCGTCACTACCAGCCGCACGGTCGTCGAGGAGAAGCACCGGCTGTCAGCGGCATTGAAGACCACGGCAACCGTCGCGGGCACGGCGGAGGACTTCCTCGACGTGAACGGCGGCCGGCTGATCACCCTCGGCCGGGTCTCGCGTCCGACGCTGGAGCTGTTCGCCCGCTACTCCCCCGAGTATCCGTGCCTGCTGGCCGGCCTGGTCCGGCAGGAGAAGGCTTCCGAGGAGGCGTTCCGGGGCGGAAAGATGCACATCACACTGGAGGTCGTACGGCCGCAAGGGGCGTACGAACCGGGCGAGGAGCCGCGCTACGGCGAGCGGTCGGGGCCCGACTGCCGTGATCTGCCGAGCCCTGCGGTGCCGGCGCCCGGGGCCCACCTCAACGACGGTTCGACGTCGCCGAGTTCGTGGTCGGGTCCGGCCGGCGTCTCCGCCACGCAGGCCGAGCAGCGGGCCGTCGGCTCGCTCGTGGCCCCTGTCCTGGGCGTGCCCGCCGACGAGGTGCCGCCGGTGGCGACGCTGCTGTTCGGGCCGCTGGCGCGTGGGACGGCGGTGAGTGTGGCATGAGGACCGGTCGTATCACGAGCGCAGGAGCCCGGCAGACCGCTGCCCCGCTCATCAAGTTCAGCCTGTTCGCACTGGTGACGATCCTGGCCACGGCCCTGCTGGCCGCCACCATCGTGAACATCTCCTTCACCCCCGAGCACAGGTACCGCGCGGTGTTCAGCGACGTCACCGGTCTGGAGGAGGGAGACGACATCCGGGTGGCCGGGGTGCGGGTCGGCGAGGTCGAGGGCATCCGGATCAAGGACCGGACGCTGGCCGAGGTCACCTTCACGGTCAGCCAGGACCGGCCACTGCTGACCGGCACGGGCGCGGTCATCCGGTACCGCAACCTGGTCGGGCAGCGGTACCTCGCGCTGACCGAGGGCGCGGGCGACGGTACCCGGCTGCGGCCGGGCGCGACGATCCCGCTGGCGCGCACGCAGCCCGCCCTCGACCTCAACGCGCTGCTGAACGGCTTCAAGCCGCTGTTCGCCGCGCTCAGCCCGAAGGACGTCAACCAGCTCGCCACCGAGATCATCAAGACCCTCCAGGGCGAGGGCGGCACCGTCAACAGCCTGCTCGTGCACACGGCGTCGCTCACCTCGACGCTGGCCGGCAGAGACAAGCTGATCGGCTCGGTGATCGACAACCTCAACACCGTGCTGGGGACGCTGGACAAGCGCGGCGCCCGCTTCTCCGGGCTGCTCAAGCAGCTGCGCCGGGTGATCTCGGGACTGTCCGCCGACCGCAAGCCCATCGGGCGGTCGCTGGTGAACATCGGCGATCTCACGGAGGCCACCTCGGGCCTGCTGAAGGACGCGCGCCCGCCCCTCAAGGACGACATCGCCGGGCTGACCGAGCTCACCGGAACGCTGAACGAGAGCGAGAAGACCGTGGAGGGCGTGCTGAAGCGGCTGCCGAACAAACTCAACGAGCTGACGGGGACGGCTTCCTACGGCTCGTGGTTCAACTTCTACCTCTGCGACTTCGACGGCCGGATCGTGCTGCCGAAGACGAAGCAGGTACTCACGCCCGACATGCATGTGGCGAGGGCGAGGTGCGGGGCATGAGCCGTAGGAGCCGTAAGAACCGCCGCCCGGAGCCGCTGTTCAAAGTGCGTGTGGAACCGCCGAGGCTGCCGCGCGTACGGCTGTCGAAGGTACGGCTCCTGCCGCGCCGCAACCCGCGCCCGCGCCGCCCGGAACCGCTGATCAAGGTGCGGGTCGAGCCACCGAAGCTGCCGAGGATACGGATCCGCCGCCCTCGCCTGAGCCCCTTCCGTGAGCGCAACCCGATCACCATCGGCGCCGTCGGCCTCACCACCCTCGCGCTGTTGGCCGTGGCCGCGTTCAACGCCGACCGCCTGCCGTTGATCGGCGACGGCGAGACCTACAGCTCGGCCTTCGCGGAGGCCGGCGGACTCAAGCCCGGTGACGAGGTGCGGATCGCCGGGGTCAAGGTGGGCAAGGTCGAAGAGGTCGACCTGGACGGCGACCACGTCAAGGTCACCTTCAAGATCAAGGGCGAGCCGGACTTCGGCAGAGAGACCGGCGCGTCGATCCGGGTGAAGACGATCCTCGGCGCGAAGTACCTGGCGCTGCACCCCAAGGGTGGGGGCCAATTGGCGCCCGGCAGCGAGATACCGCTGAAGCGCACGGTCCCCGCCTACGACGTCGTACAGGCCTTCAGCGACCTCACCACCACGACGGAGGAGATCGACACCGACCGCGTGGCGAAGGCCCTCGACACCATCTCCACCACCTTCGAGGACTCACCGCAAGAGGTACGGGCGTCCGTCAAGGGCCTGTCGCAGATCTCTCGGACGGTGGCCTCCCGCGACAACGCGCTGCGCGAGCTGCTCGACCACGCGAACGGCGTCACGGGCGTCCTGGCCGACCGCTCCGGGGACTTCACCGCCCTGGTCAAGGACGGCGACAAGCTGTTCAAGGAGATCAGCAGGCGGCGCGAGGCGATCCACAAGCTGCTGAAGAGCTCCGCCGCACTGGGCATCCAGCTCTCCGGCCTGGTCCAGGACAACGAGAAGGAGATCGGGCCCGCGCTCAAGGGCCTGAACCGGGTGGTGGACATGCTCGAACGGAACCAGTCCAGCCTGGACCGGAGCGTCAAGCTCCTCGCGCCCTACGTGCGCGTCTTCACCAACACCCTCGGCAACGGCCGCTGGTTCGACTCCTACGTCCAGAACCTGGTCGCCGCTCCGGTGGTGCCGCGGACGGGAGGAGCACAGTGAGGAGCCGTTGGAGAGGCGCACTGAGCGGCCGTTGGAAGAAGCGTGTGGCCCTGCTGACCACCCTGGCCCTCGTCGCGGCGCTCGCCTATGTCCTGTGGCCGGGCCCCGAGCCGATCCGTGTCACGGCGTACTTCCCGCGCACGGTCGGCATCTACCCCGGTTCGGACGTCCGTGTCCTCGGGGTCCGGATCGGTGAGGTCAGGAAGATCACGCCGGAGGGCGACCGGGTGCGGGTCGACCTGGAGTACGACGCCGGCCGCAAGGTCCCGGCGGACGCACAGGCGGCGATCATCAACTCCTCGGTGGTCAGCGACCGTTATGTGCAGCTGCTGCCGGTGTACCGGAGCGGTCCGGTGCTGCGGGACGGGGCGGAGATCCCCGAGTCGCGCACGGCCGTACCCGTAGAACTGGACCGCGTCTTCGACAGCCTGCACACCACGGCAGAGGCGCTCGGCCCCGAGGGGGCCAACAAGGACGGCTCCCTGTCGCGGCTGCTCGGGGTGAGCGCGGACAACCTCGGCGGCCAGGGCAAGAATCTCAACCAGACGGTCGAGGACCTCTCGAAGGCGGTCACGACCCTGTCCGACGGCCGCACGGACCTGTTCGGCACGGTCCGCAACCTCCAGGTCTTCACGGCGGCGCTGGCGGCCGACGACAAGAGCGTGCGGTCGTTCAACAGCAGCCTCGCGAAGGTCGCCGGCCAACTCGCGGGCGAGCGCCAGGACCTGGCGGCGGCACTGAAGAACCTCGGGACGGCGCTGGGTGACGTGTCCGACTTCGTGAAGAAGAACAAGAAGTCGCTGACCTCGAACGTGGAGGGTCTCAGCAAGGTGACCAAAGTACTCGTCACCCAACGGGCCGCGCTGGAGGAGCTGTTGGAGGTGGCCCCGACCGGCATGTCGAACCTCAACAACGCCTACAACCCGTCGGCCGGCACTCTCGACACCCGCAACAACGCCGCCCAGGCGCAGGATCCGGCATCGCTGCTGTGCTCCGTACTCAGGACGACCGGGGACGAGGGCGGCAAGAACCCCGGCTGCGAGGAGCTGAGGGACCTGTTCGACTCCCTGCCGGAGGTCCCGCAGGGCCCCGCGGTGACGGGCACGGTCGACCGGACCCTCGGCGGAATTCTGGGGGTCGGCGCATGAGCGGGCCACGCAAGGGCGGGGCGGCGGCCTGGGCGGCGGTCGGTTCACTGCTGTTGACCGGCTGCGAGTTCAACGGCTGGTACGACGTCCAGCTCCCCGGCGGCGCGGCCTCGGACGGAAACGCGTACCACATCACCGTCGAGTTCCGTGACGTACTCGACCTCGTGCCGCAGTCGGCGGTGAAGGTCAACAACGTCACCGTGGGCGCGGTCGAGAAGGTGGAATTGGACGGCTGGCACGCGCGCGTGCGGCTGAGGGTCGCCGACTCGGTGAAACTGCCCGGCAACGCGATCGCCGAGCTGCGGCAGACCAGCATGCTCGGCGAGAAGTACGTGGCGCTGTCCAAGCCGGTGGGCACGGCGCCGGTCGGGCGGCTCGGCGCCGGCGATGTGATCCCCCTGTCCCGCAGTGGCCGCAACCCGGAGATCGAGGAGGTGCTGTCCGCCCTGTCCGCACTGCTCAACGGAGGCGGGGTGGCCCAGCTCAAGACGATCACCGTGGAGCTCAACAAGGCACTGGAGGGACGGGAGAACCGGGTCAAGTCCCTGCTCAAGGAGTTGAACGTCTTTCTGGGTGGCCTGGACGCCCAGAAGAAGAACATCGTCCGGGCCCTGAAAGCCGTGGACCGACTCGCAAAGAGACTCGGCAAGGAGAAGGAGACCATAGCCGCGGCCGTGAACGCGATGCCGCCGGCCCTGAAGGTGCTGGCCGACCAGCGCCGCGACCTGACACGCATGCTGACCGCACTGTCGAAGCTCGGCACGAGCGGCACGAAGGTGGTCAACGCCTCGCACGACGACACGGTCGCCAACCTCAGGCAGTTGCGCCCGATCCTGCAACAGTTGAACAAGGCCGGTGACAACCTGCCCGACTCCCTTGAGTTGCTGACCACTTACCCGTTCCCGCGCAACGCGGTGGACGCGATCAAGGGCGACTACGTCAACCTGCACATCACGGCTGAGATCGACCTGGCCGGGATCTACGGCAACCTGACGGACGAGCCGGGCAGCGGGGGCGGCGACGGGGAGACCCCGGGACCCGAGCTTCCTGACACCCCGGAACTGCCGCACCTACCGGACGTACCGGACCTGCCAGGCGTCCCCACCCCCACCGCCCTGCCGAGCCCACCGAGCGTGCCGTCGTCCCCTTCGGCCCCGTCCGGGGGTGACGGTCACCCGTTGTGCCCGCCGGTGTGCACCAGCGCATACAGCAGCTATGGCGGTTACGGCGCAGGGGCCGAATGGCCAGAAGGCATCGACCTGGACCTGGCCGAACTGATGCTGAAGGGAGTCCGGCCGTGATCACACGTACGGTCAAGGCCCAGCTGCTCGCCTTCGCGACCATCACCGCCGTAGGAGTGTCGTACGTCGGCGCCGAGTACACGGGTTTGGTGGACGAGATCCTGGACCGCGGCTACACCGTGCGGGCGGACTTCGCCGACTCCGGGGGCATCTTCCCCGGCGCCGAGGTGACGTATCGCGGAGTGCCGGTGGGCAGGGTGGGCGCGCTGCACCTCACGGGCCCCGACGGCGTGTCCGTCGCCCTCGACATCGACGGCGAGGCGCCGCGCATCCCGGCGGACACACTGGCGGTCGTGGCGAACCGTTCGGCGGTGGGCGAGCAGTACGTGGACCTGCAACCGCGAACGTCCGACGGCCCGTACCTCCTCGACGGCAGCACGATCTCGCGCACGAGCACGCGCGTTCCGCTCCCGACGACCGACCTGGTCCTCAGCCTTGACCGCCTGGTGAACTCGGTGGGCAAGGACGATCTACAGGTCACGGTCGACGAGTTGGGCAGGGCGTTCGCGGGAACGGGCCCGAACCTGAGCCGCCTGGTGGACTCGGGCAACGGCCTGATCGAGTCGGCGTCGGAGGCACTGCCGGAGACGATCGCGCTCATCGAGGACTCACGGAGGGTCCTGAAGACCCAGGCGGACCAGGGTTCGTCGATCAAGTCGTTCGCGAGCGATCTGGCGGCCCTCACGGCCCAGTTGAAGTCGAGCGACGGTGACCTGCGCAAGCTGATCGGCAACGCGCGGCCGGCGGCGCAGGAGGTGAACTCCCTGCTGAAGTCGGCCGGGCCGGAGCTGTCGGTCCTGCTGGCGAACCTGATCAGCGGCGGCCAGGTGACGCTGGCCCGCCTGCCCGGAGTGGAACAGGCCCTGGTCACCTTCCCGGTGATGGTGGCGGGCAGCCACACGGTCGTGCCGGGCGACGGCACGACCCACTTCGGCCTGGTGATCAACGCCGACGACCCCCCGGCGTGCACCCAGGGCTACGGGACGGCGCGCCGCGACCCCGCCGACACGAGCCGCCGCGAGGCGAACACCAACGCCCGCTGCACGCTCCGGCGGGGCAGCCAGTCGTCGGTACGGGGCGCGCAGAACGCCCCAGGCGCGTCTGCCGCCGACGGAGGCGCCCAGCAGACGGCGCACGTCACGCCGTACGACCCGGAGACCGGCACCACCACCGGCCCGGATGGAAGGGCTGTCGAGATCGGCTCGACGGGCGGCCAGCGGGCCGTGTTTGGAAAGGAGTCGTGGCAATGGCTGCTAGTCGGACCGATGGCGTGAGGAAGGCGGTGGAGGCCATGGTCAAGACACTGTCGGGACGAGCGTGGTCACTGGGCCTGGCGACGGCGACGGTCGTGGTCACCGCGCTGGTGATCTCACTGACCCTCGACCTCTACGAACAGCACCAGGCGGACGAGCGCCGCCAGGACATCCTGTCCGCGGCCCGCCAGTCAGCACTGAACTTCACCTCCCTGGACTACCGGCACTACGACCGCGACAGCGCGAACGTCCTGGCAGGCGCCACGGGCGACTTCAGGAAGCAGTTCGCGGCACAGACGGACCAGTTGAC
Source organism: Streptomyces sp. NPDC056479 (assembly GCF_042795335.1). NCBI lineage: Bacteria > Bacillati > Actinomycetota > Actinomycetes > Kitasatosporales > Streptomycetaceae > Streptomyces > Streptomyces sp. NPDC056479. The sequence continues at coordinate 1,392,911 of NZ_JBHTRZ010000001.1, read as the reverse complement.
CCGGCTGGTGGCCCAGAACAGATCAGTGTCCGAAGGCCAGATCCTGGAGGCCGGCATCGTCCGCTCCGGCGAGAACTCGGCCCGTGTCCTGGTGGTCGCCGACAGCAGGGTGACCAACACGGCCGTGCCCCAAGGGGAGGCGCGCACGTATCGCCTGCAACTGGATCTGGTGCACCGGGACGGCCGCTGGCTGACGTCGGACGTCGAGTTCGTCGGCTGACCGGCACCGCCGCGAGAAGCCCTTACCAAGGAGTACGACGATGCCGAAGACGACCCCCAGCCGCACCCCCGGGACCACCACCCGCCGCACGATGACGGCGGCAGCCCGCGCGGCAGCCAAGCGCGCGGCACGCAATCACCACGACGCCGGCTCGGTGACGGTCACCGCCGACAAGGCCGCGGGCCGGTCCGAGGACCCGCACACGGGCCGCACCGTGCTCATCGAGGCCCCGAAAGGCGGCTGGCAGGACCCACCGGAGCCGTCGCCGGATGAGTTCGAGGGGGCCGACACACCCCAAAGGCCGGAGAAGCCCGGCAAGCCCGGCAAGGTCAGCCGTCGAAGGCTGCTCACGGTACTGCTCGGCTTCCTGCTCGTGGCGGGCTTGGTGGCACTCGCCGTGCTGGGGTGGCACTACCGGGATGGACGGCAGACGGAGGCCGCCCGCACCGAGGCGGTCGCGGCCGCACGCAAGGCGGCACCGACCATCCTGTCGTACGACCACCGCCACCTGGACCGCGACTTCGCGAAGGCCCGCGCCCACCTCACCGGTGGCTTCAGCAGGGAGTACGGGAAGACGACGAAGACCGTGGTGGGCCCAACGGCCAAGAAGTACCGGGGCGTGGTGAAGGCAACGATCGCCGCCCCTGTCTCCGGCGGAACCCCGGCGGTCTCCGTCGTGTCGGCCTCCCCTGACGAGGTCGTGGTCCTGCTCTTCGTCAACCAGGTCACCGAGAGCACGCAGGTCTCGGGGTCCCGATTGGACCTCAACCGGGTGCGGATGACGATGTCCCACACGACGGACGGGTGGAAGGTGAGCGCGGTCGACGCACTCTGACAGGGATTCGATCGTCACAGACGGCGATATCGCTGAAACCTGAGGTAGTGGATCGCTATCAGGAACAACCCGCCCATCGGTGGGCCCGGCCTGCGCGTACGCGGGACCAAGGCGACCATCCCAGTACCCGCGCGGGCTGGGCCCCAACCGACAGGGAGTCTTTCCGACCGGCCTTAGAAGGCGGTGTTGTTGCAGCCCATCGTCGAGCCCAGGTGCGTCTTCTGCGCACCGGGGTCGCCTTCGCCGTTGAGCGCGCTGCCCAGCAGCCCGTTGAGCAGGCCGACCTGGCCGAGGATGTCGAGGTTCAGGTCGTGGGACTTGCAGTTGCTGCTCTGCAGGACGCTGTAGCTGCCCCCGTCCTTCTTGTCGCCGTGGCCGTCGAGGCCCTGGGCGGTGGCGGTGCCGGCGCTCAGGAATCCGGCGCTGCCGAGGGCGACGACCACGAGGGCAGCCTTGCGAAGCTTGTGCATTTCATCTCCGATGAGAATGAGGGGGTGACGATCCGTGAGGGATCGACGTCGTACGGTCACAGGAAATTAGAATCAGAAATCTCGAGATGCCCTCGTTGACACACCGAGGGTTCTGATCTCATGGCCGCACGGTCAGGCGAACGGCCGGATTCGATTTCCTTCGGCAACTACGTATGCGGCATTGCCCGCGGGACGGGGACAACCTGGCCTCCGGCCGACGACTGCCCGAAGCGTCCCGCCCTATGAACGACACTGACTGCATGCATCTGAGCAAGACGAACCCGACTCGGCCGCATGCCCCAGTCGGCCACTGCTGGATCTGATCGGGGCCAAGTGGACGATCCTGGTCGTCGGTTGCCTGACCCGGGGTGCGCGGCGGTTCAGCGAACTGGCCGTCGAACTCGAGGGAGTCACCCCGAAGGCGCTCACCCAGACACTGCGGCAGCTCGAACGCAACGGCCTGGTCCTGCGCACCACGCACCCCGCCGCATGTCGAGTACGAGCTGACCCCTCTGGGACACACCCTCCGCGAGCCCGTCGAAGCGCTGCTCGACTGGACCGATGCCCACATCGAGGAGTGTTCTGCGGCACAACGCGTCTACGACGCTGACGCCTGAGCTGCACGCTTCACTCGGATATAGCGACTATAGAGAAAGTACACACTTCAAGTACTTTCCGCGCATCCCTAGCGTGACCGAGGTACCGACAACGGCACCCGGCCTCCAGGGAGTACGTCATGTGTGAAGCAGAGCACGATCATCAGTCACCGTCCCGCCGCGGCCTCCTGCGCTGGGGCGCGATGGCCGTGCCCGCAGCCGCGGGGGCGACCGCCCTGGCCTGGCCGACGCAGGCCAGTGGCACAACGCCCGCCGCGGCGGGCGGCGGTGCGTCTTACCAGGCCGCCCGCGGAGACACCCTGCGCAGCATCGCCGGCCGCTTCCTCGGCTCCGAACAACGCTGGACGGAGCTCTATCGCTTGAACCGGAAGATCCTGGATAGGAGTGGTGAGCCGCGGCCCGGCCAGCGCCTGGAGCTCCCCGAATCCCCGGACGGCGCCACGACCCGGAACTTCGCGCCGCTACCGGCCACCGCCAAACCCCTGCCCGTCCCACCCGAGGTCTACCGGCTCGACCGCATCGGCGACGCGTTCTACGCCGTTACCGCCGGTGGTACGCAGGCGGCCTTCCTCGTCACCCACGCCGGAGTCGTCGTCATCGACGCCCCGCCTGCGCTCGCGGAGGCACTTCCGGCCGCGATCCGCCGCGTCACCAGCCGCGAGGTCACCCACCTCGTCTACAGCCACGACCACGCCGACCACACGGCGAACGCGTCGGCGTTCGGCGACGTGATCCGCATTGCGCACACGGCGACGGCGGAGCGGATCAAGGCCAACCAGGACCCGGGCCGCCCGATGCCCACCGTGACCTTCACCGACCGATACCGCCTCGACCTCGGCGACCAGCGACTGCTCCTCAGCTACCCGGGCGCCAACCACGAGGCCGGCAACATCCTGATCCATGCTCCACGCCAGCGCGCGGCCATGATGGTTGACCTCGTGATGCCCGGCTGGGCACCCTTCCGGGCCTGGGGCACCGCCGACAGCGTCCCCGGTGTACTGCGGACCCACGACGAGCTCGCCCGAATGGACCTGGACACCTACATCGGCGGCCATGTCCACCGGCTCGGCACCAAGGAGGACATCAAGGTCTCCCGCGAGTTCGTGCAAGATCTGTGGAACGCCACCAGTAAGGCCATCGCCGCCACCGACATGGCCCCGTTCTTCGGCAAGGTCGAACCGGGCAACAACTGGGCCGGCTTCAACCTCTACCTGCAAGCTGTCGCCGACCAGGTGGAGCCGGTAATTCTCCGCAAGTGGCTCGGCCGCCTCGGAGCAGTGGACGTGTTCACCCGCGAGAACGCCCTCACTGTGGCGCTCTCCCAGATCGTCGACACCCCGCACGACCTCTGACTCCCGTTGACACTTGGCCACCCTGTGCGTCACAGGGTGGCCAATTCGGGCGAAGCGTTAGGCGGCAGTTCCACTGACCACCGCGGGCGGCCTCAACAACCCCTGCTTAGGGGGTCAACGTCCAGCGGGCGATGTATCCGACGTCGATGGATGCCCGGTCCTGCACGCGCAGCGTCCAAGTGCCGTTGAGTGGCTGTGCGGAGGCGTCGACCGTGAAAGTCTGGTCGACGTTGTCGGCGGAGCCGCCACTTCGGTTGAGCAGCGGGTAGACGGTGCCGTTCGGGCCGACGAGGTCGACGGTCAGGTCACCGCGGTAGGTGTGGATGATGTTGACGTAGACCGTGGTGGTCGCGGCGGCGTTGCCGTCACGGCCGGTGATCGTCACGGGCGATTCGACGGCCGCCCCGTTGTCGGGGATGTCCACGCGGGTGGTGTTGGCGTAGACGTAGGCGATCTGCCAGCTGAAGGTGTCTGACGCGGTCGCCCCTGTGCTGTCGGTGACCGTGATGGTGACGTCGCCGGTGCCGAGGGTGGTCGGGGTGCCGCTGATCAGTCCGCTCGGGCTGACGCTCAGGCCCTCGGGCAGCCCGTTGGCCTCGTAGGTGAGGGACGCTCCGGAGTTGGTGGTGTAGGCGTCCAGTTGAAGGCTGACCTCCTGGTTGACGCCGCTGACCTGGTCGGCGATCGGGGCGAGGTTGACGCCGAGAGCGATGCGGTTGCCGACGTTGATCGCGGCCCAGGCGTCGGCGACAGCGAGGTAAGTCGGGCTGTAGGCGCCGAACAGGTCCGCGGCTGCCGACAGGGTGGCGGTGCGGGCACCCGCGTAGTTGGTCGTGGAGGTCATGTACGTCGTCAGCGCGCGGTACCAGATCGCGGCGGCGTTCTGGATGCCGATGCCGGTGACGGGCTGCCCGTCGTACGTCGGGCTGTCGTAGGACACTCCGTTGACGGTCTTGGCGCCGCTGCCCTCGGAGAGCAGGTAGAAGAAGTGGTTCGCGGGGCCGGACGAGTAGTGGACGTCGATGCTGCCCAGGGTGGAGCTCCAACTGTCCTTGGAGGCACCGTCCTTGGAGGGCTTGTCCATGTAGCGCAGCGGGGTGCCGTTGCCGTTGATGTCGATCTTCTCGCCGACGAGGTAGTCCGCGGGGTCGGCGGCCAGATCCTCGTGGAACTCGACGGCGGCGGCGAAGATGTCGGAGGTGGCCTCGTTGAGCCCGCCGGACTCGCCGGAATAGACCAGGCCCGCGGTGGCGGCGGTGACGCCGTGGCTCATCTCGTGGGCGGCCACGTCGAGTGCTGTCAGCGGGTGGGTGTTGCCCGAGCCGTCGCCGTATGTCATGCAGAAGCAGGAGTCCTGCCAGAAGGCGTTGACGTAGTTATTGCCGTAGTGGGCGCGGCTGTAGGCGGCGACGCCGTCGTTTCGGATGCCGTTGCGGCCGTGCGTCTCCTTGTAGTAGTCCCAGGTTGCCGCGGCGCCGAAGGCCACGTCGACGCCGGCGGTCTGACGGTTGGAGGGCTGGCCGTCGCCCCAGATATCGTTGTCGTCCGTGAACAGGGTGCCGGTGCCCGAGGTGCCCTGGTTGAGGTCGTACGTCTTCTGCCCGGCGCGGTCGGGGTCGACGAGCAAGTACGTCGATTCGGACAGGGTGGTGCCGAGCGGGACCGTGCCGGCGTACTGGCCCGTTCCGGAGCCGGTGTGCACCTTCTCGGCGGCCAGGAGCTGCTTGCCGGTGACGGCGTCGGTGACGACCTGGAGCTCGCTGGGCGTGCCGTCCTTCTGGGTGCCCCCGACGAGGGTCTCCCAGGCCAGGACGGGCTTGCCGGTACCGGCCCACACCACGAGCCGGGGCGCCTGCTCAGTCTCGGAACCCTTGACCTCGGCCTTCTTCGACACACCGAGTGCCCTGTCGGCGGCCTCGGGAGCTGTGATCTTCGGGCTGAGGGAGGACAGCCGGAGGTTGGCCTTGCTCGCCTTGGTGACGGTCGTACGACCGCTCTTGACGTGGACGACGAGGTCACCGCCGAGGACGGGTATCCCCGCGTAGGTGCGTTCGTATCGGGTGTGCGTGCTGCCGTCGGCGTCCTTGATGACGTCCTTGGCGACGAGCTTCTCCTTCACGCCGAGGCCGATCCGCTCTGCCGTGCCCCTCGCCGCGGACTGAGCGGTCTTGATCAGGGCGGTGCGGCGAGCGGGTGTCAGGGACGTCTGGTCGGCGCCTGCTCGGGGTGTGGCGGTGATCTTCGCAGGGGCCGGGTCGGCCGGGACCGCGGTGGCCAGGCCGGGGGCGGCCAAGGCCAGCATGGCCCCAACCGCCGTGAGGGCGACAGCGGTGGCACGTCTGCGCCGGGTGAGGGCGCGGTGTCGCAGGGACAACGGGATCTCCTTCAGTACGACGGCCGGCCCGTGGTGGGGGCCGTGGACGAGATGGAGCGGCGGGGTATGCCGGTCCGAAGCGCTGCACGGCATGCGGGTGGAAGGAGGTGGGGGGTGGAGGGAGAGCGGTTGTGTCGTGTGGTGGACACGTCAAGGAATGGTGAACTTCTGCAGAAGAGTGGCATCGCACATACGGGGTTGTCATGCCAATGCCAAGGTGACGGCTTGAATTGACCATGCACGTCAGGCAAATTGGTGCGGAGAGCGCAGATTTTCGGCCTCACGCAGCCGGGCGACCATCCAACACGGGGCGACTGGACCGGAAGAGTCCCACCCGTCAGCGTTGATCCGTGGGAGAGAGCGCACCGGCCGCCCTCGCAGAGGCTCTCCCTCACCCGGTGCTGTGGAGTTGGAGCCCTTCTTGTGGTGTGAGGGACTGCTGTATGCCTCGCCCGTCACCGGGTCGGGGACTCTGGCCGCGTCGTGGCGGATGGCCGGCCAACGGATCTCCGAGACCGGGCCAGGCGGTGTCCCACCGATCGTCAGGCGATGGGCAGTTGACCGGGCGGCTGGCGTTCATCCGCCTTGGCGATGAACAGAGCGGGCCCTTCGGCCCGAACGTGCCGGCGCCGCCTCGAAAAGGGTCTGCAGTTTGCCTAGGGCCTGTCCGGCGGATCTTGTGACCATCTCGCTTCTGGTTCGTTGGCATGCTCATGGGGCAGGGAGATCTCACAAGCGAAGAATGGGCCCGGTTGAAGCCACTCCTGCCGAAGTCCGGTCAGCGGGGCGGCCGTTGGACTGGCCACCGTAGGATCATCAACGGGATCTTGTACCGGAACCGGACCGGGGTGCCGTGGCGGGATGTGCCTGCACGCTTCGGCAAGTGGAAGACCGTTTACGAGCGGCATCGGCGCTGGTCAGCGGATGGCACGTGGGACAGGCTCTTCGCGGCCGTCCTGGCCGATGGCGACGCGGAAGGCCGCATCGACTGGTCGATGGTGAGCGTGGACTCCACCTCCTGCCGGGCCCATCAGCACGCCGCTGGAGCACGCAGGAAGCCTCCGCGGCTGCCGGGAAAAGGCGCACGCCCCTGCGGCACCGCCCCGATGAGGGACTAGTCGCTCCCGGGGCGGCCTGACCTGCAAATCCATCTCGCTGGTGAGGGCGGACGCCGCCCGCTGACCCTCTTGATCACCCCGGGCCAGCGGGGCGACGCCCCGCAGTTCATCCCGGTCATGAATCGGGTCCGTGTCGCCCGCGTGGACGGTGGGCGTCCGCGGACTCGGCGTCAGGGCTGCGGGAGGCGGGGCCGGGTCGACCCTGGGACCTGGCCGGCAGGTCATGGGTGGAGCAGAGCCGGATTGAGGCGAGGGTGACGGTGCCGTGGAAGATGTTGGCCCTCTTGTCGTACCTCGTGGCCACGGCCCGCGAGTTCTTGAGGGCGTTGATCGTCCGCTCGACTTCGTTCCTTCGCTTGTAGGTCGTCTTGTCGAAGCCAGCGGGGCGGCCACCCTTTATTTCCGCGGGCCTGGCGGTTGACCCGCTGATTCCTCGGTTCGGGGATGGTGTGCTTGATCTGGCGTCGTCGTAGGTAGCGGCGATTGCGGCGGGAGGAATACGCCTTGTCTGCGCCGAGATGGTCGGGTTTGCTATGCCGATGAATGACCTTTGTATCCACGCGGTAGGCACCGACGCCTCGATCCGCGATTGGCAGTACGCCCACAATCTGATTGTGCCCGGCGACGTGCTGTCGCTCGACGACGTCCGCGCCCGCTCGGGTCGTAACCGCATGGAGGTCGCCTACCTCGGCGACGTCCTGATCGGCTGCACCACCGTGCGCCCGCCCACCAAGGACAACCGCGCCACCGCCACGGTAATAGCCCGCGTTCTGCCTGAGCACCGCCGCCGCGGCCTCGGCACTCGGCTCTACGAGCGCGCCCTGGAGCAGGCCCGTTCTCTGGATGCACAGGTCATCGAGACCGTGGTACTGGCCTCCAATCCGGATGGGCTGCGCTTCGCCGAACAGCACGGCTTCGTCGAGCTCGAACGCTATCTGCTGCGCGAGGGCGACACCGTGCCCTGGATCGACCTCCGTCTGGCCTGATCCGCGGGACAGGGCCTCGTGTTGTCAGGTCGAGCACGCCGATCCGGGTGTTCCAGGTCTGGGTGACGGGTCGTAAGTGGGCACGGCGCGTTGCTGGTTCCAGCTGGTGTCGTGGGCGCGCGCCGACTGGGGCGGGACCTTGAGCAGCCGGGTTCGCTGGGGCGCGGGGTCGTACGACAGAACGGGGCCGTCGGATGCGATCCGACGGCCCCTTCGATTCGATCCCTGTCCTCGAACTCCGAGAGCCCTTCCGGTGCCTGCTACTTCAGGGTCACGGCGTCCCCGGCCGACACGACCCGCGCGGTTGTGGTTGTTCCCGGGAAGTACCAGCGCCAGCTTCCCGCCGAGGTGGCGGTGACCTTGGTGCTCAGCTGACCGGACTCGCCCGTCTTCACTGTCTTGACCGTGCTGTACTGGGCACTACCGGCCTTCTTGAACTGAAGCTTCACGTCCTGCCCGGCGTATCCGTGGTACTTCAGGTCCTCCCAGTTGGCCCGGGACAGCTTGCCGGTGACGGTGAGCTTGGCGCCCTTGGCCACGGGCTCGGGCGCGGCGTTCGTCGTGAGCTTGGAAGCGCGCTTCATCTTGAACTCGGCGATGTGGTCGGAGATCCAGTAGTCACCGTCGTTGGCCTTGACGGTGGCGTTGACCTGCCAGACGCCCGCGGCGCGGTTCACATCCTCGGGCAGACTGCCCGGGAGCCAGGCCGGGGCGATCGTCATCGTGGCCGTGCACACCGACGTGGTGGAACTCTTCTTCTCGCATCGGGTGTCCACCCAATCGCTGAAACCCCAGCCGTTCGTCTTGTTGAACACACTCACATGCGACAGGCCCTTCACACCGGAGTTGTCCCGGATGGTGATGGCGATCGGATAGGTGACGCGCGCCGATGTGCCGATGATGACGTTGTTACCGCCGTTGACGACCGTCTTGGTGACCCGGATGTCCCCCCTGCCCTCCGCATGGGCCCCCGTCGCGGACAACAGCGTCAGGGCCACCGCCCCGCCGGCCACGATCCAAGCCGCTCTGGTCGTTCTACCTCGCATGATCCCTCCCCTTTGATGTGGGAAGCGAGGTTACACAGCCAGCCGGGCCGGGTTCGCACAGAGGTTCGCCTTGGAGCGCGGCATCATGGCGGCGGCACCCGTAACGGCGGTACTGGTGTCGATCGGGGCAGTTCACGTCATGGTTCCCGTCGGGTGTATTCGTCGCCCTCGCGGTAGAGGACCAAGTGCTCGTGGAAGAGGACGCCGTCGCGGATGTCGCCGGCGGCGGTGAAGCCGGTGTCGTCGACGTAGTCGATGTGGTTGCCGGTGACGGTGTAGCTGCCGGTGTAGGCGCTGCGGCGGTTCCCGCGAGCTTCGTCATAGCGGCCGTTGGGCAGGAGTTCCTGGCGGATGAAGCCGTCCTCGGTCACCCACATTCCGACGTGGGGGTGCGGGTCTCGGGGCGTGTCGTTGCTGGTCATGGCTCTACGATCGCCGCGGCGGGCGGTGGCAACCAGGCCGCGGTCTGCCCAGGTGAGGGCTTCCTGGGTGTGGCGCACCCAGCCTTCCGAATGACGGGGCCCACGGTGCGGTGCGGTGCGGTGCCGTGCGGCAGTGGCGCGGGCTGGACGCCCCCTTGCCCCTGTGTCGTAGGCGGTGGGACGGATCGTGGGTGTCAGACACCTAGGGACAGGGCGGCCTGGTTCCGGCTGCACCGCGCGACGAGTCTGGTGGTCAGGCGGTCACTGGAGCTGCCGAACTCTCGCCCCGGACCTGCACCGACGCTCATCTCGCGCGCGGGGAAACCGATGAAGGCACCCCACTGAGGAGCATGCAATGAGCATCACCGACACCAGCAGCGTGGACTGGAACCCCGAGGTCCTCAAGGAGATCCTCTCGAATGACCAGGGACGGCCCGTCCTGTTCACCAACGCCCGCATCCTGACGATGGATCCGCTGATCGGGACCATGACCGGCGCCGACCTGCTGTTCGTCGGCTCACTGCTCGTGGGTGTCGGCCCAGGCATCGTCACGGCCGCGGAGGACGACAACGCCATCGTCGTCGACTGCACGGGCATGACCATCGCTCCAGCCGTCGTGGACACCATTGCGCTGGCCGGAGGCCGCGGTCACCGCTCGGCGTATGTCGCGACGCTGACCCCGGGCAACACGACCGACTTCCTGGTGATGCCCGACTCGCTGGCCGCCGACGTTCCGAGCGCGGTGGCCACCCTCATGACCCGGCCGGAGCAGGTCCGCGCACTCGTCGCGGCTGGCCGGCCAGTCCTGTGGGCCGGTACCGATGTCCCCGGTCGAGCCACCGCGCCCGAGGCGGGCATCCCGGCCGCCGCGGACCTGACCGGCAGCCCGCGCATCGGCGTCTGGATCGACAGGAACGACTTCCTGCACCAGGAACTCACCGCCGACGGCCGCTACGACGAGACCCGGGGCGGGCGCCCGCACGCGTACCAAGGCCGCTACTGGATCGACGGCGACCGCATCGACTACCTGGACGACCTGGGCTTCTGGGCCTACGGGGAGTTCCAGGGCGACGAACTGCACCACGCGGGCTACGTCATGAAGCTCGGCTGACCTCTGTTTCGGTCGGCGCCCCCTCACGGTTCCGATCCAGGGTGCGCGACACCTGGGGAAACCGCGGCCTCGTTGCCGCAGTGGGCGCGCTCGAGGCTGACGGTCGAGCACCTCGGCCGGCCGGAGGCGATCGGCACACCCAGCCCTCTCCAGCGGATGGCCCGTCTTCCGGGTCCTGTCTGCCGTACGGAAAGAAGACCTCTCATGCACGTCAACGACACCACCAGCGCCGCCGTCCTCGAAGAGCTCCGGCGTCGGCCCGCCGACCGTCGGCGCATCCTGTTCACTGGCGCGACCATCGTCACCATGGACCCCGACCTCGGCGTCATCGACGGCGGCGACCTCCTCGTCGAGGGCGACACGATCACCGCTGTCGGCCGCGACTTCGACGTGGACGGTGCTGTGGTCGTCGACGCCGCCGGCACGATCCTCACCCCGGGCTTCGTCGACACCCACAGGCACGCTTGGCAGGCTCAGCTGCGCCGGATCATGCCGGACGTCGACGACCTCGGCGGCTACGTCATGGCCACCCTGGCGGGCTACGCCACCATCTACCGGCCCCAGGACATGTACATCGGCACCCGGCTGGCCGCCCTGACCGCGATCGACAGCGGCATCACGACGATGCTCGACTTCTCCCACAATTCCCGCACCCGCGAGCACTCCGATGCCGCCGTCGAGGCCCTCATCGACACCGGCATCCGCGGCGTGCACGCCTCCATGGGCCCGCACTTCGGCGAGTGGGACCGGCAGTGGCCCGGCGACCTGACTCGCCTGAAGAACGAGTACTTCAGCAGCAACGACCAGCTGCTCACGCTGCGCCTGGCGACCCTCGCCACCGACGAGATCGCCGGACCTGCCCTCTCCTATGGGTCCGAACTCAATCGCCTCGCAAACGAGTTGGGCATTGGAGTGAGCGTTGATGCCGTCTTCGGCACGTCCTCGTCCGACGCGGTCCTGCGCTGGGCCAAGGACGGCCTCCTCAGCCCCGACGTCACCCTCATCCACTCCACCGGACTGACCTCCGAGGCATGGAAGGCCATGGGAGAAACGGGCACCACCGTGGCCCTCGCCCCTACCTCCGACGCGCAGATCGGCCTGGAGACCGCGATCCCCGCCGTCGACGAGGCACTCGCCGTCGGTATCCGCCCCGGACTGAGCATCGACGTCGAAGTCGCCCTGGCCAGCGACATGTTCACGCAGATGCGGGCCCTGCACGCCATCCAGCGGATGCGGGCGGTCAACGCCGCCTATGGCACCGACCAGCAGCCCTTGCGCGTCACCACCCACGACGTCCTGGACTTCGCCACCCTCCAAGGCGCCCGCACCAACGGCCTGGCCGACGTCACCGGCTCACTCGCCCCGGGCAAGAAGGCCGACCTGCTGGTCATCCAGGCCGAGGACCTCAACAACATGCCGCTCAACGACCCGATCGGCACGATCGTGCTGGGCTCCGACGCCCGCAACATCAGCGCCGTACTCATCAACGGGGAACCCCGCAAGTGGGATGGACACGTCCTCGACGTCGACCTGGCCGCCCTGCGCAGTGAGGTGCACGCCTCGCGCGAGTACCTGCTGAACACTCCGGCCACCTGAGCGGCCCTGCCGCCCGGGCACTCCCTTCCATCGTCCCCCGGCCGCTCCCCCACGGCCGGGGGCACCACTGCAGCCCCGGTCGCCCATCGGCCGATCGTGCTGCGCGCGCAACATAGGGGTGCGGCAACAAGCCACCCGGGCGTCGCAGCACTCGCCGAGCAGTGGGTGAGTTAGTTAGTTAGTTGAAAGCGTCAGTCATGCAGTCCACCCTGCAGTCCGCGGCCTCAAAGCGCTGGCGGAGGGCGGCAGCTGCCTCTTCGTGTTCCACGAAGAAGTCCCCGTAGTGCTGGAACGCCACTTTGGTCACGTTCCCGACCGTGACGATGGCCGTTTCGCCCTGTGCGGCGCGGCGGCGCGCTTCGGCGATCGCCATGTCCGCAGAACGCAGGAGGTTTCTGGAACGGTCCCGGGTCTCGGCCGCCTGGGCCCGTTTCACAGAGAGGGGGCGCAGGACACGTCCCCGCCAGACGAAGCCGGCGGCGACGAGTACGAGACCGAGCGCTACGAACAGAAGTCCGCCGGGGGCGTGAGGCATCTGTCCAGTCTTCACCATTCGCACGGTGACCGTCAGGCTCGCGCGCCCGCGTGACGCTGCCGATTTCTCGCAGCGACTGGTGTTGAGTCGAGCCCCTGCGGCGATTTTCCGGCGGCCTCCTGGTTCAGCCGCCGTGTGCGGGACTCTGCTGGTGCGGTACCTCGGGTGCGCTGAGGGAGCCCAGCAGGGCCAGTCCGTCGGCGGAGGGCGAGCCCGGCTCGGCCTGCAGGATGATCAGCTGCTGTCCTGGGGCGCTGCGGATGTTGAGGGCCTCGTGCCGCAACTCCAGGTCTCCCACGACGGAGTGGCACACCTGATTGTGGTCGTAGGGCGGGATCCGCGTGTACTCACGTGCCCACAGCGACCGGAACTCGCCGCCGCGCACCGACAGTTCACCGACGAGTTCCAGGATGCGGGGATCCTCCGGAGTGCTTGCGGCGGCCTGCTGGAGGTCGGCGACCGCACGATGACGGGCCCGCTCCGGGTTCCGGTGGAAGGCCTTCGCCGCGGGGTCCAGGAAGAGCATGCGCAGCACGTTGTCGCGCTGGGCGAAGTCGCAGTAGAGGGCGTCGGCCAACGCGTTGGTGGTCAGCAGGTCCTGGGCGTGCCCGACGATGAAGGCCGGTGTCCTGGTCCAGCTCTCGATCAGCAGTCGCAGGTGCGGACGGACACGCTCGACCTGGACCGGGGACTTCGTGCGGCGGGCACTCGGCCGGGCCAGCCGGAAGAGCTCCCCTCTGTCCTCATCTCCGAGCTGCAATGCGCTGGCGATGGCCTCCAGCACCCGGGGCGAGGGGCTGACGTCACGGCTCTGCTCAAGACGGCTGTAGTAGCTCAGGCTCACCCCGGCGAGCATCGCAACCTCGTCGCGCCGCAGGCCAGGCACCCTTCGCCGACCCGCACCGGACAGTCCTGCTGCGGTAGGGCTAAGGCGTTCCCTGCGGGAGCGGAGGAACTGACCCAGCCCTCCAACCGGGTCAGGGTGCGCGTTGTTGCCCATGCTGCCAAGGCTATGTGGAGAACACCGGGCATGGTTCTGCCGACGGTGGGTGCATTACACCCAGGAATGCGGATGCCACCTAAGGGGCAACAGCACGAGAGGGACCACGGGACGTCTTCAGGCAGCACGCGTCACCAGGCCGCGTAGCCCCATCATCCGACCGGGAATTACCCTGTGTGAACAATGAGGCACGTGGTGCCATATATGCCGTCTTGCGCGACTGATGGTTTCTCGTCGGCCGAACGGCATCTAGTCTTGCCATATGAGCAATGGGACACCTCTGGGTGATTTCCTCAGAGCCCGTCGAGAAGCCCTCAAGCCACACGACGTCGGTCTTCCCGAGCACGGGCGACGCCGAGTGCCGGGACTGCGTAGAGAGGAAGTCGCTCTACTCGCCGGGGTCAGTTCCGACTACTACATCAGGCTGGAACAAGGGCGCGAGAACAGCCCGTCCCCACAGGTTCTGGATGCCGTGGCACGGGCCTTGAAACTGGACGCGGAAGCCACCGCCCATCTCCACCGCCTCTGCCTCACCGCCTCGCAGCGTCCGCGCGACTGGGGCGAGACGGACGTCAGCCAGCAGTTGTTGGAGCTGATGGACGGATGGGAGCACACGCCGGCCTTCGTCGTCGGCCCGGCCGTCGACATCATGGCGGCCAACTCCCTCGCAATAGCCCTCCACAACGGGTTCGAGAAGTTCGACAACCTCGCCCGCATGGTGTTCATCGACCCGGCTGGGCGCGAGTTCTTCCAGGAATGGGCGCGAGCTGCGCACTCCTGCGTGGCCGAAATCAGGGCGGCCTACGGACACGCCCCCGAATCAGCCCGCATCGCCGAAGTCGTAGCGGAACTGTCCGCCCAGAGCGAGGAATTCGCCGAGATCTGGCACATGCACGAGGTGAAGGGCAAGTCCCAAGAGGGCAAGCACCTCAAGCACCCGCAGGTCGGAGACCTGCACATCAAGTTCACGGCTTTCACCGTCAACGGCGCTCCGCACCAGCAACTGGTGGTCTATCAAGCTGAACCGGCGAGCCCGACAGCGGCCGCCTTCGAGACGCTGCGGGCCATTGCCGCCCAGCCGAAGCATGCCCAGGCAGCGGTGCCCGCGGCCGGCTTTACCGTCACGGAGCAGTAGCGGCGTAGATGGGCACATGAGCCATGGGCCCGGTGGAGGCTGACCTGCCTTACGAGCGTCGCGACGCCGACCGTGATTCTTCGCCCCGGCTCTGGTCACTTCGGCAGATCGGCGGAGAGGAAGGGAGCAAGGAGCGCGAACAACGCGTCGGGGCGGTCGAGGGGGATGATGTGGCCGCAGTCCTGGAGACGGTGTCCGACCAGGTCATCGGCGAAGGGACGGAGTTGGCGTTCGAGCCCGGTGCCGACAGGGTGAGAGCCGACGGCCATGGTGGGCATGGTCAGCCGAGCCGTAGCGACGGCGTCCTGGATCTGCTGCGCGCTGGTGGGCAGGGCCCGGTAGTAGGAGAACGCGCAGCGCAGGGCCTCGGTCCCGGTATACGCGTGGACGAAGGCCGTACGGATGTCGTCGGGTACTCCTCGCCCGAGCGTCCCAGAGTCGAGGAACCAGTCGATGTACGGGGTCTCGTTGCCGGCCAGGACGGTCTCGGCAAGGCCGGGGACGGCGTGGAAGCCGAACCACCACGGAGCACCGCCCGCGACGACGTGTTCTGCTCCGGGCAGGCGGCCGAGCAGTGCCTCCATCACGACCAGGCGCCGGACGAGGCCGGGCCGGCGCAGCGCGAGCAGGACGGCGGGGGCGGTGCCCGCGTCGATGCCGACCACCGCTGCCGAGGGCTCGCCGAGTGCGTCGAGCAGCCCTTCGGCGTCGGCGGCGAGGGTGCCTGCGTCGTACCCCTCGACGGCACGTGCACTGTCACCGAAGCCTCGTAGGTCCGGGGCGATGACCCGGTACCGCCCGGCCAGTCGGTCCATGATGCCGCTCCAGAGTTGCCAGGTGTGCGGGAAGCCGTGCAGCAGGAGAACCGCAGGTCCGTCCCCGGCGATTGCGACGTTGAGTTGGACGCCGTTCGTCGTGATGCGGTGCAGTTGGTGTGCGGGGGTGAGGGGCATGACGGTTCCTCCGGCTGGTTACCATTGGTGACCCCAGAACGATAGGTAACTGTCCGACCGCTTCCTAGACGGCACTTTCAGGGAAGGTGGTGAGCCACGGGTGACCACCCGAGGAGCCCGGGCCGCCGGTCGCGGGGTACGCGGCGATCTGTTCGATCCCCAGTGCCCGACGCGGCAGTTGCTGGACCGCATCGGTACGAAGTGGACGTCGATGGCCGTCAAGACGCTCGCCGATGCCGCACCGGACGAGGTGCGCTTCGCGGAGCTGAAACGCCGGATGCCCGGCGTCTCGCAGAAGATGCTGTCCGTGACCCTGCGAAGCCTGACCCACGACGGGCTGGTGTCACGCCGGGTCGAACCGACCGTACCGCCACGGGTCTTCTACCGACTCACCGGACTCGGGCTCTCCCTGGAAGCCGCGCTTGCGGGGCTGCGGACCTGGGCGGAGGAGCACATGGCCGAGATCGACCGCGCCAACGAAGCCGCCGACCAGGAGGTCGATGAGGGATAGGTAGGTAGAGGGGGGTGGGTGCGCAGCCGCACCCACCCCCCGTCAGGGATCCGTCACTGCCCTGCCTGCAAGGCCGCCCACGTCTCGGGCCCCACCACGCCGACGGGGTCGAGGCCGCGAGAGGACTGGTACGACCGCACGGCCTCCCCCGTCGCCGGGCCGAACTCGCCGTCGATGACAACCGTCTGCCTCAGGGCGGCCGTCAGGGCGCGTTGCACCCGGGCAACGGGCTCTCCGCTCGAACCCGGCTCCAGCGCCGAGGCGTCGCCGCGCGCCAGCAGGACCGTCCAGGTCTTCGGACCGACGTTCCCCAGTGTCTGCAGCCCGTAGTCGGCCTGCAGGCTCCGTGCGGCGGCTGCCGTCGCCTGGCCGAACTCCCCGTCCACCGGGCCGGGATCGTAACCCGCGGCTTTCAGCAGGCATTGTGCGGCTGCGACGAGGTCACCGCTCGACCCCTGTGCGATCGGGTCATACGCCGTGAAGTCGACGCCCACCTCGGCACAGTCGGCCACCGGTCCGCCGGCGTCCTCCGGGAGGTACAGCGTGACCGTCATGCCCTTGACCGCGACGGTGCCGGCTTCCGGATCCTGCCGTACGACCTGGCCGGCCTCCGCCCCGCCCTCTGCCGCGGTGGCCGTCTCGACCTCGAACCCCGCTTCCCGCAAGGCGAGTTCGGCTTCCTCGGCCTGCTTGCCGACGACGTCCGGGACCTCGATGTCCTCCAGGGTCGTAGGGTCGGTCTCCAGCACCTGGTCCTGCTCGCCGGCCGTACCGGTGGGCCGTTCCAGCCCGGTTCCCTCCGTGGTGTGCTCGACGAGGATGACAGCGGCCAGCGGGTCCTCGGCGGACTCGACCTTCACGATCTTCTTCTGGTCGAAGCCCTTCCACTCTTTGCCCTTCTTGCCCTTTCCATCGCCCTTCCCGTCGCCCTTGTTGCTCTTGTCCACCTCGAAGTCGATGTCCACGTCGTCCGGCGACTTGTCGAAAGACTGCATCGGGTTACCGCAGCGGCACTGCACCACGGGCAGGCCGTAGGCGTCGATGAGAACGGCCACACCGGCTTCCAGCAGGGCGTAGAACGACTTGGGTTTCTTCTTGCGGGGGTCGAAGTCGAAGTTCTTGACCAGGGTGTCGTTGCGCAGCAGCACCGGGGTGAGCTTCTTGATGTATCCCTCGATCTGCTTGACGTCGATGCCCCGGACCTCCGCCCAGGCCGCTGCCTTGTCCGCGTTCTCCTCGAGGTACTTGATGAGCTGCCACTTGTCGCAGCTCGACTTCTTCCGCGTCCCGCCGTAGAGCCCGGGCGTGGCACCCGACTTCGAACCGCCCTCCAGCACGGAGATCGTGCCGAGGAGGTCGACGGCCAGGCCGGCCGTGCGGAGGAAGGGCGAAGCACTCATGGCGCCCCTGGCCAGCGCCCTCACGGCGACCTTGGAGCTCGGGCACCCGGCGGCCCCGATGGTGAGCATCAGTACGGCAGCCAGACCGAGTGTGGTCATCCGGACCGCCCGGTTCCTCGCGGCGGGCCGCAACACCCGAGATAACGCCTTGGACCAGGCCATTTGTCCCCTCCTGTCCCGTCCTCCGCCCCAGCTCACGGATGCACCACCGCCGCGGACGACGCCCTCCACACCTGCCACGCCACCAGCCCGTACAGCACCCCGAGAGCTGCCAGGGCCAGGCCGGAGACCAACCCCTCGGCCACGAAAAGGACGACGTTGACGACGATCACGGCCGGCGGCAGCCATACCGGTACGGCGCGCGCCCGCCATAGCGCCACAGCCAGCAGCAACTGAGCCAGTGTCATCACCAGGAACCCGGGAACGACCACGCCGAGCGCCGGACCGCCTTCTTCGTTGACGTACTCGATCAGCCCCTTCCCTGCCGCCAAGGGAAGCGCGTCAGACTCCGTCGCGTACGCGCCCAGCAGGCCGAACGAAACGGAACCCGCCGAGAACACCAGACCGCCGAGCACGGCCAGGGCGGCTCCGACGGTCGCCCAGCGGGCGCCCCGGGCCTGGACGAGGAGGCAGACCGCGAAGGCCAGGCCGACCATGAGCAGTGCGGTGCCGAGGCCGTCCAACAGGTGCCAGGTCAGCCAGCCGCCACGGTGCGAGCGGACCCCCTCGAACGGGAGGTCGTCGCCGGTCCGCAGCTCATCGACGGGCGTCCACACGCCCACGGCGATCCAGGCGGCGGCCCCGAGCGCGAGTGCGGCGGCGAGCAGTCGGATACGGGCTGCTGTCGGCCGCGCCGCGAGCGCGTCACCGCTCCCCGCGAGGTCGTCCGTCGTCTGGGTGGTGTCTTCAGCCATTTCTCCCCCTAAGGCCTGTGTACGCGCGGACCGCGTCAGACGCCAGAGTGCCGCCCACCGTGCTGTCCGCTCATCAGGGACAGCCCTCGATTCACCGCGCCGGAACGAGGGCCGGCCCGGAATACAGCCGCGCCGACGGCGGTGCATGGTGACGGCGGGTGGGAGGAGAGTGCACTGGCGGCGCGGCCCGCCGCCGGTGCATTCTCCGCGGCGCCACGGCAAGTCAGAGCACCGCCTCCAGCGACCGGCCTGCGGACAGCGCACGGACGGGTGCCGGCTGGGTTGGGAGCGGATGGCCCCGTGCGGCGGCTGCTCGAACTCGATGGCCGGAGTGAGCTGACGTCTGCTCATATCCGCTTGGTGGCACGGGTGTCAGGGAAGTCCGAGTGGACGGTGTGGCGGTCGCTGTCGGTGGCGTGGGCGGCGTCGCCGTCCGGTGGCGGCAGGCGGAGGGTCAGGGTCCAGCGGGTGTCGTCGGCGCCGGGGGTGGTCAGGGTGCCTGCCAGCGTGGTGACGCGGTCCGCCAGGTCCGTCAGGTCCGGCCGGGCGGAGCCGTCGGTGCGCACCGTGACGACCAGCCGATCCCTCT
The DNA here is from genome assembly GCF_042795335.1 of Streptomyces sp. NPDC056479. Lineage (NCBI taxonomy): Bacteria > Bacillati > Actinomycetota > Actinomycetes > Kitasatosporales > Streptomycetaceae > Streptomyces > Streptomyces sp. NPDC056479. Next base: position 1,373,727 of record NZ_JBHTRZ010000001.1, on the reverse strand, counting down.
CGGCCTCGACATCCACGGTGGCCGGCTGCCGCTCGGTCAGGCGGTCGACGAACCCGTACGCCGTGGACTCCGTCACGCCTGGGAAGCGGCCCAACGGCACCTGCATCAGCCGCAGGCTGCGCTCCTCCGTGAGGGCGTCGAGGGCTACCGCCAGGCCCGCGTCCTTCAGCAGGACGGGATAGATGCCCCGGGCGAGCCGTCGCAGCCCGTTGATCGCCGCCCGCACCTCGTCCTCCGCCGACTGCAGCCGGGCCTCCTGCCCAGAGGCGCGCGTACGCAGTCCTCGCAGGCCCAGTACGAGCCCGACCAGGCGCTGTTGCGCTCCATCGTGGAGATCGCGTTCCAGCCGGCGGCGTTCCTCGTCGCCGGCCGCGACGACGCGTGCCCCGGATGCGCGCAGGTCCGTGAGCTGGTCGAGGAGTTCCGCGTGGAGTCGTGCGTGCTCCAGGCCCAGGTATACGGCCGAGACGAGATCGTCCACGGCGCCGGGGCGGTCGAGGAGGCCCGGACGGTGTATCAGGGTGGCGATCTCCATGTCTCCGTAGCGCAGAGGCGTCGCCGCCGTGCCTTCGGGCAGGGGCAGGAGGAGCGGGCGGGCCCTCTCGTCGACGTGCCGGCCGCCGTCGACCGCGTAGGCGATGTCGAGTGCGGGATCGCCGAGTCGCCGGCCGATGGCTTCCCGCAGCCGGGACGGGCTCGTTGCTCCGCCCAGCTCGATGACCAGGCGGGTCAGTCGCTGGTGTGTGCGTCGGGCCTGCAGCAGTCCGGCCAGGACCGCGAGGGAGAGCAGGGCAAGGGCCAGGGCCTGGAGCAGCCAGAGGCGGCCGTCCCGGGAGTCCGAGCCGAGGAATCCCCGGTCGAGGCTGTACACGTAGGAGGCGCCGACCGCCGCTAGGCAGGCGCCCGCGCAGAGGGTGACCGGGGCGATCGCCCGGCGCCGGGCTGCGCTCACGCGTACCAGGTCCCATGCCAGGGAGCACAGCACCAGCGTGGTCCAGGCGGCACCGGCGCGTACGCCCAGCAGTTCCATGGCCGTGGAGCGGTCGGGATCGTCGGCCAGCGCCCACCAGTTGGGTGGGCAGTTCGTGCAGCCGCGGGCCGTCGGTTCGAGGAAGACGGCTGTTCCCACGCCCTGCAGACCGACGGTCACGGCATAGCCCGTTGCGGCCAGGGCCCTTCGCGCCCAAGAGCGCAGGTGTCCGGTCGGGAAGGACAGCGCCGCATGGGCCACGATCGCGGGCCAGGCCGCGTACAGGGCGAGGCCCAGGGAGAAGGACCAGCCGGCGGCGGCGCCCGGGGTGTCCCACTCGGCCAGGAACCATCCGCAGCCTGCGAGGAACAGCAGTCCGGCGGAGCGGCCGGCCGGGCGACGCTGAGCGAGGGCGAATGCGGCAAGCATCAGCGCCCAACCTGCTGCGAGCAGAGCGAACTCACCGTACGGGGTCGTAAAAGCGGTCGAGTAGACGGGCCTGCGTGCGGCGAGCGCCATCGTGCCCACACCAAGGGCGATGCCGCCGAAGGCGGGCAACAGCAGCAGTACGCGTACCGGCATACCCACCCCCTTGGTGGTTCGGTCGCCCACCGTCCGCGCTCCCGGGGCGACAACTCACTGGTTCCGCACGCATGATGCGGCTGCGCGGCCCGGCGCGCGAGAGGGCTGTCCCCGATTGCGTCCGGGCCCTCATGCAGGGCGGTCCCCGATGCCGCGGCTGCGGCGGCTTCCTATGGTCGTGGGGCATCGGGAGAGGGAGGTGCCCAGTGAACGGACACAGACACCGACTGCGGGCGATGGCCGCGGCGTTGGCGGGACTGCTGTTGGCCGTCCCGGCCTGCCAGTCCCGGGACCGGGCCGGCGGAAACGCCGGTGCGGAGGTCACCGTGATCACCATGGCCAATATCGGCGGAACCATCAGGCCAGGGCAGCTCAACGAGTGGGCACAGGAGGTGCAGCGTCGCTCGAAGGGTTCGCTCAGGATCGAGTTCCGGGACGAGTACCGCGAGGGCGAGAAGAACGCCGAGGTCGCGACCGTCGAGGACCTGCGGCGGAACAGGATCGACCTGGCCTGGATCGGGGCACGGGCGCTGGATCGGGTCGGCGTACAGCATTTCCAGCCCCTGCTTGCGCCCATGCTGGTCGACAGCTACGAGCTACAGGCCAAGGTGTTCGAGGCGGGGATCCCGGACCGGATGCTGGCCGGACTGAACGAGGCGGGGCTACGCGGAGTCGGCGTGCTGCCCGGGCCGTTGAAGCGCCTGGTCGGGGTGGAACGTCCGGTGGTCGGCGTGGAGTCCTTCGTCCGGCGGAAGTTCGCCGTCTCGGATTCGGCGCTCGTGGATCTGACCTACAAGACGCTCGGCGCGTCTGCGGTGCCCGCCCCCGCGGACGTGGACCTGGCAGGATTCGACGGCGTCGAGTTCCAGCTGGGGACGGTCGTGGGTCGGCACACCTATCGCCAGGCGGATTTCGTGACCGGCAATCTGGTCCTGTGGCCCCGTCCACTGGTGGTGGTGATGGCGCCGGCGGCACAGGACAGACTCACCGGTGACCAACGGCGGATACTCGCCGAGGCACTCAAGAGCAGGCAGGCGGCGGCGATCGATTCGGCCCGGCAGGAGGACCGGGAGTCCGCCGAGACCCTGTGCCGGCTCGGCATGAAGATCCCGCACGCCTCCCCGGCACAGCTGCGCGGTCTGCACGAGGCGGTGCAGCCCGTGTACCGGGAGCTGAGGAAGAACGAGCGCAGCGCCCGCTGGCTCAGCGAGATCGAAGCCCTCAAGGAGACGACGGGAGCCGGACCGGACAGCGCATCCTGTCAGGAGAAGACGACAGGAGCGAGCCCGCTGGAGGGCACCTGGCAGCGCGACATGACGGACGGCGACTGGATCGCTCTGCCACCCGACAGGGCGGACGGGCCGCTCAACGGCACTTGGACGATCACCTTCCGGGGAGGTGTGCTCACCAAGACGGATCCCGGCGGAGACATCGAGCAGTGGCCGTACGAGACCTTCCGGGACCGGATGCACACCTCGGGAACGGTCAACATCGACGCGACGTTCCGTATCTCGGGCGACCGCCTCACCTTCAGCGACTTCGGTTTCGGTAAATGTATGGACTGCGAAGGCTACGAAGTCACTTTCGGCGGCGGCAAGAAGCCCTGGATCAGGACACGGGACCGACGGGACTGAACGGACGGCACGGGCCGGGATCGCGCATGAGGGGCAGCCCTGATGCGTGATCCCGGCGCATGCTGCCATCATCGGCTCGTGAAACCAAGGCTGTTGCTGGTGGACGACCACGCCGGCTTCCGGTCGTTCGCCCGGGCGCTGCTGGAGGCCGAGGGCTATTCCGTGGTCGGGGAGGCCGCGGACGGAGCGTCGGCCATCCGGGGCGCCGAGCGGCTGGCACCCGAGATCGTGCTGCTGGACGTGATCCTCCCGGATCTGGACGGTTTCGAGGTCTGCGAACGGATCACCGGGAAAGGAGCGCGTCCCATCGCGGTGGTCCTGACCTCGAGCCGCGATCCGGCGGCGTATCGCGACCGGCTGGCACGCAGCTCTGCACGCGGCTTCATCGCCAAAGAGGACCTGACCGGGGCGGCGCTCGCCGCGCTGACGGGATGAACACGATGGCCTCGCAGCTGCTGGCGGCCGCGGATGTCACCGTCGGCGTGGTCCTCCTCGGCGCGTCGGCTGTGGCCTGGGCGGTCCGCCGGGGCAGCCGGGTGGGGCCGGTGATGGCCATTGCGGGCGGATGCTGGTTCCTGGGCAGCGTCTTCCCGGGCCTGGTCTTCCTGCACCGGGGAGCGATGGCCCATCTGCACCTGTCCTATCCGACGGGCAGGCTGCACCGCCGGCCGGCCGCCACGGCCGTGGTCGCGGCCTACGCCGCCGCCGTCTATGAGGGCTTCGCCGACGCGGCCTGGCTGACGGGCGGGCTGGCCGTGCTGATCGCAGTGGTCGCCGTCGACACATTCGTACGCACTTCGGGAACCGCACGGAAAGCGGGCCGGCCGGCCCTCGCGGCGGCGCTGGTGTTCGCCGCAGTCCTGGCCCTCGGCACGGCGAACGCCAGGCTCGGGCTCGAAGCCGATCTCGAGGTCGCGTTGGCCTACGATGCCGCGTTGTGCGCCGTGGCCGTCTGGCTGACCGTGGATCTGCTGTACGGACGCTGGACCGACGCCACCATCGCCGAACTCGTGACCCAACTCGGCGGACGAGGCGGCAACGCGGACCTGCGGGCAGTGCTGGCCCGCACTCTTGGCGACCCGAGTCTGGTCATCGGCTACCGGGTGCCGGGGCAGGAAGCGTACGTCGACGAGGCCGGGCGCCCGCTGGACGTCGTAGCGGCCGGACGGGTGCTCACGTCGGTCGAGGACGACGGGGAGCCGGTCGCCGTCCTCCTGCACGACCCGGCCGTGCTGGAGGACGGCCGGCTGCTCGACGGGGCGAAGGCCGCGCTGCGTCTCACCGTGGCCAACGCCCGGATGCGGGCCGAGGCCCGGGCCCGGTTCGATCGGCTCGCGGCGGCTCGGCGCCGGCTCGTTCAGACGGCGGACGAACAGCGGCGCGTCCTGGCACAGCAGGTGAGCTGCGGTGCGGAGCGCAACCTCGCCGAAGCGGACCGGCTGCTCGCGGAGCTGGAATCCGCCGCCGTGGGCGAGGTCCGCAAAGAGGTCGGTGCGATACGGGCCGAGGTGACCGCGGGCCGGCAGGAGCTGCGGTCCTTCGCCCACGGAATTCGGCCGCGGAGTCTGCACGACGGCGGGCTCGGCGCCGCGCTGCCCGAATTGGCCGACCGCGCGGGACTGCCGGTCTCGGTCACCGTCGGCATCGACATCGGCCGGCTCGAGCCGTCGCTGGAGGCGGCGGCCTACTTCGTCTGCGCCGAGGCCCTGACCAACGTCCGCAAGCATGCGCGGGCCAGCTGTGTGAGCATCGAGTGCGTCCAGCAAGGCGACGGCCTCACGGTGCGGGTGGCCGATGACGGCCGGGGCGGGGCGGATCCCGGCGGGTCGGGTCTGCGCGGGCTCGCCGACCGGGTGGCGGCGCTGGGTGGGCGATTGCGGGTGACAGAGCGAGCCGCTGGGGGGACCGTGGTGGAGGCCGGGTTCCCGGTCAAGGGGGGTGGGGCGCTGTGCGAGTGATGATCGCCGACGATTCCGCGCTGGTCCGGCGCGGGACCACGGGGCTGCTCACGGACGCCGGATGCCGGGTGCTGGCGGCGGTGGACCATGCCGAAGCCCTGCTGCTGGAAATGGAGGAGGAGGTGCCCGATGCGATCATCGTGGACATCAGAATGCCTCCCACCTTCTCCGACGAAGGCATCACTCTCGCGCAGGAGGCGCACACCAGGCATCCCGAACTGGGGGTGCTGGTTCTCTCCCAGTATCTCGAGACGCACTACGCGCTGCGGCTGATCAGCGAGGTGCCGGAGCACGTCGGCTACCTGCTCAAGGAACGAGTCGCCGACGCCGCGGTGCTGACCGACGCGCTGCGCAGGGTCGTCGACGGCGACTGCGTCGTGGATCCGACCATCGTCACCCGGCTGATGCGCCGCTCACGCACGCGAGAGCCGATGGAGTCACTGACCGCCAGGGAGCTGGAGGTCCTGGCGCTGATGGCGGAGGGCAGGTCCAACTCGGCCATCGCACAGCGTCTGTTCATGAGCCCCAAGACGCTGGAGTCCCATATCCGGCAGCTGATGCGGAAGCTCGATCTCCATGAGTCAGCGGCGGATCACCGGCGGGTACTGGCTGTGCTGACGTACATGCGGGCGAGGAACGGGGCGGGGTCTGCCGGTGGCTGATGGGGTGTCGGCGGTGATGCGACGGTGACACTACGCTTCCGGCTGCCCGGCCCGGCCGCGCAGCCAGGCCGACCCCGGCAGCAACGCCGGACAGGTTCCTGCCGACACCGGTAAAGACGCCGGACACGTTCCGGGTCACGAGTACGAGTCGGACCAGGACCTCATCGACCGCAGCGTCGCGACAACAGCCGGTATGCACAGGGGAAAATCCAGTTCATCAGTCTGCAAATCGATCACTGGATCGGTGTAATCGGCACGGATGGCGGGCCGCCCGTGGATCTAGCGTCGGAGGTGCACGGGGTCACACAGGCCAGAAAGGCATTCACGTCCTCATGTCCATCCCGCAAACCGACGCCATGCCCGTAACCGAGTTCGACGCTCCCGCCCCTTCACATCACCTCGGTCTCCAACCCACCGACGCCCTCGTGCTGCCGGTCGACGAACTGCCCGAGTCGGCGTCGTCGCCGGAACTGGTCAGCCGCCGGGTGCGTGACGAGCTGATGCTCGACGGCAATGCCCGGCTGAACCTCGCCACGTTCGTGACGACGTGGATGGAGCCGCAGGCTCAGCAGCTGATGGCGGAGACCGCGGAGAAGAACCTCGCCGACCGCGCGGAGTATCCGCAGATCACGGCCATGGAGGAACGCTGCGTGCGGATGCTGGCCCGGCTCTGGCACGCGCCGCACCCGGAGCAGGTCCGCGGCTGTTCCACCACCGGATCGAGCGAGGCGGCCATGCTTGGCGGACTCGCGCTGAAACGCCGCTGGCAGGACCGCCGGCGCACCCAGGGCAGGGACACTGGCCGCCCGAACATCGTGATGGGCGCGAACGTCCAGGTCTGCTGGAAGAAGTTCGCCAACTACTTCGAGGTGGAGCCCCGTTTCGTCCCGATGAAACCGGGCCGCTACCACCTCACCCCCGACACCCTCACCGCCCACTGCGACGACAACACGATTGGCGTGGTGACCGTCCTCGGCTCCACATTGGACGGCTCCTACGAGCCCGTTGCCGACATCTGCATGGCTCTCGACGGATACCAGGCCGCCACCGGCACCGATATCCCCGTCCATGTCGACGGTGCGTCCGGCGCCATGGTGGCGCCTTTCCTCGATCCGGGCCTCATGTGGGATTTCCAGCTCGAACGAGTCGCCTCCATCAACACCTCAGGGCACAAGTTCGGGCATGTCTTCCCCGGCCTGGGCTGGGCCCTTTGGCGCAACGCCGAAGCCCTCCCCGACGACCTGGTCTTCGAGGTCGACTACCTCGGCGGCCACTCCCCCAGCTTCACCCTCAACTTCTCCCGCCCGGGCGCGCACGTCGTCGCGCAGTACTACAGCTTCCTCAGGTACGGCTTCGAGGGGCTGCGAAACCTGGCGGCCCAGAACCGGACGACGGCCCGCGTACTCGCCACCCGTATCCAGACCATCTCCCCCTACGAGCTGGTCACGGACGGCTCCGAACTCCCGGCCTTCGCCTTTCGCCTGACACCCGGCACGCAGGGCTTCACGGTCGTCGACGTCTCGCAAGCGATGCGGGCGCGAGGCTGGCATCTTCCCGCCTACGCCTTCCCCGCTCCCTGCCAGGACGTCTCCGTACTGCGCCTGGTGGTACGCACCGGATTCACCGCCGAGCTCGCGGCAATGTTCATCGCCGACCTGACCGAGGTCACAAAGCAACTCCACACCACGTACTGACGTTCAGGACAGGCGCAACCACTGGTCAGGCTCCACCAGAGACTCGCCTGCGGCTTGTTTGGCGCCATTCAAAGGCTGATGATCACGGGACGCGTACCCGGCGAGCGCTGCATGGCACGGAGCACTGGTGCGCTGCCCGCGCGGGAACTCGCAGGCGTGTGCGCGAGTTCCGATCCTTGGTCGACCTGAGCAGGATTGGTGGCGGTGGCGATGCGAGTGGTTCCGCTGGTGGGCGGGCCGGTTGAGTTACGGGGTGCGCTGGATCTGGAGAGCAGGCCGGCGGGGGTGATGCCGCGCCGGTTGCCCGCGTGGACCAAGGAGCAGTATCAGGACCCGTCGGTCTACGGGGTGACCCTGATGCCGTCGGGTGTACGTCTGGTGTTCCGCACCGATGCGCGTGAGCTGGAGCTCGAAGTCCTCACCTCCACCGGGCAGCTCGACACCGACCCCGAACCCCGCCCGACCGGGATGCTCGAGCTGGTGGTCAACGGCACCCTGGCCGGGCGTCGCCGAGCGCCGGTGGGCAACGTCGTGCGGATGGCGGGCCCGGGGGCCGTGCAGCGAATGATCCCGGGCGACCCGAGCACCGTTCGGTTCGGCGGGCTGCAGGCAGGCATGAAGAACGTCGAGCTGTGGCTGCCGCAGCAGACCCCCACGGAACTGGTGGCATTGCGCGCCGACGGTGAAGTACTTCCGCCGCTGCCGGACGGTCGACGCCGCTGGGTGCACCACGGCAGCTCCATCAGCCACTGCATCGAGGCCGACGGCCCGACCGGCACCTGGCCGGTAGTTGCGGCCGCCCTCGCAGGAGCGGAGGTCATCAACCTCAGCCAGGCGGGCAACGCACTGCTGGACCCCTATGTCGCCCGGACCATCCGCGATATGCCCGCCGACCTGATCAGCCTCAAGGTGGGCATCAACATCGTGAGTCTGGCCGCCTTCCGGCTACGCACGTTCGGCCCGGCGGTGCACGGGTTCTTGGACACGATCCGGGACGGGCACCCGGGTACCCCGTTGCTGCTCATCTCCCCCGTGAGCTGTCCGGCGCTCGAAGAGACCCCCGGCCCGACGGCGATGGGCCCGGACGGGAAGATCACAGCTTTGGGTGACCCGGCACAGGTGGCGGCCTCTGGAGCGTTGTCGCTGGCGGTGGTCCGCGCCGAGTTGGAACGGATCGTGACCGCCCGACAGCCCCGCGATCCCCACCTTCACTATATGGACGGCCGCGAGTTGCTGGGCCCGGAGGAGACGGACGATCTGTCCGACGGCCTGCACCCCACCGCCGCCGCGTACCGCCGAATGGGCAAACGCTTCGCCACCCAGGCCTTCGCGAACGACGGTCCCTTTCGTTGAGCTTGTCTCTTGACTCGGCCTGCGCCGTCTCCCGGCCCAGGTCTGCTCGCTGGTCGGATTTTCCTGGGCCCGGACGAGGCGTACGACTCGCACGACGGTCTCCTACCCATTGCGGACGCGTACCCGCGTAGCAGAGCGCTGCTCGCCCGGCGGTTCCCGGATGAGGAGACCAAGCGCTGAAGAGGACTTCAGGACGTTCAGCGGTCCTTCAGCGTCCGGGAGCGATCATTTCTTCGGTGCTCCCGCCGTGCTCGAACGCTTCCCGGACGCCCGGGTCGTCGCCACACCGGGAGTCGCCGCGCATCTGGACGCTCAGCGGGGACCTCGCTGGTTCGACGGATTCTGGGAGCCACGCTTCCCCGGCCAGATCTCCGGCCGACAGGTCCCGGCAGAACCTTTGCCCGACGGCCTGATCGACCTCGAAGGACACCAGCTCCACGCCGTCGAGCTGGGGCACACCGACACGGATGGCACCAGCGCTCTGTCTGTGCCCTCCATCGGATTGGTCGTAGCGGGTGATGCGGTGTGCGGCGACATTTACCTGTGCCTGGCCGAATCGCCAGGGAGCGGCCGACAAGTCTGGCTGCACGCCCTGGATGCAAACCATCATGGCTTGAGCATCCGGCATCGAGGATCGTCGTCATCGAGCCTGGGCGCGAGGGGCGGCCTTCACGACCCGCCAGCGCCTGCTTCCGCACACATTCGGGAGACGAGGTGGCCAAGCGCGGGGGCTGACCGTCGTCCGCGTGAGCGGCGCTGTCCGGTTGGGACTCGGTTGACGTCCAGGCTGCTCAGTCAACAACCGCGAGATGGTCGGCGACGCCACCGTGCCACTCGACCATGAAGAGGGTGGCGTCGTCGCTGGTGCGCCCGCCCCGTTCACTCTTCAGCGTGTGGGAGAGCCGTCGCAGATCCGCTCGCACGCCCTGTGACGGCTCTTCTCCCAGGCGGTTGACCAAGTGGATGAGGCGATCCTCGCCGAACGGCTCGCCGCCGGCTACGTGTTCCTCGATGATGCCGTCGGTGTAGCACAGCACCCGGTCGCCCGGCTGGAGCGTGTGCTCTCGGACCCGGGGCTCCTCACCGCCGAAGCCGACAGGCAGCGTCGTCGCGCTCTCCAACTGCCGCAGGACCCGGCCTGCCCGGATCAACAGCGGTGCGGGGTGGCCCGCGTTGACCAGTTCCAGCTCACCGGTGGCGACGTTGATGTGCATCAGCTGCGCCGTGACGAAGTGATCGGGCCCGAACTGCCGGGAGATCGCGTCGTCCATGAACGCGTACTTCTCGGCCAGGCTCACGAACACGCGCCGGGCATGCCGGTAGGCGCCGATGGCCACGGTCGCCATCACGGCGGCATCCAAGCCGTGGCCCATCGCGTCGATCACCGCCATGTGCAGGATGTTGCCGTTGAGGGCGTAGTCGAAGCTGTCGCCGGCGACGCGGTACGCGGGCTCCAGTATGCCGGCCACCTCGATCTGCGGCATGGTCATCGTCAGCGGTGGCAGCAGGCTCCACTGGATCTCCGCGGACACACTCATCGGCTCCCGGCGCCGGGCCAGGAAGAAAAGGTCGGTGTAGGCGTTCTTGGTGACCAGCACGTCGGCGACCAAACTGGCGAGCCTGCGCAACAGGCGTCGGTCGTCGTCGCCGACGGCATCCAAGGTCAAAGCCATCACCCCCACCTGATCGCTGCCGTCCAGCAGTGGCAGATACATCCGCACGCCGCCGTGGGCCTGCGGCACCTCGACGACGTCCACGCTCAGGAAGGCCTGGCCTGCGGGGGAGTCGGCCATCGGCTCGGGCTGGCCGACGTGCAATTTCCTGCCCGAAAGCGGCACCAGCACTTCCTGCGCATAGTCCTGGAGCAGGATGGAGACGTCACGACCACCGATCCCGGCCACCTCCTCCGCGATCAACGGAGCGATCAGCTGTGGCGGCATCAGATGTGCCCGATCCAGCAGCAGGCCGAGCAGCCGCTCGCCAAAACCCTCCGTCCGGTCCACCCTCTTCTCGCCCATGACCCGCCTCGCCGCCTCCTGCCTGCTGCCCATACCGGCCGCCGCCTCCGCACAACGTGACCTGGGAAGCCGCTGGAGCCGCTCCATTACGCCATGCGCGGCATGTCGGGGCCGGTGGCGCGACACGGCTGGGCGCGGGTCTTTCTCCTCGGCGTCTGGTGTGAGGCGCCCCTTTGGGTCTCCACGCCTCCGAAGCCGGCCCGCGCCGTCCAGTGCAGCGCGGCGAGCTTCCAGGCGGGGATCTCGCGGCCGAGGCAGGAGCCTTGCCCCAGCCATTCCTGGAGACGGTCGCTGGCGATCACCCGCTCGGGCCCTGGGGCGTTCGTCGAAGGTCGCCGTCGCCACGTACGTCTGATCGGGTCGGAAGCGCCTGGGCGTGCTGCGGGTGAAGGATCAGCGTGCCTCGACCTCGTCGACGTCCAGGCCGCGGTCGACGCCGTGTCGACGTCGTTCACCAGGCGGATGACGACCTCGAGCCCGTACTCCATGTGATCATTCTGGTGCGCCACAGTGCAGGCCGCCCACCTTGCGAGCATGCACGATACGAATGGTTCGCCCAGGAAAACGAATGGGCATTGGCCTTCCGCGCCGGCCCCTCCATTTCGAAGAATCTCAGCGAATGCCGCGATGGATTCGTGATCACGAAATCGCGGCGGCACCACCACACGAACTAGGATCGATCTCAGGCACAGATCACAGCGCCATGAGGGGCTGCCCCGCCCGGACACCCCCCGCAGGAGGTCCGCAATGGCGACGCTGCTGTCCGTCAATGTTGGGATGCCCAAGGACGTCCCCTGGCAGGGAAGAGCGGTCCACACCGGAGCCTGGAAGTCCCCCGTCCAGGGCCCCCGAATGGTTCGGCAGCTGAACGTCGATGGAGACGGTCAAGGGGATCTGGCCGGACACGGCGGCGAAATTCGAGCCGTCCTCGTCTATCAGGCGCAGTCCTACCAGTACTGGCAAAAGCAACTCGGCCGCGACGACCTGACCTTCGGGATCTTCGGGGAGAACTTCACCGTCGACGGCCTGCCCGACGACGAAGTATGCGTCGGCGACCGATACCGCATCGGTGAGGCCGAATTCGAAGTCACCCAGCCGCGCGTCACCTGCTATCGCGTCGGCATGCGTCTGGGCGAACCGACCATGGCATCCCTGCTGGTCGCCCACCACCGCCCCGGCTTCTACCTGCGCGTCCTCACCGAAGGGCGCGTCGCGGCCGGCGACGAGATCAGCCTCACCCGCAAAGGTCCAGAGCAACTCAGCGTTGCCGAGATCGACGCACTGCTCTACCTCCCCGGCCGCGACCCCGCGAAGCTGCGCAAGGCACTGAACATCCCCGCCCTCAGCCCCGGATGGCAGCAGTCCTTCCGCGAACTCGCCGCCGCCCAGCAGCCCCCACAGGAACCGGGATGGCCAGGCGAACGCGCCAGCAATCAGCAGCCCAGACAAGAGCCGGGATGGCCTGGCTTCAAGCCCATGCGGGTCGCCCGCATCGTTCCCGAGACGCCCACCGTCTCGTCGATCTACCTCGCCGCCACCGACGGCGCGCCCCTGCCCGAAGCCCGACCGGGCCAGTACCTCTCCATCCGCCTCACCGTCGGCGAGGCCGCCCCCACAGTGCGTAGCTACTCACTCTCCTCCGCACCCACCGCCGACACCTACCGCTTCAGCGTCCAGCACGAACCCCACGGAAAAGTCAGCAGCTACATCCATGCCGTGCTCCGCCCCGGGGACCTCGTGGACGTCGCGAGCGCCCGCGGAACGTTCGTACTCGAAAAGAGCACCCGCCCGATCGTCCTCATCTCCGCAGGGATCGGGGTCACTCCCGTACTCGCGATGCTCCACCAGCTCGCCTCCACGCGAGACCCGCGCCCCGTCTGGTGGATCCACACCGCTCACGACCGCGCCCACCACGCATTCGCGGACGAGAGCCACGCCCTCCTGGCCCGCATTCCCCATTCCCACGAGCACATTTACTACACCTCCCAAACTCCACGTTCAGACGAGCCCCACATCACCCACGGCCGACCGACCGCCCCATCACTCGCGGCCATCAATATCCCCAGCAACGCCGACGCCTATCTCTGCGGACCAACCGCCTTCATGGACGACCTCAGTTGCATCCTGCGCGATCACGGTCTGGGCATAGAGCAGATCCATACAGAACAGTTCAGCGCCCTTCCGGCCATCAACCCCGGCGTCACAGCCACCGCCACCGTCCGGCCGCACCAACCGCCTGGTCCACAGGGGACGGGCCCACTCATCACGTTCACCCGCAGCGGCATCACCACCCCGTGGTCACCCGCCCACCCATCACTCCTCGATCTCGCCGAAGCCTGCGACATCCCCACCCGCTGGTCCTGCCGCACCGGCGTCTGCCACACCTGCATCACCCACCTCGTGGCAGGCGACATCAGCTACACCACCCCACCCCTCGAACCCCCCGAAGCCGGCACCATCCTCGTCTGCTGCAGCAAACCGACCACCGAGGTCGTCCTCGACCTCTAGCCGGCCGGCAACAGCACAGGCCGGGCAACAGATCCGCTTGGTGGCTTTCCGGCGTCGGGCAATCCCGTACTCGAACCCATGATCCAGCCCGATCCTGATGCGAGGACACCGTGAGCGAAGCACAGGCAACCGAGAGAAGCGGCACCTACGACGTGATCGTGCTGGGTGCCGGCCCGGTCGGCCAGAATGTCGCCGACCGCGCCCGCGCCGGCGGCCTCACCGTAGCCGTCGTGGAGCGAGAGCTCGTGGGCGGCGAATGCTCCTACTGGGCCTGCGTCCCCAGCAAGGCGCTGCTGCGGCCGGTAATCGCCATCGCGGACGCCAACCGCGTGGACGGTGCCCGAGAGGCCGTCACCGGCCGGATCGACACCGGCCAGGTCTTCGCCCGCCGCAACCGCTACGTCAGCGACTGGAACGACAGCGGCCAGGCCCAGTAGGTGAAATCCATCGCCGCCGACCTCTTCCGGGGCCACGGCCGGATCGACGGCCCACGCCGCGTCACAGTCACCCGAAACGACGGCGCACAGCACATCCTCACCGCCCGTCACGCGGTGACTGTCGCCACCGGCAGCCGACCGGCGCTGCCCGATATCCCGGGCATCGAGGAGGCCCGGCCCTGGACCAACCGGCATGGCACCGACTCCAGCGCCGTGCCCACCCGGCTCGTCGTGGTCGGGGGCGGCGGGGTCGGCGTGGAGATGGCCACCCTGTGGCAAGGCCTCGGCTCGCAGGTCACCCTGCTCGCCCGCCGTCGCCTGCTCCCCCGCATGGAGCCCTTCGCGGGCGAGCTGATCGAGCAGAGCCTCACCGCAGCCGGCGCCGACGTACGGATCGGGGTACAGGTGATGGCCCTGCGCCGCCCGGACCCCACCGGCCCCGTCACACTCACCCTCGACGACGGCAGCGAACAGGAGGCGGACGAGGTCATGTTCGCCACGGGCCGCACCCCGGCCACCGACGACATCGGGCTGGACACGGTCGGCCTCACCCCCGGCTCCTGGCTGGACGTCGACACCACCTGCCTCGTCCGGGGCGTCGAGGGAGACTGGCTGTACGGCCTCGGCGACGTCAACCACCGCGCCCTGCTCACCCACCAGGGCAAGTACCAGGCCCGCACCGCCGGCGACACCATCGCCGCCCGCGCCGCCGGTCGCTCCCTGGATGACGCCGCCTGGGGCGACGACGCCACCACCGCCGACCAGCACGCCGTACCCCAGGTCTTCTTCACCGATCCCGAGGCGGCGGCTGTGGGACTGACCACCGAGCAGGCGGCCGACGCCGGCCACCGGATCAAGACGGTCGACGTCGACTTCAATGCCGCCCAAGGCGCCAACCTCTACGCCGACCGCTACCGCGGAAAGGCACGGATGGTCGTCGACCTCGACCGGGAAATCCTCCTCGGGGTCACCTTCGTCGGCCCCGGGGTCAGCGAGCTCCTGCACTCCGCCACCATCGCGGTCGCCAGCGAAGTCACAATCAAGCGGCTCCGGCACGCGATCGCTTGCTTCCCGACCGTCAGTGAGATCTGGCTCTTCCTCCTCGCCGCCTACCAGCGCGACTGACCTGTCGCCTGCCCCGGATGCAGGGCCTGGTCAGCCCGGGTGCACGGCTCCTACCTGCGGTCTCGCGGACGTACCGAGTGCCGGGCGAAGGGTGCTACTCCGGTTGCGAGTTCGGCGGTTTCGGTGCTGGAACACCAGGTGTCAGCGCCGGACCTTCGTGGAGCAGACATGCGGCCTTACTGGCCGGACCGGCGCCCGGCTGACCGCGTCCATGGCGTGTCCGTCAACCAGGAGCCCTGCGCCTCGTCGAGTCAGAAGGACACACGGGTCCGCGACTGGGCCGCGGCCAATAGCGTCGAACTCGCCTACCCCCACGACCAACAGCTCCTGGCTGAATCGAATCGAGGCCCAGTTCACCAGAGCATCAGGCAGCTCTGACTCAGCCCTTGACGGCGGAGCAGGCGCCGACCTTGACGAACCATCGCTGGATGAACGCGAAGACGATCCGCGCGAGCCGGACGAGGAGGACGCCGAGGACGCCGAGGACGCCGAGGACGCCGAGGACGCCGAGGACGAGAACCTGGCCGCAAACGCCTGCCCCCGGCCGTCCCGATAGCGATCTCGGGATCTCGGTTTGGCGTCTCTTGCTTCGGCAGGCCCCGCACGCGCCGGAACTGTGGCTTCCACCACGGCGAATGTGTTCTTGACCTGGTGAGATCACCGGATGCTCGGTTTCCTCCTCCGTCTCCTGCCGTTCTGGGTCCGCGAGCCCCTACTCATCGCGGTCGGCTCGGTTCTCGGCGTACGCATCATGTATCTCGCCATCCGCGATCACGATCGGGTCGCGGCCGGTCTCGGCGTGGTGTTCCTCGTGTTCACCGCCATACGCGTCTACGTGGTGGTCCGGGCCCTGCGCGCACGCCGGAACCCCAGTCCGGCAGCCTCCGCAGACGGGGCGCCGGTCGATGCCGCCGTCCAGGTCAGCGCTGTAACTGGGCCGCGTCCCGGCCCGCATACTCCGGAGAAGGAGCCCAACGCATGGGGCCAGGCCATCGCGGCTGTAGCCGTGTTCGGGGCAATCGCGGCCGCGCTGTGGGTGGGCCCACGCGTGATGCCGTCCGACGACAGCACCCCGCAGCCCGCCTCATGTTCGGACGGGACACACGAGGAGCTGCCCAAGGCCTACCAGCAGACGCCCCAGCCCGTGACCGGTGAAGAGTTGTGCAAGGCACTCAACCGGCCAGACCTGGCCAAGCTCCTGGGAACGCCTGGAGAGACCGCGACCACCGCTTCCGGCACCAACAACACCGCTCCTCTGACTGATGGGAAGGTCGCCCAACCGGAGGCGCAGGTCGCGTTCGACACGTACACCGTGAACGTCTCGGCCACGTACAACGACCTGTCGACTGACCAGTACGTGAAGCTGATGGAGTTCGGGGATGAGAAGGACATCAAGACGCTTACTGTCCTTGGTCGGCCCGCGGTGTTCTTCTCGGATCACACCATGAAGCTCGAGATCGATTTCAATGGTGGCGGATCCGGCGGACCGGTCCAACAGGGTCCCCTGGCCAGGACGCTGTCCGTGGCCCTGGACCGTAGTGACCGGGGCGGCTCCTTCGACATCACCGTGTGGAGCACGTCCGGAGCTCTCCCGGACGACAGCGCGCTCCTAGCCATCGCTGAGAAGGTTCTTCCGAAGATCCCCGAACGGCCTGTCCGTTGAGACGCCGAGAACAGCCCACCTAGCACCCGGACCCAGCCACCGCGTTGGGCATATCGGCTTCACCGGCAGATCTTCGGGTCAACGGGCTCACCCTGTCAGGCGACCGACCCCAGCTGGTCCAGTTCGCTGCCGATCGCATCCCGCAGTACATCGTGCTGGGGACCGAGCCGGAACCGCTCGTCACTCCACCGGTCACGCGGATACAGCCACACCGGCTTGCCTACCAACTCGGCCGACTCCCACTCGAACCGCGGCCAGACGTGGGCATGCAGGAACGGGTCCGTGTTGCCGAGGATCTCCAGGTTGACCCGCCGGAAGCCGGGGTCCAGCCGCCGGCAGGCCCGCTCAACGGCCTCCCCCAGTTGGTCCATGTCGGCAAGGAACGACAGGCGCTTGGCTCTCGGCAGGTCAGACAGCCGTCGAACACCCGGTTCGTCCGTGAGGAGAACTGAATACCCGGGCAGGAACTGAACGTCACCGATCGCCGCGAAACCAGACCCAAGTCGCCGCAGCACGGTCGGGTTCTCGCCCCGCAGAGCAGCCCCGACCCGGTCCGTCCGCCAGTCACCGGTCATGGACCGACGTTACCCCGGTTGGCCCCGGCCGATTTCAAGCCGTTGTCTCGATTGGCGAACGTGCCGTGGTTACAACTCGCACCAATCGCCCAGATCGCCAGGCACCCCTGTCTGGATGAAGTTGCCCACGAGGGCCCATGCGCGATCGACAGTCAGGACGAAGTCGCCACTGAATGCGGCCAGGTCATCCATGACCGGGACCTCGACCACGCCATCGGCCCCGACGGTGCCGTCGCCGACGAGCAGGGACGACGTCTCCGGATCGTCGAACAGATGGATGACCGCTTGATCACCTTGAAAGCCGAGAGTTAGCTGGGGGAACTCGCTGCCGGTCATTCGGACTTCGAGGTACCCCTGACCGCGAGAGCGCAGTGCGTTGAAGTGATCAGCCAGCTCCCTGACGTCCGAATCCCTCTCAACGGCGGAGTGCCGTCCCGACGGCTCCAGTGCCGTTGCCGTCCATGTCACTCGCGTCACTGCACCTCCGACGCGCACCCCGCTCCCTGGCCATCTCATGAGAACTCGAAGTATGTCGTGATCTGGTGATGCTCGGTGGCAGATCAAGGCACCGGCCAAGCCGACGGGGGCCAGGAGGCTCACTCTTGCACTTGCAGAGGAGGGCTTCGGAGGATCCGGACCCGGCAAACAGAACAGGGGCCCGCACCCAAGGTGCGGGCCCCTGTTTCGCCGTATGCGCATACGAAACGACGTCAGACGCGTTCAGGCAGGTTCGCTCGCGAGTGTCAGGCGGGAACGATGTTCTCCGCCTGCGGGCCCTTCTGGCCCTGCACGACGTCGAACGTCACCTTCTGGCCTTCCTGCAGCTCACGGAAGCCCTGAGTTGCGATGTTCGAGTAGTGAGCGAACACGTCAGGGCCGCCACCCTCCTGCTCGATGAAGCCGAAGCCCTTTTCCGCGTTGAACCACTTGACGGTACCGCTGGCCATGCTGATTCTCCTGAGGCAGTGCTGGAGACCCGCACCTCGCGAGCCCCCTGATCGCTGCGATGATCACCTGCCCCGGGAATCCGAGATACGGCAACCACAACTGCAATTTACGTTAAGCATAGCACCGAAAATAGCCAGCAACCAGGGGGAGGGAAAACCATGAGGCAAAACTACCCGAAAAAGCCGAAAGAGCGATTTGAATAGACTCCTAATTGCATCGGTCAAATTTATGCTCTGGCGCCATCAAAATTTTACTCGCCGCTACCGTCGGCCCCTCTTCCGGACAGCTCAGCGTTGGCGTCCAGGACCGCCTCCAGCCGGTCCTCGAGGTCGATGATCCGGCAGGCGGCCTCGATCGACGTCCCCTGATCGACCATCTCGCGGGCCCGAGCGACAGGGCGCAGCTGGTGACGCGAGTACCGCCGCCCTTCTGCCTCCTCGGCGTGCTAGGCCCGCTCCTCCGAGGGCCCGGAGGAAACCGGGTGTCACCCGATCACCCTCGGCGGCACGGCCCAGGGCGCACGACGGGTGGTCGTCGTCGAGCCGGTCGGCAGCACGCGGCCGGTCCTGCGAGGGCATCTGCGCCTTCCCGCCGGCCGTCGAAGTCACGGCCCGCCCAGGGGAGCGGATTCCCCATGCGGAACCCTAGTGGCCCTGGCGAAAGCCTGCCGTCGTCGACACAGATGTCTTCTATCTCTCGGCTCCCGGTCCGCTCCCCGTCAGCGGAGAACCAGGACTCGGCAGGGAGGAGCGCACAACTCCAGTTCCATGCTGTGGCCGCTTGGCGCATGTCGTCGGGATCGGTGCCGGTGGTGAAGCTGCCGGGGGCGTCGGTGGCGGTGCAGGTGAAGGCCTCGGCGTCGACTCACTCCCCCGTCCTCGGCTCGGGTTGCCGGGCTCACTCCCTAGACGAAAGAGAACGCCGAGTTGCAGAGCGAGATCGCGCCGAGGATGAGCGCGCCGCCCTTACGCAGGCCTCCAGTCTCACGTTGGGTGGGGAGGTGCCCGATCAGTCCCAGCGCATGTCGATGCGCCCGGCGAAGTTGTCATACCCGGCACGCTCGAATGCCCGGGCCATCGGCTGGTTTCCCAGATCGGTGTCTGCGGTGACGCGTTCGGCCCCCTGGGCAGCCAGCACCTGGGTCCCTTCGGCGAGCAGGTCGTTGACGAAGCCCTGGCCTCGGTGGCCGTCGATCACGCCGAGGTAGGCGATCACGAAGCCGTTCGGGCTTTGCGCAGGAACAACCAAGCCGATCGGTTCGCCGTCCGGGCGGACCCCGATCCGCCACCATGCGCGCGGACTGGGATAGCTCAGCAGTTCGTCGTGGTACTGCACGCGTGCGTAGTCGTTGGCTGAGGAACGGGCGACGTCGGCCTGGCTGTAGGCATCCAGCGTGCCCGGAAGGATGCGGGTGAGAAGATCGATCGCTTCCTCATCGCTGCCGACCGGGCGGAAGGTCAGGCTGCCTCGGTGTGAAGGCACTGGTGTGCTGGACGTCCAGCGATAGCGGAGCCTCTCAACGAAAATCGTGCCGCCGGTGCGCTCCACCACCTCTATCCGGTCTTTGATACGACGTTCAGTAGTGGCGTCGTCGCTCCAATTCGCCGGGAGGGGCTGGAGAACGTACGGGGGCGGCAGGGTGCCCGCAGGGAAGAGCGCGGTGAGGGCGGTGCGCAGAAGACGCGTGCCGATGTCCATCCGGAGCGGGGCGCCGTGGGCGTCGTCGATGTCGAGGGTTTCCATCACTTCGGGCCTGATGCCGCTGCGGGACCACCAGCCGACCCGTGCCACCGGTCGGCCGTCTCGCAGGGCCACCCACATCCAGTCGGATTTGCAGTGTCCGTTCTGGAGATCTTCTGCGAGACGGTCGTTGTAGGGGCCAGGCAGAGCATTGAAGAGTTTGACCTCCTCCAGACCGGTGATGGGGCGGAAGATCAGGTCACTTGTCACGTAAGGCTCCATGGGCAGCGAGGTTGAGTGCATGTACCAGGTGCACGACGCCGCCCCTTCGCTCCTCCTGCCTGCTCGGCGACCGGGCCGCTGACCCGACTCGCCGCTACTTGGCCGGCGGGGGCAACACGCGAGACGGCGTGGGCCCTGCCGTGGAGGTATAGACGATCAACGTCTCATCCGCATGTGATTTAAGGGCTCTGCCAGATGCGGTGATCACGAGTCATCGCCGGAGTGATCACGGCGTCGGAGCCTTCCTGGACAGCCCTCTTCAGCGGACTGAGCCCACGTCAGTTCGGCAAGCTTGTAGCTGCATTGCGCCGCGAGGGTGCAGACCGTGTTCGCAGGGGCCGACCGTCGAGCCTCATCCGGGGGTGTGGGGTGGCTCGGCCGAAGCCGGGGGAGGTCGACGACGAGTTGTGGGCGGTGATCGAGCCGCTGTTGCCCAAGGTCGAGCGTCGGACCCGGCACCCGGGGCGCAAGCGGCATCCTGACCGGCTGGTGTTCCGGGGCATCCTGTTCGTGCTGCCCACCAGGATCGCCTGGGAGCATCTGCCGCAGGAGCTCGGCTTCGGTTCGGGCATGACCTGGTGGCGGCACCTGGCCCAGTGGACTGAGGCCGGTCTGTGGCCCCGGCTGCACGAGGTCCTCCTCGCCGGGCTCGAGCGATCAGGAGCTCACCTTCGACCCATCAACCGAGCATTTAGGTCCTGGAGTGATTCGCCAGGCGGCGATACCAAGGACAGGCGGACCGTTGCACGCAGCCATTCATTGAGTTCCCTTGGCCGCCCCGGCGATCGACCTGACCCTGCGGTCGAACTCCCTGTTGAGCAGCGGCATCAACACACTGCCGAAACGCGCCAGCGCCCGTGTGCCTGTGTCAGGGCAGATCACGAAACGCCGCCGGTCGATTCCTGCCACGATCGCGGCCGCGACCTTCTCAGCGGTCAGCGGTTTGATCGTTCCGCCGACCGCCCGGGTCTCCTCCGGCTTCCATCGGTTCTCCTCGGCGAGCTGCGGAGTGTCGACGTCCGGTGGGAAGACGACACCGACGTGCACTCCGCGCGGCGTCAGTTCGGCCCGTATCGACTCCATCAGCCCGCGTACGGCGAACTTGGCCGGTCCGTAAGCGCTGTAGCCGAAGATCCCGATCAGCCCGGCGGCCGAGGACACCGCGACCACGCTGCCCCGCCCGCGTTCCACCATGCCGGGGGTCACGGCCCTGAGCGCGTTCAGCGTCCCGAAGTAATCGACCTCGATCATTTCTCGGAAGACCTCGTCCGACAGCTCCAGGAAGTACCCCGGGCGAGCGAGCCCCGCCGACGTGATCAGGATGTCGCAGGGCTGTCCCTGTTCATGCTCAAGCTCGGTGATCGCGAGGGTCAGGGCCGCCTGATCGGCCACGTCGGCCGCCCGCGCGACGGCCGACAGCTCCTTGGCCGCAGCAGCCAGACGGTCCCGTCCCCGCGCGATCAGGGACACCTTCGCGCCCCGCTCCGCGAGCAGCCGGGCCGTGGCCAGACCGATGCCGCTCGACCCACCGGTCACGATCGCATGGGCCGAACTGACCTCCAGGGCACGTGCTTTCTTCACGGTCATGCCCTGAACAGTAGCGGTGGCCGAACCGAGGAACGCGGTTCGAACTGGGCAAATGCTCCTACTCATGGCGGGTGTACCAGGGTTCGGTCTGCTGGACCCCGCCTGGGCCGCTAGGTCGCCGAAGCGAGACCGCCGCGGAACCCGTCGTATCAACGGTGAAGTCCTGATGACCGGTGCCGTGCACGAACTCCATGCGTCCCGCCAACTGCCGTTCTGTCAGGGCGAGGTCGAGTGGGCAAGTGAACTAGTAAGTCCAGAGGCGCGGCATCGCAAATCTCCGTCTGAGCCGCGCGGCCACGTCGCGATGGACCGCCCACACGCCGAACACGAAAGGCAGACCCTCTGCATAGTCCCGGTGCGCAGGCTGAGGTGCGAGCAGCTCCACCACCGGCCTTTCCATCGGTGCGATCCACCTTGCAGCAGGCATTGCTCCTTCTCCTCACGACATTTCCGGGCTCGTTGATCGCGAGGTGTCGGTAGGAACAGCCCTCAGCATCGACGCCCCTGGCAAGGTACCGGCGCCCGTTCCGTTTCGGCTGGTCTCGCACGCCTGGACAAGGCGACGAGGAAGGTCAGGACGATGCCCCCAGCTACCACGAACAGGGTGGTACTGATGCCTTCTGCCGTCTCGTTCTGGAGTCGCTCGCCAGTCAGGTCATCAAGACCGGCTGTCGCCACGAGAACCAGGATGGCGAGGCCCACCGCAGCACCCATCCCCGAGCCGGTAGAGGCGATCCCTGAGGCGATGCCCTGATCCCGGTCGGACACACCGGTTCCGGCGGCGATGAACATGGTCGTGAACACGATTCCGTCGCCGATGCCGAGCGCGACGAGCCCCGGGATCAGCGAGGCGTACGAACCGTCCGGGGAGATGGCCAAGCCGAGCAGGACGGCACCGAGCGCACCAATGGCGAGAGCACCGAGCAGCGTCCAATTGAGTCCGAATCGCGTCACCATCTGGCCGGCCGTTGTCGAACCTGCGACGACAACCACTGTAGGAATCAGGAACCCGGCGCCGGTTTGCAAGGCGTCGTAGCCGAGGATCTCTTGGAAGTAGATCGAGAGGAAGTACAGCACGGAGCCGAATGTCGCCATGAACATGAAGGCGATGACGAGGCTCGTGATGAGGCTGCGGTTGGCGAGCAGCCGTGGCGGCACGAGCGGGTCGCTGCTGTTTCGCTCGATGAGCGCGAAGACTCCCAGCAGGAGGAGTCCGGCCGTTGCGCTGAAGAGGATGCCGGGTGAGAGCCAGCCCAGTCCCGGCCCCTGAACCAGGGCGAACACGATCATCGTGACCGCGAGGGTGACGCTGAGCGCACCGGGCAGGTCGAACTTGCGTCCTCTGTCGCGCTGTCGGTCCTTTGGAATCAGCACGAACGCGAGGACCAGGGCCGGACCTGCCAAAGCGACATTGACCAGGAACACCGCTTCCCATCCGAATGCGCGCGTCAGCAGTCCCCCGAGGAGTACGCCGATCACCAGTCCGGCCGCGCCGGCGCCGCCCCAGATCCCCAGCGCGCGGTTACGTGCGCGGCCTTCGGCGAACATGACGTTGATGAGCGCCAGCGTGGTGGGAAAGACGAGCGCGCCACCGAGGCCCTGGAACGCGCGCGCTGCGAGGAGCACCTCGCGCCCAGTCGCGAGTCCGCCCACGAGTGCCGCACCGGCGTAGAGGGCAAGGCCGGTGACCAGGACCCGGCGTGGTCCGATGAGGTCTGCTGCGCGCCCGCCGAACAGCAGAAAGCCGGCGGAGGCAACGGCATAGGCGCTGATCACCGACTGGAGTGTTTGCGCTGAATAGCCCAGGTCACGTGCGATGTCAGGCAGTGCCACAACAACGATGTACTGGTCGAGCGAGACGATCAACATGGCGAACGACAGCAGCGCCAGCGTCGCGGTCTCACGGTTCCAGCCGAGCCCGCCTTGCGGAGACCCATCGACGGATGCCACAGCAGCACTCCTGGGCGAGAGCCTTGTAAGTCCGTTACAGACAGAAACATAGCAATACGTCACCCCATGATGAATGTGAGAGCTCGCTGCCAGCGCGTTGCCGTTGAGCAGCACCGGAAGGCTCCGCCGAGCGTCGGCGTGTGACGTCGCTTCGGAGGTCGACCTCCTCAGACGCTGCCCGTAGCGGATGTGATGTTCGCGCCATGGCTGCAGGAACTGAGCTCGTCCCATCTCTGAGGCGAGCTGTCGTCAACGCGACCATTCGCGGCCTGGATCTGGCGCAGCTGGTGAAGAAGCAGCCGGGAGGGGCCTATCTCCCCCGAGGACGCCATCGCGGCCGTGAAGGCGATGTCGAGGAAGGACGAGGCGACGTCCGGTACGGATGCGGCTGGCGTCCTCGGCGCAGGTTGTGTCGCGCACGAAGTGCAGCCGGTTTTCGATAGCCAGTGCGAGCGTGTCAGGTCGCCGAGCTGCTGCGGTGACGCCTGCGTCGAGGGCAAGTCGGTAATCGCGTCGGTCGTCTTGCGGGTGAGTCGGCCGGTTCCGGCGTTCGCGCGAAAGCGCGTGATCCGGGCGGCCTGGACCGCGCCGGGAAAGTCCAGCCCCAGCCCGTCAACGGTCAGCTCCCTGACGACCCGCAGTTCGCGCCGCCGGTCCCCGCGCGGCTGCTGGCCGCAGGGCGAGCGGTGACCCGGCTCCAGGGCAGCGAGCGCAGCGCCGCGAATCGGGACGGGGTTGTTCTCGACCACCAGCAGGTAGTGCGCCTGCTTGTCCTGGGTGAGGAAGCGGACGTGCTCGCGCTGGGTGTGCGGCGCGTCGGCGGTGACGACGATCCCGGTCAGGTCGAAGGGGGCGAGCAGCCGGGCAAAGCCCGTGAGCTCGTTGGTCTTGTCCGGCACCCGTAGCTGACTGATCGTCTGCTCGTCGCCGGTCATCGCGGTCAGCAGATGTGGAGGCGGGACGTGCCCGTCGCGGGAACCGCGGGCACTCTTGCCGTCCACCGCGAGTGTGGTGGCCCCGGCCGAATCGCCACCGGTCAAGTCGGCCAGCCCACCTGGGCATACCCTCTCCAGCACCCGGCGGATGGTCGCGGCACCGCGATACGCAGCACGAAGACGCCGACGAGACGGGTACCCAACCGGGCCAGGGTGGTCTGCCAGGGCGGCAGCAGCGCATTGCCCGATCGCCGTGTACGAGCGGGCGGCGGCCACCGCAGACGCCACGATCAGCACCACACTCACGAACGGATAACGCACTCCCCGCCCACGACGCGGGTCCGGCAACCTGACCAGCCGCTCCGTCAGCGACATGCCCGCCACCCGGGTCTTGACGAGACCCGGGTGGCAGACTGACGGCGCATCGAAGCTCCGTTGCAGGCACACGACTTGGGAAGGTCATCCGCATCAACGGGGCTTCGTTGCGTCAAGCACGGCCACCCCGCCCTGCGACGCTTCAAGACCACGCGACTCCGCAACGGCCCTGCGCCGGGATCTGCCATGCTGAGCAGGCGGTTTCGTTTCGATCCTCACACCTTGGAGGTTCTGATGCGTGCAGGCGTCGTTGTCGCCGCGCAGCCCGGTGTGGAGGACCTCGCCGTGCGGGCCGAGGAGTTGGGCTTGCACAGCTTCTGGGTCAACGACACTCCGATGGTCCACGGCGATCCCTTCGTCGCCTTGAGCCTGTGCGCGAAGGCCACCAGCCGCATCAGGCTCGGCATCGGCGTGACCTCACCGGCGCTGCGCTCGGCCCCGGCCGCCGCGAGCGGGCTCGCCAGCCTCAACGCCCTGGCACCGGGCCGGATCATCTGCGGCGTCGGCACCGGAAACACCGCCCGGCGTACCCTGGGCATGCGGCCGACCACGCCGGTCAGGCTGGAGAACTTCACTGCCGCACTGCAGGACCTGTGCGCGGGCCGTTCGGCCGAGTATCGCGAAGGTGACCGGGTCCGCGACATCCGGTTCCTGCACACCGGAGGGCACGTGAACACCGCCGACCCGATCGAGTTCGTCGTGGCCGCGCTCGGGCCGCAGGCCGCCGCCGTCGCCGGCCGCCACGGCACCGGCCTCATCTCCTTCGGCCTGCTGGACCCCGCCGCCTGGCAGGCGCTGCACGACGCCCGCCGCCAGGCCGCCCACGGCACACCGCGCGAACCCGGCTCGCGCCCGGGCTCCTACGTGGTCACCTCGCTCCACCTGCTCGCCGAGGACGAGGATCCACACGGCGACGCGGCCCGGGACGCGACGGGCCACCTCGTCCTGTCGCTGCTGGCCTTCGCCGCGGACACTGCCGCCGACACACCCGCCTTCGACGAGCAACTCGGCCCCGAGGAACGCGAGGCGGTGCGGCGGCTCCTCGACCGGCGCGGCACCACGGCCACCGCGCCGGACCGGCACACCAGGCTCTACCCCAACTACCTTGGACGCATCGCACCGCAGGACCGGGACCTGGTTCTGCCCTCACTGATGAACACCCTGGCCCTGGTCGGAACCCGCGACGACATCCTCGCCCGCATCACCACCCTGGAACAGGCCGGCATCGAGGAACTCCTCATCCAGCCGGTGATCGACCCGCCCTCCGAGATGGCCCAGCTCGCGAAACTTCTCACCTGAGTGGAACCGACGGCCGCACGCCCATGATCTGCACCTACAAGATCGCCAAGGCGTTGCAATCGCCTCGCTTCCTCCTCCTACGTGGTGAACGTCCGCACCGGCTCGCTGAGTTGGACCAGGCAGCCACGTGGGAGGCCGGTGGCGGGTTCCTATTGAGGTCCACTCCTGGGTACCGGGCCGAACGGTAGATCGACGGGGCGCCGGTGCCCCATGATGGAGGCGCCCGTCCCGTCAGAAGCGAGGTGCCGCGTCGCGATGAATCGCAAGACCAGAATCCTCCTCGCGGGCCTGGCCTCCGTGGGCGGCGTCGTCGCCGGCGCCGGCCTGCTGCACAACCGCCGGCCTGATCGTAGGGAACACCTCCACGTCACGGTGTTCAGCGAGCCCGACTACATGGGCCGCAACGAGAGCCTGACCTGGGCCGGCGGCGAGCACGAGGTCGTCCCGCTCACCCGGATCCAGCTGCCGCGCATGGGCTCGGTCAGGCTGGAGAGGTTCGTGTACCGCTTCCAGCCCGAGGTGCGGCCACCGAACATGTACATCCTGTGGCACGCGCTCACCGAGCGCCCGGACCGCACGGATCCCGAAAGCGGCGTGGCCAGTTTCATCGCCATGCACCAACTCGCCGGCATGTTCTCGATGGGTTTCTGGGAGACGGTCAGCGAGTCCGAGGCGCGGTCAGGAGTGCGGCTCTGGGCCGGGCGCCCCGGCCATCCGCTGCCCGCGAACCACGAGGGGGACCCTTCCGGCAAGCCTGCATCTCCCGGTGCCCAGCCCTGGCACGACGTCCTCGCCAACACGCCTGACCTTGGCTCTTGGAGCACTCGCACCCGCTACCTCGAACTCGGCTACCACGACGCGAGCGGCCCTCGCGCCTGACCGGCCACCTGCCAAGTCTGCTCCCCCGGCCGCTCCCTCGGCAGTTGGCGACGCGGGCGGTCAGGCGGGTGATGCGGTCCACGCCGTGCACGGTGACACTCCGCATGCTGATCCAAGAGCTGGGCGACGACGACATCGAGAAGGTCGCGGTGCGGGAGCTCCGGCTGCCGCTCCGGCGTGAAGGCGCCCGGGTCCTCCCGGGCGATGATCGCCAGCAAGATGCAGACGAAGCCGTACGCGTTGCGGTAGTTGACCCGAACCAGGCTGCGGCGATGAACGTACATCCCAGGTACTCCCCCTCGTCCTGAGCTCGGTCCATCGGCAGCCTGCGGTGCCAGTCTGGTGCGCAATCCGGCGGCTTCCGGTCCTTGCTGGTGATCGGAGCTGGGTCCAGCGCCTACGACGCCCGCGACTTCCTATCCTGCTTTGGCCTCAGCCGCGGCAACCATCACACGGAAGCGCTGCATGAAGAGCGTCGGCCCGCTTCGCCTTTGGCGTCACGGGCCGACGGAATGCACCTCAGCCGCCCCAACTGCCGGACACACGCGGCCAAGGCCATCCGGTCGCTTCCGCGACACGCCTGGGCCGCGCCTTACGAATCCCTCCCGCATGCATCTCACGCCTGGCTGCGACGGTGGCCGCGGATCTGACCCGGTGCCCAGCGAACCGCCGACCCTGAGTCGTGGCCCACGACAGCGCAGCGACCCGTCCGGACTGCCGACGGGCTGGGGTTGCCGGGCCGGGCATAGCGATTGGCCTATACCAAAGCCTTGACAGTGCATTCCCGCCCTCCTTAAATCATGCAGTGAAATAAGTACCGTGTCATGCCCACGCCGAACGACCTTCCCCCACACAGCCGCTTCGTCGGCCGAGGAGAAGACATGCCTCACACTCCACGACGCCAACCCGGTGAATCGCCCGTGAGGCGGCTCGCAGTACGGCTGTTGGCAGGGCTTGCGATGGTGCTGGGACTTACAGCAGCCCCGACACCCGCCTCGCCCGCTGCTTCCGTCGCACCCCAGGCACCCGCCTTCAAAGTCATCGCCTTCTACAACGGCACCTGGGACGCCGCGCACATCGACTTCGTGAAGGAAGCCAACGAGTGGTTTCCGCGCACCGGAGCCCAGAACAACTTCACCTACACCGCGACGACCAACTGGGATCTCCTCGCGAACGGCGGCGTGAACGACTACCAGGTCGTCCTCTTCCTCGACGACGCGCCGGACAGCGCGGCACAGCGGGCCGGATTCGAGCGGTACGTGCGGGCCGGCGGCGGCTGGATGGGCTTCCATGTCTCGGCGTTCACCACGGACGCCGGATCGTGGCCCTGGTACTACAACACCTTCCTCGGCAGCGGAAACTTCCGTTCCAACACCTGGGGGCCGACGACCGCAGTGCTACGTACCGAGGACCGGACCCACCCGTCCACCACCGGTCTTCCCTCGACGTTCACCTCGGCGGTCAGCGAGTGGTACAGCTGGTCCAACGACCTGCGCACCAACCCGAACATCAAGATCCTGGCGTCCGTCGATCCGTCGAGCTTCCCTCTGGGTACCGACCCCAACCAGTCCTGGTACAGCGGCTACTACCCGATCCTGTGGACCAACACCCAGTACCGGATGCTGTACGCCAACTTCGGCCACAACGCCATGAACTACGCCACCAACACACGACTGTCGTCCACCTTCGACAGCCCCACCCAGAACCGCTTCCTCGTCGACGGGCTCAAGTGGCTCGCAGGCGCGAGTGGCACCCCCACACCCACCGACCCGATCTCGGACACGGCCTGGTACTCACTGGCCAACACCGCGAACGGCGCCTGCGTCGACGCCCGGGCGGCGGCAACGGCCAACGGCACCGCGATCCAGCAGTACACCTGCAACCAGACCCTGGCCCAGCAGTTCCAGTTCCGCCCCACGGACAGTGGCTACGCACGCATCGCGATCCGCAGCAATCCCCAGCAGGTCGTCGATGTCACCGGCGTCTCGACCGCCGACGACGCGCCCCTGCAGTTGTGGTCCTACGGCGGTGGCGGCAACCAGCAGTGGCGTCCCGTGCGGGAGTCATCGGGAAGCTACCACTTCGTCGCGCGGCACAGCGGCAAGTGCCTGAGCTCCACGGGCAGTTCGGCGAACGGCGTGCAGCTGGTGCAGCGCACCTGCAACGACTCGGCTGCGCAGTCCTTCCGCCTGGCCGAACAGCCCTGACGGGGGGTGATCCTGGCCCCGTCCGCCCGCCGACGAGTCGCCGTCGCGTCTCAAAGAGTCGGCGGGCGGCGGGGCCGTTTCCGTGAGGCGCGGTGGTCTCGCCGTGAGTCCGCAGTTCGCAACGACGCTGGGGGCGGCCGAGTCGTCGGTGACCAGAGTTCAGCCCTCAGGCAGCATCGTGGTCGCTGTGAGCGGCCAGCAGGTCCCGGTGGAGATCGTCGCCAGCCAGGACCGACGCCCTCGCCCCCCGCCCACGCAGCCACCGTCTGGGCGCCCCAGGATGAGCAGGACTGGCATACGCGTGTCGAGGGCGAACACAGCATGACGACCAGCCCCGACCGCACCGCGTGGATTCAGTATCACCATGGCCTCGACGGCGAGGCGATGTGGTGCACCGGAGCGAAGGACAACCAGGGCAACGTCTGGACGGCCAACTACTCGCCGAAAACTCCGATACACCCGGCGCAAGGGTTCTCGGCTGAACTCGCCAGCCCCAATCCCGTGATCGCCCGCGCGGACGCGTTCCGTTGAGCGCGCAGATCCGCACCTGGTCGGTCTCCGTCAAGCCCGCCCAGCTCATCGCATGGCAGCAGGCGCGGATCACGGCGACCCGCGCCGCCACCTGGGCCCGCAACAGCGCCCAGAATGCCCGGCCGCCTACAACGCCCGTCCCTACACCCCGGCCGGCGGCGCCCGAACCCGCCCCTGACCCGACGCCCCGTTCCAAGTACCTGGTGCCCGCACTCACCCCGGACACCATCCGCACCGCGACCGAAACCCGGTCTGACCTCACCGACTATCTGCGCGAGAATCCCGACCCGGTGAAGGCACTCACCCTCGTCGAGCCCCTCCTGGACGAGTACACGGGCCTGCCCGTCCAGCTCGCCGACACCCCGCGCGTCCTCCACCACGCCGTGCAGGATCCCCGAACACCCCGCGCAGTACGGCCACCGACCTCACGCTCGACGAGTTGCGCACAGCCGCCTGGGAGCAGACCCACCAGCACACTCTCCACTACGCCCTGGACGATGTCCGAAACCAGCACTCTGGTGATGGCCATGGCTGTCCTGGTCGAGCAGTATTGGCGCGAGATCAGCATGGGCCTCGTTCAACATGCCATCCCAGTACGGCACTTCGACCTCCACTCGGCCAAGACACCCTCCGGAGGCGCATCGGGAGACACTCTTGTTGGCCCCTCCCCATTCCGCCTCAAATGCCTCAAGCCCTATGCCGAGGCGGCCACCTGGCTACACGAGGAGGCCGAGGTCATCGACACCACTCACCTCAAGCCCGCCCAGGCCGCCCTACTGATCGCTGGCGCACCGCCGCTGGGGCGTGATGTGGACGTCGGTCCACGGCGAGGCTCCTCGTCCCGCGGAGCGGGCCGGCCCGGTGGGAGGGTCAGGCGGCGCGGCTCAGCATCACTGGGCCTGCGGGTATTGCGGTGCAGGCCGCGGTCGCGTGCACGTGACGGGCGGCGCGAACTGTGGCCGCGGCCTGCGAGCGGCTCCGCCTGAAGACAACGAGGCGCAGCACCGCGAACCGCGCGACACCGGCGAATGCGGAGGCGGACAGGTAGACGACTTGCTCGAGTACCACACCGGGTGCCGCCACCAGTTGCTGCAGGGCAAGCATCGCCACGGAGGTCACCGCATACGCGGCCGCCGCGGACCCAGCCGACTGCGCATGCTGGCGCCAGGTCGCGCGCTCGCCTGCGCCGAAGGTGAAGCGGGCATGCAACTCGGTGGCGAGGAGCGTGGAAGCCGCGGTGATCAGAGCGTTGGCCAGGCCCCAGTAGATCCAGGAGGCGAGGGCCGCCACGGCGAAGCTGGAGGCGAGCCCCACTCCGCCGCCGAAGAGTACGAAGCGGGCGAAGGCGGTGAAGGTGCCGGGTACCGCCTGCTGCTGACTCAGCGTTGTCTCCATAGTCCGACCCCCTTGAAGGTTCGCTCTTGTGTGCCGTGACCGTCTGATGGCATTCACCAACGCCATCCGACAGGCGGCGCCCGATGCGGGAGCTGATGATGCGTCAATCCGTCACGGTGTGAGCCGCACACGGATGCCCAGCGTCCGGTTCGCTCCCCGCAGCCAGCTGTCGAAGATCATGAGGCGGCCGACGATGCCGTACTTGCGCGCGATGAGTGAGCGGTAGCGGACGCCGGTAGCCGCGTCGGTGATCTCGGCGGTGGCCGGGACCGGATCGCCCGTCGGGTTGCCGCGCAGGTCGCAGGGGCCAACGAGGATGTCGCCGCGGGCCCGGATCCGCTTGACCTTCCAGGAGTCTGCGGGGGTCCGCACGCCCAGGGTGTCTCCGTCGCGCACCACCCACACCGGGGTGGCGACCGGGGTGCCGTTCTTGCGGTAGCTGGTGATCAGCATGTACTTGCCGGCGCCGAGCTGCTCCAACAGCGTGTCGTTCATGGCTCGTTTCTGCTCCTTGCTGCCGAGTTCGGGGTCGTCGGCCACCGGCGTGGCGTACTGCGATGTCACTTCGTGCATGGGGAGGCCTTCTTCAGTGGAGGTTTCAGCTCAGGGGCACGTCGAGGACGGCCTTGCGGTGACTGAAGGTCTCGATGGAGTAGCGGCCGTGGTAGTTGCCCATGCCGCTCTCACCTACACCGCCGAACGGAAGCGTCGGCACGGCGAGGTGGTGCATCGGCAGGCCGAAGTTGAGACCGCCCGAGGAGGTCTCGGCGGCGAGGCGCCGCTTGGTGGTGTTGTTCTCGGTGAAGGCGTACAGGGCGAGCGGCTTGTCACGGTCGTTGATGAACGCGATCGCCTCGTCCAGGTCCGCCACGGTCAGGATCGGCAGGATGGGGCCGAAGATCTCCTCCTGCATCACGGGCTCGTCGGGCCGGACATCGGCCAGCACGGTCGGGGCGATGTACGCGTCCGCGCGATCGGTCTGCCCGCCGGTGACGGGGTGGCCGGAGCCCAGCAACGCGGACAGCCGGTCGAAGTGCCGCTCGTTGATGATCCGTCCGTAGGCGCCGGAGGTCTGCGGATCCTCACCGAACTGCCCCTTGATCGCGACGACCAGGGCGGCCTGCAGCTCGGTCGCGGTGTCCGGGTCGGTCAGGACGTAGTCGGGGGCGACGCAGGTCTGTCCGGCGTTGGCGAACTTCGTCTGCGCCAGGCGCTGCGCGACCGTGGTGATGTCGGCGTCCCGGTCCACGAACACCGGTGGCTTACCGCCGAGTTCGAGGGCGACGGGGGTGAGGTTCTTCGCGGCGGCGGTCATCACGATGCGGCCGACGGTGCCGTTGCCCGTGTAGAAGATGTGGTCGAAGTGCTGCTCCAGCAGCACCGTGGTCTCCGGCGCGCCGCCCTCGACGACCGCGGTCGCGTCGGTGTCCAGGTACGCGGGCAGCAGCTCGGCCAGCAGTGCCGAGGTGTGGGCGGCGTATTCGGCGGGCTTGATGACGACGGCGTTCCCGGCGGCGAGTGCGCCCGCGACGGGCACGAGCAGCAGGTTGATCGGGTAGTTCCACGCCGAGATGACGAGGGCGACACCCAGGGGGTCGAACTGGGTGCGGGCGGTGCTGCCGGGGACGCCGGGCACCGTCACGGGGGCGGGCTGCGGGGCTGTCCACTCCTCCAGGTGCTCCAGGTAGTCGTCGATCTCGACGATCGTGGTGCCGATCTCCATGGCGTCGACCTCGGCGCGGTTCTTGCGCAGGTCGGCGTAGAGGGCGTCGGCTATCGCCGCGCGGTTGTCGGTGAGCAGGTCGCGCAGGCGGGTCAGCTGCTGTCGGCGCCAGGCCAGGGGCTTGGTGCGGCCGGCGCGGAAGGTGGCGCGCAGCCGGTCGACCAGCGCGGTGGCTTCGGCGGCGGTGAAGGTGTCGTCGAGGGTGAAGGCTGCCTTGGTGTCGGTCACGGTCGTGTCCTGTTCGGATCGGAGGGAGAGCCGGTCGGCATCGAGGGGAAGGAACGTCGTGGCCGGGCCGGTGTTGCGGTCAGGCCGTGACAGCCGTGCGTTCGGGCGTGGTCTCGCCGTCGCTCGACGGGGCGAGCGTGGGTTCGCCTTCGTCGCTCGACGCGGCGGGCTTTCCGATGGCGGACGACGCAGGCCTTCGGCGGATCGCCAGGCCGACCATGGCCACGCCGATGACCAGCAGGAACGCCATGCCCGCGAGGGCGAAGCTGAGGGTGTACTGGCTCTCGGCGGGCAGCGCGGGGACTCCGGCGGGCAGGTTGTCGAGCGTCTTCGAGGCGAGCAGCGAGGTGACGACCGCGCTGCCGATCGCACTGCCGGTGGAGCGGGAGATGGAGTTGATGCCGTTGGCGATGCCGGTCTGGTGGTGGGGAACACCGGCCACGATCAGGGCGGGCATCGCGGCGTAGCCGAAGCTGATGGCGACGCCGACGACCATGCCGGCCAGGATCACCGACGCGGTGGTGTCGTGGGCGAGGGTCAGCCAGGCGAACCCGACGACGCCGAAGACGGCACCGGCGGCGAGGGTGAGACGCGCACCGATGCGGCGCACCAGCACGCCTCCGAACTGTGCGGCGACCAGCGAGACGAGAGCGGAGGGCAGCAGGTAGACGACGGAGGCGCGCAGGACGGAGGCGCCGAAGCCGTAGCCGGCGATCTCGGAGGGCGTCTGGACGAGGTAGGAGACGCCGATGAACTGCGCGAACATGGCGAACCCGACGAGCAGCCCGGCGACGTTGGTGAACAGCACCGGCCGGTGGACGAACATCTTCATGTCGACCAGCGGGTCCCGGACCCTGCGTTCGACGACGACCCAGAGGGCCGCCGTGACGACGGCGCCGGCGAACAGGGCGAGCGTGCGGGCCGAGGTCCAGCCCCAGGTGTGCCCCTGCGAGATGGGCAGCAGGATCAGCACGAGCAGCAGGGCGAGACCTGCGGCGCCGAGCCAGTCGGTGCGCCCGCCCGTCCGGGTCCGCGGCGCGGGGACGACGACCGCAACCGCGATCAGGGCGGCGACGGCGAGCGCGGCGGCCAGCCAGAAGACCAGGTGATAGTCGGGGTCGGCACCCGTGGTCAGCAGGCCGGCGCTCACCAGGGCGAGGCCGCTGCCGAACCCGAGCGTCCCGCTGACCAGGGCCATGGCGCCGGGCAGCCGCGCGGGTGCGACCTCCTGGCGCAGCACGGACAGCGCGAGCGGGAAGATCGCGGTGGCGGCACCCTGCATCACACGGGCCACGATGAGCCACAGCATCGAACTCGTGGTCGCGGCAAGCACTGATCCTGCGACCATCACCACCAGCACGCCGAGCAGCGTCGGCTTCGTCCCGCGCTGGTCACCGAGGCGGCCCAGCAGCGGCGTGAACACCGCGGCCGACAGCAGCGTGGCGGTGGTGACCCAGCTGACCTGGGCCGTGGTGGCGTCGAGGTCGTTCTGGATGATGCCGAGGATCGGGATGACCAGGGTCTGCATCATCGACACGACCATGGCGGCAAGGCCCAGCACCAGGACGAGGCTGAGGCTGCCGGTGCGGCGTTCCGGCGCGGCGGCGAGGGAGGACTTCACGGTCTTCTTTCCGGTGGAAGGTTGTGGTCGCCCGAAGGGCGGAAGCATTGGATGGTCGAGGAGTCAAACCATTGAGGTACTCGATGCTTGAAGACATCAAATAATAAGACGCCGGTAGATGTCAAAGGTTGAGGTGTTCAAGCTTTGCGCGGTACTCTCGACGCATGCCACCCATCCCGTCCAAGGCGCAGCTCATGGAGCTGCTCGCCCATTCGGTCAGTACGCACTACGCCGACTTCACGGCCGCGGCCGCCGACATGGGCCTGACCTCCAGCCAGGCAAAGACCCTCACCGTGCTGCGCCGCGCGCCCGCCTCGATGCGCTCGCTGGCGACCACCCTCGCCTGTGACGCGTCGAACATGACCGGGATCATCGACCGGCTCGAAAAGCGTGACCTGGTCCACCGCGAGGTCAGCACCACCGACCGCCGTGTGAAGAACGTCGCCCTCACCGAGACGGGTCAGAAGGCAATCGACGCGATCCGTGAGCGTATGGAGCAGACGCAGACCGGCCTGGACAAACTGTCCGAC
Organism: Streptomyces sp. NPDC056479; assembly: GCF_042795335.1. Taxonomy (NCBI): domain Bacteria; kingdom Bacillati; phylum Actinomycetota; class Actinomycetes; order Kitasatosporales; family Streptomycetaceae; genus Streptomyces; species Streptomyces sp. NPDC056479. The sequence continues at coordinate 1,338,378 of NZ_JBHTRZ010000001.1, read as the reverse complement.
GAAGAGCGCGCCGAGCTCTTCCGCCTGCTGACGGTCGTGTTCCCGCGCTGATGTGGGCAGGTGCCGTTCCGTCGAACACGGAGCGGTGACTGAATAGTCGAGACCTGTACGTCGGATGACTCGCGTTCGTGGGGGTGGCGGAGGCGATGACGGTTCTCATCCAGTGTCTGAAGCGTCACTGCGGTTACCGACGTACGGATCGGTCTCGACGTCGCCGATCGGCGAGGAAACAGTGATGGACCGGCCTCTTGGCCTCGTCCCGTCGGCGTCGCGGTGGTGGTGGCGCCGGCCGCGTCGACGGACCGACGGCGGTGGCATCGTGTTGTCGGTATGTTCGCCCGGCGGTGAGTGCAGGAACGTGTACGGCGTCCGCACCCAAGGACGGTCACTCGCGGTTCCGGGCGCCTTTCGCCGACAGCCACAGTGAGCCGAAGCCGAAGAGACGCTGGCGTTGATCCGCGAGGCTCGGCCCCGCGCAACCGTCGGTTGACAAGGGTCGGGTCGAGGTGGGCTGTGGCGAAAGTGGACTCAGCGGGCTCGCTCGTCCCCAGATGGACCCAGCGTTCGGTGGGGAGTCGTACACCCGCAGCTCGCCCTCGTCGTCGGTGATCTTCTCGACCGCCTCGGGGACTACGCGTTGCGGAGCCGGGTGAACGTCTGGACCCGCCCGACTCGCGGTAGCCGTCCTTGAGCGCGACCAGCTCCTGGCGCCGTCCGCCCGCGCGTACGCCGACAAGGACGAGTACGCAGGCTTGGCCTCTTCCGGGCGGACGTTGAAATGGATGCCGTCGACCCACGCACAGACGCGGTCGACCTACGCGCGGTCGCGGTCAAGAACGCGGCGTGGCCGGCCTGCCGCTGCGGGGTCAGGCGGGTGATCTCCGGATTCTTGCGGCACCAGGAGGTCTTCCATGTCGGTGGTGGACGAGTGAGGGATGCCTCAGTCGGGCCGAGTACTGGCACGAGGCCACCGGGGGGAGCTATCGTCGAGCGCAGTAGAGTTACCGGTCATCCTACCTAGCAAGGACTGCCACGGGGTTCCCGGTGCACGTCAAACAGGGATGAAGAATCTCCATGAAACCAATCCGCTCCCCCATTGGGGTCACCCCCGCAGGTGAGTCCCTCGCCAGCCTGACGCGTTGCGCCAGGGACCAGTTGGCCAGTTCCGAGCCGGTGCGCGACGCCCTGGGCGACCGATCTCGCGCGGCCCTGGTCGGGGTCAGCCTCTTGTGGGCGGCCGTCGAGTCGTCCAGATAGCCGGGCTGCCATCGGTCGATTGCCTCCTCGGGCGGGTGTCCGGCCGCCAGCGGTACGGCCCCCTCACGGCAGTAGGCGCCCTTGGTCACCAGATGGGACACGACCAAGTCCTCCTTGGAGGCGAAGGGCCGGCAGGAGGCGCCGCGTATTCCAGCGTCGACGTCGCCCTTCCAGCCCTCCCGCCTTCAACAGAACCGGCCACTGCACCACCAAACGGACCTCACCGCGCATTGCCCCTTCACGCCGACACGATCGAGCATCCGCACTCCCCGACAAGGGCATCGACATGACCACCAGCACCGCGCGCCGCACAGCCCGGCAGTGCCGTCTCTGCACGCCCTCGCAGGAGCCGAACGACTACACCCTGTTCCTGCGACAGTGGGTGCGCTCACCGGCCCGCATGGGGGCCATCGCGCCCAGCTCGCGGCACCTGGCCGAGGCGGTCTGCGCTCCGGTGCCCGAACGCGGTGAGCCCGTCGTGGTGGAACTGGGTGCCGGCACCGGGCCGTTCACCGCCGAGATCCAGCGCCGGCTCGGCGGACGCGGCCGCCACCTGGCCGTCGAGATCGATCCGCTCCTCGCCCAGCGTCTGCGCCACCGCCACCCGGGTGCGGAGGTGATCCAGCGCGACGCCGTTCATCTGCGCCATCTGCTGGACGATCGCGGCATCGAGCGCGCCGACGTGGTGGTCAGCGGCCTGCCCTGGGCCCTCTTTCCCACCCCCACCCAGCACCAGCTCATGGACGCGACAGCCGCGGTGCTCGCCCCGGCGGGGGCCTTCACCGCGTTCACCTACCTCCACGCCGTTCCCCTCACTCCCGCTCGCCGGTTCCGCGACCTGTTGGCCGACCGCTTCGAGGAAGTCGTCCCCAGCCGCACCATATGGCGCAACACACCCCCCGCCTTCGTCCTTCATGCACGCAGACCCCGCACGTGACCCCCTTGAACAAGGGCGGGCCTGACGCCACTTGGGGTCGCGATGGTGATCTCCCGGACAGCCTGTGTGAAGGTCTCGTGGGGCATCGCCGGCTCCTCGTCCAGGGGTAGAAGACGGCGGCGTAGTCGGCGAGGTCGACGTCCTCCAGCCTGATGGGGCGCCGGATCTCGCTGATGGAGGAGCCAGGCTGCCCTGCTCTAGGGCGGCACGACGCCGCCCGGCATGGCGATGACGAGCTCGTGGCCGGCGGCTGTGAACGCCTCGTAGGGGGTGACCCGGGGCCTCCTCGGCCCAGAAGCCGGTCGGGGCTCGGTGCCGTCCCCGGCGTCCGGTGGTCGGCGCCCGCCATCACAAAAGGATCTTCGACATGATGCCGTTTCTTCGAGCTCGGTTTATCGGGTGACGCCTCGCAGCTGCCGGCGCCCCAGGTTTCTGTACTGGTTACTGGGTCTCGGCCAAGGCAGTGAGAATCAAGTCGCTGACGGCCTTGGTGGACACGGGGATCTAGCCCGTGGTCAGGCGGCCGTCGCGCACGTCGTGCGGCTTCATCGGGACGGTGGAGCGCACATACTTGGCTCCCTTCGCGCGCAGTTCGTCCTCCAGGAGGAACGGCACCCTGCTCTTCACGGCGGCAAGTCTTTCCTCGACCGTCGCGAAGCCTGTGACAGTGCGGTTCTGTACGAGTGGATTCCCGTCGGCGTCATGAAGGTTGATGAGGGCGCAGGCGCCGTGGCGGACCGATGAGACGATGCCGCCCCCGGCGTAGATGGCCTCGGCTGTTCCTCGCAGGTCGGCATTGTCGGGAAAGTCCCACATGGTGCCGTGTCCACCCGTGAAGAAGATCGTGGAGTAGTCGTCCGGATCCTCGCCGGCAATAGAAGCCGTGGACTTCAGGGAGGCCATGAAGGCCGGGTCGGCTCGATAATTGCGAACCGTCTGGTCGGCGAACGACCGGCCGAGGCTTCGCGGGTCGAGGGGCACCTCTCCGCCCGCCGGGCTGACCACATCCACGGTGTGGCCGTCCTTGACCGCCTTGTCGTAGAAACAATGTCGGCCGACTGCGCATTCGGAACCGGGTGAGGAAGCACGACACCGACGCTGGTGGTCGATAGAACCCAGTGCTCTTAGGTCTCAAAACCAAAACTGCTGAAGTAACCGCGCCAAGGAAGAGACCGATGCCAGGTATCGATGCCCCGATGACTCTTCCCCGCCCTGGAGAACCCCCTGGGCCGCGAGCTGTTCGACCGCCGAGCGCAAGGCGTCACCCCGCTGTCCCACGCGGACGAACGACTGCCGGTAGCCATCGGGCTGGCCCAACCGCCGCTCGCGATCACCGTCCCCGACCTGCGCAGCTTCCTCACTGCCGTCGGCACCGGCGCCGGCGCCAGCTGGAGCGTCCTGCCCGGCTGTCTCTGCCAGAGCGAACTCACCTCCGGCGCCCTCCGGTCGCCGCACCAGCCGGAGGACCGCCGATCAACACCGCCTACCTCGTCCAACGCCCGGGCAGCTCCACCAACCCGAACGTGACACTCGTCCGCGAGCAGCTCCTGGCGGCGGCGAAAATCTGGCGAGCCGACCCCGCAACGCCGAGCCCAATTCGACGCATCGTGCCTCCTGCCGCTCTGCCGCCCGGGATCGCCGCCTCAGGCGGCGGCCACCACTCGTCTGGACCTGAGTGCGATGGAGTGCGCCCAGACGATGACGATCGGGAGGACGAACTCCAGGAGGGCGGAGGCGAGGAAGACTCCCGCCGGGCTGGGCATGCCGTCCCGGGCGAAGGAGACCAGCCGCCCGATGCCACCGAGGAAGATCGGGACGGCCAGGAAGTAGACGAGTACTCCCTGCCAGCGGATCGTTGCCGCCACCCAGGCGAACAGGGGAGCCCAGCCTACGTAGACGCCCGCCAGGAAGCGGTGCGCGTTGTCCGCGTCCGCCGTGCCCGCTGGGCCTCCCTGCGCCAGTTGTTGCAGGCCGTCTCCGAGCGCGATGGCAGCGGCCAGCAGCAGGCAGACACGGACGATGGTGTTGGCTGCTGTGACAGGGGTGCCGGCCGCCATCATGACTCCTTGCTTGTCTCGGAGTTGGCCCCGGTGTCGGTGTTCAGGCCTGCTCGGTGGGGCGTACGAGCAGTTCGGCGACGGCCACGTGCCGGGGGCGGGTGACGATGTAGCCGACGGTGTCGGCGATGTCCTGGCTCTGCAGCCGCTCGATGTCGCCGAGGGCGGCGACGATGTGCTGCTGGATGACGTCGGGGTTGTGCGTGCGCAGTTCGGTGTCGACGCTGCCCGGCTCGATGACCGACACGCGGACGTGCTGGCGTGTCAGTTCCTGGCGCAGCGCCTCGCTGAAGGCACCGACGCCGAACTTGGTGGCGCTGTACACGGCGGACATGGCGTAGGCGTTGCGGCCGGCGAGCGAGCCGACGTTGACGATGTCGGCGACCCGACGCGGCTCCTCGGCGGCGGCCTTGACCAAGTGGGGGACGGCCGCATGGGCGGTGTACATCAGGCCCATGAGGTTGATGTCGATCATGCGCCGCCAGTCGTTCAGGTCCGCACCGGGGGCGGGACCGAGCAGCATGAGGCCGGCGTTGTTGACCAGCGTGTCCAGGCGGCCCAGGCCGTTGACAGTCCGCTCGACCGCTTCCGCGGCGGCCTCGGCGGTGGTGATGTCAGCGGGCACGACCAGGGCCTTGCCACCGGCGTTGGAGATTTCCGCGGCGAGGTCGGTGAGCCGGTCCTCACGCCGGCCGACCACGGCCACCGACGCGCCCTCGCGGGCAAGCTCCAGGGCGGTGGCGTGGCCGATGCCGCTGGATGCTCCGGTGACAAGGGCGACGGTTCCTTCAAGACGACGAGTCATCGTTCAAGCCTTTCGATACGCGGCACGGCCACCTTGCTGCGAGCCGTGCGGGATAAGGGGGATACGGTCCTGCTGATGGGGCCGTAGAGGGGTGCAGGCCTCTCAGGCCCGGGCCGAGGGCACAATGGGGAAGTGAGCATCACTGGGAAGAAGACCACCAACGCCGGACATCAGGGGGCCAAGACCGTGGCAGACCTCCCGCCTCGCGAACGCCTCGTGCAGGCCGCGTCGCGGCTGTTCTATTACGAGGGCGTACGCGCGGTCGGCGTGGAACGGCTGATCTCCGAGGCCGGGGTGACGAAGGTGACCTTCTACCGGCACTTCGCCTCCAAGGACGACCTGGTCGTGGCCTATCTGCTGACCAAGGACGCCTACTACAAGGAGGTGGCCGAACCGCTGGCCGCCGGACACCCGCCCGCGGAGGCGATCGACCTGATCTTCGAGGCGATCGCCGAGCACGCCCGCGAGCGCGGCTTTCGCGGATCGCCGTTCCTGAACGCGGCCGCCGAATACCCGGACGCCGACCACCCGGTCCGCGCCCTGGTGACATCCCACCGGGACTGGATCCGCACCCTCTTCCAGGACCTGCTCACCCGGCTCGGCCACACCGACCCGGAGTCGGCCGCCGGTGCACTGCTGATGCTGTACGACGGTGCGATGGCAGCCGGCTACCTGGACGACTCGACAGCCGCCCACAAGACCCTGCTCGATGCGGTCCGGCTGATCCGGTCGGGAGGCTGACCCCATCGAGGCCGCGCGAAACACCGGCCCTCTGTTGGACCCCGGGCAAGCCGGGGCGCGGATTGGCTTCATGGAGCTCTTCATCTCTGTTCGACATGCACCGGGACCCACTGGCAGTTCCTTGCCCGGTTGGCAGTCCCGCCCGGAAGGCCGAGGCGTCTCTGTGAGGTAGGGTTACCGGTCATTCTACCTCTCGTAGATAACGCCCTGGGCGGCCACGCGCCAGCGGGGTGGTCCGTTTGTGGGATCCCCCACGGGCTGCTGCTGCCCGGAGGGCCTTGTCTGTCGCGGCGTCGAAGGTGAAGACCCACCCGGGCGGTGACGGAGGTCAGGCGTAGTCGCAGCGGACAGTTCCCGGCGGGATACCGCGGTGGACCAGGACCTCGTCAACAGCCTGGAGGGACGGCCAGGGCGGCAGCCCTTGCGGCCAGACCGGGAGCATCCCGGACGGATCAAATATCAAGGAGTTCCACCTCCGCGAGCGGCCTAGGGCAGAAGGCGCGGCGCAGGACGGCGGCGCGTCCGATGACGCCGGGCCCGAGCCTGTCGCGGACGTGGTCGACGGCCGCGCTGCAGACCGACGGCGTCCATCAGCTGGTGGGCGATCACGCGCAGGTCGTCGTCGGGCGCGGACGGCTCGGTGAGGCGCGGGTCTTCTCCAGGTTGCTGCCGCCGGCGAATGGAGCAGCGCGAACTCCATTGGCTTGAGGGTCGCGATATGGCGGGTGACGGTAGCCGCTTCGACGTGCGCCGGCACGCGGGCCAAGCCTCCTGGCACGGACGGAGGAAGTGCGCGCCATCGGATAGCTGGGCGCCGCCCTGGCCGACAAGGCCGAAAGCCGTGAGCCGTCCAGTCGTTCTCGGAAGTGGCGAGAGTCTGGCCACGAGTGACTAGCAGGCCGCTGCGGCAGTCTGAAGGGCGGCACCAAACGGTCCCGGCCACGGATCAGGCGGAGAGAAGTGGCACCCGAACAGGCGTAACCGCTCTGCCAAGTCATCTGGTGTCGCCGCCGGTCGTCGGCCGGGAGCCGGCGAGAACCCGGGGGCGCGTAGGCGTTGCTGCTCGTCGATCCCTGGCCGAGTCGACCACGTCGACCTCATACCGTCGGCGCGCTGATCTCCCTTTTGAGGATCTTGCCGCTGGGGCCGGTCGGCAGCGTGTCCACGAGCCACACCTCGCGCGGGTACTTGTACGCCGCCACCCGCTCCTTCACGAACTGCCGGAGCTCGTCGGGCGTGACCTGCGCCCTCGGGCGCAGCACCACCGCGGCCGCGATCTCTTCGCCCAGATGCGCGTGGGCCACGCCCACCACCGCGGCCAGCGCGACGGCCGGGTGCTCGTGGAGCACCTCCTCGATCTCGCGAGGGTAGACGTTGTAGCCGCCGCGGATGATCATGTCCTTCTTGCGGTCGACGATGTACAGGTAGCCGTCCTCGTCCTGGCGCGCGAGGTCACCACTGCGTAGCCAGCCGTCCGGGATGGTGGCCGAGGTCTCCTCCGGGCGGTTCCAGTACCCCTTCATCACGTTCGGCCCGCGAACGGCCAGTTCGCCGATCTCGCCGGGAGCCACGTCCTGGCCCTTGTCGTCGAGGAGCCGCACTTCCACGTCCCTGATCGGGGTACCGATGGACCCGGCCTTGCGCGGCCGGTCGGGGTGGTTGAAGGTGACCACCGGACTCGTCTCGGACATGCCGAAGCCCTCCAGCACCACGCAGCCGAAGCGCCGCTCGAAGCCGTGCAGGATCTCCACCGGCAGTGAGGCTCCGCCGGAGACGCACATCCGCAGCGTGGACACGTCGGCCTCGGACGGGTGCTGGAGCAGTGCCGCGTACATGGTCGGTACGCCCTCGAAGATCGTCGCCCGGTCGCGGGCGATGGCGTCCAGCACGGTCTGCGGGTCGAAGCGGGGGATCAGGGTGAGCGAGGCACCGGCGCGGACGGTCACGCTCATCGTGCAGACCTGGCCGAAGATGTGGAACAGCGGCAGACAGCCCACGACCACGTCCTGGGCCGTCATCCGCTGCACCTCGACCGCGTTGACCTCGGTGTTGTGCCGGAGCCCGGTGTGGGTGAGGGTGGCGCCCTTGGGGCGGCCGGTGGTGCCGGAGGTGTACAGCAGCACGGCCACGTCCTCACCGTCCGGCTCGCTCACCTGCGGCAGCGGCGCGTGTTCAGCCAGGAGGCCCGCGAAGGCGGCGGGCTCGACGGCCCTGTGCCGCACTCCGGCGGCGGTCGCCCCCTGCGCGCCCTCCCCCGGCGCCTGATGCCACTCGAAGAGCATCTGCGCGCCCGAGTCGCGCAGGTGGTACTCGGTCTCCCGGGTCTTGAGCAGCGGGTTCATCGGCACCACGACCGCCCCGGCGCGCAGCACGCCGTAGTACAGGACGACGAACTCGGGAACGTTGGGCAGCATCAGAGCGACCCGGTCTCCCGGCCGTACGCCCTCGGCCCGCAGCAGCGCGGCGGCGCGGGCGCTGCCTTCGTCGAGCTCCGCGTAGCTGGTGACCTGGCCGCCCAGTCGCAGCGCGGGGCGTTCCGGCTGCCGCCGTGCCGTCTCCACCAGGAACTGAGCCAGATTGGCCATGACCGCCTCCACGAATGTCACCGTCGAAATGCGCTGTTCACGTTGACGACATCGTGCAGATGTCGGTGGCGACGGCCTATATGGGCCATGACAGCGTCTGGCCTCCCGGATTGTTCCCGAGGACAAAACAGGGGCGTTACGCTGCGGGAATGAACCTCACAGGGGTGGTCTCGGCGCTTCAGGCGAGGCTGCCGGAACTGGGCGAGCGGATGGCGCAGCGCATCCGCTCGGACGTCGATGCCTACAAAGACGAGTCGCTGATCCCCTTCGACTCGCTGCGCCGCTCGTGCACCGCCAACGCGGACCTGCTCCTGGACCAGCTCGGCCGCGCGGGCGCGCAGGACCCCAGCCCGGCGCGCGAGACCGGCCGCATCCGCGCCGAGCAGGGCGTGCCGCTGGCGGACACCCTGCACGCGTACCGGATCGGCTTCGAGCTCCTGTGGACGGACATCCTCGCCGAGGCACGCAACCGTCCCGAGGTCACCGATGCCCAACTGGTGTCCCAGTCCGCGGAGATCTGGGCCCTGTTCGGCCGCTACGCGGAGGCGGTGGCGGCGGCCTACCGGGAGACGACCGCCGAGCTGACCTCACGGCGTCAGGCACGCCGCTCGGCGCTGGTGGAGGCGCTGTTCACCGGAGTCATCGCCGACCGCACGCTGTGGGAGGCCGCCCGCGAGCTGGGTCTGCCCGACCGGGGACCCTATGTGGTCGCCGCGGCGGCGGCCGACGCGCCCGGCGAGGAGCCGCTGGCGGGGACGGAAGCAGCGCTGCGTCAGGCCCAAGTCCCCTTCGCCTGGCGGCTGCTGCCCGACCAGCAGATCGGTCTGGCCGCCCTGCCCACGGCGACGGCGGAGAGCACCTGTCTGAGCATCCTGCGCCGGTCGGGCGCCCGCGTAGGCGTCAGCCCGTGCTTTCACTCCCTGCAGGACACCCCCAGGGCTCTGCGCTTCGCCCGTCTGGCTCTGGTCGGCCTCCAGGGCACCGGCCCCGGCGTCGCGCGGTTCGACGACAACCCGCTGGCCATGGTTCTCGCCGCCGCCCCGGCCGAGGCGGCGCACCTCGTGGAGGTGGTCCTCCAGCCCCTGCTCGATCTGCCGGCAGCGGAGCGTTCCCGTCTCCTGGACACCCTGGAGCACTGGTATGCCGCCGCCGGCTCCGCCACGGACGCGTCGCGGAATCTCTTCGTCCACCCCAACACCGTCCGCTACCGGCTGCGCCGCGTCGAGGAGTTGGCGGGCCGCCCGCTGTCCGATCCACGAGCGGTGGCGGACATCGGCGCGGCCCTCCTAGCGCTCCGCCGGGCGGGCGCTTCATTCAGTGACGTCATTCAGTAACTTGGCTGCGTACTTCTGCTGGCGTCCGAGGTGTCGCAGGTCTGAACGACGAAGTACCGGCATCGATCCGCGACGAGCCACGGGGCGCGCACGGCAGCGTTGAGTAATTGGGGCAGATGGCTCCTCGCGATCCGGTACGCGGCCAGATCGACCGGGGCGGGCAGCGAGCGTTCCGCCCCGGTGCGAACGATCTCCGTGAGCCCCGTCGGCTTCGCCGAAGGCGCCAGCTCGTCCACCCGGCCGAGTCCCGGCGCGGGTGCCGTGGGCGCTTCCTCATCGACCTGGCGGAGCCCCCCGGCTGGCCCGAAGCTCCCGCAGGGTCTCCCGGCTCCCCGCTTTGATCGCACCGAGCGCCTCCTCGGCCTGTGCCGCATCCTTCTTCAGTCGATGAAGCGCCGCACCCGCTTGCACATTGCTCAACAGGTGGTAGTCACCCGTGGCCAGCGCCGTGAACCAGCCCACCGCCACCGGATACCGGCGCCGGAACAGCGGTGCTCCGCACACCGCGGCGATCAGCAGCCAGGACGCGACAAGCGAGGGCGTCGAGCCCTCTCCGCTCCGCAGCATCTGCCCGTCCGCGACCGCGACCGCGACCGCGACCAAGACGAACGTCCCGAGGCAGGTTGAGCAGCCGGTACCTCTGCGAGGGCGGTGGCCGTTTCTGTGCATTGCCTGTGATCGACGGCAACCTCCCGCCCATCGGCGGCCACTAAGGACCGACACCGGCTCGATCTTCCAGAACGGATGAGCAATGAACAAGCAGCAGGCCCCACAGCACCGCCGGCGCCGGCTTCGGCTCGCAGTGGGTACACCGCTGGCGCTGGTCGCCGCGGGCGTCGTCGCCTACGGCACGGTCTTCGGGGCGTTCGGCGACGACGCCAAGCCTGAGGCGTCCGCCGCCCCGGCCCCGGTTCCCGACAGCGCGATGGCGGCCGTGGCCGCAATGCAACCTGGATGGAACCTGGGCAACACTCTGGACGCCATTCCCGACGAGACGTCGTGGGGTCAACCCCGTACCACCAAGGCCTTCCTGGCCAAGATCCGCGCGCAGGGCTTCAACAGCATCCGCATCCCGGTGACTTGGAGCGACCACCAGGGAGCCGCGCCGGACTACACCATCGATCCGGCGTACTTGAGCCGTGTCAGGCAGGTCGTCGACTGGGCGATCGACGAGGGCTTCTACGTCGTCCTCGACGTCCATCACGACTCATGGCAGTGGGCCGGGACGATGTCCACCGAGCACGACAAGGTGCTGGCCCGCTTCAGCACGACCTGGAAGCAGCTCGCCACGGCGTTCCGGAACGAGTCCGCCAAGCTGGTCTTCGAAAGCATCAACGAGCCCAAGTTCGACAACGCCGACAACGCTCGCCAGGCCGAGCTGCTCAATGAGCTGAACACGTCCTTCCACAAGGTCGTGCGCGCGTCGGGAGGCAACAACGCCAAGCGCCTGCTCATGCTGCCCACCGAGGTCTGCACCCCCGACCAGCGGCTGATGGACAACCTGGCCACGACGATCAAGTCGCTGCACGACCCCCGGCTGATCGCCACCGTGCACTACTACGGCTACTTCCCGTTCAGCGTGAACGTCGCGGGCTCCACCCGCTTCGACGCGCAGGCCCGGGGAGACCTGGACAAGACGTTCAAGCGGATGCGCGACACCTTCGTCGCCCGGGGCATCCCCGTCGTCCTCGGCGAGTACGGCCTGCTCGGCTACGACCACGGTCCCGGCGCCGTGGAACGCGGCGAGATGCTGAAGTACTTCGAGGCGCTCGGCCACGCCGCCCGGAGCAACAAGGTCACCACCGTGCTGTGGGACAACGGCTCCTTCTACGACCGCGACAAACTCCAGTGGAAGGACGCGGGGCTCTTCCAGCAGCTCAAGTCGAGCTGGACGACGCGATCGGCAACCGCTTCCTCGGACGACGTATTCGTACCGAAGTCCGGTCCAGTCAAGGACCGTACGCTCACACTGAACCTCAACGGGGCGGCCTTCAAGGCCCTCAAGCAGGGCACCGCCAAGCTGGTCAGCGGCAGGGACTACACCCTCTCCGGCAACCGGCTCACCCTGAAGGCGGCCACGCTCACCCGGCTGGTCGGTGACCGTTCCTACGGGGTCAAGGCGACGCTCCAGGCCGAATTCTCCCGAGGCGTCCCCTGGCGGATCCGGGTGATCTCCCACGACGCCCCGGCGCAGTCGGGCACGACCGGAACGGCCGGTTCGTTCCGCATCCCCACGCAGTTCCGGGGTGACGTGCTGGCCACGATGAAGGCCGAGTACGCCGACGGCGGCAACGCCGGTCCGACCAGTTGGACTCCGTACCAGCAGTTCAACACCGCCTTCGCGCCGGACTACGGCAAGAAGGAAATCCGCCTCACTCCCGCCTTCCTCGACGCGGTGAGGGACAACGCGCGGGTGAAGCTCACCTTCCACTTCTGGAGCGGCGCGACGGTGACGTATCACGTGGCCAAGTCGGGAAGCACGGTGACCGGAACGACGTCCTGAGTTGAGCCGGTGCCCGCCCGGGGAGGCTCCTGGGCGGGCGGCTCGGACAGGACGCTTCTACTGTGTGCACAGCGAGCAAAGCCCGGTCACAAGGATCGCCATGTCCGAGAGCCCTGCCCCGGCGGAGTCGCCGGGAACCAGCCGCAGTACCTCGGCGACCATCGCGCCGAACATTTTGCGCTGTCTCACGCCGGTCACCGACGGGTACGGAGTCGACCTCCGGCCCGAGCTGAGCCGGGTCGGGCTGGACGAGGGGACGATGGGCTCGGCGGCGCTGCGGGTCTCCTACCGCCAGGGCAGTGCCGTCATCCGGCGTGCGCTGGAGCTCACCGGTGACGCTCACCTGGGTCTGCGGGTGGGTGCCGTGCAGCACCTGACCTCCTGGGGCCTCCTGGGGTTCGCCCAGATGGCCGCGGCGACCCTGCGGGAGGCCATCGAGACGGGCGTGCGCTTCCAGAACCTGTCCGGGGCGATGGTGGTCTGGTCGGCCGGCCAGGAGGAGGCCGGCTACGTGCTGCGGGCCGCACTGCCCGACCCCGCCCTCGATCCGGCGGTCGCCGTCTTCCTGGCGGAGGAGGCGTTCGCCAGCGTCGTCGCCCTCACACGGTTGAGCTCCGGGGAGGAATTCGCCCCGCAGAGCGTCGAGTTCGCCTTTCCCGCCCCGCGCGACATCGGGCCGTTCACCGAGCTGTTCCGGTGCCCGGTACGGTTCGACGCCGCGGGGAACCGCATGGTGTTCCCCACGGCGTGGGCCGGGCGGCCGATGCCGGGCCGCGACCGGGTCACCTACACCGGTGTCGTGGAGCTGCTGGCGGAACAGGTGGCGTCGAGGCGCGATCAGCAGGATCTGCTGGAGGTGCTGGAGATCTCGATCGCGCAGAGCCTGCCCGATGTTCCGTCCTTCGTCGAGCAGGCCCGACGGCACGCCTCCAGTGAGCGCACGCTGCGCCGTCGGCTGGCCGAGTGCGGCACGACGTACGAGGCGGTCGTCGACGGAGTGCGTCGCGAGCGGGTCGAGCAGCTGCTGCGCCGACCCGAGCCGACCCTGCGGGACGTCGCCCGGCAGGCGGGTTTCTCCGACGTGCGAGCGCTGCGGCGGGCGGTGCACCGCTGGCACGGGGTGACCCCGGCCCGGCTGCGCGAGGAGGGCACGGGCCAGTGACGGGAGTGCCCACGCCCATCAGCGGGCCACCGTGTCAACGCGTGCGGATCCAGATGGTCTTCTCCCTGGTCCACTGTGCGAAGGCGTCGGTGGACTTCTCCACGCCGCCGAAACCCGACTGCTTCCACCCGCCGAAGGGGGTGGTGATGTCGCCTTCGCTGTAGGCGTTGACGGAGACCACCCCGGCTTCGATGCCCCGCGCGAGCCGGAGCGCGGTGTCGAGGTCGCGGGTCCAGACCGAGGCGGCGAGTCCGTATTCGGTGGCGTTCGCCAAGCTCAGCGCCTCGTCCTCCGAGGTGAAGGTCTGGACGGTGACGACAGGGCCGAACAGCTCCTTGGTGAGCACGTCGCTGCCCGCCGGGGCCCGGCTGATCACGGTGGGCGGGTAGTAGGCGCCGCGCGGCGGCAGACCGTGCGGCAGTCCACCGGTGTGGATGTGGGCTCCGGCGGAGCGGGCACCGTCCACCGCCGCCGCGACCCGGTCGAAGGCGGCACGGCTGATGAGCGGCCCCACCTGGGTGCGTGCGTCGGCGGGGTCGCCGACGGTGAGGCTCTTCGCGGCCCGGGTGAAGCGGTTCAGCACCTCTTCGGCGATGCTGTGGTGGACCAGGACGCGGGAGCCGGCGGTGCAGTTCTGCCCCATGGTCAGGAACGCGGCCTCGACCATGTGGTCGATCAGTTCGTCGCCGTATGCGAGCGCGTCCGGCATCAGAACCTGGGGGCTCTTGCCGCCCATCTCCAAGGCGACCCGCTTGAAGTTGGTCTCCGCCGCGCCCGCCAGGATGCGGCGTCCGGTGGCCGTGGATCCGGTGAACGACAGTGCGCGCACGAGGGGGTTGCGGGCGAGCGCCGTACCGGTGACGGTGCCGTGGCCGGGCAGCACGGTGAGCACACCGTCCGGCAGGCCCGCCTCGGCCGCCAGCGCGGCCAGGTGCAGGGTGGAGCGCGGGGTGGCCTCGGCGGGTTTGAGCAGCAGGGAGTTGCCCGCTGCGAGCGCGGGCCCGACCTTCCAGGCGGCCATCGCCAGCGGGTAGTTCCAGGGCAGGATCGCGGCGGCCACCCCGACCGGTTCCCGGCTCACCAGGCCCAGGCTCTCGTGACCGGTGGGGGCGACCCGGCCGAAGACCTTGTCCGCCGCCTCCGCGAACCAGCGGGTCGACTCGATCGCCGCGGGCACGTCGCCGGTACGGCACTCCGTGATCGGTTTGCCCGCGTCCTCGCAGTCCAGCCGGGCCAGCAACTCGGCGTCGCGCTCCATGAGACCGGCAAGGCGCAGCAGCACTGCGGCCCGCTCCCGCGGGGACCGGCCGGCCCAGACGCCGCTCTCGAAGACCTTGTGCGCCCGCTCGGCGGCCAGCGCGACGTCCTGCTCGCTCGCCGCGATCACGGTCGTGATCAGCTCGCCCGTCGCGGGGTTGACGACGTCGAGCGTCACCTCGTCACCGGTGAGGTGGGTCCCGCTCATGCTTCCTCCATCAGTTCCCACCGGCCGCCGACCTGACGGGCCAGTCCCCTGCGGCGCAGGTCCTCCAGATAGCGGGCCATGCCTCGCTCACCCCGCTTCCGGAACAGTGGGAAGAGCCGGGGCAGCAGGTTCGGCGCCAGCAGCGCGCACCGCACCAGCCGGGACTCACCGGGGCGGACGTAGGCCTCCAGGCGAGGTTTGTCCAGCAGGCTCACAGCCGCTCTGACGACATCGGAGGGCTGCTGCGGCGCGTCCTGGAACTGCATGGAGTTCCCGCCCTCGACGGCTTCCTGACGGAGCATCCGCGTGTCGGTCGCCGACGGCAGCACCGAACCCGCTTGGATGCCCTTGCTCCGCAGATCCAGCCCGATGGCGAGCATCGCGCCCCGCAGCCCGAACTTCGAGGCGGTGTAGACGGGGGTCTCGCCCAGCGGGAAGATGCCGCCGAGGGACACGGTCGTGATCACCCGAGGGTCGCCGGAGGCCCGCAGCAGCGGGATGGCGAGCCGGGTGGTGACCAGTGGGGAGACCAGGTTGAGGTCGATCTCCAGCTCGATGCTCTCGACGCTGCGCGCGTCGAACCGTTCGGAGCTGGTCATGCCCACGTTGTTCACCAGGACGTCGATCCGGCCGTGGGTGGCCGCGACACCGTCGAGCATCTCCTCCACCCCGGCACGGTCCAGCAGGTCGCAGCCGAGCCCCGCGTGCCCGCTCCCCGGCAACTCGGCAGCGGTCCGCCCGGCCCGCACCTCGTCGATGTCGACCACGACGAGACGGGCACCGCCCGCGGCGAAGCGGTGGCACAGGGCGCTGCCGATGCCTCCGGCGCCGCCTGTCACCAGGATGACCTTGTCACGGAAGTCGTACGTCATGACGCCACCGCCTCCTGCCGCAGGGACGTCGCCCGAGGCGGCAGGCCCGCGGTACGCCAGCCCATCCCTTCCGCGACCTTGCCGAGGTACTTCACGATCGCTTCGCTGTGGACATAGCCGGTGTGGCGCGGCGAGTCGACGAACTTCAGTCCGCCGGACAGATCGGGCCGGTCGCCGCGGACCATGCGGGCGAACCGCTCGGCCGTCGGCAGCCCGGCCTTCGTGTCCCGGATGAAGGAGGCGATCAACTGGGCCTGCCCGTCGAAGAGTTGATAGGCACCGGAGTTGGTCTCCACGAAGCCGACACCGAACAGGCCCTCGTGCTCGCGGGAGAACGAGGACAGGTAGAGGTCGGGATGCTGCTCGTCGCCGAAGTACCGCTGCGCGACGGGGACTTTGTGGACGTATCCCGTGGCCAGCAGGATCAGATCGAAGTCGTCGCTGGTGCCGTCGGTGAAGTGCACCGTCCTGCCCTCGGTGCGCGCGATGCCGGGCCTGGCCGTGATGTCGCCGTGCTGGAGGTGATGGATCAGCAGCGAGTTGAGGGCAGGGTGGGTCTCGAACAGCTTGTGGTCGGGCTTTTGCAGGCCTAGCCTGCGCGGGTCGCCGTTGAGGAGTCGCAGCAGGCCGCCGAACAGCTTCTGCTGCACCCACATCGGCAGGTGGGGTCCGCCTGCCGCGATGGTGTCCACGGGCCGGCCGAACAGATGCTTCGGTATGAACCAGTAACCACGGCGCATGCTGATCGCCGCGTGGTCGGCGGACCGCGCCGCGTCGCAGGCGATGTCCAGTCCGGAGTTCCCCGCGCCCACCACCAGCACCCGCTTGCCCCGCAGTTCGGCGCTGCTGCGATAGGTGACCGTGTGGCGGACCTCGCCGGTGAAGTCGCCGGGCAGGTCGGGGACGTTGGGGTGCCACTGCGCCCCCGTGCACACCACGACCTGCCGGTGAGTGCCGGCCCGGCCGTCGGCCCGGGTGACCGTCCAGGTGCCGTCCGGGTTCTTCGCCACGCCGCGGACCTCGGTGCCGAACTCGATCCGGTCCCCCAGCCCGTACGCCTCGGCGAACGACGTCAGATAGGACAGGATCTGCCGGTGCGGCGGGTAGTCGGCGAAGTGGTCCGGCATCGGATAGCCGCCGAACCCGGAAAGGGTCTTGCTGGAGATGAAGTGGGCCGACTCGTACATCGGGCTGCCCGGGTTGTCGATGTCCCACAGCCCGCCCGGTCCGGTGTGGCGCTCGATGTGGGTGTACGGCAGGTCCCGCTCGGCCAGCGCCCTCGCGACCGCCAGGCCCGCCGGTCCGGCACCGATCACACAGGTGTCGTACTGGTTCTCACTCACCAGTCCGCCTCCTTTCTGGGATGTCTCAGATGTTGTTTGCCAGGAACCTATGCACCGGGCGACCAGCGGGAACTGACCCCTGCGGCCACAGAGGGGACCGCAGCGGCCAGCGGCGGGCCGCTGATGCCCGGCCATGCCTCGGCCGTGTCGGACGACCCGGCCGAAGTGCTCACCCGGGCTCGGTGGAGGAGGGCTCGAGCCCCTTCTCGGGCGATGCCTTCGTGCCGCCACCGTCATCCGGAGCAGGGCAGCGCGGCGACGACGGTGCCGAGCGCCAGGACGATGCCGAGCACGTCGGCCCCGGCGGCGTCGAGGACGGCTCCGACGGCCAGGGGTCCGATGCCGGTACCCAGGGCGCCCGCCCCGGTGAGAGAGGCGAACAGGCAGCTCTGGTCGGGGCGATGAGCGCGGCGGCGGCGAGCATCTGCACCCGGACGGCCAGTTGGCACTCCTGCCGGAGGACGGCCGCGACGGTGAAGAGCACGGGGTCGTGGGTGAGAACCAGGACCGCCATCGCGAGAGCCTGTGCCGTGACGAAGACGGCCATGGAACCGGACGCTCCTTCGCGAGGAGTTGAGGGCGCCCGCGACCGGCGGGAGCGCGGAAACAGCACGTCACCCCGCCGGGCAGGCCGCCCGGCGGGGTGACGTGGATACTCGATGACGGTTCGGGCCGTCAGCAGGGGGAGTTGGTCTGGGTGAGCAGGCCCATCCGCCAGGGCAGCGAGTTGTAGTCACCGCCCGCCTTGGGGTCCAGGCCTTGGTAGACGTACTGCATACGGCAGGGGTCGATCGGGAGGGTCTGGTCGTTGCCGGCGCGGACCATCTCGCCGTGGCTGATGTCCTCGGTCCAGGCGCCGTTCGGGAAGGTGACGTTGCTGCGGCCGGCGAAGGGTTCGTCCCATGTGTGGGCGAGGGGGGTCCAGCCGCCGGTGAGGCTGGTCGAGGTGAAGGAACGGAAGTAGCGCCGGCCCGTGTTGTTGCCGATGGCCTCCTGAAGGAGCAGGTACTGGTTGGTGCCGGCCACCTTGTACACGTTGGTCGCCTCGAACAGGTTGTTCTTGGTGTCCGACATCACGATCTGCGTGTTCCCGAAACCGTTCGGGAAGTTCCCCAGGCTGGTCTCGGCACGGTAGATGTGGCCGTTGTCGTCACTGAAGAACAGGTGGCAGTTGGCCGTGTCGCAGATGACCCAGAAGTCGATCCAGGTGCCGTTGCCCTTGTTCTCCGTGACGATCGGCGGCTCCTTGTCGATGAAGGTACGCGGCGCGGACCACGACTTCGGGTCGGCGGGGTTGGTGCTGGTGGAGTAGGTGGGCGCAGGGGTCTGGTAGACCATGTACCAGAGGTTCTGCGGCGCGAAGTAGAACACCTGGGGCGCGGCCCGGTAGCCCGGCCCCATCGGCGACTGGTCCAGGTACGAGTGTGGTGCCGACCCGGCCTGTGACCAGTCACCGAAGCTGAACTGCTCCAGCCCGTAACCGAAGTTCGGGCCCACGGCCGAGGCGTAGACCAGCCACTGGTTGTTGTGGCGGATCACCGAGAAGTCCTTGATGGCCACGGTGTTGTGCTGGCCGTCCTGCTTCGGGCCGGCCAGCACGCCGCTGGAGGACCACCGGAACGTCGACGGCAGTGAGCCGCCACCGCCACCGCCGCCGCTGCCGCTGCCGCTGCCGACGCGGACCAGTTGCCACTGCTGGTTTGCCCCGCCCCAGTCGGTGAACTGCACGACCTTGGCACCGTCCGCGGTCGAAGCGTTGTCCACCTCCACGGCTTTGCCGCTGCTGCGGACGATCAGCCGGACATGACCGTCCGACGAATCAGCCAGCCGGAACTGCTGGTTGGCACTGTTGGCGTCACCCCACTGCACGATGTCCGCGTGGTCGGCCATGGAGTTGTTCAGCACGTCCAGGACCTTGCCCGAGTGCTGCGCCTTCAGCCGGTAGTAGCCGCCCCCCGAGTCGACGAACTGGAACCGCTGGTTGGCGTTGTCGGTGCGGGTCCACTGCGTGAGGCTCGCACCGTCGGCGGTGCTGACGCCCGCCACATCAAGAGCCTTGCCGCTGCCCCGGTTGACCAGCACATACCACGCACTCGTGTCCACAGTGGCCGCCTGCGCCGTCCCGGCGGCGCCCAACCCGGTCAGCAGCGTTGCCATCAGGGCGGTCACCGCGGCGAGCACGGCCGTTCGCCTGCCGCGTCGCCACCACGGCACCCTGCATGCCGTACGCATGCCCGTCATCTGCTTCTCCTTCACTGAATGCGGCCGCCCGGCCGCAGTGGGGGGACGCGCCCCGGGAAGGACCGGGGCGCGCTGCTGTTGGAGATCGTCGGTCGGCGTTGCCGCCCGTCTCACACCGCGGGCCGCTGGAACTGCTGGTTGGCGCCGGTACCGCAGGGCCACTGGATGAGGCGGGCGCCGTTGGCCGTCGAGGCGTCGGCGACGTCGAGGCACTTGCCGCTGTGCCGGGCCACCAGGCGGTGGTAGCCGCCTCCCCGGTCGTCGAACCGCCACTGCTGGTTGGTGCCCGTCGTGCAGTGGTACTCGCTTACGAATGCGCCGTCAGCGGTGGAGCCTCCCTCGACGTCCAGGCACTTGCCGCTGTGCTGGGCGAGCAGGACGTAGCCGCCGCCCGCGTCCTGAAGCCGCCACTGCTGGTTGAGGCCACCGTTGCAGGTGTACTGCAGCGCGATCGCGCTGTCGGCGGCCGAGTTGTCGGCGATGTCGAGGCACTTTCCGCTGTGCCGGGCAACCAGGCTGTAGTACGGGCCGCCGGCCACGCCCGTGACCGTGCCGGCGGCCGTGTCGATGGCGACCTGCGGGTACCACGGCAGGTTCATGGTGGTCCGGGTCGGGAAGGTCAGCGGCAGCCACACGTACTGCGAGTCGTTGACCGTGCCGCCGATGGAGTTGCCCCAGCGGTCGCCCATGTAGAGGTAGGAGGTGCCCGAGGTTCCCTGCACCGGCAGCACGAACGCCGTCTGGGAGCCGTAGGCGGTGGCGTCGCCGATCTCGGTCATGGGGGTCCAGGGGCCGGCCAGGCTGGTGGCGGTGGCGTACCTCTGCTGGTTGGGATTCCAGCCGCTGGTGCCGGACGTGAGCATGAAGCAGACGCCGTCGCGCTTGAACAGCGCGGGCGATTCGCGGTAGTTGTTCGGCCACGGGCTGACGATGAGGCTGTCGTAGCCGGTGTGGTCGGCGGTGAGCTTGTAGATGTGCAGATCGGCGTTGCCGGCCGCGGAAGTGACCTGATACGCCGTTCCGTCGTCGTCCTTGAACAGGGTCATGTCCCGTGACGTGGTGCCGGACGGCGGCCGGAAGCTGCCCCGCCAGGCGTAGTCGCCGTCGACGGCGGAACGGGACTCGTTGTAGTCGCTGCCGTTCTCCTTGTGCATCCACATGACGAACTTGCCGGTCGCGCTGTTGTAAATGACCTTCGGCCGCTCGATGTTGGCGACCGCGAGCTCGGGGTCGCTGGCCTGGGTCAGCACGTGGCGTCTGAACTCCCAGGTCTTCAGGTCGGTGGAGCGGTATGCGGATACGGCCTTGAAGGTGTTGTCGGCGTTGCGGTTCTCGCCGAACCAGTAGTGGTACGCACCCACCTTGATCACCCGCCGCCATGGGCGCGCACCACGGCTCCGGTGGTGTCGGTGAACTGCGTCCCGTTGGTCACGGTGACCGGGGCTGCCTGGGCCGGCGCGCCGGAGACGAGCAGCGTGAACACGCCCAGGACGAGGACGAGAAGAGAGGGGAAGGCACGTCTGAGCATGGGTACTCCGCTCCGGGCGACAGGCTTCCTGTTGTTGAAATCTGTGCGGATCCGTCGCAGGACAGTAGGCACAGGGCATGCCCTCGTCAATGGCTACTCCAGGGTAAATACATCCTATGTAAACGGTTCGGCCATCAGGGGCCTACACTCACGCGTTCTGCAACTTTGAGGCATTCCCGTCGAACCTCTGGACAACTGACGCCTCAACACCCGGTAATACATCCCATGTTCTTTCGTGGTGCAGCGACATGCGGATCACCGTGGGGCTGCCCTCTCTGTACTTGCTCCCCCCTAGGCCGCAACACCGTCCGTGCGGTTCTGCGAACAGTCAGGAGAGAACCTTGCCCGAACCGATCAGTCGCCGCAGAGTGCTGACCGGCATGGCCGCAGTGACGGTTGCCGCAGCCGTCTCGCCGACGCTGGCGACCCCCGCCCACGCCGCCGCCTCCCCACAGCCGCTACCTCTCCTCCCACTGCGGGTCCCCCAGCCGGACCTGGGCATCGAGCAGCAGTCCGACGAGAAGATCAGGTGGCTGCAGGACGCCAAGCTCGGCATGTTCATCCACTGGGGGGTCTACTCCGGCCCGGCCAGGGGCGAGTGGTACATGGAGAACGCCGCCGTCACCCCGGAGAACTACCGGAAGTACGTCACCGACGCCAACGGCGAGCAGTTCACCGCGGCTGCGTACCACCCTGCCGACTGGGCGCAGCTGGCCAAGGACATGGGCGCCCGGTACACGGTGCTTACGGCCCGTCACCACGACGGGTTCGCGCTGTGGCCGTCCACGCACCCGAACGCCTGGCACAGCGGACAGGCGCCCCTGCAGCGCGACTTCATCGGCCGGTACGTCACCGCCGTGCGCGACGCCGGGCTGCGGGTGGGTCTGTACTACTCGCCGTTGAGCTGGCGCTACCCCGGCTATTACGACGTCCGCGGCACCAACTGCCTCCCGAACAAGTGGGGTTACGTCACCGATCCCGCGCACAAGGAGAACGCGCGGATCATGAAGAACGAGGTGTACCAGCAGGTCAAGGAGCTGGTCACCCAGTACGGCAAGATCGACGACCTGTGGTGGGACGGCGGCTGGCTCGGCCAGCAGGGTACCGACGCGGACGCCGCCTTCTTCTGGGAGCCCGGCAAGTTCCGCGATCCCGCCAACGAGTGGCCGGTGGACGCCGCGTACAGCGAGACCGACTCCGCCACCGGCAGGCCGTTGGGGCTGACCGGCTTGGCGCGCAAGCACCAGCCCGACATCGTCACCACTCTGCGCTCCGGCTGGATCGGCGAGTTCACCAGCGAGGAAGGCGGTTCCGTGCCGAGCGGCGCGATGCGCACCGGCAGGCTGGCGGAGAAGTGCTTCACCATCGGCGGCGCCTGGGGCTACACGGCGGGCGCGCCCGTGATGAGCTTTGGCAACATCATGAACATCCTGGTCAACGCCTGGGTGCGGAACATGACCGTCCTCCTCAACGTCGGCCCCGACCGCACCGGCGTGGTCCCCGCGACCAGGCGGCGGCGGCGCGCAAGGTCGGCTCCTTCCTGTCCACCTGCGGCCAGGCCGTCTACGGAACGCGCGGCGGGCCGTGGGAACCGGTGGACGGCCAGTACGGCTTCACGCAGAAGGACAACACCTTCTACGTCCATCTGCTGCCCGGGTACAGCGGCACGGCCTTCACCACCCCGTCCACCGGGGACGCCAAGGTCACCCGCGTCTTCGAGGTCGCCACGGGTACCGACGTGTCGTACACCGTCGGCTCGGACGGGAAGGTGACGATCACCGGCATCAACCGCACCCGCATCCCCGAGGACAGCGTCGTCGGGGTCACGCTGGACCGCTCAGTGCAGCCGGCCGACATCGCGGTCGGCAAGACGGCCACGGCCGGCAGCGAGGAGGCCTCCAAGGGCAACACGGCGGCCAAGGCCGTCGACGGCTCCACCGCCACCCGCTGGTGCGCGAGCAACGGCGACACGGGGCAGTGGCTGAAGGTGGACCTGGGGTCGGCGAGGTCGCTGACCGGAACCCGTATCGCCTGGGAGTCCACGGCCACGAACTACCGCTACCGGATCGAGGGTTCCACCGACAACGCCAACTGGACCACTCTGGCCGACCTGACCGCGACCACCGGCACCAGTCAGGTGCAGGTCTCGGTCTTCCGCGCTCAGGCACGGTATGTGCGGGTGACGGTCACCGGGCTGCCCTCTGGTATCTGGGCGTCGATCCGCAGCCTGGAGGTCTACGACCGGCCCTTCAGCGCGGACGTCGGCACCGTCCGGCTGGTGAACCGCAAGAGCGGCAAGGTACTGGACGTCCGCGACGGCTCGACCGCCGACGGGGGCGCCGTCATCCAGTGGCCGTGGGGCGGCGGCACCAACCAGCAGTGGAAACTGCTGCCCAACACCGACGGCTCCTACCGGCTGTCCAACGTCCGCAGCGGAAGGGTGCTGCAAAGCCCGAGCGGCTCCGCCCAGGGCGACGGCCTGAACCAGTGGAGCGACGACGGCGGCGACAACCAGTCGTGGAAGCTGGTTCCCTCCCAGACCAGCGGCTACCACCAGCTGGTGAACGTCCGCAACGGGTGGTGCGCCGACGTGAAGGACGCCGCCACCGCGGACGGCGCTCCGGTCATCCAGTGGCCCGCCACCGACGGCTCCAACCAGGACTGGCAGATCCTCGCGCTGTGACACACCGGGCGGGGGCCGTGCCGCGCGACGGCGCGGTCCCCGCGGCGGGACGGACAGGCCGTGCGGTCACGACGTGTCGTTTATCCTCCGCACCGCCCGCCGTGTGGACCGTCGAGGGAGCAGCACCGGTTGCACGAGCCGGTGCCGGTCGACGCCGCCGCGGGCGTTGATGACGGCGATCAGCAGGTCGACCGCCTCGTCGCCCACCAGGTCCGGACGGGGGCTGATCGTGGTGACGGGCGGGTGGTCGCCGCGTAGTCCGGATCCTCGCTGATGCACGCGACCAGCAGGTCCTGCGGCACCCGGTGCCGGTGGTGGCGAGCGGCGGCGAGGATGTTGTGACCGGAGTCGGAGTAGACGCCGAGGACGGCGTCCGGTCGTGGATCGTGGTCGAGCAGCCGTCTGACCGCGTCCAGTTCGGCCGTGAAGGGGTCGGGCAGCGGGGCGTACTCCTCCACGAGCGCGTGCATGCCGTGTTCGTCGCACCAGGGCCGGTAGGCGTGCGCGATCAGGCGCGGGTAGCGGATGTCGAATGTATTGACGCCTCTTGCTGCCCACACTTAGCGTCTGCCCGAGCTTACGAACAATGTTCGACACATCGAACGACTCGAAGGCCGGAGAGCGTTCGCAGAACGACAGGAGAAGTACATGCCCGCGCTTCGCGCCCGGCTGTCGGCGATATTGCTCGCCGCGTGCCTCCTCTTCACAGGCCAAGCCCTGACCACACCGCAGCGGGCCGCCGCCGCTGACCCGGGCTACCTGATGGTGCACTTCACCGGGGACGGGTCGACCGGTCAGCAGATGTACCTCTCGCACAGCACGGACGGCCTGCACTGGAACGACCTCACCGGCGGCGGCATGGTCCTGCGCTCCACGGTCGGCACGCAGGGGGTGCGCGACCCCGCACTCGTGAGATCCCCCGACGGAAGCAAGTACTGGATCATCGCGACCGACCTGTGCATCGGCTGCGGGCAGAACTGGGACCAGGCCGTGAACAACGCCAGCCGCAACCTGGTGGTGTGGGAGTCGAAGGACCTGGTCACCTGGTCCCAGCCGTGGCTGCTCAACGTCGCCGGCGCGATCCCCGACGGCCGCAACGCCTGGGCGCCGGAGGCGATCTGGGACCCGGCCACCAACGACTACGTCCTGTACTGGGCGACGAACGCGACGCTGAACGGCGTGCTGAAACACCGCATCTACTACGCCCGCACCAGCGACTTCCGCACCATCACCGCCCCGCAGCTCTACATCGACCGCCCCGGCACCCAGAACATCATCGACACCCAGATCATCGAGGTGCCCTCCGGAGTGGGTGGCTTCCGCTACGTACGGGCCTCCGGCGACGGCCAGATCACCCTCGAAGGCAGCAACTCGATCCTGGGGACCTGGACCAGGATCGGCGACCTCTCCGGCATCGGCCTGACCGGCTCCCAGGTCGAGGGCCCGATGTGGATGAAGTTCAACGGCACCAACAAGTGGGGGCTCTACCTCGACCAGTACGCCAGCAACGGCGGTTACATGCCGGTCGTGACGACCGACCCATCCAATCCCGCTGCCTACCAGAAGCAGACGTCGGGAAGCTACAACATGGGCGGCACCAAGAAGCGCCACGGCTGGATCCTGAACATGACGGCCGCCGAGGAGAGCCGTGTGCTCGCCCGCTGGCCCAACACCGCGGTCAACCGGATCCAGTCGTTCAACTTCCAGGACCGGTACGTACGGCACACCAACATGGACGTGCGCATCGACCCGAACGTCAGCCCCGCCGACGACTCCCGCTTCCGGCCGAGGCCCGGCCTCGCGGGCTCCGGCACCGTCTCCTTCGAGTCGGTCAACTTCCCCGGCTACTTCCTGCGGCACTCCAACTTCGACTTCCAACTGACCTACAACGACGGCACCCCCCAGTTCGCCGCGGACGCCACCTTCCGCCAGGTCGCCGGGCTCGCCGACGCGAACTGGTCGTCCTTCCAGGCGTACAGCCACCCCGACCGGTACATCCGCCACTACGGATACGCACTCCGCCTCGACCCGATCACCACCGCGACGGGACGCGGCGACGCCACCTTCCGAGTGACGAACTGACCCGGCGCGCACACACGTCAACGCAGACGGCTCACAGAAGGGGACGCAGCATGACAAGGTCATGGGTCTTACCTCTGATCACGCTGGCCGGAAGCAGTACGGGCAACGGCTACCGGGGCCCGTTGTGGGACAAGCTCGCGGCCGACGGTCATCCGCTGGACTTCGTCGGCACGTTGCGGGGCGGTTCGATGTCCGACCCCGACAACGAGGGCCACTCCGGATACAAGATCCACCAGATCGCCGCACTCACCGACGCCTCGCTGACCCGCTACCGGCCCAACGTCGTGACGCTGCACATCGGTACCAACGACCTCAACGAGAGCTACCAGGTCTCCACGGCCGACGGCACGCAGCTCCACCTGTGGGACTGCACCGGCGCCTCCAACCAGAAGTGGACCACTCTGACCGTGGGATGACCCCCGCTCCCTGTCAAGGCCGGCACGACGTACACGAGAGGAACGCTTTGCCCTACAACATCCGCGCGGGCGGTCTGGAACGGCACACCGCCGAAGAGATCCTCCGCATCGAGCCCTGGGGCCCACACGGCGTCCGGGTCCGGGCCGCTGCCGGGACCCTCGATCCCGACGCCACCGGCGCGTTGGAGAGCTCCTCCCCCTCCCCGCACGCCGAACTGTCCGTACGGGATGACGGATCCGCCCGCCTGGTCAACGGCCGCCTCGCCGTCGGCCTCGGCCCACGGCCGGCTGAGGTTCCTGCACGCCGACTCGGGTCGTGAACTGCTCGCCGACAAGACTCCGTACCACCACCACGGCGGACCCCGCGTGCATGCGGCGGACGGCCGTACGGAACAGCACTTCGAGGGGTACGACGGTGAACGGCTGCACGGCCTCGGACAGCATCTGCACGGGCGCCTTGACCAGAAGGGCTGCGTGATCGACCTCGTCCAGGGCAACACCGTGGCCGCCATCCCCTTCCTGCACTCCTCGCGCGGCTACGGACTGCTGTGGAACAACCCCGCCACCGGCCGTGTCGAACTGGGCACCGACACCACCCGATGGACCGCCGACGGGGGCGGACGCGTCGACTACTGGGTCACCGCGGGCGACACCCCGGCCCAGATCATCGACGCGTACACCCAGGTCACCGGACGGCCGCCCCTCCTCCCCGAGTGGGCGTCCGGTTTCTGGCAGTCGAAGCTGCGCTACCGCACCCAGGACGAACTCCTCGCGGTGGCACGGCAGTACAAGGAGCGCGGACTGCCGCTGTCCGTCATCGTCTGCGACTTCTTCCACTGGCCGCACATGGGCGACTGGCGTTTCGAGGAGAGCGAGTGGCCCGACCCCGCGGCCATGGTCAAGGAGCTGACCGAACTCGGGGTGCGGCTCGCGGTCTCGGTGTGGCCGACCGTCGAGCCCGGCAGTGACACCTACGACGAACTGCGCGCGTCCGGGCATCTCGTGCGGGACAAGGACGGCGGCCTCCTCACCTTCCCATGGCCGTCGCGCAGCACCGAGGAACCGATGCGGCCGATGGCGTACTACGACGCCACCCACCCCGGAGCACGCGCCGCGCTGCGGCAGCGACTGCACGACAACTACCTTACGATGGGCGTGAGTTGCCTCTGGCTGGACGCCTGCGAGCCCGATCTGAGCCGGGAGGTCGCCGAGCGCGCCGTCTATGCCGCGGGGCCGGCCTCCGAAGCCGCGCACCTCTACCCCGTGCTGCACACCCGCGCCGTCGCCGAGGGCCTGGCCGCGGCGGGCGACGACCGGCCGCTGTCGCTGGTCCGGTCCGCGTGGGCCGGCAGCCAGAAGTACGGCTCCGCGCTGTGGTCCGGCGA
This sequence comes from Streptomyces sp. NPDC056479, assembly GCF_042795335.1. NCBI lineage: Bacteria > Bacillati > Actinomycetota > Actinomycetes > Kitasatosporales > Streptomycetaceae > Streptomyces > Streptomyces sp. NPDC056479. The sequence goes on along the minus strand of NZ_JBHTRZ010000001.1, from coordinate 1,310,982 downwards.
CATCCCCACCACTTTCGACTCCCTGTCGCGCCAGATCAGGGCGGGGCTGAACGTAGCGATGAGCGGCATCCCCTGGTGGAACACCGACATCGGCGGCTTCGGCGGCGGCAACCCGGACGACCCCGCCTACCGCGAGGTGCTGATCCGGTGGTTCCAGTACGGCACCTTCAGCCCCGTCATGCGCCTGCACGGCGACCGTGAACCCAACCACCCCACGTTCTCAGCGGACATGAGCGGCGGGCCGAACGAGGTCTGGTCCTACGGGGAAGGGGCTTACGGCATCCTCCGGGAGCACCTGCTGTTGCGCGAGCGGCTGCGCCCGTACCTGAGGGAGCTGTCGGTGGAGGCCCACCGCACCGGCGCCCCGCCGATGCGCCCGCTGTTCTTCGACTTCTCCGACGACGAGCGCGCGTGGGACGTGGACGATCAGTTCCTGCTCGGTCCGGATGTGCTGGTTGCGCCCGTGTACGAAGCGGGCGCGCGGACCCGCCGGGTGTACCTGCCCTCCGGAGCGCGCTGGCTCGACCCGGTCACCGGAAGCGTGGTGGTGGGCGGTACGACACTCGACGCCGACGCCCCGCTGGAGCGCGTCCCCGTCTTCGTACGCGAGGGGGCAGCCGTCGCGGCGCAGTTCGGCTGACCGGACGTACGCCCGTCACTTCCCCGTCGTCGTCCCGAACGGGAGGGGTTCGCCCGAGCGCAGGTGCTCCCTCAGCCACTGCTCGGTGTTGCTCACATGCAGCAGTGCCGCGGCCTGGCTGAGGGTGGCGTCACGGGTGGACAGGGCCTTGAAGATCGCCTCGTGCTCGGCCAGCGTGCGGCCCCCGGCCTTGTCGTCGACCAGGCCGCGCCAGATGCGGGCGCGCAGGGTGCGGCCGGAGATCCCTTCCAGGAGGGTCAGGAGGGTCTCGTTGCCGGTGGCCGAGACGACGGCGCGGTGGAATGCGGCGTCGTGGGCGTTGAGCCGTTCGACGTCGTCGCGGGCCTCACGCATGGCGTCCAGGTGCCGCTTCACCTCGGCCAGCTGCTCATCGGAGATCCGCGTGGCGGCAAGGGCCGTGGCCATCGGTTCGAGGAGTCGTCGTACCTCCATGAGGTCCTGCAGGGCGACCGAGTCGCCCTGCAGCAGTTCCACGGCGCCGCCGAGCCCTTCCAGCAGCACGCTCGGCTGGAGGCTCGTCACATACGTGCCGTCGCCGCGCCTGACCTCCAGGACCCGAGCGACGGCCAGCGCCTTGACCGCCTCGCGAGCGAGGTTGCGGGACAGGCCCAGCTGCGCGGCCAGGTCCGCCTCCGGCGGGAGCTTCGAGCCCGGAGGCAGCGCACCGCTCCGGATCAGCTCGCGGATCTGCTCGATGGCCCTGTCCGTCAGCAACACCGCACACCCCTCCCCCCACCGTGCCTCACGAGCACGTCCGACCTGATCAGCCCCTGCGTGCGCAGATCGTCCCAGAGACCGTCCGGGACGCGCTGATCATGGAGTTCCAGGTTTCGTCCGACCTGTTCCGGAGTCCGCATGCCGAGGGTGACGTTGATGATACTGGGATGGGTGTGCGGGAAGGCGATCGCGGTCGCGGGCAGGGTGGTCCCGTGTGCCGCGCAGACCTCGGCGATCGCGCGGGCTCGGGCGATCCGAGCCGGCGGGGCGTCCTGGTAGTCGTACTTCATGCCCTCGGTGGGCCGATCACGCGAGAGCAGTCCCGAGTTGAAGACACCCACAGCCACCACGCTCTTGCCGAGGTCCCGCGCGGCGGGCAGGACGTCGTCCAGCGCCGACTGGTCAGGAGCGTGTAGCGGCCGGCCAGCACCACCACGTCGGCGGCCGTCTCACGCAGGAAGCGGGCAAGCATCGCCGACTGGTTCATGCCGGCGCCGATCGCGCCGATCACACCCTGGTCGCGCAACTCCGCGAGTGTGGGCATGGCCTCCTCGGCGGCCTGCCGCCAGTGGTCGTCGGGATCGTGCAGGTGGACGATGTCCAGGCGGTCCAGGCCGGTGCGTTCCAGTGTGTCCTCGATCGAGCGCAGTACGCCGTCGCGGCTGAAGTCCCATTGGCGGCGCAGGTCGTCGCGGACGACGAAGCCCTCGGTGTCGACGCCGCGTGGCTCCTCGTTGGGCACCAGCGGCCTGCCCACCTTGGAGGAGATGACGTACTCGTCGCGCGGTCGGCCTCGCAGCGCGGCACCCAGGCGGCGCTCGGTGCGCGCGCCGTCCTTCCGTGGAGCCAGCTCCATAACCGGAGCGCGTGGTGGTCGACTTCGCCGGAGGAGACCTCCGCGTGCGCGGGCCGGAGCCAGGTGCGCACAGCGAGCTTTCCGCCTTCGGTCGCGCACGCAATCCCCGTCCGCTCTCCCTGGCCCGCCGGCCGGAAGGCTGCGTGATCCAGGAGGCGCGCGGTCTCGACGAGCCCTGCTCGGACCGGTCGTGACCTGCTGCCGCCTCTGCGTTGGAGGAACACGTCCCAGTCGCCCTCGGCGAGTTCCCAATGGCGTCTGTGAGAAATGGTCGGCATCGTCGGCAACCTTTTCGCCGTCGGCGACCACTGAGCAGTGCACCATCGGCTCGATCTTCCGAACGGACAGGTATGCAGACAGCAAGGCAGGCCGCGCGGCAGCGCAGGCACAGACGCCGGCTCATACTGGGCACCACGTTGGCACTGACCGCCGCGAGCGCGCTCGCCTACCTGGTCATGGGGGTGCTCCCCGACCACCGGGCGGATACGGTCGCAGCCGCGCCCACACCCGTCGCCACCAACCAGGTCAAGGCCACCACCCCGGCCACCACGAGCACCCCGAGCGCGTCGGGGACGCCTACGCCCACCAGCAGCCCCAGTCCGACGGCCACCGCGAAGGCACGACCGTCGGCCACAAGCACCCCACGGTCCCAGCGAACGGCGACCACCACGGCCCCATCGGCAGGGCGGATTCGGCCCGGTAACACCTACACCGGGGTCGCCACCGCCTACGAGGCCGCGGACGGAAACGGCGCCTGCCTGCTCGGTCCGAGCCCCGACCTCATGATCGCGGCCATGAACACCACGGACTACGAGACGTCCAGGGCGTGCGGGGCGTACGTGCTCGTCCGTGCGGCCAACGGCAAGTCGATCACCGTACGGATCACCAACGAATGCCCGCTGCCCTGCGCACCCGGGCAAATCGACCTCAGCCAGCAGGCCTTCGCCAAGCTCGCCGACCTCAAGGTCGGCCGGATCCCGATCACCTGGCAGCTGCTGAGCCCCAGCACCTCCGAGACGATGTCCCTCAGGTACAAGACCGGGTCCAACCCCTATTGGTGCGCCATCCAGGCGATCGGCCACCGCAACCCGGTCGCCCGCCTGGAGGTCCAAACCGGCGGCGGCTGGCGGCAGTTGCCCCGCACGGAATACAACTACTTCGTCTCCGCCGACGGCAGCGGGTGCGGTGGCTCGATCAGAGTCACCGACATCTACGGGGAACGCCTGACCGTCAACGGGATCGCGCTGCGGCCGGACGTCGCGCAACCGACCGGGGTGCAGTTCGCCCGGCACTGAACGCGGCCAGTTCGAAGGCGGTGGTGGGCGCTCAGTCCTCGTAACGCACCTCGGCCCTCGCCCGCCCCGCCGTGTTGGTGTACACCGTGCCACCGGGGCCGCCGATCCGCAGTCGCCAAGGGTGCTGGCTGTCGGTCGTGATGCTCAGGCGGCCTCCCTCGCGGTGGACGTCGAAGCGGGCTGTCTCGCCGAGGGCGTCCGTGCGCGGGATCACCACCGTGCGACGGGCGCCGTCCGCGAAGGCGTGGATCCGCAGTTCGACGTCGTCCGCCCAGGCCGACACCGGATGCCGGTCGTCGGCGGCGAAGGGGACGACGGAGTCGGGGCGGGCCAGCAACGGCAGGGTGTGGAAGCCGTGTTGTTCGCGCACCCAGCGGGGTCCGGTGACCTGGGCGCCGGTGAGGATGTTGGTCCACGTGCCCTCGGGCACGTAGTACTCGACCGTGCCGTCGTCCGTGAAGACGGGCGCGACGAGCAGGTCCTCGCCGAGCATGTACTGCCGGTCCAGCACGGCGGCGGTGGGGTCGTCGGGGAACTCCAGGACCATGGCCCGCATCACCGGGACGCCGGTGGTGTGGGCCTGCTGGGCGGCGCGCTGGAGGTAGGGGGCGAGGCGGTGTTTGAGGAGGGTGAACTCGCGGGTGACCTCGACGGCTTCCTCGCCGTAGTCCCAGGGAACGCGGTACGACTTGCTGCCGTGCAGGCGGCTGTGCGAGGAGAGCAGGCCGAACTGCACCCACCGCTTGAAGACGGTCGGCGTCGGGGTGCCCTCGAAACCGCCGATGTCGTGGCTCCAGAAGCCGAACCCGGACAGGCCGAGCGAGAGCCCGCCGCGCAGTGACTCGGCCATGGCGCCGAAGGTGGAGTCGCAGTCACCGCCCCAGTGCACCGGGTACTGCTGACCGCCCGCGGTGGCCGAGCGGGCGAAAAGCATCGCCTCGCCCTCGCCGCGCTCCTTCCGCAGGAGGTCGAACACGGCCTGGTTGTAGAGGTGGGTGTAGTAGTTGTGCATCCGCTCCGGGTCGGAGCCGTCGTGCCAGACGACGTCGGTGGGAACGCGTTCGCCGAAGTCGGTCTTGAAGCAGTCCACGCCCTGGGCGAGCAGGGTGCGCAGCTTGCCGGTGTACCAGTCGCGGGCGGCCGGGCTGGTGAAGTCGACCAGGGCCATGCCCGGTTGCCACAGGTCCCACTGCCACACGCTGCCGTCCGCGCGGCGCACGAGGTGACCCTCGCGCATGGCCTCCTCGAACAGCTCGGACTTCTGGGCGATGTACGGGTTGATCCAGGCGGAGACGCGCAGTCCCCGCTCCTTGAGCCGGGCGAGCATGCCCGCCGGGTCGGGGAAGGTCTCGGCGTCCCAGTCGAAGTCGCACCACTGGTAGGCGCGCATCCAGAAGCAGTCGAAGTGGAAGACGCTCAGCGGGATGCCGCGCTCGGCCATGCCGTCGATGAAGCGGCTCACGGTGGCCTCGTCGTAGTCGGTCGTGAAGGACGTGGTCAGCCACAGGCCCAGTGCCCAGGCGGGCGGCATGGCCGGGCGCCCCGTGAGCGCGGTGTAGCGGTCCAGGACCTGCTTCGGGGTCGGGCCGTGGACGACGAAGTACTCGAGCGACTGGTCCTCGACGCTGAACTGGACCTGGCCGACGGCCTCCGAACCGACCTCGTAGGCGACCTTGCCGGGATGGTTCACGAAGACGCCGTATCCGCGGTTGGTCAGGTGGAACGGGATGTTCTTGTAGGCCTGTTCGCTGCTGGTGCCGCCGTCGGCCTGCCAGATGTCCACCACTTGCCCGTTCTTGATGAACGGGGTGAACCGCTCCCCCAGCCCGTAGACCAACTCTCCTACTTCCAGGGCCAGTTGACCGACCATGTGGTGCCGGCCCTCGGCATCGGTGACGAAGCCGGTGCCGCGCTCGCCGACGGAGGTCAGCACGCGTCCGCCGGCGGTGAACTCCAGCCGCCACGGCTGTTCCGTGTCCACCCGCAGCGCCAGTTCGCCGGAGGACAGCTCCAGCACCGCTCCGTCCCGGCGCACCTTGCCGGCGTCCGCACCGGCGCCGGGCAACGCGAACTCCGGTCCCCGGCGCATCGATCCGGCGTGGTGGGTGGTCCGCACGCCGATGATCCCCTCGGCCGGGGACCAGCACTCCACCGTCAGCAGCGGGCTGTTGAGGGTTTGCCCGCGTCGGCTGACGTGCTTCACGGGTGCGTACAGGGTCATCCGGTGGTCGTCGGCGCGAGCGTCCGCGACCTCGGTGGCGTAGCGGGCGGTGCAGCCCGGACGCATCAGCCAGTAGCCGTCCGTGAACTTCATCGGGCAGGTTCCTCCGTCCCCGCGCGGTGCGCGGTGATCAGCCCCATGTACCAGTGGTAGCTGTCCTTGGGGGTGCGGGTCAGGGTGGCGTAGTCGACATGGACGAGCCCGAAGCGCTGGTCGTAGCCTCGCGCCCACTCGAAGTTGTCCAGCAGCGACCAGGCGTAGTAACCGCGTACGTCCACACCGGCGGCGACGGCGTCGGCCACGGCGGCGAGGTGGTCGGCGAGGTAGCCGATGCGGTCGGGGTCGTGGACGCGGCCGTCGGGTGAGACCGTGTCGGCCTCCGCGGAGCCGTTCTCGGTGATCCAGATCGGGGGCAACTGCGGGTAGCGGGCGTCGAGGTCACGGAGCAGTTCGGTGAACGCGGACGGGACGACCGGCCAGCCCATGGTGGTGTGCCGGGTGCCGTACGGGTCCAGCTCGGCCACGCCGACGTCGACGGCGGTGCGCTGCTCGGGGTCGGACACTTGGTGCGGTGCGGCGGCCACGGTGAGGGGCCGGTAGAAGTTGAGGCCCACGAAGTCCAGCGGGATACCGATCAGGTCCAGGTCGCCCGGCAGCCGCCAGGGGCCGTCGGCGAGCCCGGCCCAGGTCTCGGCCTCGTCGCGGGGATGGCGCCCGGCGAAGAGCGGCTCCGTCCAGATCTCGTTGTGCAGGGTCTCGGCACAGCGTAGGGCGGCGCGGTCCTCGGGACCGTCGGAAGCGGCGTGGATGCGGTCCAGGTTGAGGGTGATGCCGATTTCCCGGGCCCCCGAGGCGCGCAGGGCGCGGACCGCGAGGCCGTGGCCGACTAGCAGGTGGTGGGCGGCGGCCAGGGCGCCCCGTCCCTCCCGCGCGCCGGGCGCGTGCCGGCCCTCGGCGTAGCCGACGAAGGCGGAGCAGTAGGGCTCGTTGAGGGTGATCCAGCGTTCGACCCGGTCGCCGTAGCGCTCGGCGGCGAGCGCCGCGTATGCCGCGAAGGCCTCGGCTGTCTCCCGCACGCGCCAGCCGCCACGGTCTTCCAGGGCCTGCGGGAGATCCCAGTGGTAGAGGGTGACGGCTGGTGCGACTCCGGCGGCGAGCAGGTCGTCGATGAGGCGGTCGTAGAAGTCCAGCCCCTTGGGGTTGACCGGTCCGACGCCCTGGGGCAGCAGCCGCGACCATGCGATCGAGAAGCGGTAACCGTCGACGCCGAGATCGCGCAGCAGTGCCACGTCCTCGCGGTGGCGGTGGTAGTGGTCGGCGGCCATGTCGCCGGTGGCACCGGCGTGGGTGCGCCCGGGGGTGTGGCTGAAGGTGTCCCAGACGGACGGTCCGCGGCCGTCCTCGTCGTGGGCGCCCTCGATCTGGTAGGCGGACGTGGCCGCGCCGAAGCGGAAACCGGCGGGCAGCTTCGGGAAGCCCTCCATCGCCGTCACGGCGGTCACGGTCATACAGGACGGAGAAGCCACGAGACAGATCCCTCGGCAATCGGGCGTGGACGTGGGACAAGAGACTGACTTGTCGAAGCGCATCGACGCTGTCATTTTCGCTCACTGGCTGTCAATGGACCAGTAGAGAGAAACTTTCCTCCCGCACGGGCTCTTGTTTCGCTCGAAACATGTCCGTTAACTTCCCTCGCAAGTGAAGCGCTTCGACACTTCGTGGGAAAGGGTCTCCGTCATGACGGCACGCCGCATCACCGACCGCTTGGGCGGTCTCGCCTTCGGCGGCGACTACAACCCCGAGCAGTGGGACGAGCCGGTCTGGAAGGAGGACGGCGAACTCATGCGCCGGGCGAGGGTCAACCTGGCCACTCTCGGCGTCTTCTCCTGGGCCCTGCTCGAACCTGAGGAGGGGCGCTACGACTTCTCCTGGCTGGACGCCCACATCGAACGCCTGCACGCGGGCGGCGTGGCCGTCGACCTCGCCACCCCGACGGCCTCCCCGCCGCCCTGGTTCACCCTCGCCCACCCGGAGGCGCTGGCGGTCAGGGCCGACGGCACCCGGCTCGTCCACGGAAGTCGCGACACCTACTGCCTCGCCTCGCCCGCCTACCGCAGCGCGGCCCGCCGGATCGCCTCCGCGCTGGCCGAACGGTACGGCGACCACCCCGCCCTCGCGCTGTGGCACGTGCACAACGAGTACGGCACGCTCTGCTGGTGCGACCACGCGGCGGCCGCGTTCCGCGTGTGGCTGCGTGCCCGGCACGGCTCGCTGGACGCCCTCAACGAGTCGTGGGGCACGGCCTTCTGGAGCCAGCGCTACACGTCCTGGGAGCAGGTGCTGCCGCCGCGTGCGACGCAGTACCACAAGAACCCTGGCCAGACGGTGGACTTCCACCGCTTCTGGGGTGACGAGATCATCGCCGCCTACGGCGAGCAGCGCGACGCGATCCGCGAGCACAGCGACCGCCCGGTGACGACGAACCTGATGCTGCCCTACGACCTGCGGCTCAACCTGTGGGCGTTCGCCCGCGAACTCGACGTCGTCAGCTCCGACCAGTACCCGGACGCAGGCGGCCTCGACGGCGCCGCACATGTGGCCTACTACGCCGACCGCTCCCGTTCCCTGGCCGGCGGCCGCCCGTGGCTGCTGATGGAGCAGGGCACCAGCACGGTCTACGACGGCGATCAGGTGATCGGCAAGGAACCGGGTGACGTGCTGCGCCACAGCCTGGGCCACATCGCGCGCGGTTCGGAGGGCGCCCTGTTCTTCCAGTGGCGGCAGTCCCGGGCGGGCGCCGAGACCTGGCACTCGGCGATGCTTCCGCACGCGGGCCCCGACAGCCGTATCTTCCGCGAGGTCACGCGGACCGGCGAGGCGGTCGCCGCGCTCGGGGAGCTGGCGGGATCGACGGTCACCGCGCAGGTGGCCGTGCTCGACGACCCGGACGCCATGTGGGCACTGGAGGCGGACGGCCTGCCCTCCTCCCGCCTCGACTACCACGCGCCACTCGCCGGGGCGCACCGCGCGCTGTGGGACGCGGGCGTCACGGTCGACTTCGCCCACCCCGAGCACGAGTTGAGCCGCTACCGGCTGGTCATCGCCCCCTCCCTGTTCCTGCTGTCCGACAAGGGTGCGGAGAACCTGCGCCGTTACGTCGAGGACGGGGGGACGCTCCTCGTCCAGCACGCCGCCGGCTACGTCGACGACCGCATGCACGCCCGGCTCGGCGGCTATCCGGCCGCACCGATGCGCGAGGCGCTGGGCATCTGCGTCGAGGAGCACCGGCCGCTGCGAACGGGCGAGCGGATCACCCTGTCCGACGGCTCGCACGGCACCGTCTGGAGCGAGGCCCTGCGCGTCGAGGGCGCCGAAGCGCTCGCCGCCTACACCCACGGCATGCTCGCGGACAGCCCGGCGCTCACCCGGCACCGCTTCGGTGCCGGACGGGGCTGGTATCTGTCCACCCGCCTGGACGACGCCGACTACGGCGCCCTTGTCGGACGGCTCCTGAAGGAAGCCGGCGTCGAGCCGGAGCTGCCTGACCTGCCGGACGGTGTCGAAGCCGTCACCCGGCACGCGGCCGACGGCCGCCGCTGGCACGTCCTGATCAACCACACCGAGGACACCGTGCCCCTGCCGGATCCCGCCCACGACCTGCTCACCGACCGGGCGGCCCACGAACTGCCGCCCGGCGCCTGCGCGGTCCTGCGCGGCCACTGACCCGGAGAAGGCCACCATGGAAACAGAAAAGCGGAGCTTTCACTGGGGTCACGACGCCCTGCGCCTCGAGTTCGTCCTCGGCGACGACGGCAGTACCCGCCTGACGCACCTCGGACGTCCGGGCGAGGTGGGCAACGGCCCCCGTGGGTCCCTGCCTCTGGTGGAGGTGACGGCCACGGGGCACGGGCGCAACTGGTCGGGCAGCCGTCTGGTCCAGACGGGGCTCGGCGAGCGGCTGCGCCACCGGTCCCACAGTGCGGCCCGCGAGGGTGACTGGCACATCCTGACCGTCCAACTCCACGACCCGGACACCGGACTGGTCGCGGAGGTGACCTATCGGTCGCCGGACGGCTTACCCGTGCTCCGCAGCGAGGTGACGCTTCGCAACGAAGGGCAGGACACGCTCCACCTGGAGTCGGTCAGCTCGTTCGCGACCGGGTGCCTCACCACGCCGGACCCGGCGGACCTGGACGCCGCCGACCTGCTGTGGGCGGAGAACGACTGGCTCGCCGAATGCCGCTGGCAGCGGCGCCCGTTGCGGCTGACCACACCGGACCACGCAGGACGCGTGAGTCACGCGAACGGCCGTTCCGGCTTCGCCCTGACCGGCCAGGGCACCTGGTCCAGCTGCGGGCAGCTGCCCATGGGCGGCCTGACGGACCGGCGCACCGGCCGCTCCTGGGTGTGGCAGATCGAGCACAACGGCGGGGGCTGGCGCTGGGAGTGCGCCGAGCGCGAGAGGACGGCCTACCTGGCACTGTTCGGGCCCACCGACTCCCACCACGGCTGGCGGCAGCCGCTGGAACCGGGTGCCGTCTTCCGCACCGTACCCGTGGCCCTGTCCTTCAGCGCCGACGGCGGCCCCGACGCCGCGTTCGCCGCGCTGACCCGCTACCGACGCATCCAGCGCCGCCCGCACGCCGACCATCAGGGCCTGCCCGTCATCTTCAACGACTACATGAACTGCCTGATGGGAGACCCCACCACCGAAAAGCTGCTGCCGCTGATCGACGCGGCGGCCGAGGCCGGAGCCGAGTACTTCGTCATCGACGCGGGCTGGTACGACGACGGCGGTGACGGCTGGTGGACCACCGTCGGCGCCTGGGAGCCCGCCGCCTCACGCTTCCCCGGGGAGAAGGGCATCCACGAGGTGCTGGACCGCATCCGGGAGCGCGGCATGGTGCCCGGCCTGTGGCTGGAGCCGGAGGTGATCGGCGTCCACAGCCCGGTGGCCGACTCCCTGCCCGACGAGGCGTACTTCCGCCGCGACGGCGTCCGTGTCACGGAGTCCGGCCGGTACCACCTGGACCTGCGCCACCCGGCCTCCCGCGCCCATCTCGACCAGGTCGTGGACCGGCTGGTCGGCGAGTGGGGCGTCGGCTACCTCAAGCTCGACCACAACATCGACCCCGGCTCCGGCACCAGCGCCCATCCCGGCGAGAGCGCGGGCGCCGGACTGCTCGGCCACAACCGCGCCCACCTGGACTGGCTCGACGGGATCCTGGACCGCCATCCGCACCTGGTGGTGGAGAACTGCGCCTCGGGCGGCATGCGCCTGGACCACGCCCTGCTGTCTCGGCTGCAACTGCAGTCCACCAGCGACCAGCAGAACCTCCACCACTACGCGCCCATCGCGGCCTCCGCACCCACCGCAGTGACCCCGGAGCAGGGCGCCGTCTGGGCCTATCCGCAGCCGGAGGACTCCCTCGACGAGGTCGCCTTCACCATGGCGAGCGCCCTCCTCGGCCGCATCCACCTCTCCGGCCGCCTGCTGGAACTGGGGCCCGAGGCCCGCGCCCTGGTCCACGAGGCGGTGGCGGTGTACAAGGCCATCCGCGCCGACCTGCCGCAAGCCGTGCCCTCCTGGCCCCTCGGCCTCCCCGGCTGGGACGACCCCTGGATCGCGCTCGCCCTGCACACCCCCGCCACGACCTACCTCACCGTGTGGCGGCGCGCGGGCGGCGAGGCCACCATCACCCTCCGGCCGGCTGAGCGGGCGGGCGGCGCGGCCCGTGCCGAGGTGCTGTACCCCGCCGCGGGTCAGGCAGTTGCCGTCTGGAACCCGGACACCGCCGACCTCACGGTGACCCTGCCCACCGCGCCGTCCGCGGCGCTGCTCCGCATCACCCGCACGGAACCGGACGCTCCCTGAGCGCCGAGCCTGCCGCCCACCCGACGAAAGGACGACCGAGGGTGCCCGCTCAGAACCCGCCCGCCCACGCGACCAACCCGGTGCTCCCCGGGTTCCATCCCGACCCGAGCATCTGCCGTGTCGGCGACGACTACTACCTCGCCTGCTCCAGCTTCGAGTACTTCCCCGGCGTACCCCTCTTCCACAGCCGTGACCTGGTCCACTGGCGGCAGATCGGCAACGTCCTGGACCGGCCGGAGCAGTTGCGTCTGCCGGCCTCCATGGCGTCCTCCGGCGGGATCTACGCCCCCACCCTGCGCCATCACGACGGACGCTTCTGGCTGATCGTCACCAACTGCAGCGAGGGCGGCGGCAACCTGATCGTCACGGCCACCGACCCCGCCGGACCGTGGTCGGACCCCATCTGGGCACCGGGCGTGGCCGGCATCGATCCCGACCTGGCCTGGGACGGGGACGGCACGTGCTGGTGCACGGTCGCCGGGGTGTCGCAGGTCCGTATCGACCCCTCCACCGGACAGACGCACGGCACACCGCACAAGCTCTGGTCCGGCGCCCCCGGCGCGAAGGCTCCGGAAGCGCCGCACCTGTACCGGATCGGCGACTACTGGTACCTGCTCATCGCCGAGGGCGGCACCGAGCGCGGCCACGGCGTGTCGATCGCCCGCGGCCGTACGCCGACCGGTCCGTTCGAGCCGCACTCGGCCAACCCGATCCTCACTCACCGCGGCACCGACCACCCGATCCAGAACACCGGGCACGCGGACCTGGTCCAAGGCCCCGACGGCTCATGGTGGATGGTCTTCCTCGGCGTACGACCGCGCGGCGGCACCCCCGGCTGGCACGTGCTCGGCCGGGAGACCTTCCTCGCTCCCGTGACCTGGGAGGACGACTGGCCGGTCGTCGGCGAGGTCGCCCTGGACGTGTCCGCGCTCCCCTGGCCGCTCACCCCCGGCTCCGTCGAGGAACGGCGCGACGACTTCGAGCTCAGCGAACTCGGGCCGACGTGGATCTCCGTGCGGGACCGCCCCGCCGAGCTCTGCACCACCAAGGAGCGCCCCGGTTGGCTGACGCTCCGCGCACGTGGCGCCTCCCTGGACGAGCCCGACGTGGTGTTCACGGGCCGGCGTCAGCAGCACTTCTCCTGCCGGGCGCGCACCCTGGTCGACGCGGGGCAGGGGCGCGGCGGCCTCGCCGTACGGCTGGACGAGCGGCACCACTACGCGATCGAGGCGTGCGGCGCGGAGGTGCGGGTGATCGCGCGCGTCGGCTCCCTGCGCACGGTCGTGGCCGCGCGGACCGTACCGGCCGGGCAGGTGACCCTTGCCGTCGCCGTCACTGACCCGCCGTCACCGCACGGGCCCTGCACCGGACCCGACTTCGTCTCGCTGGGGGTCGAAGCCCCGGACGGAACGTTCACCGAGCTCGCGAACCTCGACGGCCGCTACCTGTCGACCGAGGTCGCCGGCGGCTTCACCGGCCGGGTCATCGGCATGTACGCCACGGCGGGCACCGTCCACTTCGACTGGTTCGACTACGAGCCCCTCGACGACTGAACCCCAACCGCTGCGACCGAACGAAAGGAAAGAACATGAAGGACATACGGCAACCCACCCGCGACCGCCGCCGCGGCCCCGGACGCCTGGCCGGCCTGCTGCTGGCGCTGCTCGTCATCCTGGGACTGTCCGGCACCGCGCTCGCCGCGCCGGGCGGCACCGCACAGCAGAGACCCTCCACGGCCGGAGTTCCGTCCCGCGCGATGGACGCCGTCGACGCGATGCAGCCCAGCTGGAACCTGGGCAACACCTTGGACGCGATTCCGGAGGAGACGTCCTGGGGCAACCCCAAGGCCACCAGGGAGCTGTTGGAAACCGTCCGGGCGCAGGGCTTCCGCAGCGTCCGCATCCCGGTGACCTGGAGCGCACATCAGTCGGCCACCGCGCCCTACACCGTCGACGCCGCGTACATGAGCCGGGTCAAGCAGGTGGTGGACTGGGCGCTCGCCGAGAACCTCTACGTCGTGCTCAACGTCCACCACGACTCATGGCAGTGGATCGAGAAGATCGCCACCGACCACGACAATGTGCGCGCCCGCTACGACGCCCTGTGGACCCAGATCTCCGCGGCGTTCCGGAACGAGCCGCGCAGCCTGCTCTTCGAAAGCGTCAACGAACCGGGCTTCGCCGACGCCACCGCCGAGCAGAAGACCAAGTTCATGGACGAGCTCAACACCTCGTTCCACAAGATCGTCCGTGGCTCGGGGGGCGGAAACAAGAGCCGCCTGCTCGTCCTGACCACACAAGGCGGCAGCGCCTCCCAGGACCTCATGGACGACCTGTACACCACGATCAGCGGGCTGCACGACAGCAACCTGGTCGCCACCGTGCACTACTACAGCTACTTCCCGTTCAGCGTAAACATCGCGGGTGGCACCCGGTACGACGACACCGCCCGCAACGGCGCGGACGACACCTTCGCCAGCATGCACCACACCTTCGTCGCCAGGGGCATCCCCGTCTACGTCGGTGAGTACGGTCTGCTCGGGTATCCCGATCACAATCATCCCTCCCGCATCGAGCGGGGCGAGGCGCTGAAGTACTACGAGCACGTCGGACACCTTGCACGCGTCGCCGGCGTCACCACCGCCCTCTGGGACCCCGGAACGTGGGCTTATCTGAACCGGGAGGCCCTGAAGTGGTCGGACCCCGCCCTGTTCGCCTGGATCAGGTCGAGCTGGACCACCCGCTCGGGAACCGCCTCCTTCGACAAGTTCTTCGTGGCGAAGTCGAGCCGCATCACGGCCCAGTCGCTCACCCTGAACCTGAACGGCACCAAGTTCCGGGGCCTGTGGCACGGCGACACCAAGCTGGCCGAGGGCCGGGACTACACCGTCTTCGAGAAGCGGCTCACCCTTACGGCAGCGGCCCTGACCCGGCTGACCGGCGATCGCGACTACGGCGTGAACGCGACGCTCCAGGCCCGGTTCTCCAAGGGGCTGCCCTGGCAGATCGACGTGGTCACCTACGACACTCCGGTGCTGTCGGACGCCACGGGCACCGCCGAGAAGTTCACCATTCCCACGAAGTACCAGGGTGACGACCTGGCGACCATGGAGGCCACGTACGCCGACGGCACCAACGCCGGCCCGACCAGCTGGACTCCGTACCAGGAGTTCAACAAGGCCTTCCGGCCGGACTACCCGAACGGCACGATCATCCTGACCACCGAGACCCTCGAGTCCCTGCGTGACGGTGAACCGGCGACGCTGACCTTCCACTTCCACAGCGGCGCCAAGGTGAAGTACAAGGTCACGAAGTCCGGAGACTCGGTCACCGGTACGGCTGTCAAGGAATCCTGACCGACAGGCCCTCGCCCTGGTTGCCCGCCTCCTGAGCAACCAGGGCAACGGCGTCTCTGCGCGCCGCCTCACTCCTCCTTCGGCGGAGCCGTGCTCTCCCGGACGGCCAGAGTGGTGGCGATCTCCAGCCCCATCTGTGCCACCTGCTCCCCCCGCCCGAGCGCCAGAGCCAGCTCGGTGGCCGCCGTCGCCATCTCGGCCAGCGGCTGGTGGACGGTGGTCAAGGGCGGATCCATCCAGGCCACGGCCGGTACGTCGTCGAAGCCCACCACGCTGAGATCGTGCGGGATGCGCAGGCCCAGCTCGCGCGCGGCCTGGTAGACACCGAGCGCCTGCATGTCGTTGGCGGTGAACACGGCGGTGGGGCGATCGGCTCGGGACAGCAACTCCCGCGCGGCGGCGTACCCGTGCTCTCGTGTGAGCTGGGTCTTCACGACCAGGCCGGGTTCCACCGGCAGTCCGGCTTCCGCGAGAGCGGACGAGTAGCCGGACAACCGGGCGAGACAGAAGGGGTGATCAGGTCCGCT
The DNA here is from genome assembly GCF_042795335.1 of Streptomyces sp. NPDC056479. Taxonomy (NCBI): domain Bacteria; kingdom Bacillati; phylum Actinomycetota; class Actinomycetes; order Kitasatosporales; family Streptomycetaceae; genus Streptomyces; species Streptomyces sp. NPDC056479. The sequence goes on along the minus strand of NZ_JBHTRZ010000001.1, from coordinate 1,295,475 downwards.
GATCATGGCGATGCGCCGGTGCCCGAGGCCGACCAGATGCCGGGTCGCCGCCTGCCCGCCCCTCCAGTTCGTGGCCCCCACGAACGGAACGTCGTCCGGCAGCTCGTCGATGGGGTCGAAGACGACGAACGGGATGCCCTTCGCCTTCAGCTGTTCCCGCTCCGCTTCAGAGAGTTGTGCCACCGACAGCACACACTGGGGACGCCGGCCGACCGTGTCGTCGATGGTCATGCCCGCCGTGTCATGCAGCCCGAACTCCGAGACCAGCACGCCGATCCGGTTCCTGCGGGCCACGCGCTCGACACCGCGGATGATCTCCACGGCCCACATGCTCTCCAGCTCGCGGAACACCAGCTCCACGAGATTGCTGCGGTTCTTCGGAGGTTTGCGGTAACCGTGCTGGTGGATCAGTTCCTCGACGCGGGCCCGGGTCTCGTCCGACACCCCCGAGCGGCCGTTGAGCACCTTCGACACGGTGGGTATGGAGACGCCCGCGGACTCGGCGATATAGGCGATCGTCACCGATGCGGGTCCCCCACCGCGCTCGCCGGGGTCCTCCGTCGAAGGCCTTCCCGCTCGGTTGTCCGGCACGGTCGATTTTCCCCATCCCCTCGCCTGCCACTGCCGGCATTCTCGCACCCGGCAGCAGAACCCACTCAGCGCATGGGGCACGGCTTCCGACAGCCGCCTTCGCGGAGGACAACGCGCTGCGGGCCGAGATCGGCCGCGCCTACGGAAGGACGCGGACCAACCTCGGCCCTGATGCTTGGTCAGTCGCCGTTGATCAGCCGCCGTTGATTGTCAGGTTGTTGGTGTTGAAGTTGAGGCCGCCGGACGAGGAGGTGATCTCGTAGCCGAACTGCACCTCACCGATGGTCTCGTTACCGGCCATCCAGCGCTTGTTGTAGGCGAGCCACTGGAGGATCGGCTTGATGTCCACGGTGCCTGCGTTGGAGTCGGACGTCCGCAGGAACGAGAAGACCTCGTTCGACCCGTTGGTGCCCTTGTAGACGTTCCAGTTGTGGCCGCCGAGGGAGACGTTGCCCTCATAGCCGCCGATCGGGCCGACGGCTCCGTTGTAGTTGACCCAGAGCATGATCTCGTAGTCGTGGTCGGTGTCCCAGATGTCGTACGACGTGTTGTACGCGCCGGACGACGGGACACTGACGTTGTAGTCGCTGGTGAGCCAGCCGAGGGAGTCGATCGTCTTGTTGATCGCCTTCGTGGAGTTGGGGTAGGACTTGATGCCGCCGCTGTTGGGGTGGTCGGCCCAGACACCCCAGCCGGTCCCGGAGTTGGCCCATATGCACTGGCCGCCGGCGCCGGAGCCCCAGATGTTGTTGTAGAGCGTGTAGCCGTTCAGATTGGTGCTGGCCCACTGGTCGCAGGAGTTCCAGACTGCGGCCGAAGCGGGGGCGGAGGCCAGTCCGACGGTGGCACCGAGAGCCATCGCCGGCGCGAGCACCGCCATGGTGATCTTGCGTACTCTGCTTTTGACCATGGTGTCCCTTCCACGGGTGGGGGGAAATGTGGGGGGTGCTGCCACGCCCCTGTCTTGAGGGGCGCGGTCCTCTCCGGCGACGAGGTCGATCGATCGGCTCCGCGTCGCCGGAAGAAGTCCTGACTGCGAAGGGGGCTCAGCCCTTGATGGCTCCGGTGAGCATGCCCTTCTTGAAGTGCCGCTGGACGAAGGGGGAGGCGACCGCGACGGGGATCAGCGCGAGGACCATGACTGCCATCTGCAGCCCCAGCGAGGACAGTTGTCCGGTCCGGACCGCCTGCTGGAGGCCGGTCGGCGCCTCGGTGTTCCTCTGGACCAGTTGGATGAGCACGTTCTGCAGCGGCATCATCTGCTGGTCGCTGAGGTAGATGGAGGCGTTGAACCAGGCACTCCAGTACCCGACCGCGTAGAACAGCGAGATGACGGCCAGCACCGCACGCGACAGCGGCATGATGATGGTCAGCAGGATCCGCAGATCACTGGCCCCGTCGATGCGGGCGGACTCGGTGAGTTCGGGTGAGATCCCCATGAAGAAGGCCCGCAGGACGAGGATGTTGAACACGCTGACCGCGCTCGGCAGGATCAGGGACAGATAAGTGTCCGTAAGGCCCAGCGACTGCACGAGAAGGTATGTCGGAATGAGCCCGGCACCGAAGAACATCGTCGCCATCATGGTCATCAGGAAGAACCGATGGCCCAGACTCCCCGGCCGCGACAGGCCGTAGGCCGCCAGCACCGACACCGTCATCGAGAACAGTGTGCCGAAGAGCGTGACTCCGACCGAGACCATGATGGCCCGGCTGACCTGGCCGCCGCCGAGCAGTTCGGTGTAGTTGACGAACGTGATGCCTTGGGGGATCACGACAAGGCCGCCGACCCGGTCGATCACGGGCTTGGGAGAGAGGCTGGTGACGATCACGATCCACAGCGGTCCGAGTACTCCCAGGCAGCACAGCACGAGGAAGCCGCTCTTGGCGGTGAGTCCGACCTTGCTCGGCGGCTCCTCCCACACCGGGCGAGCGGGAGCCTTGAGACTGCGGATGAGCTGTGTGTTGAGGCTCATTTCTTGTACACCCCCTGCTCGCCCAGCAGGTGCGCGAACTTGTTCGCGCCCAGGACGAGGCCCACTCCGATGAGTCCCTTGGCCAGGCCGACCGCGGCCGCGTAACTGAAGTCGCCGTTCTGGATGCCCATGTTCCACACGTAGGTGTCCAGGACCTCACTGGCGCCCGCGCCAACCGCGGCGCGCTGGAGCAGGAACTGCTCGAAGCCCACGCTCAGGGCGTCACCCACCCGCAGCACCAGCAGCAGCGCGATCACCGGGCGCAGCGCGGGCAGCGTCACATGCCACATCCGCCGCCAGCGACCCGCGCCGTCCATCGCGGCGGCCTCGTACAGATCGGTACTCACCGCGGCCAGCGCGGCGAGGAAGACGATGATCCCCCAGCCGGCGTCCTTCCACACGGCCTGTGCCGTGACCAGGTACTTGAACAGGTCCGCGTTGGTCATCAGGTCGAAGCCGCTCCAGCCGTGCCGCTCCAGGGTCTGCGCGATGATGCCCGCGCCGCCGAGGATCTGCTGGAAGACGGTGACGACGAGGACCCAGGAGAAGAAGTGCGGCAGGTACATGATCGCCTGCGCCACGGCCCGCACTCGGGGCCGGATCACACTGTTGATGACCAGCGCGAGGGCGATGGGGACGGGGAAGAACAGCGCCAGTTGGAGCACGAACAGGACGAGGGTGTTCTTCGTGGCGCTCCAGAACAGCGGGTCGTCGAACATCCGCGAGAACTGCTCCACGCCCACCCAGGGGCTGTGGAAGATCGCCATGATGCCGTTGCCGGAGACGTACGGGTCGTACTCCTGGAAGGCGACGACGTTGCCGAGCAGCGGGACGTAGTTGAAGATCAGGAGCAGGACGATGACGGGCAGGGTCATCAGGATGAGCGCGCGGTCCCGGCGCAGCCGGATCCGCCAGGGAACCTTGCCGGCCTCGCTCGCCTTGCGCGGCGCCCGCGCCTTCGACCCCGCGGCTGCGAGCGCGGCCGTCGGCTCCTCGACGGCCACGGGGGGACGAGTCCCGTCGGGCCTGCTCCCGGCCGTGAGAGCCATCAGTTGCCGCTGCCGTTCTTGTCGAGGAGCTCCTTGTACCAGTCGCGCAGCTTGTCACCGCCGGAGGACCGCCAGGTGGAGATGGCGTCCTGCACGTCCGACAGCTTCTTGTGGCCGCGTACGTAGTCCTTCTGCAGCTGCTCGTGCTGGCTGGCGAGGTTGGCGTAGCGGGTCGGCTCGATGACCTTCATGCCGTAGGTGGACGTCTTCTTCGCGAAGGCACCCATCCGCTGCTGCCACTCGGTCTGCTTGCGGGCGACGTCCGGGAAGTCGGGGTGGGCGAAATAGGGAGCCGGGGCCGCCAGCATCACCCAGGCGTTGATCACCTCGGAGTTGCCCTGGTCGGTCTTGACCGGGACGCCGCCCTTGACCGTGTAGTGGGTGCCCTCGACGCCGTAGTCGACGAGCATCCGCTCCTTCGTGCCGTACGGCGCTGCCGCGAAGTCGGCGGCGGCCAGCGCGTTCTCCACGGCCTCCTTCGAGGCGCCCTTGCGGATCATCGTCCAGATGTTGGCGGGCGAGGCCGCGGTCAGCGTCGGGTTCCCGCCGTCGGCGCCGAAGATGTCCATGGCCTCGATCTGGAAGTCCGGGTTGGCCTTGGCCTGTTCGGCAGTCTTCGTGTACCAGGCGGAGGCGTCGCTGACCCAAGTCATGATCTCTCCGGCGGTGAACCGCTGGCCCGGGTCGCCGGACTCCGCCTTGTCGTCGGGGTGGACCACGCCGGCGTCGAACAGCTTGCGGACCCACTCCAGGGCCTCGAGGTACTCGGGCCGCTCGATGCCGTATCTCAGCTTGCCGTCGTCATCGATGTTCCAGCCGGCGAGGTTGCCGAAGATGGCCCCCGAGATCCAGGACATGTCACCGCAGGCGTACACCTTGGCCTTGGCGCTGGTGGCCTCCTTGGCCCAGCTGAGGAACTCGTCGGCCGACTTGGGTACGGAGTAGCCCTTCTTGTCGAAGAGGTCCTTGCGGTAGTACGGCGTGATGAAGCTCGCGGGGGCGGTGGGGAGCGGAATGCCGCGCAGCGCGCCGCCGAAGATGCTCATGCGCCAGGAGTCGGAGGGGATCGCGGCGAGGTTCGGGTACTTCTTGGCCTTGTCGCCCGCCAGGTAGGGGCCGAGGTCCATGAACTTCGCGGTGACCGCGTTCGGGATCTTGCCGACCAGTTCCCAGTCGGGCACGACCACCATGTCGGGTATGGAGCTGGAGGCCAGGATGGCGCCGAGCTTCTGGCCGTAGGTGTTGCCGTCCTGGTTCTGCCAGGTGATCTTGGTGCCGGCCGCCGCGTCGAGCGCCTTGTAGTAGGCGCACCCGGGCTTCGGCGGGGTGCCCCAGAGCGGGGACATGATCTTGAGGGGTGCGCCGGTGCCGAGCTTCGCCGGGACGGAGACGGCGAGGGCCGCGAGGTCGACCTTGCCGGTGTAGCCGGCTGACGAACCGTTCTTCGACGGCAGATCCGGCTGGGCGACCGTGCTGGCGACGTAGGTCGGTATCAGCTTGTCGGCGGCCTTGCCCGAGGTGGCGCCCTCGCGCGACTCGCTGTCCGATCCGCCGCAGGCGGTGAGCAGAGGCATCCCGCCGGCCACCGCTGCGGTGGCGACCGCCGTGGAGGCGAGGAAGCTTCTCCGGCTTGGTCCTGAGGAGATGGAGGCGACGTTCGGCGTCATTGCGTCAACCCTTCATGGCGCACCTTGACGCCCGGCGGGGGGCGTCGGCTGCGGTGTCGTGACTGGAACTGGCTGAGCTGAAAGGACATCCCATTACTGCGACGCACTTCATAGTCGAAGCGCTTCGAAGTTGCTGTGAGGTTAAGTCAACCCCCATGGGCACACAAGGGTCGCTTCCAAGATTCCTGTGAGGTGCTGGAGGGGACTCTGGGCATGTACTGCTTGAAGAACCCGTGAAGACCTCTTGGCACTCTCCCCGGTGTTGGACGCGCATCGAAGCGCTTCGAAAGTACTCACTGCTGCATCGCATGGAATCCCATGTATCCGCCACATACGCCACGCCTTCTGTCCCAGGCGCTCCCTAATGCACCAACCGGAGCGCCGAGGAGCGGGGGCCGATCTAGGCTGGGAGCGGCCGCTGGAGACCAGCCCTGACGGGCACGGCTGTCCGGACGGAGGCGTGGCTGTGGAGATGGCCGACAAGCAGGACGCGCCCACTGCCGTTGCCGTTGTGGACCCGGACGGCATGCTGAGCGGCTGGAGCGAGGGGGGTCGGATACTGCTGGGCTGGACGGCGGAGGACATCGTCGGCCGCCCCGTGACCGACCTGCTGGTCGATCCCCCGCCACCCGACTTCCCCGAGAGCAACGGCTCCGGCCCCGACCTCACGGGGTTCGTCCCCCTGCGCCACCGGGACGGTTCGACGGTGGACGCTGTGGTGGCGGCTCATCCGCTGTCCGGCCCCGACGGGCGGGCACTGGGTCACGCGGTGACCGTCCAGCGCTGGGGAAGCCGCCCGGTGATCGCCGACCGGGCCTTCGAGCAGTCACCCTTTGCCCTGGGCGTCTACGACCCCGAGCTGCGGTTCCTGTGGATCAACGCCTCCTCGGGCCGGGTGATTGCGCACTCCGAGGAGCAAGTGCTCGGTAGGAAGTACCGCGAGGTGCTTCCCGAATTCGACCGCTCGCTGTTTCCCGAGAGGGACGACAAGCCCTACACGGACGCGCTCGCCGAAGTGGCGAGGACGGGCGAACCCACGCGACTCATCACCGTCTTCCGCCCTCGCGGCAGTGACTACGCCAATGCCTGGGCCACCAGCATCTGGCCCGTCCGGGATGCCGGGGGCAAGGTCCGCGCGATCGCCAACTGGGGATTCGACATGAGCGCCGAGTACTGGGCTCGGCAACGCCTGCTCATCCTCAACGAGGCCAGCGGCGGCATCGGCCGGACGCTGGACGTGATCGGCACAGCCCAGGAACTGGCCACGACCCCGGTGCCGGGATTCACCGACCTCGTCACCGTGGATCTCTTCGACGAGGTGCTGCGTGGAGAAGAACCGCCCTCCCCTTCCGCGTTCACCTCCGGCGAGCCCATCGTGCTCAGCCGTGCCGCCCAGCACGGCACGAAGGGGGACACCGACCGACCTTCCGGGCCCACGAATCCGGTCAGCCACCCTCCCGGTTCCGTCGCCGCCCGCTGCATGGCCACCGGCAGGTCCACGGTTGAGCTCGCCGCCGAACCCGGCGAGGGCGGCGAATGGGCCTTCGGGCCCGGGCTCGCCGCCGACCCGGCCCACTGGCCACCGGGCAACCCGGTGATCGACGGGTCCATCGCCGCGGATGGGCTGACCGGCCGGATCACCGTGCCGCTCCGGGCGCGCGGCGCGCTGCTCGGGGTCGTCGCCTTCTCCCGGCTCGACCGGCCCGAGGCCTTCACCGCCGACGATCTGATCCTCGCCGAAGAGCTGACCGCCAAGGCGGCCGTCGCCATCGACAACGCCCGCCGCTACTCGCGCGAGCGCACGACCGCGCTGACCCTGCAACGCAGCCTGCTGCCGCAGGAGCTGCCGGACCATGAGGCGGTCGAGGTGGCATCCCGCTATCTGCCCGGCGGGGCCGGTGCGGAAGTGGGCGGTGACTGGTTCGACGTCATTCCGCTGTCCGGCGCCCGGGTCGCCCTGGTCGTCGGCGATGTCGTCGGTCACGGGCTGCACGCCTCGGCCAGCATGGGTCGGCTGCGGACGGCGGTCCGCACCCTCGCCGACGTGGACCTGCCGCCGGACGAACTACTGACCCATCTGGACGACCTCGTCCTCCACCTCGCCGGCGACCTCCAGCCCACCGGCCACTTCCAGCCGACCGGCGAGTCCGGTGCCACCTGTCTGTACACCGTCTACGACCCGGTCTCCCGACGGTTCACACTGGCGAGCGCCGGCCACCCCCTGCCGCTGATCATCGCCCCGGACGGCACCAGGACCCCGGTGACCGCCCAGCCGGGACCTCCGCTCGGCATCGGCGGGCTGCCGTTCGAGGCCACCGAGCTCGAACTGCCCGAGGGCAGCCTTCTCGCCCTCTACACCGACGGGCTGCTGGACGGCCGCGCACCCGACGTCGACAAGGGAATCGCCGAACTGCAGCGGGTCCTGAACCAGTCGGCCACCTCACTGGAAACCCTGTGCGACACGGTGATCGACGCGGTGCTCCCCGATCGCCGCACCGACGACGCGGCCCTGCTGCTCGCACGCACCCACGCGCTGGCTCGCCACCACGTCGCCGACTGGGACATCGAGCCGGACCCCGCGCAGGTACCGCGCGCAAGGAAGTTCGCCGTCGACCAGGTGGACGCGTGGGGCCTGGAGGAGGCCGCCTTCGTCACCGAGCTGGTCGTCAGCGAGCTGGTCACCAACGCCATCAGATACGGCCAACCGCCGATCAAGCTGCGGCTGATTCGCGACACCTCCCTGATCTGCGAGGTCTCAGACGCCAGCAACACCGCTCCGCACCTGCGCCGGGCCCGTGCCTTCGACGAGGGCGGCCGGGGCCTGTTGCTCGTCGCCCAGCTGACCCAAGGGTGGGGCACGCGGCACACCACCAACGGCAAGACCATCTGGTGCGCACAGACCCTCCCTCAGTCCGAGCCGCACTGAGGGAGTGTGCCGGTCACCAGCCCGTCGGCAGACCGGCGATGAATGAGGTGAGCCGGTCGGCGATGAGTCGGTCGTCGTGGGCCGAGTAGTGCCAGTCGCAGCCGAGGAAGTCCAGGCCCGAGTCGTCGAGGAACCAGTAGCGGACCCGGCTGTCGCCGGCGTCGTTGCGCGCCTTGACCACTTGCTGGACATGACCGGCGTACTGGCCAGCGCCCACCGCCACGATGGTCGTGTCGGCCCCGTAGCGCGCCCGCAGTTTCTCCATGAAGTCGCCGTAGGCGGTGCGGTAGCCGGCCGCGAGGCTGTCGGTCGTCCATGGCTCACCGGGGTTGATGGCGGTCGAGAAGTCGTTGGTGCCGAGGTTGACCACGACGACCTGGGGGCGCCAGGTGCCCGGGTTCTGCCAGACGTCGCCGGACGCGTTCAGCAGGGCACGGTCGTAGAAGGTCCGGTACGTGACGTCCGTACGGCCTCCGTTGTAGTTGCGCACCATGCCGAGGCCCGAGTAGCCGTTGATCTGGTAGTCGGCGTTCAGCCGCCGGGCGGTGAGGGCGCCGTAGCTCACGTCGGAGTTGGTGGTCCGCTTGAGCTGGTCCGAGGTGCAGGTGCGGGAGGCCGAGAGGTTGCCGTAGCCGACCGTGAGGGAGTCGCCCATGAACTCGATCTGGCGGCTGCGGGCGGCCGGCTTGCTCAGTACGGCGCCTCCGGGGGCGGCGACGAAGCCTCCGAACGCGCTGGTGTCCCCCGGGGTGTCGTTGCGCTTGACGAGCCGGACGGTGTGCGTGCCGTTGGACAGGCCGTCGATCCAGTGCATGGTGTTGCCGGGCGTGACGAGCGTGGCGACGGTGGATCCGTCGATCTGGACGTCGTAGTCGGCGGCCGAGTCGTTGAGCACGATACCCACGCCGGTGCCGCTGACGCGGCCCTCGAAGTAGACGCCGGGCCAGCTGTACTGCACCGTGTTTCCGTTGTCCTTGACCCGCCCCGCGGTGTGCACCTGCGACAGCGCTGCCGTAGCGCGGACCAGTTGCCACTGCTGGTTGGCCCCGCCCCAGTCCGTGAACTGCACGACCTTGGCGCCGTCCGCAGTCGAGGCGTTCTGGACCTCGACGGCCTTGCCGCTGTTGCGGTTGATCAGCCGGACGTAGCCGTCCGACGAGTCGGCCAGCCGGAACTGCTGGTTGGTCCCATTGGCGTCGCCCCACTGCACCACGTCCGCGTGGTCGGCGGTGGAGTAGTTCAGGACGTCCAGCACCTTGCCCGAGTGCTGCGCCTTCAGCCGGTAGTAGCCACCGCCCGAATCGACGAACTGGAACCGCTGATTGGCATTGTCGGTGCGGGTCCACTGCGTCAGACCCGCTCCATCAGCCGTGCTCACGCCCGCCACATCAAGAGCCTTGCCACTGCCCCGGTTGACCAGCACATAAGACGCGCTCGTATCCACCGTGGCCGCCCGCGCCGTCCCGGCGGCGCCCAACCCGGTCAGTAGCGTTGCCATCAGGGCGGTCACCGCGCCAAGGACGGCCGTTCGCCTCCCGCGTCTCCGCCACGGAAATATGGATGTCATCGAGAGCCGTCCTCCACCTTCTCGAAGAAGAACTCGTGTTTGAGGAAGGAGACGTCGTACTCGTGACCGGCCTGCGGCGGCAGCAGTTGGGATGCCTGGAACAGGCGCCACCCGTCGAGCAGCGCGGCAAGCCCTGTGGGATAGGGCGGCTCGTCGCTGTCACCGGTCGTCGGGTGGGTCCGGCCGGTCCCGTCGTATCGGGACCAGCCGACGACGTCGGAGTCCAGCGCCGACGTGGCGAGGTAGAGGACCAGGACCTGCTGCCTCATGCGTGACTCCTCAGGGTCGGCCGGTTGCTGACGCGCGTGACCCAGTACTCGACATCGAACGAGCCGTCACCGGTCAGGGCCCGCCACAGCAGGACTCGGTTGTAGATCTCCAGTCGGGCCGTGGCCTGCTCGTACCAGGGGAGGTACGTGTTGAGTTCCGCGGTCACCGCAGGGTCGTGCAGGTCGGAGGTGTCCCAGAGGCGCACCTGCGGCACGGTCGGGTTGAGGCGGAGTTTGTACATGTAGCGACGGCGCTCGGTGTCGTTGCGGCGGCCACCGTGCCAGATGCCGTGGTGCACGAGAACGACCGTGCCTGCCGGACAGGTCAGACGGGTCTGCCCCCTGAGGTTCTGGACGCGGCCGATGTCCGTCTCGTTGATCCGGCGCAGATGGCTTCCGGGCACACTGAGGGTGCCGCCCATCTCGGTGGTCACCTCGTGCGGGTAGTACATGAGCTGGATGTCGAACGCATCCGGCCGCACGTCGATGATCGCGTCTCCGTGAAGCGGCTGCGCGCGTCCCTCGTGCGGCTCGCGCACATGCACCGCATGGTGGTCGACGGTCGGCTCGGGGCCGACCAGGCTCTCGACGGCGCCTGCGACGACCGGCAGGCTGAGCAGCTCGTGGACGAAGGTGTCCGGCGCGAACGCTCCGCCCAGCGCTGTGCCGTAGGCCACGTCCGGCAGGCCATCGGTCAAGGTCGCGATGGCCCGTTCATTGATTTCCTGCGGCACCACCCCGTCCAGGCGCAGGAATCCCTGCGCGGCGAAGCGCGCCACCTGAACCGATGTCAGGAGTTGTTTGCTGGTTGACATGCGACGAACCTACGGGTCCGATCTGGATCGGTCGTGGGCTGAAATCGTCCAGTGCTGGTAATTTTCCATCCTCGTGAAACACGCGACAGTACGCATCGACCAGGCGCCCACCGTGGTCAACGCCGGCATCGGGGTGCACGGCGTCTCCAGCGCGCACGACGTCTTCCGGCTGCCCGACCTGTGGCAGCTGCACCTCTACAACTACGAGGGCGCACTGTCTCTCGGACAGTCGGTCCACCCCATACGCCCCGGTCACGTCAGCCTGGTGCCTCCCAACACTGAGGTGCACTTTCACTACCGGGGCAGGTCGGAGCATTTCTACGTCCATCTGCGGCTGCACGACGGCGGAACCGCGCGGGTGGTACCGGTGATGCAGGACGCCGCTGCCGAGAGCACACACCTGGCCGATCTGCTCCGCCACGCCGTGACGGCCATGCCGACCGCTCCCCCGCGAGCCACGGCCGAGGTCTGGACCGCTCTGTGGCGCATCGCCGAGTTGCCGAAAGGCGTTGGAGCCGGGCGCCGCCACCCCTTCGTTGCCGCCGCACAGGCCTACGTCGAGGAACACCTGGCCGGCCCGGTGTCCGTACCGGACGTCGCTCGCGCCGTCGGAATATCCCACACACACCTGACGCGTGTGTTCCGTGCCGAAACCGGCCTCACGGTCGTGTCGTACATCCGGCACCGACGCCTTCAACGCGCCCGCCACCTCCTGTTGTCCTCCACCCTGTCCATCACCGCCATCGCCGCGGCCGTGGGCATCGCCGATCTCCAGGCCTTCAACAAGGCCTGCCGCCGTGAATTCGGCGCGAGCCCGCGTGACGTACGTGCGGCCGGCCGTGCGGGGCTGGACCGCCGAGGACCGTAAGCGGTGCCGACGGACAGCTGCCGGCGGCCAGGCAAGGCGCGTCCACAGGGCAGTGCCGCGCAGGCTGATCACCGCGGTGTTCGGCGAGGCGCCCACGCTGGGCAGCGCGGCCACGGTCGACGACGGCACGGAGGGCCCCTCCCCAGCACACGCTGTTGCCGAGAAGTCGGACACAGGCAGAGGGCTGGCATCGGCCACAGGGGCGGAACTCCGGGATGCCCAGCCTCCTACAACGGGTCCCGTGGATGTCCCGCTTCCAGACGCCCGGCCTGGAAGCGTCGGGCAACGCCTGGAGCCGGATCAGGGGGTGACCGAGTGCCGGGTCGCCGAGCCGCGTTCACCGATTGGCGGCCAGCACTGCTCCAAGGCCCTCTTGCAGATCCTTGACGAAGCACTCGGGAACCTCCAGCGAGGGGAAGTGTCCCCCGATTTCGGGCGACCTCCATCGGACGATCTGTCGGTACCGCTCCTGTGCCCAGGCGCGCGGACACTTCTCGACGTCGCGCGGATACATAGTGATCGCTGACGGGACGTCGACCCGAAGTTCGGGGTCCAGCGAGTTGTGGCTTTCGTAGTAAATGCGGGCCGCCGATGCGCCGGACCGCGTCAGCCAATACAGGGTCACGTCGTCAAGAATGCGGTCTCGGGAAATCGTCTCGAACGGGCTGTCTTCGGTGTCCGACCACTCGGCGAACTTGTCGAGGATCCAGGCAAGAAGCCCGACCGGCGAGTCGACGAGGGAGTAGCCGATGGTCTGCGGTCGGGTCGCCTGCTGCTTCGCGTACGCCGCGCGGTGGCGCCAGAAATCGCGGGTCTCCTCGGTCCACTTGCGCTCGACCGCCGTCAGCCCGTCCGTGGTCAACCCGGGCGGGCCCTCCGCGAACGTTGTGTGGATGCCGAGAACGTGAGCCGGGAACCTACCGCCGAGAACCGTGGTGATATTGCCTCCCCAGTCGCCGCCGTGGGCTGCGAACATGCTGTAGCCGAGCCTGCCCATCAGTTCCACCCATGCGGCCGCGATCTTTTCGGTCCCCCACCCGGTGGTGGCCGGCTTGTCGCTGTAACCAAAACCAGGTAGCGACGGGACCACGACGTGGAACGCCGGCGCGTCCGCATCTTTCGGATCTGCCAGCTCGTCCACTACATCGATGAACCGAGCAATGCTGTCGGGCCACCCGTGCGTCAAGATCAGAGGAGTGGCGTCTGCGCGCGCGGATCGGCGGTGCAGGAAGTGGATCCCCAGATCATCAATGGTCGTGCGGAACTGGCCGATCCGGTTGAGGCGCTCTTCGAACGGCCGCCAGTTGTACCCGGTGCGCCAGTAGTTCACGACATCGACGAGGTCGGCCAGCGGAACGCCCTGCTCCCATCGGCGAGGGTCGGGCGCGGGGCGATAGACCGTCTCGGCCTCCGGCAGGCGCGCCGCGGCCAGTCGCGCGCGCAGATCGTCGAGGTCGGCGTCAGGTGCATGGGCTTCAAATGCTTGCACGTCGCTGGTTGGACGGGGCATGAGACCTCCTGGCCATCGCGGCCATCGCGGAACCGGCTAAGACGGTTCTAGCAGTTCCCCGAGCCACGTTGCAACCGGCTAAGGTGGTTCCATGCGTGCTGGATTCCCTGACTTCCGCCTCGGTACTGTGCTGGCGACCAGCTTCACGGGGACTCTGTCCGAGCGTCATGGCGACGCTGTGGAGCGCATTCCCACGCCGCAGCGACTCGTCGACTGGCTGGCGATGAGCGGCCTCGCCGTGGACTCCTGCACCACTGCACAGCTCGACCTCGCTCGGGAGCTGAGGGAGTCGATTCACGCCGTCGCGACAGCGGCCGCGATCCAGGACGCTCTTCCTGCATCTGCTGTCCAAGTCATCAATGACTTCAGCGCTCAGGGTCGGGCCGCAGCGATTCTGACGCCCGAGGGCAAGCGGCAATGGCGTCTCAACTCGGCTTCCTGCGTGCAAGATGCCCTCGGCGTGATCGCCGCCGACGCGATCAGCATCATCGCAGGCGAACGAGACGGAAAATTGGCCTTGTGCGCATCACCAACCTGCCAAGCCGCCTTCTTCGACACCAGCCAGAGTCGCACCCGCAAATGGTGCGACATGAACACGTGCGGGAATCGTCAGAAGAAAGCGCGCTTCAATGCCAACCAGCGCAAAAATCCCAGATCGGCGGAGTGATCGACGCGGTCACCAGCAGCGTCCCGGCAGCGCTCGTCGAGAGCCGACGCCTCGGCCGCACCCTGAAAAGGCGCTCGGCCGACGTTCTTGGTCAGAGGAAAACACGTGCAATATCAAGCCACTTGTGCGCGTCCTCACCGACCGCTGTGAGGTCAGTTTCAGCTCGGGACCTGCGCTGGGTAACTCGGAGGCAGAAGTCGAGGGCGCTGCCCTGAACCCGTTGCTGGGCATCCTCCGGGCCCCATGCCCACGTTTGGCCGGCGGGACCGGTCAGTTCAATGCGGAACGGCTCTGCCGGACCGGGCAACTGAGCAGCGTAGAACGACAGCTCTCGTCCTATCACTCCCAGCGAGGCCACATGCTTGAGCCGACCTGTAGGACGACGTGACACACCCAGTGAATCGACAACGTCCTGCCCGTGGGCCCACACTTCCATCAATCGAAGCGGTGCCATGAGCGCTGCGGTGATCTGCGAGCCGTACCAAGGAAACCCGTGATCCTCTGGAACGTCACGAAGCGCCGCCGCCACCTCGGTTCGGCCGGCGCGCCATTGTGCCAACAGTGCCGAACGCGGTTTGGCCGCTCCCGCGGCCGCGTCGAGATCCGCGTATTGGCTGCCCGCGGCTGCGGCCTGCTTCAGCACGGTGTCGAACGCCTCAGGGGTCCGCACGGCGATGAGAGCGTTCGCATCGGCTGAAGCAAGATGAGCGATCTGATGGGCGATCGTCCAGCCCACTGCCGGTGTGGGCTTGGTCCAGTCCGGCTGGGCCGATATCAGGGCGTCGAGATCATCCCCTTCGGCCACCAAGTCGGGCACAACGAGATCGCGCTCTAACCCGGAGACATCGAGGTCGTAGTTGAGCATCCGGTATCACCCTTCAGACGGGTTGACGACTGACACTGGCGATGGGGTCGATCCACGGATGACCATAGTCAAGCCGCTCCACGGCGCGCGAGGCGACGGACTCGCGAAGGACACTGCCGGGGATGCGGACGCATCCGTCCGACCTTGACGTATCGGATGCGCCACTCCCGATGGACCGGCGGGGAAACGCGTCCGCACCTGCTCGCTCCCCCCTTGCACGGTTCTCCAGGACCTCCCGGGAGCGATGCCGAGAACGCACATCGCGGACCTCTGAGCTCTGGACTGACGGCGCGTCAGGGAGTACGGCACCGCGCCTAGCCCCTTGCGCAGCAGTGTGCGCCGCGTCACGCACAACAAGGCCATCCAAGTTGCCCAGATCACAGCGCAAATGTCCATTTAGCATCCATGCTCGAACCGGACACTGAGGCCTGAAGTAGTGCACATAGTCATTGACTTGGATGCGCCGTGCCGAAGTGATCCATGACACAGCGTTCGTGACGTTCTTCCTCGTTCCCGTAGAAAGGTGCCAATCATGGCCGCTTACCTGTGCCCGCCTGCCGTGATACACGGCGAGCACACCGTGAAGACCAGCGAGATCGTGGCGGAGGTGCGCGACCGACACCCGCACGCGGCGTGGGCGCCGCGGATTGACGGCATCGCGGCCAGTACGGGCATCGAAGCTCGCGGATGGATGGTGCCGCTGGAGACCGCCGTCGCGCCTGGCAACGGGAGCGGCGTGCCGGCCGCCGGCATCGCGCCGACCCGAGAGGCGCTGGCCGGTGACGGGTTCACCGAACAGGACGTGGATCGCGTGATCGCCGCCCTCGAGGCGATACCCGCGCCGCAGACCGTCCAGGAACGCACCGCGCCGGCCTGGGCGGCCGTACAGGCCTGCGGGGAGCGTGCGGCGCGCGGGGCCCTGCAGATCGCCGGGCTGGACGCCACGGACGTCGACTGCTTGATCACCAGCAACTCCACCACCCCGGCGCTGCCGGGGCTGGACGTCGCCCTGGCCAACAAGCTCCCGCTTCGCAACGACGTGCTGCTGCTGCCGGCCACGCAGTGGGCCTGCATCGCCGGGACCCGCTCCCTGGCGCTGGCGGCGGATCTCGTGGCCGCGGACCCCGACCGGGTGGTCCTGGTCGTGATAGCGGAGGCCCTGAGCACGACCTACCAGCCCGCGGACGACACTCTGGAGTCCTTGATCGTCCGGTTGCTGTTCGCGGACACCGCGGTCGCCGCGGTGGTCACGGGCCGCCCGAGGCCCGAGTCGGTGCTGCGACTGGACGCCTCCTGGAACCACACTCTGCCCGGCACCCAGGACCTGCACCGCCTGGAGACTCAGGCGGACGGCACCCACTTCGTGATGGACCGGCGCGGCCCGCGCGCCGTACAGGAGACGGTCACTGCGATGTGGGAGTGGTTGCAGGCCCGCTACCGGGACGACCCCGACTCCTGGCACCCCGATGTTCTGCTCGCGCACCCCGGCGGGACGCGGGTGCTGGAGTACATGGAGCAGACGATGCCCGACGGCTGGCCGTCGGGGCTGCTGGACTACAGCCGGGACAGCTACACCAGCGGCAACCGCGGAGGTGCCGCCGTGTTCGACATCCTGCGGAGGGCGCACGACGCCGGGCAGGCACCGGGCAGTCGTGCCGTCCTGTATGCGGCGGCCCCGGGACTCACGGCCACCGCCCTGGAAGGGGAATGGCTGTAGGGCCCGCTCACGCCACCCGTACCGAACCGGTCGCCGCCCGTGCCGCCGGTGACGGCTCCCGACGAGGGCACGCCGCGCGAGCCGGCCGTAGCCGCGTCACCTCGCGACCGAAGCCCAGACCACCTTGCCGGTGTCCGTCCACCGCACCCCCCACCGGGTGGTCAGTCCATGCACGACGTGCAAGCCACGGCCACCGTCGTCGAGGAGCCCGTCGCGGCCCAGCCGCGGCCTGCCGTTGCCGGTGTCACCCACCTCGCACAGCAGCCCGTTACCCGTCCTGATCAACCGCAGCGTGAGGGGTCCTTCGGCGAAGCGGACCGCGTTGGCGACCAGTTCGCTGACCACCAGCAGCACGCTGTCCCGGGTGTCATCTCTGGTGCCCCATTGCTCCAGCAGCGCGGAGACCAGCGTGCGGGCCCGGGCGGCCGCGTCACTGCGGGCGGGCAGCCGCCAGGTCGCGGTGTCCCCCTTGCGGTAGCCGATCATGCGCGCGAGCAGCAGGGTCACGTCGTCGCGCCGGCGCACCGGCGCCAGTGCGGAGACCAGGCTCCGCGCGGCCTGCTGCAGGACATCCCAGGGGTGCACCGTGGACACGGCTTCCGCCAGCCTGTCGATACCCTCGTCGATCGATACGGCGGGGTCCTCCACCAGGCCGTCGGTGTAGAGGGCGAGCAGCGAGCCCGGGGGTACGGCGAAGGCGTGCACGTCGAACGGCTCCCGCAGCGCGAACTCGGCGCCCAGTCCGGGGTGGGGGCGGATTGAGACCGACCCGGCGGGCCCGTCCGGAGGCACCAGGACCGGGGGAAGGTGGCCGGCGCTGGACAGCGTCACGCGGTGGCTGACCGGGTCGTAGACGGCGATGCAGCAGGTCGACCCTAGGGCGCTGTAACCCGCCGCCAGCCCGGACTCCGCGTCGTCCAGCAGCGACACGGTCTCGTCCAGGTGCTCCAGCACCTCATCGGGCGCCAGCCCCGCGGACAGCAGCGCGCGGGCCTCCATGCTCAGCTGCCCCATGGTTGCCGCGGCTCCCAGGCCGTGCCCGACGACGTCACCGACCACCAGCGCAGTACGGCCGTCCGGCAGCGGAAAGCTGTTCACCCAGTCACCGCCGACGCCCGCGCTGTCGGGGGTGGCGGGCTGGTAGACGCTGGCGGTCTCGATGGTGTCGCCGGCGGACCTTGGCAGCAGTCGGCGCTGCAACGCCAGTACCTGCGTGTGCTCGCGCTGGTGCTGACGGGCCAGGTCCACGTGATGAGAGGTCCTGGCCACCAGCTCCTGGAGGTCGAGCAGCTCGCTGTCGTGGAAGGGGCGGTCCGCCCGACGCCAGACCTCCGCCACACCCAGAACGACGGGCGGCGTGCCGTCCAGGACCAGCGGTATGTACGCCACACCCGCCGCCCGGTCACTGGGCACCAGGGCACGTACCAGTCGGGCACTGCCGAGCACCCGCTCGATCGCCTGCCGGTCGGGTATGACGATGGCCTGCGCGGCATCGTCACGCAGTATGGCCTGTGACAGCAAGCGACTCGCATCGCTGGGCAGGTCGTCACCCGGAGTGACGTAGCCGTCGGGCCACGCCCGGTCCGGCACCAGGGCCGCCCGCCGCAGCCGGATCCGCCCTTGCGGCTGCTCGGTGACCACCTCGCCCGTCCACACGGCGAAGTCGAGGTCGATGGCGGCCACGTCTCCCCAGGCCAGCAGAGACTCCGCCAGCGACTGCGCGGTCTCGCCGATGTCCAACGAGGTACCGATCGCGGTCTCGGCGGCGTACAGGTGCAGCCTCTTCGCCATGGCGATCAGCGTGACGGTCAGGCCCTCCTGAGGCACCGCGGCGGCCAGGATGCTCATCGAGACCACCAGCTCCGACCCGTCGCTGCGCCGCAGGCGCTGGACCCTGGCGACGTGCGGCTCACCGGTCTCGAGGACCTGCCGCAACCGTCGTGTGACCGTCGGTACGTCCCCGGGAGGCAGAAGATCGACGAAAGGGCTCCCGGTCACGGCCTCCACCCCAACGAAAACGGGGGCGTCCAGGTTGCTGCGGGTGATTCTCAGATCCGGGTCCAGGTTGACCGCGCCGAGGATCTGCCCCTGACGGCCGGGGGCCGGAGGGGCGTGTACGCGCTGGCGGGCGGTGCGGTCGCCCTCGGAGTCGGCAGAACCGGCGTCCGCAGCCGCTTCGCCACGTGGGATGTACCGCCCCAAGGCGCTGCTGACCATGTCGAACGGCGACGAGGACGAGGGGGAGGATGTGGAGTCCATACGGCTCCCTCAGCTCGCTCGCCACCCCCGGCACAGCGCCGGGGCCGTAACAGAACCCGGGCGACAGGGTCCCGAAATTCCTGAGCGCACACCTCATTCAATAACACCCGGGGCTGCTTCGCCTCCACCAGCGGATCGCATGGTGAGTGCGGACAGTGGTGGGAGGCTACGTTCGGTGACGGATGCCCGATGAAGCGCGCTGCTTCAGTGCGCCCATGTCGATCAGGGCTGCCAGGTGCTGCAGGTCTGTTCCGCTGGGGTGCATGAAAAGGAAGCGGTGTCCCGCCCCGTGCCGGCGTGCCTCGGGCCGGATCTTCGCGCTCAGCATCCCGAACACCACGGCCGGCATTGGGCCCCTGCCCATGCCCTTGCGGGCGGTATCCGGCTCCGAGGTAGTCGATGACGGTTATCGCGACGAGCGAGCGCACCAGGTCGGCGCCGCGCGGCGAGGCGGTGGTGGCCACCTCGGCGCCCATGGAGACGGCGAGTTGAGTCGCCAAGGTGCCCACGCCGCGCGCGCCGCCGGAGATGAACACCCGGTCACCGGCTTTCAGGCCCAGCTCGTCGCGCAGCGCCTGCGGTGCGGTCAGTCCGGCGAGCGGGCAGCCCGGCGGCCTCCGGTGAAGCCGAGCTTCGCGGGGTCGAGGCCGCCCAGCGGCATCCGGACACCTGAGCAGCCACCACGCTCATGACCAGGCGTCTCGCACGGAAAGGCGCCACGCCCAGCCGGCCAAGGACGTGGGTTTGCGGTCGGGAACCGTGGCCGGGCTGGGTCGCGTCTCTGACCGGGACCGTGGAAGGGACACCCATGACCATCGACCCACCCCGCCCGTCCGGCCCGCCGCCCGCGACCGGCGGGCCGCGGCCTGCGGGCGACCCGCCGCTGCCGTACACGCCACTGTGGCGACGGCTGCGGGAGGACGAATGGCCCCCGTTGGGTGAGGTGTTGAGGGGGCGGCGGGGGCAGGCGTCCCCCTGGGTGTTGCTGGTGCTGATCCTCCCGTGCCTGTGGTGGCTGACCGTTCCGCTGCTGGTCGGCTACCAACTGGCCCGTACGGCCCGCCGCATGGCGCGCCGGGTCTTCCCCGTACGCCCGGCAGGGCGGGTCGAGGATCCCGAGGTGTTCCGGGTGCAGCGGGTACGGGCCTGGATGGCCCTCGTCATTTCGGTGGGGCTGCTGACCGCGTTCGGAGGCTGGCAGGACCTGCCGGGGGAGCTCCTGCAACAGATGCTGTTCGCACCCTGGTTGGCGCTGTTGAGCGCGGCGGTGGTGGTGGCGCTGCTCTTCTGGGCAGCCAGGCCCGATACGCGGCGGGCCATGCGGACACAGCTGTGGCCGGCCGGCAGGTCGGCCCTGTGGTACTTCGGCGCCTGGACGCTGGTGCCGCTACTGTTCACGGCGGCCGGCGAGGGGATGAGTCTGCTGCCCAGCAGCGCCAACGGGCTGTCCGGGCTGCTGCTCTGGGCGTCCGTGATGTTCGTGTGCTGGGCGCCGTTCTGGTGGGTGATCTTCTTCCTCTGCTTCGCCACCGGTCCGGCGCTGCGCCACGCCTTCAACCTGTCTGCCCTGCACGCGGCGCTGCCCGCGCTGGTCACCACCGTCGTGGTCTGGGTGTTCGCCTACCTCGGCCTGTCGTCGGGCGGGCTGCCGCCGGGCCCTGTGCCGCTCGCGGTCTGCGTGTTCCTCGGTGGCCCGGTGTCGGTGACGGCATTGGCCTGGTGGGAGATCCACCGGCTCCGGCGGCGGCACGGGGTGCGGTGGCGGGGGTAGCGCCGCGGAGCTGCGCGTCTGCCACACGTTTCCGTTGATCTTCTTGCCGCGTCGTAGCCTCGGGTGGCCTTGGAGACGGTTTCGACAAGGGGATGCGCATCCGGGTCCGGCGCCTAGGCGGAGGCCACCCACGCCCCCAGCCGGACCGCTTCGGAGGCGGCAAGGCGTACGTCTCCCGACGCAACGGCCGCTACCTGCGACGACGCCACCGTCGCCTCAGTCTCCACGATGGAACCCTCTACAACCGCAGCCGTCGGCCTCAGTCACCTGGCCAGCGGATCTGCGAGGACGACGACTCGATCAGCATCGACGTCGAAGCCGAGCACCGGATGGCCATAGTCGCCCTGCGGGTCCATCAGCACCGGCTTACCCAACCGCCGCCCGATCTCCCGGAGGAAGCCGCAGAACACATCAATTCGCTCCTGGCCCTGCAACTCCCGCAGGTCGACGTCGAAGTCGACTTCATCGGCGGCGTGAAAACGGAAGATCGCCAACACATCTGCAGTGGGCCAGACCCGCAGGTCCGGGAACTCGGCATCCGCCGGGCGGGCGAGCACGGGCTCCGCCCGGGGCATCGGAAGCACCGTCCCTCCCTCGCAGTACCGGCACTTCCAGCCCTTCTCCACGACAAGATCGAGAACCGTCTGCCAGTCCTCCACCGAGGCATCCGGGACACGCACATCCGGCAGCGGCCCCATCAGGTCAGGGTCGAAGAAGTCACTCACGTCATCCCACAGCAGATCAGCCACCCCACCAGGCTGCCCGGCCGCCAGGCCCAACGCACTCCCGTTTCGCGAGTCGCCGGACCGCCCGCTGACCATTGCTGCGCGTCAGTCCATCGGTCAGCTCCACGCTCGGCGGGGGAACCTGCTGCGCCCGTTCCTGGCATGGGCGTCGCCCTGACGGCCGTGCTGAGCGGCGGGCGGGCGGATCAGGTGGCGCGGAACGGGCGGACGTCGGGACCGGCCAGGAACCCGGCGGCACTCACCTTGTCCCTGCCATCCGTACGACGGCTGCGGCACGCCCCAAGCCGGAACGGCTCGCCCCCGCCCCGGGCCGCCCGCCCGCCATCCCCTTCTGTCGCCCTTGCCCGTCCAGTTCCTGTTCGTGAACCGCTACGCCCCTCGGCCCCGACCCGGCGCCCTCCGCCGCCCCACGCATCCCGCGGTCCACCCCGATGCCAGCGGATTTGTCGGCCACCGCATCGACGTCCGAGCAATACACGGCGGAGCCCAGACATCCGGCCCAGGGAAACACCGCCAAGGCTCCCTTCAAGTCGCATTGCGGCCTGCCCCACACGGGCACCACCAGTCCGAGCACGAGGAGCGAGAAGACGGGCAGCAGGCCGATGTGCAGTCCGGCCCAGCGCACTGCCGTCAGCGCCGTCACATGGCGAGGGTGCATCACGCCGGTGGCTGCCAACAGCAGCGGAACGGCGGTCGCCAGGGCCATCACACGCAAGGTACGCAGGGATCGCATCGGCCCACGCTAGGCGGCCGCCCGGTGGCGCACGGCGCCCGTCGGACGTGCGTAAGACATCCGTAAGACGCAACCGGCCCGGCATCGCTCACCGCCGGTGCACCCGAGTTCTTACGTAGGCATGACATGACGCCAGAAGGCCCGCTCCCTCGCTGACCCCACTCGTAACTCTGGTCACGTCAGCCGTCGTCGACACATCTGACGCCCAGAACCTCAGAGGAGTCCCATGCGACACAACACCCGCAAGCGATCGAAGACAACACACCGGGTCATCGCCGCAACGGCAGGTCTGGCTCTCGGAGCGGGAGGGCTGGTCGCGGTCAACGTGTACGCCTCCGCCCACGAGAGCGCGAACAGCGACTCGACGAAAGGTGCTGCCCAGGGGCTGGCTGATCGGGCCGACGGGGCCACCACCATCAGCTGCCCGGATGTGGGTGCCAAGCTGACTTCGGTCCCCGCCCGGGCCAGGGCGCAGGTCGACAAGGAACTCGCGCTGCTCGACAAACAGGTGGCCGAGGCCTACCAGCGGCTGCGAAGTTCGACCAAGGTCATCCAGCAGGACGGCAACTTCGCCACCAACTCGATCATGGCTCCGTTGGAAGACAAGCGTGTCGCGACCATCGACCGGATCGCGATCACCATAGGCCAGTCGGGCACCAGGCCGCAGGGCCTTGATTCCCTCGCCGCGTGTACGCTCCTCGCCTCCGGCGCCCAAGAACAGGAGCGGGACCAGGAGCAGGAGCAGAGTGACGCCGTCGACCGAGGCAACGGCCCCGTGGCCGGCGACTTCGTGGACATCACCACGGTCCGGCCCAATGTGAAGAGCCCTCGCAAGTCGCGTGGCGCTTCCCCGGGCACCTTCACCACCCGGTGCGGCGTCAACGAGAACAAGCTCTACAACTCCGACAACATCATCGTCGCCCCCGGCGTCGACAACGGCGCGCACCATACGCACGACTACGTCGGCAATCAGGACAACGACGCGTTCACCACCAACGAGGAGTTCGCCTCCGCCGCGACCAGCTGCCGCAACCAGGGCGACAAGTCCACTTACTACTGGCCGGTGCTGCGTCTGCAGGACGGCACGCAGGAGTTCGACGCTCAGGAGCTCGGCGGCGGCGCCGAGGGCAACGGCGGCAAGATCCTGACCGCCTCCAAGGTCACCTTGAACTTCGTCGGCAGCACGCGTGGCAAGGTCGTGGCGATGCCCAAGTTTCTGCGGATCATCACCGGTGACGCAAAGGCATTCACCAACGGCACCGCGAACGCGAACGCCGCGTGGAGCTGCACCGGCTTCGAGAACCGGCAGCTGACGGACAAGTACCCGGTCTGCCCGGAAGGCAGCAGCCTGGTCCGTACGTCCAAGTTCCAGAGCTGCTGGGACGGCAGGAGCACCGACAGTGCCAACCACCGGTCACATGTCGCGTTCGCGGACCCGAGGACCGGTGCCTGTCCGAGCGGCATGAAGGCCATTCCGCAGCTGGTCCAGCGTCTGGTCTACGACGTGGACGCGCCCAGCCTCGACGACAACGGGCAGTCCAGCCCCTTCTACGCGGTGGACGGTTTCCCGGAGCAGATGCACAAGCCGATCACGGACCACGGCGACTTCATCAACGTCTTCGACGACCGCCTGATGAACCGGATGGTCCAGTGCATCAACACCGGCCGAACGTGCCGCTGACCTCCTAGCCGGCAAGGAACGTGACGGCGGCCGTGCCGCGTACGGCACTGGCCGGACCCGGGCGTCACCGGGTCCGGCCACTCAGTCGGCCGACCTCTCGTTGATCAGGGCGCCTTGGCGCAGCCATCGAACGAAGGCGAATACCCAGGTCGCGGAGAGAAGGAGCAACAGGGTGAGAGCCAGGAGCCAGGGGGCAGGACGGGACCAGCCGGCGAGGAGGGCGACGACGGCTGCCGTGACGAGCACGGCCTGCACCGACTTGTAGACGGAGGGGTGGCGGTCGTAGTCCGCCAGGGTGGGCAGCAGCACTACGGTGGTGATCAGCATGACGGCTACGGACCCACCCATCAGCCAGCTCAGGGCGACCGGTGTCCGGTGATCGGTGGCGTGCTCCACGAGCCCGACCATGCCCGCTCCGGCCGCCGCCACGGCCATGCCCATCGGCAGGTGAGTGAAGATCCACGTCGCCAGCGAGTGGCCGGCCTCACGGGGCGGCCGTCGGGACACCAAGTCGGCGTAGTTCCACCAGAAGCCGAAGCCGATGGCGAGCCCGAGCAGGCCCGTGGTCGTGACGAGTGTGCTGCGTTCGGTGTCGGTCAGGCCGTTCACGACACCGATGACGACCTCACCGAGCACGATGATGATGAACAGCCCGAAGCGCTCGACCATGGGGTCGGTCACGACGGCATAAGTCGGCCCCCTGCGCCAGAAGATGAGAATGACGCACTCCACGCTGCACCACGCGACGACGAACACCGCCCAGACGACGAGACGGACGTCGGCGGAGAGAGGTACTGAGGCAGCGATCAGGATGATGCCGGCGACCATGACGATCAGATAGCGGCGGGGCGTACTGCGCAACTCCGGTGGGTCCTGGCGGTACACGGAGTACCACTGGTAGGTCAGCAGGGCCAGCAGCAATGCGTAGAGTGCGGCCAGCGTGCGGCCGTCGTCGCCGTCGGCGTGGCCGACGTAGACCGCCATGAGGGACAGCAGCAGCATCTGCACGAAGATCAGCGAGCGGGTGTGACCGTCTTCGCGGCCGTGCAGTTCGTAGAAGAGTGTGCCGTTCAGCCAGGCGATCCAGATCAGCCCGAAGACCACTGCGAAGGTTGCCGTGCCGCGCCAGGCGAAGTCCTCCGCGAGGGTGTGGGCCGCCTGGCCGACCAGGACGACGTAGACGAGGTCGTAGAAGAGCTCAAGAAAGCTGACGCTGCGGCCTGTGTCGACCTCGCCGTGGCGCCGTGGCGGGCGGAAGAGCCAGCGGCGGGTACCGGTGCCCAGGGGAACTGCCTCCGCGGTGACGGGACGGGGCTCGGGGTCACTGTCGGGCATGTGAGGCTCCTGTATGGCGCGGCCGAACGTGTGGCGAAGTGATGGTGACGGCTGCACTGCCGCGGTAACCGCGGCCACGCCGCAGTATGTCGGACAGCTGTCGGTGATTCGGCAGGGCGGAGCAGCGAGGGTTGCGCACCTCGGCAGTCGCCGGTGAGACGCTTCCACTCCCCCAGCAACCAGGGCACGCCGACCGTGCGGGGCGTCACGCCTCGGCTCCGACGGTTTCGCGGACTTGAGTCATGAAAGTGAATTCACTTCGGACCCAACTCGGATCTGGTGCTCCCCCAAGCCGTGATGCACCCTGGTAGCGCCGCCTCGAGCGCGTGACATGAGGAGGCATTGATGGGCACGACATGAAGTCACCTTCAAGTGATGAGAAGGGCTGAGTGCGGATGTCGGATCAACAGGTGGTCGACCTCCTCGTCATCGGGGCGGGGATGGCAGGACTGACCGCAGGCGCCAGAGCCGCACGTGACGGACTGTCCGTCGTCGTCACCGAGATCGGTGACCAGGTCGGAGGATCCGCGCGCTACGCCGGATACGCCTGGACCGCCCCGAGCCACGAGGTCATGGAGCGGCACAACCCTCGCGGCGAGACCTCACTCAAACGCGCCCTCGTGGACCGATTCGCGGATGGCATCGCCTGGATGAGGGGCACGGGAGTCGACGTCAAGGACGCTCAGCCCATCCTCGGTTTCGGTCAGGGGCACCAGTTCGACACGAACCACTACGTCGACACCTGCCGCCGTATCGTCGTCGCGGCGGGAGGTGAGGTGCTCACGAGGACCGATACCGAACGGCTCCTGCTGGAGGACGGGGCCGTGACCGGAGCGGAGCTCGTCGCGGGCGACGGCACGCGGCGAACCGTTCGCGCGGCCTCGACGCTTCTGGCCACAGGGGGCTTCCAGGGAGACACGGAACTCCGCAACAGATTCGTCCATCCCCACGCCGAGCGCATGGAACTGCGGTCCAACCCCCACAGCCGCGGCGCCGGTTACCGTCTGGCGACTTCCGCCGGGGCGGCGACCGGCTCCTTGGGGGCGGGCTTCTACGGGCATCTCATCCCGAGTGGCATCCCGTTCGCGGACCCGTCGGACTTCGTCGACCTGTCGCTGTACTACAGCGAGCACGCACTGCTGTTGAACCTGCACGGTGATCGGTTCACCGACGAGACACTGGGCGATCACCTCACGACCATGGCGCTGCTGGAGCAGCCCGAGAGCCGAGGGCTTCTCATCGCCGACTCGCGGGTCTTCCGTGACTGGGTGGTGGGGTCGTACGTGAAGGGCGCGGTCGCGGTCGACAAGTTCGCACTGGCCGCCAAAAGGGGCGGGCGGGTCGGCCTGGCCGAGAGCCTCGACGAATTCGACTTCCTTCCCGAGGAGTGGGGTTACGACGGGTCGGCCGTCCGCGCGGCCGTCGAGGCGTACAACGCCGTGGCGACCGCGGGCGAGGAGCCGGTGCCGGGGCGGCTGCTGGACCGGATGCCGCTCGACCGGCCTCCCTACTACGTGGTCGAGGCGGTGCCCGCCATCACCTTCCCGTTCCACGGGGTCCGCATCGACGACCGGGCCCGCGTCCTGGGCGAGGACGGTCGACCCGTGGCGGGGCTCCTCGCGGCCGGCTCGGACACCGGCGGCCTGTGGCACCGGGCCTACGCCGGCGGCATCGCGTCGGCCCTCGTGTTCGGGCTCACCGCGGCCGAGACCGCGATTCGGAC
Source organism: Streptomyces sp. NPDC056479 (assembly GCF_042795335.1). Lineage (NCBI taxonomy): Bacteria > Bacillati > Actinomycetota > Actinomycetes > Kitasatosporales > Streptomycetaceae > Streptomyces > Streptomyces sp. NPDC056479. The sequence goes on along the minus strand of NZ_JBHTRZ010000001.1, from coordinate 1,268,743 downwards.
CGCGGCCCGAACCCCCGCCGTTCGAACCCCCGCCGCTCGAACCGCGGCTGAGACCACCGTCGGCGCCGCGGCCGAGACCGCGGCGGCCAGGGCCCCCTCCCATGGGCAGCGGTGAGACACGTGGCGACGATCGGACGTGAGGTCCGGCCCGTCTCCTATCCCCGCGGCGAGGTCCGGGCGTCGGACTTCCGTGTCGTCGAGGTCGATCTCCGGCCGCCGCGACCGGGCGAGGTACTGGTCCGGAACACCTGGACTTCCGTAGACGCCGCTCTCCGGTTGCGGCTTCGGGAAGAAGCGCCGCCCGGGTACTTCCCGGCCTTCCCCCTGGAGCAGCCGATGGACGGCATCATGACCGTCGGCGAGGTCGTCGAGTCCCACGCCGACGGATTCAACCCCGGCGACACGGTGTGGCACGCCTCCGGCTGGCGGGACTACGCGCTCGTCGAGGCGGAGAGACCGGCGCTCGGCGGCGTCGGCACACTCACCAAGCTCGACGTGCGCGGTGCGCCGCCGCAGGCCTACCTCGGTCCGCTCGGCGCCAACGGCCTTACCGCCTACGCCGGTCTCCAGGTCGCCGGGCTGCGCGAGGGGGACGTGGTCTGGGTCTCCGCCGCGGCCGGCGCCGTCGGCAGCCTCGTCGTGCAGCTGGCGAAGATCGGCGGGGCCCAAGTCATCGGCAGCGCGGGCTCGGCCGACAAGGTGCGTCATCTCGTGGCGGACCTCGGTGTGGACGCCGCGTTCAACTACAAGGACGGCCCTCTCCCCGACCTCCTGCTCGAGGTCGCTCCCGACGGCATCGACGTGTACTTCGACAACGTGGGCGGCACCCATCTCGAGGTCGCTCTCGGGGCACTGCGCAGGGCGGGCCGTGTCGCGATCTGCGGGATGATCTCCGAGTACGGCGCCCCCAAGCCGCCACCGGGTCCCGGGAACCTCATGCTTGCGGTGACGAAGGGCCTGACGATCCGCGGCTTCCGCGCCAGTGACCACACCCACTTGCTGCCCGAGATGAGGCGGCGGATGGGTACATGGCTGCGCGAGGGCCGTATCCGCCACCGCGAGACCGTCGTCGACGGGCTGGCACAGGCGCCGGCCGCGTTGGCGGCACTCCTCCGGGGCGACAACACGGGCAAGACGCTTGTGCGGATCGAGGACCTCCCGCATCGTGAAGGCGTCGCCCACCGATTCGACCAGCAGCAATCGTGAACTGAAATGAGTTCAAGAGCGGATTCCGCACCTGCGCCCGTGGGTTCGTGACCTCCGGCATCCTCTCCCGTCCGCCCCCAGCACGGTCTTGATCGGTCATCCACCTACCCCACCCAACCTCCTTCCACCGTTGCCCGCACTATTGCCTAACCTAGTTCAGTTTGGTAACTTCCCTGAAATCTTGGCCGTGCGGTTTCAGGCAAGGGAGCCGTGAATGAGATCCGATCCGCGACGGCGCGGGACTTTCCTCATCCTGCTGTCGATCACCACACTGCTGGCCGCCGGATGCGGCGGCAGCACAACCACCGACGCCCAGTCCAAGGTCGTACCCGCCTCGGCGAGCACGGGTGAACTGGTCGCCGCAGCGAAGAAGGAAGGACAGGTCACCGTCTACTCGGCGCAGGATCTGACCTCGCTCAACAACCTCGCGAAGGCCTTCGAGACCAAGTACCCGGGGATCGACGTCAAGACCGTCCGGGGCGTCGACGGCGACCTCGGGGTGAAGGTCGAGACGGAGTTCAACACCGGCAAGGGCATCGCCGACCTGTATGTCAGCGCGAGCCTGTCCTGGGTGAAGCCACAGGCGGAGGCCGGGCGGTTCCTCAGGCCGGTCGGGCCCGAACTGACCGGCAAGGGCGCCTACGACGTCAAGAAGTACGTGTACAAGGGCAACTACTTCGAGACCAACTCCGCGGTGCTCACGTTCGGCTGGAACACCAAGCTCTACCCCAAGGGGCTGACCGACTACTCGGGCCTGCTGGACCCGGCGCTGGCCGGCGGGAAGATCGGGGTCATCGAGCCGACGGCGCCCTCCATCGTGGACTTCTATCTGTGGCTGGAGGAGACGTACGGGGCCGACTTCGTGAAGAAGCTGGCCGCCCAGAAGCCGCGCATCTATCCCAGTTCCCTGCCGATGGGCGAGGCACTGCAGTCCGGTGAGATCGCCGCCGGCAGCTTCATCGCGCCGATCGCCCTCGACCCGGCGAAGAAGAAGGGCGCGCCGGTCGACTACCGCATGCCACCGAACGGCGCATGGGGCGCCCGCTACTACGGCATGGTGCTCCAGACCGCCCCGCATCCCAATGCCGGTCAGCTCTTCGCCAACTTCATGGTGACCGCCGAGGGACAGAAGCTGATCACACCGTCGGCCGGGTCGGTGCTGCCGAACGTCCCCGGCACCGTGATCACCAACGACAAGGTGCGGATCCAGGACCCGGCGAAGCTCACCCCGGACACCGTGGCCGCGTACCAGAAGAAGTGGAAGTCCCTCTTCCAGTAGAAATCCCTCTGCCCCTATGTCCCCCCTCTGCCCAGTGCGGGCCGATCTTTGGATGTAAGGAGTCCTCCGTGTCCCACGTGCGCATCGAGGGTCTGACGAAAAGGTTCGCCGGCAAGCCGCCCGCGGTCGCCGTGGACGACCTGTCACTGGAGATCGAGCCGGGCGAGTTCATCGTGCTCCTCGGCCCGAGCGGCTGCGGGAAGACCACGACCCTGCGCTGTCTGGCCGGTCTGGAGACACCCGACGAGGGACGCATCTCGCTCGGCGACCGGACCGTGCTGGACCAGCGCGAGAAGGTCGACCTTCCGCCGAACAAGCGGAACATCGGGATGGTGTTCCAGTCGTACGCGCTGTGGCCGCACATGACCGTGCGCCGCAACATCGGCTATCCGCTGCGAACCCGGCGGGTGGCCCGGGAGGAGGCGCGCGAGCGGATCGAGGAGGCGGCCCGGCTCGTCGACTGCGCCGCCCTCCTCGACCGCTATCCGGCACAGCTCAGCGGCGGTCAGCAGCAGCGGGTCGCGCTGGCCCGGGGCCTGGCCGCCCGGCCCGACCTGGTGCTTTTCGACGAGCCGCTGAGCAATCTCGACGCCCGGCTGCGCGACCAGGTCCGCGCCCAACTGCACGAACTGCACGCGCGGCTGGGCTTCACCGCCGTATTCGTCACCCACGACCAGAGCGAGGCTCTGGCGCTCGGCGACCGCCTCGCGATCATGAAGGCGGGACGCATCGAGCAACTCGACACACCTGAGCGGGTGTTCGAGCAGCCTGCCACCGAGTACGTCGCCGGTTTCATCGGCATGTCTAACCGGCTCGCGCTGCGCCGCGCCGGCGAGGCGTGGACGGTGGCCGACGGTGCGGCCGTGGCGGGCGAGCTCCCGGTGCCCCGCTCGTACGCGGAGGTCACCGTCCGGCTGCGCCCCGACGACCTCCAACTCTGCCCGGCCGAGGAGAACCCGCCCACCCATGGCGTCGGCCTCGCGGCGGAGGTGGTGGATGCCCAGTTCGGCGGGCGTCACATGGACGTGGTCGTCACGATCGCGGACAGCCGGCTGCACGCCCGCGCGCCCCTCACCGGCACGCCCTGGGCCCGCAGTCTGGCGCGCGGACAACGGGTGACCGCCTGGTTCGCCAAGGACACGGCCCTCTACTACGACGCGGACGGGGTACGGACAGCCGCGCACACCCCCGCCGCGGTGAGGGCGTGACGCCGTGACCTCACCCGCCGTATCTGCGCCCTCCCCCACCACGGCCCCACCGCCGCCGCATACCACCGCACTCACACATCTGCGACGCCATCTCCCCCGGCTCGGCGCGCTCGTCTTCCTCGCCGCGATCGGTTATCTCGTGATCGCACCGCTCGTGGGGCTGCAACGGCTGGCGTTCGAGAACGACGCCCGTGGCTACAGCACCGCCTTCGACGACCCGGACATGGCGAAGACGCTGTGGACGACGGCCGGTCTCGCGCTCGGCTCGCTGGCCATCGCGCTCGTCCTCGGCACGTTCCTGGCCTGGGCGGCGACCCGACTGCCCCGCCGGCTGCGGCTGCTGCGCGTCCTGCCCATCCTCCCCATCGTGATCCCGGCCGTGGCGTCGGTGACCGGCTGGGCGTTCCTGTTCTCGCCCCGCCCCGGCTACCTCAACGCAGCGCTGCGCCAACTCCCCTGGTGGAACCACCTCCAGGAGGGCCCGGTCGACATCTACACGCTGCCGTGGATCGTGCTCATCACCGGCTTCGGGCTCACCGCCTTCGTCTATCTGTTCGTCAGCGCCGGCTTCGGCAACATCAACGCCGAGCTGATCGAGGCGGCGCAGGTCAACGGCTCTTCGGCGGCCGGGGTGTTCTTCCGGGTGACGCTGCCGCTGCTGCGCCCCACCCTGGTGTACGGCGGGTTCGTCGCGCTGCTGCTGGGGCTCGGCCAGTTCACCGGGCCTCTGCTGCTCGGCCGGAGCAACGGCATCGACGTACTCACCACCGACATGTACGTCGCGGTCTCGCAGAGCCCCGTCGACTACGGCCGGGCCGCGGCCATCGGCTCACCCCTGCTGCTCTTCGGCATCGCCGTCGTCCTCTTCCAGAAGGTGATCCTCGGCGACCACAGCCGTTTCGTCACCCACGGCGGCAAGGCGTTCCGGTCCGGCGGGCGGCCCTCATGGGTGGCGGTCGTCGGCATCGTCCTGTACGCCCTGGTGGCGCTCGCCCTGCCGCTGGCCGCGCTCACCGTGGTGTCGCTGTCGTCCTTCTGGAGCGGGAAGATCGATCCGGGCGGATTCACCCTGGGCAACTTCCGGCGGGTGTTCCAGGAGTCGGGGATCACCGACGCGATCGTCAACAGCCTGACCACGTCGGTCATCTCGGTCGCGATCGCGCTGCCGCTCGGATTCGTCGCCGCCTCGCTGCTGCTCAAGGGACGCCGGTTCCGGATCATCAGGGCGGCCGTCGACTTCATCGTCGCGATGCCGCTCGGGATCCCGGCCGTGGTCTTCGGCGCCGGCTTCCTGCTGACGTACAGCCGCGAGCCGTTCATCCTCTACGGCACCCGCACGGTGATCGTCCTCGTCTATGTGACGCTGATGCTGCCCTTCGCCACCCGCATGCAGCTGTCCGGCATGGTGGCGCTCGGCGACACCTATCTGGAGGCGTCCCGGACCAGCGGGGCGGGCGCGCTGCGTACGACGACCTCGATCGTGCTTCCGCTGCTGCGCCCCACGCTCGCGGGTGCCGCCGCGCTGATGTTCGTCCTCCTCACCCATGAGTTCACCGCCTCACTGCTGGTGCGCGCGCCCACGACCCAGGTGATGGGCACGATCCTCTTCGACTACTGGTCCAACGGCTCGTATCCCCTGGTGGCGGCCATCGCGCTGGTCATGACGCTGGTGACGTCGGCGGGAGTCTTCGTGGCCATGTCGGTGGCGGGCTCCGACATCTTCGAGAAGCTCTGAGCGGAAGGCGTGCAGACGTATATGGGCATCGGTTCGCTCGACGGAAAGACGTGTCTGGTGACGGGCGCGGGACAGGGCATCGGACAGGCGATCGCCGTGGAGCTGGCGCGGCAGGGTGCGGCGGCGGTCGCGGTCGCCGACCTGAACGAGAAGACCGCGGCCGAGACCGCCGACCTCGTGCGCGCCGCGGGCGCGCAGGCGGAGGCGATCGGCTGCGACCTGCGCGACCGGGCGCAGATCGAGGGCATGGTGACGCGGACGGTGGAACGATTCGGCTGCCTCGACGTCCTCGTCAACAACGCAGGGGTGATCGAGTCGGCGTTCGTGGACCGGCCTCAGGACCGCGCGGTGGACACCCTCCCGGAGGAGGTCTGGGACGCGGTCTACGAGGTCAACCTCAAGGCCGTCTGGCTCACCACGAAGTTCGCCGCGCCCCATCTGCGGCGCTCCGCACGCGGCCCGTCGATCGTCAACACGGCGTCGGTGTCCGGGCTCACGGGCTTCGCCCAGGCCCCGATCTACGGCACCACCAAGGCGGGCGTCATCCATCTCACCAAGGTCACCGCCGTCGATCTGGCGCCGGTGCGCTGCAACTGCTTCTGCCCCGGCGTCATCGAGACTCCCCTGGCGCGGGACTTCTTCGCGGCGGCCGACGACCGCGACGCCATGGAACGGGAGCTGACCGCGCCGCAGTTGGTGCGGCGGCTCGGCCGGACTGAGGAAGTGGCGCGGCTCGCCTGTTTCCTGGCCTCCGACGACGCGGCGTTCATCACCGGCGCGTCGTACGTCGTCGACGGGGGCGCGCTGGCGTGGCGCGGGGTCAGGGAGTGAACAGCGAGGCCGGGGAGTGAACAACTGGGTCGAGGAGCTCACACGTACATGACCGGAGAGGGGCCGTATGGCCATCGAGTTCGGCATCGACGAGGAGGCCGCCGACATCGCGCGGCGGGCCGCCGTATTCGTCCGGGACACCGTTCTGCCCGTGGAGGACGAGTGCCACGGTGACGTCCACGCCGGTCCGGAGTCGCTGCGGCGCGACCTCCAGGAGGCGGCCCGTGCGGCGGGGGTGTTCGCGCCGCAGGTCGCGCTCCGGTGGGGAGGACTCGGGCTGGATCTGCGCGGCCAGGCCGTGGTCTTCGAGGCCGCCGGGTACGCGCTGCTGGGTCCGCTGGCCCTGAACTGTGCCGCGCCCGACGAGGGCAACATGCATCTGCTCGAAGTGGTCGCCACCGAGGAGCAGAAGGCGCGGTTCCTCGGGCCCCTGGCGGCCGGTGAGACACGATCGTGCTTCGCGATGACCGAGCCCTCCCCCGGCGCCGGCTCCGATCCCAGGGCCCTGGCCACGACGGCGGTCCGGGTGCCGGGCGGCTGGCGGATCAACGGGCGCAAGTGGTTCATCAGCGGGGCGGACGGCGCCGCGTTCACGATCTGCATCGCGCGGACCGGCGGCGAACCCGGCGACCCGGGCGGCGCGACGATGCTCCTGATCGACTCGTCCAATCCCGGGATGAAGGTGGTCCGGAACATCGGCACCCTCGACCGTGCACTGTTCGCCGGGCACAGCGAACTCCTCTTCGAGGACTGCGAGGTGTCCGACGACGCGGTGCTCGGCGAGGTGGACAAGGGCTTCGACTACGCGCAGGTGCGCCTCGGGCCCGCCCGGCTGACCCACTGCATGCGCTGGCTCGGGGTGGCCCGCCGGGCGCAGGACATCGCCCTCGACCGGGCCGCCCGACGCCGGGCCTTCGGCGCCACCCTGGCCGAACTCGGCATGGTGCAGCAGCAGTTGGCCGACTCGGAGATCGACATCGAGACCAGCCGGGCGATGCTGTGGCGGGCCTGCTGGGAACTCGATCAGGGCAGGCCGGGCGCCCAGCTCACCTCCATCGCGAAGACCTTCGTGTCGGAGGCCGTGGGCCGGGTCGTGGACCGGTCGGTCCAGATCTGCGGAGCGCTCGGCATCTCGGAGGACGCGCCGCTGGCCGCCCTCTACCGCGAGGTCCGGCCGTTCCGCGTGTACGACGGGCCGTCGGAGACCCATCGATGGGCCATCGCCAAACGTGCGGTCCGGGCCGCGTGGGAACGAGGGGGCGCGGCATGACGGCCACCCTGGCCGGGGTCGACCTCCCGGCGCTCCAGCGCTTCTTCGCACACGAGGTCCCGGGATACGGCGGCTCCCTGGAGGTACGTCCGCTGTTCGGCGGGCGGTCCAATCTCACGTACCGGGTGACTGACGGGACCCATGCATGGGTGCTTCGCAGGCCTCCGCTGGGCACGCTCACGCCGACCGCGCACGACATGGACCGCGAGTACCGGGTCATGGCCGCGCTCGCCGCCACCGAGGTGCCGGTGCCGCGGACCGTGGTGTCGTGCAGCGACGCGTCGGTGATCGGGGCGCCGTTCAGCGTCGTCTCGTTCGTCGACGGCGACGTACTGCGGGACTCCGCGCAGGCGGTCAAGTGGTCGGCCGTCGACGCACGGCGGTGCTCCGAGGCCCTGGTCGACCAGCTGGCGGCGCTGCACGCGCTCGATCCGCAGGAGATCGGCCTGGCCGAGTTCGGCCGCCCCGCCGGGTATCTGGCACGGCAGGTTCGGCGCTGGCGCGGCCAGTGGGACCGGGTCGCCACCCGTGAGCTGCCCGAACTGGACGCGCTGCACGGGAAGTTGGAGGGCGCGCTGCCCAGGGTGCGGGACGACGGCGCCGCGCCCGCGCTGCTGCACGGGGACTACCGGCTCGACAACGTCATTCTGGGCGCCTGGGACCCGGGCCGGATCGCCGCGATCGTGGACTGGGAGATGGCGGCGCTGGGCGACCCGCTCGCGGACCTCGGTCTGCTGCTCGTCTACTGGGACCCGGCGAGCGAGCCGGTCCTCGGTGGGGGCCACGTCCCCGCCGCCAACCCGGGTTTCCTCACCGCGCGGGAACTGACGCAGCGATACGCGACCCGGTCCGGCCGCGACATCTCCGCGCTCCCCTTTCACCTGGCCCTCGGCTACTTCAAGCTGGCGGTCGTCGCGGAGGGCGTCCACGCCCGTCACCTCGCCGGGAGCACCGTCGGCCCCGGCTTCGAGCGGGTCGGCTCTGCCGTCCCGGCACTCTTGCGCTCCGGCCTGTCGGTCGATGTCCGGCGCATCTGAGAAGGGATGTGAGCAGTGGTCACGCAGAACAGGCTTGCGGAAAAGGTCGCGCTGGTGACGGGTGCCACGGGAGGCATCGGCGAGGCGGTCGTGCGGCGGCTGGCCGCCGAGGGCGCCACCGTCGTCGTGACCGACCTCGACGCCGAGCGGTGCGAGAAGCTCGCCGGTGAGCTGCCCGGCAACGCGCTGGGCCGGCGTCTGGACGTCACCGACGAGACGGCCTGGGAGTCGCTCGTGGCCGAGGTGACCGACCGGCTCGGCGGTCTGTCGGTGCTGGTCAACAACGCGGTGATCGCCACGATGAACACCGTGGAGACCGAGACCCAGGAGACCTGGGACCGGGTCATCGGGGTGACACAGACCGGGGTGTGGCTCGGGATGAAGCACGGCGGCCCGGCCATCGAGCGCTCCGGCGGCGGCTCGATCGTCAACGTCGCCTCGATCTTCGGCACGGTCGGCGGCTTCGGCGCCCAGTTCTCCTACCACGCGGCCAAGGGGGCCGTACGGCTGATGACGAAGAACGCGGCGCTGCACTGGGCGAAGCGAGGTGTGCGGGTCAACTCGCTGCATCCCGGGTTCATCGAGACGCCCCTGTCCCGGGAGCTGTGGCGGGGCACGCCGCGGCTGACCGCGATGATCGAAGGCACCCCGCTCGGCCGGCTGGGCACGACCGAGGAGGTGGCGGCGGCCGTGGCGTTCCTCGCCTCGGACGACGCGGGCTTCATGACGGGTTCCGAGCTGTACGTCGACGGGGGCTGGACGGCACGCTGAGCCACCGGCCCGGAGCTACGCGGACAGCGACTCGTGTGCACCGGTGCAGCGCGTGTACCGGTGCACCCCGTCCACCGAGATACAGCCGGCCCGGCCGCGGGCCACCAGGACGTCGAGGTGGGCCGCGGTCTCGTTGACCGCCAGCATCTGGTTGAAGGGGTTCAGGTCCTCGAACGCCACCTTGCGCCTGGTCCAGCCGAGTTCCCGGGCCACGGCATGGGCGTCGAGGGTGCGTCCGCCGAGGACGGCGAGCGTCTCGTCGAGCCGGTCGTCGTGGTGGGCGAGCAGTTCGGCGACCCTTCCGTGGACGCTGTCGCCGACGGGTCCGTGCGCGGGCAGCAGCGCCGCGTCGGCGAGCGTGGTCATGAGCCGCAGTGAGGCGAGGTAGTCGCCCAGCGGCAGGCCGGGGTCGTCGCCCAGTTCGAAGCCGATGGACGGGGTGATGTGCGGCAGCACGTGGTCCCCCGAGAACAGCAGGCCCCGGGCCTCGTCGAGATAGACCACATGGCCCCGGGTGTGGCCGGGGGTCGGGACGACGCGCAATGTACGGTCCCCGAACCGCAGTTCCTCCGCCTCCAGCCAGCGATCGGGCGCTTCCCACACGGAGGGGTCGAAGCCGCCGTGGTCCATCGCCTCGATACGGTCGGCCAGTTCGTCGGCCCCGGCCAGGCGCAGCGTCCGCAGCGAGCCCACGGGCTGGTCGGTGCGCAGCTCGCCGAGCAGCTCCAGGCCGCGTCGCTCACCGGAGCCGAGGTAGACGCGGGAGCCGAGCAGCCGGCGCAGTTCCACGGCCTGCGTGTAGTGGTCGCGGTGGATGTGGGTGACCAGCACGTGGGTGATGTCGGCGAGGTCGTGGCCGAGACCTGCGAGGGCGTCCTCAAGTGCCTTGCGGGACTCGGGGATCGACCATCCGCCGTCGATCAGGACCAGGCCGTCGTCCTCCTCCAGCACGTAGACGTTGACGGCCCGCAGCCCGTCCTCCGGTAGCGGGAGCGGTACGCGATGCACCCCGGGCCGCACGGTCTGGGCTCCGCTCTGTGCCCACTGTCCTCGGTCGAATCGGGTCGTCATACGTCTCCCAGTCGATGGTGTTCGGGGTGCGCGCCGGAGAGCCGCTCGTACAGGTCGCGTACGAGTTCCCCGGCGCCCCCTCGGTCGAGCTTGCCGACTCTGGTCTGCGGCAGCTCGGTCACGGTGAACGCGAACTCGGGCCACTTCGCCTTGGACAGGCCGGTGCGTTCCAGGTGGGCGGTGATGTCATCCAGGCGGAGGTCGCCTGCGTCGGCCTCGGGAACGACGAGCACGGCCGGGCGTTCGCCGAGGAGGGGGTCCGGGACCGGGGCGACACAGACCCTGGCCACCTTCGGGTGGCTGGCGACGGCGCGTTCGATCTCGGTGATGTCGAGGTTGCGGCCGCCCCGGATGATGACGTCCTTCTCCCGGCCCATGATGGTGACGGTGCCGTCGGGGGCGGTCATGAGCAGGTCTCCGGTGGGCAGGAAGCCGTCGGGGGTGAGGGCGGGGGGGTCCACCGCGCCGTCGCGGGCGTAGCCGAGGAAGAGGGACGGGCCCCGCACCTGGGCGCGGCCGGTCTCGCCGGGGCCGAGGACGGTTCCCGCCGCTCCGACGGCTCGCAACTCGGTCCCGGGGAAGGGGCGCCCGTCCCGGTCTAGCCGGATCTCCTCGGGGTCGTCGGGGCGCGGTGAGGTGTGGCCGAGGCATTCGGACATGCCGAAGACCCGCAGGATGCGCGTGCCGAGCGACCGCTCGGCGCGGGCGAGCGCGCCCCGGTCCATGGGGCCACCGCCGACCGTGATCGAGCGGACTCCTTCGAGGGCTTTCGAGCCCGAGGCCGCCGAGCCCATCTGCAGGGCCATCGTCGGGACGCACATGGTCCAGCGGGCGCCGTGCTCGGCCATCCGCTGCACGGCGACGCCCGGATCCCATCGGCCCGGCAGCACCAGCGGCCCGGCGAGCATGAGGGACATGCAGACCCCGAAGCAGTACGCGGCGGTGGAGGAGAGAGGCACGACGGCGGCCACCGCGTCGCCGGGACCCAGGCCGTTGATCTCACGGGTGCGGGTGCACGCGTAGCGCAGAGCCGCCTCCGACTGGACGACGCCCTTGGGGCGCCCCGTGGAGCCGGAGGTGAATCCGATGACGGCGCCGCCCTTCCAGCGGGTGACGTCCCTCGGCCCCCGGTTGGACAGCACGGTCCAGCCGTCGAGCGCCTCCGTCTTACCGCCGGTCGGCATGCCCGGTCCGTGCCACTCGCGCAGCGCCGACGGCTCGGCGACGACGACGTCCGGCCGGATGTCGTCCAGGGCCGCCTCGAACTCGGCGGCCGTGGTGTGCCGGTTGACCACGGCGAGCACACCGCCGGTCATCCCCACGGCCAGGGTGGCCACGACGGTGCGCCAGGAGTTGTCGGCCTGTACCAGCACCGTGCCGCCAGGCGTCCCGTCCGGGGTCATCGCCTCGGCCAGGGTCACGGCGGCGTCGAGGAGGTCCCGCGCGGTGTGGCGGCCGTGATCGTCGATGACGGCGATGAAATCGCCCTGCTCCGCGAGCTGTTGGAACTCCCGCACTGTATGTCGCATCCGGCTCCTGCCTTCTCGCTCATGGTGCGTGTCAGCCCGCGTACATCTCCCGCTCGCCGCCCATGACGGCGATCCGGCGGCCCTTCATGTCCCCGACCTGGGCGACGGCCGCCGCCCACTGTGGGCTGTCCAGGGCCTTGCGGAGATCCTCGGCGGTGTCGAAGCCGAGGACCGAGACGCCGTCCCAGCCTTCGGAGCGCGGCTCCATGGCCGCGTCGATCTCGGTGTGCCGCCAGGAGCGCAACCCCGGGAGCAGGCAGGTCAGTTCGGCGTGTTCGCCACGCCACCAGTCGATGAAGCGCTCATGGGTCCAGTCGGGCGGGCGCGAGGCCAGCAGAACGAGGTTGTACATGGCACCTCCCGGTGAGGGCGGATGAGTCGGCGGGTGCGTCAGGCGAAGAGCACGGCCGGCGAGCGGCCGATGAGCAGCCGGCGGACCTTGCCCGACTCGTCCAGCCGTGCCCAGGCCACGAAGGTCGCCTCCGGCACACCGGAGCGGCGGACCTCGCCGAGGAACAGTTCGTCGCAGCCGTCGGCACTGGCGCTCAGCAGGTGGTGGGTCCGGGTGCCCTGCTCGCGCTGGGCGAGGTAGCCCTCCATCTCGGCCCGGCCGCCGTGGAAGTCGGTGGCGCCGTCGCCGCCGGTGGAGAAGAGGATCGAGAACGAGAAGTCGTCGCTGATCAGATCGAGGATCCGGGACGCGTCAGGACTGTCGAGGAGCGCGAACCACGCGCTCAGGAACGGTGCGAGCGTCGACGGCTGCGTCTGTGTGACGGGCATCTGCTGTGCGCCTCCTGCTCAGGGCCGGTCCACCAGGTGGAAGACGGGGGTGAAGAAGGACTGGTAGCGCGCCATCAGACCGTTCGGCGAGACGACGGCGGCCGACAGGAACGCGCCGGTCGTGGTGCCTCCGTCGACCACGAAGCCGTAGACGGTCTCGAGGTCCTGATCCACGGAGGACCGCACGATCTCGTGCACCCGGTCCACGGCGTTGCGTCCGGCGATGTACGCGGCGAAGTCGTCCTTGGATTCCCCGCTCCGCTCGCCGTTCGGCAGGGCGATGAGGAAGCGGAACCCTGGCTCCAGGAGCTCCAGGGCCTTCTCCGGATCCTGGCCGTCCATTCGGGCCATGTACTCGCGAAGCACCATGGTCTTCGTCCCTTCCACACCGGGCATCAACCTGAGTTCAGTTCAGTTTGAGGATAATGCGGGTGCCCCGCCCCCACAAGAGGCGGGGCACACCCCGGTTCTGCTGCTACTCCCCGACCATCCGCACCACGCTGCCCTCGATCAGATCGCTGATCTCCGAGAGCGGGATCGCCCCGCTCGGGCGGTACCACCGCCACACGCTCACGATCATTCCGAGCACGGCAAGGCCGAGCATATGGGCGTCCCGTACCGGGAAGGCGCCCTTTGCCATGCCGCGTACCAGCAGGTTCGTCCAGTCCCGCTCGACCATCTGCACCAGCTGCCGGGCGGCGATCCGCTCAGTCTCCTCGCGCTTGGACTTCCGCGGCGTGGCGAGCAGCGACATGTTGGCCTGAAGGACGCGCATCTGCCGGATCTCCTGCTCCGACACCGCGAAGGCGGCGCGGACCCCGGCCCTGAGCGCCTCGACGGGATCCTCCTGTTCGGCGGTGGCCTCGGTGAACATGTCGTGGGAGCGCTGCAGTTCCAGGCGCATGATGGTGAGCAGGCAGTGGGCCTTGGACTCGAAGTAGTGGTAGAGCGCCGTCTGCCCGATACCGACCCGGTCGGCCACGTCCGACCATTTGGTGTTCTCGTAGCCGGTCTCGCCGAAGTACTCGACCGCGGCCTGAAGAATGGCCGCACGCTTCGACCTGGGTCCCTGGTCCGGATCCACGATCCGCGCCCTCGCCATCGGCTCTCCCTGCGCTCCATGACCGGCGCCACTCGCCGATCGGATGTCTGAGGGTAGACCTACTTGAACTCGGTTACGAAGTCAGGTGGCCCGGGAAATCCCATGGTCGGGCCTGTGCCGGGCCAGGAAGGCCGCCACACCCGCGCGGCCCTCGGCCGAGACCGCGGCGCCCGTGAGGTGGCGGGCCTCCGCGTCGAGGTGGGCGTCGAGGTCCGCGGAGAGGCCCGCCGCGACGAGTCTGCGGGTCGCGCCGAACGCCCCGGTGGCTCCGCGGGCGAGCGCTTCAGCTGCCCTCCCGGCCTCCTCCCTCAGCCGTTCGGCGTCGACGACCCTGCTGACCAGGCCCATCTCCGCCGCTTCGGTCGCCGTGACCCTCCGGTTGGTCAGCAGCAGGTCCAGCGCTCGCTTGGGACCGATGAGCCGTGGCAGGGACCAGCTGACGCCGGCGTCCGGGGAGTATCCGATGCCGGTGTAGGCGGCGACGAAGACGGCTTCGGAGGCGGCGAGCGTCAGATCGGCCGCGGCCGCGAGTCCCAGCCCGGCGCCCGCTGCGGCCCCCTGTACGGCCGCCACCAGCGGCGCGTCCAGGCCGGCGAACACGCGCAGCGCGCCGTGCAGGGCGTCCGTGACCCGGTCGAGGTGCGCGGCCAGCTCGTCGCCGGACAGTTCGGCGAACTCCCGCAGGTCGCCGCCCACGCAGAAGGACCGTCCGCGTCCGGTGAGCAGCACCGTCCGCACGCCGTCCGCCTTTTCGCACGTCCTGGCGGCGTCCAGCAGTCCCGTCGCCATGGCCAGTCCGATGGCGTTACCTGCCTGCGCACGGCACAACTCGACATGCGCCACGCCGCTGTCGTCGATACGGACCGCCACGGCCTTCATCGTGCCGTCCATCCGCCGTCGACGGTGAGCACCTGTCCGGTGCAGTAGGAGGACGCGTCCGAGGCGAGGAAGAGCAGCGCCCCGTCCAGTTCGCCCGGCCGGCCGCCGCGGCCCAGCATGGTGCCTCGTTCGACCCAGCGGCGGGAGCGGTCGTCCGCGAAGAGGTCCTCGGTCATCTCCGAGTGGAACCAGCCGGGGGCGAGCGCGTTGACCCGTACCCCCGCCGGTCCCCACTGGCCCGCGAGTTCGCGGGTGAGCCCGATCAGGCCCGCCTTGGACGCGGCGTAGGAAGCGCCGCCCAGTGGGGCCCCGGCCACCAGGCCCAGGACGGAGGAGACGTTCACGACCGACCGGCCCGAGGTGCCGGTGGACTCGGCCATCAGCCGGGCGAGGTGGAAGGGCGCGACGAGGTTGACCGCGAGCACCGCGGCGAAGTCGTCGGCGCTCTCGTCCTCGGCCCTGACGGCGCCGGGCGCGCCCGCGTTGTTGACCAGCACGTCGAACCGTCCGCTCTCGGCGAGCGCGGTCTCGGCCAGCCGTACGCGGTCCTCGTCGCGTGCGACGTCGCAGCCGACCGGGTGGATCCGGGGATCGTCATCAGCCAACTCCTTCAGCCGGTCCAGCCGCCGGGCGGCGGCGAACACGGTCGCGCCCGCCTCGGCGAGTACGGCGGCGAAGCGCGCGCCGAGCCCCGAGGACGCGCCCGTCACCACGGCCGTACGGCCTTCCAGGGACAGGAGTCCGGCCGCCGCGGTCATTCCTCCACCCCGATCGGCAGCACCGTCGCGCCCCCGTCGAGGACCAGGGTCTGTCCCGTCATCCAGGACGAAGCGTCGGACGCCAGGAACAGCGCCGCGTTCGCCACGTCCTCGACCGTGCCCAGCCTGCGCAGCGGCAGCCGTGCGGTCAGGATCGGTTCCCTGGGCTCCCATACGGCCCTGGCGAGCTCGGTCTTGATCAGGCCGGGCGCGATGGCGTTCACGCGTGCCCGCGGGCCGAGTTCGTAGGCGAGCTGCCGGGTCAGGTGGAGCATGGCCGCCTTGGTGGCGTTGTACCAGCCGATGTGGGGGTCGACGATGAGCCCGCCGACGGAGGCGATGTTGACCACCGCTCCCCCGTGCTCGGCCATCCACGACCGCCAGGCGTACCGGGTCCAGGCGATCATCCCGTACTGGTTGACGCGTACGGTCTTCTCCGCACGCGGCGGGTCGAGGTCGAGCAGGTCGCCCATGTACGGGTTGGTGGCGGCGTTGTTGACCAGGACATCGAGCCGGCCGAACGTGGCCATGGTCTCCTCGACGCACCGTTCCGCCTGCTCCGGTTCCCCGGCGTTGGCGACGACCTCGTGGACGTCGCCGTCGCCCTTGACCCGCAGCAGCGCGGCCCGCGCCTCGGCGAGTCCGTCCGGTTTGCGGGCGGCGATCACGACATGCGCGCCCGCCTCGCGGTACGCGGCGGCGATGCCCAGGCCGATCCCGCGCGAGCCGCCGGTGATCACGGCGACCCGGCCGCGCAGTGGCTGTCCGTTCACGCCTTCTCCTTCGGGTACTTGGCGAGTTCCTGCCGGGCCACCGTGCGCAGATGGACCTCGTCCGGTCCGTCCGCGATGCGCAGCGCCCGGGTGATCGCGTACAGCCGGGCCAGTACGGTGTCGTCGCTGACGCCGGCCGCACCATGGGCCTGTACCGCCCGGTCCACGACCCGGTGCGCGACCTCCAGCGCGGCCACCTTGATCGCCGCCACCTCGGTACGGGCCGCCGTGTTGCCCTGGGTGTCCATCAGCCAGGCCGACTTGAGGACGAGCAGCCGGACTTGTTCGATCTCGATGCGGCTGCGGGCGATCCACTCGCGTACGACGCCCTGCTCGGCGAGGGGTCCGCCGAAGGCGGTCCGGCTGAGGGTGCGGCGGCACATCAGGTCCAGGGCGCGCTCGGCGAAGCCGACGGCCCGCATCGCGTAGTGCATCCGTCCGGGTCCGAGCCGTCCCTGGGCGAGCGCGAAGCCCTCCCCCTCGCCGCCGAGGAGGTTGCCGACCGGTACGCGCACGTTCTCGAACAGCACGTCCCCGTGGCCGCAGCGGTCTGTGTAGCCGAACATCGGCAGATCGCGCAGGACGGTGATGCCGGGGGTGTCGCGCGGGATCAGCAGCATGCTCTGCTGCCGGTAGGTCTTCGCGTCCGGGTCGGTGACGCCCATGAGGATGATCAGTGCGCAGTCGGGGTCGAGGATCCCGGAGGTGTACCACTTGTGGCCGTTGACGACGTAGGAGTCACCTTCGCGGGTGATGCGGGTGCGGATGTTGCGGGCGTCGGAGCTGGCGACCTCGGGTTCGGTCATGGCGAAGCAGGACCGGATGCCGGCCGTCAGCAGAGGCCGCAGCCAGCGGTTCTGCTGCTGGGGCGTGCCATAGAGGGAGAGCAGTTCCATGTTGCCGGTGTCGGGCGCGGAGCAGTTGAACACCTCGGGGCCCATGACGGACCGTCCGGCCAGCTCGGCGAGCGGGGCGTATTCGAGGTTGGTCAGGCCGGCGCCCCAGTCGCCGTGCGCGAGGAACAGGTTCCACAGTCCCTCGGCGCGGGCCTTCTCCTGCAACTCGCGCATGACGGGGGGCTGTTGATGCGGGTTGTCGCCCTCGGCGAGCTGCCGGTCGTAGACGGTCTCGGCGGGGAGGACGTACTCCCTCATGAACGCGCGCATCCGGGTGTGCAGTTCCCGTGTCCCCGGGGAGAGCTCGAAGTCCATGTGTGTGTCGCTCCTTCAGCCGAGGATGTCCCGTGCGGTGCGGATCATCGCCGCGATGGTCGGCGGCAGCCGTTCCTGGTCGGGGTCGTGGTGCTTGCCCTCGCGGTGGCGGCGCAGGTTGTGGCCCATGATCGCGGCCATCTTGGTGCGGGCCAGGGCGCGGAACCAGTCGAGGTCGGGCGGGGCGGGGTGACCGTCGAGGTAGGCGGCGAGCAGATCGTCCTCGGTGGGCAGGCCGGGGATCTCTCGGCCGAGTCGGGGAAAGTTGCGGTGGTCGGCGAAGAGGAGGAACCAGGCGAGGTCGATGCGCGGGTCGGCGTAGCCCCAGATCTCCCAGTCGACGACGGCGGCGGGCCGTTCGCCCGCGCACAGGACGTTGCCCAGTCGGAAGTCGCCGTGGGTCAGGACCGGTGGCAGGCCCGTGGGCACGCGCGCGGCGATCCTTGTGGTCAACTCTTCGGCCCCCTGCCGGAGTTCGGGGGGCACGGCGCGCATGGTGCGGATCCACCGGTCGAGTTCGGCGGTCGGGTCGAGGGGGTCGGCGGCTTCGAGGGCCGGCGGCCCGGACCGGTGCAGTTCGCGCAGGACGGCCGGGAGCGCGAGCATGCGCGTACGGCACAGTCCGGCGTCGAGCCGGTGGTCGTCGAGGACGGGCTCGACCGCCTCGCCGGTGACGAACTCCATGGCGAACCAGGCGGGTTGACGTTCTTCGACGGCGACGACCTCGGGCACGGGCACCGGGCCTTCGGCGAGCGCGCTGAGGACGCGGGCCTGGCGCAGGACGTCGTTGCGGCCTACCGGCCGTTGCCTGGGCGGTACGGCCTTGATGACGTACGACGCCGGGCCCGCGGTGATGGAGAAGGTGAGGCCCGAGTGGCCGCCGGGCAGGGTCTCCAACTCCCCGATCGCCGAGCCGGAATGGAGTTCGCGGAGCCGTTCCCGCACCCGCGCGGTCAGTTCGGTCACCTCGGCTAGCGTGCTCAACGCGGTTCCTCCTCCGGGTACTTGGGTTCCCTGGGCAGGCCCAGGACGCGCTCGGCGAGGATGTTGCGCTGGATCTCGTCGCTGCCGCCCGCGATGCTGTAGCCGGGGGCGCCGAGGAGATGTTCGGTCCAGGCGAAGGTGCCCCACTCCCCTGTGTCGGCGGCGAGGCGTGGTCCGAGCAGCTGTTGTGTGAGGTCGGTGGTGGCTCGCATGGTGGCGGTGGCGTAGAGCTTGCCGACGGAGGCCTCGGCGCCGGGCTCCCGGCCGGCCACCAGGGCCGCGGTGACCCGTAGGCCGATGAGCCGCTGGACGAGGGTGCGGACGAACAGGTCGCCGGCCTGCTGCTGTTCGCCGCCGGTGAGCGGGCGGGGCAGGTTGCGGGCGAGGTCGAGGGCGCGGTCGGCGTTGTCCAGGCCGAGGGTGCCGGAGTCCAGCCGCTCGGCGGCGAGGACGGTGAGCGTCACCCGCCACCCCTGGCCGACCGGACCGAGCCGGTCGGTGTCGGGGACGCGGACGTCGTCCAGGTACACCTCGTTGAAGCTGGCGCCTCCGGTCATCTGACGGATCGGCCGGATCGTGACGCCGGGGGCGTCCATCCGGACCAGGAAGACCGTGATGCCGGCGTGCTTGGACGCGTCCGGGTCGGTGCGGCAGACGGCGACGCCCCAGGTGGCGACCCGGGCACCGGACGTCCAGACCTTGTGGCCGCTCAGGACCCAGCCGCCGCCGTCCGCGGCATGGACCGCTCTGGTGCGCACGGCGGCGAGGTCGGAGCCGGCCTCGGTCTCGGAGAAGAGCTGGCAGGCGAGTTCGTCGGTGCGCAGCATGGGGCGCAGCCAGCGACGCTGCTGCTCCTCGGTGCCCCAGATGCGGATCGCGGGGGCCACGAGCTGCTGGGTGACGGGGAAGACCTCGGTGCGGCGGGGCGCGTCGAAGGCGGCCTCCTCGGCGCGGTACAGCTGCTCGCAGGAGGCGGGCAGCCCGCGTCCGCCGTACTCCTCGGGCCAGCCGAGGGCGCCCCAGCCCTGGTCGTAACGGGTGCGTTCCCAGGCGCGGATGCGCTCGGTGCGGTCGCGTTCCTCGTCCTCGGTCCAGTTCTCGAACACGGCCACGGAGTCGTCGCCGCTGCCCCACCGCTGTCCCTCGAGGGCTCGCCGGTCCGCCACCGCGGACAGCCAGTGGCGGGCTTCGGCGCGGAACTCCTCGGGCGTGGGCGTCGGATGCGCGCTGTTCACCGTGTCCCTCCCTTCAGCGGGTCGATCAGCGGGTCAGTACGGTGCAGGCGCTGACGCCCGGCGCTCCGTAGACGTGGGTGAAGCCGGTGCGCGGGTCGCCCGGTACCTGGTGTTCGCCGGCCCGGCCGCGCAGTTGCTGGACGATCTCGTGCACCTGGCGCAGCCCGGAGGCTCCGATGGGCTCGCCGTTGGCGATGCAGCCGCCGTCGGTGTTGACCGGCAGCGCGCCACCGATCGCGGTCGCGCCGGCCGCGATCATCCGTTCCTGTTCTCCGTGTTCGCAGAATCCGCACTCGGCCATGTGCATCACCTCGGCGCCGCTCTCGGTGTCCTGGAGCTGGCACACGTCGATGTCGCCGGGGCCGATCCCGGCCTCCTCGAAGGCGGCCCCCGCGGCGTCCGTGGTGACGCTGGTCGGGATGCCGCCGGGTGCCCAGGGGCTGAACACCTCGAAGGAACCGAAGCGCCGGGTGCGGACGACCGCGGCGCGCAGTGCGACCGGTACGGCGGTGTCACGCAGTTCGCGGGCGACCGTGCGGTCGCACAGGACGAGGGCGACCGCGCCCTGGCCCGGCGAGCAGAACATGTAGCGGGTCAGCGGGTCGTTGACCATGCCGGAGGCCAGGATCGCGTCCGCGTCCAGCGCCTCGCGGCGCCACGCGTGCGGGTTGCGCACTCCGTTGGCGTACGCCTTCTCCGCGACCAGAGCGAGGGTGCGCGAGGTGATGCCGTGGTCGTGCATGTACCGCTGGATCTTCATGGCGAAGAACTGGGTGGTCACCATCAGGCCCTCGTCGCCGTACGCCTCGTCCAGCCCCCAGTCGGCGGGCCGTGGGTCGAAGGCGCCGCGAGGGTGCTTGTCGAAGCCGACCGCGAGGGCGACGTCCGCCGCGCCCGAACGGATCGCGTTGACGGCCGACACCAGGGCGCTGCCGCCGGTCGCGCAGCCGTTGCGGACGTTGACGAACGGCACTCCGGTCAGACCGAGCCGGGTGACGAGAGTGTCGGCGTTGCCGGCGGCGTCGCTGCCGCCGAACGCCGCCCGCACCCGGGACCAGGGCACCCCGGCGTCGGCCAGTGCCGAGTTCACGGCCTCGGCTGCGAGTTGCAGCCCGGTGGCCTCCGAGCGGCCGAAGGGGGTGATGCCGACGCCGCAGACCATGACGTCGGTGGCGCCCGCCCCGCTCACACCGTCACCCCCGCCGGACGGGCGCGGGGCACCCCGTCGCCCGCCGTGAGGGTGACCGGCATGCCGATCCGTACGTCCTCGGGGCGTACGCCGTCCAGGACCGCCAGGACCCGTACGCCTTCCGGCAGTTCGACGTAGCCGACCCCGAAGGGCCGGAACCCGTCGTCGGGCGCCGTGTACGGCGGCGACTTGGGCGCGTATCGCTGTACGGTCCAGGTCCACAGCGTGCCCGTACCGGAAAGGACCACCGGTGCGGCCGGCCCTCCGCAGTTCGGGCACGCGGGGTCCGACGGGTAGACGGCGACCTCGCAGCGCGAGCAGCGGGAGCCGCGCAGCGCGCGATCGGGCACGGCCGTCAGCGCCCCTTCCACTGCGGGTCGCGCTTCTCCAGGAACGCGGCGACACCTTCCGCCGCGTCCTCGGAGTTGAGCATCACGCCGACGGCGAGGTGCTCCATGACCATCAGGGACTGGATGTCGGCGTCCAGGCTCCGGTCGATGGTCATCTTGGTGATCCACATCGTGAACGGGCTCTTGTCGGTGAGCTGGTCCGCGAATTCCTCGACCGTCGCGTCGAGCTTGTCGGCGGGCGCCGAGTCGTTGATGAGGCCGAACTGGGCGGCCTCGACTCCGGTCAGGAGTTTGCCGGTGAGCATGAGCTCCTTGGTCTTGCGGACGCCGATCATGCGGGGGACGCGGTAGATCGGGCCCGCGCCGCCGAACAGTGCCCGGCGGATGTGGAAGTCGCCGATCAGGGCGTCGTCCGCGGCGATCGCGAAGTCGCAGGAGATCATCAGCTCGAACCCGCCGGCCGTGACGTGCCCTTCGAGCACCGCGATCGACGGTGTCTTCATCGAGTACAGCCGGTCGCACACCTTCGCCGACAGTACGGCGACGTCGATGGCGGTGGAACTGCCGATGAAGTCGGCCTTGAGCTCGTCCAGGTCGAACCCGGAACAGAACGTGTTGCCCCGGCCGCGCAGCACCAGCACACGCAGTTCGGGATCCGCGTCGACCTCGGTGATGATCTCGTCCAGCCGGTTCAGGATCGGCACGGTCACGCAGTTCTTCTTGTGCGGCCGGTTCAGCCAGACCCGGGCCACATGCCCGTCCCGCTCGAACTGGATCTCGTCTTCGACAGCCATCCGGCGCCTCCCTCGGACCGAACCACGGACTGAGCTACTGACTGAATTACAGACTGAACTGAATTCACTTAATCTTCGGTGTGACTCGCCGCCCTGTCAACCACCTGGTTCCGACCCCCGACGAGACCGAGGACTCCGGCCAGCCTGAGCCGGTGGTCGTCGGCCGTGCCGAACAGCGCCTCGTCGGCCCGTGCCCTGCGCACATAGAGATGGGCCGGGTGCTCCCAGGTGAAGCCGATCCCCCCGTGGAGCTGCACATATTCGGCCACCGCCCGTCGGTAGGCGGCCGAGCACGCCACCGCGGCGGCGCTCGCCGCCACGCGCGGTTCACCGGCTTCCGGGGCTGCCAGACAGACGGTGGCGTACCCGGACGCAGATCTGGCCGCCTCGACCTCGACCAGCAGATCGGCCAGCCGGTGCTTGACGGCCTGGAACGACCCGATCGGCCTCCCGAACTGAGTTCGGTGGACCACGAACTCCAGGAGCGCGTCCAGCGCGTGCGCACAGCCGCCCACCTGTTCGGCGGCCAGCGCGGTGCGGCCGGCGTCCAGCACGGCGTCGATGACACCAGGAGCCTCGCCCGCCTCGCCGACCGGTTCGGCACGTGCCCCGCGGAAGCGCAGCAGCGCCTGGCGGCGCGTGGGGTCCAACACCCGGCGCGGCGTACGGCCGACGTCACCGGTGTCCGGCCCGCAGGCGAACAGCCGTGGGCCGTCCTGCGCCCGGGCCGCGACCAGAAGCAGGTCGGCGCCCTCGCCGTCCGGCACGAAGTCCGCCTCGCCGCGCAACAGCCAGCCGTCCGGCCCCCGTTCGGCGGTGACCGTCCCGGGGTGCAGGATCCCGGCGACGGTCGCGGTGAGGGCGCCGGTCGCGATGCCCGGCAGCCAGCGTTCGCAGGCCTGCCGGTCACCGGAGACCAGCAGGGCGTGTGCGGCGAGCACGACGGTCGAGAGCAGCGGTGCGGGACACAGGACGCGCCCGGTCTCCTGCAGAGCCACGGCGAGTTCACGGAAGGAGCCGCCGGCGCCCCCGTACTCCTCGGGCAGCGCGAGCCCGTGCACGCCGATCTCACCGGCCAGGCGGTCCCAAAGCAGCTGATCGAAGCCCCGTGGGCCGGCCATCTGTTTGCGCACCTCGTCGGGTCCGCAGGACTCCGCCAGGAACTGCCGCAGCACGTCCCGCAACTGCCGTTGTTCGTCCGTCTCCCTCAGCAGCTCAGGATCGACATCGAGCTGGAACATCAGGGCCTCCCGCAAGTCGCAGTCAGGTCATGGGTGGGCCCCGGGGCCGCCGTGCGGCTCCGGACGCCGCCGGCGCAGCCGCTCGCTACGCCGTGAAACGCCCGCCGTTGGCGAGCAGCACCGCGCCGACGAGGTTGGCCGCCGCGTCGCTCGCCAGGAACAGCGCGACGTCGGCGATCTCCTCCGGGGTGGCGTACGGGCGTACGCGGGGGTCGGCGAAGCCCTCGCGCAGCACCGCCGGGGTGTGGGCGGCCATGCCGGTCTCGGTCGGACCGGGGGCCACGGTGTTCACGCGCACGCCGAACGCGATGGCCTCCTTGGCGACGGACTGGCTCAGCGCGTGCACTCCCGCCTTGGCGGCCACGTAGTGCGGATATCCGGTGAGCGCGTCGAAGGCCGCGGAGGAGCCGAAGGTGACGACGGCTCCCGAACCGTTCGGCCGCATCGCGCGCAGGGCGGCGCGCAGGACATGGAAGGTGCCGTCCAGGTTGACCCGCATGACGCGCCGCCAGGCCTCGTCGTCGAGGCGTGCGGTGACTTCGGGCGGCCGGCCGGCGAGCACCACGTCGGCCAGCCACTGCTTCACGGTGGGGTCGTCGACGCCGGCCGCGTGCACCACCACGTCCAGCCGGCCGTACCTGCGCAGGACCTCCTCGAAGACACGGTCGACCTGCCCGGCGTCCGTCACGTCCAGCGTCACCGCACGTCCCGCGCCCAGCCCTTTCGCCACCGACTCGGCGGCCGGGCCGTCGACGTCCGCGAGGACGACGGCCTCGGCGCCCCGCGCCGCCAGTCCCCGCGCGACCGCCGCGCCGATGCCGGAGCCCGCTCCGGTGACCAACACGACCCGCCCGGTGAACCCGCCGTGCTCCGCACCCTCGTCACCCATCCGAGTCACCAGCCCCTTCGGCGTCGCACGAACCATATTGAACTGACTTCATTTTTGCTACCGTGAGCGGGCCGCTGTCAACAGGCGGCGTCGACATGCGGCGTCGGGAGGACGTGATGCGAGCGGTCCGGTTGACGCACTGGGGCGGCCCACCCGTGATGACCGAGCTGGACCGGCCCTCGCCCCAGGGCGAGGAGGTTCTCGTACAGGTCGAGGCGGCCGGGCTGTGCGGCTCCGATCTGCACGTCATCGACGCGGCGCGCGGCGCTCTGCCCTATCGGACGCCCTTCACCCTCGGCCACGAGGTCGCCGGCCGCGTGGCCGAGCACGGCCCGGACGCCACCGGACCGGGGATCGGGGAACGGGTGGTGGTCTACGGCCCCTGGGGCTGCGGGTGCTGCGGCAACTGCGCGGCAGGGGCGGAGAACTACTGCGACCGACGCTCCGAGTTGGACACGTCCCGCGCCGGGACCGGGGTGGGACTCGGCCGCGACGGTGGCCTGGCCGACTTTCTCCTCGTGCCGTCCGGACGCCTGCTCCTGCCGGTGGGCGATCTCGCCCCCACCCAGGCGGCACCCCTGTCCGACGCCGGGCTCACGTCGTACCACGCGATCGCCGGCATCCGACCGGCGCTCGGCGACGCCGACGGGGGCGGTACGTGTGTGGCGGTCATCGGCGTCGGCGGCCTGGGGCACTTGGCGGTCCAGATCCTGCGCGCCACCACCTCGGCCCAGGTGCTCGCGGTGGACGTGAGGGAGGAGGCGCTCGCCCTGGCCACCGACTGCGGGGCGCACTTCGGCACACTCGTGCGGCCGGACACGGCCGAGGCGCTGCGCCGACGGACCGGCGGCGCGGGCGTGGACGCCGTACTCGACTTCGTGGGTACGTCCGCCACGCTCGGGTTGGGGTCGAGTGCCGTACGTCCGGGCGGAGCGCTCGCCCTAGTCGGGAGTGGGGGCGGGGAGTTGATGGTCCGCAAGCCGGGCGCGCTGCCGCCGGGCCTGCGGATCTCCCTGCCCTTCTGGGGCACACGGACGGAGCTGGAACAGGTCATGACACTCGCCCGGGCCGGCGCCGTCACGGTCGCGACCGAGCGGTTTCCACTGTCCCGCACCCTCGACGCGATCGACGCCCTCCGGTCCGGCAAAGTGCGTGGGCGCGCCGTACTGATCCCAGCCGAAGGTCTCAAGCAGTCCTGAACTGAACTGAACTCAGAATTAGCGATTCCCGCCTACTTCGACTGCGGCTTCTTGTGCGTCTGACGGCGCCGGTCGACCAGGCCCAACAGCCCTTCGGCTTGGTAACGGCGGCGGAGATTGCCGACCGTGCTCATGCCGACCGGCCAACCGTCACCGGTCAGCTCTGTCGCCTTGGCCAGCTCGCGTGCCGTCAGTGAACGGCGGGCCGGATCGTATTCGGGCCGTGGCCTGGCTTCGGCATCTGCCCCGGGAGCAAACCCATGGAGGACCTCCAGGATGTGCACTTCCCACCAGAGGGCCCTTTCCCTTGCCTGCTCCGGGATTTCCTCCAGCAGCGACTCATGCGGCAACGGCATCCGCACACCGTTGCCGAGCACGTCAAAGTCCGTGTCGCCCAGCAGGTTCTCGAGCCGCACCTCGCGCGGTGAGCCACCTTGGTCGGTCACCCGGACCGACTCGTCGCACACGGCGAGCACCGTCCGCACCTGTCCGGCGAACCGCACCCATGCGCCGGCACGTACCGATGCAGGACGTGACGACTTGCGCATCTGACTTCCTCTCGCGTCGTCGCGTGCCCGCGCCAGTGGGACGGAGCCTGTGGTCCCCAGCGGGCACACGACGATGCCGGCGCGTCAGCGGCCGGCGCGGATGCGGTGGATCGAGTCGAGGGACTGGGGGCCGGCCGCCGCCTTGTCGACCACGTACGCGGTGCCACGAACGACGGTGACGTGGTCGGTGTTCGCACCGGTGGGCAGGTCGGCGATGACGGTGCCCGCGTATGGGTCCACGACGCTCGTCGTGCCGGCGTCCTTGTTGGCCACGAAGATCCGGCCGGTCCAGGCGTCGGTGGCCACGGCGAGGGTCCCGGCGCCGGTCTTGATCTCGTTGGTGACGTCACCCGTGGCCAGGTCGACGACGGAGACGGAACCGGCGGCCTGGTTCGCGGTGTAGGCGGTACGGCCGTCGGCGGACAGGGCGACGTCGATGGTGCCCTGCCCGGCGACGATCAGCCGCGGCCGGTCGGAGCCGGGGCACACCTCGATCAGGCGGCCCTTGGCCAGGTCGGCGGCGTAGACGTTGCCGGTGAACAGGTCGACGGACAGGCCCGTGGGCCAGGCACCGTCGACGGTGACCCGCTTGCGCTCCACGTACGTCCGCAGGTCGAAGGCGACGATGCTGCCCTCCTCCAACGCGCTGCACCAGACCAGGCCGCGCGGAAGGTCGAGGGCGACGTCGCGCGGGTGCTGCACTCCGGGCAGCTTGGCCAGGTGGCGTCCGGTGCTCTGGCTGTAGACGGCGAGGGCGTTGTCCAGGGTGGCCGTGGTCCAGACGGTGTTGTGCGCGTCGTCGACCGCCACGCCGTAGACGGCCTCCACAGCGCCGGTCGCCGGGTCGCTGAGCGGCGGCTCGTAGCTCGCCAGCACCTTGAGGGTCCGCGGGTCCACCTTCAGCAGCCGGGACTGGGTGACCGGGGGGAAACCGATCGAACTGGTCACCCACAGCACGTCGTTACGGCTGGAGTGGGCCACCTGGTAGAGGCCCTGGGCGAGTTCGGCGGACGTCACGGCGTAGGTCGCCGCCTTCGTACGGGCCCGGTCCGGGCCGGCGGCGGACGCCGGCCCGGCCGCACCGAGCGCACCGCCTGCGGCGAGCGCAGCGCCGAGGACGGTGCGTCGACCGATCGGGTTGGGGGTGCCGGACATGGTGTTCCTCCTGGGTGAGGGTTCATGGTGTGAGGGGGGTCGAGGTGTCGGCCAGGCCGTCCAGTTCCTTCAGCCGGGCCGCAAGGGTGGCGGCGATCTCGTCCAGCGGGCCCGGCCGGGTCATCTCCGGGTGCAGACAGTCGAGTGGGTGCTCGTCGATCGTTCCGGTGGCATACGGCGTCCAGGCCCGTGGTGTCAGCCAGTGCTCGCCGCGGGGCGCGGCTGCCGTGAAGAACAGCAGGTCGCCCTCGAAGGCCTGGTGCCGTTGGGTGCGCATCAGCCGGGCGTTGTTGGTGACGATGCCGATGACAGCGTCGAGGACCCGTTCCGGCAGTGCCGCGAGCGCGCTGCCCTCTCGACGCAGCACCTGTAGGACCTCGTCCCGGGTCAGTCCGGTGCCACCCTCGTAACCGGCCATCCGGAGCAGGGCGTTGAGGGCGTCGGCCTCGGTGGGCCCGGCGAGATCGCGCCACTGGTCAGAGGGGTAGGCGTCCATCAGCGCCAGCAACTCGACGCTCTGGCCCGCCTGCTGGAGGCGGACCGCGACGGTGTGGGCGATGACGCCGCCGACCGACCAGCCCAGCAGACGGTACGGGCCGTGCGGCTGTACCGAGCGCAGCTGGTCGGCGTAGTCGGCGGCCATCTCGTCCATCGTGGCGGGCAGTTCTTCGCCCTCCCGCAGTCCGCGGGCCTGCAGGCCGTGGATCGGCTGGTCCGGGCCGAGCCGGGAGAGCAGACCCGAGTAGCACCAGCTGATGCCGCCGGCGGGATGGAAGACGAACAGCGGTGTGCGTCCGCCCGAGACGCGCAGCGGCAGCAGGACGTCCAGCGCGGTGTCCTGCCGGCCGGTGTCGGTCAGCCGGTCGGCGAGTGCGGCGGGGGTGGGCGCCCGGAAGAGCGTGCCGAGCGGGGTGCGTGTGCCGAGCGTGTCGCGGATGCGGGCCATCAGGCGGGCGGCGAGCAGGGATGTGCCGCCCAGGTCGAAGAACGCGTCGTCCACGCCGACCCGGTCGAGGCCGAGCACCTCGGCGAACAGGCGGGTCAGGGTCTCCTCGGTGGGCGTGCGCGGTGCGCGCCCGTCGGTTCCGGCGGAGGTGGCGGGTGCCGGGAGTGCCGTGCGGTCCAGCTTGCCGTTGGGGCTGAGCGGGAAGTCGTCGAGGGCGACGAACGCGGAAGGGACCATGTAGTCGGGCAGGACGGCGGCGAGGCGGGCGCGCAGGTCGTCCGGGTCGGGGGCGCTGCCGGTGACGTAGGCGACGAGTCGCTGGTCGCCGGGGCGGTCCTCGCGCAGGATCACCGTGGCTGCGGCGACGCCCTCGATCGCCGTCAAACGGGCTTCGATCTCGCCGGGTTCGAGGCGCTGTCCGCGCAGCTTCACCTGATGGTCGGTCCGCCCGAGGTAGACGACCTCCCCTTCGGCGTTCCAGCGGGCGAGGTCGCCGGTGCGGTACATGCGCGATCCGGCCGGGCCGTACGGGTCGGCGACGAACCGGGTGGCGGTCAGGCCTGGTCGGCCCAGATAGCCGTCGGCGAGCTGGACGCCCGCGAGGTACAGCTCGCCCGCGACGCCGGGCGGGCACGGCTGGAGGGCGGCGTCCAGGACGTACAGGCGCGTGTTCCACACCGGGCGGCCGATCGGCACGGTGCCGGTGTGCTCGGGTGAGCAGGTGTGATGGCTGACGTCCACGGCGGCCTCGGTGGGGCCGTAGAGGTTGTGCAGCGGGACCGCGGGCAGCACGCGGTGGAAGTGGTGGGCGGTCTCGCGGGGCAGGGCCTCGCCGCTGCTGAAGACGTGCCGCAGGCCGGTGCATCCGGCCGCCTCCGGTTCGGTGAGGAACACCTGGAGCATGGAGGGCACGAAGTGACAGACGGTGACGGCCTGTTCGCGGATGAGGCGGGCCAGGTACGCCGGGTCCTTGTGCCCTTCGGGGTCGGCGAGGACGAGGGTGGCGCCGACCCTGAAGGCCCAGAAGAACTCCCATACGGAGACGTCGAATCCGGACGGCGTCTTCTGCAGGACGCGGTCGCCGGGCGCCAGCGGATAGGTGTGCTGCATCCAGCGCAGCCGGTTGTCGATCGCCGAGTGCGGTACGACGACGCCCTTGGGCCTGCCGGTGGAGCCGGAGGTGTAGATGACGTAGGCGGGGTGGCTCGGGGTGAGGGGGCGGGGTGGGTCGAAGGTCGGCAGCCGTTCCAGGTCGGTGCGGTCCAGCAGGACGTGGCGGCGGCCGGTTCCGGGCAGTTTCCCGGCGGTGGCGGCGTCGGTGACGACGCAGACGGGGTCGGCGTCGTCGAGCACGTGGGCGAGCCGGTCGGGCGGATAGCCCGGGTCGAGCGGCAGATAGGCGCCGCCCGCCTTGAGGACGGCGAGCAGAGCGACGATCAGCTCGACGGAACGGGGCAGGGCGACGCCGACGATCGTGCCGGGGCGCACTCCCCCGGCGGCCAGATGATGGGCCAACTGGTTGGATCGAGCGGTGAGTTGTGCGTACGACAGGGTGCGCTCACCGTGCACGAGGGCGGGCGCGTCGGGGGTGCGCCTCGCCTGGGCCTCGATCGGGCCGATCAGCGTGGTGGCCGGAACATCGTGGTCGGTGGCGTTGAACTCGGTGAGCACCTGGTGGCGTTCCGCGTCCGTGGCGATGCCGAGCCCGGCGAGGGGGGCTTCGGGATCGTGGGCGGCGATCCGGGCGAGCAGGGCGAGGAACCGCTCCTGGTGGGCGGCGAGTTCCTCGCGGGTGTAGAGGGCGGGGTTGGCGTCGTGGTCGATGCGCAGGGCGCGGCCGTCGGCCCGGTCGTAGACGTTGACGGTGAGGTCGTCGACAGGGCCCGCGGACAGGTTGTGCGGGACGACGGGGGCGCCGGCGAAGGTGAGTCCGTAGTCGAACGGCATGACGTTGATCAGCGGGCCGACGAGTGCGCGGCCCGCACCGAGCAGGCCCAGGTCGCGTCTGATGTCCTCGAAGCGGTAGCGCTGGTGGCGGCGTGCGGCGCGCATTCCGAGGACGACCTGGCGGGTCAGCCGGGCGAGCGTGGTGGCCGGGTGGACCTCCAGCCGCAGCGGCAGGACGTTCATCACCATGCCGGGCACCCGCAGTGCCACCGAGCCCATGCGGCCCATCAGCGGGAGACCGAGCACGATGTCGGAGCGTCCGGTGGCCCGCGAGATGTAGAGGGCCTGTGCGGCGACGATCAACTCGGCCCAGGTGGCTCGCAGTTCTCCCGCGAGCGTGCGCAGTCGCGCGGTGACGCCGTCCGGTACATGGGCGGTCGCGCGCAGGAAGGTGCGTGATGGCAGTGCGGTGCGGCCCGCCGGTGTGGGGGGCTCGGGTCGGTCGGCGAGGACCTCGCTCCAGTGGGCGCGGTCGAGGTCGTACCGCTCGTCGGCGCGGTAGGCGAGGTCGTCGGTCACCAGGTCGTCGATCCGGCCGAACGGGTTGTCTCCCGGCTGCCGGCCGGACGCGAGCGCCGAGTAGATCTCGGCGGTGCGGCGGGCGACCATCGAGTAGCCGAAGCCGTCCAGGACGATGTGGTGCACGCGCTGGTACCACAGCCAGCGTTCGTCGCCGACCCGCAGCAGGGCGTGCTGGAAGAGTGGTCCGGCTGCGAGGTCGAAGGGGCGCGCGAGGTCCTCGTCCATCCAGGCACGGGCGGTGGTGTCCGGATCGGGCGGCGCGTCGCGCAGGTCCGCCTTGTACAGCGGAAACCCCTCATTGGATACCGCGTGGATGAACTGCCGTGGTCCGTCAGGGGTTTCGGCGATGCTCACTCGCAGCGCCTCGGCCTCCTCGGCGGTGCGTTGCAGGGCCTGCTCGAACAGGTCGGGCCGTATGGTGCCGTGGATCTCCAGGTACTCGGCCGTGTTCAGTGCGGGGCTGCCGGGGTCGAGGGCCTGCGCGTACCACATACCCGTCTGGGCGGCGGTAAGCGGCAGTTGCCGCTCGGAAGTACTCGTCATTCCCGGGCTCCCAGCAGCGGGGCCCACGCCTCGATGGCCGTACGGTCGGCGAGGTCGACGAACGAGACGTCGGCGCCGTGCTCGCGCCGCCACCGTTCGACGAGGCTCATCAGCCGGACCGAGTCGAGGCCGTAGTCCACCAGGTTCTCGTCGACGGGGATGTCCACGGGGTCCTCCCCCAGCACGTCCGCGACGTCCTCACGGATCCGCTGCACGGTCAGGGTCATGGCCGGGCCTCTTTCAGGACGGCGTCGCACGTGGTGACGAACGCGCAGGAGCGGGCGGCCCAGTTGAGTGCCTCGATGTGCTCACGCGGCCCGAAGTCGGCGACGGCGTCCGCGACGACGAAGGCCTGGATGTCGCGCATCCAGGCGTCGCAGGCGGTCATGTTCACCCCGAGGTGGGCGTACACGCCGGTGATGACCAGCTGGTCGCGCCCGTCCTTGGCGAGGAGGTCGGCCAGCTCGGTGCGGACGAACGCGCTGTACTTCCACTTGGTCAGGACGGTGTCGCCCTCGTGCGGGGCGACAGCGGAGGCAATGGCCTGTGCGTGCGCGTCATCGGGCAGACCCGGACCCCAGAAGTCCCGCTGCAGACCCCGCTGTTGCGGGCTCTGACCGCCGGTCTGCGCGGAGTAGACGACGGGGATGCCGAGCCGGCGCGCCTCGTCCGCCAGGCGGGCGACCCGGGTGACCAGCTCGACGACCGGCGATTCTCCCTGCACGAACGCGGACAGGAAGTGATTCTGCAGGTCGTGCACGAGCAGCACGGCCCGGTCCGGATCTACGGTCCAGTCCACCCGGTTGGCCGGCAGATCCTGGTCGGTGGGCATGGGGTACGACGGGATGGACGGAAGTCCCATGGTGAGGTCGCCTAATGGTGGGAGGCCGGTGCGGGGGCGGCGGCGGTCGCGCGCAGGTCCTTCTTGCTGACCTTGCCGACCCCCGTGTGCGGGAAGACGTCGACGAACTCGACCCGGTCGGGCACCTTGTAGGCGGCCAGTCCCTGTTCCCGTACAAAGCGTCGAAGCGCGACGGGGCGCAGCTCGGCGCCCTGGCGCAGGATGACGTAGGCGCAGCTGCGCTCGCCGAGGTAGTCGTCGGGCACGGAGACGACGGACACGTCGTGCACCGCGGGGTGGCCGAGGATGACGTTCTCGACCTCCTCGGGTGCGATCTTCTCGCCGCCCCGGTTGATCTGGTCCTTGCTGCGCCCCTCGACGACGAGGTGGCCGCTGTCCGTCAGCCGCACGAGGTCGCCGGTGCGGTAGAAGCCGTCCTCGGTGAAGGCGCGTGCGTTGTGCTCGGGGGCGCGCCAGTAGCCGCGGATCGTATAGGGGCCGCGGGTGAGCAGATGACCGGTCTCCCCCGGGACGACGTCGTGGTCTTCGTCGTCGACTACGCGGATCTCGTCGTGCGGTGAGAGGGGACGGCCCTGGGTGGTGACGACGATCTCCTCCTCGTCGTCGAGCCGTGTGTAGTTCACCAGGCCCTCGGCCATCCCGAAGACCTGCTGAAGTGCGCAGCCCAGCGCGGGCCGGACCCGGCGCGCGGCCTCGGCGCTGAACTTGGCGCCGCCGACGAGCAGCACCTCGAGGCTGCCGAGGTCGTAGGGGGTGTCGACCGCGGACGCGGTCCAGGCCAGGGCGAGCGGCGGGACGAGCCCGGTGAGGGTCACGCGCTCGCGCTGGATGAGGGGGAACGCGGTGTCCGGGTCGGGCCTCGGGCACAGCACGACCCGGCCGCCCGCGGCCAGCGTGCCCAGTGAACCGGGTGAGCTCAGCGGGAAGTTGTGTGCGGCGGGCAGGGCGACCAGGTACACGCTGTTCTCGTCGACCGCGCAGATCTCGTTGGAGGCGCGCACCGAGTAGAGGTAGTCGTCGTGGGTGCGCGGGATGAGTTTCGGTACGCCGGTGCTGCCGCCGGACAGCTGGAGGAAGGCGAGGTCGCCGGGTGCGGGTCCGTCGTGCGGGACGGGGTCGCGGGGCAGGTCGGCGAACGAGGTGTGCCCCAGGGCGTCTCCGACGACGAACACGTGCCTCAGCGAAGGCGCCTTCGCCTGCACGCGTGTGGCCAGCTCCCGGTGGTCGTAGCCCTCGTGCACGTCGGCGACGATGTAGGCGACCGCTTCGCCGATCGTGCAGAAGTGCGTGATCTCCGTGTCCCGGTGGGCGGGCAGGGCGAAGACGGGCAGCGCGCCGAGCCGGAAGAGGGCGAAGACGGTCTCGAAGAACTCGGCGATGTTGGGCAGTTGGACGACGACCCGGTCGCCGCGCCCGATGCCGGCCTGGAGGAGGCCGGCCGCCAACCGGTCGGCGCGGACGTCGAGTTCGGCGTAGGTCCAGCTGCGTCCGGAGCCGGACGGGTCGAGGACGGCGATCCGGTGCGGGTGGCGTTCGGCCCGCTCGCGCAGCATCTGCCCGAACGTCTGGCCGCGCCAGTGCCCGGCCGCGCGGTAGCGGTCGGCGAACTCGGCGGGCCAGGTGGGTGCGTCGGCACTCACAGCTCGGCCCCCACCGCGTCCAGGAAGGTGCGGAACTTGGCGCCGGTCTCCGCGGTCTCGGCGGCGGGGTCGGAGGAGGCGACGACGCCCGCTCCGGCGTACAGCCGCAGGCCCTGCTCGGTGGCCTCGGCGCAGCGGATGGTCACCACCCACTCGCCGTCGCCCTCGGCGTCGCCCCAGCCGACGATCCCGGTGTACAACCCCCGGTCGAAGGGCTCCAGTTCATCGATGACCCGGCGGGCGTGCGCGGTCGGGGCGCCGCACACGGCGGGCGTGGGGTGCACGGCGCAGGCGAGTTCCAGGGCGGAGACGGACGGGTCGGCCAGGGTGCCCTTGAGGGTCGTCGACAGGTGCCACATGGTGGCCGTCTTCACCAGCGAGGGCCGTTCGGGGACCTGGAGCTCGGAGCAGTACGGGGCGAGGACGGCCCGCATGGCGTTCACCACCACGGCGTGCTCGTGCAGGTCCTTGACGGACTCCAGCAGTGCGGCGGCCCGGCGTACGTCCTCGGCGAGGTCGTCGCTGCGCGGGGTGGAGCCGGCCAGCGGATTGGCGACCAGGGCTCCGCCGCGGCGGGAGACGAGGAGTTCGGGGCTGGCGCCGAGCAGGGTGCCGCCGGCGGGGGTGGGCACGGCGAAGGTGTAGCCGTGGATGTCCCGTCGGGCCAGGCGCTGCAGCATCGCGGGGATGTCCGGGGCCTGTCCGGCGGTGAGGTCGAGGGCCCGTGCGAGGACGACCTTGTCGAACTCGCCGGACGCGATCCGGTCCACCGCGGCCGCGACGGCGGCACCGTAGCTCTTGGGTGCGGGGACGGGGCGGACGGTCCAGGCGATGGGTTCGGGCCGGGGTGCCGGAAAGGCGACCAGGGGGTCCGTGCGCAGGGCCGGGGCCCGGTGCAGTACGGAGGGCACGACCAGCGCCGCGGGGGTCGAGCCGTCGAACGGGATGGCGCCGATCACCACGGGAGCCGGCTCTCCGGCGGCACGGGCGCCGGCCAGCGTGTCGCGTACCCGGTCCGTCAACGGCCGTTCGTCGTGGGGTACTTGGCAGTGCTCCCCGTAGGCGAGGAGGGTGCGGGCCGGCGAGGCGAAGAAGCGGTGCGCGCCTGGCCGGTAGGCATCGAGAAGGGCTGTCGCCGTGCCGACGGCGCCGACTTCGGTCTCACCCCGGGCGAGGGTCTCGTGGACCGTGGTCACGTTGGTTCTCCGGGTTCTCCGGTACCGCGGGTACCGGGGCGAAGGTGTCGGTCAGGGCGGGGGCCGGTACGGCCCCGGTGCGCCGGAGTGGTGCACGGACGCGTCCGGTCGGCGCTCATGAATTCGGCGCCGGTTCGGCTGACGGAGCATCGGATACCCCGCCGGGGTGGCTCGGCGGGAACAGTAGTGGCGGCGCGTCCTGCCGGTCTCGTCTACTGACAAGGCCTGACATTCAGCCGCAAGGCGGTGCAATCACGCCAAGAAATGGCAAAGGGGTCAACCGGCCGCGCATTGCGGCGGTCCCGCGCGCATCGGCCGCGCGCGGGCATGCCGGACCGGGCGCGGCGACAGCAGGGCCGTCACCGCGCCGGATCCGGGCAGACAGACCCGGCCCGACGGCGGGGGTGGCGTCGGGCCGGGCGTTCAGTGGGCGGCGCGGCCGCCGTTCACGGCGTCGACGCGAGCCTGCTCGTCGATGCGCCGCTTGGCGTCGTTCCAGTCGATCGGCAGCTGCCCGACCGGCACCTCCCAGAAGGTGAAGGTCGAACCGCGCATGGTGGAGCGCACGTCGCGTACGACGTCCTTGTGCGGGTTGGTCCTGGCGTACGTGTAGAGCGCGTCCTTGCTCTCCCACGCGGACAGGGTGAAGAAGACCCCCTTGAACAGCTGGGCCTCCAGCGAGGCGCCGAGGGCCCCGGGGGCCTTACGGACCTGGCCCCAAGCGGTGAGGGACTTCAGGAAGAAGCGGGGGACGTGTTTCAGGGACCGCACTTCGAGCCGGGAGGCCATGACGAAGGCGCTGGTGTCGGGCCGGGCCGGATTCGGCTTGACCCAGGGAAGGGTGGGCACAGTAGCCTCGCATCCACAGTTGGTGAGTGGCACTATCTATATTAGACAGTGGCACTACCCAATTGCCAGAGGAGAGCGGGAAGCCGATGAGAATCTCGGAACTCAGTCGTCGCAGCGGGGTGGCCAACGCGACGATCAAGTACTACTTGCGCGAGGGCCTGCTGCCGCCCGGCCGTGCCACGGCCGCGACACAGGCGGAGTACGACGACACACATCTGAGGCGGCTGCGGCTGATCCGCGCCCTGATCGGGGTGCGCGGTCTGTCCGTGGCCGCCGCCAAGCAGGTCCTGGACGCCGTCTCCGAGGACCAGGCGGACACGCATCAGGTGCTCGGCCTGGTCGTAGGCATACCGACGGGCAACGGCACGCCCGAGCCGGCCCGTCCGGACGACGGGGCCGAGGAGCACGGCAGTGAGGCCGACGCCCTGCTCACCGCGATGGGCTGGGAGGTCTCCGAGTACAACCCGTCCCGGCACGTCATCGACGAGACCCTGCAGGCCCTGCGCTCACTGGGCCTGGAGCACGACTGGCACTTCCTCCTCCCCTACGCCGAGCTCGCGCGCCGGACCGCCCGCCTCGACCTGGACGAACTGGAGTCCCTCAAGGACCCGTTGGAGATGGCCGAGCGAGCCGTTCTCCTGACGTTCCTCCTCGAACCCGCCCTGATGGCGCTGCGCCGGCTCGCCCAGGAAGCCGAGTCGATGGTGCGGCACGGCGAGACCGCGTCACCCCTGCCCCGTTCTTCCGATGCGGCTCAATGAGGCCCGGACCGGCATGAGTGCGGGGTACTCACGTCTGCCGAGGGGCAGATGGACGTTCCCGGCCGACCGGTATCGCCACACGGCGCAAAGGTGAGTGACAGCGACTCAGGCATGGCCCTTCCTCCGCGTGGTCTTCTCGTGTGCGGAATTCGTGCGGCGCGCGACGACACGCGCCTCGCGGTCACCGCAGACGGGAAGGCGAGGGAATGCAGTTCCGGATTCTGGGTCCGCCCGAGTTGTACGACGAGATCCGCGACCGGAGCGTGCCGCTCAACGCCCCCAAACAGCGGCTGCTGTTCGGCTCTCTGATCGCCCGGCCCGCCTGCCCTGTCTCCCGTGAGGATCTCATCCGGGAACTGTGGGGTTCCGCGCCGCCGCGCCAGGCCGCCACCAGCCTCAACGCCCATGTCTCGGGCCTTCGCAGATCGCTGCTGCAACTGGAGGCGGAACGCGGCGGCTTCCCGCGCCTTGCCACCGTCGAGGCGGGCTACGTCCTCAGGGCCGATGCGGCGGAGACCGACGCCGGGCGCTTCCGCCGGGCCCTGGCACAGGCACGCCGCAGGACGGCCGAGGACCCCGAGGGCACCTACACCTCGCTGCGTCAGGGCCTCGATCTGTGGCGCGGCAGCGTGTTGGGGGGCGGCGCCCGCGGCCCGGCAGGCACCCGGCTGGCGACGCTGCTGGAGCGGGAGCGCCAGGACGCGCTGGAGATCTACTTCGACTGCGCGCTGCGCACCCGCCGGCATCACGGCGTCGTCGCCGAACTGGAGCACGCCACCGCGGCCCACCCGCTGCGCGAGCGCCTCCATGACCAGTTGATGCTCGCCCTGTGCCGCAGCGGGCGCGGTCCGGAGGCCATCGGCGTCTACCGGCGCGCCCGGCGCCGGCTGGCCGCGGTGACCGCCCATACGCCGCTGCTGACGGCGCGCCTGGAGCAGATCAGCGTCTGCTCGCCCGTCCTCACCGATCCCTCCGCCGAGGCCCCCGCACTCGGCCGGTGGCAGCACGGTCCGAGCGGCGCCGAGGCAGCGGCGGAAGAGCCGTCGGCGCGCTCGGTGATGGGGTATCTGACCGAACTGCTGAGCGGTCGGGTGCTCACGCCCTGAGGCTTGCGGCCTCCCCACACACGACAGCGCGCCCTCCGCTCGAAGCGGAGGGCGCGCTTTGCGCCGCGAAACCTTCAGAGTTCGCTGATGAGCTGTCGCGCCACGTCCATTCCGGAGGAATAGCCAGCCTCGTGCGAGCCGATCTGGTCCACGCCGTGCCGCTTGGCGTGGAAGTAGGAGCCGCAGAGCTTCACACGGGTTCCCTCATTGACGCCGTAGATGTCCTTCTGCATGTCCCGGACGTGAATGTCGATGACCGGGTGGGTGTACGGGAATTCGGCGATGACCGTGTCCGGGTCCACCTCGAGCGGATAGTCGAGGGTGACGAAGTAGTCCTTCTCCGAGGTGAATCCGTGGAGCTTGTTCATGTAGTAGGCGACGTAGGTGCGGTCCTCGCCGTCGGCCTCGACCTTGCCGTAGTTCCAGGCCTCCCAGCGCTCGCGGTCGGCGGGCATCACCGAGGGGTCGGTGTGCAGGATCACCGAGGAGCCGTTGTAGCGGACCTTGGACAGGACCTCCTGCTGACGGTCGCTGGGGTTGTCGAGCAGGGCGAGGGCCTCGTCCGCGTGGGCGCCGATCACCACGTAGTCGTAGTGCTCGCTGCCTTCGGCGGTCGTGACGGTGACGCCGTCGGCCTCCTGGTGGATGGCGGTGACGGGCTCGCCCTTGCGGACCTCGGGGCCGATCGCGGCCAGCGCCTTGCGGACGTAGGAGATGGAGCCGCCGCCGACGGTGCGCCAGTCCACCTGACGGCCGCCGAGGCCGCCCTCGTCATGGCCCATGAAGAAGGCGATGGCGGTGCTGGCCGGCATCTCCCAGATCAGCTCCGCCGGGATGGACCAGACGGCCGAGCAGAGCAGGATGACGTACGAGTTGCGGAACGCCTTGCTGTAGCCGCCCCGGTCGAGGTACTCGCCCAGCGGGATGTCGGCCTTCTTGCGGACGAAGTCCTTGCGGCCCTCGGTGTGGAAGCGGGCGGCCTCGCGCCAGATGGTCAGGAACTCCTCGGAGTAGCGGGCGGCCACCTCCTCCTCGGTCATGCCGAGCTCCTTGGTCCCGTACTCCAGGCCGGAGTCCAGGTCGAAGAAGTTGAAGGCGCCCCGGTGCTCCACCGCCTCGACGCCGAGCTCGTCGAAGAACTCGCAGAGGTTGGTGTAGGCGGGCCGGTTGAAGACGACGAACGCGGTGTCGATGCCGAGGGTGCGGCCGTCGTCCTCGACCTCCACGGTGTTGGCGTGGCCGCCGAGGCGGTCCTCCCGCTCGTAGATCGTGATGCGGGCGCGCTCGCGCAGGTGATAGGCCGCGGAGAGGCCGGCGACACCCGCACCGACGATGGCGACACGCGGAGTGGTGGGTTGCGTCATGGTGATGTCCTTCATGCGGTGGTCTCGGCGGAGAGCGAGAGGTCGGACAGGTCGATGCGGCGCAGGGCTCCCGGTCGGCCGTGCTCGACGGCGACCGCGAGGACGTGCCGGGGGCCGGGGTGGATCAGGTCGAACGACCAGCGGGCGTCCGCGCCCGGCTGCTGTGGATCCCGGACGGCGATACGGCCGTTCGGACCGCGTACGACGGTGAAGGTGCCCAGGGCCCGGGTCAGCCCGGTGCCCAGGGCCTTCAGGTACGCCTCCTTCAGCACCCACAGTTCGCCGGCGAGGGCGGCGCGTGTGCCGCGCGCCGCACCGGCGAGCTGGGCCCGCTCGTCCGGGCCCAACCGCCGGCCGAGGTGGACGAGCAGTTCGCCGGAGGCGGCGGTGGGGCCGATGTCGACCCCGCAGCCGCCCCCTTGGGTGACGACGCAGGCGATGAGGCCGTCGTCGTGCGAGAGGTTGAACCGCACCCCGGCGTCGGCCGGTTCGGGCTCCGGCCGGCCGTGGATGCCGCGCCGGAAGCGCCAGTGGTCCACGGGACGGCCGGTGCGCGCGGACAGCGCGTACCGGCACAGCAGCCGCGCGCCGAGGTAACGGCGCCGCGCACCCGGGGTGAGGCGTCGGTCGAGTGCGTGGCGTTCCTCGGGTGTGAGCAGCCGGGTGCCGCCGAGCGCGGCGGCGAAGCCGTCGACGGCCGCTTCGGGCAGCAGCCACAGGAACGCCGGAGCACTGCCGTTCATGGGTTGTCCCCCGGTCCGTGGCGTCTCAGAGGGAGGCGGCGGACTCGTCGGCGGCCCGCTTGGCGAGCGGGAACTGCCAGTAGGAGAACAGCCGGTTGTCCTGGTGGAAGTGGCGCAGGACCTCCATGACCTCGT
The DNA here is from genome assembly GCF_042795335.1 of Streptomyces sp. NPDC056479. NCBI lineage: Bacteria > Bacillati > Actinomycetota > Actinomycetes > Kitasatosporales > Streptomycetaceae > Streptomyces > Streptomyces sp. NPDC056479. Next base: position 1,229,105 of record NZ_JBHTRZ010000001.1, on the reverse strand, counting down.
CGACGACCGCCTGGGAGGTGACCGGCTCATGCGGAAACAGCTGGCGGCGCACCCGCTCCAGCTGGAGCAGCAGCAGCGAGGCGCTGGGCAGCGGTGTGTCCATCGCGTCGCGCGAGTGGACGTAGGTGAGCACGCAGGCGGCGGCCGCGTGCACCAGGCAGTACTCCTTGGCCAGTTCGAACAGTTCCGGCGACTGGGCGTAGTCCTTGCCCAGCGCGGTCTTCAGGGCGGTGGCGCGCTCGCGCAGCGAGGCGGTCCGGCCGACGAGTTCCTCGGCGAGGTCCGCAGCACAGCGCAGCCGGTCGGCCTCGGTGCCCTCCGCCGTCTCGGCGAGGGCGCGCAGCCGGCGCAGCCCGTCGGGCGCGGCCAGCACGGCGTCGTCGCCGGCCCGGCTGAACAGCTCCTGCTTGACCGGCTCGTAGACCGGCAGTTCCCGGTCCATGCCGAAGAGGGTGGCGGCCCGCTCGACGGCGCGCTCACGTGCGCTGTCGTCGGCCTCGGTGGCCTTCTCCAGCAGGCCGGCGAGCTGGTGGCCGAGGTTGCGCAGGTTGACCACGGTGTTGCCGTCGGCGATGTCGGTGATCAGGATGTCGCGGACCATCTTCTGGTGCATGCCGTAGTGCGGGTGGTCGCGCAGGAAGGTGCGCGCGCCGAGGACGACGGTCAGCTGGGACAGCGTCTTCTGCAGCAGGGTCGGCACCTGGTACTTGACCACCGACGACCAGACGCTGATCTGCTCCGGCGCCGCCTGCAGGGCACGTGCGGCACCGAGGACCATGGCGTCGGCGACCATCAGATCGGCGAAGGCCTCCGCCAACTGGCGCCGGGTGTAGGGCACATCGCTGATCCGGTCGCCGAGCAGCACCCGGCGCTCGGCAAAGTCGAGGGCGAGGCGCAGGCTGGTGTCGGCGGCGGAAAGCGCCAGGTGCAGCAGCACCACGCGCGCGGTCTGGCTGGTCTTGAGGGCGATCTCCAGGCCCTGGCCCTCGCGGCCGATCATCGCCGAGTCGGGGACGTACGCCCGCTCCATGCGCACGCCGCTGAGGTCGAGCGCGCGGGTGCCGTAGAGGTCCTCGAAGGGCAGGTCGTCGACGGTACCGGGTTCGGCCCGCCACTTGTCGAGGACGAAGAGCGAGTACGCGGCGGGACCGGGGCGCTTGCCGGTGCGGGCGAAGACGACCATCTTGTCGGCGACGGTGGCGTTGCCGATCGGCCACTTCTCGCCGGTCAGCAGCCAGCCGCCCTCGGTCTTCTCGGCGAGCACCTCGTTGGCGACCAGGTCGCTGCCGTGGGCCCGCTCGGACAGGCCCCAGGACACCGAGCTGCCGCGCTTCATGTCGGCGACCAGTGCGCTGTTCTGCTCGGGGGTGCCGAGGATCCACGCGGGCATGAAGCCGAGGCTGTTGAGGGCGAGGGCGACGGCGGTGGAAGGGTCGCGGCGGGCGACCAGCCGCATCAGGCCGATGCCGGTCTCCACGTTGCCGGCCATGCCGCCGTCGGTGTCGGGCAGGCAGTGCAGATGCAGGCCCCAGCGGCGCAGCAGGGCGACGAACTGGTAGGGGTACTCACCGCGGACGTCGTGGTCCAGGATCTGGGTGAAGGGCATCCGGCTGTTCGGGTCGTGCGGGTCGCCGAGGTACTCCTCCAGCCATGCGGCCAGCACACTCACGTCGGACTTGGACATCGATGAGCTCCTATCGGGTGGTGGCCAGCCGTACGGGCGAAGCGGTGAACAGCCGGTCGCCGTCGCGCAGTTCGAGGACGGTGTCGAGAACGGGGATCAGCAGGTCCCCTTGCCGGCGCGGGTCCACGCCGTCGGCGCGGGCGAGCAGATAGGCCAGGGCGGCGCCGAGCCAGCCGGTGGCGCCGGGCTCGGCGCCGTACAGGGACCGGTCGCGATTGGCGTGCCACAGGTGCAGGCAGCAGGCGGCGGCGTGCAGCCAGGCGTACCGTTCGGCGGCGTCCACCAGGGCGTTGGGGTCGGCTCCGCGCTGCTGCGCGGCCCGGACCAGCTCGCCCAGCCCGGCGACCGCGTCCGCCAACTGCCGTGCCAGTACGCCTGCTTCGCCGAGGTCGTCGGCGACGGCGATGGCGGTCTGCGGCAGTCCGGCGAGGATCGGGTCCGAGCCGCGGGCGAACATGTCCAGCCGGGTGGGATCGTACGGCGGGAGTTCGGCGTCCAGCGTGAAGACGCTCTCCACGGCCGCCGGGTCCGGCTCGGCCTTGCCGTCCGTGAGGGTGGGCAACTGACCTGCGAACGAACGGAGGTTGGCGAGGGTGCTGGCGTCGATGACGCGGACCACGGCCGAGTCGCGCTGAAGCTTCTGGAACAGCGCGGCGCCCTGCTCGCCCTCGCGCAGTACCGAGCGGGTGGCGAGGACGGTGCCGCAGCGACGGATCAGTTCGTCGGTGGCCTCGGCGACCACGTGCTTGGCGGACAGCGCCCACACGCTGAACGCCTCCGGCACCACGTGCACGCCACGCGCCGCGCTGAGCGCCACCGCGTCGGCGGCCAGCAGCGCCGCGGACGCGACGGCCAACTCCCGTCGGGGCCACGGGGATCCGGTGAGCCGGGTGCGGCCGATGCGGCGTTCGGCGGCGAAGTCCAGGGCGAGACGTACGGCGGTGTCGGCGATGCCGAGGCTGCCGGCCATGCTCATCAGGCGGACCGCCTGCTGGGCCTTGACGGCTGCTTCAAGTCCCGTGCCCTGCTTGCCGACCAGTGCCTCGGACGGCACCGGGGTGTCGTGGAAGCGCAAGGTGGCGAGGTCGATGCCGCGCATGCCTCCGGTGCGCGGGGCGGGCACCCGCTCCAGTTGTTCCTGCGGGATGCCGGCGGTCTCCAACAGGACCGCGGAGAAGGCGCCGGGGCCGCGTTCGCCGGTCCGGGCGATGACGTAGACCGCCTCGGCGCGCAGGCCGAGGCCGACCAGCCACTTCTCGCCGCTGAGTACGCCGTCCTCGCTCAGCCGCACCTCATTGGTGAGCAGGTCGCTGCCGTGGGCGGCCTCGGTGAGGGCGAAGGCCACGGCGCCGCCCCCGCGCAGGATCTCGGCCGCCCGCAACTGCTGCTCCAGGCTGCCGTGCACCTGCAGACAGGTCGCGGCGATGATGCTGAACATCGTGCCGGGCATGATGTTGACGTCCCGGCGGGCCGCGGACCGGACCAGGGTGAGGCTGCGGTCGAAGGACTCGAAGGTGCCGCCCCACTCCTGGGGCAGGTAGTTGAGGTGGAACCCGGCCCGCACCAGCTCCGCGCACAGCTCCTCGGGGAAGGCGTCGTGTTCGTCGCGGGCGACGGCGGCGGCGAAGCCGTACGGGTTGGCGTCGTCGGCGGGATCGCCGAGCCGCTGCTCAAGCCGCTCGGGGGTGAGCGCGCTCATCACAGCGCCACCGAGGGTCCGTGGGCCGGGCTCTCCAGCGGCACCGGCCGGTAGTCGGCGGCGGTCGGCGGGATGGTCACGCCGGCGGTGCGCAGCTGGGCGAGCCGGGTGTGGAAGGCGGCGCCGCGCATCAGGTGGTGGGCCACGTCCGCGACCCGGCGGTTGCCCGGCGTCTTCAGGTAGCTGCCGGTCACCCAGTCGTTGAAGCTGCCCATCGCCGGGCCGCACCAGACCTGGTAGTCCATGGTGCGGCCCTCGTCGCCGGTGACCGCCCAGCGTGAGGACATGCCCAGGTACCAGCGGAAGACCAGCGCCATCCGTCGCTTGGGGCTGCCCTGGGCGCGGGCGAGCTGCTCGGGGTCGCGGCGGGTGAAGTAGGTGACGCACTCCTGCCAGACGTCCTCCAGGGAGCGGCGGAAGATCTGCTGCTCCAGGCGGGCACGGTCGGCCGGCGGGATCGACTCCAGGCCGTCGCAGCTCTGGTAGAGCTCGTACAGGCGCTTGGCCCGCATCGGGAAGAGCGTGCCCTTCTTCAGCACCTGGAGTTCGACGCCCATCTCGAACATGTCGGCGGCCGGGGCCATCTCGCAGTCGGCGATGCCTGCCTCGGCGAGCATCGCCTTGGACTTGGCGGAGGCGCCGGACTCCAGGCAGGACTGGTTGACGGAGCCGGTCACGACGTAGGCGGCGCCCATCGCGAACGCCGCCGCCACCGCCACGGGTGTGCCGAGGCCGCCGCCCGCGCCGACCCGGACCGGGACGGCGTAGCGGAACTCGCGCTGCACGCTGTCGCGCAGCCGCAGGATGGACGGCAGCAGCGCGGGCAGCGGACGCCGGTCGGTGTGGCCGCCGGAGTCCGCTTCCACGGTGATGTCGTCCGCCAGCGGCAGATGGTGGGCGAGCGCGGCCTGCTCGGAGGTGATCAGACCCTGTTCCAGCAGAGCGCTGACCACCGGGGCCGGGGCCGGGCGCATGAAGCGCTCGGCGGTCTCGGTCCGGGAGATCTTGGCGATCAGCCGGTTGTCGGCGACCACCCGGCCGTCCGCGTCCCGGCGCAGTCCGGCCAGCCGGTAGCGCACCACGTGCGGGGTGAGGTCCATGTACGCGGAGGCCTCCACGCAGCGCACACCGTGCCGCAGGAACAGCTCGACGGCCTCCCGCTCCAGCCGGTCCTCGCTGGGGCTGTGGATCAGATTGACCGCGTACGGCAGTCCGGGGATCTCGGCGGCGAACCGGGCCAGGGTGCGCTCGATGGTCTCGGGCAGCAGTCCGGCCGCGCCGAAGGAGGCGAGGAAGCCCTCCCTGGCCAGGGCGATCACCATGTCGGCGGAGGCGATCCCGCCGGCCATGGCCCCGGCCATATAGGGCTGGGCGACGCCGTGCGCGGCGCGGAAAGCGGCCGAGCCGAGGCGCTCGGGCGGCAAGGGCTGGGCGGCGGCGAGCAGCGGCAGGCCTTCGCCCTGGGCGGTGGCGAAGCCGCCGGAGGCCGCGCCGATGCCCTCCGGGGTGATGACGATGAAACAGGGCTGGTCCAGATCGGCCAGCGCCTGGTAGATCCCGGCCGGATCCGTGGCGGGGTACCGGTCTCCGTACCAGCGGAGAGGGGTGTCGCGGATGTCCATGGTGAAAAGAAGCTCCTTGGCTGGGCGGCGGGTGCGGGTGGGGCCTGTGCCGGGCCAAGAGGAACTTCCGGCACAGGCCCCGCCGTCACGCCTCGGCGGAACGGACCTCGATGGCCACGTCGGTCAGTTCGTAGATGCGCAGGCCCGGCTTCCACAGGTCGGCGTCGCCGATGACCAGCAGCCGGCCGTCCTCGCGGCGGACCTCCTTGACGTGCACGTCGAAGAAGAGCTCCTTGTCGTGGCGCAGGATCTGGCCGCGGTACTTCCAGGACATCTCGACGTCGGTGGCCATCGCGAAACGGGGCCGCTCCATGCCGTCGGCGAGGTTCTGGTCGAGCACGAACAGCCTGAGGGCCTGCAGGACTGCCTCGACGCCGAGGGAGCCGGGCATCACCGGGTCGCGGTGGAAGTGGCAGTCGAAGTACCACTCGTCGGGCCGGATGGCCCGGTAGCCGTGCAGATGGCCCTGGCCGTGCCGGCCGCCGTCGGTGACCAGATCGACGCGGTCGACGAGCGCGAACTTGTCGCCGGGCAGATGCAGATGGCCGCCGCTCGGGTCGGTGAACGCCGGGGCGCCCTCCGGGAGTTCGATACGGCGGACTCGGGCGGCGTCCGGCTTCTCGGTCTCCAGCCAGGGGGCCACGTACTGGCCGTTGTCGAGGCCGACCTGGTTGGCGAGGGCCGCGGCGCTGAAGTAGCCGAAGAGGGACTCGCCGGTGTAGAAGACCTCGCCGTCGGCGGAGAGTTCGTAGCTGAAGTTCTGCAGGACCGCGCCATGGACGGCGCTGGTCATCAGCAGCTTGGAGTGGTGGCGGATGGTCTTGCCGCGCAGGTCGATGTCCTTGACCAGAGTGGCGCGGCCGTCGAGGTTGCGGATCGCGTACTGCTCGTCGGTGTTCTTCAGCGTGGCGCCGAGGTAGTAGCCGAGGAAGATCGCCGCCTGGAGGGAGGACTCCATGTAGATGGCGTTGGGCATGTGCGGGAAGGAGTTCTGCTCGTAGTACCAGGCGTCGCCCGGGGAGTCGTACTCGGTGACCATCTCCGAGCCGGGCGACAGGTCGCCGCGGGTGCCCTTGAGGGACATGACGCGGTCGACGAACTGGAAGTCGCCGTTGGGGATGTAGGGGGCGCGGCTCTCGCGGTAGACCTCGAACTCCGGGCCCATCGCCATGTCGAGGAGGCCCTTGGCGGCGTGCGCGAGGTGCAGCTCGTTGATCATCGCGGGTTCGCCGGAGCGGTTGCGGCGGCCGAGGAACTCCGGGATGCCGCCGGCCTCGGGACGGTAGGGCGAGCCCTCTTTCTCGCGCACCTGCAGGCCGAGGTTCTTCATCCGGATGACGGGCTTGTCGCCGAGGTAGATCAGAACGTCGGCGATGACCGTGGCGCGCGGCAGGAGCGTCAGCTCCATGACCTCGACCTCGTAGCGGATCTCCTCGTGGGCCTGGGTGATCTGGCCGCGGACCTGGACCTCGATCGGGGTGTCCGTGACGCACTGGAACCGGGCGTCGGGAAGGGTGAGGTGCATGCCCTGGTGCAGCAGGTAGATCTGCAGCAGCTGGACGGCGCCCTCGGCGACCAGCGAGCCGGCCAGTACGTGGTCGTCGGGGAAGTGGCAGATGAAGTACCAGGCGTCGGGCTGCAGCTTCTTGATGGCGCTGAGCGTGCCGAGTCCGCGCGGGCCGCCCTTGCGGTCGATGACGACATCGTCGACCATTCGCAGCTTCTCGTCGGGCAGTCGCAGCGCCGGGTTGATGCCCGGGTCCTGGGCGTGGTCCGGGCCGAAGACGTCGCCGGGCCGGCCCTGGGCGAGCAGGTCCAGGTCCTCGCGGGTGAGGTGGTTCTTCTCGGTGTACGCCAGCGGCTTGAAGTAGCCGCGGGGCAGCTGGGCGCGGGCGGCCTTCTCCTTCTCGGTCATCACCACGCCGAGCGGGGTCTCGAGCTCCGCCTGGCTGAAGAACCCGGCGCAGGCGTCGTGCAGTTCGAGGATCAGCTGGCCGTCGGCGTAGCACTTGTAGCTGAAGAAGAAGAGCGTGGTGTCGCCCTGGTGCACGAAGCGGTCGATGGAGATGTCGTAGCGCAGGGTCTGGCCGACGCGGGGCAGGTTGCCGCGGAAGATCAGGGTGCTGTCGAGCAGCCGGTAGACCCGCTCACCCTTGTTGCGGAAGTCGATGCCGAGGTAGCTGACCAACAGCAGGTCGCACTGGCCGGCCTCGACGGTGACGGCCGGCGGGACACCACCGTCGACGGCGTACCAGGCGTCCTCGGGGACGTCGTACTCCGTGGTGATGGTGGCGGGCTTGAACTCCCCTGTCTTCCCGTCCATCGCGGTCACGCGGGAGACGAAGTGGTACGGCGGTGCGGGCAGCCGGACGCGCTTGGCGTAGCCGTCGATCACGCCGAACTCCGGGCCGAAGACCTTGGCGACGGAGCCGACGGCGAACTCGAGGAGGTCGGCCTCGTCCCAGATGACGCCTTCCTTGACGTCCTTCTCGGCGTTGCCGTGCGAGTCGGCGGCCGGGGTGGCGGGCGTGCTCGGGGCGGCCGTGGGCAGGGCCGGGGCGGGGGGCGCCGGGGGCAGGGTGGGCCGGGGTGCGGGGGCGGGCGGGGCGACGCGCTCCGCGTGGACGGTCGTCTCGATTGCCGGCTGCGGGCCGGCGCCGTCCAGGAGGCCCTCCATGCGGCTGAGCGCGGCCGACTGAAGGACGTGCTGGGTCTCCATCACCACCGAGTGGGTGGCCACCATCTGACGGCGCATCTCCCGCACGATGTCGGCGGCGACGGCTGCGGACATCCGTCCGTCCCGGTGCGTGGTGGGTCCGGCCGGGGCGGACTGCGGCAGGACCGGGGCCGTCGGGGCGGGCGGCGGCACGGCGGCGGGCGTGCCGTCCGGCGTGTCGGGTGTCCAGGGCAGGTACGAGATGGGGGTGCCGTCGAAGGTGATGACCTCGGCGTCGGCGAGGGTCGGGTCTGCGGGCATGAGGGCTGAGTCCTCCGGCGGTACGGACGGGACGGGAGCGGGCACCGAGGGGGCCGCGACGGGATGCGGGGCGGGCGCGGAGGCCGGCGGGAGCGCGGCCGCGGGACCGATGCCCGGCACGGTCGGGTTTCCGGCGGAGGGGGACGCCGAGGCGGATGCTGTCGGGGCCGGACGGGTGTCGGCGGGCGGGACGGCGGGACGGGTCGCCGCGGTCATGGCCGGCAGCGAGGCGGATGAGGTGGGCGCGGCGGCTGACCGAGAGGTGCCGGACACATCGGCCATCGCCGTCGTCGCCGAGGCGGCCACGGGGGGCGTCGTCCCGGCCGGCGTGGCGAGTTCGCGGGCGATGCGGGACGGTGCCGGGTCCGCGCCGCCCACGCGGAAGCGGGTGGGGCGGGCCGGGCGGGCCGGGACGCGTTCGGCGGCCGGGGCCAGGAGCACCCCCAGGTCGACGTCGAGGCCGTGGGCCGTGAGTCTGGCGGCGAGTTGGGCGATGGACTTCGTGGCGGCGACGCCCCGGCGGTCGACCGGCGCGGCGACGTGCGCCGACTCGCCGAGGGTCTCGCGGACCCAGCGGGAGCAGGTGGCGCTGGGTCCGACCTCCAGGAAATAGCGGAAGCCGCGCTCGTAGGCGCCGCGCACCAGCCGCGGGAAGTCGATCGGGGACCGCAGGGTGTGCGCGATGCGGCGGGCGATCTCCTTCCGGTCCAGCGCGGGCAGCGGCTCGTAGTCGTAGGCGCTGAGCAGTTCGAGGTCCCCGAAGGAGCCCGTCGGGTAGTCGTTGAGACCGGCCAGACCGTCGAACTCGGCGTCCACCACCGGGCAGTGCATGACCGCGTTGACGGGCGAGCGCGCCGCGGGGCAGTCGAGTTCCTTGATCAGGGCGCGGCACTGGGCCGGGTCGCCCGCGATGACCAGCTCGGCCGGGGTGTTGACGTGCGTGAGGTGCACGCGGCCGTAGCGGGGCAGCACGGCCCGCACCGACTCCGCGTCGGTGAGCAGCACATGGCTGGCCCACACATCGGAGTCCCTTGTGACGTCGGGCAGTTGCCACGCCTCGCGCACCGTGCGGCGCGGCCCGCACAGCCGGTCCTTGAAGATCGGGGTGTTGCTGATCAGGGCGTCGTCGCGGCCCTCCGGCTGCCAGCCGCCGGTGGCGAACAGCATGCTCGACTCGCCGAGGCTGTAGCCGAATCCGCCGTGCGCGGTGATGCCGAGGACGTCGCGGACGAGGTCGGTGTAGAGGATCGCGAAGCTGGTGCCGGTGGCGAGCATGAACGGGGTGTCCTCGCCCAGCCCCGCCTCAAGGCCCATCAACTCCCTTCGCCCCAGGGCTGCTTGGGAGCGGGGGTACAGCGCGGCGGCCCGCAGGTGGCGCTCCGGCGCGTCCGCCTGGGCCTCGAAGCGCTCCAGCAGTCCGGGGAAGGCGCGGAACAGGTCCTGCCCGAGGCCGGGATAGGAGTTGAAGGCACCCGGGTAGACGAGCGCGACCTTCCCCTCGGGGCCGATCGGGCGGGCGGTGAAGCAGCTGCCGGCCGGGGTGGTCCACTCGCCGCCCGAGGCGTGCACGACGGGCAGATCCCGTGCGGCGAGGTCGAGTTGGGCGCGCAGCTCGGCGCGGTCGCGTCCGACGAGCACCGCCCGCAGCGTGCGGCCGGGGAGCTCTCCGGCCGCCTCGCGGGCGAGGGTGTACGGGTCGGCGTCCCCGGCGAGCAGTTCCCGGTGCCTTTCGATCGCGGTGAGCAGTCCGTCGAAGGAGTCGGCGGACAGCGGGAGGACGACGGGGCCGCCGGCCCGCTGCCAGTCGCCGGCCGCGAGGGTGCCGCGGGTCGCCTCGGCGGACAGCACGAGGTGGCCGTGGGCACCGGACGCGCCGATGAAGCCGACGGCCGCGTACCGGCGCGAGCCGGCCCTGCGGCGCAGCCAGGGGCGGGAGGCGTCCGGCACGTACAGGGCGGAGGACGCGAAGGTGTCGGCGAGTTCGGCGTCCGGGCGGCTCCAGCCGCTGGTGCCGGGCAGGTAGCCGTGGTGCAGACAGAGCACGGTCCGGATGAGCCCGGCCATGGTGGCCGCGCAACCGGCGTCGCCGATCTGCGCCTTGGCGCTGCCGAGCGCGACCCGGCCGGTGCTGCCCGCCGGGCCTTCGGGGTCGGCGGCCGCCGGGTACACCTGTGCGAGTCCGGCGATCTCCGCCCGGTCCTCGGCGGGTGTGCCGCCCGCGTGGGCCTCCACGTAGCCGATGTCCTCGGCCGTGACCCCGGCCGCGGTCAGCGCAGCCTCGGCGGCGGCCGCGTAGGTGTCGGCGTCGGCCTCGGGCACCTGGCCGTCCACGGGCGCCGCGTGCCGGATCGCGACCGCGTCGAGGCGCGCGTACACGGGGGTGGCGGCCTCGCCGGGGCGGGTGACGACGATCGCGCCGGCGCCCTCGCCGATGCGGCGGCCGCGGCTGTTCTCGCCGAAGGTGAGCCCGGCCTCGGCGACCACGTCGGGCCGCAGCAGCAGGTTCTCGGCGGAGCCGGCCAGGTCGACGGCGCCGACCAGGACGGCCTCGATGCCCGGGTCGAGCAGCAGCAGCCGGGCCACCTCAAGGGCCTCGGCGGTGGCCGAACCGTCGGAGGAGACGGTGAAGGACGGGCCGGTCAGGTTCCACAGGGAGGAGATGCGGCTGGCCATCACGTTGCCGATGTAGCTGAGCACCTCGTTGGCGACGATCGGGTCGACCACCGCGTCCCGGCCGGCCGCGGTCAGCCGGGCCAGCTCCTCCTCGTCGACCTGGACCCCGGCGCGCGCGAACTCCTGGCGCACGAAGGCCCCGAGACCGAAGCGGGTGATCCTCAGGTGGGTGGTGGGCTCCGTCTCCATGCCGACGACGACCGCGATGCGGCGCGCCTTCGGGGCGCTCTCGCCCTTGGGTACGGCCCTGCTGTAGCCGGCGTCGTGCAGGGCCTCGTCGGCGACCTTGATGGCCAGGGCGTGCTGGAGGTTGTAGGTACGCAGGTCGGCGGGCGGGATCTTCAGGTCGATCGGGTCGATGCCGAGCCCGTCGACGAAGGCGCCGTGCGGCAGCGCGTCGGGCGAGACGCCGGCGCCGTGCTGGAGGGAGCCGCCGCGGGTCTGGTCGAGGCCGCGCCAGCGCCGTTCGGGCAGCGGGATCAGCGCGTCCTGCCCGGTGTGCACGGCGCGCTCGTAGGCGTCGAGGGAGTCGAAGGAGCCGTAGTGCGCGCCGAGTCCGGCGATGTCGAGGGCCGGTACGGGCGTCTTGGCGGCCGGGGCGTCGGCCGTGACGGCGTGCGCGGCGGCGTCCGTGGCGGTGTGCGCGGTGGCGTCCGGTGCGGACAGCACGACGTGTGCGTTGGTGCCTCCGAAGCCGAACGCGGAGACCGCCGCGCGGCGCGGTCCGTCGCCCTCGGGCCAGTCACGGCCGGTGCGGACGAGGGCGTCCGGGCCGACCTGCCCGTCCTTGGAGCTGACGGGCTGCGCAACGCCGGTCGTCGGCGGGATGTGGCCGTGCCCCATGGCCAGGATGACCTTGAGCATGCTGCTGAGGCCGGCCACGGTGAGCAGGTGGCCGATGTTGCCCTTGACGGAACCGATCAGCGGGACGTGGCCGGCCGCGCCGAAGAAATCGGCCACGGACTGCGCCTCGGTGGCGTCGCCGATGGGTGTGCCGGTGGCGTGGCATTCCAGGTAGTCGACGGCCGTCGGCTCGATCCCGGCCTGCTCGTAGGCGAGTTGGTAGGAGCCGAGCTGGCCCGAGCCCTGCGGCACGAGCAGGTGACGGCCGCTGCCGTCATTGGTGAGGCCGATGCCGTCGACGACGGCGTGGATGCGATCGCCGTCGCGCACCGCGTCCGCGAGCCGCTTGACGGCGACCATGCCGGCGCCCTGCCCGGTGAGGATGCCGCCGGATTTGGCGTCGAAGGGCTGGCTGAAGCCGTCGCGCGGGTAGGCGCCCAGGTCGCCGAAGGACAGGTGGATGAGGGTCGGGTCGGGTGCGCAGACGCCGCCGGCCAGGACGAGATCGGCCTGTCCGGCGGCGAGGTGGTCGCAGGCCAGCTTCAGCGCGTACAGGGCGGAGGAGCAGGCCGCGTCGAGGGCGTAGCGAGGGCCGCCCAGGCCGAGCGCGGCGGCGGTGACCCCGGCCGGGGAGCCGCTGACCCGCAGGTCCTCGGCGTTGAGGCGGGCGAGGTCGATACGGTCGTCGGCGTGGGCGAGCGCGCCGAGCGGCGGGTGTCCGGCCCGGCGCAGCCCCTCCAGCACGGCCTCCTGCACCAGGGGCACGCTGACCTCGGCCGAAGTGGGCGTCGGGAAGGAGTAGTTGCCCAGGATCAGGCCGGTGCGGGCCAGGATCTCCGGGCGGCCTTCGTGTCCGCTGTCGCGCAGCACCTCTCTGGCCACGTGCAGGGACCAGTGGAAGATCCGGTCGAGTCCGGCGAGGTGGGCGGCATCGAGCAGATAGCCGTCGGGGTCGAAGGCGAAGTCGGTGATGAAGCCGCCCCGGCGGCAGTAGATCTCGTGCTGCGGGTCCATGTCGCGGGGCTCGGGCGTCTGGCCGAAGACCTCCTCGCCTCCCTCGCGGCGGCTGTCGGCGCCGGAGTGGAGGTTGTGCCAGAACTCGGCGGGCGTCTCCGCGCCTGGGAACAGGCAGGAGAGGCCGACTATGGCGTACTTGCTCATGAGAGCTCTCGGGTCCCTTCTGACGGGCGGTCGGCCCGGACGGTGGCAGGGTGAGGAACCGTCCGGGCCGACCCGATCGCTTGCGCTGGCTGTGTCGATCGCGGCTCCGCCGCGCAGAACGCGGCGAAGCGGTATCAGCCGCTGATGAACTTGGCCGCCAGCTGCGGGGCCGAGACCACGCGGACACCGTCGAACCGGGCCAGCACCGTTCCGTCGGGGGCGCAGGCGGTGATGGTGAGCGACGCGGTGGTGGAGGTGCTGCCCTTGGCGGGCTCGACGGCGATCAGGAAGGGCGCGCCGTCGGGCAGCGGGTGGTGCAGTTCGGCGCGGGCCACCCCGAGGGGCAGGGACGCGCTGTCGCGGAACAGCCGGACCCAGACCAGGCCCGCCTGGAGCAGCAGGTCGGCGGTGCCGGGCGCGAACCGGGAGCCGCCGAACGCGCCGCCCTCGGGCCGGAGTTCGGCCAGCTCGCACTGCAGGACCAGCCGCGCCTCGTCCTCGGCCAGGATGCGGCGGATACCGCGCAGGGCCGGGCCGTGGAAGAGGGTGCCGTCGGTGTAGAGGGCGTCGGCGTCCCGTCCGCCGCCGAGGGCCGGCAGGCCGGTGACGGTGGCGGGGGCCGGTGCGCCGCCGGGGGCGACCACGGCCGCGTAGTGCGGGCGTACGGCGCCCTTGGCGTCGGTGGAGCGGATGGCGACCTGGACCGTTCCGCCGGCCGGGCTCATGGTCAGGGCGAGCCGGTCGGGCTGGGTGCCGTCGAAGACGATGCCCTTGTGGACCTCGAAGTCCCTCACCTGCCGCACCTCGGTGCCGGCGCCGCGCTCGACCGCGCCGATCGCCCAGCCGAGGGCGACGACCGCGGGCAGCACCGGGGCCTCGCCGATCACGTGCTCGGTGACGATCGGGTGACCGGGCAGGGCATCGAGTTCGCGCTCGACGGTCACCGGGCCGGTGGCGGCGGGGCGCTCGGGCTCCGACAGGGGCGTCGTCGGGCCGAGGACCGTCACCACGTCGGCGGCACGCTCGTGGGCGAACTGCTCGGTGAACAGCCGGGCGCCGGTATCCACCGGGATCAGGGTGATGCCGCGCTCCCGGAAGACGGCCTTGATCTCCGGGGAGACCATGCCGCTGTCCCAGGCGCCCCAGTTCAGCGAGGTGACGCGGGTGGCCGGGTGGCGCTGCTTGAAGGAGGAGGCCCAGGCGTTGAGGACCTCGTTGGCCATCGCGTAGTCGGACTGGCCGCGGTTGCCGAAGAACCCGGCGACCGAGGAGAACAGGACCACGTGGCGCAGCCGGTCGGCGTCGAGCGCCTCGGCCACGGTGCGCAGGCCTGCCAGCTTCGGTGCGAAGACCCGCTCGATCTCGGAGGCCTTCTTGTTGGCGATGAGCTGGTCGGCCAGGACTCCGGCGCCGTGCACCAGGCCGGTGACGCGCTCCTTGTACGGGGCGAGGGCGGCGGCCATGGCGGTGGCGTCGGTGATGTCGGCGGCGAGGTACTCGACGGTGCTGCCGGCCGCGCGTATGCCGGCGAGCGTGGAGCGGATCTCGCGGGCGCCGGTCACGGCGCGGAAGAGCTGCTCGACTCGCTTCGGGGTGGGCTTCTCGCCGGACGCCTTCAGCTGCGCGGCGGCGGCGGCCTTCAGGCCGGCATCCTCGACGCCCTGCGCCCAGGTCGGCTCGTCCTCCAGGGGAGTACGACCGAGCAGGAGCAGTCCGGGCTGGTGGCGCCTGGCCAGTTCGGCGATGCAGGAGGCGGTGATGCCGCGTCCGCCGCCGGTGACGACGATCAGGTCGTCGGAGGTGAGGGCGGGGATGTCGGCCGCCGCCGGGTGCAGCGGCTGCTCGGCGAGGCCGAGTCCGACGCGGCGGGTGCCGTCGTGCCCGGCCTGCGTGGCGTCGGTGGCCGCGTCCTGCGTCTCGGCCAGCACCAGAGCGGCACCGGTCTCCGCGGTGAGCTCGGGGGCCAGGTCGACGGACCGGCAGAACAGCCGGGGTGCCTCGACGGCCAGGGTCTTGACCAGGCCGGCCACGCCCGCGGCCGGGACGAGGTTCTCGGCGACGCCGGTGAGTCCGAAGGCGCCGTCGAGGCGGGTGACGGTGACGAAGGCCGCGCGGCCGGCGTCGGCCGCGGTGTCCAGTGCCTCGACCGCGTGCTTGGCCACGAGCAGCGTGTGGGCGAGGCGGCGGGTGCCCGCGGCGAAGTCGTCGTGGTGCGCGGCGGAGAGGTCGAGGACCAGGCTGATCCGGTCGGCGAGGACGAGTTCCATCTGCTCGGCGAGTTCGGTCACCCCCCAGCCGGACAGGGAGTGGTCCTTGACGGCGCTGATGCGCTGGGCCACGCCGGGCAGTCGCAGCACGTGCACTCGCGTGCCCGTCTCGGTGAGTCGGCCGGCCAGCGCGGTCGCCAGCTCCGAGCCGTCGTCCACGATCAGCGCGCCGGAACCCTTGGGGAAGGCGTCCACCAGCCGGTCGGGCGTGGGCAGTTCGACGAGCGCGGCCTGTGCGCGGCCGATGCCGCCGTCGGGCTGCTCGTCGCGGGCGGGCTCTGTGGCAGCAGGGGCTGTGACAGCGGCGGCCTGCGTGCCGGCGTCGCCCGAGCCGCCGGACATGAAGTCGACGATGTGACGCAGCGTGCGCAGCTCGGCGAGCTGCTCGGGACCAGCGGCGACACCGGAACCGAACTTCTCCTGCATCACACCCATGATCTCGACCCGCTTGATCGAGTCGATCCCCAGA
>NZ_JBHTRZ010000001.1:1205972-1213610 GCF_042795335.1 Streptomyces sp. NPDC056479 | reverse complement strand
TCCGCCTCGACATCCATGTCGAGCTCGAGCATGTCGGCCGGGTAACCGGTCTTCGCACCGACCACCTCCAACAGCGCCGCCTCCACACCAGCCGCATCGACAGCGGGAGCGGCCGTCACGGCGGCCGGGGCGGACGAAGTGGCCATGAAATCGACGATGTGACGCAGCGTGCGCAGCTCCGCGAGCTGCTCGGGACCAGCGGCGACACCACCGCCGAACCGCTCCTGCATCACACCCATGATCTCGACCCGCTTGATCGAGTCGATCCCCAGATCCGCCTCGACATCCATGTCGAGCTCGAGCATGTCGGCCGGGTAACCGGTCTTCGCACCGACCACCTCCAACAGCGCCGCCTCCACACCAGCCGCGTCCACGGTGGGAGCGGCCGTCACGGCGGCCGGGGCGGGCGGCTGGGCCGCAGTGGTCGGTGAGGTGACGCTCAGAAGCTGCGGGGCCGGTGCGGGAGCCGGGGCCAGCGCCGGTGCGGGAGCGGGCTTCGGGGCCAACGCGGCCGGGGCCTCGGTGGGCTGCGGGGCCGGCTGCGGCGCGATCTGCGGGGTCGACGGCGCCTGCACGGGGCGCTGTTCCGGTGACGGTACTGCCGAGCCCAGCTCCAGGCCCGCGAGGTCGCGGAGGACCTCGTTGGCCCGCTGGTGGCTGCGTCCGATGTCGATCCCGTGCTCCTTCACGGCATTGACACCGGGCATGATCTGGCCCAGCCGACCCTGTTCGGCGGCCCGCTCCAGGAGGCCGGTGAGACGCTCGGCGCTCTGGAGCTGGCTGCTCAGGTAGTCGTCGTGCAGGGCGAGATGGTCGGCCATGAGATCGGCCAGGCGGTCACTGTCCACGTGAGGGGTCTCCATGACGGTGGAAGCAGGAGCGGGGGTCGGGGCGGCCGGGGCGGGGAGGCTCGGCTCGCGCACGGCCACGGCGGCGGCGGTGCCGGCCGGAGCGGTGGCCGACTGGGCGGCCGGGGCCGGAGCGGACACCGAACGCACCGTGGGTGACGAGCCGTTGGGCCCCGCGGCCGTTGTGATGGTCGCGACCGGAGTCGGAGCCGGGGCCGGGACCGCCGCAGGGGCGGGAGCGGACGGACCTCCGTCGGACCCTCCCGCCCTGCCCGATCCGGCCGATGCGTCCGTCGGCGCTCCCCCGCCCGTCCCGGGGAGAGTCGGTACGGCGATCCGGTACCCGCTGTCGATCGCGTCCCGGTATTTGGCCTTGCGCTCCGGCGAGACGTAGTTGATGCCGTTGAGGAGGATGGACATGCCCTTGGCGGGCGTCTCCTCGGCAACGGGCTCGACGTAGCGGTCGGTCGTCGCCAACTGCAGTCCATGGACCGCGAGTTGGGCCACGGCCTGCTTCAGAGCGACGTCCGCGTCGCGCCCGGGGCCGGCGTCCACGGAGAGCGCCGTGTGCTCGCGGTCGCCGAGGATGCGCCGTACGAGCTGGGTGAGCACGGTCTTGGGCCCGAACTCCACGAACACCCGGTGTCCGGCGGCGTACATGGCCTCGACGCACGTGGCGAAGTCGACGGGGTTGGTGAGCTGTTCGGCGAGGACCGTGCGGTTGGCGGCGGTGTCGTCACCGTACGTGGCGCCCTTGGTGTTGGCGTAGACCGTGCCGGTGGGGGCGCTCACCTCGTGGCGCTCCACGTCGGCGCGGAAGGCGTCCAGGGCGTGGCCGACGAAGGAGGTGTGGAAGGCGGCGGAGACGGGCAGCCGGCTCGCGCGCAGACCGGCCGCGGCGGCGTCGGCGACCAGGCGCTCGACCTCCTCGGTGGGACCGCCGACGACGATCTGGTCCGGCGCGTTGCGGTTGCAGATCACCACGCCGGTGCGCTGGGCGAGCAGTTCGGTCACCCGCTCCTCGGGGGCGGAGACCGCGGCCATGGCGCCGGCGTCGAATCCGGGGTCCTGCGGCGGTGCCATCGCCTTGCCGCGGGCCCGGGCCAGCGCGAAGAACGTGTCGTCGGTGAGGGCTCCGGCGGCCCACAGGGCGGTGAGTTCACCGAAGCTGTGGCCGAGGAAGCCCTCGGCGTGGAAGCCGAGTTCGGTGAGGTAGGCGAACTGACCGGCCGACAGCGCGCCGATGGCGGGCTGGGCGTAGGCGGTGGCGCGCAGCGCGGTGTCCTGCTCGGCGCGCTCGGCGTCGCCGAACACGGGCGGCGGGAAGGCGATGCGGGACAGCGGCTCCACGCCGTCGAAGTGCCGGTTGGCGGCGTCGAAGGCGGCGCGCAGCGGCGGCAGCGCCAGCACGGCGGAGCGGCCGGGGTTGACGTACTGGCTACCCTGCCCGGCGAACAGCGCGGCGACCTTGCCGGAGGCCGCGGCCGTACGGCGGAAGTACACGCCCTTGGGGTGGGACCAGTCGTCGGCGTCGGCGCGGGCGCGCAGTTCACCGAGGGCGAGGGTGCGCAGGTCGTTCAGTTCCTGTGCGGTGCGAGCGACGAAGGCGACCCGCGCGTGGTCGGCGGGGGCCGGGCCGCCGGTCGCCGGGGCACCGGAAGCGAGGGTCTCGGTCAGCTGCGCGGTGTCGGGCGCGTGCCACAGGTGCACCGCCGCCACCGGGTGGGAGACGCGCAGGTCGCCGCCGTCGCCGTACTCCTCCATCACCACATGGAAGTTGGTGCCGCCGAAGCCGAACGAGGACAGCGCGGCGCGCCGCTTGGGCCGCTCCGGGGTGCGGATCCAGGGCCGGGTCTCGGAGTTGACGTAGACCGGGCCGTCCGTGAAGTCGATGGCGGGGTTGGGCTCGTCCACGTTGATGGTGGGCGGGAGCACCTTGTGGTGGAGGGCGAGCGACAGCTTGATCATGCCGGCCGCGCCGGCCGCCGCCTTGGTGTGCCCGATCTGCGACTTGATGCTGCCGAGGGCCGCGAAGCGCCGGGTGTCGCTCGCCTCCGAGACCACGGCGGACAGCGCGCTCAGCTCGGTGGCGTCGCCGACGGCGGTGCCGGTGCCGTGCGCCTCGAACAGCTCGATGCTCGCCGGAGAGCAGTCGGCGTCCTCGTACGCGCGGCGCAGGGCGACCATCTGGCCTTCCTTGCGCGGGGCGTAGATGGACTTGAAGCGGCCGTCGCTGGAGGTGCCGATGCCGCGCAGCACGGCGTAGATCTTGTTGCCGTCGCGCTCGGCGTCGGAAAGGCGGCGCAGCGCGAGCATGCCGATGCCCTCGCCGATCAGCGTGCCGTCGGCGTCCTTGTCGAACGGGCGGATGTGCCCGGACTTCGACAGCGCCGGCGTCTTGCTGAAGCACAGGTACATGAAGATCGTGTTCTCGGCGTCGCAGCCGCCGACCAGCATGGTGTCGGCGCGCCGCTCGACCAGCTCGCTGACGGCGGCGCGGACCGCGCCGAGGGAGCTGGCGCAGGCGGCGTCGATCGTCATGTTGATGCCGCCGAGGTCGAACCGGTTGGCGACGCGGCCCGCGACGACGTTGCCGAGCATGCCGGGGAAGGAGTTCTCCTCCCAAGGGGCGTACGCCAGGCGGAACTTGGCGACGATCTCCTCGGCGTCCCGCTGGGACAGGCCGCAGCTTTGGACGACCTCCTTGAGGACGCCGCTCTGCAGCCGCGCGGTGAGCGGCTGGGTGAGCTGGTTGGCGCCGGTGATGCCGAGGACGACGCCGGTGCGCGCCTTGTCGTACCAGGCCTGGTCGGCCCCGGCGTCCTTGAGCAGGTCGCGGGTGACGACGAGGCTGAGCAGCTGAAGGACGTCGGTGACCTCCAGGGTGTTGGGCGGCAGCCCGAACTCCAGCGGGTTGAACGGCGTGTCGGGGATGAAGCCGCCGCGCTTGGCGTACGTCTTGTCCGGCACGGTGGGGTCCGGGTCGTAGTGCTCGTCGACGTCCCAGTGACCGGCGGGCACGTCGTCGATGCAGTCGGCGGCCGAGACGACGTTCGACCAGAACTCCCGCAGATTGCTGGACTTGGGGAAGAGCGCGGAGAGGCCGACGATGGCGATGGGATCCCGGGCGAGCCGACGGTCGAGGTCGGATTCCTGCGAAGAGTTCACGGCGAATCTCTCTGGATCTGGAGCGAACAGGGAGGTCGTGGGCGGCGGCCGGGCGGACCCGGTGAGCGGGCCGCGGCCGGGGCCGGCCGGTGCGGGTGGTGGTCCGGGGGCGGGCCGGCGACGGCGGTGCTGGCGGGTGCGCTCTGCGGGAGGCGCCCTGCGGCGGGCTCCGGGCGGACGGTGGGGGGACGAACCGGCCCGGTGCCCACCGGTGTCAGGCCGCGGCGGTGCGCTGCTCGGACTCCTCGGCGATGTGCGCCGCGAGGGCCTCGATGGTCGGGTGGTACCAGAGGGCGGTGGTACCGAGCTCGAACCCCAGCCACTTCTCCATCTCGCCCGCGATGATCAGAGCGGCGGTGCTGTCGAGGTCGAGCTCGTCGAAGTACTGGTCCGGCGGGACCTCGGAGGGATCGACGCCCAAGCGCGTCGCAATCTCGTCGATCAGCCACTTCTGGGCCTCATCGGCCGTGATCTTCACCATTTCCGATCCTCTCCGAACGGCTTGTCGCACGTTTTCCGGGGGTTGGGCGGATTGCAGCAGAACGCCACGCAGAAGAGGTGCGGGGTGCTTGAGCAAAGAGAGCCACAACGGGGCCGGGCGGAGTTATTGGTCCGCGTGCGTGAACCTACGGGCACGGTCGTCGACCGGCAACCGGCTCAGTGCCCGGCAAAGCCTTTCCATGCGCGGAGAAAGGCTTCCGGAACGGACTTCCGCTCATGTCCCCCGCGCTGATCAGGGGTTTTTCGCAGGACTGAGTCAAGTGAGCGCCGCGTGTCAGGCTGCGGAAAGGATGTCAGCGTCCGTGTCAGCTCGCGCAGCGGCAATATGTTTTGCCGGGCCGGCCGCGAATGGCAGCAGCATTGTCCCAACCGGGCAGTGCGTAAAGGCCCTGGACACCAAATGGAGGGACTCGTCACCCAGAAGTCGACTCGCCAACGGAAGGTTAATTCCGGTGGCGTGCGATTCCGGGTCGAGTCCCTCCACTCGGTCAGTCAGAGGGTCGGGTTCCGCGGTCACACCGCGGCAATTCCACCCTCCGGCGCCTTGCTGAGATCCGGGGTGGTCGGCGCGGCATCGGACACCGGCCGTGCATGGGATCCGCGCACGACGAGCAGCACCAGGACGCCCGCGACGACCGCCACGAGCCCGCCGGCGAGGAACACCTGGTCCAGGCCTGCGGCGTAGGCGTCCTCGACGATCCTCTGCGCGGCGTCGCGGGACTCGCCGGGGACCGAGGCGAGGACGGCGGCGGACTGTCCGCCGGTGACGAGGTCGGCCAGGTCGTCGGTGCGGGTGAACAGCGCGCTGTCGGCGAGCCTGTCCGCGATGACGCCGGACACGACGGTGCCGACGGCCGGGATGCCGAGGGCGAAGCCGAGCTGACGGAAGGTGTTGGCCGCGCCGCCCGCCATGCCCATGCGGTCGGGCGGGGCCGCCGCGAGGGCGGCCGAGGCGAGGACCGGTGAGGCGATGCCGACGCCGACTCCGGCCACCAGGAAGCCGGCCAGCAGGGCCGTCCAACCGGAGGTGCCGGTCAGGGACATCTCCAGGAACGAGCCCGCGCCGATCAGCAGCAGTCCGCCGCCTATCGGGTACTGCGGCGGGACGTTCGCGAGGAACCGGCCGGCGAGTCCGGCGGCGAGGAAGGACATGCCGCTGAACGGCATCAGGATCAGACCGGCCTTGACCGGGCTGAAGCCGAGCACCGACTGCGCCCACACGGACACGAACACCAGGTTGGCGAAGGCGGCGGCGCTGAACACCACGGCTCCGGCCATCAGGGTGGCGAAGGAGGGCGTACGCATCAGGCGCAGGTCCAGCATCGGGTCGCGCCGGCCGCGCTCGACGAGGATGAACAGCACCAGCGCGAGGGCCGATCCGCCGAACAGGGCCAGGGTGGTGCCGTCGCCCCAGCCGTCCTCGCCCGCGTGCAGCAGGCCGAAGATGAGCAGGGTGGCGACGAGAGTGAAGCCGATCGTGCCGGGCAGGTCGATGCTGCGATCCGCCCGGGTGGCCGAGGCCGCCAGGTGGCGGCCGCCGATATAGAGGGCGATGGCCGCGACCGGCAGGTTGACCAGGAAGATCCAGCGCCAGTCGAGGTGCTCGGTGAGCAGACCGCCCAGGATCGGTCCGGCGGCCGCGGCGGCACCGTTGACCGCGCCCCACATGCCGAACGCGACTCCGCGGTCGCGCCCTTGGTAATGGCTCGCCAGGAGCGCGGTGTTGGTGGCGAACATGGCGGCCGCGCCGAGGCCCTGCACGCCGCGCGCGGCGATCAGCACCTCGCTGCTGCCGGCCAGGCCGCAGGCGAGTGAGGACAGGGCGAAGACGGCCAGTCCGGCGAGGTAGACGCGCCGGGCGCCGGCCAGGTCGGACAGCGATCCGAGTGCCATCAGCAGGGCGGCGAGTACGAGGACGTAGATGTCCACGACCCATTGCAGGGCCGAGAACGAGGCGTCGAGGGAGTCGGTCATCTGGGGCAGCGCGACACTCACGATGGTCACGTCGATGAGCAGCATGAAGGTGCCCAGGCACACGGCCACCAGCGGCATCCATTTGCGCATGGCGTGGAGCCTCTCGGGGTGGGTCCGGTGCGGATGGGGAAGTTGGCCGCACCGGGGCGGAAGGGGCGGCGGGAAGACGTCTCCCGCAGAGGTCGAGCGACCTCTGTTAGTCACTGTCTAAGAGACTACATCATGCTGTTAGACAGTGGCTAATAAGTTAAAGTTGATCGTGCCTAGCGAGCCGCCGGGCATCACAGCGCTGCAGCAACAGCGCCTCAATGTGAGGTCGTTCGTCATGTCTGACTCAGCACCGCGCCGCCGGTCACGGGCGGCAGCGGGCCTGCCGCCGATCACGGCGGACAAGATCATCGATGCGGCAGTCGAGGTGACCGGGGAACTGGGACTCGACGGCCTGTCCATCCGGCAGATCTCCACCAGACTGGACGTCTGGCCCGGCGTGATCGCCTATCACGTCGGCGACCGCGAGGCCGTGGTCATGGGCGTGATCGACCGCGTGATCTCCCGGATCCCGATCCCCACCGACGATGTGCCCTGGCGCCAGTGGTTCCGCTCCGTGATGTCCGACGGCCGGACCGTGCTGCGCCGGTACCCCGGCGTGGCCCGCCGGCTGTGCGCGGTGGGACCGAACGTGCCGTCGGCGCTGCCCACCATCGACACGGGCATCCGGGTGCTGATGAAGGCCGGCTTCGGCGAACACGCACCCGAGGTCTACCGCTATCTGTTCAACAGCGCGTTCGCGCTGGTCGCCGTGGAGGACGACCGGGGCCAATACCCCACGGCGCGGGCCGACATGGGGCGCGCGATGGCCGCCTTCGCGGAGGACGAGTCACAGCCGGGTCTGGCCGCGGCGGGCACGACCGCCCGCGCGCGCAGCACCGATCCCGAGGCGATCGAGGCACAGGAGACGGAGTTCTTCCTGTTCACCCTGGAACGCGCTCTGGACGGTGCGGAGGCCATGCTGACGGCCGGCTGAAGCAACCTGACAACGGATTGGGGGGGTGGGGGGGGAAAGGGGGGCGGGGAAACACAACACACAGCGTTCCGGGGGGGGGTGGACGAGCAGGGGGGGGGGGAGGACCCCCGCAAACAACCAGAA